>CAVQPI010000001.1:0-228901 GCA_963714735.1 uncultured Alphaproteobacteria bacterium
GGCGGGATGGGGGCATCTAAAGAGCTGATTTAACATTGAAGCAATAGCAAAACCTGACGTTCGGCCAGTAGCGAGTTATATCCTCCAAAAACGCATGAAATGTAGAAATTGCCAACTCATATTTCGCGATTGACAGTTACATGCAAAATGTATACATATTGCATACATTTACGAGGTCGGATACATGAAGCGGAATAAGAAGCAGGATTGCTACAACCAATTGTTAAGCGAATTTTGACGCTGGACATTGAGCCTGGCTCGATACTCGACGAGACCTTGTTATCAAACGCTTATGACCTTTCCAGAACGCCATTGCGCGAAGTTTTTCAACGGCTATCTGGTGAGGGATATTTGAGCCTGCAGGAAAACCGCGGCGCTAAAGTTTCGTCAATGGATATCGCCAGCATGCGCAACTTCTTTCAGTCTGCCGCCGATGATTTATGCGGCAGTGGCTCGCCTCGCTGCTGAAAATCGTGGCAAGAACCAGATCGAAGAGCTTAAAAACAACCCAACAGGCATTCAGGCGCAATGGCGAGGCTGGTGAGCCGGTTGCCATGGCGATCCAGAACCATGCGTTTCATCGGATTATTGGCGAAATGGCCGATAACGCGTTTTTAATGCCGAGCCTAAACAGACTGCTGATCGATCATACTCGTCTTGGTCAACAATTTTATCGCCCGAACAATGCACGAGACCGCCAACTAATTTGGAAAGCCAGCGAACAACATGATGCAAATGATCGAAGCGATCGAAAAGGGCGAGCCGCCCGCGCCGTTGAATTGACTTTAGAACATTGGGCGCTGTCGCGCGATCAAATGGAAAAATATGTAAGGCCCGATCCGCTTCCGCTTGATATCGGATCCAGACTTCACCTGAAGGTAAAAAACATGCAATTTGAAGGCATCTATACTCCGGTCGTTACGCCATATAACGAAGACTTTTCGCTCAACAAAAAAGAGTTTGAAAAGGCCATTGAACATCTGATCGCATCAGGAGTTCACGGCATTATTGTCGCGGGTACGACAGGTGAATATTACGCCCAATCTGCTGATGAGCGCGTTGATTTGATGAAGCTGGCCAAGAAGATAATTGGCAAGCGCCTGCCGTTGATCATTGGTACGGGTGCGATACGAACCGAAGACAGCATCTTTTTTGCTGAACATGCAAAGGCAATTGGCGCTGATGCCTTGTTGATCGCAACACCGCCTTATGCCTATCCGACAGCCCGTGAAATTGCCTTGCATGCTTTGGCAATTGACCGCGCGGCAAATCATGCCTGCCATGCTGTATAATTATCCCGGCCGCATGTCCGTCAATATGGATGAAGAAACTTTGGATCGCTTGGGGCGGTCGCCTAACTTCTGCGCAATCAAAGAAAGCTCCGGCGATCCAAATCGTCTGCACATGCTGGCGCGGGATTATCCGCATATTCAACTATCGTGCGGAATGGATGATCAGGCCCTCGAATTCTTTCGCATGGGGCGCACGATCATGGGTATGTGCAGGATCAAATTTTGCACCTGACGCCCATATCGCCACTTTATCAGGCCTGCGCAGTTGAAGGTAATTTCACCAAGGGTCGCGCGATCATGTCAGCCATGCTGCCGTTGATGCGGGTACTTGAGCAGGGCGGAAAATTTGTTCAATGCATCAAATATGGCCTTACGCTCAAAGGCATTGACTGCGGCCCGCCACGCAAACCTCTTGCAGCCCTTGAACAAGGACGACAAGCGCGAACTGGCTGAGGTCATTCGCACAATGGATATAGCGATTGCCGCAATCGAAAAGGAATTTGCGAAATGAGCGATTTACTCACAGCAGCCGAATATGCCGCTATTGCAGCTGAAATGGATTTTCCAAAAGCTGCTTTTATCGATGGCAAATATCGTCCCGGAAATGGCGCAAAGCTAAAAACCATAAACCCGGCAACGGGTAAACTGATCTGCGAAATTTCCGCATGCAATGGAGCTGATGTGGATTTTGCTGTCGGCAAAGCGCGCCAAGCCTTTGATCAAGGCCATTGGGCAAATCTGCATCCTTCCGAACGCAAGGACGTTTTAATCCGGCTTTGCAAACTGATCACCCGCAATCGCCGTGAACTTGCGGTTATGGAAAGTCTTGGACAGTGGAAAGCCGATCCGCGATTGCGAATTGATCGATGTTCCTGAGACCATACATACACTGAAATGGCACGCAGAACTGATTGACAAGATTTACGATCAAACCGCACCTGCTGGCGAAGATGCCATCGCTCTGATTGTCCGCGAAGCTATTGGTGTTGTCGGTATTGTTCTACCTTGGAACTTTCCGCTTTTGATGTTGGCTTGGAAAATCGGACCGGCACTTGCTGCAGGCAATAGCGTGATTGTGAAGCCAGCCGAACAAACGACCCTGACAGCCTTGCGCATTGCAGAGCTTGCCCATGAGGCAGGCGTGCCGAGAGGCGTGTTGCAGGTTCTGCCCGGGCGATGGCCCTTCGGTCGGTGAACCCCTGGGTCTGCATATGGATGTGGACATGGTCTCCTTCACCGGATCGACCGAAACCGGAAAGCGTTTTCTGCGCTATTCAGCCGACAGCAATATGAAGAAAGATCGTTCTTGAATGCGGCGGAAAAAACCCTGCAATCGTTCTGGATGATGCTGAAGATCTCGATCTGGTTGCCGAGCAAGTGGTCAATGCCGCCTTCTGGAATATGGGGGAAAACTGCTCGGCCAATTCAAGGCTGATTGTTCAAAAAGGCGCGAAACCGAAGCTGGTCAAACATATCCTGGCGCGTTTGAGGGATTGGAAAACCGGCGATCCGCTTGATCCTGAAAATCATCTTGGCGCGTTGATCGATGCGGATCATTGCAAAAAGGTTGCTTCCTATCTCAAATCTCCAAAAGGCACCGTGCTTGCTGGCGGAACGGTTGACGGTAATTTTGTTGCCCCGACGGTCATTGATGATGTTTCATCGAAAGACAAATTGGCCAAGGAGGAAATCTTTGGTCCGGTGCTGTCGATCATTACCGTTGCAACGCTGGATGAGGCTTTGGAAATTGCCAATGACAGCCAATATGGATTGGCAGCCAGTATCTTCACTGCCAATGGCAAGAAAGCACTTGCGGGCGGCAAAGGCAATCAAGGCTGGAACTGTCACAATCAATTGCTACGGCGAAGGCAATATTGCAACGCCCTTTGGTGGCTATAAGCAATCAGGTTTTGGCGGAAGAGACAATGGCATTCATGCCCATGACCAATTTACCGAAATAAAAACCATCTGGATCGACCTTTCCGACACACATTCGAAAGACAAAGTATTATGAGCGCGCCACTTGGAAACGACACGCGAAAATTTAGGCAAGGTGCGCCGCGGCGGCAGAGATGCCAGACGCGAACTGCGCTCCGATCGCACTACGCATATGTTGCCAGCGTTGAAACGCAAGCTGCCTGTTGTTGAACCTATGTCGCAGGAACAGGTTGAGAAAATCGACAATGCGTCCATGGCAATTCTTGAAGAAGTTGGCGTTGATCTTCCGTGACCCAATTGCCTTGGATGATTGGAAAAAAGCAGGGGCAAGAGGTTGAAGGCGAACGGGTTTATTTCGACCGACACATGATCCGTGAATTGATTTCAACGATCCCATCCTCTTTCACCTATCATGCGCGTAATCCGGCCAATAATCTGCCTTTCGGCAATGATCATTCGATCTTTGTGCCCATGACCGGCGCACCTTATATGCGCGATCTTGGAAGATGTGCGGCGCGGTCCAACGCTGAAGGATCTTGGAGACTTTCACAAACTTTCGCATATATGTCCCGGCAATTCATTCTTCAGCGCACCATATTGTGGAGCCGATGGACAAATGGGTATCCCATCGACATCTGCACATCACCTATTCGTCCATGAAATATTCCGACAAGACCTTCATGGGCATGACGACCAGCCCTAAAAACGCTGAAGATGTCATGGAAATGTGCGCCATCTTGTTTGGTGAAGATTATATGGAAACGCATCCGGTTGTTACGGGCAATTGCAACGGCAATTCGCCGCTGGTTTGGGACGAAACCATGCTCGGTGCGATGCGCGCCTTTTGCAAACGCAACCAGCCGATTTTATGCTCACCCTTTGTTTTGGGCGGAGCCAATACGCCGGCCTCAACAGCGCCTGCCGTTGCTCAGTTGAATGCTGAAGCATTGTCAGCGCTGGCCTATACCCAAGTGATCCGCAAGGGCTGCCCGGCAATTTACGGTCACTATCTTTCCACGGTCTCCATGAAATCCGGTGCGCCGATGGCCGGAACCCCAGAGATCAGCCTGATGAATTTCATGATCGGTCAGATGGCGCGGTTATTATGATGTGCCCTGGCGGACTTCCAACACGCTTGGGTGGAGCAAAGACCTTTGACGCACAGGCAGGTTATGAAAGCGCATCAACGATGATGGCGGTGATGCTGGCTGGCGCAAATTATATCTGGCATTCAGCGGGATGGAATGAGGCCGGAATGCATTGCTCCATGGCAAAATTCGTTGTCGATGCCGAACAGTGTGAGATGGCCTATCGCATGGCTTCAGGCATTCAACTGGGATGACTTTGATGAGGCATTGGAAGCTGTTCGCGATGTGGGACCAGGAGGTCATTACCTTGGACATCCCCATACTCAGACCAATTTCCAAAAAGCGTTTTTCATGCCGAAACTGTTCAACAATGATTCAATAGAGCAATGGCAGGCAGATGGTTCTCAGGAGATTACTGAACGCGCGCTCAAGGAAGCCAAAGCCATGCTGGATGCTTATGAAGAGCCGAAATTGAAACATGATGTGAATGAGGCCTTGCTGGACTATATCGCTCGGCGCGAGCGGGAAATCCCCGCGGTAGACGCCCTCAACCAGGATTTTACAGGCTAAGATGACAAGTAGATCGACTTCCATTTGATCCTGGCCCTGCCGCTTGGGATACGATATTGCCTCCTGCGCAGGCTTATCATCGCTTAAGGAAACGAAAACTGCTGACTGGCTGGTAATCGGGGCGGGTTTGCAGGACTGTCTGCGGCCCGCCGATTACAGCAATTACATCCCAAAGGATAGGGTTGTTGTTCTTGAAGCGCGGCGGCTTTGCAGAGGGGCCTGCCGGGCGCAATTCCGGTTTCATGATTGATCTCCCACACAATCTGGCTCATCGGACTATGCAGGCGCATTGAAACGAAGATCACATGCAGACTGCAATGAATAGTCATGCCATCAATTTCGCTATGGAAACTGCTTTGGAATTTGGCTTTTCCCAAAGAGGCAATTGTAAACAGCGGCAAGGTGAATGCGGCGGCAACGTCAAAAGGCGCGGCTCATAATCATGATTATGCAATGCATCTCGATGAACTTGGCGAGCATTATGAAATGCTGAGTGAACAACAAATGCAGGAAATCTGTGGTTCATCCTATTATCAAAATGGGCTTTTCACGCCAGGAACAGCAATGCTTCAACCTGCATTGTATATTCGTGAATTAGCGAAAGCTGTTCGCCAATCAGGATCTCACATTTTCGAGAACTCGCCAATGCTCTCCCTTGAGAAGAATGGGAACAACTGGCTGGCAAAAACGCCAAAGGGGAGAATTGAAGCGCCCAAAGTGATTATGGCGGTTAATGGCCAGATCGAAAGTATGGGTTTTTTTCAAAGGCGCTTGATGCATATTTATCTGTATGCATCGATGACACGGCCTTTGACAGCAGATGAGGAAAGACGGCTTGGAGGCGAAGTGATTTGGGCCTTCACACCTGCAGATCCCCTTGGAACCACCGTCCGGAAAATTGCAACCGATAAGGGCGCACGCATTGTTATTCGAAATCGCTTTACGTGGTCGCCTTCAAGGAGTGTCAATCCAAGCAAGATGCGTTCTATCGCTAAAGTTCACGATCGATCTTTTGCATCGCGCTTCCCGATACTGAGGGACATAAAAATGGAGTATCGTTGGGGTGGATTGCTTTGTCTTAGCTTAAACAATGTCTCGGCTTTTGGCGAACTGGAGGAGAACCTTTTTTCTGCCTGTTGCCAGAATGGTTTGGGAACTGCAAAGGGCACATTGTCTGGTATTCTCGCTGCAGAGCAAGCCAGCAATATCAACTCATCATTTCTCGATCACATGCTAGCATCAGCCCAACCAAAAAAACTGCCCCCCGAACCTTTTTCTAGCATTGGTGCAAACGCCTTTATGCGATGGGGAGAATTCATGGCAGGGGCTGAACTTTAGTGGTTGTATTTGAAACATTTCAGTTTCTGAACGCTCAGAGCAAATCTTGTAAAATTGGCTATTTGTGTTCTGGCCGAATGTCTGCTTCAGGAAAAACACTTTTGAACCATCGAAAGGCTGGTTGGGCCGGCTTTGACACCGGCCCAAGGCATCTAGATTTCCACACTCTCAGATATCGACAACGCATCTTCCAGATCGACCCCAAGGTACCTGACTGTGCTGTCCATCTTGGTGTGCCCAAGCAGCAACTGGACGGCACGTAGGTTACCGGTCTTCTTGTAGATCTGAGCGACCTTGGTGCGACGCATTGAATGCGTGCCGTAAGCACTTGGCTCAAGACCGATAGATTTTACCCAATCCTTGAGCATCCTTGCATATTGGCGCGTTGAGATGTGCAAGCGATCATGAAACCGACCCGGCCAAAGATAGTCATGGCCAACCATCAATGGATGGCTAATCCATTCAATCAACGATTTACGTGTTCCTTCGGTGATTTCAAATCGTACTGGAGTTTGGGTCTTACTTTGAAGAATTGAAACGCGCTCTTTGACGGCGCCTGAAGCAAAAACATCTGAAACTTTCAATTTGACCAGATCACAGCCGCGCAGCTTGCTATCGACTGCCATATTGAACAAAGCTAAATCTCGGATCGCTTCGGCGATTTCTAGACGCACTCGAATTGCCCAAACATGTTTTGGCAACAAGGGTCGTTTCTGGCCGATGATACGGCCATGGTTCCAAGCCCGTTTTGAGGGAATAATCATGGGTAGGTTGAAAGTGGACATAGCAAAGTCTCCTCAACCATACCCTCCATCCGCAGCACTCAGACATTCAGCAGTGTAATAATTGACCGTACCGCGAATTAAGGCAACTTCGGCTTCGAGCCCTTCGAAGACCTTCTGACCAGATTCCCAAATTAGCGATTCACGGCCCAGAGCGGACATTCGACAGCCTAGTTTGAGTTTCTCCGGAGCGGACATTGTCCTGCTCTAAACCTACGCTTGCCGCTTCTTTATTTCCATAGCTGCCAAGCAAATTGGTTTGCCAGTTACATTGCAGGCGGCGGGGTTGCTCCTGGCGCGCCAAGTTTCAATGCAGTCTCTCGACCGCCATAGTTTTCAATCAACGCAGCTTGATCAGCGAAGGCTTGACGGTCTGTTTTTTCCGGGTCGCAAATCTTGCGCAATTCTGTTTCCATCATTTCCAGCGTTTTTTCCATCGTCGGATCATTGGCCAGATTGTTGGTTTCCTCGGGATCGGTTTCGAGATCAAACAATTCCGGCTCAAAACCCACATAGTGATGATATTTCCAGCGGCCTTTGCGTAGCATGAAAGCTCCTGATACCGCGCCTGCAGCATGATACTCGCTAAAGATAATACGATCTGGCTGGGTAGCATCCGCAGCAATTTCTGATAGAGGCCGGGCGCCCTGGGCAGCATCGATCCTGGTTTCAAAGTGCTCCGCGATCTCGCATGAAAGATCGAGCAGGGATACCGGCGTCTCGCAAACGCTCTTTGATATTCCTGGGCCGGCCATGATCATGGGGATTGCGACGCTCTCCTGATAAAGATTTGATTTCCCCCAGAGCCCGCGTGCACCAAGATTGTCTCCATGGTCGGACGTGTAAACGACCTTTGTCTCACTTCCCAATCCCGATTGGTCGAGTGCATTCAAAATCTGTCCCACATTGTGATCAAGAAAACTGCATAGCCCGAAATAACTCGCAATGGCGCGAAGGCGCTCTTCTTCGTTTTCAAACTGGCTGTCGCTGTCCATCGGAGCATTCTGCTTTTCGACCCAAGGGTGACGCGTGTAGCCGTTACGGGGATGAAGCTTCAAGTAAGGCAGGCTTTCCAGAGGATAAAGTTCGTAAAACTCCTTCGGCACAACCAGCGGAAAGTGTGGCGCGACGAGGCCAACATAAAGACACCAAGGACCGCGGTTTGTTGTTGCGGATCGCTCTTTGAGCCACTGGATCGTTCGCTTGGTTACCGCCTGATCATATTCGGTATACTTGCTGTTGCCCGGCCCAATATATTCACCGAGCATTCGGGTTGGCGGCGAAACGCGCTCGTCTTCCCTGCGGATTGATGCCCATACCATGCCGACACCATTGGCAACCATCATGGGTAGATGCTCTGTGTCAAACCCTGCAGGATCTTCTGCAGCCCGGTAATGCAGCTTGCCGATCGATTCTACCGGAACACCTCGGGCCTGCAATGCATGTCCCCATCCGGGTATTTTACCGGTATAAGGCATGGCATTATCCCAGAGCCTGGTTTCATGAACGTATTTTCCGGTAGCAAACGCAGCGCGTGCAGGCACACATATTGGTGATGGCGTATAGGCGTTGGTGAAGCGGATACCACGTGCCGCAAGTGCGTCCAGATTTGGCGTCTTCACGAAAGGCTGCCCGGCACATCCCATGGCGCGAGCCTGATGTTCATCCGACATGATCACAAGCAGGTTGCTGTTGCTCATACAGCCTTGCTCCGTTGCGTCCGGAGAAGAACCGCATCCTTGGGAAAAGACATGGTTTTTTCAGAGGCCAGCTCCAGTTTGTCGATCGCTGAGAATATCAACGTCTTTTCCTCGGGCCGAAGGCTGTCCATCAACAGTCTTTGTCGAGCTTGCATTTTGGGCAAGGTTTCATGGTAGATCCTGCGTCCTGCTTCTGTCAGCGTCAGCAATTGTTGGCGCTGATCGTTCAGGCTTGAGCGTGATGCAATCATTCCGCTGCCCAGCATTCCCTTGATTGTTCTGGAAAGTTGGCCCTTGTCCATTTGTGTGGCGCGATTGATCTCAGTCAGCGTAATTTCGTCTTTGCCACCAATGAGCGCGATTAGACGCCACTGGGTTAAAGTAATGCCGGCATGTTCAGCCAGAATACGAGATGCCTGAGCATTCAGCTTCGCGTGCAACCTGGCAAGCCGGTAAGTTAGAAACTGCTGAAGTGGAACTCCATCATAAAAGTCGATTTCGGTTTCGGTTTCCATGTTTGGCAATCCTTCTAACTGCAGCTGTCCGAATTGAGATTACAGCCTTCTGTTGATCCGTCAACTTTATTGTTGACGCATCAACTTGTTTCTGGCCTATTGGCACAATTGGAATGCATTGGTTTTCAAAAGGGAGGAAAAACCGTGAGGAAAATTTTCGGCGCACTTGCGCTTACCGTTGCCATCGGGGTGTCTTCGTTTGCCGCAAAGGCAGAAGAGCTTGTCCGCGCTCAGGTTAGTGCACCTGGGTCCACAGCCTTTGTAGTGACTACTCATTTGTCCAATGTTCTAAAGCAGCGCCATGGCTACAACATGGAGGTTGCCACTGGATTTCCGGGAGTGCGCTCTATGGTGAACAATGCCAATTACGAGACTGAGCTTTCCATTTACGCCCCTGCCTTGGCATTTTTCCTGAACAAGAAAATCGCCATGTTCAAGGATTTGGAGAACCACGCTGAACTGGCAGGACGGCTGCGCCCGCTTTTCACTTATGAGGGTGATCTGTTCACCATGGGTACTTTTGATCCGTCAATCAAGTCCGTCGCAGACATTGAAGGCAAAAGAGTTTACCTCGGACCGCAGGGCGCTGCATTGGTCAACATCAACTCCAAACTTATCGAGGCAGCTACAGGCCTCAAAGCCAATGAGGATTATGAGCTTGTCCATGTTGATTGGAGCGGCTCTGCCGCACTTCTGCAAGATGGATCCGTTGATGTTCTGTTCCAGCTTTGCGCACCGGGATGCGCAACCTGGACTGAACTGGCTGCTTCCAAAAAGCTTTATATGATCGGATATAGCGATGAAATGATTGCCAAAGAGGGGTTCCAGAAAGAGTTGAAATTCCCCGGTCGCGCAATAAAGGAAATTGCCGTTGGCACTTGGGGCGACAATCAGGCAAATGATGCACCCATAAAGGTGATTGGCGAGTTCACCGGAATCGTCGCCAATGACAAGATGTCTGACGAAGTAGCCTACAATATCACCAAGGCATTTTGGGAAACCAAGGATGAGCTTGCCACCGTGGCTCCTTTCGCGAAAGGTTTTGAAATCAAGGATGCGGCCTTTGGGATGATCAACACCATTCATCCCGGAGCTGCCAAATATCTTTCAGAACAGGGTGTCGCAGTTCCTAATTGACCGTCAACGACATCGAATGCCCCGGTTGGCTGAGGCCGGGGCAGGGTTGATCTCGGGGGACTCGAAAAAATGACAAGCGAAACTGCCGAATTCAACCTGTCGCGAATATCAAAGAGAATGAGCGGATATACGGTTACCGTCCTCGCTCTCGCTATCGGTATAGTGACGATATATTCGACCTCTCCGCTGTTTCCTGTGATCTCGAATAACGATACTTATCGGGCATTGGGGTGGATCAGAGGATCCGAAGAAGGATGGAGCGCGTTTGTCAACTGGCTTCGTCTCAACGGCAAGGCCATCAACCGGCTCATCCTTGACCCCTCATTCATACGCCCTTTCTTTGTTGGCGCCGCGTGCATAATTGCTTTGCTGACATCGACACCCTGGAAGACAGATACAAAAGGCAAGAAACTTGCTGCGCAGCTGTTTGATGGCTTTCTGATCGTGCTCACCATCTTTGCGTTGTGGATACTTGGTCGCAAGTTGAGTCTTGGTTCCGACATTCTGTTTTTGCCTACCGCCCTTGATGTAGCAGGGGCGATGTGCGGCGTCATCGTTGTAACGGAATTGGTGCGCCGCCTGGCAGGCTGGTTCATGTTCGCATTGATATTATTTGCTGTGCTTTACATGAAATTTGGTGCCCCCGATTGGCTGTTCTATGTGACCGCGCCAAAATCGTGGGAATTGATGGCGATGAATTTCTGGCTCGAAACAACTGGTGCGATGGGGTTTGCCCTGTCGATCATGTTGCAGAATGTAGTCGTTTTCATACTTTTTGGTGTCATCATCCAGGCAACAGGCGCAGCCGATGCCATTCTGAAAATTGCAATGGTTACAACACGCTCCCTGCGGGGCGGCCCCGCACATGCTGCCATTGTTTCGTCTGCCATGTTCGGTACATTTTCCGGATCGGCTGCAGCCAACGTTGTCGGCACAGGAACCTTTACGATTCCCTTGATCAAATCCCGCGGTTTTTCTCCCCGATTTGCCGGCGGCATCGAGGCTGCAGCTTCGACAGGCGGGCAGATCACGCCGCCGGTGATGGGCGCCGCTGCATTCTATCTCGCCGAACAGGCGCAGGTCCCATATTCACAGGTTGCGATTGCAGTCCTGATTCCGGCAATGTTTTATTTCGCCAGTCTTTTTGTGGCGGTGGAGTTGCAGGCACGCAAGAACGGTATTCAGGTTGATCCGGGCGATTTCCAGATGCGGATTACCCGCGAGGACTGGATCAAATCCCTTTCCTTTTTTGCGCCTCTCGCTGCCATCATCTATTGTCTCTGGGCAGGTTTCTCTGTCAATCGGGCCGGCTTCTGGGCAATCTTCATGACGATAGCCTTCGGGTTGCTCAATCGCGATTTCAGAAATGATCCCGGCCAACTCATCAATAAAATTGTTGAGGGTGGCATTTCAATTGGCCAGTTATTGGCAATTGTGGCAGGGCTGGGTGTATTTATTGGTGTCGTTGAGGGGACCGGGCTGGGCCCGAAAATCGGTACCGATCTGGCCCTTCTGGTTGAGGATAATATCTTCATAGCCCTACTTCTGACCATGGTGGCATCATTGGTACTTTCCATGGGCATGCCGACACTGCCGGCCTATGCCACGATCATCACGATCATGGGGATATTCCTGACCCAACTATCGGCTGGAAACACACCAGTTTTGGCCGTGCACTTGTTCGTCCTTTATTTTGGCGTTCTGTCTCCTGTGACGCCGCCAGTAGCATTGGCAGCCTATGCAGCCGCTCCAATAGCAGGCTCGCATCCTTTCGAAACCGGAATGTCTGCATTACGACTTTGCTTCGTGGCTTTCATCATACCCTATGCATTCTTCTTTCACCCACAACTGCTGTTTGGTCAGGTCGATTTCGACGTTCGGTTGTTCGCTGAAGCTATTTTAACATTATCCCTCAGCGTCTGGTTGCTCACAACTGCAATGATCGGCTGGGCGGGTAAGCCGCTGTTGCAGATGTCCAGAATACTGAGAATTCTCTCGGGAATTCTGATTATCTCCCCGAATCTTTATATCTGGATACCAGCGGGCTTGGCAGTCATCGCGTTTATCATGCATGACTTCTGGCATATAGGCCGCGCACGCACCGGAGCAATTGCATGAATATCGTCCTGGTGCATGGTGGCTGGCATGGTGGTTGGGCATGGGATGATGTGGCAGGGCGATTGCGCGACTTGGGGCATACGGTTTTTGCTCCCAGTCTCTCCGGACTTGCCGAACGCAGCCATCTGATTGACGTCGTAGAAGGACCGGATACTCATGTTGAGGATATTGTCCGGTTATTGGAATTCAACAAACTCGACGATGTGGTTCTTGTAGGTCATTCCTATGGCGGAATGATCATCACAGGAGCTGCGTCACGCCTGCCGGGTCGGATTGCATCCCTTGTTTATCTTGATGCTTTTGTACCTGAGGTCAGCGGCATGGCAGCTAACCAGATGGCAAACCCTGAACGCGCCCGGGAAATTGAAAAGGCAATACAGCCCAATGGCACCATTCTTCCCACAGGCTTTGAGCGTTGGGCTTCAACTCCCCAGGTTGTTGATAATCTCAAATCCATGTGCACGCCTCATCCATCGTCCTGCTTCACAAAAGGAGTTACACTTCATGGCGGTGAAACAGTGGTTGGACAGCGGCATTTTATCCTGTGCGAGCATCACCGGCCATCTCCGTTCTGGCAGTTCCATGAGAAATACAAAAACGATCCTGCTTGGATAGTGTCGACTTTGCCCTGTCTTCATGACGCGATGATCGAGATGCCCGAAGAAGTTACCCGCCTGATACTTGAAAGCTCACGGATACAATGAAACGTCCAAATATCTTGCTAATTTCGGCAGACCAGCAGCGCGCCGACTGTTTTGGGTTCAAGGGCCGCAAGATCAAGACACCTCATTTGGATCAACTGGCAGCGGAAGGAACCGTTTTTGATGCTTGCATAACACCTTCCGTCGTCTGCCAACCTGCACGTGCCTCCATTCTGACCGGTCAGCTTTGCCGGACCCATGGAGTGCATGACAATGGCATCGATCTTGATCCAGCGATTGGTGAAAAAGGCTTTGCAGGAGCATTGGCAAAGACTGGTTACCAGACTGCCTTTTTCGGCAAGGCGCATTTTTCAACTTATCATACTTACGAACCAACCGGCACGCCGGAATGCCTTCGTTCATCAGTCAATTATGGGCCCGAATGGTTTGGCCCCTATATGGGCTTTCAGCATGTCGAACTAATGCTGGTAGGCCATAACTGGTGGGCACCGGAGAAACCGCCTGCGGGTCAGCATTACGAACGCTTCTATCACATGGATGGCAGGGGTGATGAAAAGACCAAGCTGATGTGGGAAAATGCGGGCGACACCAAGGGCGCTGCTCAAACATGGCATTCACGGCTTCCTATCGCCTGGCATAACACACCCTGGACCGCAGGCCGTGCTATTGAATGGCTGAAGCATGGTCGCGATCAAGACAAGCCTTTCTGTGCCTGGGTCAGCTTTCCTGATCCGCATCATCCATTCGATTGTCCTGAGCCTTGGTCTTGGCTGCACAAGCCGGAAGAAGTGGACTTGCCGGAAAACCGCACGCGCTCTTTTGAAGGCAAGCCTTGGTGGCACAAGGCGGCACTGGAGAACGAACCCGGTGACCCAAAAAATGCAGAAGTGCGAAAGGCCTATAGCCGCATCCAGCCGCAAACAGATGAGCAGTTGCGGGAAATAATTGCCAATACCTATGGTCAAATCAGTTTCATAGATCATCAGGTCGGGCGAATGATGATTGCCCTACAGGAGGCGGGGATCGATGAGAACACAATCGTTATTTACATCTCGGATCATGGCGACTGGCTGGGTGATCACGGGCTCGTACTCAAGGGGCCAATGCACTATGAGGGATTGTTGCGGGTGCCGATGATTGTACGAGGCCCGGGCATTCGCAAAGGCGCAGTAAGCGATCAACCGGTCTCAACGCTCGATCTCGGGCCGACCTTTTGTGATTATGGTAGAGCACAACCCTTGCAGATACAGCATGGGCAAAGCCTGCGCGCCTTGCTGGAGACTGATGCTGCAACACGCGATTTCGCACTGAATGAATGGGGACTTTTACCCGGCCGTGTCGGAGTGTGCACTTGAGTTGCGCACAGTGCGAACCCGTACCCACAAGCTAACGATTGATCTGATTTCCGGCGCGGGGGAACTCTACGACCTGATTGCAGATCCGCAGGAAGTGAATAATTTATTCGACCAAGTCGAAGCTGCAGCGATACGTTCGGAACTGATTCAAATGATTGAAAGCAGACCGAACGACGTCCGTGGAAATAGGATTCCTGTCGGAACAGCATGAATGTCCACTAAAAGGTTGGCATTCAAAGCCAGTTAGTCGCAGCGAAAGCCCGCATTCCGCCCATCCCAGACCTTCATTCCAATCAGGTTTCCATCCTGTTTCCCGCAAAGCAGCTGCCATTGGGTAATGAGACAGATCCAACCTTATTGATCAGGCTTGCCATTTTGCGCGTTCTATGGTCTTGGAGGCGCCGGAAGATCTGCGCGTATGGTCCGCCCTTCAAGATGGCCGGCAGAACAATATCCGCAGACAGTTTTTTGCAAAAGAGAACGAGATGAAAATCAACGGTAACCAGATCAAGCCTGGCAATGTGCTGGAACACAATGGAACACTTTGGGTGGTCGTCAAGACCGATCACGTCAAGCCGGGCAAGGGCGGTGCGTTTGCCCAGGTCGAAATGAAGAACCTGATCAACGGCTCCAAACTCAACGAGCGCTTCCGCGCCACCGAGTCGGTCGAGAAAGTGCGCCTCGAACAGAAGGACTTCCAGTTCCTCTACGAGCAGGGCGAAGAACTGGTCTTCATGGATGACGAAACCTATGAACAGCTTTCGAACTGCAGAAGGACTTTGTCGGCGAGCGCGCTGCCTTCCTGCAGGACGGCATGAAAGTGACCGTTGAAATGCACGAGGAAAAGCCGATCGGCATCAGCCTTCCTGATCATGTTGTCCTGGAAGTCGTTGAGACCGAGCCGGTGGTCAAGGGCCAGACGGCTACGTCGTCCTACAAGCCGGCGAAACTTGAAAATGGCGTACGCTGCATGGTTCCGCCGTTTATTTCGGTTGGTGAACGGATTATCGTCGACACGAATGAAATCACCTATCTGCGCCGCGCAGATTAATTTTCCGATTTTTCCGGCAAAGGAGAGGGCATGGCCCGCTCAGCACTACTCAATGTGATGGTCCAGGCCGCAATGAAGGCGGGGCGGAAGCTGACCCGCGATTTTGGCGAGGTTGAAAATCTGCAGGTTTCGGTCAAGGGGCCTGGGGACTTTGTCTCCAGTGCGGACAAGACGGCGGAAAAGATTATTTATGAGGAGCTTTCCCAGGCCCGGCCGGAAATCGGCTTCCTGATGGAAGAAGGCGGTGAGATCAAGGGCAAGGATCCGCAGAACCGCTGGATTATCGATCCTCTCGACGGGACGACGAATTTCCTGCACGGCATACCGGTTTTCGGGATTTCGATTGCCCTGGAACGCGAAGGCCAGATTGTAGCAGGGGTCGTTTATAACCCGGCAATGGATGAACTGTTCACGGCTGAAAAGGGTCAGCGGTGCTTTCATGAATGACCGGCGTATCCGCGTTGCCGATCGCAGGGACATGCTGGAGTCGGTGTTTGTGACGGGTATTCCCCATCTTGGCCGGCCTGCGCACAACGAATTCCTTGAGCAGCAGCGCCGGTCATGCTGAATTCCGCAGGTGTCCGGCGTTTCGGTGCCGCCTCAATCGATCTTTGCTATGTGGCGCCGGGCCGTTTTGACGGCTATTGGGAAACCGGGCTTTCACCCTGGGATATGGCGGCAGGTATCTTCATTGTGCGCGAGGCTGGCGGATATGTCACTGATCTCAATGACAAACAGGACATGTTCGCTTCCACCACTATCATTGCCGGCAACGAGATCATCCGCAAAAAGCTGCTGGCTACCGTGCACGGTGATGAAAAGGTCTGATTGGCCGCAATTTTGCCGTTTCCCTTTCCTCTTTACCTTGTATAGTTTGGTCAATCGCCCCTTTGGGGCAGGCTGAAGGGTGCGGGCAGGGTATTTGCATGTCCCCCGCCAGGAAATCCCGAAGGAGGAAAATGCACGGTGGCGAAAGCGTTCGATCCCTACAAGTTTTCAAGTCCCAGACTGTTCCTGATGTCGATGGTGATCTTTCTGATCATTGTCGGGTTTCTGGTCGCGATCCTTTACGGCCAGATGTCGACGGCCTTCATGGCCAATCCGGGTCTGAACGGACTGATTGTGGTGGTGCTGTTTTTCGGCATTTTGCTGGCAATGGCACAGGTGGTTCGCTTGATGCCGGAAGTTTCCTGGGCCAATTCCTTTCGCCAGGGCGATGAATTCGACGGCAAACGGGATCCGGTTCTGCTGGCACCGATGAAGGCGCTGCTTGGCAATACGACCGTCAACACGCTCCCTCAACACCAATGCCATGCGCTCGATCCTCGATTCGATCGGCAACAGGCTGGATGATCTTCGCGACATCACCCGTTATCTGATCGGTCTTCTGGTATTTCTCGGACTGCTGGGCACATTCTGGGGATTGCTGCAGACCATCGGGTCAATCGGCCATACGATCCAGTCGCTTGATCCGGGCACCGGCAATGCCAATGATATTCTCGATTCGCTGAAGAGCGGGCTGAAGGCGCCGCTTGACGGTATGGGAACCGCGTTTTCTTCCTCGCTGTTCGGTCTGGCCGGATCGCTTATTCTCGGGTTTCTTGATCTGCAGGCCGGCCGCGCCCAGACACGTTTTTATACCGAACTTGAAAACTGGCTTTCCTCGATCACGGATACAACGGCTGAATATGGCAGCATGTCCGGTGCTTCGGCGGATGAACTGCAAGACCCATTTCGATACGATCACCCGCAACCTGCAGCAGGGTGAATCGCGGGCCGAGGGCGACTGCGGCGATGGCAAGTCTCGCTGAAAGCATTCAGGGACTGGTCCAGCATATGCGTTCGGACCAGGCCGCCATGCGCGAGCAGATCAGCCAGCAAAATGCCCAGCAGGCACGAGTTGCAGGCAACGCTCGCCAAACTCAATGCCCTGTTTGACAAGCTGACGAAAAGCTGACAGGCGAAGGGAGCTGACAGGGCATGGCATTTGCACGAAACAGGCGACGGGAAAACCGGGTCGACTACTGGCCGGGTTTTGTTGATGCGCTGTCGACACTGCTGCTGGCGATCATCTTTCTGCTTTCGGTTTTCGTGCTGGCGCAGTTTCTGCTCAGTCAGGAAATCTCCGGCAAGGATGAGGTGCTCAACCGGCTGAATTCGCAGATCGACGAATTGACCGAACTGCTCGCTCTTGAACGCGGCAACCGGCAGGATGTGGAAGACAATCTCGCCAATCTGCAATCTTCCCTGAGCGAGACCGAGCGCGAACGCTCGCGGCTTGAGGAGTTGCTGGCAGCAGGTTCCGGTGCAGGCGAAGAGGCACAGTCTCGCATTGGAGCACTTTCCAGTCAGCTCGATGAGGAAAAACAGTTGAGCCAGCGGGCGCGCTCACAAGTTGAACTGCTCAACCAGCAGATCTCCGCGCTGCGCCGGCAGATCGGCGCGCTCGAGGAGGCGCTCGAAGTATCTGAAAATCGTGACCGGGAAAGCCAGACCAAGATTGCCGATCTTGGCAAACGCCTCAATGTTGCGCTTGCCCAACGGGTGCAGGAACTCAACCGTTACCGGTCCGACTTTTTCGGAAGGTTGCGTGAAATCCTGAGCGATCGTCAGGATATCCGGATCGTCGGCGACCGGTTTGTGTTCCAGTCGGAAGTGCTGTTTTCGCAGGGCGGGTCCGAACTCAATGAGACCGGGCAGCGGAAATGCTGAAAGTTGCCGAGGCGCTGATACAGATCGGCAATGAAATTCCCGACGATATCGACTGGGTGCTGCGGGTCGATGGGCATACGGACAATCTGCCGCTTTCAGGCACGGGCCGTTATGCGGACAACTGGGAATTGTCTCAGGCGAGGGCGCTTTCGGTGGTGAAATTCTTCATCTCCAAGGGCATTCCGGCCGACCGGCTTGTGGCGGCAGGCTTTGGCGAATTCCAGCCGCTCGAGGATGGCGACAGTGACGAGGCGACGGGCAAAGAACCGCCGTATCGAACTCAAGCTGACAGAGCGGTAAGCGGTGCCCGCAGGGCATTGAGGGAGGAAACCATGGACGCTGATGTGATCATTGTGGGCGGAGGGCTCGCGGGGCTGGTTGCTGCCTGTGAAGCGGCAGAACGCGGCAAGATTGTCATCGTCGTTGATCAGGAAGGCGAACAAAATCTTGGCGGGCAGGCCTTCTGGTCGCTTGGCGGATTGTTCATGGTGGATACGCCCGAGCAGCGCCGGCTGCGCATTCGCGACAGCCGTTACCTTGCGCTCAATGACTGGATGGGTTCTGCACAGTTTGACCGCGACGAGGACTATTGGCCGCAAAAGACGGCGGAAGCCTATGTGGATTTTGCCGCAGGTGAAATGCGGCCTTGGCTGTATTCGCTGGGCATGCGCTGGTTTCCGGTTGTTGGCTGGGCAGAACGCGGCGGCTCATTTGCTGACGGACACGGCAATTCCGTGCCGCGGTTTCACATCACCTGGGGAACAGGTCCAGGCGTGTTGAAACCCTTTGTGGACCGGGCCCGTGAATTTGAAAAAAAGGGAAAAATTATTTTCAAATTCCGGCATCAGGTCGAACGGATCGAAAAATCCCGCCGGCAAATCACCGGTATTTCCGGCGAAATTCTGGAGCCGACCAATGTCGAACGCGGGCAGGAATCCTCGCGAAAGGTGGTGGGGGATTTCACGCTGAAAGCCAATCATGTGATTGTCACCTCCGGCGGCATTGGTGGCAATTTTGATCTGGTGCGCAAGAACTGGCCTGTAGACCGGGTTGGACCGCCACCGCAAAACCTGATTTCCGGCGTGCCGCATCATGTGGATGGGCGGATGATCGGCATCACCAAAAAGGCGGGTGCCAATCTCATCAATGAGGACCGCATGTGGCACTATGTGGAGGGGATCAAAAACTTTGATCCGATCTGGCCGCATCACGCGATCCGTATCATTCCCGGGCCATCCTCCCTCTGGTTTGATGCTGAAGGCAACCGATTGCCTGCGCCTTGCCTGCCTGGTTATGACACGCTGGCTACCCTGCGGCATATCCTGAAGACCGGGCATGACTATTCCTGGTTTATTCTCAATCAGGCGATCATTGAAAAGGAGTTTGCGCTTTCCGGCTCTGAGCAAAATCCTGATTTCACGTCCGGAAGCTGGAAAGAGGTTCTCAAGTCCCGCCTTGCCAAGGGCGCGACAGGCCCTGTTGAAGCCTTCAAGGAAAGGGGAGAGGATTTTGTCGTCCGTAACAATCTGGAGGATCTGATTACGGGTATGAACCAGCTTGCAGAAGTGAAGCTTGATCCGGCAAAGATCCGGGCGCAGATCGAGGCACGCGATGCCCAGATGGACAATCCTTTCACCAAGGATGCCCAGATCATGGCAATCCAGTCAGCACGAAACTACATCGGCGACAGGCTGGTGCGAACGGCAAAACCGCACCGGATTCTTGATCCAAAAAAGGGTCCCCTCATTGCCGTCAAGCTGCATATTCTGACACGCAAGACGCTTGGCGGCATTCATACGGACCTTGATGGCCGGGTGCTCAACGCCAAGGGCGAAACCGTCGAAGGCCTGTATGCGGCGGGTGAATGCGCCGGCTTTGGCGGCGGCGGCTACCACGGTTACAACGCGCTGGAAGGCACGTTTTTGGGCGGATGTATTTTTTCCGGCAGGAATGCCGGAAGAGTGGTTGGGTGAGGCCATTTCACGCCATTGCACGCAATAATTGTTCAGATTCCTGGTTCGCCGGAAAATAGAGTTCAATTTTCAGGTCGTCGAGCGTCAGATCCTCAGGAGTGCCGAACTGTGCAATCGTGGCAAATAACGAGAGGCGCAAATCTCCGGACCTGAAGATTGTGGGGATTACCGGACCAGCAGGACGCTTATTCGGGTAGGGAATTGCCGAAAGATATTCAATTGCATGATCCAATTCGCGTACACCCCCTTGGGCAGTGCTTTCTGTTCGCAGACGCTGGGCAGCGCTATGGGCAACTTCCGGCCAGTTTTCGATGACCCGAGGAGGAATGTCCGAAATCATCAGTTCGAGGAGGCTGTCGCCCTCGGAAACCTTGAATTGGCCAAACAGCATTTGGGCAGGCTTGTTCATGCGGATGATTTTCCATAAACGGTCCAATGCCATGGCAGGATAAGGGGCGTGGTTCTCCAAAGTATGTTCCACAGCTGCCCGGATGGGTGCCATTTCTCCAGAGTCCCATTCGCGTTGAGGGTATCTGGCGGCATAGCCCGCCAGTGTCAGCAATTGGTTTCTTGCGCCCAAGGGAAGTTTCAGCGCCTCCCCCAAACGGTTGACCATATCGGCGCTGGGTTTCGCCCGCCCGGTTTCCAGAAAGGACAGGTGGCGCAGTGATACTTCCGCTTCGTTGGCCAGGTCCAATTGGCTGAAGTGGCGGGTCTTGCGCCAGGTTTTGAGTGTATGCGGAAACTGTGACATGGGCAAAGTCTAGCGGGAAAAGATAACGGTGTCATTTACCTGGGAGGTAGTTGTTATGCCTGATTGCCTCCCTTTAGTGTTTTGAGCATCGGATTCAAACAGCATTGAAATCTCGAAAAGTGCTGAGAACTGGAGAAACCGGATGTCACAGTCATTTCACAAAAACTGGCTGATTGTTACAGCCATTGTCATCGGCTCGTTCGGGCCGATCTTTTTTCTTGGCACTATGGAAGCTGGTATTGAACCTGCCAGATGGACGATTGATTTATTAAGTTGGCCGCTTGATGGTGCCCAGACTTATGCACATCCAGATACCAGATTTCTTTCCGCTTTGACTGGCGGCTTTCTATTGGGGTGGGGCGTTACTATATGGCAACTCCAAAAACGGGTGTACGATGTGGCACCTGAAATGGTGCGAAAGTCGGTTGTTTACGGCCTTTTGGCCTGGTTTGCACTCGATAGCGCCGGGTCCATAGCCTCCGGCAATGGTTCGAATGCCTTGTTCAATATTGCAGTGCTCGTTGTTGCTGTCGGACCACTATGGTTTCCGGCAAGAGGCTGACTGAATCTTGAAAACTGAACTTCTCAAAACTCGCGAAAGGATGCTCGATGACCCTGTTCAAAACCTTGTTGCTTGGCATGTTCGTTATGATCGTCGCCTATACTGTTGTGGCGATTTCAAATGAGGGAATAAACCTGATCCCTTTCTTTTTTACTGCGTTGGTCTCGCTGGGATGGCAAGGCCAGTTCAATCTGGATTTTTCCCTGTTCCTTGCACTTGCCGGTATTTGGATTGCCTGGCGGCATGATTTCACCGGCAAGGGTATTCTCCTGGGTCTGCTGATTGTCGGAGGCATGATCTACATGTCGATCTATTTGCTGATCATGCTTCACCGGGCAGACAATGATCTCAGGGTGTTATTGTTAGGCGAAAGGCGTGCCACAAGCTGACATGCCTGAAAAGGCCACCGGCGAAAAGTGCGCGCACCCTGCTCAATAATGTGGGAGTAAGTCGAGGGATGGTTGCATTTACCTGCTTTTGACTTCGTTCGTATCATCGTCCTGAGAATGTTCGCCATGTTCACTTGCCCATTCACCGGCAGCCTCAACGGCAATTGCTGAGGAGGTTGGCAGGACATTGATGTAGCTTTCCGTCTCCTCCGCCGGTATGACGGCGCGTTGGGTCATGCGGTAAAGGGCATACAGCGCGATGGCCACAAAAATCGCGCCGAGGACGAGCCAAAAAGCGAACGGATCGGTCCATTGCATCGCCCAACCTGTAATCATTGGTCCTGCAATCGCACCTACGCCGAAGATGAAAACCAGTGCGCCGGAGGCTGCCGGCATGTCTTCGCTTGAGAGGTAATCGTTGGTATAGGCGAGAAACAGGGCATAGAGCGGCGTCGTGACGCCGCCTGCCAGAAAGGCAGCCGCCATTAGCGGCCACATGCTGCCGCCAGATATCCAGCCGAAGGCGCAGGATGCAGCACCGATGCAGGATGCGCCGAAAATCAGCTTGCGCCGGTCCATTCGGTCCGACAGCCAGCCGATCGGGTATTGCAATACCAGGGCCCCGGCAAAAAGCATGGCAATGAACAGTGATATTTGTGTTGCCGTCATGCCGATCTGGGTGCCGAAGACCGCTCCCATTCCGGACTGGATGGCGTAGACACTGCCAAGCAGAAATATCCCCACAGTGCCAAGCGGCGAACTGGTGAAAAGTTCCCGCAGGGACATCGGCCGCGCAACCTTGACCACCGGGGCAGGGGCGACGGAAAGAAGAATGGGGGCAAAGGAGATTGATACAAGGATGGAAGCGCCAATAAAGAGAGTGGATGAGGCGGCGTCGCCAAGTGTCAGGAGGCCTTGGGCCCCGATGATGCCCAGCGTCTGGGCAATCATGTAGGCTGACAATACCTTTCCCCGCGTTTCATTGGTGGCTGCATTGTTCAGCCAGCTTTCCGCGACGACATAAATTCCGGACATGCAAAACCCTACGATAATTCGCAATACTGTCCATGCCCAAGGCTCTGTGAGCAGGGGCAGGGCAATCAGCCCCGCCGACATGAAACTGCCCAACGCCGCAAAAACGCGCACATGCCCGACACGCTGAATCAGTACTGGCGTATATCTGGCTCCAGAAAGAAAGCCCATGAAATAGCCGGAAGTCACAATGGCAAGTTCGGAGGCTGAAAATCCTTCAATACCGCCGCGCAGGCCGATCAGCGTGAAATGCATGCCATTGCCCAGCATGATGAGGATAATGCCCAGCAGGAGGGCCCAGACTGCAGAAAATACGGAGTTCATGAAATCGCGCGATCAGGTGAGATTGCTGTTTGTCGCCTTACTACGTGCAACATGCTGCCAATTGCTGTCGTCGCCTCAACGCCCGATGCCTGCAGGTTTGCGACGAAGGGCGGCGCGGCCGGAAAGCTGTTTTGCACTACTGTGCAGCCTTCGCCATGCCGGTGTCAAACTGCAGGCTGGCGAGTTTGGCGTAAAGGCCGTTCTTTTTCTTCGACAAGGAGGCATGCGTGCCTTCCTCGATTATGTGGCCTTTGTCCATGACGAGGATGCGGTCGGCTTTCAAAATTGTCGCAAGGCGGTGGGCGATGACGATGGTGGTGCGGCCTTCCATCAAGTGCTCCAGAGCGTCCTGAACCAGGCGTTCGCTTTCTGCGTCGAGCGCGCTGGTAGCCTCATCAAGCAGCAGGATCGGTGCGTCCTTGAGGATGGCGCGTGCAATTGCCACGCGCTGGCGCTGACCACCTGAAAGCGTGACGCCGCGCTCGCCGAGTTGAGTGTCGTACCCTTCGCCGGAAGCCTCGATGAATTCGGCGGCATTGGCAGCCCTTGCAGCTGCAATGACTTCTTCGCGAGAAGCGTTTTCATTTCCAAGGGCGATATTGTCATGGGCGGAAGCTGCAAAAATCACCGTATCCTGGGGGACGATGGCGATTTGTTCGCGAAGGGCTTCGGGATCAAGCTTGGAAATATCTGTGCCGTCGAGTGTAATCGTGCCTGAGACAGGATCGTAAAAGCGCAGTAGCATTGAGGTGAGTGTCGATTTGCCTGCGCCGGACGGCCCGACAATTGCCACCGTCTCGCCAGCGTGGATATTCAATGACAGTTTTTTGACTGTCAGTTCGTCAGGGCGGGTCGGGTAGGCAAATGAAACATCCTTGAATGCAAGTTCGCCTTTTACCGGCAATGGCAGGGTAAGCGGATTTTCAGGCGCCCTGATTTGCGGCTCTTCTTCCAGCAATTCGCTGATACGCTCGGCGGCTCCGGCAGCCTGTGAGAGTTCGCCCCATACTTCAGACAATGCGCCGAGAGAACCTGCGGCAAAAATCGCATAGAGCAGGAATTGGGACAATATGCCGGGCGTCATGGTGCCCGACATCACGTCCCTTGCTCCGACCCAAAGCACTGCTACGACACTGGAGAAAATCAGGAAGATTGCAAAGGCCGTAAGCAACGCCCGCATTCCGATAGCGGCGCGGGCCGCTTCAAAACTTTCCTCAACGGCATTCGAAAAGCGTTTCGCGGTCAGTTTGGCGATGGCGAAAGCCTGGATGATGCGGATGGAGGAAATGGCTTCGGAGGCAAAAGCTGTGGCATTCGCAAGCGTATCCTGTGCGGTGCGCGAACGTTTTCTGACCGCTCTACCAAACAGGATGATCGGGAAGACGATCAACGGAATCGCGCCAATCACGATCATTGAAAGGCGCGGTGAGGTGTAAACCATCGCGCCGACCGCGCCGATACCAAGAATGGTATTGCGAAGGGCCATGGAGGCGGTTGCACCGACTGCGGATTTGATCTGGGTCGTATCGGCTGTGAGGCGCGAGATGATTTCACCCGATTGTGCAGTGTCGTAGAAATTGGCGGAAAGATCGGCAACATGAGCAAAGACATCCTTGCGCAGATCGGAGATCACGCGCTCACCGAGCCAGATCACGAAATAGTAGCGGCAGGCGCTGGCGAAGGCGAGCACTCCGGCTACGGCGATGAGTGCCGTGAAATAATTGCCGACAAAGCTTGAATTGTTTTCGATAAAGCCCTGATCAATCACATTGCGCACGGCAACAGGAAGGGTCAGCGTTGTGGCTGCCGCAAGCAGGAGAAAAGTGATAGCACCGGCCAGGTGCCCCTTGTAGCGTGTCAGATAAGGCCAAAGCCTTGCCAGCGGACGCAGGTTTTTACGGCGGGTTTCCTGCAGGCTTTCAGATCGGTTCTCTTCAGGCAATGTATCGTCCTTCGGTCTTTCCGGCGTCTTCCTTCCCGCATCTTTGCGCGGGATGCAAGCCTTGGCAGAGCCGATATGGCAAGAAATCAGCAGGTTGACTGGCGCAATTGCCGAATTGCGGTACCGCACGGCCCGTGTTGGAACGATTGTGCACGGGCAGGCTTGTGCAGGGCGCAGGTGTGGTGTATGGAAGCGCCAGATTTGATGCCGTGGAAGCACTTCCGCGGTATTTTGTTGTTTTCAAAGCCGAGCGAAGGCAAGCCCTGTGATTTGGGTCCAAAGGTTTGGAAAACAGCCCCAACAGTTTTGCAAGGATGAACCGATGAAAAAAGATACCCATCCAGAATACCACATGATCAAGGTCGTAATGACCGATGGCACTGAGTACATGACCCGTTCAACCTGGGGTGCTGAAGGCGATACGATGAACCTCGATATCGATCCGACCTCTCATCCGGCATGGACCGGTGGCAACCAGAACCTGATGGATCGTGGCGGCCGCGTATCCCGCTTCAAGGACAAATATGGCGGTCTTGGCCTCTAAGGTCCTGACTGTTTCATCGATATGGAAAACCCGGTTGGCGAAAGCTGCCGGGTTTTTTGTTGGACAGGTATCGTAAACCGCAGGGTTCCGCTCAGGCTTTACTAAGTTCCTCACGCACCCGGGCTTCAAGCAGGTCACGGCGTTCAACATCGAATTTGCAGATATCCTCGATGTTATCGAGTGACGGAGCACTTATACCATCGCTTTTTCCGGCGATCGTGTAATCCACATCGTCGAACACCAGCCCGTGCCTGTCTCGCAGTTCAATCAGGTCACTATCAAGCCGCATAATGTATTCCGCGATCTTTGGGAAAAGCTGCGGACGGGTCGGTTCCGGCAGTTCCTGATCCAGATTCTTCACGGTTCTGGCCAGCAGCTTTTGCCTGACCATTTCCGGGCGGTTTGCCGGTTTGTCCTTGGGGCCCAGTCTGAAAAAAACCGACATTGCTTCGCCGGAAATTGAAACATTTGATTGTTTCGCGCTACCGGCATCAACGATTTGCGAATAACCGGTCCAATCGAGAAAGTCTGCGAGGGCATCGCCGTTCAGGAGTTTTCTCCTGTCAAAAACGCGTAGTTTGAGTGCTTCGCCGAAGGTCTCCTTGTAGGAAGCAATAACCTTGCCCTTCCAGTCGAATTGAGGCTCCATCGTACCCGTTCCGCCCTTCATTCGCTGCTGGAGTGAGGAAAGGAATTTTGATACCGGGCTGCGAACATATGCAAAAACCTCGGTGTGATCTTGCGCTTGGCCGTTTGAAATTACGCCAAGACGAGAGAGCAGTTTCCCACGCGGCCCGGGGGTCAATTCCTTGAAAAACCCTTCGCTGCTCAGGATGACAGTGTCTGGTTCGGAGGTTTTGACTTGTGTCAGAACCGAATCCCATTGTCCCCTTGAGGTTTGCAGAACTGCATCTTCGCGTTCCCCCATTCGGATAGCAAGGGAATTGCCCATACCCTTGACGCCGAAAATTTCCGGATTGAGCACTCGGTGATTGTGACGAATGAGTTTCGTCTTCGGATAAAGCGTTCCCATGCCAGCAAGTTGCACACGCGAGTCTGCCAGGGCCATCTGTATCGTTGTTGTGCCTGTCTTGGCATGCCCGATGTGCAGAATGATACGGCGTTCCATGATGTTCCCGTAAATTGGCGCCTTCGTCAGGTCCGATTAACGCAATCAATATGAAGGTTTTTGGTGTGCTGCTTGCCAAGCATACTATCAAGATTCATATGCGACACAATTTCAAAGCGGCGTCTTCAAAGACTAGTCCGGCACCCTCAGTTCAGTTTGGACTTTGCCCCAAGTGCGGTGGAAAGCAGGTTGATCTGCTGGCGCACCGGGTTGTCTTCCTCGACAGATTGCACCCGCTTCATCTGGTAAACTTCAGCATCGATCGCCGTAATCCGGCTTTGCAGGGTTAGTGAGCGGCTTACCAGATCTGTGAATTCGGTAGGAAGTTCCTTCCAGTCATCGGTGATGCCGCTGACTGGAATCGTGTCCAGTTTCACTTTCTTTTTTTCTTCCTGAAACTGTTCGGAAGTCATCTCGCCCTCATTGGCGGCCCTTTGCAGCAGGAGCCAGGAGGCCAGTTGCATCAGCCGGGTCGTCAGGCGCATGGATTCGGTGCCATAAAGAACGATGGAAGCCTTTGGCAGCGATTTGGCAGCCTTGCGGCCATCTCCGTCCAGATAAGTCGCGCTTTCGTCGACAAGTGCCATTCCGTCACGGAACAATTTATCGAACCTGTTGGAAAAGGCGAATTTTTCTGCCAGCGAGATCGTGTTTCCGGTTGTGGGTAACCGCTTCGAATCCATGAAATTTCACCCTTGTTTGATCGGCTATTACTAAACCGGGATTGAAGGGTCGTAAAGGCCTGAGTGGTGAAACCGGAATTTAGCGTTAAGAGCGGCATCATAGGCCGGAAATGATCGCAATATCTGAAAAAAGTCAAAAAAAAGAGCCGCAAAAGCGGCTCTGAAGAGTTAACAGGGAGGCGTCAAACAGGGTGAACATGAACATCACCCGGAATGAATTCGATTAAAAACCGAATAAAAACATTAATGCCGTATAAAGCTTAATATCTGGTTAATTTGTCGGTATTTGTTGTTTTAATCACTCCTGCGTTCACTTTCTGGACGAAAACAGGGCCTCGGCAGCGCTCAGATGGGCGCTTTTCCCATCGCGTGCAGTCTTCAACCTGCGGATTTCACTTTCAAGCAGTGCCATCGTCTCTTCGAGCTCCTCTACCGAAAGCTCGTCCAGCACCTGACCAATTTCAAAAACCAGTTTTTTCTTTGGTGTTTCGTCGTCACCGAACATGGTATCCTCCCTTATTAGCTGTTTGATCATAACCGGACTGGCGGATTTCTCAATTCCCTGAACCGGTCTCGGTCGGCCGGATTGATGGTTGGCAAAGCAAGGGAGAATTACAGGGCATGACTTTTATACCGGCTGACCTGCCGAAAAAAATGACCGCGGTAGAGATTTCAACACCGGGAGGGCCTGAGGTTCTCGAACCTGTCACGCTTGAAGTGCCCACCCCGGGCGAAGGCGAAGTGCTGATCAAGACCGCCTATGCGGGCGTTAACCGGCCTGATTGCCTGCAGCGCGCAGGGGCCTACCCTCCTCCAAAAGGGGCGTCGCCGCTGCCGGGGCTGGAAGTCTCGGGGATGATTGTTGCCACGGGTGACGGTGTCAACGAAGACACCATTGGGAACGAAGTGATGGCACTGACACCCGGTGGCGGCTACGCAGAATATGTTCTGGTTGACGCCTCTAACACGCTGCCGGTCCTTGCCGGTCTTTCAATGGCTGAAGCTGCGGCGGTGCCTGAGACTTTTTTCACTGTCTGGCATAATGTTTTCCAACGCGGTGGACTGTTACAGGGTGAAACCCTTTTGGTCCATGGCGGCACCAGCGGGATCGGCACCACGGCGATTCAACTCGCAAAGGCATTCGGGGCCAATATCATTGCAACCGCCGGCAGTGACGACAAATGCCGGGCCTGCCTTGATTTGGGTGCCCATCACGCCATCAATTACCGTGAAAAGGATTTTGTCGAAGAGGTGACCCGCATCACCGAGGGCAAGGGTAGCGATCTGATTCTGGACATGGTCGGCGGCAGTTATATTGAACGCAATTATGATGCGTCGGCGGAAGACGGGCGGATTGTTTCGATTGCATTTCTTGGAGGCGCAAAGGCGGAAGTGAATTTTGCCAAGCTAATGGTCAAGCGGCTGACTCATACCGGTTCAACACTTCGTCCGCGCCCGGTAACCTTCAAGGCCCAGGTAGCCAGGGAATTGCAAGAGAAGGTCTGGCCGCTTATCAAGAGCGGTCAGGTGAGGCCGGTCATGCACAGCGAATTTTCGCTCAAGGATGCTGCAAAGGCCCATGCGCTGATGGAAAGCAGCAGTCATATCGGCAAGATTGTTTTGAAGGTGGATGATGGCGGATGAGCAAACCCTTTCCGTTTATGATGCAAGGGTTGATGACTATGTGAAAATGACGACGCGCAGCGAGATTGATCCTGATCTCGTCCGCTTTATGGGTCATCTTGAGAAAGGTGCGAAAGTGCTGGATCTTGGTTGCGGCCCTGCAACATCCTCGGTGATCATGCGCGAGAACGGCTTTTTGCCTGATGCGGTTGATGCATCTTCCGAAATGGTCCGCATGGCCAACAAACAGCATGATATCGGTGCACGGGTCGCAACATTCGACCAGATTGACGAAGTCGGTATTTTTGACGGCATTTGGGCCAATTTCAGCCTCTTGCATGCCAAACGCGAGGAAATGCCGGGATATCTTGCTGCAATCCACAAGGCGTTGAAGCCGGGCGGCATTTTCCATATCGGTATGAAGACAGGCGAAGGCGAAGAGCGCGATGATATCGGCCGGTTTTACACCTACTATACACGGGAAGAATTGAACGCTCTGCTGACGAAGGCTGGCTTCTTGGTTCTTGATTTCACGCTTGGCGAGGGCGGTGGGCTTTCAGGAAAAGTCGAGCCGTGGGTCACTATTCTTGCGAAAAAGTGAAGACTGTTTGCAGCAGAATTAACAATTGCGAACTGGAGAATGCTCGACTATATAGGAATTATTCCCAGACATTTCGTCGAGAACGCCCCGAAACGGGGTGCCCCCCAAAACCCGGGCGGGCCAACAGAAGGATTTTATCCGATGACCGAACTCTTGATGCCGAAAGCTACTGCCGTATGGCTGGTGGACAACACATCACTCTCATTCGACCAGATCGCCGAATTCTGCAAGCTGCATCCGCTCGAAGTCAAAGCGATTGCCGATGGCGAGGCTGCCCAGGGGATCAAGGGTCTTGACCCGATTTCGACCGGCCAGTTGACGAGAGACCAGTTGGAAGCGGCGCAAAAGGACACCTCCATCAAGCTGAAACTGCAGGAAAGCCGCATCAAACTGCCTTCCACCAAGCGCAAGCGTCCTCGTTATACCCCGGTTTCCAAGCGCCAGGACCGCCCCAATGCGATTCGCTGGCTGACCCGCAATCATCCCGAATTGAAGGATGCACAGATCATCCGCCTCGTTGGTACCACCAAGAACACTATTGAGGCGATTCGTGAAGGCACACACTGGAACACGGCTAACCTTACGCCGATGGACCCGGTAACACTTGGCCTCTGCACCCAGATCGCGCTGGATTTTGAAGTGCAAAAAGCCAACAAGAACCGCCCGATTGACGAGCAGAACGCAGCTGCAGCCGGCGGTGAAGGCGATCAGCTTATTCCGGCCAGCGAAACACAGAACCTTGAAGAAGGCGAAACTGTTGAGGCGGAACGCGAAGAGGAAATGGACGCCGCTTCAGTGTTCTCGAAGTTCTCCAACCTCAAGTCGGATGATGAGGACGACGTCAACTGATTTTTGCAGCCAACCGGTCTTGTTCCTAGTGCGGAAAAGCGGTTGACTGTATTTCACAGTCATCTTGCCTTGAGACATTTTCCAGATAGTCGCGAAGGGTCCTGCCTTTTGCGGCTATTGTTTTTTCACCCGTTGTTTGAAGGCTCTCGATACGGTCGAGGCGAAATGATCGGAAGTCACTGCGCAACCGGCACCAGGATGCCAGTGTCCAGGTGCGGCCCCAGTAATACAGCCCGAGAGGCTCTATCTCCCTGTTGGTGACCCTGCCGTCCGGGGTCTTGTAGCCAATAGCGAGTACTTCTGCACTCATAGTTGCGCGGTTGATGATATCAAAGCGTTCCTTGAGTTGCTCCTGCTTTTTAAAATCAAAGGCGAATACCGGGGTTGAACGAGCCTGGCCGCGCATGTCATCGGGCACCACATTGTCGATTTTTGCAAGGGCGGTTTCTGCCGCCAGTGCCATTTTTGTGCCGCCCCAGGCGCCCACCATCCTTGCCCCGACGATCAACGCTGAAACCTCATCTCTTGAAAACATCAGCGGCGGCAAGTCGTAGCCTTCTCGCATGAGGTAACCGATACCGGCCTCGCCATCGATGGGAACGCCCGAACCCTGAAGGTCGGCAATGTCGCGGTAGATAGTCCGCTCTGATACCTCCAGACGTTCAGCCAGAATTTTGGCGGTGAGCAGCCGACCGGCCCTCAAATATTGTACGATCTGGAACAGCCGGTCAGCACGTCTCATGAAGTCTACCTCTGGAAAATGCCGATGGAATTACCGTCAGGGTCCGTGCAATAGGCGAAACGACCGGCCGGAATTTCGATCACCGGAGAAACAACTTTTCCACCGGCAGCCTCAACCCGTTTCATGGCGTCTTCGACAGCATCGGGAAGGGCAAGATGAATGGTCGGGCCAGCTCCAGCCTCCGCAGGCTTGCCGGGATAAATGTGTCCGGCGACACCCGACATATAATCCTTGCAGGGAAGATCTGCCATAGGGTTGGGGCCGTCATTGTTGGCAACTAGCGGATTGCCGAGAACAGCAGTATAAAATGCCATTGATTTTTCAAGATCAGATACGGGAAGTTCAGCCCATACAACAGCGTTCAATGGAAGGGGGTTGCTCACGCTAATTCCTTTCGGTTTGTTGATGAGCACATCCTAGCATCCCCCTACTGACAGCATTCTGTCAGTAGGATCCGCTATCCATCTATTTTACCGGAACCGTGTAATTGAGGCCAAGCCGGCCGCCGTCAGCGTAAATAGTCTGGCCCGTTATGTAGCTTGCGTCTGCGGATGCCAGAAACGCTGCAACAGATGCAATTTCCTTCGGGTCACCGATCCGGCCCAGAGGCGTTCGCGCGAGGATGCGCTGGGCAGCCTCCTTGTCATTTGCTACCGTTTCGAGGATTTTTGTCATGATGGAGCCGGGGCCGATAGCGTTTACCCGGATGCCGTGGGGAGCCAGTGACAGCGCCATGACCTTGGTCAATTGGTTCATGCCGCCCTTGGAAACCGAATAGGGTACCTGATTGGCAATGGCAAAAACGGCATTGACCGAGGACATGTTGATAATGACGCCAGGAGTGCCGCCAGCTTTTACGGTCTCCACCATGTTTCTTGCAACCGCCTGGCCGCAAAGAAAGGCGCCTTTAAGATTGACTGCCATCACGCGGTCAAAGTCCTCTTCCTCAATGTCGAGGAAGTCGCCGCCAGCGACCATCCCCGCATTATTTACCAGAATATCAATGCGATCGTGCAGATCCAGCGTTGACGCGATCAGATTGTGCACATCGAGCTTCTGGCTGACATCGCAATGGATAAATGTGCAGGAATTGATCTTGCTGAGAGTCTTGGCGGCTTTCAGCCCTTCCTCATCGTTGACATCGGCTATGACAACCTTTGCCTTTTCCCGGAGGAAGCGCTCTGCCGTTGCATAGCCTATCCCCTGTGCCCCGCCGGTGATGATGGCAATCCTGTTTTCAAGCGTTCCTGAATAGTTGCTGGCTTGTGACATTGTCGGCTTCCGTTTTTCCTGATTTGCGGACCATTAAACGTGCGTGGCCAAAAATCAACGGCTTGAGTGGACCTGCGGGGGTTTACCCCGCGGGTCTGCTTCGCTAGTTTTGTCTCAGCGAGCACCCGCAGTTGCGGCCTCCATTGCGTCGTGCGGCATCCGGCCCCGATTGCTTATCATTCATTTCCATACAGAAAGACATCTCATGACCCAGGTAAAGACGGGTGACACCGTACGCATTCACTACACAGGAACCCTTTCGGACGGGAGCAAATTTGACAGTTCCGAGGGGCGCGATCCATTGGAATTCGAGGTTGGGTCAGGACAGATCATTCCCGGTCTCGACAAGGAAATTCCTGGCATGGCGGTCGGCGACAAGAAAACCGTGACGATTGCTCCCGAGGAAGCTTACGGCCCGGCCAATCCCGCTGCCATGCAACCAGTGCCGCGTGAGAGCATTCCGGCGGAGATTCCGCTTGAGGTCGGACTGCAACTTCAGGTCCAGGCACCAGACGGTCAGGTTATTCCGGCGATGGTTGCCGAGATGAATGACGAAACTGTCACGCTCGACATGAACCATCCGCTGGCAGGAAAGGATCTTACCTTTGCGATCGAACTGGTTTCGATCAACCAGGCAGCATAAGTCGCCTTCCGACAAGGGTTGTCGGGCTGGTTTAGCCAACCAGTCCGCGCCTGTTCAAAGCTCTCGGTGATCTCGTCAAGAATGGCCGGATCATCGATGGTTGCCGGCATTTTCCAGTCTTCACCGTCAGCGATCTTCTGCATGGTGGCGCGCAAGGATCTTGCCGGAGCGGGTCTTGGGCAGACGCTGGACGACCAGCGCCGTCTTGAAGGCAGCGACCGGGCCGATCTTTTCACGCACCAGCTTGACGATTTCCTTTTCGAGTTCGCTTCCTCGGTGCATCGACGCCCTAGTTGAGGATCATGAAACCGACCGGCATCTGGCCCTTCAACTTGTCGGCGATCCCGATGACAGCGCATTCGGCGACATCCTTGTGGCCGGCAATGACCTCTTCCATCGCGCCGGTTGACAGGCGGTGGCCGGCAACGTTGATGATGTCGTCGGTTCTCGCCATGATGAAGAGATATCCGTCCTGTCGATCATAGCCGGCATCTGCAGTCTTGTAGAAGCCGGGAAACTCCTCGAGATAGGCTTCTATGAAGCGGTCGTCGGCATTCCACAGGGTCGGCAGACAGCCCGGGGGCAGTGGCAGTTTTACGACCACGTTGCCGAGGGTTCCGTTCTGACACCGGATGTCCGGCATCGTCAAGCACGTGGATGTCATAGCCCGGCATCGCAACAGTGGGCGAGCCGTACTTGATTGGCAGGGCGCCAAGACCGACAGGATTTCCGGCAATCGTCCAGCCGGTTTCCGTCTGCCACCAGTGGTCATAAACCGGGACTTCGAGCTTGTCCTCGGCCCAGTGGATGGTATCGGGATCGGCACGCTCACCGGCCAGGAACAGGGCGCGGAAATGTGGACAGGTCATAATCGCCGATCAACTCGCCTTCCGGGTCTTCCTTCTTGATGGCCCGAAACGCGGTTGGCGCGGTGAAGAGGGTTGTTACCTTGTGTTCGGAAATCACGCGCCAGAAGGTTCCCGCATCGGGCGTTCCGACCGGTTTTCCCTCAAACAGGATCGTGGTGGAGCCATGCAGCAGCGGGGCATAGACAATATAGGAATGGCCAACGACCCAGCCCACATCGGACGCTGCCCAGTAAACCTCTCCCGGTTCGATATTGTAGATGTTTTTCATTGACCATTTGAGCGCTACCATGTGGCCGCCATTGTCGCGGACAACGCCTTTTGGCTGACCGGTGGTGCCGGATGTATAGAGAATGTAAAGCGGATCGGTGGCGGCGACCGTCTACGCACGGAACTACTGATCGGCGGCCCTGGCAGCTGGCCAACCAGTTCGCGGTAGTCGATATCACGGCCTTCGATGAGGTCGCAGGTCTTTTGTTCGCGTTGAAGAATGATGCAGGTCTCGGGCTTGATTTTCGACATTGCAATGGCTTCGTCGAGCAAAGGCTTGTAGGCAACCACGCGTCCGGGCTCTATGCCGCAGGAAGCGGAAATGATCAGCTTTGGTGTGGCAGTCATTGATGCGGGTTGCCAGTTCGCTGGCAGCAAATCCGCCAAACACAACCGAATGGATCGCACCGATGCGGGCACAGGCCAGCATGGCAATGGCGGCCTCGGGAACCATCGGCATGTAGATGATGACACGGTCGCCTTTCTTGATACCCTTGTCCTGCAGCACGTAGGCCAGCGCCTGCACCTCGTCGAGCAATTCCTCATAGGAGATGGTCCGTCTTGTTCCGGTTATCGGGCTGTCATAGATGATGGCAGGCTGTCCGGCCCGGCCGCGCTCCACATGGCGGTCAACGCAGTTGTAGCAGGTGTTGCAGGTCGCGCCGGGAAACCAGCGGCCATAGGCGCCGTCGGCAGCGTCAAAAGGCTTTTCAAACGGCGTGAACCAGTCGATTTCGCCTGCAGCCCCTGCCCAGAACCCTTCAGGGTCGTTTTTCCAGCTTTCGTAGATTGCGTGATATTGAGACGTCATGGCGCCCTCCCGTTCGATCACCTGCAGTGCCGGATATTTCACCCGGACCTCATTGCTCCTCTGAAAGGGATTTACACATCTTGAAGGTCACAAGTCCATCCAACGAAAGAAGGGCATATGAAGACTGAAAAACCCAACTCAATGTGCAGGAATGCACAACAATTCGCTGCCCCTGTCACCTGACGAACCTGTCACCTGGCGGAATAGCGTGCACTTGTCATTCTGCCCTTTGTTTGTTTTGGCAAGAAGATTGTCGCCTTGTTTAACGGGTCAAATCTTGCGCTGACAGTCAACCAAATCCTGGAATTCAGACCGCGTGAGTTTTAGCTTTTCGCCACCTAAACCGCATCTAAATCGTACTCTGGTCTTTCGAATAGAAGTCATAGGTTCGGCGAACACCCGCTTCCAAACCGATAGCAGGCCAGTTACCCAATAGGTTGCGAAGGGGGGAGTTGTCCAACTCAGGTGGTGCGGCGCGCATATTGTCCGAGGCAAAGATCTTTGCCTCGGGATCAATGGAGTTGATAGCTGCAAGAACCTCGTCAATTGACTGGATCTGATCGGTTACATCGCTGACCAATGGTGCCTTGGGTGTTGCGCGCAAACATCTCGCAATCACATCGACTACTTCGTCAAGATACTGAAAACACATCGATCCTGCAAAGGGCATATGGTAGCTTTCGCCTTTTGCTGCCGCTTTGATTGCCAGAGTAATGGCGGCAGTTTCACCCTGCTCACGCCCTGGACCATACACGACATTCGGCCTGAGGCCGATTGAGGGAATCCCGTATTCGAGAAACCAAATCTTGGAAATATCTTCACAGCAGCGTTTGTAGGCACCATAAAGATTGACGGGTGATTCCAATTCACCTCGCGGTCTCGCGGCAACCGAACTGGTGTAAACAAACCTGCGAACATTCAGCCTGCGTGCAATCTCAAGCATGTTGAGATGACCGATAATATTGACCTCGGCACCCAGAACTGGATCAGCTTTACAGGCAGGAATGACCAATGCTGCAAGATGGACAATTGCCCGTATCTGATGCTTTTGGGAGATGGCGGTCAGTGCGTCAATATCGTTTATGTTGCCCGCTTCGAAGTGGACACCTTCCACCAGGCTGCCGGATGGAGTTAGGTCCAGGGAAACAACGCTCTCGCCACTTTCAGTCAGGAGTTTCGAAAGGGCTCGTCCCAAAAACCCGTTCCCTCCCGTGATCAGTACCGGGCCAATTTGATCATTGCCTTCGTTGCTCATGATGCCATTCCCTGCCCCCCATTAACGTCAAGAAGCTGACCTGTGATAAAACCGGCCTCATCTGAAGCAAGAAAAGCTACTGCGGAAGCGACGTCCTCAACACGGCCGTTGCGGCGAACAGGGATGCTTTGGATTGCTGCGGCGCGTTCTTCGGGAGTCATGCGCTCTGACAGAAGCCTCTCCACTCTTGGTGTCAGAATAGCGCCTGGACATACCGCGTTGCAGGTAATGCCTTCCGGTCCGAACTCCTGTGCCAGTTGCAAGGTCATGGATTGAACTGCGCCCTTGGCCGCAACATAATTGGCGCCTGTGAACAGGCTGCCATATCTGCCTGCCTTAGATCCCAGATTAACGATGCGACCAAAGCCTGCCTGCTTCATGTCCGGGAGCACCAGCCGCGTCAGACGAACTGCTGCTGTAACATTCAGTGCCATAACGCGGTCCCAGTCCTCATCGCTTTCTTCCAGAAAAGGGCGTGGCGTATGCAGCGAACCGCCGGCATTGTTGACCAGTGTGTCAAATCGCAAACCCTCACTTGAAAATCCTGCCATGACTTCCTGCAGGGCAGCGTGATCCATCAGATCTACTTTTTCAAAGCGGACATTCGGGTCGGATTTTCTCGCAGCGGCAATCGCAGTTTCGTTTTTGTCGAGCACAAAAACCGCTCCACCTTCACTGGCAAGTCTGCGAGCAATGGCCAAACCAAGGCCGTCGGCTCCTGCGGAGATGATAATGGTGCGGTTTTCAAAGCGTTTCATCAGATGGTTCACCCCTAAAGTGGCGCATAGTCCGAGCAATCGCGGTGACTTGCTGCTGGGTCTACTTTCACATCAATAACTACCGGGCCTCCGCGTTTGTGAGCTTCCTCCAGTGCATCAGTCATCTGATCGGGCTCTGTCACTGTCAAACCGCTTCCGCCCAAGCCCTCGGCAACCTTGGTGAAATCATGGTCTGCGAAATCTACGCCAATACGTTGATTGCCCAGGTTGTCCCTTACCATTCCCAGTCCGGAGTTGTTTGCAACTATGTAGACTGCATCGAGACTGCGTTCGGCAGCTGTGGCAATGGCATCCATTGTCATGACGAAGCCGCCATCTCCTACCACGCCGGTAACCCGCTTCTCAGGGGCAACGATCTTGGCGCCCGTGGCCGCAGGTGTGCTCCAGCCCATTCCGCCAATGCCGCCGGGGGCAACCAACTGGTTGGGAGAGCGAAGTGGAAGTCGACAGGTGGCCCATATCCTGTTGGTTCCTGCATCGAGGGTCAGAAGGTCATCATCACCCAGAAAATTCTGCAATCCACGCATAATATCTGCATAGTGAACGGTTCCCGGGCGGGACGGGATATCAGGCAATACGCCGTAGTTATTTTCCTGTTTTATGCGAAAAATCACCTTTTTGCGGAGGGATACCAGGTCCTTGTCATGAGGACGATCGGCCGCCAGGATTTCAGTGACTTCGGCAACATCCCCGGTGATTGCCATATCCACTGGCACCACCCACCCTGCCTGAAGAGGATCGATATCGACCTGGATGATTGTCTGATCACCTGGTCGAATCATTTTGTCGTCACGGAATCGGGTATATTCCGGGCCGAGGCTGCAGCCCATGACCAGCACCACATCGGCAGCCTGCACCATGCGGTTCGCGGCAGCCGAGCCCCATGTCCCCATCATGCCTACGGCAATGTCGCTGGTCTCGTCAATCGTACCTTTGCCATGATAGCTGGATGCAATGGCAATGCCGTTGGATTCAGCAAATTTCTGCAATGCCGGTCCGCATGTGACTTGAATAGACACCATTGCCGATGATCATAACTGGTTGTTTGGCCTTTTCCAAGGCTGAGAGATCTGCTTGACTGCTTCGCGATCAACCCTTGGGGGGGTGTGGCGAAGATAGCCGTCTACCGGATATAGCCGTGCACGCATTTCCTCAGGAACTTCCTGCTTGATAATGTTGGAACGCATGATGATCGCTGCGGGGCCCTGACGCGGGGTGGAAGCATGCTTGACTGCCAGTTGTGCGCCATAGATTGCTTCCGCCGGTGTCGTTGCATAGGTGGCGTACTTAGTCATTGTCTTGAGAACGGCATGGGCATTTGCAGCGCCGTAGTCACCGGTCATCGTTTGATACACACCGTATTGTGCAAAGCCATCGTAACAGGAAGTGTCGGTCAAAATGACCATAGGCGAGGAGGAGAAATACGCTTCCATGATTCCAAAGGCACCAGTCGTCGTGGCAAACGGACCTTGAGCCATCAAGAGACCCGGCTTGCCGGTCATTTTTCCGGCGACCTGAGCCATGACCGATGCACTTTGTTCGGAGCGGGCAAGGACCACATCGAACTCTTCCCGCGTTCGTGAAAGGCTGGCAATGACCAGGTGATCCCAAGTCCGGGCAAGGTAAAACCGCGTGTAATTCCTGCTTCCAGGAATGTGTTGATGATCCCTCGTTGGTAAGCATGTTTCCTTCTCCGTTGTCTGTGATTGGGTTCAAGCAGCTTTGCTGCCAGCCTGATTTTCCGGGGTTACTTGAATGACAACAGGAACAGGCTGATCTGCGGGAAAAAGAGCAGAATGAGCAGCCCCATGATGATGGTTGCGATGAATGGAATGACCTTTCGTGACACCTCCTCAATGGTGAGACCCGATATGCCGCAGGCGACAAAAAGGTTCACCCCTAGTGGCGGCGTAAGAAAACCGATCTCACTGGTCACCACGAGAAGGATGCCGAAGTGGATAGGATCGATACCGAGGGTTTTGACGAGCGGCAGCAGAATGGGTGTGAGGATGATCACCGTTGAGAGGGTCTCCATAAAGGTGCCGAGCACAATCAGGATCGCGCAAATAAGCAACAGCATCATTGTCGGATCACTGGTGATCGAGAGCAGCGACTTGGCGATGCGCTGGGGAATTAGATTGATCGCCAGGAACTCACCGAAAGAAGATTGCCGTTCCCATGATCAGCACAAGACCGCCGCAAATAACGCTGGCTTCGGTCAGCGCGCCCCAGATATCGGAAAGACCGATTGTACGCTTGATGATCACGCCAACCAGGATGGCGTACATCACTGCGATAACGGATGCTTCTACGGGGGTGAAGATACCGCCATATATTCCACCGAGCACCACGAAAGGCGTCGCCAGGGAAAATTTCGCCCTGTAGAAACTTGTCGCCATTTTCGCTGCGTCGAAGGGTTGCCTTTCACCGCGATAGCCATTTCTCCTTGAGAGCAGGTAGGTGGTGCCAATCAGGAGTGCGCCCATAAGGATGCCGGGGAGCAAACCGGCAAGGAACAAGTCACCAATAGACACCGAAGCGAGCACGCCATAGACAATCATGGGATTGCTGGGCGGCAGGAGTATGCCGAGCGTGCCGCCGGACGACGCGACAGCTGCCGCAAAGTCCTTTGGATATCCGTCTTCCTTCATCGCTGGAATGAGAAGGGTGCCGATAGCAGCCACTGTACCAGGGCCGGAACCGGAGATAGCGGCAAAGAACATGCAGGAAAGGATGGTGACGATGGCGAGGCCGCCATATGCACCACCAACAATTGACCGCATGAAATCAATGATATCACGGGTAATTCCCGCTCGCGACATGATGGCTCCTGCGAGAACGAAATTGGGTATGGCGAGCAGCGGAAACTTATCCACCCCGTCGAACAGGCTATGGGCAAGCGAAGCAAGCGGTATGGGCGAGTTCAGAAGCTCCAAAAGTGATGGCACACCCAGGGTGACGAAAATCGGGAACACCCAGTATCAGACAGAGGATGAAGACGAGAACAAATGTCATGACTTGGTTCCCTCTGGCAGGTCGCCTTCTCCGGCAATCAGCGGTGTTCCATCTTTCCAGGAACGCCATTGCCGTTCAATGATCCGGATAATCATGAGGGCATGGGCAATTGGTATGACGGAGTAAATGTATGAGAGCGGCAAGAAGAGCGAGGTCGAATATACCGGATACGCAAGCGTGCGCTGGATCAGAATAATGCCCGCAACAACCACAAATGCATTGAAGATTATCCAGATGATGTCGGCAAGCAGATAGATGATCCGCTCATTGATTGGGAGGAGCCGCGCAAAAAGCGTTACACGAATGTGTGTGCCGCGCTGGGCAGCCAGACTGGCTGATATGTAGACAAACCATACAAAGGCGAACCGGGAGATCTCCTCGCTCCATGACAGGCCGATCTGAAGTACGTATCTAAAGAAAATCTGGGCAGCCAGAACGAGAACAAGCAGCGCTAGGCTAAGATTGGAAACGATCAGTTCAAAACGGCTCGCATAGAATAGTATTCGGCTGCTCATTGACCTGCTCCCGCAGTTCGACACTGTTTCTGAAATTGGTCTGATTAAAATGGACTTGCAGGTCCACGATTGTCGGGTTGATTGCCCGCTGCCGGCACGTAGCCGGCAGCGGTTCTTCGCCCCGTAGGCCGCCAGCCCTAGTTCAGGCTGCCGGTCTCTTTGTAGCGGACAGTCGTGTCCACCCAGTCCTTGCCGCCACCAACAAGCTCATAGAGCTGTGGCCATGCACCTTGTGCCTTTTCAGCCCAGACTTCAGGATCCTTGAGTTCACAGAATGTCACTCCATGTTCCTCTGTCAGCGCTTTGCGGACACGTGTACCGTTTTCGGTGACATATTGTGCGTGTGACTGATCCACCTCTTCGGCAGATTTCAAAATGATCTGCTGATCTGCTTCGGAAAGACCGTTGAAGAAGTCGTTGTTCATGATGACAACGGCAGCGAGCGGCAGGTAAGTCGCTTCGGTGATGTATTTGATATGCTCATGGAAGCCCATGTTCAGAATGACGTCGGTTGGGCTGTCAAATGAATCGACAACGCCGGTTGCGATTGCGCCAAAGGTCTCACCCCAGGCAATCGGGTATGTCGATACACCCCATGATTCCCACATGGCGGTCATCACAGGGTTCTTTGGTGCCCTGATTTTCAGTCCCTGCAGGTCATCAATTGTAGAGATACACTTGTCCTTGGCGAAACAGGCTGCGGAAGGAGTTTGTGTAACCGCCAACGACCCGAAGGCTGCCGCTTTCGGCAAGCACACGCTTGTTCAGTTCATCACGGAATGGCTCCTGAACGAAGCAGACCCCCGTCGCCCGTCAGGTCATTCGGACTACCGTTCATGTATGGCAGCACCAGAACGTTCAGAGACGGCGCAAGCTGCGCGACATTGTTGGACGTAATGCCACCAACCTGAACCGTGCCAAGCTGAATTTTCTGGGCGATAGCCTGCTCGCTGCCCATGACACCGCCGTCAAGCACTTCAACCACGATCTCGCCATTGGAGTTTTCCTTTACCCGTTCAGCGAAACGGTGTGCGTAGATGCCATAGGTATGATCTGCGGGGCAGCAGTGCGCATAGGTTATTGTTACCCTTTGCGCCGATGCGACAAGGGTACTGGCAAGCATGGCTGATACAGCCATTGCCAGTGCCACAAGTGTTGTGCTGAAAAGTCTCAACATATTCTCCTCCTGTTGTTTCGGCTTTCAGGGCCATTGAGAAGACATGCACCAACGCACTGTCTCCAATTTTGATTTCAAGTTCGTTGCAAAACGTGGTTCTGGCACTCCTGTTGGTCCCCAGATCGTGAATTGCGAAAAGCGCACCAGCCAATGGCTCGGCGTTTTTTTCTTCATTGTTCATCGTGAACGTCGCTGATGTGACATAGAGGACATCCAAATCGGTTCCTCCGAATGCGCACATGGTCGGGTAGCGAACGGGCAGTTCGATGAGGCGGACCAGATTTACCTGTCGGCGAGAAACAGGCAACGGCGCTGCCATCAAACAGGCTCCCCAGTAGTTGCCCTCACTGTCGACTGTCGCACCGTCAATGCGGCCTTCGTAGGTCTTGTGTCGATGAAGCGAACGGCGATTGGACAGGCGACCGCTTTCGCGAGTCAAGGTCATAGACATATGATCGGTCCACCCGACTGTCGGAGAAATAGAGGCTTTTGCCGTCCAGGCTGAAAGCTATACCGTTGGAGACGGTTAACCCTGTATCCGGCGATGCCAGGTCAGGTCCGGGTCCAACCTGTAAAGCGCGGCATTTGCTCTGGCAAAGTCACGGTTCATCGACCCACACCAGAAACGTCCCTGGCGGTCGACTTTCCGTCATTTAGACTGAGTATCGGAAATTCAGGCTCCGGATTACCTAGCCATTGAACAATGCGGACTTCTACACCCAGTTCAATCAGCGCAAAGCCTTGCGCCAGTCCTGCAATCAAACGTCCATCTTCGCAAAGCGCTATGGATCCAATGGTATCCGGCACGGCATGTGCCTTTGAATTTGCGCCGTCTGAATCCGCAATGCCAGATCTTCTCGGCGAGCTGTCGATCCAGTAGAGGCGCTGGTTGCGCTCATCCCAGAGAGGGCACTCACCAAGCGTCGCGGGCCCGTCCCATATGCGACGGATTTCTGTTCCCGTTTCATGCGCATGGTCGATCCTCGCGCATTGATGGCGATGCCTGTTGGTCCATTTGACCTGCTTTCCTCCCTGATTGAGAAAAGGCTAGCAATGATTACTAACTTTGAATAATATTTTTAATATCACTGATTGATTTAAAAAATGAACATAACTCTCAAACAACTCAACTACGTTGTGGTTGCCGCCCAACATCGCTCGATTATCGGTGCGGCCTCTGCTCTGAACATATCCACGTCATCCATCATGATGGCGATCGACAAGTTCGAACACGAATTCGGAATTCAGGCTTTTGTGCGCCAGCGTTCAAAGGGGCTTGTAACGACAGCTGCCGGAGAACGGGCAATTGCACGTACTATCCGAATGCTTGATGAGGCCGAGCATTACGTGAAGGACATGCATGGGAGCGATCAAGCACTTTCAGGGGAAGTGCGGGTAGGGTCATTCACTTCGATATCCCCCAAATATCGCGCCACAGGTTATTCGCAATCTGAACGAATCCTATCCGGAGGTGATCGTTCACTTATCCGAGGGAGATATTATTTCCATTCAGAAAAGCCTTCGTGAAGGCGTTGTGGATATTCTTCTCACCTATGATGCAGGCCTTTGGGAGGAATTCGACTTTGAAATATTGGCCAATGCTCCGCCCCATGTAGTGCTGGCGGCAAATGATCCTTTGGCAGAGCAAAGCGAAATAACTCTTGAAGACATATCTGGACGGACTCTGCTTCTGCTCAACTTGCCGCAGTCTCGAAATTATGTGACTTCCATTTTGGAGAGGCGAAGTGTGATGCCCGAGCGAATTCAAAGGTTGGAGTCTTTTGAAATGGTTCGAAGCTCGGCAGCAGCCGGTCTGGGTGTCGCCATTTTGAACATCTGTCCATTGACCAACAATACCTATAGCGGAATGGAAGTTGTCTGCCGACCTCTACTTGATGCAGGGCCGAGCCCAAACATCGTACTGGCAACCCGCCGTGGCGGTCGCATCAGCAGACGTTCAGCAGCATTCGCAGATCATTGCAGGAAGTTCTTTGAAACAGATATCGCCAAAAAACTGTTCGTTTAGATCAACTGTATTCTTGTCTTGAAATAAGGATCGCTGGCACTGGCTCATCAGCATCCGAAAGACTGGAAAAAAGAGCGTTTTCTTCTCGAGGCAACCTGTCGTTTAGGGTTGTCAAAGGGCAGCAATCGGTAAGTTTGCTCGTGATGATTGATCGCAGCTTTGGGATGAAAGTGATCGTTCCTGATTCATCAATAAATGTTTGAAACGGCCTCAAAACTGCCATTCAGCTTCTGCCGTTCTCCAACTCCGCGATATATTTGCCGAGATTTTCAGCCCATTCGCGGTAGCCTTTTTCCGATGCGTGGAAACCGTCCACGGCAAAGTTTTCAGGGATAACCCGCCATTCGGGTTCGGGTGCCAGTGCGCCGCGTTCGCGGCAAAGAATCTGGCCGTTGCGGTTGATGATACGCGAGCGGATGCCGAGGATCCTGTTGAGCGGTGAGGGCAGGGCCGGAATGTGTTTCATGTCAAGCACGCCGGACCAGATGATCCTTGCCTCGGGATAGCGTGTGCGCAGGGCGTAGAGCAGCGTTCCGAAATTCTTGCAGAACGTGTTGCCGCGGTGAAAGTTCTTGGCGTCATTCGTGCCGATGTTGAGGCAAATAAAGTCAAAGATCTCATGGGGCAGATTTGGTACGACATGATCGCGGATCTGGCCGGATGTTGCGGAATTGTTGCCTGCAATGCGCAGGTTTACAGTTCGACCGGTTAGTTCGTGCAGGATTGCCGGTAGTTCGCCGCCGAGGCTGTTCTCGATTTTCCGTGCACCAACGCCGGCTGCTGATGAGTCGCCGATCAGCAGGATGTTGAGCGGTGCCCTTGTGCTTTTTACAGGGTTTGAACCCGCCCTGATCCAGCCATCATGGGCAGGCGGCTCAAGGCGCAGCGAACGACGTCGCACACCAAGGCCCTGCCAGACATAAATGGGCAGGGAGAGCCATGATACAAGAGATTCGAGACGCGTAACCATGGCGCGGTTTATAGTGTGAACAGCGAAAAAGAAAAGATGCGGCAATGGCACCCTTCGGTTTTTGCGTATGTATGCAGTTTGCCGGGCGGCGGGTTTGATCTGGCGCAAGGCGGCAGTCGGCGATGAAAGATAAGAAAAGCCATGAGCGATCTTGAACACAGCCATGAACCGGCGGCGATTGCCGAGCGGCTTCACAATGGACACAAGGCATCCTATTTGCGGGATTTTGTCTATGGCGGGATTGATGGCGCTGTCACTACATTCGCGATTGTTGCCGGCGTGGTGGGCGCGGCGCTTTCCTCAAAGGTCATTTTGATCCTCGGCCTTGCCAATCTCCTGGCGGACGGCTTTTCGATGGCGGCGAGCAATTACAGCGGCATGAAGACGGTTGTGGACGATGTGGCGCGCCTGCGGGAAATCGAGAAAAAGCATGTGCGGGTTGATCCCGACGGGGAGCGCGAGGAAGTCCGGCAGATACTGTCCGAAAAGGGGCTTTCCGGTGATACGCTGGAAGATGCCGTCAGGAAAATCACCAGCAATGAAAAGCGGTGGATCGATCTGATGCTGGTTGAGGAATACGGCATGGCACCGGATCAGCCTTCGCCAATGAAAGCTGCTTTTGCCACTTTTGTCGCCTTCGTGATTTGCGGGGCGGTGCCGTTATTGCCGTTTGCCTTCGGACTTGAGAACGGGTTCGTCTACTCCATCGTGATGACCGCCGCAGTTTTTGCAATGATTGGTGCGGCGAAGGCGAAATGGTCACTTTCGCCCTGGTGGCGCTCCAGCCTCGAAACGCTGATTATCGGCGGTGCGGCTGCGGCGACGGCCTATCTGGTCGGCTACCTTCTGAAGGGGCTGGCCTGAGCGCGCGGGCGCGTATAGCCGGGATTCACCGGAAAGCTGCAAAATCAGATTGTTCCTGCCTTGATTTTGCAATGATTAGGCCATTGAAATTGCATATTCCCCTGCCATCCATCGTTCTTCAGTCTCCCAGTGACTTTTAAACGAGGATATCAGTGTGACCTATTTTAACCAAAGCGACCTTCCGGCAACCAATCCGATAAGCAAACCCGCTGGAATTGGTGTTCGAAGGATTGTCCGGGGATCCGTGCTCGGCGCTTTTCTTGGCGCATTGATTACTTCAACGGCCATGGCACAACAAACGCCAATTGAATGCGACCCGGCGGTACAGGATTGTTCGCAGGATGAATCTCGCAACAAGGGCAAGAACAATAAGAACGAAAAGAAAAAGGAAGCCCGACAGGAGCGCAAAAAGGAAGCCCGACAGGAGCGCAAGAATGCCAATCAGCAAGATAATGGCAGTTCCGCCGGACAGGCAGGGGAACCTGCCGCACAGCCTGCCAATAAGCCAAAGAGGAAGGCCGCAGAAAATGTCGAGCCGGTAAAGCGCAAAAAGCCGGTTGAGGCATCCGGTGAAACCGCTCCGGCATCAGGAAATACTGCGGGCCAGGAGCCGATCATTCAGGATACGCAATCGGCCCCCGCGACGATTATTCCAGAGCCGCCAAAACCCAGAAAGGTTGAGCGCAAGCCTGAGAAACAGCCCGCCAAACAGGATGGAAAAAAACGAGATGAACGAAAAATCGCCAAACCTCGACCGTCAGCAGATGCACCCAAGCCGCGCAAGGTTGCCGAAGAGCCGGTAGAACAACAGATCGAAAAGGCGGAAAAGGAAGCCATTGCAGTGGTTCCTGAGAACATCACCCGCAACCAGAAACAGGCCCTGAAGAGAGCCGAGGAGAAACGCCGGGAAAAGGCCCGTGACCGGCGTGAGGAATTGATCGGTGCAGCAGCGGTCGGCGTTGCCGTCGGCGCATTGGTTCCTATTCTCGGTGGCAAGCTGGTCGAAGATCAGGGTGATCGCTTCGTTGTTGAGCGCGGTGGCAATTATTACATCCGCAAGGATGAGAGTGCGCTGTTCCGTGACAATGCCAGCAATGTCGAGATCGAGCGCCTGCGCGGCGGGTATGTGCGCGAAACGATTTACCGCCGCGACGGATCAATGGTCATTACCATCCGTGATCCGGGCGGCTATGTTGTGCGCCGTGAGAAGGTAAACGCATCGGGGCGGAGTTTCGTTCTTTATGATGCGTTCAATGACCGGCCAAGGCCGCGCCGTGATTATGACCGGGAATTGCCGCCGATACGAATTGGTATTCCGCAGGATCAGTATATTGTAGAGGGAAGCCGTTATGACCGGCGCAGTCTTGCTGATATTTTTGCAGCCCCAACGGTTGAGGAACTGCCGCAGCGATTCACCCTTCGCGAAGTGCGCGAAAGTGAACGCGTACGCTCCTATGTCCGGCGGGTTGATATCGATACGCTGACCTTCGATACGGACAGCGCCTATGTGAGCCAGACACAGGTGGAGTACCTTGCCGATATTGCCGGGGGCATGCTTGATGTAATTGATGAAGATCCGTCTGCTGTCTTTCTGGTTGAAGGACACACGGATGCGGTTGGTGGTGAGGTCTATAACCTGACCCTTTCCGACCGGCGGGCCGACACGGTAGCGCGGATATTGGTCGAAGCCTACGGGGTTCCGGCAGAGAATCTGGTGGTGCAGGGCTATGGCGAAGAGTATTTGAAGATCGATACGCCCTATGATGAACGTGAAAACCGCCGTGTGACGGTTCGCAACATCACCCCGCTTCTGGAAACAGCGCAGAACTGACCAATACCGGTTTCCGAAGAGACCGGTCTTGGACAATAAAAAGCCCGCCAGTCACAGGATTGGCGGGCTTTTTTGGTTGGGCAGGGAAAGAAGCATCAATCCCCGCCGCGAAAACCGCTCAGGCGGCTTTGGCCTGTGTTGAACAGGAGGCCTGGTAGATGCTTTCGATGGTTGAAGCGAGCATTGCGTCGAACTCCGCATCGCTTTGACCGGCTGACAGGCCCTCGGCGGTCGCGCGGGAGAAACTTGCAATCATGCCGATATTGGCAGCAAGCAGGTCGTTTGCCTCTTCGCGGGAGTAACCGCCGGAAAGGGCAACAACACGCATGACGCGCGGATCGTCAATCAGCGGCTTGTAGAGATTGGCTTTTGTCGGGAGCGACAGTTTCAGCATGATCTGCTGGCCGTCCTTCACGCTGTCGAGGTTTTTGGTGATCTCGGCAAGAACCAGCTCTTCTGCTTCGGCCTTGTCGGTAATCTTGATGTTCACTTCAGGTTCGAGGATCGGCACAAGACCGTGGCCAAGAATCTGGTGACCCACTTCAAACTGCTGGGCGATGTTGGCAGCAATCCCTGCTGGGTTGGCGGCATTGATGACGGAACGCATTTTTGTACCAAAAATGTTTTTTGATACGGCCTTTTCAAGCAGCGCATCGAGTTCCGGCATTGGCTTCATCAACTGCACGCCGTTTTCATCGTCTGCCAGACCCTTGTCAACTTTGAGGAACGGCACAACGCCGCGTTTGTTCCAGAGATAATCAGCGGTCGGCATGCCATCGATTTCGCCATCCATGGTGCGCTCGAAAAGAATTGCCCCGATTACCTTTTCGCCGGTAAAGGCAGGCGACTTGATGATGCGGGCACGCATCTGGTGGATGAGCGCGAACATTTCTTCTTCGCCGGACCAGTCACTCTCGCTGACGCCATACTGGGCTAGGGCTTTTGGGGTTGAGCCGCCTGACTGGTCCAGTGCGGCAATGAAACCGTCCTTGTTGGCCATTTGCTCGGCCATTGCTGCCTTTGACATTCGAAAACTCCTCGTAGCGTTCAATAAATCGTTCGGAAAATCCGTTCGGTTCAGCCGGTTCTGGCGCTGCCGAAACCGGGTTGTAAGGGGCCATATCAGAAGTTTCAGCTGAGGGAAATTGGTGCAAGGTTGGCTTAAACGATTGAATTTTTTTTCAATCGATATAATTCCCAACTTCCTTCAAAAAGGATGAACAGGCACGGTTTAGAAGTTGGGTAAACTGTTGCCTATGAGTAACCATGAAAAAGGAGCCATGAGCGGAATCAAGCGCTATCTGGACGGCACCAGGGAAACCGCTGATTCCGACACAACCGGCTGATAATTGGGTTATCGACCTGATAAGATCCGATGACTTTCTCCCAGATAGGTTTCTTCCATCAGGGCCATGTGGTCCTGGCAATCAACCAAGGAGAAACCTCATGAACCTTTTCGCCAAACTTTCATCGGCTTCGCTGGTACTGGCCATGGCCGCTTCCGTGTCAATGATGTCGACAAGCCCGGCAGCCGCGCTGTTTGACATCTGCAAGGATGTGCGTATCACTGCGGTCAACCAGACCGGTGGCACAATCCAGATTTTCGACTTTGACTATTGGGATTTCGGTTCGAACCGCAAACGTTCGGAAAACATTTCGAATGTGACCATTGAAAACGGCAAATCCTATACCGTCACCAGAAACCTTGAAGGCGTGAACAACGCAAAGACAAAGGTCCGCGTCCAGTTCCGCAAGCTGAAATCAAACGGCAAATGGGATTATTCGAAATTCTGGTATGCCGATTCACCTACGGCAACCTGCTCGCGCGGTCGCGGTTTCCGGATTGTCTTCGGCTAGGTGTTTTTCGATCTTCAACAACTTTCAGATGAACAGAAAATCCGGGCCTGCTCCTATTGGGAGCAGGCTTTTGTTTCCTTCAATGAAAGATATTGAAAGACGACCGGCCAAAACTTTCTTCAGGAAAGTTTTTGGAAGGTGGTCAGATAATTCAGCGCAGATTGCCTGCAAGGCCAGAGTATTTGTTGGCTACCAATACGGCAGCGGCAGCGTCGATCGGGCGGTCGGAAATACGGGACAAGGCGCCAATCACGAATACGGACAGCAGGCCTTCGCAAAGCAGGATAGCTGGAAGTGCAATCATTGTGGCTGCCAGCCAAACCATGCCGTCACCGGCGGATTGGCCTGCAAGTGCAGCGAGCCAAACGACAAGACCAGCAAATACCGGGGCGATCAACCGGATAACGCTTCGTCCGAGATCAATCTTGTCTTCGAACAGTGCGCCCACTGACAGGGCCGCCATGGCAAATGACAGGCAGACTGCCGCTGAAGCTGAAATCGCCAGTGATGGCTGCAGGAAGAACAAGGCCAGTGTTGTGGCTGCCAGAACGGGCGCAAAAGCGAATTTGGCGCCTGTTTCTGAAATCGTGCCAGCATTGCTGCTGATCTGTGCTGTGTTGGTTTTCATGTCGGCTTTCCCCGTATTTTTTGATCACAGGGTAGGGCCGGAAGTGTAACAACCGGTAAATTCCGGCCGTCATGTGGTTTTGTGGTTACTTGCGAATTAACGTATCAGCGCCTTGGCCGTCTTTCCTTCAGTGCGGTCATAGGCCAGTAATGCCTTGAATGCACTGAGATTGAAGTCCGGTTTTTCGCCATCGGCAATGGAGTAGATGTGCTCGTAATACCAGCCGAGCGCACCCCAGGCGTTCAAGTCACGCAGGAAGCCGATGGGTGAGCGTGGTCCAAGCAGGCCGTTGCCAATCACCAGTTCCTCGTCGCGGCTTTCAACCTTCTCGATCTTGCCGGAGAGAATATCGGCGGCGCAATTGGTGTTCATCACCATGGGTCTTCCAAGACCGATCATTTCGACACCGTCATTCTCGACCGCATCAACCATCGCGTCGACATGCCTGAAGCCGCCAGTCACCATAACCGGGATCGAAACGGCCGAACGCAATTTGGGCACAAAATCAAGGAAATAGGCTTCGCGCCTCTTCGTGCTTTCACGTCTGTTGTCTGCGAGCGGGTCCTTGCGGTTGAAATTGATCATGCGTGGCTGTTCGTAATTGCCGCCGGAAACCTCGACGAAATCGCAACCGGCGTCTTCCAGCATCTTTGCCACCGTGACGCTGTCATCCTCAGAAAATCCGCCTTTCTGGAAATCAGCGGAATTCAGTTTGACTGATATGATGAAGGACTTGCCGCAGGCTTCGCGAATGCGTTCGGCGGTTTCAATCACGATACGGGCGCGGTTTTCCAGCGGCCCGCCCCATTTGTCTGTACGGCGGTTGGAAAGCGGGGAGAGAAACTGGCTGAAAAGATAACCATGGGCAGCGTGCAACTGAATGCCGTCAAAACCGGTCTGACGCGCCACGACTGACGCGTTGACGAGGCCCTCGATCACTTTCTCGATTTCATCTTCCGGCATGGGAACCGGCTTGCCAAAGCGGCCATTGCCCATCTTCAGACCTACATCGGAGGGGGCAAAGGGATGCTTGTTGACAGCCTTTTGGGTCTGGCGGCCGCAATGGTTGAGCTGCATTACCATCAGGCTGCCATGTGCCTTTCCGGCAGCGGCCATGTCTGACAGTTTCGCAAGATCGCCGTTGGTCTGCTCACCCTCAATGGCGAGGTTGCCGCCGCGCTCCAGATGCCAGCGGTCGACATGAACATTGCCGGTAATCAGCATGCCTGCGCCGCCTTCACCCCATACGCGGTAAAGATTTACCATCCGGTCATTGGCCTTGTTGGTGCCGTCGGAAAGCCCTTCGGTCATCGCCGCCTTGACGATCCGGTTGGGGACAGTCACCCCGCAGGGCAGTTTCAGGGGTTTTTTCAGGCTAGAAACATCAGTCATTGCCACACCAATACCTTCCACACGTAACTTGTACGTGTATTTCTAACAGGAACGCTTGGTTAATAGAAGGTTAATGAAGGCAATAGCCGATTTAGGGTTAACGGGCGAGGCCATGCTTTGCCCGTTTCCTTTATGAAGGATTATCCCAGTATTTCGACGCCCGGCAGTTCCTTGCCTTCCATCCATTCGAGAAAGGCACCGCCAGCGGTGGAAATATAGGTGAAATCATCGGCAACGCCGGCATGGTTAAGGGCGGAAACAGTGTCTCCCCCTCCGGCGACGGAAACGAGCTTCCCTGCCTTTGTTAGGCTGGCGGCCTTTTTGGCTGCAAGAACGGTTGCGGTATCAAAGGGTTCGATTTCGAAAGCGCCAAGCGGCCCGTTCCAGATCAGCGTTTCAGCCTTTTCGAAGGCGTTTTCGATTTCAACAATGGCGTGCGGTCCGGCATCAAGGATCATTGTTCCGTGGGGTATGGCGGTCACTTTTGCCACATGGTTTTCGGCATGGGCCTTGAACTCGGTCGCGACAACGCCGTCGACGGGCAGAAGAATGGTGCAGTTCTGTTTTTCCGCTTCCGCAAGGATATTGAGAGCGGTTCCAGCCAGGTCGTGTTCGCACAGGGATTTTTGGACATCATGACCCTGGGCAGCGAGAAACGTGTTGGCCATTCCCCCGCCGATCACCAGCATATCCACCTTTGAAACGAGGTTCATGAGAAGGTCGAGCTTGGTTGAAACCTTTGCGCCGCCAACGACGGCAACGACAGGGTGTTTGGGATTGCCAAGCGCCGCGTTCAGCGCTTCCAGCTCGGCCTGCATGGTGCGCCCCGCGCAGGAAGGCAGTTTTTCTGCAAGGCCCACGGTCGAGGCGTGGGCGCGGTGGGCGGCGGAAAATGCGTCCGAAACAAAAAGGTCACCGTTCTTGGCCAGTTCTTCGGTGAAAATCAGTTCGTTACTCTCTTCGCCCTTGTGAAAGCGAGTGTTTTCCAGAAGCAGGATATCGCCGTTCTTCATCTGCGAGACAGCAGCTTCGGCCATCGGACCAATGCAGTCGGTTCCGAATGCCACGGGTCTGCCCAGCACGTCCGATACGGTTGAGGTGATTTGCGCCAGCGACATTTCCGGTACGACCTCGCCTTTAGGGCGACCGAAATGGGCGAGCAGGATAACCTTGCCGCCTTTGTCCGCGATTTCGTGAATTGTCGGAGCGACCCGCTCGATGCGGGTCGTGTCCGTGACGCGCCCAGCTTCCATCGGGACGTTGAGGTCAACGCGGACCATGCAGCGTTTGCCGGAGAGTTCCATATCATCGAGCGTTTTGAAGGTCATAATCTATCTCGCAATTTTAGTGTAACGGGCCATCCCCGTCGCCCGACTTGCCGATCCCGATCCAGGTCGCGTGATCGGTTGCATCGCGGTGATCGCGGTTGAGGTCGTATTTTTTCCGGTCGCGCTCCGCTGATTTGCGGAAGACCCTTGAAAGAAAAAGGGCGAGCGCCAGGATTGCCAGCGCCACGCCCAGAAAAATGAGGATCGTTGTATCCATATCCTGAGGTTATCAGATCAGCTTGCCCATGGCGATTGCCGTGTCGGACATGCGGTTGGAGAAGCCCCACTCATTGTCGTACCAGGTCAGGATTGAGCAAAGCGTTCCGTCCATCACCTTGGTCTGGTCCATGTGGAAGATCGATGAATGCGGGTTGTGGTTGAAGTCGATGGAAACCAGCGACTCGTCGGTGAAGCCGAGAATGCCCTTGAGCGGGCCGTTGGCTGCCTCGCGGATCGCATTGTTGATTTCCTCGACAGATGTCTCGCGTTTGGCGATGAATTTGAGATCGACAACCGACACGTTCGGGGTTGGAACACGCATGGCGAAACCGTCAAGCTTGCCGTTGAGTTCCGGCAGGACGAGGCCAACGGCCTTGGCCGCGCCGGTTGAGGTCGGGATCATGGACATGGCGGCAGCACGCGCACGGTAGAGATCCTTGTGCATCGTGTCGAGCGTTGGTTGGTCGCCGGTGTAGGAGTGGATCGTGGTCATCATGCCCTTTTCAATGCCGATGGCATTGTTGAGGACAAAGGCAACCGGTGACAGGCAGTTGGTGGTGCAGGAAGCATTGGAGACGACAAGGTCATCACTGGTCAGAACGTCATGGTTGACACCGTAAACAATGGTCTTGTCGGCACCTGATGCAGGAGCGGAAACCAGAACACGCTTGGCACCTGCCTCAAGATGATAGCTCGCCTTTTCCTTGTCCGCGAAAATGCCTGTGCATTCCATCACGACATCAATGTCCATTTCCTTCCAGGGAAGGTTTTTCGGGTCACGCTCGGCCAGAACGCGGAAGCTTTCCTTGCCGATGTGAATACGGTCGCCGGAAACGGTCACTTCACGGGGAAACTTGCCGTGAACCGAATCGTAGCGCATCAGATGGGCGTTGGTTTCAACAGGGCCCAGATCGTTGATGGCGACGATATCGATATCCTCACGGCCACTTTCGAAAATGGCGCGGACAACGTTGCGGCCAATACGGCCAAATCCGTTTACGGCGATGCGAAGTTTCTTGGTCATTGGAGCTCCATAAGTTGGGAGATACGGCAGCCGGAGAAGCAGCCTTCGAACTTTTCACGCGGTTCATAGCGCCAAGCGCCCGCGATTGCCACATGGCTTGCGGATTTTAATCGTTTAGGGAGAAAAAATGTTGTGGGAGAGGTTAATCAGTCATCAAACCGGCGGTTCCAAGAGGTCCGAGCGAGAGGGGGAGAAGACTTGGCACAGGATTGAGCCGTGAACTTGGCCGTGGCAAAAAAACTAGCGTTCATGTAATTATGCCATCACGGCGCTGCCATTGTCATGATATAGAGCGCTGACATGCCTGGCGTGAATTTTGCGCAGGTAACCGGTAAGCCGATAATATACCTTCTTGTATCGCCGGTAAAATCAAACTCGGGCCGGCTCGGGCCAATGCATCCAACGGGAGAACCCGATGAGGTTTCGCTTTCCTGTCTTCATCATTGATGAGGATTTTCGCTCAGACAATAATTCAGGTGTGGGAATACGCGCGCTCGCAAAGGCGATCGAGGATGAGGGGTTTGAGGTTGTCGGCGTTACCAGTTATGGCGATCTGTCCCAGTTCGCCCAGCAGCAATCGCGTGCCAGTGCGTTCCTGTTGTCGATTGATGACGAGGAATTCAGCCCCGGTCCGGAAATCGATCCGGTAGTCGTCAATCTTCGCAATTTCATTGAGGAAGTGCGCTGGAAAAACCCCGATGTGCCGATTTATATCTATGGTGAAACCAAGACCAGCAAGCACCTGACCAATGACATCCTGCGCGAATTGCACGGTTTCATTCACATGTTCGAGGACACGCCAGAATTTGTGGCGCGCCATATCATTCGTGAAGCCAGGAATTACCTCGAAAGCATCCAGCCGCCGTTTTTCCGCGCCCTGCTGGATTATGCCGAGGATGGTTCTTACTCCTGGCACTGCCCCGGCCACTCCGGCGGTGTGGCATTTTTGAAAAGTCCGATCGGCCAGATGTATCATCAGTTCTACGGTGAAAACATGTTGCGCGCGGATGTGTGCAATTCGGTGGAAGAGCTCGGCCAGCTTCTTGATCACAATGGTGCAATTGGTGCCTCGGAGCGCAATGCGGCGCGCATCTTCAATGCCGATCACTGTTTCTTCGTGACGAACGGCACCTCGACCAGTAACAAGATGGTTTGGCATCATGCAGTTGCACCAGGGGATGTTGTGGTTGTCGACCGGAACTGTCACAAGTCAATCCTGCATTCGATCATCATGACAGGCGCTATCCCGGTTTTTCTCAAACCCACGCGCAATCATCACGGTATCATTGGCCCGATCCAGCGCAGCGAATTCGAGATTGATGCGATAAAGGCCAAGATCAGGGCCAATCCGCTGCTGTCCCATCTGGATGCGGACACGGTGAAGCCGCGCATCCTGACACTGACCCAATCCACCTATGACGGGGTGTTGTACAATACCGAGACAATCAAGGATGTGCTGGACGGGTATGTCGAGAACCTCCATTTCGATGAAGCATGGCTGCCGCATGCCGCCTTCCATCCGTTTTACGGGCCATACCATTCCATGGGCAAGGACCGCGAACGGCCTAGACACTCGGTTACCTATGCAACCCAGTCGATCCACAAGCTGCTGGCCGGGATCAGCCAGGCCAGCCATGTGCTCGTTCAGGATTCGCAGGAAACCAAACTCGACCGGCATCTGTTCAACGAAGCGTACCTGATGCACACCAGTACCAGTCCGCAATATTCGATCATCGCCAGTTGCGATGTGGCGGCTGCGATGATGGAGCCGCCCGGCGGTACGGCGCTGGTCGAGGAAAGCATTGATGAAGCTCTCGATTTCCGGCGCGCCATGCGCAAGGTGGATTCGGAGTTTGGTGATGATGACTGGTGGTTCCAGGTTTGGGGACCTGACAACCTGGTTGAAGAGGGGATCGGAGAGGCAAAGGACTGGGTATTAAAGCGCACCGATGCCGACGGGGTGCAGGCCTCTGACGGGGAAGACGCCTGGCACGGCTTTGGCGATATGGCCCGTGGCTTCAACATGCTTGATCCGATCAAGACAACCATTATTACACCCGGTCTCAATCTCGACGGACGTTTTGAAGAAACCGGCATTCCGGCTTCCATTGTCACCAAATATCTTACCGAATACGGTGTGGTGGTGGAAAAAACGGGTCTCTACAGTTTCTTCATCATGTTCACGATCGGAATCACCAAGGGACGCTGGAACACCCTGCTGACCGAGCTTCAGCAATTCAAGGATGCCTATGCGATCAACAAGCCGATGTGGCGTATCATGCCGGAATTCTGCGCCAAGCATCCCCAATACGAGAAAATGGGCCTGCGCGACCTCTGCCAGCACGTTCATTCCCTCTATGCAAAATACGATGTGGCGATCCTTTCAACCGATATGTATCTGAGCGAACTGACCCCGGCTATGACACCGAGCGATGCCTTCGCCCATATTGCGCGGCGCACCACCGAGCGTGTTCCGATTGACGAGTTGGAGGGACGCATCACGACGAGTCTTGTGACGCCATACCCGCCGGGTATTCCGCTGCTCATTCCCGGCGAAGTGTTCAACAGGAAAATCGTCGAGTATCTGCAGTTCAACCGTGAATTCGCGCGCGAATGCCCGGGGTTTGAAACCGATATCCACGGCCTTGTACAGGAAATCGATACTGCAGGCGTTGTTCACTACTATGCAGACTGCGTGGCAAAATAGGGGAGGCGCAGGACCTCACCCCAGGCGTTTTTGTGCTGCTTCAACAACTGCCTCGGCAGTAATGCCGAAGTGCTCGTAGAGTTCCTTGTAGGGAGCTGAAGCACCGAAGGTGGACATGCCGACAAAGCCGCCGTCTTCGCCGATAAAGCGTTCCCAGCCCTGTTTGACACCAGCTTCAATGGCTATGCGGACACCGGCTTCACCGATGATCTGCTTGCGGTAGTCGGCGCTCTGGGCCTCGAACAGTTCAAAGCAAGGTACGGAAACAACGCGTGTTGCATGACCGTTCTTTTCGAGAATTTTCTTGGCTTCCAGGGCGATTTCAACTTCCGAACCGGAGGCAAAAATCGTTACCGCCGCATCATCGGCATCGGAGAGGACATAGGCGCCTTTTGCGCACAGATTGTCCTTTTCGAACTCGGCGCGAAGGGCGGGAAGATTCTGACGGGTCAGGGCAATGGCGGAAGGTGTGTTTTCGCTTTCAAGGGCAATCTGCCAGCATTCCGCCGTCTCCATCGTGTCCGCGGGCCGGAAAACGTTGAGGTTCGGGATCGCGCGAAGCGCTGCTAGATGCTCAACCGGCTGGTGGGTTGGTCCATCCTCGCCAAGACCGATGAAATCGTGGGTCAGAACGTGGATGACACGAATGCCCATGAGAGCTGCCAGACGAATTGACGGGCGGCAATAATCGGAAAAGATCAAAAAGCCGCCTGAATAGGGAATCAGCCCGCCATGGAGTGCCATTCCGTTCATGGCGGCTGCCATACCGTGCTCGCGGATGCCGTAATGAATAAAGCGGCCGGAGAAGTCATCGGGTGTGATTGCCGGGGTTTGTTCGGTCTTGGTGTTGTTGGAACCTGTCAGGTCGGCAGAACCGCCAATGGTTTCGGGAACTACATCGTTGATCACCTTGAGAACGGATTCGGAGGATTTTCGGGTTGCCATGGTCGGCTTTTCATCCGCAAGCTGCTGCTTGTATTCAAGCATTGCATCTACGAAACCGGCAGGAAGTTCGCCGCGCATACGACGTTCGAACTGGCCCATGATCTCGGCATCAAGTTTCTTGACTTTCTTTTCCCATTCCTTGCGTTTCTGGCCGGATTGCAGGCCGGCAATGCGCCAGGCATCCAGAATCTCGTTTTCGATCTCGAAAGGAGCTGATTTCCAGCCAAGGGCTTCGCGAGTTGCGGCGATTTCCTCATCTCCAAGGGGAGAGCCGTGAGCGCCTGAAGTGCCCGCTTTTTTGGGCGATCCGTAGCCGATCGTGGTTTTACAGGCGATCATGGTTGGCTTGTCGGATGCTTTTGCCTTTTCGATCGCCTCGGAGATTTCCGCAGGCTTGTGGCCGTCCACCCGCAAGGTTTTCCAGCCCGAGGCCTTGAAGCGGGCAATCTGGTCGGTCGAATCTGAAAGGGAAACCTTTCCGTCGATGGTGATGTCATTGTCATCCCACAACACAATCAGCTTGTTGAGTTTCAGGTGGCCTGCAAGGGAAATCGCTTCCTGAGAGATGCCTTCCATCAGGCAGCCGTCACCGACCAGACAATAGGTGTGATGATCCACCAAGTCGGAGCCGAACTCATCTGCCAGTTTGCGCTCTGCAATCGCCATGCCCACTGCATTTGCGATCCCCTGACCGAGGGGGCCTGTGGTTGTTTCGATACCTGCAGCATGGCCGTATTCCGGGTGGCCGGCAGTCTTGGAGCCCAACTGGCGGAAATTCTTGATCTCGTCGATGTCGATGTCTTCATAGCCGAGCAGATACAGCGCGGAATACAGCAGCATGGAGCCGTGACCGGCAGACAGGACGAAACGGTCCCGGTCAGGCCAATGGGGATCCTTTGGATCGAATTTCATGTGTTCTGTGAAAAGCACGGTGGCGATATCAGCAGCGCCCATGGGCAGGCCGGGATGTCCGGAATTGGCTTTTTGAACCGCGTCCATGGAGAGAAAACGGATGGCATTGTTAGCCATTTCAGGGAGTTTCGCCCTAGTGTTCATGATAATCGCCTGTTTTTGCTGGTTTTCTGGTCCACGTTCAGCCGACTGTTTTAATCATGTTTCAGCAGGCCCCGAATTGCGGCGAACTCTACCAGCTAGGCGGGGTGAGTTAATGTGGAGCCTGTGCGAAATGAACGTAAATCTGGTCACAATTCGTTCGCGGATTATAGCATGCGGTGCGGCGTTGAAACAGGGGTATTTGAGGCAGTGCCGCGATGAGATCCATGTCCTTCTTGTTATTGTTCGTTGTCTCCGCCTATTGGTTTGACTGTCAAAGGCGATTGCGGTGCCTGTACAGAGTGATGGATTGAGGTACTCGCGGGCAATCAACAACTGGGGAAAGTGACCGGGGAAAGGTGATGTGCTTACAACTGGCGTGTAATGTTTCATTGGTAACTCTTTGTCATTGTGATGATTTGTGCTTTGGGTTACCAGATGTTGTGCGGAACCATGATCCGGTCCGAAACGGAAGACAGCGTGCGGATGACATTCGACATGAAAAAACGAGATGGGCGGGTTTTAATACGGATGGCTACAGTACGGGATATGGCGGCAAATTGCCTACCTCACTGGAAAAACTGGACAAAGCAGTTGACGCTGCTTGAAACGCAGTGGAGACTACCCGCTTGGAGCGTGAAAGCGGTGCTCTTGGACGCGGAGGCTGAAGTCCAGCGTATGGGGGCGGACAGGGCCAGGCTAGCCGATTCCCTTGACGGAGCGAAAGCAAAGTCGCAACGGCTGGAGAGCGCCAATCGTGAGGTTTCCCGACGTCTGGTGGATGCAATGGAATCGATCCGTGCGGTCTTGATCAAACAACCGGAATAGTTCGTTGATGCAGAACTCTTGTGAAGCAGAAGGCAGAGTAAATTAATGGCCAGTGTAAGCGTTCTGATAAATGGTAAGAATTACCGCATGGCTTGTGAAGAGGGCCAGGAGCCGCATCTGCTCGCCTTGGGCGAAAAGCTCAATTCCTATGTGACGGCCAACTCAAAGGTCGACTTTGGTGAGATCGGTGATCAGCGGCTGACAGTCATGGCTGGCGTGATGGTGACCGATGAACTGGTCGAGATGGAAAAAAAGAATGCGAAGCTCGAAGCTGAAATTGCAGCCCTGAAATCGGATAGCCGGAACAGGGACAGCGAAGTGTCCAGCGCTGAAGCGCGAGACTGCCGCCAAGATAGCCGAACTTGCCGACCGGATAGCCGAACTTGCCGAAAAGCTGGGTGCCAGGGGCGTGACAAGAAATAGTCATTTCCGGGCATTTCCAAACAACCGGCATATACTCAAATTATCTAGCAGTGAGACTGGCAGACAGCGGTTGTGACACACGTCACAGCGCAGCGGGCGTAAGCCTGCCATAGTGGTTTCAACCTGCCGGAATGACCTGCAGGACTTCTTGGGGCACTCAAGGAGAAACAAAATGAAACGCACATTCATTACCCGAACTGTTCTTGCCATGACAATTGCCATATCGGCGCTGGCGTCCGATGTGACCATCGGAACGAGCGAAGCCCATGCAGGCAATCACTTCACCCCTCCCGGTATCCAGCCCTGCTTCAATCCCGGCGGATGTAACAATCCGCCCGTGGGAGGCGGAGGCATCATCATGCCGCCCCCACCTCCCGGCCCTGGTGGCGGTGGCGGAGGCGGCGGCGGTGGCGGCGGCTTTGGCGGCGGTCTTGGTGCCGGAATCGGCCTTGGTGTTGGTCTTGGCATTGTCAATGCGCTGCGCCCGCCACAGGTGATTTACCAGCAACAGCCGGTTTACGTTCAGCCGGTGCCGCAGACGTTCCTGTCGGCTTGCACCCCATGACCAGTTCTGTCTTGGAAAATACAAGTCCTACAATATCCAGACGAAGCGCTACCTGTCCTACAGCGGCGGCTACAAGCTTTGCCGTCTCGCCTTACATGTAAGGCAGAAACAGCCAAACGGCCAGGAAATTTGCACGGTTCTCCGCCGACCGCCTTCCTGGCTAATGCCGGTCCCGCTTGCCTCTTCTCTCGGCGGGACCGGTTTAAAAGCAAAGGCATCTCTACCAAGCGGCCTGTCTTCATCCGACGAAAGAAATTGATTGGCAGATTGCCCCGCGAGGCCCTATATGATCCTTGCGGGCTGCGTGGTTCGTTGGACACTCAATCTCCGGGGCCTTACCGATCCTTAAGGGAGCTGTCACTGATTCGGCCCGTGGGCTGTTTCACACGGCACCCACCTACTATGTAGGTTCCCGGGGTCGAAAACTGTCTGACGGCCAAGGCGGCTCGCGCTTATTATCAGTGCCCTGTGAAGGGCTGTTTTTATTGCCCGCATCTTTGCAAAGTCGTCGTTAAAGCAAGCTGTCATGAATTCATCCGCACAAAAGGCCGATATTCGAAACAGTGTTCTGGCGATGCGCGATCAGCTTGACCCGGTTCTGCGGATAGAAATAGTCCCTGCAGGCAGCTGATCACGGCGAGGGCGTGGTTTCGTTTTCCCCCGGTACAATCAGTTTCCGGCTTTTTTCCGATCCGCTCTGAAATCGATGCCCGTCCGTTCATGGACAGTCTGCGCGCAAGAGGTGCAAGGCTTTGCCTGCCGATTGTCCAGGACAAGACAACCATCGTGTTTCGCGAACTGGTGCGCGGCGCGCGAACTGGTTGATACCGGGTTTGGCACAAGGGGTCCCGGGAACAGATGCAGAGGTGCTTGATCCGCAGATTCTTGTCATGCCGCTGTCCGCTTTTGATGCGAAAGGCGGGCGTATCGGTTATGGTGCAGGTCATTATGACCGCGCGATATCCCGGTTGCATCGAAAAGGGCATGACCCCGACGCTGTACGGATTTGCCTTTTCCTGCCAGCAAGTTGATCACGTTCCCGTGGAAGCGCATGATCAGCCGCTCGAAGCGGTTATCACCGAAAACGGCTGTCATCTGAGTTGAACGGATGTCAGTGATAAGGATTGCCATGCGTTTGTTGTTTCTGGGTGACATGGTCGGCAAGACCGGGCGAATGGCCGTGTTCGACCAATTGCCGGGTCTGATCAGCGACATGAAGACCGATTTTGTGGTGGTCAATGGCGAGAATGCGGCCAACGGCTTTGGCGTTACCCAGGCGATCTTTGATGCAACAATCGAAGCCGGGGCCGATGTCATGACCACCGGCAACCATGTATGGGATCAAAAGGAAGCGCTTTCTTTTGCCGATCGAGAGGACCGGTTTATCCGGCCGGCAAATTTTCCTTCCGGCACGCCGGGACGGGGGGTCAATGTTTTCGAGGCGCGCAACGGGGCGCGTGTCATGGTGCCAACATCATGGGCCGTGTCTTCATGCATCCTGATCTTGATGACCCTTTCGCCTGTGTGGAAAACATTCTTTCGGGTGCCGAGCTGGGCGTTGCTGCCGATGTGATCTTCATTGATTTTCACGCCGAGGCGAGTTCTGAAAAACTCTGCTTTGCCCATTTTGTGGACGGACGGGTGAGCGCTGTTGTGGGAACCCATACCCATGTGCCGACAGCCGATCACCAGATTCTCTCCGGAGGGACCGGTTTCCTGTCTGATGCAGGGATGTGCGGGGATTATGATTCGTCCCTTGGCATGGACAAGGAAGAGCCCATCAACCGCTTTGTTTCCAAGGTTCCCAAGGGCCGTTTTGAACCGGCCACCGGCGAAGCAACGATTTGCGGTGTTGGTTATGAAATCGATGACAGGACCGGGCTGACAACACGCGTTGCCCCACTTCGCGTGGGGCCAAGGCTCGAAAACACGCTTCCCTGGTAAGCCAGGGACAATCGCGGATGGTCGGGCGGTTGGCGCGGCCAGGCGGGACATTGAGCGTTGCGTTTTCCCCGATTTCTTTTGGCAGTCCTGTTTCCATTCCCCGCGCCGGCCGACATCCATTGGCCACCATACTCTTCCGGCAGAATTGGCTCCTTGCGGCACTGTGAGATCGGTCACACAGCAGACAGCGAGGGGCTTGGCCAGTGCTGTAATTTTGCCGCATATTCGGAGCAGGGGTATCAAGATATCATTCCAGGAGAGAAAACCATGCCTACCAGAATTTCAAGACTATCAGGACTGACGGCTTCTGTTGCAGCCGTGCTGATTGCTGCCGGCTTCGGCCTTGCCCCTGCAAGTGCCGCATCGTTCAAGATCAACGACATTTCCACGAATGTTCCGCAAGTCATCACGCCGCTTGTTAAGGTTGCGGGGGAGGTGAACGGCGCAAGCGTGAAACGGGTATTTCATGCCGGTGGCCGGTTTGTCGACAAGGGAAATGGCAAATGGGAAGAGCGCGGCAATGATGGCGCGAAGTTTGATTTTCGTGAAACCAATCGTGATGAATGGTCGGTTTACCTTACCGATGATTCACGCGGGGTAAATCTTCAGCTTGATCTTCACAGGAAGATGATTTTCTACAGCGACGCCAATACACCGCAACGTCCGCAGTACGAGATCACAAAAGCTGAAGCGGGCAAATCTTCCGGCTCATCAGCACCTGCCGCTGCGGGCGCCATCAACGGGCGCAACGTCAAGAACGTCAAATATGACGGCGGCAGTTTCAGGCAGAGGAAGGATGGCAGCTGGATTGAAAAGAACAATGACGGAAAGCACAATTTCGTCGAAACCGGACGTGATGACTGGTCCGTTTATCTAGAGGACAAGTCGCGCAATGTGAATATTCAGCTGGATCTTCACCGCAAGGAAATTTTCTACTCTGATGCCAGTACCCCAAAGCGGGTTCAGTACACGATCACGGATACAAAATAATCCGGGGCTATCCTGTGCCGCCTGTTTCCAAGACGGCATCAGGACCCTTGCGCAAATCATCAGGGGAAGAGCAATCTTCCCCTTTTTTGCAACAGGGCCCTTTTGGTCGTCAGGAGTGATCCGGAGAATTTTCTGGTCAGATACTCTTTCTCCTGCTTGGCATTCCTGAAATGTTGACCTAGGTTTAACTGGGGCAGAATTAATCAGGAGACCGGTAACGTCATGACTCTGCCCGTGAAATATTCCCCCGTTTCTATCGTCTGCGCAAGCGCGACCCTGCTGTGTGGTTTTGCGGGCAGTTTCGCCGCAACCGTTCTAGTTGATCCCGGCTTTGCAAATGCTGCAATAACGCGTCCTGCCGTTTCGGGTCCGTCCGCTGTCGGAGACCTGCCGATGATCAGGGTTCAAAGCGGGATGATAAACGGCAATACGGTCAGTATCGTCGAATTTGAAACCGGGCGATATGAACTCGAAAGCCCGGGCACCTGGCGAGAATACGGTCCTGAAGGGGCTTACGGAACGCTCCGTGAAACGGCAAGAACCGCCAATTCCGTTTTCCTTCGTGATGATGCGAATAATGTTGATTTTGAGTTTGATCTTGTCAGAGGAGAGATCATTGCGCGGGGGCTCAATGCCACATCAACCGACCGGATCACGCGAGCAAGTTCGGCACGGGTTGCCGCTCCTCCCGCGCCGACACCGGACCCGCTCGGTGATATGGCATGGACAAACTATCAGTTCAATGATGAGAGCAACCGCGGTCGGATGACATCGCAAATCGTGGTAGGTGTGCCCGAAACAGATGCCATATTGGCAAGTGCGAGCTGTTTTGCCGGTTCGACTGCCGGACTTCCCATGATCGAACTCAACGCCGATATCGGCAACCGAAGAAATGGCGATATACTCGTCATCGAATTTCTTACAGATGTCGGGCGCATGGTTTATTCGGGCGAAGCCATGCAATCACGATCTTCGGAAGAGCCGACACGGGTTAGAATATCACCCGGTTTCAACGATCCTCTCTGGAGTGCGCTCAAGCGCATGAGCCAGGTGGCCTACAGGATCGGCGGGCGCGAAACCGTCCTGCCGCTGCGGGGCAGTTCACGGGCGATCAATCGGTTCCTGTCGGAATGTGCGATTTATCAGGGCACGAATGTGGCACAACCGCCCCGACCTGTGCCGGCGGCGCCGCCTGCTCCCCAACCGCCGCTCGATCCGCGATGGGCAACCTGCGACAGGCTGGCAAATGTTGTTTCCAGGAATTCCGACAATCCGGTAACCGTGACTTTCCGAAACCGGTCGGACGGTTTCAGAACCGTGATGTGGATTGGCTTTGATGGTGTTCCCAAGGAATATGCTGCGCTTAATCCGGGTGAGGAATTCACGATCAACACCTTCCTGACGCATCCGTGGATGTTTACTGACGGACCTGGCAATTGTCTTGAAATGTTCATGCCGCAATTTGGCGTGTCGGTTTTCAACATTACCGCACCGAACCGTGATTTTGGCTCGGAATAGGAGAAATCCTGCATAATTTGGGGCGTTGACGGGCGATTATCCAAAGATGGGGACGGTCGCGATCAGAATATTGATTTGGTCGAATTACGTCTAAATTCCTCCGGCCAAGGTGATTTTTCGGCGTTCATTTTGAAAAGAACGCGCTCAAATCACCGTAAGATGGGGAGGACATGCATCATGGCAATCAAACCACCGTTCACAGATGTGGACATCAAGAAAGCCCCAAGCGGGTTTTACGAAGGGAACAGTGTTCCCATTGCACTCATTTCCAAGGGCATCATGGTTGCCCTTGTCATCTGGGCCCTGGTTTGGCCCGGAAACGCCAACAGCACGCTGGGCAGCTTCAACAGCTTTCTGCTGGAAGGCTTTAATTCGTTTTACATCATTATTGTGGGGCTTTTCCTGTTTTTCCTGGTTGTCGTTGCGATCATTCCCTCAACGGGCCGCAGGATCATGGGGACAAAGGGTGAGAAACCTGAATTTTCGAATTTCTCATGGTTTTCCATGATGTTTGGCGCCGGCCTTGGTGTCGGTCTGATGGTTTTTGCGACCGCGGAGCCAATCGGCCTTTGGGGATCAAACCCGGTTGTTGTTTCTGGCGCGGTTGCTGGCAACACGCCTGAGGCACTGGAATCGGCCTATCGTTATACTTTCCTGCATTATGGTTTTCATGCCTGGGCGATCTATGTGGTAACCGGCCTCAGCCTGGCCTACTACGCTTATACCAGAGACATGCCATTGACCATTCGTTCGGCCTTGACACCGCTTTTCGGTCGTTTTGTGAATGGTTTCTTTGGTCATGTCGTCGATGTTCTGGGTGTGGTTGCAACCATTTTGGGTGTTTCGGTCACGATCGGATTTGGCGTTAGCCAGTTCATTGATGGCTTGTATGCCATCACCGGCATGCAGTGGATGATGGACATGTCGGGTGACGCACCTGCTCCAGGCAAGGTTGGACTGATTGCCGGGCTCATTATCATTATGGGATTGTCCATTGTTTCGGCTGTCTCCGGTGTTGGACGGGGTGTGAAATACCTTTCAAACCTAAACCTTGTGCTGTCGATCATTCTGCTTTTGACCTTCATCATTTTTGGATCGTTCGTTTTTGCCATGAGCACTTACGGCTCCGCGATGGTCGATTACCTCTTGCACATCGTGCAGATGTCCTTTGGTGCCTATGTGCCGCAGTCTGCTGCTGCGTTTGCGGGCGGACTTCCCGAGGCTGCGGCTCCCTTTGCCGATCAGTTAAGGGCAGGTGCAACAAATGCCTGGGGTTCCTTTGACGGATTCAAGTCCGCTCTTGAGGGTGAAGCCGCAGCGCTGCCTGAAGATGTTCTCAAAGCTGCGTATGCAGCAGGGGAACCAGCACGTCAGTTCGGCTGGCAGGCAGGGTGGACAACCTTCTACTGGGCATGGTGGATTGCGTTCTCGCCATTTGTCGGCCTCTTTCTGGCGCGCATTTCAAAAGGCCGTACGGTTCGCGAGTTTATCGTCGGTTGTGTGCTTGCCCCGGCCCTGGTCTGCTTTGCATGGATGACCGTTCTCGGTGGTACTGCGATCGATCTGGAACTCACCGGTGGAGCCGATGGTGCCATTATCGGAGCCTCCAATACTGCGAAGCTTTTCGTCACGCTCGGCCAGATGATTTCCGGCGGGTTTCTTTCAGCTATCACCATTATGTGTGTGGTGCTGATCATGACCTTCCTGGTGACATCTGCAGACTCCGGCATTCTGGTGATGAACACCATCATGTCCGGCGGCGAACAGGAAACCGGCATCAAGCATCGCATCATATGGGGCATTATCCTGACTGCGGTAATCGGCACGCTGTTGCTGGCGGCGGGTGACAATAATCCGATGGATGCATTGAGAAATGCCATGATCATCGGGGCGCTGCCGTTCACCATGGTGATGGGCCTGATGTGCGTATCGCTTGCGAAGGCGCTCTGGCGCGATGGCCACCGCGACAAGCATGCGGCGAACCTCGCCGATCAGCCAGCAGAATAAGGCTGAACCCTGACAAAAAGAAACCCCGGCCTGAAAGGGCCGGGGTTTTTCATGCCTGGTTCAAACCGGTTGTCGCTTCTTCGAAAATGCTGCCTATGGTTAAACAGCTTGCCGGAGCTTATCGGCTTAGCTGAGCTTCCTCGGCCTCGATCAGTTCAAAAATGCGCTTGGTCATGATGCCCCTGAGGATTTCATTTTCGTCAATGTTGAAGTGGTCAATGTCGGGATAGTTTTTCTTCACATTGATATTGTGAAATTCGCCTTCGAAACTCCCTGACGGTTTGACAAGGTTCTGCCCGCGCCGCTTGGGCAGGTAGAAATTCACCGCATCGACCACATAATTGGTGACCGGAAGCGGCTCAACTGCGTCAAGCATCACCATGTACTGGACGGCAATGCCTTCCCTGCCGAGCATCGTTGCGAGTTTTGGAGAGGCGCCGGCCCCCAGTGAATGACCGATGATCACGATGGGATAGCTCAATTCTCCCTTGCGGCTCTTACTGATAAGCTGCTGGCCGACCTTCTCCCAGGCCTTGTGATTGTGGACATAGCTGTAAACGCCGTATTTCTTCAACTCGTCTGAAAGCGTATCAAGGCCGAGGGAAAAGATGTTTGCCAGACCACGCAGGAAAATCACTTCGCCGGGGCGTTTGGCAACGTAGCGTTTTTTGGCCTCTGCCTGTGTTGTTACACCAAATGTCGTCAGCATCAGGCTGAGCGAAACCGCTTTTATCAATGATGAACGCATTTCCATTCCTCTGTCCATGGCCGCGTCTGTTGCTCCGCCTAGTAACAACATGCCGTCCGATATGGGAGCGGGCTTTGTGTATTTTCAAGCCCAATGGCGGGTAATTGTCAACTTGTTGCCTGCCATTCCTTGGCTGTCACGTTTCAGAACCATAACGTATCGAGAAAGCCTCGATCAAAGTCTGGTAGGTTTCGGGTTGGCCATCAAACAGCAAGGCGGAGGGATCCGTCCTGAATCCGGGCTGCGCCGATTTCATCCAGATATGTCCCACGGGTTCGAGTTTTGCGATCTGGTCAAGAGAGCCGCCCTTCAGGGAAATGATCTTGTCCTCCTTTTTTCGACGGGTGCCGCGATGATAAAGCCTGGTTCCGCAATCGGGGCAGAAATGGCAATCGGTTGTGTTTCCGCTGTCGGTCTTGCGCGACCATGTCCTGGTTTCGCCGGATATTTCAAGGGCATCGGAGTTTACCAGAAGTGACTCTCCATGCATGCTGGCGGCCTGCTTCTGGCACTCGGTGCAGTGGCAACAGTAAAAGGTGAGTGGATATTCTGTCAGTACATAGCGCAACTGGCCGCACTGGCAGGAGCCGGACCACGGCAGGGAGGGGAGCGGAATTGTTGCAGGGGGCGGCTGTCTGTTCAAAGCTTCAAACCCGGTTGGTGGATCCTGCGAAAGTTTTCCGGCCACATGTCCTCAGGCAAGGCACCACGCTCCTTTAGCCACGGGTGGATTGCGACTGCCCGCTGGAGAACCTTCATCGCTGCCGCATGGCGGTTTTGCAGACGCAGGACATGGTACATGCCTGAAAGAGCGCCGAAATGCAGGGGTTCAAGTTCGATGGCCTTTTCAAGGTCGCCCAGGGCCGCGTCGGGACGGTCGCGCAGAAACCGGATAAAGGCCCGCTGGTTCCAGCCTTCCGCATAACCCGGGGCGGCATCGACAACCTCGTCCATCAGGTCTTCTGCCCATGGCAGGTCGAACTCGCGGCGTTTTTCCATTCCGCGTTTGAGTGTTGCACCGATTTTTTCATCAGGTGCCTGCGCGGTCCAGAATTCCCAGATTTCAAACTCCACCGCCCTGCCTTCCGCCTCTGTCGAGGCGCTGGCAAGGCGATCGAAAAGTCGTGTTTTCGCAGCTCTTAGCGTTTCCTCGTCGGCACCAAGCGCGGGGCTGGCTGTCTGAACGGCAATCACCAGAAAAAGGCTTATGACAAATCCTATCGCCTGTTGCATCTCGACCTCCTTTTCGCTGAAGGAAAGTGTAGCGCGGATTTCGATTTTTTCCACCATGTTGAAGGAGGCGGAATTGATTAAACGCCCCCTTTACCAGTTTTGCCTTTCGCTCTAAAAGCAGGCCAACCTCAATGACAATTCATACCGAAGGAGTGAGCCGTGGCAGGCCATTCGAAATTCAAGAACATCATGCATCGCAAGGGCCGCGCTGATGCCGCCCGGTCAAAACTGTTTTCGCGGCTTTCGAAGGAAATCACCGTCGCAGTGAAAATGGGCGGAGGAACGACTGATCCGGACATGAACCCACGTTTGCGCCTGGCGATCCAGAACGCCAAGGGACAGTCGATGCCAAAGGACAATATCCAGCGGGCGATCAACAAGGGATCGGGCGGCGATGGAGAGGATTACAAGGAAATGCGCTATGAGGGGTACGGTCCCGGCGGCGTTGCGGTTATCGTGGAGTGCCTGACAGACAATCTCAATCGCTCGGCTTCCAATGTCAGGGCCGCCTTCACCAAGCATGGTGGCGCGCTTGGAGAAACCGGCTCTGTTTCCTTCATGTTCGACCGCAAGGGCGAGATTGTCTACAAGTCGGCGGCCGGCACCGAGGATGGCGTGATGGAAGCGGCCATTGAAGCAGGTGCAGAAGATGTGGAAAGCGATCTCGAGGGCGATGAGCCGACGGGCCACACCATTCTTTGCGCCTTTGAGGATCTGGGCGAAGTTTCCAAGGCGCTGGAAGCAGCCCTTGGGGAACCTGAATCCGTCAATATCGTCTGGAAACCTCAGAACCAGACTCCGGTTGATGAGGAGAAAGCCGGCACACTCATGAAGCTGATTGATGTGCTCGAAGAAGACGATGACGTACAGAATGTCTTTGCCAATTATGACATCGCTGATGATGTCATGGAAAAACTGAGCGCGTAATCTGAACTGAAGGGGCCGTATTTCGGCCTTTTCAAATGCACCGGAACCCAATATGGCGGGAGCATGAAAAATGCTTCCGCCACAACTTTGTCTTTTCTTGGCCTGCTGGTTTTTGGCCTTGCCTGGGGAATGACACAGCCGCTTACAAAGGTGGCGGTTTCCACCGGCTACCAACCCATGGGGCTGATCTTCTGGCAGATGCTGTTTGGCGTCATCCTTTTGGGGGCGGTAATTGCCGTGCGGCGCATTCGCGTGCCGTTCGACCGGCGGCATATACTTTACTATATCGCCATCGCGTTTCTTGGCACTCTTTTGCCCAATTCGTTTTCCTACCTCGCCGCCGCCCAACTGCCGGCGGGCATTATGGCTGTTGCCATCACCACTGTACCGATGTTTTCCCTGCTGATCGCCCTTGCCATTGGCAATGAGCGTTTTCGGTTTTCGCGTTCCATGGGAATTGTCCTTGGAGTATCGGCGATGTTGCTGATTGCATTGCCAGAGGCGAGCCTTCCGGTTGCCGGTCAGGGCTTCTGGGTCCTCGTCGCGCTGATTGCGCCTATCTGTTACGGCTTTGAGGGGAACTTCGTTGCTTCGCGTGCGCCGCGCACACTCAACCCGATTGCCGCCCTTTGGGGCGCTTCCTTTATCGGTATTTTCATATCAGGCCCGCTGGCGCTGGTGAGTGGGCAATGGGTCGATTTGTTCAAACCCTGGACGGCCCCTGAATGGGCGTTGCTCGGTTCGTCGATTGCCCATGCGGTCGCCTATTCGGGCTATATGTGGCTGGTGGGGTTTGCCGGTGTCGTCTTCACCGCCCAGATTGCCTATGTGGTGACGATCGGGGCGATCGTGATTGCCATGACCTTTCTGGGGGAAACCTATTCAGGCTATGTGTGGTTTGCCATCGCCCTGATGATGATGGGGCTGGCGCTGGTTCAACCGATGGGTAAACTGCCGGAAGCCGAGATCGAGCCGACCGGTTGATCACCGCCCCATCATATGGTCCAGCAGGGGGATCGATGTCACGGCAGAAAGCAGGATGATGGCAAAGGCGATATTGCGGTAGGTGCGGTCGCTTGCTCCGGTAAAGAATTTCATCCCGATGAGAATGCCGAGGAAGTATCCGGGAATCCCGATCAGTCCGAGGGCAACAGCTTCCAAGGTAAATATGTCGGCAAACAGGTAGCCGATGATGATCATGAAATCCGTGATGAACAAATACCAGATCATGTTGGCGCGGACGACGCCGGCCTTCATCGTGCTTGCCAGCCAATAGAGCAGCACGATCGGGCCGGGAAGGGCGGCCGCCGATCCCATGAAGCCGCCAATGGCGCCAACCGAGAAGGAGGTGGGCCTGTTGCGGGGGCCATTGTACTTCCAGCCTGTCCACAGAAGGGAGACGGCAAAAAGAATTGATAGGGAAATGAACCAGCGAAGGACAACCGGATCGCTTGTGGTCAGGAACCAGACGCCCGCAGGCACCATGATAGCATAGCCGATAATGATAGGAAGAAGTTCGCGCCAGACCACGCTTGTACGTGCTGGCCATACCATCACCAGGGTGGGTACAAGATCAAGAATGGCAATCATGACAAGTGCGATTTTCGGCGTGAAAAGTGCGGAGGTGGATGGACCAATGATCATGCCGGAACCAAAGCCGGAAAATCCGCGAATGATCCCGGTGGCAAAAACAATTGCAAGAACAGCCTGCGCCAGCGGATTGGCCAGATGGGAAAGGATCGCATCAATCATTTCGAGACGCTATTGCATTGGCCGGTTCGCGAATATGGCCAGTATCGCCGCACAGATGCGGCCAGACTGAAATTTCGAAAACTCCAGAATTGCCGAATTTTCCGGCCGTAAAATGCATCAGGGGGTTCTTGTATCAGGAAGGCCTGCCAGTTTCCTTTCAAGAAAACTGCGCTCGGTCACATTGCCGCAAAGGGTGATGGCGCGCTGATAGGCGGCGCCTGCTTCTTCGAATTTCCCGGCGCGTATTAGAATATCCGCCCTTGCTGCATGGAACGGCTGGTAGATTTCCAGTTCCTGCCCAAGCTCATCAAGCAGTTCGAGAACCTCACCGAGTTCCCGAGTGTGCGAAAGGGCATAAAGGTAATTGAGACGAATAACTGGACTTGGCTGTATAGCCAAAAGCAGTTCATAGAGCGCTGCAATCTGACCCCAATCGGTATTTACCCAATCAGGAGCCTCAAGATGGCAGGCACTGATCGCTGCCTGCAATTGATAGGGACCGATTTTTCCCCTGCCCAAGGCTTCTTTCAATAAAGCAGTGCCATCGGCTATTCCATTTTGATCCCAAAGTGCCCGGTCCTGATATTCCAGCGGAACCAGATTACCGCTTGCGTCGGTTCGCGCTTCACGCCTTGCATTCATGAAGCAGGATCAGAGCTTCGAGTCCGGCAGGTTCTGGCTCTTGTGGCAGAAGCCGCCTCAACAGTCTCGCCAGGCGCAGTGCTTCCCCGATCAGCTCATCCCGGTAAAGATTTTCTCCCCTGAGCGCTGAATACCCCTCATTATAGATCAGGTAGATAACATTGAGGACTGAATTGAGCCTCTCGGCAAGGGCATCTGCCTGCGGAATTTCATAGGGAATTTTGGCAAGGGCGATTTTCTTCTTGGCTCTCGTCAGGCGGGCGGCCATGGCCTCGGTCCTGTCCAGAAACGCACGGGCTATTTCCTCGGTAGTCAGGCCGCCAATGGTTCTGAGCGTCAGGGCGATGCGGGATTTTTCCTCGATTGCCGGGTGGCAACAGGTAAATACCATGCGCAGGCGTTCATCGGGTATGACCTCATTCTCCGCAAGCTTTCCGTCCTGCGCATTGGCAGCGGCATCCAGTTCGATCAGATAGGTTATTTCACCCTCTTTGGTCTTGAAATTGACATCCCGCCTTATCCGGTCAATCGCCTTTCGGCGTGCCGTCTGCATCAACCATGCTGGCGGTGAATTGGGCAGACCGTTCCGTTTCCAATGAATGAGCGCCGATTCCACCGCGTCCTGTAGGCTGTCCTCGGCAAGTTGAAGATTGCCCAGGGTTTTTGTCAGGGAGGCGAGAATTCTGCCCCAGTTTTTTCTGATCGTGAGATCAATGATCCGGGAGGTTTCCCCCGGATCAGAATTTCCTGGTAACGTCTCATCTGTTGCCAACTGCCTGTCCCTATTTTGCCAACTGCCAGAGGACAACGAGCGAAAGTGCAAGGTTGGCAGCAAGGGCAAGCGTGTAAGCGATTGTCCTCATCCCGCCGCCCGTTTTTCCGACACCCCGATAGTAAATTACCCAATAGGCCATGCGGAAGGCCACGTGGATCGATGCCAGCCAGTTCACCAATTGAGGATCAACCCCGATGAAAATCGCAAGAATGACTGCGGCGATGAATGCCGGGAAATTCTCGGTTCCGTTTGCATAGGTTCGAAGAACCCTGAAACTGAAATCGGGATGGTCACCCTTTAGCGGTCTGCCGGGAACCTCGTCGCTGCGCGCAAGGCCGAGCACACCAGCCAGAATGCCCTGCACCAATATCGACGTACAGAGCAAGGCGAGGGAAAACAGCGCGACCTGATAAGGCAGGAGCGCGATCATTGAAGTCTGCATTGTCCTGGTCTCCGATACAGGTTGTCAGTCAAACATCATCAGTGGGCGCACTTCGACCCGCCCCGAGGCAGCATCGGGAATCATTGCCGCATAGTTGAGCGCCTCATCAAGGTTTTCACAGTCAAGCAGGTAGTAACCGCCTAATTGCTCTTTTGTTTCGGCAAACGGACCATCCATTGTCTGCGTCTTGCCATTGCGAACGGTAACCGTCGTTGCCGTCTCGACCGGTTGCAAGGCGTCCCCGGCAATGAACTTTCCATCTGACTGAACCTTGTTGGTGAAGTCTATATAGGCCTGCATGTACGGGCCGAACTCCGGTGTTCCGGGAAAAGGCCCTTTGTCTTCAGCACCGTAAATCAAAAGCATATATTTCATCTCGTTAACTCCTTGTTTGGTTCGGGGTAACAGCTTTCAAGACTGCCTCCCTGTGCTGTTGACGAACGGGTCAAAGCAAATTCGACATTCCGGAGAAAACTTTCGCACTTTTTGTATTGTTCGACAATGTTTCTGTTTTGTTCACTTTTGGGCTTCATTGTTCAACCGGAATAGGAGTAACCTCAATCCATGACAGAAACGATTCGCATAATCGGGATTGACCCTGGCCTTCGTAACATGGGCTGGGGCGTGATTGACATTCTCGGCAATTCTCTGCGGTTTGTGGCGGCGGGGACTGTACGCTCTGATGCCAAATGCGATTTGCCCAAGCGGCTCTGTCAGTTGCATGATGGGCTGGCTGGTGTCCTTCATGCGCAAATGCCGGTTGAGGCTGCGGTTGAAAACACCTTCGTCAACAAGGACGCAGTGGCAACGCTGAAACTGGGGCAGGCAAGGGGGGTTGCGCTTCTTGTGCCTGCGCTGGCCGGATTGCCGGTCGCTGAATATGCACCCAATGCGGTCAAGAAATCGGTTATCGGCGTTGGTCATGGCGACAAAAGCCAGATCAAGCTGATGGTCGGCATGCTGCTGCCAAAGGCAGTCTATGACAGCGACGATGCGGCAGATGCGCTGGCGATTGCAATCTGTCACGCCCACCACCGTGGCGCTGCGGCACTTGAAAAGAGGCTGGCACTCAAGCTTGCTACGGGCTAGATCAATCGCATGATAAAGCACACTCCCTTTGACGGGTCGCATCCCCTGTTCAAAATCGGCCTTTTGCCGCTTGATACCGGCGAATGGATCGAGATCGATGACCGATTGGGTTTTTATCTTTTGGAAAAACGCAGGCTCATCGAGGAACGCGGCGACGACGTTTTTGTTGCCGAAAGTGGCACAGAAGCCGCCCAGCACGAAGTGCTGGAGCTTGTTGTCGAGCATTTGAAAGCCCGTTGCTGTGATACCCACAAAGTCAGTACCGATGGAAAGCGGATCGAAATACCATCCGCCGGTCACACTGTTGACCTTGAGCAGCCGTCCCTGCCTGCGCTGCAAAAAGCCGCACTGCTGGTGCAGGAAGACCTGATCATCATGCGCAAGGGAGACGACGGCTGGCGGCTGGCTGCCGGATCGCTCAGCTTTCCTTCATCCTGGCATTTGCGCGAAAAATTCTCCCGCCCGCTGCATGACATCCATGAAACGGTGCCGGGTTTCGGTCCTTCCACCCGCAATGCTGCGATGATCGAGCGGATATTCGACAACATCAAGGTTGAGTTGCCAATGCGCCGGTTCAACTGGTCGATTTATTCCGACGACCGGTTGTTTCATGCTGACAGGACGGCCGAGCATATTGAAAAACGTGCATTTGAACGAGGGCGCGTATCTCAGGGTCGAGCATCAGACCTTGCGCAAACTGCCGGAAAGCGGCGATATTCTCTTTACTGTCCGGATACATCTTGATCCGTTTGAGACGCTGAAAAAAATTCCGAACAGGGCCGAAGTGTGTAAAGGCTTTGCTTCCTCCCTCAAGACGTTGTCTGCCGAGGAACTGGCATACAAGGGATTGAGCGATAGTGTTTGTGGGCTGATCAAGAGGATTGAAGCGTTGGCACAGGGAACACATAACCAATGATCGGCAAACTGACTGGCATTATCGACAGTATTGGTGATGATCACGTAATCATCGACGTCAATGGTGTTGGATATGTGGCACATTGTTCGTCCCGCACGCTCGGCAGCCTGCCGCAGGTCGGCGAACGGATTTCACTCTCCATCGAGACATATGTGCGCGAGGACATGATCCGCCTTTTCGGGTTCAGGGATGATCTTGAACGTGACTGGTTCAAGCTGCTGCAATCGGTTCAGGGAGTTGGCGCGAAAGTGGCGCTGGCGATCCAGTCTACCCTGTCGCCTGGGGATCTGGCATCGGCCATTGCCCTGCAGGACAAATCCATGGTGGCACGTGCTCCCGGTGTGGGGCCGAAAGTTGCCCAGCGAATTGTCACGGAATTGAAGGACAAGGCTCCGGCCTATTCCGGCGCTGCGGCAGCGGAGATCGGCCTGCAGGCCGATATTGGTTCAGGTCATGCGAATTCAGCCGTGATGGATGCCGTTTCGGCGCTGACCAATCTGGGATACTCCTCGCAACAGGCATCGGGTGCTGTATCGAAAGTGCTGAAGAATGCCGGTGAAGAAGCAGATAGCGCGAAGCTGATCCGGCTGGGTCTGAAAGAGTTGGCGGGGTAAGAGTGAAATGAATGAGAACCCGCATCATGGACGCCGAAAAGCGAGGTGAGGACGAAGCTCATAGATCTTGAGACATCGCTGCGGCCGCAGTCACTCGACGAATTTACCGGGCAGAAACAGGCGCGAGAAAACCTGAAGGTTTTCATTGAAGCCGCGAAGAAGCGCGGCGAGGCGCTGGACCATGTGCTGTTTGTCGGCCCGCCCGGACTTGGCAAGACGACTCTTGGCGCAGATCATGGCGAAGGAACTCGGCGTGAGTTTTCGTTCGACATCCGGTCCGGTGATCGCCAAGGCGGGCGATCTGGCAGCGCTTTTGACCAATCTTGAAGAACGTGACGTTCTGTTCATTGACGAAATCCACCGGCTCAACCCGGCGGTTGAGGAAATCCTCTACCCGGCCATGGAGGATTACCAGCTTGACCTCATCATCGGAGAGGGTCCGGCGGCGCGTTCGGTGAAGATTGATCTGGCGAAATTCACGCTTGTTGCGGCAACAACGCGCCTCGGTCTTTTGACAACACCGCTGCGTGACCGGTTCGGCATTCCCGTTAGGCTCAATTTTTATACGGATGAGGAACTCGAACACATCGTCAATCGCGGGGCGCGGATCATGCAACTGCCGATGAGCGAGGATGGCGCGAAGGAAATTGCCAAACGCTCACGCGGAACACCGCGTATCGCCGGGCGGCTGTTGCGGCGCGTGCGTGATTTTGCAGATGTGGCAGGGGTGGAGATTGTTGACGCCAGGATAGCCGATCAGGCGCTGACTCGGCTTGAGGTCGATTCGCGCGGGCTTGATCAGTTGGACGGGCGATATCTCAACCAGATTGCCCGCAATTTTGGCGGGGGTCCTGTTGGGATCGAGACGATTGCGGCGGCGCTGTCAGAACCGCGCGATGCGATCGAGGACATTATCGAACCCTATCTCATCCAGCAGGGCTTCATTCAACGCACCCCGCGCGGGCGTATTCTCACGGCCAATGCCTGGAAGCATCTTGGTATGGAAGTGCCAAAGGACATGGCAGCGGCGCAGATAGGGCTCTTTGATGACGGAGAGTGAATTTCCAAATTGCTTGCCAATTGGAAATACAATCAATAGCGCTTTTCCAGAAAACAACTATTTGAAAGAAGTGGAAACCTAGGTGCAATTTCCGATCACAATGCTGACTGCCGGCCTTTTGGGGCTGTGGTTTCTGGTGCTGACCTACAGAACAATCAAGGCCCGTCAAACGGGAAGTGATACGGAACTGAACAAGACGCGTTTGGAGCGACGTATCCGAGGGCATGGAAACTTCGCCGAGTTCACGCCAATGATCCTTCTATTGATCGGTTTGGCGGAAGTCGGCGGGGCAAATGCATATGTATTGTGGGCCTGCGCGGCGCTTTTGGTCGTTGGCAGGATCATGCACGGATATGCGTTTTCCTTCACCGATCACCATCCGGTTGGCCGTGGCGGCGGCACTGCCTTGACCATGATCAGCCTTCTGGCCAGTTCGCTGGCAAATCTCTGGCTATATATTTCAGCGTAGCGTCAAATCATCATGAGCGCCCGAACGGACCGGTCACAATCAGTCGGTCGCCCGGTTGAACTTTTTCCAGCAGGTATGCCGTTGCCGGATCGCTTGTTGTTGACGGTTCGACATGCAGCACCATCGTATGATCGTGTTGCCTCTCAACCGTTGCAACGCCGATCAGGTCTTTGGCCAGATGAAAGCGGATGCGCTGGCCGGACCTTGCATCCGGCAGCGGCCATGGGCCGGACGAGCGGATCGAGACGTTTTTGGCATATTGACCGTTTTCGCCGGTCGGGCGCATTTCGATGGCGGTTACCTCGGCAAATTTCGGCCAGCGTTCAAACGGGGTGTCCTGCGGATTTGCGGCTTCGGCAAAGGGTGTTTTGGCATCACCGACAAGCTCGATTTCAGCGCCTTCGGCCAGATGGCCGGATTTGATGATTTTTGCATACATGCCGCAATAGACGTGGCCGAAATGCTGCTGCAGGCCGTCCGGCACCTTTACATCACGCTCACCGGTGTCGGGATTGACCGAGGTTGCCGGGCAGCGCTGGGCAGGGCGCAGGATTTCAAGCTCCGGTCCTTTTTTGCCAATACGGATGCGCTTGCCGAGCCAGGAAAATTCCTTCCATGCCGGAAGGCCTTTGACATAAAGGTTGCCGCGCAGACGGCGCGGATCGAGGTCTCTTCCCATGGCGCTCGCCACCGCCTCCAACGAAGCCGGGTTCATGATCGAAACGGCACTGTCGGTGAAATCCCAGTAGCCTGAGAGCATGCCGGGCAGTTGGCTGCGTTCGGCGATCATCGGGATCGGCAGGTCATGGGCGGGCAGGAGAGGGGCGATAAACTCTGCCATTTTCCGGTTGGCGAGGGCAAGGCTTTGCGGATCACCCTTGCGCCATGTAAGGCGCATGCCATTGGGTGCGGCCAGGGTAACCGTGTCGCTGTCGCTTTCATTTTCAAATTTGAGCAAGCCGTCATTTACCGAATTGATGAAAAAGGAACGGCAGGTCAGCCATGCGCCATCCATCAGGTTCGAAACGCCATTGGTGATCGCGTAGCGGCGATCATCCGGCAGTCCTTCTCCGGCATTGAGCTGCACCGCAGCGAGCCGCTCGGCTGGAAAGCCCTTTACAGGATAGCGGTAAATCTTCTCCAGGATCGTCATGGTATCATCCTGTTGCCCGGTTTTTTATCTTGCATGTTTTGCCTTGTAGCCCGTTGTTTGCAGCGTGTTTGGGATTGTGCCTTGTGTTCCGACTATGGCACAAAGCCGTTTAATGGTAGCAAATAATTCTGATCAACCGGGTAAGCAAATGTCACGGGAAAAAGCCGAACTCTCCAATCGATTGTTTGAAACTGAAGAGGGCCCGGGAAAGAAAATGGGCCATGAGATGGAGGTTCGTGTCTATTACGAGGACACGGATTTTTCCGGCGTGGTCTATCATTCCAATTATCTCAAATACATGGAGCGCTCGCGCACTGAGTGGCTGCGACTGTTAAATATCTTCCATACCGATCTGGCCGAGGAAAAGTCCGCCTTTGCCATCCACCGGATGAATTTGCAGTTCGGACCACCTGCAGTGATTGATGATCTCTTGACGGTTCGAACTACCCTGCAGAAACTGACGGGCGCCCGTTCCTTCCTGCGTCAGGAAGTGTTGCGCAAGGAAGCGGACGGTTCGGAGACGATGCTGCTTGGCGCGGATGTGGAGGTTGCCTTCATCCATCACGGCGGCGGGGCAAAACGGTTTCCCGATGATTTGCGGGCAAAGCTTGATCCGGAAGGATGAATGGCAGCATTGCGTCAGGATTTCCCGGGCTTCAAGGTGATGCCTGTTCGTAATCGATGACTTCGACCATTTCGCGGTTTTTGTGCCATTTCCAATATTCGCTGGAAAGAAGTCCTGTGATCTGACCCTGCGCTCCGTTGGAAAAGACGCGTTCATTCACAGCGGTAATCGGGACAATGCCGCCGCCGGTGGTCGTTGCAAATATCTCGTCGGCCTCCATGAATTCGGCAATCGGGATGTTGGCTTCCTCGAAGGGAATGGAAAGGCTCTCACAGATTTCCATGGCGGTCCGGCGGGTGATGCCGGCGAGCATACCGCTGGAAGGGGTGCGGACCTTGCCGTTCCTTACCATGAAGATGTTGAAGCCCGGACCTTCGGTCAGGTTTCCGTTGGCATCAGCAAGGACGGTGTTGTCAAACCCTGTTTCCTTTGCGGTGATAAGGGCCCGTGTGAAGTCGCCCCAATGGTAATTCTTGGCGAGGGGGTCCACGCTGGCAGGGGGAATCCGGAAGACATCATCCGGCAGATACAGTCGTGCACCGCGTGCAATGGCTTCTCTGGTGAAGACAAAAACAAAGGGGACGCACCAGGCATAAAAATGATTGGCACAATCACGCGGATCGCGACTTCCCGGGACGACGGGTTGTCCCCTGCTGGCCACCATTGAAACATAACTGTCGCGAAGGCCGGAGCGCGCGACGATCCGGTGTAGGATAGCGCGAATCTCGTCCTTGTCCTGATCAATCGCCAGGCCAAGTCTGGCGATGCTTTCCATGAAACGGTCAAGATAGGCGTCAATGCGGAAAAACCTGCCTTCCCAGGCATGGACGACATCATAGGTGATATCGCTATGGGTCAGGCCCCAATCGGTGACGGGAATGCGTGCTTCGCCGATGGGGATGACTTTTCCCTCCATCCAAGCGGCACCGCGGGAAAAGTCCACTGAGGCTTTATTGTCCATTCAACTCCTCCCTTGACGATCTGCCCTAACGCCGTTCCATCATCATCGCCAGGCGCATGCGTTTTTCGTTGAGGAGCGCCAGCGCCTTGTCGCGCTCTTCGCCATCCGGCAGTCCCGCAGCAAGTTTCGCGTCACGGACGATTTCCTGCTTCAGCGTTACTTCAGGCGGTACGGCTCCGGCCTCTTTCATCAGGCGCGCGCCGAAATGCTCCATGAAATCGCCTTCGGGAATGGGCGGCAGCGGTTTGCCCTGGCCGGGGAGATTGTCAAACAATCCCTGTTCCATAGCAGTCTCGATTCGCAGCAGGGCCAATTTTTCAAAATTCATAAGAGCGATTTATCGCTCTGAAAGCGCCAGTTTCAAGCCCAAAAATCCGAATGCTCCGGCAAAACCGCGCCTGAGCCAGGTCATGATGGCCGGGCGCGAGACAAGTGCATCGCGAACCAATGCGGCAAAGCCGCCATACAGAACGAAGACAACAAAGGTCATGATCATGAAGATTGAAGCAAGCAAAATGAGGTCAGCCGTCGGATTGGCCGTTGTTGGCGAAACGAACTGGGGCAGGAATGCCAGGAAAAACAGTGACAGCTTGGGATTGAGAATGTTGATGAGAATTCCGTGAAGGGCAATCCCCGGCAGGGAAGCCTTGTTTCGGTCCTCGCGAACATCCAGCGTTCCGCCTTCCCGCAGAATGTTCCATGCCATGAAAAGCAGATAGGCAACGCCAAGATATTTCAGGATCTGAAACGCCACTGCACTGGTATGGAAAATGGCGGCAAGACCAATAATGCTGGCGATGGCAGCCGGGACAATCCCGAATGTGCAGCCGATAGAGGCGGCGATGCTTGGCAGAAATCCGCGCCCGAGTCCGACAGCCAGCGTGTAAAGTACCCCCGTTCCCGGCAGCAACACCACCACAAGGGCGGTCAACAAGAATTCGGCGCTCAGCATTGTCTTTCTCCCTTGTATTTTTTCATTACCGTATAGAAATATACGGTAAAGCACAAGCATGATATTCGGTGTAATCGCAGCTGTTCGAAGAATCATAACCCTTCGTTTACCCTAATGCTTCATTAATGACGCAAGGACAGGGCGGCTTCGTCTCCGCCTTCCTTTGACCATTTTTTTCGGCTTTTGGAGCATTCCACACCATCTCGCGATGGCGGCGATGATGAGGGGCAAGACAGCCCCGGATGAATCCAGACAAAACTAACGGGGAATTTCCCATGACCGGGATGACGTTGTTTGCTGTTACGGCAGCATTTGCACAAGAAGTTTCGCAGAGCGGGCTTTCAAAAGCGGGCGATGTGTCGCTGCTGGGGTTGTTCATGCAGGCCGGCCTTACTGTCAAGCTGGTAATGATCGGCCTTTTGCTGGCATCGGTCTGGAGCTGGGCCATCATGGTGGACAAGTTTATCCTGTTTGCCCGCATCCGCAGGCAACTCGACAGGTTCGAGGAAGTTTTCTGGTCCGGCCGTTCCCTGGAAGAGTTGTACCGTTCCCTTTCCGACAAGACGCCTACTGGCATGGGGGCGCTGTTCGTGTCGGCGATGCGTGAATGGAAAAAGAGTTTCGAGCGCAATGCGGCTTCGCCCATTGGTTTGCAGACCCGCATCGACAAGGTGCTTGATGTCTCTCTGGCCCGCGAAATGGAGCGCATCGAAAAGCGTCTCGGCTTTCTGGCAACGGTCGGGTCGGCTGCTCCCTTTGTCGGGCTGTTCGGAACCGTTATCGGCATTATGACCTCATTCCAGGCGATTGCGGCTTCGGGTTCGACCAATCTTGCGGAAGTCGCGCCGGGTATTGCCGAAGCCTTGCTCGCAACGGCCCTCGGCCTGCTGGCGGCGATCCCTGCTGTTATCGCCTACAACAAGTTTTCCTCCGATGCCGGCAAGATTGCCAGCCGTATGGAAGGCTTTGCCGATGAGTTTTCAGCCATACTTTCGCGCCAGATTGATGAGAGAAGTTCACGCAGCCAGGGCTAGGTCTTAAGGGATCGGGCAGTCGAAAACGGTTACAAGAACGAGGATTTTCAAATGGGCATGTCGACATCAGGTTCAGGCATAAGCGGCGGACGCAGAAGGCGCGGTGGTCGGCGTCACGCAATGATGAGCGAAATCAACGTCACACCATTTGTCGACGTGATGCTGGTGCTGTTGATCATCTTCATGGTGGCAGCCCCGTTGCTTTCGGTTGGTATTGAAACCGAACTGCCGCAGTCAAAAGCCCGTCAGGTCACCCAGAGTGAAGATGCGGTTTCGATCACCATTGATGAATCGGCGCGGATATTCCTTGGTGAGACTGAGGTTTCATTGGCGGAACTGCCAGCCAAGATCGCGGCAATCAGCGAAGCGCGCGACGGCCTTGATACGCCAATTGAGGTAAAGGGTTACAAAGGCTCAAGCTACGAGATCATTTCCAGGGTTCTTGGAGATCTCAGCAATGCCGGTTTCAAGGAATTTACCTTGCGCCATGTGCCCCTGAACTAGCCTGTGGTGATGTTCTGAGATGAAAATCGGCTTTACAGTTTCTACGGTCATGCATGCTGCCGTGCTCGGTGCGGCATTGCTGTCACTTAGCGTGACGCCGTTGAAACAGGCTGCCCGAGGGACCAAGGTCAAGTTCGCGACAGAGGAAACCGAAAGCGCCAAGGTTGAGGCAAAAGGCCAGGACCTGACAACTCCATCTGCCGTTCCCGTGCCTCGCCCGCAGACCGAGGCAGTCAATCCCGGCGATGCAAAAACCGATGAGGCTTCGCGGGACGGAGACAAGACAGACAAATCCACTTCCGACATGGCGATACCGGCACCCAAGGCGGACAAGCGCAGGGATGAACCGATTATCAGCGCTGATCCGGTGATTGCACCCAAGCCGAAAGAGCCGGAAACCGCGCCAACGCCAGAAAAGGCCGAACAGGCGGAGCCGGAGATCAAGGATATCATAGAAGCCGATTCAGAAACCAAGACCGAGGCTGAAACCCAGCTTGCCGCCCTGCCAAGCGACCGTGTACCTGTTCCGCAATCCGCGCCGCAACGGCCGAAGCCGAACAGTCCGCAAACGCCTGAAATCAGGAAGCCGGTGGAGCAGCAACCGACGCCGACGGCAACCTCTGAAGAAAGTTCCGACAGGCTGGCTGAAAAAATCAGTCAGGAACTCAACCGCCAGAACGATTCAGCGCAGGGTGCGGCAGCCAATGACAAGCCGGCGAGCCCGGCGGCGGGAGAAGCGCCGAAATCCTCCGCACCCCTTTCGCAGGGCGAGGAGGACGGATTGCGCGAAGCCATTGAGCAATGTGCCAACATCACCAGAGGCGTGCCGGTTTCACAGGATTTGAAGATCATTGTTACTGCCTCGCTCAACCGGGACGGAACGATTTCCGGCAATCCGAGTGTGCGGGCAACAGGTGGTACTGCCGAAGAGCAGGATGATTATTCCAGAAAAATGACGCGGGCTGTCAAACGCTGCGCACCCTATGATTTTCTGCCAGCGGAAAAATTTGGCACCTGGTCGGAAGTTGTTGTGAATTTCTACCCTTACGAAATGTCAAACTGACAAAAGAAACCAGATCAATCATGACAAAATCGACCACACTGAAAATTGCGCCTTATTGTGTGCTAAAAATTCAATATGATGGCCCATCTGGCGAAGGGCGGCGCCTTGAGATGAATATGCGGCGAAGCAGGCTTTTCACAGGAATTGATACTATGAAATCTTATTTTGATACAGTTGTGCAGGCATATTCGGCGGAAATATCGCGCCGGGCACGGAGCACTGGCCGCTTGGGCCGGGCCCTGTCAAAATGGCTGGCCACGAGCCTTGTTGCCCTTTGTACCTTGATTGCCTTCAACCTGCCTTCCCACGCCCGCGTCGAGATTGACATCACCAGAGGCAATGTCGAGCCGCTTCCCATTGCGATCACGAATTTCTCAGGCGAACTCGGCCCCGAGATTGCATCGATTGTTGAGGCGAACCTGCAAAAATTCCGGGCTTTTCAAGCCGATCGACAAGACGGCCTTCATTCAGCAGATCTCCGATCACAATTCCGTTCCGCGGTTTGAGGACTGGCGTGTCATCAATGCCCAGGCCCTTGTCACAGGTACGGTCAGCACCGAAGCCGATGGCCGCCTCAAGGCAGAGTTCCGGTTGTGGGACGTGTTTGGTTCCGAGCAGATCATCGGCCAGCAATATTTCACCAATCCGAAGAACAAGCGCCGCCTTGCCCATATCATTTCTGATGCGATCTATCAGGAACTGACCGGCGAGAGTGGATATTTTGACAGTCGTATCGTATTCATCGACGAATCCGGCCCCAAGCAGAAACGTGTCAAACGCCTTGCCATCATGGACCAGGATGGAGCCAATGTACGCTACCTGTCCGAGGGTGGTGAACTGGTTCTGACACCGCGCTTTTCCCCGAACCGGCAGGAAATCACCTATATGTCGTTTGCAGGAGGAAACCCGAAAGTCTATTTGCGCCAGATCGAAACCGGTCAGTTTGACGTTGTCGGCAACTTTCCCGGAATGACCTTTTCGCCAAGATTTTCCCCCGATGGCCAGAAGATCATCATGAGCCTCAACAATGACGGGATTTCCAATCTTTACACGATGGATCTTCGTTCACGGAATACCACGCGGGTTACCAGTTCATCGGCAATCGACACCAGCCCTTCCTATTCACCGGACGGTTCACAGATTGTCTTTGAATCGGATCGGGGCGGACGCCAGCAGCTTTATGTGATGGGAGCTGAAGGCGGCGAACCGACGCGTATATCCTTCGGCACGGGCAGTTATTCAACGCCGGTCTGGTCGCCGCGCGGTGATCTGATTGCCTTTACCAAGCAACAGGGAGGCAGCTTCCTGATCGGGGTGATGAAGCCCGATGGCTCGGGCGAGCGTATCCTGACCGAGGGATATCACAATGAGGGACCGACTTGGTCTCCCAATGGACGGGTGATCATGTTCTTCCGTGAAAGCCGGGGTCAAAATGGTGGCCCCAAGCTCTATTCGGTTGATGTAACAGGGTACAATGAGCGCCAGATACCAACGCCGAATTTTGCGTCTGATCCGGCTTGGTCGCCCCTGTTGAATTAATTGGGCGACCGATCAGTCATTCGTTGAAAAGTGAAAACCGTGCCGTGCTTTCGCCGCAATGACATGGTGTTGAGAGCGCGGATCAACCAGAAATCCTTTTGTTCCGGGTTTCGAAATTATCGGCACGGAAAAGACCGGGCGGCGAAGATTAACCAATCATTTACCAAGGTTCTTGAACCCGAATTAACCCTTTCATGGTTATTAAGGGATGAACAAAATTGTTAAAGGAGTAAGGACGATGCCTACCGCACGTTCCGTACTGAAATCACCTGTATTGATTGCACTGGCGCTTGGCCTTGCGCTGGCCGGCTGTGCTACGAAAAAACCCCTGCCGGACAATGCCGGTGGCCTTGGCCTCAATAACGGAGCCGCACCAGGCTCGCAGCAGGACTTCACCGTTAATGTCGGTGACCGGGTTTTCTTTGAAACCGATTCTTCGGCCCTGACGGCGACGGCCCGCGCTACACTGGACAAGCAGTCGCAGTGGCTGGTTCGTTACACCAATTATCCGATCACGATTGAAGGTCACGCCGATGAGCGAGGCACTCGTGAATACAACATAGCACTGGGTGCGCGCCGTGCTGCTGCAACGCGCGACTACCTGGTATCACGCGGTGTTCCGCGCAACCGTATCCGCACCATCTCGTATGGAAAGGAACGCCCGGTTGCCGTGTGTGACGATATTTCATGCTGGTCTCAGAACCGGCGCGCAGTTACGCTTTTGACTGGGCCGACCGGCTGAGGGTTTGCCATCAAAAGTCCATGTTCGCCTGGCGAACATTTCAAAACGGCTTGCAATTTGTTGCAGGCCGTTTTTGTTTTTCGTGCCAAAAACGAGGAGATGCCAACAGTGTTCAGGATCAGCAACCCGGATTATGAATCAGTCGTGCGGGAAAGCTTCGCAGACCAGAGCTTCATGCAGACACTGGGTGCTGTCATGAAAACGGTGGAGCCGGGCAGGGTGGTTATCACTTATCAAAGAAGCGACAAGCTCCTGCAGCAACATGGTTTCCTGCACGCCGGTGTCGGCACTTCCGTGGTTGACAGTGCCTGCGGATATGCCGCGCTGACGCTTGCTGGGCAAAATTGCGAGGTTTTGACCTCCGAGTTCAAGGTACACTTTTTGCGCCCGGCATCAGGTCAAAATTTCCATGCTGTTGGCAGTGTCCTAAAGGCAGGCAATGTGCTGACGATTTGCGAGGGCGAACTGTTTCAGGATGATCAGGAAAAACCGGTTGCGAAAATGACCGCGACGATGGTCCTGCGCAATGTTGATCCTCAATTGTGAACGGTGAGATTTTCACGAAGTTGCCTGCAGGCAAACAAAATTTCGACCAGTTTGACTGCAACAAGGCCTTATTGCGCTTGGTCCGTTCACAAACTTTGATAGGATGGCCCTCCGCCGCGCGTTTTTCCAGGCGATGGAAGAACGCTAAACTGACATTCATATTGAGGGCTTTTGCATGAAACCCATTTCCTATCTTGCTTCAATCCTGATTTGCGCGGGAGGGTTTTCCGCCTTCGCAACGGCAGGGCAAGCGCAGTCACAGTCTTTGCCGACCTATCAGACGAACCCTGTCCAGCAGTTCGGTCAAAGACTGGGTCAGCGTCTTCAATCACTGGACCTGCGCGGCGAAAGCAAGAGCGGGGCTGCAGGATATGAAGCACCGGCTCCGGCGACAGGATTGCCCGGGGTCTTTGGCGATCAGGGAATTGGTGCCCGCCAGGATGTTGCGCCTGTTCAAATGGCCCAATCCGGCGATGCGGCTTTCAGGGTCAACCAGCTTGAAGAACAGATGCGCGTTCTCAACGGCAAGGTCGAGGAAATGACCTTCCAGTTGCTGCAATTGCAGGAGCAGATCCGCAAGATGCAGGAAGACAATGAATTCCGGTTTCGTGAACTGGAAGAACAGGGTGCGCTCAAGAACAAGAACCGCAATGTGGCCAAGGGCGGAGAAAAAAGCCTGGGAAAGTCCGAACCGTCTGATGCGGGTAACGCCAATTCAGACGGCACTGGTACGCGTAAATCCATCACTGATCTTCTTGATGGTGGCGGGCAAATCGGCGGTGGCGACCAATTGGGTCAGCCTCCGCAAAACCTTGGTACGCTGACGTTTGACGAGAACGGCAATCTGGTTGATTCCAATGTGGGAAAGCCGATTGACCTGACGGGTGGACTGAATTCCAGGGCTGAACCGGCAGGCATGCCGGACACGCCTGAGGAAATGTTTGAACTCGGCTATCAATATGTTCAGGGCGGCGACTATGAGAGAGCCGGTGAGGTTTTTCGGCAATATGTGGCCGATTTTCCGGGAAGTGCCCGCGATGCGGAAGCCCGGTTCTGGTTGGGTGAGAGCCTGTTTGCGCAGGGAGACTATGAGGCCTCCGCGCGGGTTTTCCTCGAAAACCACAAGGCGCATCCGGATGGGGCCCTTGCCCCGCAAAACCTCTTGAAACTTGGCGTATCGCTTTCCGGGCTTCAGCAACGAGAACTGGCCTGTGCGACATTTGCCGAAGTGCCGAAGAAATATCCAAACATGGCGAACGCGGTTCGAAAGCGCGTTGCCGTTGAACAACAGGCGGCAAAATGCAAGAACAGCTAGCGGGGAGCGCGTGCTTTCCTGCCCGTTTTTGACTGATGCGGGCTTTGCCTACCGCAAACACTTTTTTCAATGACCAGATGAGCCGTTTTTGACCCGTATCAAGTTCCTGCCTGCCTCAAATGCACTCCCTGAGCCTGAACGGATTTTTGCCGGAATCACGACAAGTGAGCCTGTTATCGTTGCAGTGTCGGGCGGCAGCGATTCAATGGCACTGCTGCTACTTGCCCATATCTGGGCCCAAAAACACGATGTTCTGCTTCAGGCGGTAACGATTGATCACGGCCTTCGTCCTGAAGCTGCCGCAGAAGCGGCTTTTGTTGCCAGTGTTTGTGCGGGACTTGGCGTCAACCACGTAACGCTTGCCTGGGAAGGGATCAAACCTTCTTTCGGCATTCAGGAGGCGGCGCGTCAGTCGCGCTACTCGCTGATGGATGATTTTGCCCATGAAATCGGGGCTGATATCATTTTGACTGGCCATACCCGTGATGACCAGATCGAAACCGTTCTGATGCGGTCTTTGCGCCAGAGCGCGGAAGGCGACGGACGGGGGCTTTCCGGCATGGCGCGCCGAACCTGGCTTTATGGCGGACGTACCATTATCCGCCCACTTCTGGGCGAAACGAGGCAGGGATTGCGCGAGTATCTCGCCCGAGTGCCGCAGTCATGGATCGAAGATCCTTCCAATGTGGATGAAAGTTATGAACGCGTCCGACTGCGCAAATCGCTATTGAAAGACCCGCAAAAGGGGATGCGCGTTGAGCGCCTCGCGGCTGCTTCGGCAAGGCTTCGCAGGGTGCTTTCCAATGCGGTGGCCGCCTATCTGGCGCAGAATTGCGAATCGCTTCCTGGGCCGGTTTATCGCCTGCCGATCGCTGACGGTTCGAGTGCCGTCAAACCGGCACCGGCCCCTTCGGATGGGCCTTCCGCTGAAGCTGGCCCAGGTCCGGTATTTGAACAGGCCGTCCAGGTGCTGGTTGCCATGGCCGGAGGTCAGGCATACCTGATTTCCCGCAAGCGTCTTGCCATGGTTATCGAGATGATCCGTGACATGATGAAGGGACAGGGGACGGATGCCAAAAAGTCCCGCCTGACCATCGGAGGGGCGGTGATTGAATGTAGCCGGGGAACCGTCTGTTTCTACCGGGAAACACGCAATCTTTCCTCTGTCCTGCTGGAGCCGGGGGAGACGGCCATCTGGGACGGGCGAATGCACATATTCAATGGAACCGCGCTGCCAATTTTTGTTGAACCGGCCGACCGTTCGCAGATCCGAGAATATGAGGAAAACCGAGGCGAGAAATATGATGTCCCGCGCCGCGCCGCACTCTGGTCAACACCGGTGGTTCATGTTCAAACGGCCAATGGCGGTACTGCCCCCTGCCTTCCGCTGGTTGAGGGGGAAAAGCTGCCCAAGGGCCTCGATATCCGGCTAGCATCGCCCGCCATTGAGCATTTTTGCCCAGAGCAGGACGAGGCTTTGTGCAACTGGGTGCAATCGATGAACCGCTATACCGCTGCCAGTCTTCAGCCATAGCCTTTCCATGAATCCCTCCGCATACCCTGCGGGTGATGTTTCGGCGTTCACCAAACTTGCAGAAACTGCGGCAAAGCCGCACTTTTATCATGCTGCTTCTTGGCAATCAGGGCTTTCCTCCCTATCTTGACTTAAATGAACGAGGAAGTGGCTGACGATGCCGCAATTCTTTCCGGGAAACCCTGATGAATTCCAATTTTAGAAATCTCGCCCTCTGGGCAATCATTGCGGTGCTGTTGATTGCGCTGTTCAACCTGTTTCAAAGTCCCACACAGCGTGCGGCGGCCAATGATATTCCCTATTCGCAATTCCTTGATGATGTGAATTCGGGCAAAGTCAGCAGTGTCACGATTTCAGGACAGCAGATTGTTGGCGTGTACAACAATAATACCGGTCGGTTTGAAACCTATGCACCGGAAGACCCGGGCCTGGTCGAAAAACTGGAAAACAAGGGTGTATCCATTACGGCTGCCCCGCCTTCTGAAGGCTCGGCGTTCGGTTCGTTCCTGTTTACCTGGCTTCCCGATGTTCGTCATTCTTGGCGTGTGGATATTCTTCATGCGCCAGATGCAGGGATCAAGCGGCAAGGCGATGGGTTTTGGCAAGTCGAAGGCCAAGATGCTCACCGAGATGGCTGGCCGCGTGACCTTTGAGGATGTCGCCGGTGTTGATGAAGCCAAGCAGGATCTTGAGGAGATCGTCGAATTTCTGCGTAGTCCGCAGAAATTCCAGCGCCTTGGCGCCAAGATTCCTCATGGTGTTTTGCTGGTCGGTCCTCCGGGAACCGGCAAGACGCTGCTGGCACGTGCGGTTGCAGGTGAAGCCAATGTGCCGTTCTTCACGATTTCGGGTTCTGACTTTGTCGAAATGTTTGTCGGTGTTGGCGCCAGCCGCGTCCGCGACATGTTCGAGCAGGCCAAGAAGAATGCGCCCTGCATCATCTTCATCGACGAAATCGACGCAGTTGGTCGTCATCGCGGTGCCGGTCTTGGCGGCGGCAATGACGAGCGCGAACAGACGCTCAACCAGTTGCTGGTCGAGATGGACGGGTTTGAAGCCAATGAAGGCATCATCCTGATTGCCGCGACCAACCGTCCGGACGTGCTTGATCCGGCGCTGATGCGTCCGGGCCGTTTCGACCGTCAGGTCGTGGTGCCGAATCCGGACGTCAACGGCCGCGAAAAGATCCTCAAGGTCCATGCCAGGAAAGTGCCGCTGGCGCCGAATGTCGATCTGCAGGTTCTGGCGCGCGGCACACCCGGTTTCTCCGGTGCCGATCTGATGAACCTTGTGAACGAAGCTGCCCTTCTGGCTGCGCGCCGCAACAAGCGTCTTGTCACCATGGCCGAATTCGAGGACGCCAAGGACAAGGTGATGATGGGCGCCGAGCGCCGGTCGACCGCCATGACCCAGGAAGAAAAGGAACTGACCGCCTATCACGAGGCCGGCCATGCGATCGTCGCGATCAATGTTCCGGCCGCTGATCCGGTTCACAAGGCGACGATCATTCCGCGCGGACGTGCGCTTGGCATGGTGATGCAGTTGCCGGAAGGCGACCGCTACTCGATGAGCTACAAGTGGATGATTTCGCGTCTTGCCATCATGATGGGTGGCCGCGTTGCCGAGGAACTGAAGTTCGGCAAGGAGAACATCACCTCCGGTGCTTCCTCCGACATCGAACAGGCGACCAAGCTTGCCCGCGCGATGGTTACCCAGTGGGGCTTTTCCGACAAGCTCGGACAGGTTGCCTATGGCGAGAACCAGCAGGAAGTGTTCCTTGGGCATTCGGTTGCCCAGCAGAAGAACGTCTCGGAAGAGACCGCCCAGACCATCGACAGCGAAGTTCGCCGCCTGATTGATGAAGCCTATGAAAGCGCCACGAAAATCCTGAAGAAGAAGAAGAAGGATTGGGAGGCTCTTGCCCAGGGTCTTTTGGAATACGAAACGCTTTCAGGCGACGAGATCATGGATCTGATTGCCGGCAAGCCGCCCCGCCGCGACCAGGGCGACGATACGCCGCCCTCACGCGGGGGCGCCGTTCCGAAGACCGGCAAAGCAAACAAGCCGGGCAGCGACGAAGCTGGAGACATGGAACCCCAGCCGCAAGGATGAAGTCGCATGAACCAAATAATTTTGAAAGGGAGGCTCCGGCCTCCCTTTTCTTTTGTGTATTGTCTGTTTTGCATGGCTACAGAGAAGATCAGGGAAAACCAGCGTCTGATCGCAGTTTCTGCAATGGCGGCATTGCCAAGGTGGTAGGGACTCATTAACCCTTCTTGCCCACGAAAAAATCAGTGTTTCGTGCCATAAAGGGATAATCCGGCTGCACCCGATTGCCGTTAGGTAACAAAAATGCAGGCGACAAAGTGTTTCTGTTGTCACAAAGATTGAACAAGTCTTCACCGTCAAATGATGTAATGCTTGGCAATGTTTCGCGCAGGACAATCCGGTCAGGGCGGCTTGCTGATTGATCCGAAAGGGTATGGGAATGAGTAGAAAATATTTTGGCACCGATGGCATTCGCGGAACCGCGAACCGTTTTCCGATGACAGCAGAAATTGCGATGAAGGTCGGCATGGCTGCGGGCGTTGCCTTTCGGCGCGGCGATCACCGGCATCGTGTCGTGATCGGCAAGGACACGAGACTGTCGGGCTACATGATCGAGAATGCCCTGGTGGCCGGATTTACCGCTGCGGGCATGGATGTGTTTCTGCTTGGGCCGGTGCCGACGCCTGCCGTTGCCATGCTGACACGCTCGGTGCGAGCCGATATCGGGGTGATGATTTCCGCTTCCCACAACCGTTTTCAGGACAATGGAATCAAACTGTTCGGCCCGGACGGTTACAAACTGTCGGATGAAATCGAAAAACGGATCGAAGAGCTGATCGACGAGGATCTGAGCATGGAACTGGCCGATCCGAATGACCTGGGCCGGGCGACCCGTGTTGACGGCGTTCGTGACCGCTATATCGAATTTGCCAAACGCACGCTGCCGCGCTCCCTGTCGCTTGAAGGCATTGCGGGTTGTTGTCGATTGCGCCAACGGAGCGGCCTACAAGGTTGCTCCGGAAGCGCTTTGGGAACTGGGCGCCGAAGTGGTGACGATCGGCGATGAACCTAACGGCTTCAACATCAATCGGGATTGCGGATCTACCGATACGGCGGAATTGCGCCGCAAGGTGCATGAAACCCGCGCTGATATCGGCATTGCCCTTGATGGGGATGCGGACCGGGTAATCATCGTGGACGAGAATGCCAATGAGGTCGATGGCGACCAGATCCTGGCCCTGATCGGCGATTACTGGAACAGTTCATCACGCCTTACCGGTGGTGGTTTGGTGGCGACCGTCATGTCCAATCTCGGCCTGGAACGTTTTCTCGCGAGCAGGAAGCTCAATCTCGCGCGCACCCAGGTCGGTGACCGGTATGTGGTCGAGCATATGCGCGAACATGGTTACAACCTTGGCGGCGAGCAGTCCGGTCATCTCGTGATGTCGGATTTTACGACGACCGGCGATGGACTGGTGGCAGCCCTGCAGGTCATGGCGGTGATGAAATCCACCGACAAACCCGCAAGTGAGGTTTGCCGGAAATTTGAACCGGTGCCGCAGCTGCTGAAAAATGTCCGTTACAAGAACGGTCAGCCGCTTGAGCAGAAAGCGGTCAAGGAAGCGATCGACGAAGCGATCTCCATGCTCGGCAATTCCGGGCGCCTGGTTATCCGTCCATCAGGAACAGAGCCGCTGATCCGTATCATGGCAGAAGGGGATGATCCTTCCCTTGTTCGCTCGGTTGTCGATGATCTTGTGGGCGTGGTTTCAAAAACTGCTGCTTGACGAATTTTTCGGGGAAAACGTCTCCGGATCAAGTGCTCACGTTAAAGTATAAAAGAGCCCCTTCGTACGGGTCCTTTTTTAATTGCTTTCATAAAAATAATAAAATTCGATAATGATCGATTTGGCAAATAATTTCATATTTTTTCTCAATATCTAATTAGTTAATTTTTGTTAACCAATTTTTTTAACCTTAATAATTACGGTTAATCCTGCCTTAACTTTTCCGGTTCAATATCCAGCCTGAGTTTTAGCTACAACCCGGAATCCTCCGGGGACACAGGAAGGATGCTTCAATGAGCAGCTTTAAGATTTTTACCATCACGACTGCCGCGCTGCTGGCTGGTACAGCGCTTTCCCACGCAGCAGACCTTTACGAACCGCCTGTTGTTGAGGTTGTCCCGGAAGTGCGAACTGTCGCTGTCGGCGGCTGGTACCTGCGCGGCGATATCGGTTACAACCACAACAGTGTCTCCAATGTTAGATATTATCAGGGCCTTCCGACCCTGACCGGCGAGTTTGAAAAACACGACCTCGGGGGTTCCTGGAGCCTTGGTGGTGGTATCGGTTACCAGGCCACTGATTATTTCCGTATGGATATTACAGTTGATCACGCCTTTGCCGCGGACTTTGACGGATCATCCGCCAGCCGCGTTGCCTGTGGCGCAAGCGGTATCTGTAATTATGAAGACACCGGCGATGTCGCGATCACCACCGTCATGGCCAACGCCTATGTTGATCTTGGCAATTATGCCGGCTTCACACCGTATGTCGGTGCCGGTGTTGGTGGTGCGATGCTTCACTGGAGCGACATCAAGAACAATGAAATCTGCGTCAGTGGAAACTGCGCCGGTTCATCGGGTGACTCAACCCATAACGGGTATGGTGAATGGCGCTTTGCCTATGCGCTGCATGCCGGTCTTTCCTATGACATCAGCCATAATCTGAAACTCGATACCGGATATACGTTCAAGCATATTGAGGGCGGCCGGATGTTCGAGTTTGAAAAAGGTAATTTCAACCGTGGCCAGCAGGGCTTCCATGGTGACATGAAGGTGCATGGCGTTCATGCAGGCCTTCGTTGGAACTTCCAGTAAGCGACAACAATCGGGTCGGATCAAGATCCGGCCCATTCCTTCTTCCGCCTAAACGGGTTTATCAAAATGAAGCGTAGTAACTCAGTAGCACGAAAAATGATTGCCGGTTCGGTTCTGGCCCTCGCCGTCACCCTGTCAGCAGGACCTGCAATGGCGGCGGACATGGATTTCCCGGTTCGCGGAACAATTGACTACACGCCGGTTGAATATGGTTCAGGCTGGTACCTGCGCGGTGATATCGGCTACAATTTCAAGGCTGATACAACGCTGAGCTATTACAGCGATGACCGCTACGACTACGATCACCAGTCATTTGAAAACGGACTGAGCTGGGGCGGTGGTTTCGGTTATGTTTTCAACAACATGCTGCGCGCCGATATCACGGCAGAATTCAGCGGTAACCATTCTTGGGAAGGCAAGTCGGTCGGCACCATTTGCGGCGGCGCAACGCCGGGTGAATGCTATTCCGAAGACGAGGCAACAATGGACCGGACAACCGTCCTTGCCAATGCCTATGTTTCCCTTGGACGTTATGGCGGATTTTCGCCCTATGTCGGTGGCGGTCTCGGTCTTTCCCACATTCAGTGGAGCGACTATACTTCCCAGGCCCGTTGTAAGGTCAGTGCAGGCGAAACATGTGATTACGGCGCACATCCAGGCGGCGGCGGCTCGGTGATTTTTGATGGCCCGAGAACAACATATGACGGAGAAAGCGCGGTCGCGCTGACCTATGCGCTGACAGCCGGTTTTGATTACCGGATCAATGACAACTGGCTTTTCGACATGGGTTACAAGTGGACACAGGTTCACGGCGGTGTCGTGATTGCGGAAGACAGCAATGGTCCTGGCAGCCCGCAGGGTGATTCGAAATTCGACAATATCAATTTGCATGAGGTCAAATTCGGCCTGCGCTACGAGGTCTGGTAAGCGTAAACCGGAGCAGGAAATTCAAAAGCGGTGGGTCCTTTCCCGCCGTTTTTTATTTGTAAATCATGTCGCGAAGGAAGTTGTTGACATGCGACAAATCCTTGTCTAATTCCGCAGGTGGGCTACCCCTCCCCAACGAGGGGCTCACTATCTGGAAGGGTAGACTTATGTCACAACTCCCCAAGCCGGCAATGCGTCCGGCAAATCCCCGCTTCTCCTCTGGTCCCTGCACCAAGCGCCCCGGCTGGTCGCTTGAAGGGCTTTCCGACGCCTCACTCGGCCGTTCGCACCGCTCCAAGGAGGGTAAGGCGAAACTGGCAGAGGCGATCAACCTTACCCGCGAAATCCTCGAAGTGCCTGCCGACTATCGGATCGGCATTGTTCCCGCTTCTGACACAGGCGCTGTTGAAATGGCCATGTGGTCCATGCTCGGCGAACGCGGCGTTGACATGCTTGCCTGGGAAAGCTTCGGCTCTGGCTGGGTCAGCGATGTCACCAAGCAGTTGAAGCTGGATGATGTTCGCACCGTCGAGGCACCTTACGGCGAACTGCCTGACCTTTCGACGGTCGATTTTGACCGCGATGTGGTTTTTACCTGGAATGGCACCACCTCCGGCGTACGCGTTCCCAATGCGGATTTCATCCCGGCCGACCGCAAGGGCCTGACAATCTGTGATGCCACTTCTGCCGCTTTTGCCCAGGCACTTGATTTTGCCAAGCTCGATGTTGTGACGTTCTCCTGGCAGAAAGTGCTTGGCGGTGAGGGCGGTCACGGCATGATCATTCTGTCTCCGCGCGCTGTCGAACGCCTCGAAACCTATACGCCGCCATGGCCTATGCCGAAAATTTTCCGCATGACCAAAGGAGGCAAGCTGATCGAGGGCATCTTCAAGGGTGAAACGATCAACACGCCTTCAATGCTTTGCGTTGAGGATTATCTTGATGCGCTGTTCTGGGCCAAGAGCCTTGGCGGACTGAAGTCCCTGATTGGCCGCGCCGATGACAACGCCATTGCGCTCTCCGAATTTGTCGAAGCCTCTTCCTGGCTCGATTTTCTGGCGGTTGATCCCGCGACCCGGTCGAACACTTCAGTCTGCCTCAAAATCGTTGATCCGCAGGTGACCGCGCTTGATCCGGGCGCCCAGGCTGCCTTTGCCAAGGCACTCGCCTCCATGCTCGAAGCCGAAGGTGTCGCGCTGGATATTGGCGGCTACCGCGATGCGCCCGCCGGTCTTCGAATCTGGACAGGTGCCTCAGTGGAACGCACCGATCTAGAAGCGCTTTTGCCATGGCTCGACTGGGCCTTTGAAAGCCAGCTTCGCGCACTTCAAACCGCAGCTTAACCGCCGCGCCAACCATACACCCAATTCGCACACTTTCAATTTTGTGGAGGCCCTCATGGCACCTCGCGTACTCGTATCTGACAAACTATCTGAAACCGCTGTCGAGATTTTCCGCCAGAACGGCGTTGACGTTGACTATCTGCCTGATGTTGGCAAGGACAAGGAAAAACTCTTGGAGATCATCCCGCAATATGACGGGTTGGCAATCCGCTCCGCAACCAAGGCAACCGAGAAACTGATAGAGGCAGCCACCAATCTCAAGGTGATCGGCCGGGCGGGAATCGGCGTCGACAATGTCGATATTCCGGCCGCATCTCGAAAAGGCATCGTGGTGATGAACACGCCTTTCGGCAATTCGATCACCACGGCAGAGCATGCCATCACGCTGATGCTTGCATGCGCGCGGCAAATTCCTGCAGCGGACACTTCCACACAGGCCGGAAAATGGGAAAAGTCCAAATTCATGGGCGTCGAAATTACAGGCAAGAATCTCGGCATTATCGGGGCTGGCAATATCGGCAAGATCGTCATTGAGCGGGCCCAGGGCCTGAAGATGCGGGTGCTGGCCTATGATCCGTTTCTTTCCGAGGAGAAGGCAAAGGAAATCGGCGTTAAAAAAGTTGAGCTTGATGAATTGTTTGCCAATGCCGATTTCATCACGCTGCATGTGCCGCTTACCGACAAGACCCGCAATATCATCAGTGCCGAGGCGATCGCGCAGATGAAAGACGGTGTGAGGATTATCAACTGCGCGCGCGGCGGCCTTGTGGACGAGGAAGCACTGGCCGAGGCAATCAAGGCCGGCAAGGTGGCCGGTGCAGCCTTCGATGTCTTTGCCGAGGAACCGGCTACAAAAAGCCCACTTTTCGGCCTGCCGAATGTTGTCTGCACGCCGCATCTTGGCGCATCCACCAGTGAGGCGCAGGAAAATGTTGCCCTGCAAGTAGCCGCACAGATGTCCGATTATCTGGTCAAGGGTGCCGTGTCCAACGCCCTCAATATGCCTTCCATAACGGCAGAGGAAGCACCCAAGCTGACGCCATTCGTCAAGCTCGCGCAACATCTGGGCGCCTTTGTCGGGCAGGTAACCGATGAAGCAATCAAGAAGGTGGAAATCACCTATGATGGCGGTGTTTCCAAGATGAATATCAAGGCCATGACAGCGGCCGCGATTGCCGGTCTGATCAAGAGCCAGGTTTCCGATGTCAACATGGTTTCCGCGCCGATCATGGCGAAGGAACGCGGCATCCAGATTTCAGAGACCGTGCAGGATAAATCCGGTGTCTTTGACAGCTATATCAAGATCCGGATTGTCACGGAGAAGCAGGAACGCTCGGTGGCTGGGACCGTGTTCTCGGACGGCAAGCCACGCTTCATCCAGATCAAAGGAATCAATCTTGATGCGGAGATCGGGCGTTACATGATCTACACGACCAATGATGATGTGCCGGGCATTATCGGCACGCTTGGCACAGTGTTCGGCGAGGCAGGCGTCAACATCGCCAACTTCCAGCTTGGCCGTAACCGGGCGGGCGGTGATGCGATTGCACTGCTGTATATTGACCAACCCGCTGATCAAGCTGTTCTGAAAAGATTGCTGGACAGCGGCCTCTTCAAACAGGCGCGTCCGCTAGAATTTGATATCTGATTCTTGCAGTTATATCGCAGACTGATGCGGGCCGGGGATTGTCTCCTGGCCCGTTTTCGTTTGGCGCGGTTATTCAGTCATGAACTTGTCATGGCATTCCTTTCCGATTTTCATGACCTGCTCGTCGCTGCTGTCGGTGCCTTCAAGGCCCGCATAATAGCAGGTGGCATAAGCACCCGGTCCCAGAACGGTCTTGATTACTTCCGCAGCATCGCCCGCTTTCAGCTTGTTCTTTTTCTGCTGCCTTTCGACAAAGGCCTGTCGCTTGTCTGTTGCAAGATTCATGTAACGCTTGATCAGTTTTTCGTCCTTGCCCTCGGGTTTGTGCTTTTCCGCGAGGTCCTTGTAAAAGGCCGCGTCCTGGGCAAATCCGGTCGCAGGCGACCCGGCAAGAATTCCACCGGCAAGCGCTATCATGATCGCTGCGGAGGCAATTTTTCTGTTTATGTGTTTCATGTTTGAATCTCCTTGTATGGTGCGCAGGAATCCCATGCGGTGTATCTTGAGCAGGTTAACTTGTCTTGCCCGGTTAAAATTGAGATTCGTCAAGATTATGGTGAAAACCCGAACCGGTCCGAATTCAACGACTGTGCTGGGGTTTGGCAACACGTTGGGACAGCCATACGCCGCCGATTACCAGCACAAGCGCGGCAGCGTGATACCAGCGGAAATTTTCACCAAGAATGAGGATAGCGAGCGCGGAGCCGAAGATCGGCACGATGTTGATAAACACCCCGCCCCGGTTCGCGCCAATGATCTCAAGGCCGCGCATCCAGAAAACCTGACTGAGAATTGAAGGGAAGATGGCGGTATACAATACAACCATCCAGCCCTGAAAATCCGGCCATCTGACACTGCCGCTTGAAATCTCCCAGGCTGAAAAAACCATGGAGACGAACATGGCTGATGTGCCCAGTACGGCAATGAAGGACAGCCAGTGAATGTCCGGCTTGTTCTTGAGATAAACCGAGTAGATGCCGTAAATCGAAATGGCGATCAGCATCAGCAGATCCCCGATATTGAAATCGAGCCCGGTCAGAACCGTGAAGGTCGCCCCGTGGCGGCGATGATCAGCACCCCGACCAGCGTCAGGGAAAAACCGGCAAGCTGCAAAAAGGTGGCGCGCAGGCCGAACAGCAGGAAGTTGAAGATAAAGACGCTGAGCGGCATGGATGCCTGAATGATTGCGACGTTCAGCGCCGAGGTAAATGTCAGGGCGGTGTACATGAGGTTGTTGAAAACCGTGAACCCGATTGCTCCCAACGCCGAAAGAAAGACCAGCCTTTTGCGGATTACCGGCCAGTCCCGGCGTATGTGGGGCAGGGCAAACGGATAGATTACAGCCATGGCTAGAATCCAGCGCAGGGTGGTCAGAAGAAATGGCGAAACATGGCCTACGGCGAGTTTTCCGGCGACAGCGTTGCCACCCCAGAAAAGGGCCGTAAGAACCAGCAGAACATAAGGTTGATTGAAGAGCCATTTATAAGCGGACATGGATTGCACCGGTTTTGAACTTACCTGACACTGAAAAAGTGTTGGCAAAGGCAGGACAGACTTTCGTTTCGGTTGATGTTTGGACTGGATTCGGACTAATAACAACCGCAATCGGGAAGCAGGCCACTGTTCCGCTATGGGCAAGCAAGGTGGCATGGATCGCTTTCCGGCATTTTCCGGTTGCATGATGGATCTTGAAACCCGACCTTGCCGCAATAGCGCCATGTCGATGGTTTTGCAGGCGTAACGGAGAATTACATGGGTAATGTCGTTGTTGTGGGTTCCCAATGGGGCGATGAGGGAAAGGGCAAGATTGTCGACTGGCTCTCAGAGCGGGCAGATGTGGTCGTGCGCTTTCAGGGTGGACACAATGCCGGCCACACGCTCGTCATTGATGGGACGAGTTACAAGCTGAGCCTTTTGCCTTCGGGCGTGGTGCGCCCTGGAAAACTTGCGGTTATCGGCAATGGTGTTGTCATCGATCCCCATGCACTGGTTGCGGAGATTGCGCGTCTTGGCGAACAGGGTGTTGTGGTTACGCCGGACAATCTGCGGATTGCCGAGAACGCCACGCTGATCCTCTCCCTCCACCGTGAGCTGGACGGCCTGCGCGAGGATGCTGCCAGTACCGGAACGAAAATTGGAACCACCCGCCGCGGCATCGGCCCTGCCTATGAGGACAAGGTGGGGCGCCGTGCAATCCGGATGCTGGACCTGGCCAACAAGGATTCCCTGCCGGCCAAGATCGAGCGTCTTCTGACACATCACAACGCCTTACGTCGGGGACTTGGTGAAAGCGAGATTTCGGCTGATGTGATTTTGAAGGAGTTGACCGATATCGCCGATACGCTGGTCCCCTTTATCGAGCCGGTATGGAGATTGCTGGATGAAAAGAAACGCAAAGGCGAGCGCATCCTCTTTGAAGGGGCGCAAGGCACGCTGCTTGATATCGACCATGGAACCTACCCGTTTGTGACATCCTCAAACACGGTTGCGGGCCAGGCTGCGGCGGGTTCCGGCATGGGACCGGGATCGGTAGGTTATGTGCTGGGGATTACCAAGGCCTATACAACCCGCGTGGGTGAGGGGCCATTTCCGACTGAACAGGAAAATGAAATTGGCCAGTTCCTTGGTGAGCGCGGTCACGAATTTGGTACAGTCACTGGGCGCAAGCGCCGGTGTGGCTGGTTTGATGCCGTTCTTGTGCGCCAGGCGGTAGCAACCAACGGGATCACGGGAATTGCGCTGACCAAGCTTGATGTTCTTGATGGGCTTGATGAAATCAAGGTTTGCGTCGGCTACGAGCTGGACGGCAAGCGGATAGACTATCTTCCTGCTGCCCAGGGTGCACAGGCCCGTGTCACTCCGGTCTACGAGACACTGGAAGGCTGGTCGGATACGACTGTCGGCGCCAGAAAGTGGAGCGATCTGCCGGCGCAGGCGGTAAAATACGTTCGCCAGATAGAAGAACTGATTGGTGCTCCGGTGGCGCTTTTGTCCACCAGCCCCGAACGCGAAGATACAATACTTGTCCAAGACCCGTTTCAAGACTAAAAGAACATGGCGGGTGGGCAAGTTTAAAGTTTTGAGTATGAAAACTGATCTGCATGGCGGATTTCAAGCGGCCCTTTCAAGGCGTTTCCCTTTTAACAGGGCGCAGTAGAGAAGATGCGACGGGTTTATGGCTGATTATGTTTCGATTTTAGCTAAGGCGATTGGCGGTCTTGCGGAGAATAATGCAGATAACCGGCAGTTGATCTATCAAAAGGCAAGGGGCGCGATCGACCGCAAATTGCGGGCCATGGAGCCTTTACCTTCTGAAGAGGTGATAGCTGAACAGCTGTCACAGCTTGAAACCGCCATCAATCAGGTGGAGGGTGAGTATCAGCTTGCCGCTGCCGAGGCGCAAGCGGCGAGCGCTGCTGCTGCGATGGAAGCGGCCAGTGCGAAGCAGGTTGAAGAACCAACTGCGCCAACAGTCCCGTCAGTTGAAAAAGCAGCACCCGCCGAGACGGCGGAAATTTCCATACCCGTGCCAAATCCGCCGGAAGGTTTTTTTGATGATGTGATCCTGATTGACGGTATTGGAGAAAAGATCAGGTTGCTATTGGCGGAACAGGGTATTACTGGCGTCAGCCAGATTGCCGCGATCAGCGATGCTGCGCTGGCATTGGTTGCGGAAAAAATCGGATTTCCGGACTTTGAGAAAAACCAACAATGGAAGCAACAGGCGGCGGACATGCTTGCCGGAGAACTTCCACGCAGCAAGACCGACCAGGAACGTCTGAAAAAACTTCAGGAAGAAGCCGGGCCGAACGGTGAAGCTGCTGTTTCGCCTGTCGCGGACAGCGCGGCGAAACCGGATAGCCAACTGGAAATTTCGCCAGAAGCCATTCAGGATACCCCGCAGGAACCTAAGTTGGAAACCCGACCGTCAACTCAGCCGGAAACGCTGCCCGTAGTACCTTTGCCCGTTGAGCCTCAAACTGTCCGGCCCGAACTGCCAGACATTGGCGAACCGGCATTTACACAAACGGTATCAACTGCTTCCAGTCCTGAACCGTCCATTCAGGCGGGTGAGCAGATTGGTGACACCCAGACGCTTTCAGACGATGAACGAGCCATTGCTGCCGCTATACGAGCACTGTCATCCGGGTCAGAAAATGAAAGTTCCGACGGGCCACAGGTGAGCGCACCGGCTGGCGAGCGACTTGCACCGGAGAATGATCCGTTTCTGGAAATACCAGCCCCTCAAGCTCCACCGAGTGCTCGCCGGGAAGTGCCGCAAATCGAGCAGCCTGCACCACCGCCCTATGTTTCCGAACTTGAAGGCGATCCGATGGCTGCGGAGACTTCAGGGTCGTATACACCACCTGAATCGGTTGATCTTGGAAACCGAAAAAGGGGTGCTGGCAAGGCAATCGGTTGCGTGGCCGCACTGGCCATTTTGGCCGGACTTGGCTACGGAGCATGGGCCAATCAGGATATTGTGAAGACTTATCTGAACAAAGCCGTGATGGCTGCCCAGGAGCTTTTCGCGGGTGGTTCAGCAGGTTCGTCTGCCGAGAATGGTGCTTCAGGCCAAAACCCACAGGAAAGCAGTCAGCCTGACGCTAGCGGTGAGGAAGTAGCGGATTCCACGAAGGACACTTCGCGCCTTGGCAGCGGCGGGGACGCTGCTGATCAGGGCGGAGCACCTGCGGAAGACGGCAATAGCGCGGGAGCCGATCAGGGTGATACCGTTTCACAAACAAATTCAGATTCTGCCGGTGATGACAGTGGTGAACCGCAGTCGATCCTCGACAATCCGCTCGATGCAAACTCACAGGATGCAACTGTTGAGGTTGAAGGCGGAACCAATGAGGAAAACACCACTGGTGAGCAGGTTGTCGAGGAAAATGCCGCAGGTGAAGATGCGACTGGTGAGAGTGTTGCTCCCGCCATTCTAAATGGCGAAAAAGCGTTTCTCTACGAGGAAGCCATCGGGGCAACCGGTGCAAGCCGTGACGAGGGCGGAATTATTTGGTCATTGGCCCAAGAGGCTCCGGAAGATGGAGCACCCGCTGAAGCCGTGATCAAGGGCGTTATGGAAGTTCCCGGCCGCGGGCTGACCATGAATATTGCAATCAAGCGCAACGTTGACCCCGGCCTCCCCGCGAGCCATCTGATCGAATTGTTCTTTACTGCGCAGAGCGAATTTTCCGGTGGCAATATCGACAATGTTTCGCGCTTTGTGATGAAAGCAACTGAAGAGGCGCGGGGTGAAAGCCTTGTTGGCGTCCCGGCACGAATTGATACGGGCTATTTTCTGATTGCGCTAAACAATCTCGATCAGGCCCAGCAGACCAATCTGCAACTGCTGGCAAATGCCGACTGGATTGATGTTCCTGTTGCCTATGTAACCGGGCGGCGCGCGCTCATGACCTTTGAAAAAGGTGAAAGCGGCAGGAAAGTCTTTGCCGATGCTTTGGCGGACTGGAAGAACCGTTAGGTCCTCTACCGGGCGGGTCTGCTCCAATCACGTCTATACAGTTTCAGGGAACCGGCGGCGATCAATCCTGTTGATTGGCAGGTGATGACTGATGCCCGTCAGGGTTTTCCAGTGATTTTCATCCTGCGCAAATTTGATAATTGTCAATTACACCGACCGCTTTTGGCCTGACCATTGCCTCTGTTGAGTTAGATCGTCTGCTCTTTGTTTAATGGAGGAAACAAAATGAAAATTTGCAATGGAATGCGTTTTTCCGGATTTTTGACAGCACTGATCGGCTTGCCAGTTCTCCTGTCGGGGTCTATTTCATCCGCGCTGGCTCAGGACAATATGATCGGCAAAGGAATTTATGACGAGGCCTGTTCGGTATGTCACGGATCAAGTGGACTGGGCGATGGCGAGTTTGCCCAGCACCTCAATGTCAAGCCGACGGATTTGACAAAGATCGCGAGTAATGAGGGCGACAAGAAGTTTCCCTATCTGAAAGTGTTCATGATCGTGGACGGGCGAACGGGCGTCAGGGGGCATGGCAGCGCCGACATGCCAATCTGGGGTTCCGTGTTTGAACGCGAAGTTGGTCAGGGTGGCGGCCCTTACGGACATGAGCTTTTTGTCAGAGCGAGGCTTGTTGCCCTTGTTGATTATATCGAGAGCATTCAGACCAAGTAGTCCAGGCATATTTGATAGCCAAAACATTTCACCTTCGTTGCGGCCATTGCCTCTGGCAGTTTTCCGCAACGGAGTGTGGGTGCTTGTGCAGCCTCCAACATTCAGTTAAGAAGGGGCAAATCCAAGGGGTGCTTGCCGGAAAATCCGACAGGCTGAGACAGTGAAGCGCTGAACCCTTGATTCCATGGAGATGGCGCTGTTCGTCGAAAGCTCCTGGAGTCGAGAACCTGCTCCGGATAATGCCGGCGAAGGGATGGAAGTAAAACAGCGCTCGCTATTCCTCTTGTCCACGCCACTGGCTTCGGCCCATCGTCTTTTCATGGATTGAATTCTCCATGGTGAAGAGGGTGCGACAAGAAACTGAATTTTTTGCGATCGTCCACGCTGCCGGTTTTTGACAAACCCAAATTTGAAACCTTTCTGAGAAAACTTGCCAAAACCCTGCTGGTTTTGATGGTACTTCTTGGTGTCTGGAGCCTGGTGATCTGGCTGTTTCAGCCGCGTTCGTTTCTGTTGCCCTCACCGATGGATGTTGCCGGCGTTTTCATCGAGCAGCCTTTCTACCTTTTTGACAATGCGCTGATCACCATTCAGGAAATGGTCCTTGGACTGATTGCCGGCAGTCTTGCCGGCGTGCTGGTTGCGCTAGTTCTTTCGCAGTTTCCGCTTGCTTGATCGTCTCATCTGATGCCGGTGGTGGTTACAACCCAGACTCTGCCGGTTTTTGCCATTGCTCCGATTCTCGTTATCTGGTTCGGTTTCGGGATAGGATCGAAAATTGTCATGGCAAGCCTGATCATTTTCTTTCCGGTGGCATCCTCTTTCTATGACGGGCTCAAACAAACTTCGCGAACCCGGCTTGATCTGGGCAGGAGTTGGGGTGCGAGCCGTTCCCAGCTTTTGCGTTTCATGCGAATTCCCGCAGCCATGCCTTCGCTGATGAGCGGGCTGAAGGTGGCGGCGACGATTGCGCCGATCGGAGCGATTGTCGGGGAATGGGCCGGGGCCGCAGGCGGGCTCGGCTTTGTCATGCTGCAGGCCAATGCCCGCACCCAGACTGATGTGTATTTGCCGCGCTCTTTCTGCTTGCCCTGTGCGCCTTCGGGTTACGCAGCCTTGTTGTCTATTTTGCTGACCGCTCCCTGTGGTGGTCGGTCCATTCATCCTGAAATATCCAACCCCATGGAGACCTTGCCTATGATCCGTCCGTTTCTGTTTCATTATCAGCCTTGTTGCTGGACTTTCAACCGCATCTGCGGCTCTTGCCGCAGACAAGCTGACTGTCCTGCTTGACTGGTTCGTCAACCCTGACCATGCGCGCGCTGATCGTTGCCAAGGAGCGGGGCATGTTTGAAGCTGCAGGTCTTGAGGTGGAACTGGTTCCTCCTGCGGACCCGAGCGCGCCGCCGCGCCTGGTGGCTGCCGGACAGGCTGATCTTGCGATTTCCTATCAGCCGCAATTGCATGTGCAGGTGGATGAGGGGCTGCCGATCTGGTGCGTATCGGTACTCTGGCCGAAACACCGCTCAATTCCCTGGTTGTGCTGGAAAAAAGCGGGATCACATCAATTGCCGATCTCAAGGGCAAGACGGTCGGGTTTTCCGTCGGCGGGTTTGAAGATGCGGTGCTTGGCGCCATGCTGAAGACCGCCGGACTGTCGCTCGATGATGTGACACTGGTCAACATCAATTTCGCCCTGTCGCCTTCGCTGATCACCGGCAATGTGGATGCGGTCATCGGCGCGTTTCGCAATTTCGAACTGAACCAGCTGGATATCGAAAATGAGCCGGGCATGGCCTTTTATCCGGAAGAAAACGGTGTGCCGGTCTATGATGAACTGATTCTGGTTGCCAAAAATGACCGGATCGATGATCCGCGGTTCAGGACTTTTCTGGACGTGATTGAACAGGCGACCCTGTACCTGACCAACCATCCCCAGGAAGCCTGGGAGTTGTTCATCAAGGCTCATCCGGATCTTGACAATGAACTCAACAAGCGAGCCTGGCGCGATACGCTGCCGCGTCTTGCCAAACGTCCCGCTGCTCTTGATACACGCCGCTATGAGCGCTTTGCCGAATTCATGATGGAGAGCGGCCTGATCAAATCCGTGCCACCGCGCGGCTGAAATATGCGGTTGAACGTGAAATAGCAGGTGCGGAAAAACGATTGAAAAAGGGCCGGATTTTCATCCGGCCCCGTTGCTTCGTATCGGTTTGTTTTCACCTGCCTCAGGCCGGCTGCATGCTCCAGCTGCGCGGTTGGCTTTGCCAGTTCCCTGGCGGCAGCCTTCATGGCTTTTTGGACCTTTTCGAAGGCACGCACCTCGATCTGGCGAACGCGCTCGCGTGAAATGTCAAACTCACCGGACAGCTCTTCCAGGGTGACCGGATTGTCTTCCAGGCGGCGTGCCATGAAGATGCGCTTTTCGCGGTCGGTCAGATCGCTCATGGCATCGGCCAGCATTTCGCGGCGGGCCTCCAGCTCATCCTGTTTGACAAGGATCTGCTCGGCATTGTTCGCTTTCATCGACCAGCCAGTCCTGCCATTCGCCGCTTTCGCCATCGGCAGCCTTGATCGGCGCGTTGAGGGAAGCGTCGCCGCCAAGACGGCGGTTCATGGAAATGACTTCCTCTTCCTTGACGCCCAGCTGGGTGGCGATTTCGGTAATCTGCTCGGGGCTTCAGATCACCGTCATTGAGGGCCTGGATCTTGCTTTTGGCCTTGCGCAGGTTGAAGAACAGCCGCTTCTGGTTGGCGGTGGTGCCCATTTTCACAAGGGACCATGAGCGCAGGACATATTCCTGAATGCTCGCGCGGATCCACCACATGGCATAGGTCGCCAGGCGGAAGCCGCGTTCGGGGTCGAATTTCTTGACGGCCTGCATCAGGCCGACATTGCCCTCGGAAACGACTTCGCCAATCGGCAGGCCATAGCCGCGATAGCCCATGGCGATCTTCGCAACGAGGCGCAAATGGCTGGTCACCAGTTTGTGGGCGGCGTCTGCGTCTTCATATTCTGCATAGCGTTTTGCCAGCATGTATTCTTCGTCCGGTTCCAGCATGGGGAACTTGCGGATTTCCTGCATGTAGCGCGACAGGCCGCTATCGCCGGAAGCAACACTTGGCAAGTGTTGTTGTCATTGCACGGGCCATTAAGCACCCTCCTCTCATTTGGTTTTCAGTTCCCGATATTCGGCAAACCGAAGCAGATGCGCTATCCGCGCCATCCGCAGCCCCTTTATATAATATCTAAGGCGGCAATTGCATGAAATTTTCGTAATAAACGTAAATGTGAGGTTTGCGTGATTGAAATCCGCTCCTCAAATCAACGAAAACTCCCACTATATCACATTATTATCAATGATTTAGCGATCTGGCGACGACCAGTCGCTTTGGGTTGACCTGCGCCTTAGAAGGCGAAGGGCGAGGCCGATGGATACCCCCGCACCGATGGCTACGGTCAGGTCGACGAGCACGGTCAGAACGAGCGTCAGTACCAGAAGGGCGATGTCGCTTCTGCGTCCGCGCCCATACCCCGCCCATTTATGCGGTTCGCTCATGTTAATTGCCGTGATGACCAGAAGTGCGGAAAGGGCTGGCAGGGCGAGGTATCCGGCAAGCGGAGCGGCAAACACCATGATAAGCAGAATGACAATCGCATGGATGATGCCTGCAACCGGCGTCTTTCCGCCTGCCCTGATATTGGTGGCCGTTCTTGCGATTGCCCCGGTTGCGGGCAAGCCCATGAAAAGGGATGACGCGATGTTTGCAAGCCCTTGGGCGGTCAGTTCGGCATTTGGCCTGTGATGACCCTCGATCATCCTGTCGGCAACCATGGCGGAAAGCAGCGATTCCACCCCGGCCAGAAAGGCAATGACAAAGGCTGAGGGAAGGAGTTCGCCCAGTCGCGCCAGCGAAAAATCGGGAAGGACGGGGACCGGCAGGCTGGAAGGCAAATCCCCGAACCGCGAATGAAGCGTATCGACAGGCAGTGCGAAGACTGCCGCCAGCGCTGAGCCGATCGCTATCGCCACTATCAGGCCGGGAAAGCGTGGAGCAATCCGGCGCAGCACGATGATCAGGATCATGGTCACGATGGCGATGGCAAGCGCCGGTAGACTGACACTTTCGCGCACCGACCAGAGCGCCCGGATTTTCTCGATGAAATCGGCGGGAACCTCGTCCAGAGACAGGCCGAGTAAATCCTTAAACTGGCTGGTGGCGATGATAATGGCAATGCCGATGGTAAACCCGTTCACCACCGCTTCCGGCACGAAGGCAATCAGGTTCCCCGCCCTGAAATAGCCCGCAACCAGCAGAATGATCCCCGCCATGAAGGTTGCTATCACCAGCCCGTCATAACCGTGTTCGGCAATGACTGAAAAGACGACAACAATGAATGCGCCGGTCGGACCGCCGATCTGGACCCGACTGCCACCAAACAACGAAATGAAAAACCCACCAATTATCGCTGTCACCAGCCCTTTGGCGGGATCAGCGCCCGAGGCAATGGCAATCGCCAGCGACAGCGGCAGGGCGACCATGGCGACTGTGATCCCGGCCAAAAGGTCGGCAATGAATTCCGAACGTTTATAGGTCTTGAGGGTTGTCAGATATCTTGGGTTGGCGCATGGCGGAAATGCCTGTTGAATGATGCCGACTCACTTATCACGGATTTTGCGGAAGTGCAGGGGGATGGCTGAGCCAAATTTGTACTATGCGAAGCCTTCGCTCCAGCGTAATGTCAAAGAACATGCGGGTAAACCTCCAAAGACACCGAAGAGGTGTCCGGGCGGTCAGCCCGCGCCCCGGAGCGGCAGCGAAGCTGCTCGCGTGTGGGAAGACATAATAGTACGCACTCGGCATTTCCTTTCAGGAAAAGCCTGTTGCGCTGACCGCAAAAACCGCTGCGCAGTTTTCGCCGGGTGCAAACGTGCGACCTGCTCGCCATTTCCTATGGCCCAATGTGTACGGACCAACAGGCCGCACGCGGAGATTTGCAGCATTGAGGGGCTCTTCAGTACACCGTCCCGCTCAACCTTCAAGCCGACCCATGGGACGATCCCACCAGCACGACGCTCCGCCGCTGCTGCTCCTTGTTCCGATTGGCGAATTCAGACCAACGTTTGCCGGGCAACAGTGGGGGAAGAATAGGGGATGGTTTGAGGGACGTGGATAAGTTTTTGCAGTTTTTCTCGGCCATCTCCCCTTTTGAAGGGGGAGATGGTCCGCGTTGCAACTGTATCCTGCAAATCTCACTGGCTCTTTTGATGCAACGGGCAGAATGATCTCAACTCGATGCCAACTCTGCTCGCAGCCCCGGGGTCAGCGCTGATCTCCGGTTCATGGTGTCTTCGATGCCGGAACGCTGAAACGAAACGCTGGTGACACCTGCTGATGATGCGGTAGTCTTTATTGGCAAAATGCTTGCCACCCGGAGTGTCCCATGTCCGCCAACTCACCTATTTCCCGGGATCGCCCTTCGCCCGCATGTGTCGTGTAGCGGCCATCGAACTGAACTTGCCAATCGAGATGATCGAGTGCGAGTTTCCACCGGGGCCGGAAATGTTTGACATCAATCCGCTTGGGCAGGTGCCTGCACTGATACTGAAAGACAGGACGGTTTTTCCGACCTTCCTTGTCATGGAAGAATTGTGGACCATGGCTGACCGGCCGGCGCTTTACATTCCCGGGCGTGACCGCCAGGTCCTGTTAACGATCCTTCAAATGGCCGATGCCCATGTCGCGGCTTGCTATCAGGAGTGGTGCGGCCTGCGCCCTGTGGCTGAAAACGCCATCGGCTATGACCCCGGCGAGCGCAATCTTGAGCGGGTTGCGGCAACGCTTGATTGGCTGAACGATACGCGTCCAATCCCGCCGGGTGTTTCATTTACAGGTATTGCAGTGGCCTGCATTTGCCTTTGGGCTGATGCGCGAAATGGCCTCGATTGGCGCTCCCACGCTCAAATAAAGCCGGTCGTTCAAAGCCTCAGCGAGAGGGAAAGTTTCCGGCTGACGGTACCGAATGAATGGAATTATACCGGCAACTGAATGCTGTTTGCCGGAGTGATGCCCCCATAAAGATCAGCACCCCTCACCCAAGTCAGGCCAAGGTTCGCTTTGCTCACCAAGCCTTCCTATCCCTCTCCCACAAGGGGAGAGGGTTCCCCCCTCACCCGAAACTCTCCATCAGTCTTTCAAAATCCTCCGGCACGGGTGCTTCGAAGCGGACGGTTTCGCCGGTGATCGGGTGTTCGAAGCCGAGGACGGCGGCGTGGAGCGCCTGGCGGTGGAAGTTCTTCACGGCTGATCTGGCCGGTTCGGCCAGCGCATTGGCCTTGGTCTCGAAATGCTTGCCATATTCCTGATCGCCGATCAGCGGGTGGCCGATATGGGCCATGTGAACGCGGATCTGGTGGGTGCGGCCGGTCTCAAGGCGGCACTCGACAAGCGAGGCATTGGCCTGGCCTTCGCCCTTGCCATCGAGATGGCGGATCACCGTATAATGGGTGATCGCCTCGCGTGCGTCCGGCTGGTTGATCGAGACAACGGCGCGTTTCAGCCGGTTGTTGGAGGAACGGCCAAGCGGCGCGTCGATCGTGCCCTTGTTGTGGGGCAGACACGCCCCAGACAAAGGCGAGATAGGCGCGCTCCAGCGGACCGGTGCGGCCATGATCGGCAAATTGCGCGGCAAGGCCGGCGAGCGCCTCTTCGGATTTTGGCGACCACCATGATGCCGGAGGTTTCCTTGTCGAGGCGGTGGACAATGCCTGGGCGCTTGACGCCGCCAATGCCGGAAAAGGACGGGCCGCAATGATGCAGCAGGGCGTTGACCAGCGTGCCGGTCCAGTTGCCGGCGGCCGGATGGACGACCATGCCGGCCGGCTTGTTGATGACGATGAGGTGCTCATCCTCGTAGAGCACATCAAGGGGGATTGCTTCGGGCAGCGGGGTGGGGTCGACCGGCTCGGGGATTTCGAGAACCACTGTTATCGCCGGCCTTGCAGCTTGCGTCTTACCTTCGGTTGTGACCTTGCCATTGAGGGTCACCGCGCCTTCGCTGATCAGCTGTTTGACTCTGGTGCGCGAGACGTGTTCGGGCATCTGGCGGGCAAGCCAGGCGTCAAAGCGGGTGCCTGAATCTGCTTCAGTGACGCAGAAGCTTTCGGCGGCTTTGCTTTTGGGGCGATCTGGGCTATCTGGGCGGTCAGAATTTTCAGTCATTTGATCCTGCCATTGATATGAGGGCGGGCCAGACCCTTAAGACGGAGCGCTTCACCCATGAATGCCCACTCACCCAATACCGGCCCAAATACAGCTCCAAGTGGCGATGTCGATGACGAAAAGCCACTTGATCCGGCAACGGAGAAGGTCCGCAAGAAGCTCGTCAAGTTCAGCGCTGTTTTCATGGGCCTCAACATGGTGGCGCTTATGGCTGTCCTTGGCGCGATTGTCTACAAGATTGGTGGTTATGGGGCGAGGATGCACCGGCAGCTGCGGTTGGTGGAGCGCCGGTTGAGCCGGGGTTTGAGCGCCTGATTGATGTTCCCGGAGGAACAAAGGTGCTGGGTGCTTCGCGCAACGGCAATGAGGTGTACGCTGACACTGCAAATGCCGGATGGCAAAACCGCGATCTGGTTTTATGATGTTGCCAACGCACAGGTTACCGGAAAGCTGATGGTTGAGTGAACCAGCCTCAGGCTTCCTTGATGCGCGCTGACTCCTGAAGTGCGCGAACACGGTCGGCGAGGCTTCCCTCGGATTTGGCAGAGCCGGAACCGGCGCGTGTGCCCTTGGTATCTTTCGCATCCCTTGCATCGGACAGGATGTCGTTGATCGGGGAATCAGGGCCTTCAATAGCGGCGGTCATGGCCGTGACCTGGGCTGCCAGATCATTGATGCGCTCGCGCAGAACCGCATTTTCCTTGCGTTCGGTTTCCCATTCCATGCCGGTATTCTGCTGGAGGTTCTGCACCTGTTGCTCAAGTGCCTTGTTCCGGGAATCAAGCTCTGACAGCTTTTTGCGCAAATCATTCTTTTCCGCATTGAGCGTTTTGACAGCCTTGCTGACATTCTCATTGGAGGCATCGGAAAGAATGGCCTCCATGTGCAGATTGTGCTTGGCGATCTTTGCCTCAAGGGTGTTGGTTTTCTTGCGCTCATCCATCAGCAGACGTGTCAGTTCGTTGGCGCTGTCCTGTTCGGAGCGTTCGGTTTCGCGAATCCGTGAAATCTCGCGTTCGGAGCGTTGCAGTTTTTCCTCAAGGTCGGCATTTGCCTTTTGCAGCCTGGCGAGGCGGTTGTCGGCATCATCGCCCGTTGTCTCCAGCGAGGTAAGCCTTGCTTCCAACTTGCCGTTTTCGGTCCGCAGCTGTTCAATTTCGCCCGTCAACCGCTTTTTCTCGGATTCAAACTGGCCGGTGCGGTCGCTCAGGTCATCCAGGCTGGTCTGCTTGGCCACCAGTTCGATGCGGCGGGAGTCGGCCTCGTTGCGTGCCTCGTTGACGGAGCGCTGCATTTTTTCCAGTTCAAGTGCCTGAGTTTCCAGCTTTTCACGTGTCTGGTTGAGGATGGTTGTGACATTTTCAAGATCGTTTTCGCGGTCAGAGAGCCGTGAGCGCAGTTCGGCGCTGCGCGCTTCGAGTTCTTCGACCGAACGGATTTTCTCCCGGCTCTCTTCTGCCAAGCTTGGTCAGTTCGTCCCGCTTGCGGTTTATCTCGATTACCTGGCGGGCCGCCTTTTCCTGCAATTCCTCTATGGAAAGCTCGAGGCGGCGCGTGCTCATGGCAAATTCGGCACGTAACTGGTCCTTGTCCGCCTGAACCTCGTTGAGCGTAAGGGGGACCGAACTTTCAATCCGGCGTTTGGTCAGCACGACCGCCCGGTTCCAGATGGCTGGTGAAATCATCAGCGCAATCAGCGCGGATGCAAGAAATCCCAGGACGAAATACAAGATACCTTCGAACACGATTTTTGCCTTTTGGTCATTGGACGGCGCGAGAAGTGGCACCGGCTAACTATTGGCAGCCGAGTTATCATGCCACGTCCGCGCCGTGCTTTCCATGGTAAGGATGTGTTAACCATGGAAAAAAGCGAAAATGAGTTAATGGCAAAAATAAAGGGGAGGCATTTGCCCCCCCTGATCGCAAGTCGATGATATCAGGATGTTATTTCGGGATTGTGACGTGCGCGCGTGCTCCATCCCGAAGGTGCAAACCTCAGAAAGGATTGACGCGCGGGCGGTCAGTGAGCTTGAGATAGCCGACATTGGCACCAAGGCGTACGCCGACTCCGGTGCGGATCGGGACGACATGAACACCCTGATTGGTCAGAGCGGTCACGCCGACACCGCCCACCAGAAAGGCTGAACCGCTGACGCCGAAATAACGCTTGTAGAGGGAAGGCACATCGGCAAGGTTATAGATCAGCATCATGGTGCGGTTGCCATCGAGGCCGTAGTCCCATCCGATTGAGGGCCCCTGCCAGTAAACCTTGTGATCCCCGGCGTTTTTCGTGTAAAGCTGGCCTTCGCCGTAACGCAGGCCACCGATAAAGGCGCCGCCGGCCTCTTCCCCGAGAATATAGCCGTTTGGATAGCCGTATTCGGCAAAGGTGCGCTCAATGGCGGCGGCAATGGAGCCGGATGTCTTGCCGAAGAAATTGTGCCCGGCATCAACTACTTCCTGCGCGGTATAGTAACCGGCCGCCTGGGCACTGGCCTTCTGGGCGCTGACAATGGTGAGCGTGAACAGTGCCAGAAAAAGGGCAAGCTGGATGGCAAACGAGATCGCCTTGTCGAGAAGGTATGATCTTAAAGTCGCTTTCATATTGTTTCTCCGCGCTGGCTGGAAGGCCTTTTTTAAAGGGTTGAAAGGCGCGAGCAGGCCGCGCCTTCACCCGAAGGTTTGTTTGGTGAAGAAAGTATGAAGCCAATTGCTTGCCAGAAAGTGAATCAAATGTGACTTTTTGGTGGCTCGGTTTCAGTGTCCCTGCATTGTTGGCGCAGGCGAGGGCCTCATCGCTTTCAATGAGGGCGGGCATTGTGTATCCATATTTTCAGAACCCTAAGTGTCTGAGTGCTGATATTCGCCTGTCAGCCCGCGTCAGACCTTGCGGACAAATATTCAATATTGGGGACCTTATGCCGACTTTGCCTGAAATTTCCGCCATGGATCTTGCCGCTCTTCTGTGCAGCCGGGTTTGTCATGATATCATCTCTCCGGTAGGTGCGATTGCCAACGGGCTTGAACTGCTCGATGAGGAAGGTACGGATGCGGATACCAAGGAGATTGCGATGGGGCTCATCCGCTCTTCGGCCACCAATGCCTCCTCCAAGCTACAGTTTGCCCGTATTGCCTTTGGTGCGGCAGGTTCGGCTGGCGCGGATATTGATACGGGCGATGCGCAAAATGTTGCCCAGGGCTATTTTGACAATGAAAAGAAGACAACGCTTGAATGGTCAGGCGAGCGGGCGCTGATGCCCAAGAACAAGGTGAAATTCCTGCTCAACATGCTGCTGGTGGCGCTCCATGCCATTCCACGCGGCGGGGTGGTGAAGGCTTCCTTTGAAGATCCGAACGGTTCGCCGAGCTTCAAGATTGTTGCTGACGGGAAAAAATGCTCGCGTTCCGCCAGTGTTTCTTGATTTTCTCAATGGCACTTTCGAGGAAAATCTCGATGCCCATGCAGTGCAGCCGCTTTATACGCTGAAACTGGCGGAGTCAGCCGGACTGTCGGTTTCTGCCAAACTTGATGGTGAAAGCGTGGTCTTTGCGGCAGTACCGGCCGCCTAAGCCTGCCCGCCTTTTTCAAAATGCGTAAAAAACCCCCGGCCTTTCGACCGAGGGTCTGTTTCTCCCGCGAGATCGTGAGGTTTTGTTGACAGGCAATGACCCGCAACAAACCGTTTGGAGAGAGAGCAACCAGGCGAGAGAATTCTTCTCTTCGGTATTCCCGACATTCAAGATGCAAGGTTGCGGGTTCTTTCACCTTTTTCCGGTTTGGGGCGTTATCCGGAGACATGGTTCAAGAACCCGCAATTTGTAAACCCGTTGGCTTAGTTGCAGACCTGTACGTGCTGAACGCGAAGGATACCGTAGGCATCATAGAACTGGCGGGCCTGAGTGTAGCAGGTTGGCGCGTAGGTTGGCTGGGCAACGACAACTGTCTGGGTGCGGGGCGCAAGAATTGCGCCGGCGATGCCGAGACCAACACCAAGGCCGATGCCCTGGGCGAGGGGTTTTTTCCAGAAGTTGCCGGCATTGGCTGGGGCTGCGGCTGCAACGGCAAGGGTTGATACAGTGGCGATCGCGATAACTGATTTCTTGAAGGTGTTCATTGTCTCTCTCCGGTATTGAATTTGAAATCGTGTGATTTCGGTTTGATTTGTTTGGTTCAGTATCTGGGGCTGTGCTTGCCTTCGATGACCTGTTTTTAGGAGAAAGCAGGCAGGCGCGATGTGCATTTTGTCACTCGCTGGAATAGTTTATTTAAATCAATCATTTAATCGTCTGCTTGGCACGAAGCAGTAGCCGTCGGCACTCAGGATGTGGCATTCGCGCAGGCCGTGGGGCCGATCGGAACAGGGCCGAAGGACGCTACATTTATAAGTCCCGGTGAATTCGATGGCGCGTTTCTCGGCCCAGTCAGGGTCGGTGTTATAAAATCGCAACTCGATCCCGGCACCCCTCGCTCCTGCTTCCGGCAGGATTGAAAGAAGTTCATTCTCCCCAAAGGTCCTGTCTTGATGCAGCATGAAATGTTCGCCGTGATAGAAGATGATGGCAAAATCTGCGTCGGACCTGATGATTTGCGCTTCCAGCACGTCGCGCAGAAAGGCCGCAGTCATGTTAACATCCCTGACCAGAAGATTTATACCGATGCCGGTAAGGGACTTGCCGTAGGATGGACCATCGGCGGTTTTCATTTCGTCGGGAGTCATCAGCAAGCTGCCTCCTTATTGTTGCCAGGCGAGGAACCGGACCTCAGTGCTGATAGCCGGTATCCGATTTACCCTTTGTTTACCCTGAGGGAATTTCGCTAAACACAAAAGCGATTTCCGACAAATCTTTACGGAATTTTTCGGGTCTGGGATTAAGGTTCGGTCAAAACGTTCCGGATGCATGGAGTACCCCATGAAAATATTCATGATCGCTGACGACAGTCCAGTTATTCGCAAGGTCGCGCGCCGCATAATCGAAGATCTCGGTTTTGTTGTTGTCGAGGCTGAAAACGGTGAGCACGCCCAGGCGCTGTGCGTCAATTCGATGCCGGACGGCATTCTTATTGATTGGGACATGCCAGGCCTTTCGGGGCTGGAACTTGTGGAATGGCTTGCCCATAACCGTGAAGCAGAACGCATCAAGATGCTTTATTGCACCAGCCAGGTGATGGTCTCTGAAATGACACGGGCCAAACGGGCAGGGGCCCACGGTTTTCTGCTGAAGCCGTTCAACCGCGCCATGATCGCGGCCAAGCTGCGCGAAATCGGCCTGCTGGATGAAGAGAGTGTCGCCGCCTGATCCGGCAACTTACTTGTGATTACCCACCGGGCGTGAAATTGAGCCGGGCGCTAAACCTTGCCAATTCATTAGGCGTGGGAGACTGACCGCAGAAAGTGCGCACATATCCAGGCGCTCGGGATAATCTCAAGGTGCTGTCTTCGCTGATTTGCATTGAAATATAGCCGATCTGCGTCAGATAAACTGTCCGGGCGCGCACATCGGCCTCAAAGGGTTCAAAGCCAAATCGCTCGAACATAGCCCGTATCGCTTCAAGCCGGGCTTCATCCGCCTCGTGAACACGCGCCGCCACTGTGCCAGACTTGTGAGCCCAGCTCCTCATGGCGAAATCGAGTTGCGGCTCGAATAAGTCGTCGTCATGAAACACTGTGATGAGATTTAGAACGGCCTCGGAAATGGTTTCCGCATACTCATTGCAGGCTTTCTGGAAAGCGCCGGTGTTCTTGGCCTCCCATTCGTCGAGCAGCGCCTCCAGAAGAGCATTCCTGTCTTTGAAGAACCAGTAGAAACTTGTGCGGGCTATTCCAATACGGTTTGCAAGCAGCTGTATTTTCACCGAATCGACACCGGACTCGATCAATGCCTGTCTTGCTGCTTCAAGCCAAACCTCTCGCGAACCCCGCCAGCCATTAGTCTTCGCAGCCGGACTGTCTTTATCCAAAATCCCGTTCATCGGTTTACGATAAGGCAGACAGCAAAGGGTTTCAAGGAAAATGTTCATAGGTGAACTATAACTTGACATATATGTACATTATGGGTGTTATGCAGACAGTTGAATTCCGGAGAATGCCATGTCGAATGACCCCCTGTTGCAACCCTTTCAGCTAAAGCACCTAACCCTCCGCAACCGTATTATGACCACAAGTCATGAGCCGGCCTATCCTGAAGATGGCATGCCGAAGGAGCGATATGCGGCCTATCACGGTGCACGCGCCAAGGCGGGTGTGGCATTGGCGATGACAGCGGGGTCCGCGGCTGTTTCACGGGATAGTCCACCGGTATTCAATAACATTCTTGCCTATAAGGACGAGGTGGTGCCGTGGATCAAACAATTGACGGATGCCTGCCACGATCACGGCTGCGCGGTCATGATACAGTTGACCCATCTTGGCCGCCGCACACGCTGGGACAAGGGAGATTGGCTGCCTTCCGTTTCCTCTTCCAAACACCGCGAACCGGCCCACAAGGCATTTCCCAAACTTGCCGAGGAGTGGGACATCAAGCGCATCATTTCCGATTTTGCGGATGCTGCCGAACGGATGCAGGAAGGAGGCATGGACGGTATTGAACTTCAGGTTTCCGGGCATTTACTTGACCAGTTCTGGTCGCCGCTGACAAATGACCTTGATGGGGAATATGGCGGCCAAAGCCTTGAATCGCGCATGCGGTTGCTGAGCGACGTCCTGAAGGGAATTCGTACACGGGTCGGCGAGAAATTTATTATTGGTGTGCGCATGGGAGGCGACGAGATGCAACCGGGCGGCATTACCCCCGAAGGGGGTATCGAGATCGCCCATTCCCTTGCCGAGGGCGGCCTGGTGGATTTTTTGAACGTTAATCGCAGTCGCATCCATACTGATCCGGCCATGACGGACCAGATCCCGGTACAGGGCATGCGCAACGCGCCGCATCTTGAATTTGCCGGTCAAGTCAGGAAGGCCACCGGAATGCCGACATTCCATGCCGCGAAAATCCCCGATGTGGCGACAGCCCGCCATGCGGTGGCCACCGGACTGCTCGACATGGTTGGCATGACCAGGGCGCACATGGCCGATCCGCTCATTGTCAGAAAGATCGTTGAGGGACGAGAAGGCGATATCCGCCCTTGTGTCGGTGCCACTTTTTGTCTTGATCGGATCTATGGTGCCGGTGAAGCGCTTTGCATTCACAATCCGGCAACCGGACGTGAACTGACCATGCCGCATGAGATTGCTCCTGCGGCGCAGAAGAAGAAGGTTGTCATTGTCGGTGCGGGTCCCGCAGGTCTGGAAGCCGCCAGGGTGGCTGGCGAGCGTGGTCACGATGTAACCGTGTTCGAGGTGCAGCCGGATCCGGGCGGTCAAATCCGGCTGACATCGCAACATCCAAGAAGGCGTGAGATGATTTCCATCATAGACTGGCGGATGGCACAATGCGCTGCGAGGGATGTCGAGTTCCGGTTTAACACATTTGCAGAGGCGGATGATGTGACCGCGTTAAATCCCGATGTGGTGATTATTGCGACGGGTGGCCTGCCTAATACTGAATTGTTCGAGAACCGGTCGGACCAGCCGCTGGTGATTTCGGCCTGGGACATTATCTCCGGCGATGCAAAGCCAGAGAAGGATGTGCTTGTCTATGATGAAAGCGGGGACCATCCGGGCCTGATGGCTGCCGAGATCATTGCCAATTCGGGAGCGAAAGTGGAAATCATGACACCGGACCGCACCTTTGCGCCGGATATCATGGCCATGAACCTGGTGCCCTATATGCGTGCCCTGCAGGACAAGGATGCGACCTTTACAGTCACCCGGCGTCTCAAGACAGTCGCGCGTGATGGAAACCGGCTCAAAGCGACGATCGGAACCGATTACAGCGATTACACCCATGAAAAGTCCTATGACCAGATTGTCGTGAATTATGGAACAATGCCGCTCGCCGATCTGTATTTCGCGCTTAAACCGCTTTCCCTGAATAAAGGTGAGGTGGACCATGATGCGTTGATAGGGGGCAGGGAACAGGCGGTCGAACGGAACCCTGATGGTGCTTTCCGGTTGTTCCGGATAGGCGATGCTGTCAGTGCCCGAAATACCCATGCCGCAATCTATGATGCGCTGCGCCTGATGAAGGATATCTGAGATGCGCTCAACGAAAACCATTCACGTCATTTCTGCCCATGCCGAAGGGGAAGTTGGTGATGTGATTGTTGGGGGTGTTCTGCCACCGCCAGGTGAGACAATCTGGGAACAAAGCCGCTTTATCGCCAGGGACAAGACGCTCCGGAACTTCGTACTAAACGAACCACGCGGGGGTGTTTTCCGGCATGTGAACCTGCTTGTGCCACCCAAACATCCCGAGGCGCAGGCGGCCTTCATCATCATGGAACCGGAAGACACTCCGCCGATGTCGGGGTCAAACTCCATATGCGTATCCACGGTTTTACTGGATGCCGGGCTGATACCCATGCAGGAGCCGGTAACACATTTGGTTCTTGAAGCGCCGGGCGGGCTGGTCCGTGTGCGTGCGGAATGCCGTAATGGCAAAGCGGAGCGGATATTTGTTCAGAATTTGCCTTCTTTCGCTTCGCAGCTAGATGTTTCGCTGGAAGTGGAGGGGTTGGGAACACTCACAGTTGATACCGCTTATGGCGGCGACAGTTTTGTGATCGTGGACGCGGCCACCCTTGGTTTCTCGCTTAAGGAAGATGAAGCGCACGCGATCGCTAAACTGGGCGTAAAAATCACCAATGCCGCCAATGAGCAATTGGGCTTTCACCATCCAGAGAATCCGGACTGGAAGCATATTTCCTTTTGCCTGTTTGCAGGACCACTGGTCGAGGGGGCGGAGGGTCTTGAAACAGGCGCGGCAGTTGCCATTCAGCCCGGCAAAGTGGACCGTTCACCAACAGGCACAGCGCTTTCGGCACGGATGGCCGTTCTACACAAACGCGGCCAGATGAAAACTGGTCACAGATTGACCGCTCGTTCGCTCATTGGTTCAACATTTTCTGGCGTCATTCTCGGCGAAACCAAGATCGGTGATTTTGCGGCAGTCTTGCCCGAAATCTTTGGACGAGGCTGGGTCACCGGTATTCACCAGCACATGCTCGACCCGGACGATCCATGGCCCCAAGGCTACAAACTGACAGATACCTGGGGGGCACAGTGAGGCTTGCCTGCAAGCGCCCGGTTCATGAAACTTCTCCAAAATACAACAAAAAACCCCGTTGCGGCCTTTTGGGCGGAAGCAACGGGGTTTTTCAATTCTTGTGTTTTGAAGCTTTTAGACGGCTTCTGCCAGTTCGTTGGCATCGGGTTCGCGCAACACATAACCGCGACCCCAAACTGTCTCGATGTAATTCAGACCACCGGCAGCTGCCGCCAGTTTCTTGCGCAGCTTGCAGATAAAGACGTCAATAATCTTGAGTTCGGGCTCATCCATACCGCCATACAGGTGGTTGAGGAACATTTCTTTGGTGAGCGTTGTACCCTTGCGAAGCGAGAGCAGCTCGAGCATCTGGTACTCTTTGCCGGTAAGATGGACGCGGGTTCCGGCAACTTCAACTGTCTTGGCATCCAGGTTGACGACGAGGTCACCCGTGGTGATGACGGACTGGGCGTGCCCTTTGGACCGGCGGACGATCGCATGGATACGGGCAACCAGTTCATCCTTGTGGAAGGGCTTGGTCATGTAGTCATCGGCGCCGAAGCCGAGACCGCGAACCTTGTCTTCAATGCCGGCGAGACCGGAAAGAATGAGGATCGGGGTTTTTACCTTTGAAAGGCGCAGTGTGCGCAACACTTCATAGCCTGACATGTCAGGAAGGTTGAGATCGAGGAGTATGATGTCGTAATCATAGAGCTTGCCCAGATCGACACCCTCTTCCCCAAGATCGGTGGTATATACATTGAAACTTTCGGACTTCAGCATCAGCTCAATGCTCTGAGCAGTTGCGCTGTCATCCTCAATCAACAGAACTCTCATTCTGAATCCCCTTCTTGTGTGGCCGCATCCAACGGCATTCGAACCACTTGCCTCATTGTTCAAACGCCATCCGCATCTGAAATGGTTTCAGAATACTGACCTGAAATGGTTAACAAATTCTGATTCTTTGGGGCAAGTGATAAATTCGAATCCTAGAAAAACTTGTTATCTAATTGAAAAATATAAGGAAAAAAATATAAACGGAGTGGTCGATTTTCGTTAATAAATCTGTTCAAAACGTAAAAATGGACCTTGCGGCAGCAAAAACGAATCTTTTTGTCATTTGATCCGCATTTCCCCGTCGGGTTTACCCCCTCTTAATCCATAACGTTTATGATTAAAAATGCGAGTAAACAGAAGGTTACCATTTTCAGGTTTCCGGATTTTCGGGCATCGTGTTTTGGTGTCCGAAAGCAACATATGGCCAGCCGGTGTGTTTTGCCGGTCAGGGCCCCCATTTCGGGCTGCCCCAGACGGTTCACTTTGGATCAAAACGGGCAGAGAGGGATTTCAAGGAGTTTTGAGTATGAAATCGCGTGACAACCTGCTTCGCTTGAAGCATTTCCAGGTGCAGGAAAAAACCCGCCAGCTTGCACAGATAGACATGATGATTGCCGAATTTCAAAAAATGTCAGGCGATCTCAAGGCTCAGATCGAAGTGGAAGAAAAAAAGGCCGGGATCACCGACACATCCCATTTCGCCTATCCGACATTTGCAAAGGCTGCACGCCAGCGCGTGGACAATCTTGCCGTTTCCATCCGGGATCTGGAAGTCAAGCGCGAGCCTGCGGTTGATGCATTGCGTGAGGCAGAGGAAGAATTGCGCAAGGCTGAACTCAAGGAAGCACGTGATGGACATGGCAGTGATATCACTGACGCGGTTGTCGATGATGCGGTTGAGCGCCGGATGATGATCGGCTAGGGCCGGTCAGAGAAAATCAAATCATGCCCAAAAGCCGCCGCGTCCAAAAAGGATTTGGCGGCTTTCTTACATAATGGATCACTCCCAAAGGAATGGTACGGAGAGGACCGGGATGCCCGGGATGCGAACTGAACGGGCAATCCGGCGAAGAATAAGGAAGCAAAATGTTCAAGACATTTCTCCTGGGTGCAGCGATGTTGGCAATGGCCGGTGGATTTATGGCCACTGAAAAAGTCGGCTGGACCACCTTCACGGCAGATGCGTTCGTTCAGGCCTGTACGAGATCAACCGGTGATGTTGCAAAATGGGTTTATGAACGCAATGCCCAGGGGGGAAAAAGCGGCCATATCTCTGACGGGCCGATGGTGGCTTATATGTTCAAGGAAATGTGCGAGTGCGGGCGTGACGGGTTCACTGCAAAAACCGGGAGTGAAAACATGTCTGCTGCCGGAGAGTGGTTCGGCCTGTCGATCAAGGCGCGCTTTGCAAGATATGCCAGCAAGGAGCCGCAAAACGCGATAGGGGATGAGGTGATGCGCTTTCTGGCGGAAAACAAGTCTCTCACGGGTGACCCCGAGCACTGGGGCGAGATCACCAAGGAAGTCTCGAAAATGTGCAGACTGTAAGGCCCTGTTCCGGCTCGTCCTATCAACACCGGTGGCAGCCAATCAGCGTCGCCATCGTGGCGGGTTTCATAAAACGTGAATTCCATCTTTTATTTGACCAGCATCAAAGACTATTGCATCCTGTTCGTGGAGGGATATGTCATCACGGCCTGCGACCATTGAAGGTTTGCGGTCGGCAGCGCTTTGGGAGGAGCAAGCATGGCAGTATCCGAGTCGACAAATAAGCAGCAACCCAAACTAACCCCCCAGCAATCGCAATTCCCTGCGACGCGTACCATCGCGGTAGCCGATATCAAGGCAGCACTTGCGGCCGGGTTTTCCGATTTTCTGAAACGCCCGCTGTTGAGCGGGTTCTTCGGCCTTGTCTACGCAGCCTTCGGAATTTTCTTTGTGGCGGGACTTGTCTGGCTGGACCGGATCTGGATGATTATCCCGGTAGCGGTAGGCTTTCCGCTGGTGGCACCCTTTGCCGCTGCGGGTCTATACGAAATCAGCCGTCGTCTGCAAAAGGGTGAAGATTTTACCTGGTCAGACATTTTTCTGGTTATCAAGCGCCAGCGCAACCGCGAACTTGGCTGGATGGCTTTTGTGACGCTGTTCATTTTCTGGGTATGGATTTACCAGGTGCGCCTGCTTCTGGCGATCATCCTGCAGAACCAGTCATTCTCCACCTTTGACGGGTTTTTGAATACGATCTTAACGACCTATAACGGATTTATCTTCCTGGGCGTCGGGACGGTGATCGGGGCGTTTCTGTCGACCGTGCTGTTTACGGTCACCGTCGTTTCCATGCCGCTGCTGCTGGACCGCGAGATCGATTTTGTTTCAGCCATGGTGACCAGTATCAAGGCGGTTTTCAAAAGCCCGGTGGTGATGATTGGCTGGGGCTGTATTATTGCGGTCACCATGCTGCTCTCCATGGTTCCGGCGTTTTTGGGCCTGATATTCACCTTGCCAATTCTGGGACACTCGACCTGGCACCTTTATCAAAGGGTGGTGGAGCCAGCGACCAAGAAGGCATAGGAACGCCATACAAAGGGCAAACATATCCAGTTTTGCATAGGCATTTTCCCTGAAATCGGATTTGCCTCGGTTCGAGCGGTGCCGTGCCGCAACCGACAGGAGCCTGCCATGTCAAAGACAATTGATCTGCTGCTTGAAAAGATCTCCGAACTTCAGGGAGAGCTAGAAGAGGAACTGCGCGCAAGGCGCGAGCGTTTTGACTATCGGATGGAAAAGCGCCGCATTGTCTTTGAAGAGACCTTGGCGCAGCGCCAGAAAGAGCTGAAAACCTCGTTCTGGCGCTATATGCGTGGGACCCGTCCGCTTATCGTGTTGACTGCGCCAGTGATCTATTCGGTGATCATTGCCTTTCTCCTGCTTGATCTTCTGGCCAGTATTTATCAGGCAGTCTGTTTTCCGGTCTATCGCATCCCAAAGGTCAGGCGGGCAGACTATATCGCCCTTGACCGGCACAAGCTGGAATACCTCAACTGGGTAGAAAAACTCAATTGCGCTTATTGCTCTTATGCCAATGGCCTGATTGCCTATGTTCGCGAAATCGCCTCGCGTACAGAGCAGTACTGGTGTCCAATCAAGCATGGCCGCTCTATCAAGGGTATCCATGAGCGGTATTTGAATTTCACCGAGTTCGGGGATGTTGAAGCCTATCGAAGCGAGTTGAAAGCGTTGCGGGACAAACTGCGTTCGGAAACCTGACCCATCTTTAATGGTCAGCATGTGTTTCGAGCGGCCGGTTTCGACACCTCGCGGAGGCATTCCCACAATGTGCTGTAACTTCTACAATTCGCGTTCAATGGCATTGAGCAGGCGAAACCTCAATTTGCCGCTTCTGCCGCCAAGTGAAATCACGAAACGAACCATTCCGTGCTTTTTCGTTCGGGCATAGCCTGCAAGGGTTTTAACGTCTGAAAGTGTGCCGGTCTTGTAGCGGGAGCGCGCTTTTGAGGCTTTCAGCAATTCAGCATGGGGCGCAAACTGATGAAGAACTCCGGCGAGGCCGGCGGCGGTAAACCTGTTGTCACGGCTGATGCCGGATCCCTCTACAAGGGTAATGCCTGTCAGGCCGTGCTTGGCAAGATGGGCGTTGGAAATGCTGAGGGATTTTTGAAGGCTGACCGGACCGCCCATCGCCTTGGCGCCAACCTCCAGAAATACCTGGTTGGTGATATAATTGTTCGAGCCAAGCAGCATCAGCCGCAATACTTCCGAAAGATCCCGCGACTGGCGGTGGGTATAAACTGGCCTGGCGTCTTCGGCTACAGCGCCAATGGTTATGCCACCGTTATTGCTGCCACCGGAAATCTTGAGAAATTCGGCAAGTAGCTCGCCGGCATATAATGCGCTGACTTTGGGGTTTTCCTGCGCGAGGCTGATGCGCCCCCTGCCATTGGGACCGCGCGCGCGGAACTGGCTGATTGCGAGCGGTGTAATCGGCGTCTGCTTTTCGGCAGAGCGCACGCTTTTACCCTTGCGCACCGCGTAAATCGTATTGAAATTGACGGCAAGTGCGGAGTTGAGCGCATTATAGGCTTCATCGTCTGCCTCAATGCCGGGAATGGTAAGGTCGTCAGGGTAATAGCTTGTATCAAGCACCATGGCGGTGAAGGGTTCCTTGCCCGTCCTTTTAAGCAGTTCGGGTGCCAGGATTGCCAGTTCTTCGGAAATCAGAAAGGGATCGCCGCCGCCACGCACGTAAAGAACGCGGTTTTCATCGAGATAGAACTGCGTCTCGAAACGATGATCGGGGCCAAGCACTTCCATGGCCAGCCATGCCGTGACAATCTTGGCGACCGATGCGGGGACAAAGGGTTTTCCCGCGTTTTTTGAAACCAGTTCCTTGCCGTTTTCATCGAGGACCAGGACCAGCCCGTTAGGCGCTGCAGCTGCTATGGTTTCCCTGATGCCTGCCTGTGCCGGAAAGCCGGTAACAAGCAGCAGGGCAATCAGGAAGAAAGGGCGTAGCATGAGACAGCTCCGGTGGCAGACATGGGTTGCTGTACGAAATCTTGACCGCAAGCGTATCACAATCGGGCGGCAAGGCCATCCTGATCCCAATCATGCTCCCTTTCAGCCAAATATTCCCTGAGGCATTTTCGACTTGTTTTCGATTTCATGGGGGATGTTGCCGAGCCGGTTTGGTCTTGTGGAAACCGGCTTCCAACAGTAACAAGGGAAAATATCCGCCCGAGCCATCAGGTAAACGCCGCATCAGGTGCTCATAATTGTCATGCTGAATTATCTCACCCTTATTTTCGGTTGCCAGCTTGCGGGTGAATTGCTGGTAACCGCAACCGGCCTTCCCCTGCCTGGACCCGTCGTCGGAATGGTGCTGCTTTTCTTTTTTCTGGTCATGCGCGGCAGGATCATCGCTCCGGGTGTTCCGGCCCAGCTTGCCGCAGTAGGTGACGGACTGCTTTCCCATCTTTCCTTACTGTTCGTTCCGGCCGGTGTTGGTGTAATGGCACATTTTGCCCTGCTCGAAGCCGACTGGATTGCGCTTTCAACCGCGATTATCGGTTCATCAGTGCTGACCATTATTGTCACCGCCTACACGCTGCTGGCCATTCGAAGGCTGGCAGGTGGCGATGATACGGGAGCGGCAGGCGATGAATGAAATCAGCGATATCTGGGTCTATCTCTCCTCTACCCCTTTGCTGCATCTGACGCTTACCCTTGCCGCCTTTGCGCTGGGCAATTACATTTATCAGAAATCGGGCCTTTTTCCCCTGCTCAATCCGGTTCTGATTGCCGTGGTCCTGATTGTCTCGATCCTGCTTTTCACGGGAACAAGTTATGACAGCTATTTCGAGGGTGCGCAGTTTGTGCATTTTCTGCTCGGCCCGGCAACAGTGGCGCTGGCAATTCCTTTATACAGGCAGTTTGAAAAGGTGAAGCGCTCGGCGCTGGCGATATCGGTCAGTCTTCTGGCCGGGTCGCTGACTGCTTCGCTATCGGCGATTGGCATTGGTTATCTTCTTGGGGCAGGGGAGTTGTCACTGATTTCACTTGCACCCAAATCAGTAACGGCGCCGATTGCCATGGGGATTACCGAACAGTTTGGCGGGCTTCCCTCGTTGACCGCCGTGCTGGTTATTTTGACTGGTATTCTTGGTGCCATGCTGGGTCCGATTGTCCTCAATTTCATCGGAGTAAAGGACTGGGAAGCGAGGGGCTTTGCCATCGGGACCTCAAGCCACGGGATCGGAACTGCGAGAGCACTTCAGGTCAATGAAGTGGCTGGGGCGTTTTCAGGTCTGGCCATGGGACTGAATGCGTTGGCAACAGCAATCCTGCTGCCGGTTTTATGGAAGGTTTTCTTTTGATCCATACATTGCGCCCCTATCTGCTGCTTGTTTCAGCCATAGCCTTCGGTCTCGGCATATCATTGCCGCTGGTCCGGTTCGAAAAACTCTATTTCTTTTCCGAAACCCCGTCCCTTCTGGCAATTGTTTCTGGCCTGTGGGGCGATGGTGCCATCGGGCTGGCGCTGATTGTCGGCGTTTTTTCGCTTGCCTTTCCGGTGGTCAAGATGGCAGTGGCGTTCAACTCGGCGGTTGGACGTGCGCAATTGCCCGCCTGGGCCAGCGTGTTGTCAAAGTGGTCGATGATGGATGTGCTGCTGGTGGCGATCGTTGTTTTTGCCGCCAAGACCAGCGGACTTGCCACGGCCATCAGCCAGCCAGGCATCTGGTTTTACGGCCTTTCAACGGTCGCACTGGCAATCGCCAGTCTGGAGGGGCTTGGCACCAAAGACTGAGCAGTCATCGAACTGCGGTGAAGTACAGATGTTGCCGGTTTCCCGCAGATTGAAACGGAAATCAGTAATTCACCCAGTTCGGAATGGGTTCGGCCACGCCGCTGAATGACAGCGAAACAATCGGATCCTTTTGCTTGTCCCTGTTGTTTTGACGAAATGGCAGGTTGGAACCGAGTGTAAACCGGAATAAATCTTCGTTTGATTCAGGAAACTGCATATCGGTCTCATTGACCACTATTTCATTCATTTTATCCGACAGGTTTTGCGAGCGGTATGACTTTCCATTTGACTGAAGCTCGACTTCAAATCGCGACAAACGGTATTTCCCGCTCTTAAGTTCCCATGACGCCTTCAGGTTTGCCCTGTCGATTGTATTGTATATTTTGGCCATCTCAACGAGGGATGCGGGATTGGCTACGGGTCTTGGCGCAAAGTTGCAACTGAGGAAAATCTCCGAGGGCCGGCTCTTCTTATCTTGCATTCTTTTAGGGTTCCGCCACAGGCACATGAATATCGTCTGGGGCGACTTAATACCGGAAACCAGCGATCCGTATTGTCTTTGTGCCAGTTGTTCAGCCTGCGCCGTTTCTTCGGATGGTTTTGCCTGATAGGAAAACAGTTCCTGGTTTCCGTCGAAATCATGATTGGCTGTGGCAATGACATCAACATCCGGGTCCCCGCATGCTGCAAGGGTAAGCAGGCCCGCCAACGCAAAGAGTTTGCCGGACATGGGAGACTGCCTCGGTTTCCTCGTGAACACGAAGAAAATTCCCATCATTTTATGCTCCCTGGTGACTGCCTGTTTGGTCCAGATTCACAGCGCCGATCAGTCAGCCATGTGCTATTCATCAGGCATGGCATTTCTTCAAACGCAAAAAGCCCTTCCTGCATCATGTGACGAACCGGAAAGGCTGTAAGCGTACTATCAAGGAAAGGCCTGTCCCCCAGCCCTTTTCCCGAAGTATATCAGGCGCGATAATCCTGAATGCGGGTTGTGCGCAATCCGGCAAGGCCGTGATCGTCCAGCGAGGCCTGCCAGTTGAGGAACTCCTCAACGGTCAGCGTGTAACGCTCGCATGCTTCTTCCAAAGACAACAATCCGCCTCTAACTGCCGCAACAACTTCCGCCTTGCGGCGGATAACCCAACGGCGGGTTGAAGCTGGTGGCAGATCGGCAATTGTCAGCGGACTTCCGTCCGGTCCGATTACGTATTTAACCCGAGGTCTAACCTGGTCGGTCATGGTAAACTCACTACTCATTACAAAAAAGACCAATTCCAGTAGCGACTGTACCTTGAACGGTTTAAATTTCTTCTAATGGCGTGGTTACAATTGGGTAAGGTTTGGAAAAATTTCGTGAAGTGACTTTTCACCCCTGATCGGTCAGGAAAACACAAATCAGCCATGATTGGCATTCATTGGCAGCCACTCATTTGGCGGGCAACGATTTTACCCTGAAAGGGAGGGCGTTGACCACGGTACAAGAAGGCTGATTTGTTAAGGCCGCAAGCGGCACCGAACTGAAACAAACTCTGCCAGGCATTCATCACTCAATCGGGGCAACGATGCGCAACGCACTCATTCTTTCACTGCTGACCGGCGGTATTCTCATTCTGGCTGCCAGCGAGTATGCGGCCGCAGCACAAAACTGCGGCAGGGCATCGTGGTATGCAATGACCTCAAAAACCGCTTCCGGGGAGCAGATGAACCCGGCGAAAATGACAGCAGCGCACCGCGACTATAGTTTCGGCACCAAATTACGGGTGATTAACAAGCGCAATGGACGAAGCGTGATCGTGCGCATCAATGACCGGGGACCGTTCGTCAAGGGGCGAATTGTTGATGTCTCGAAAGCTGCGGCGTCCAAGCTGGGCATGATTAATTCCGGCCATGCGCCAGTTTGCATTGAAAAAGTCAGCTAGAATCGATCTGTCAGTTCAAGGTCGGCAAAGCGATCCGGCTTTTCAATCCGTGATCAACTTTTCGATCAATTGCATGAAGTCCTGCTCGTTTTCGTGAAATTCACGATCGCTCATGGCAACGGAAACCAGTTGCAGCTTGAGTTCGGCCAACTGCGTCCTCGTCAGTGACCGGTTGAGGACAGTGGCTATTGAAAATACGGTTTCGGACTTTGCATTGCTGAAGCGCTCCGTGATGGAGGGTGTTGTCTCATCCGTATCGAGATAACCGTAATTGGATACAAGGCCGCGCATCGCCGCCGCAACTTCTTCCTTGCGCACCACGCCGTCTGCAATCACCATCTGCTTGAACAGAGAGGCTATCGCCTCGGCGATTTCATCATCTGAAAATGGCGGCTTTCCAGTGGCAGGCCGCGAAAGCCGATTGATGTATCGGGTTACCGCTTCGAGCATTTTGCTTTTCTCTTTTTTATTGTCCCGCTTCATGGTTTGGTCCCGGTTTGTTGGTTGAGCGACTTTTTTGTCAGAGCCAAAGCGGGAGCGGGAAGTTCCCGCTCCCAAGGCCCTTCATGCCCTAACTTCAAATCCCTCAAGTCCGGACATCGCCCCGGGCCTTAGCCGTATACGGCTTCTTTCTTGAAGTGCTTGGTAAGCATGTAATAGACAACCGCGCGGTATTTGTTGCGGTTGGATTTGCCGTAGGTTTCCATGACGGAGTTGATGGCACCGTCGAGGTCCTGATTGGCTGAAAGGCCGAGCTTTTTGATCAGGAAATTGTTCTTAACGGTTTCCAGTTCGCTTGCATCGCTGCCGGACACTGTTGAGGCATCGGCATTGTAGATTGATGGTCCGCACCCTATCGTGACTTTTGTCAAAAGGTCCATGTCGGGGGTCATGCCGCACTTTTCCTTGAGGTCGGATGCGTATTTTTCAATCAGATCATCACGCTTGCTCATAATTCTCTCCGTTCGATTTGCTGGTCGTTGGTCTGGTCGGCAAATCCGCATTTGCCGCTGGAAATAAGGTTCCCGACTGATCCCGCTCGACAGTTTGCGGATAACCGGAGCAGGCAACGCCTTAATGCCCCTAGAAAGGCGTTTTTCAGCCAGGAACCGTGCACCCTTGCGGGATGACACGTCGGCTGTTTGGCATATTGCCATATATTAATAAAACGAATAATATTAATGATGATATAATTAAATATCATGGAATAAAATCTTGGATAATACACTCATCAAAACCTTCATGACCGTCGTTGCGACGGAGAGTTTTGTGGCGGCAGCCGAACGTCTTTTTGTGACCCAGTCAGCCGTCAGTTTGCGCATCCAGAAACTTGAGGATCAGTTGGGTCATCGCCTGTTCGAGCGATCAAAGAGCGGGGTCAAACTCACTGGCAATGGCGAAAAATTCGAGCATTATGCGCGCTCGCTGGTTCAGTTGTGGGATGAGGCGCTTTACCAGATTGCCCTGCCGGATGATTTCACCGACTCGCTGTCTCTTGCCTGTCAGGACAGTTTGTGGCCGGAGCTTTCTTCGCGCTGGCTGGTGGAGCTTTCGAGGAAATCCCCGAAGACAGCTTTCACTTTCCAGATCGGTGAGCCGCGGACGATTTCAAACATGCTGCTCAGGGGCGTCGTCGATATCGCGGTGCTTTACAATCCGGAAATGCGCCAGGGTTTCAGCGTTGAACACATCATGGATGACAGTCTTGTGCTGGTCAGTGCCAGGCAGGACCATGACGGGCGACTTGGGGATGATTATGTTTTCGTCAATTGGGGCCAGGAGTTTTCCATGGCCCATGCGCGCTGGTTTCCTGAAATCAGGCCGCCGCAAATCATGGTCCAGCTGGGGGCGGCTATCCCCCGATTTCTGATTGAGAATGGCAAAACCGCTTATGTGCCCTACCGTATCGCTGATGATTATGTGGCCGAGAACAAGCTTTTTTTCGTCAAGGGCAATCCGGCCTTTCCGTTTCCGGCCTATGCGGTGTGGTCGCGGGGGAAATCAAAAGAACTGATCGATTTCGCGCTTGATGAATTGAGACTAGCGGCAAAAAATGCCCCGTGGATCGAACTCGAAGACTGAAATGCTACCATATCTCAATCGGTATTTTGCCGCTGTGTGTCTCCTGCAAGGCAGTCATGCAAGGGGATAGCTGGCCAACTGGCCCTTTCTCGGGGTATTTGACGGTTCACATTCGCGGTCAAATATTCTAAGAGCAGACCAAATCATTCTTCCGGCATCCCTGTTTTCGAAGGGCTGCTGCATGCGGCAGCTATTATGCCGCCAACAAAATCACGGGAATTCTAATGGTTAAAGCCACACTGGCAGAGTTTGCCGGACGCCTTTCCTTTGTGCGTCTGCAGGATATCAAGGCGCCGGAAATGTCGCCATCGCGGGTCAAGACGGAGTTGCTGTCCGGGCTGACGGTTGCGCTGGCGCTGGTGCCGGAGGCGGTGGCGTTTGCTTTCGTTGCCGGTGTTCATCCGCTGGTCGGGCTGTATGCCGCTTTCATCGTCGGGCTGATCACGGCTGTCTTTGGCGGGCGACCCGGCATGATTTCCGGCGCAACCGGCGCTCTTGCCGTTGTCATGGTGTCGCTGGTTGCCCAGCATGGTGTGCAGTATCTGTTTGCCACGGTCATTCTCATGGGCTTTCTGCAAATCCTTGCGGGCGTCTTCCGCCTTGGAAAATTCATCCGCCTTGTGCCGCACCCTGTCATGCTCGGTTTCGTCAACGGTCTTGCCATCGTGATTTTCCTTGCGCAATTGTCCCAGTTCAAGATTGCCGGTCCGGAAGGTGTCCAGCAATGGATGGGTGGCATGCAACTGGTCGTGACACTTGCGCTGGTCGCCCTGACAATGGCAATCATCTGGGTCTTGCCGCGCATCACGATGGTCATTCCCGCGCCGCTCGCCGGTATCGGCATCGTTGCAGGTCTGGTGATAGCGCTTGGTATTGATGTGCCGCGGGTGGGCGACATGGCCTCGATCAAGGGCGGGTTGCCGGAATTTGCCGTTCCCATGGTGCCGTTCAATCTTGCAACGCTCGAGATCATTTTGCCCTATGCCGTGATCCTCGCTGCGATCGGCCTCATTGAGAGCCTGCTGACGCTCAACCTTGTGGGTGAAATCACCGGATCCAAGGAAGGTGCGTCAAAGGAATGTGTGGCGCAGGGCGTTGCCAATACGGTGACCGGATTTTTTGGCGGTATGGGTGGCTGCGCAATGATCGGCCAGTCGATGATCAATGTGAAATCAGGCGGGCGCACGCGGCTGTCGGGTATTTCAGCGGCGCTGTTCCTGCTGGTCTTTATCCTGTTTGCTTCGGGGCTGATTGAACAAATCCCGCTGGCGGCACTGGTTGGCGTGATGTTCATGGTGGTAATCGGTACATTCGCCTGGCAAAGTTTCAAGATACTCACCCGCATCCCGCTGACCGATGCCTTTGTCATTCTGCTGGTGACGATAGTCACCGTGATGACCGACCTTGCGATTGCTGTTGTTGTCGGCGTGATTGTATCCGCGCTTGCCTATGCCTGGCAGAATGCACGGCGTATCCATGCGCTCACCCATATCACGCCGGAAGGGGCCAAGGTTTACGCAATTGAGGGTCCCTTGTTCTTTGGTTCGGCCGAAGGCTTCATGGAGGTTTTCACCGTTGCCGAAGATCCCAAACTTGTCATCATCGATTTCATGAACAGCCGTGTTGCAGATCAGTCTGCGCTTCAGGCGGTGGAAGCGATTGCCCTTAAATACCAGTCGGAAGGCAAGGAAGTGCAACTTCGCCACCTCTCGCGCGATTGCCACAAGCTGCTGAACAAGGCCGGACAGTTGATTGTCGATTCTGATGATGACCCGGATTACGGTATTGCAGTGGAATATTCGATCAGGACCGGGCAGCTTGGCGGCGGACATTAATCCCCAGCCTGGTTATTATCGGCACTTTGATCTGAGTGGCGGCGAACGCTTGTCTGTGATTTGCGCAACATCATGATTGCAATGAAACTCAAGGGATAAAGTAGCACACCGACCACAGCCAGGCTGATCACAGTCATGTAGATACTGGCTATGACACTTTCTGGAAACTGGTAAGGACTGAACGTCATCCAGTACAAAAACATTGAAAACGTGGGAATGGTAAAGCCGCTGAATACCGCTTTTGCGATACTGTATTGGTTTGGGTCGTAGATAATCCACCAAATCACGATAGTGGCGATGAAGGTGGCTGGAGGGACTCTCAAAAGCGTATCACGCAAATCGAATCCCAGCCCCAGAGGCGGAACAACAACCATGGTGAAAAACAAGGAAACCATGGCTGCGCAGATACCCGCTTCCAGCGTTTGCCTGATCTTCAGTTTTGTCATCGTCTGCACTTCTCGGATCCTCTTGCCTCACGAAACAGGCATCAAGTAGAATTGGACCGGGGCAAACAGGGTTTGCTCCGGTCTTGTCGGTTTTAGTGAAGGATCAGTTGCTGCCGAAGCAGAAGGTGACACCGTATCTGTTGGTGGCGCAGAGCATGCCGCCTGTACCGTCGCCGATGCCGCCGCCGTCAATTGGGATTGGGCGTGGTCTTGGCTCGGGCTTTGGCGCCGGGCATGCGTTGCCGGTGTTGATGGTATAGTTGCCTGCAGCATTATGTTTGATGCTGTAAGTGCCATCGCCGTCTCGCCCGCTGAAATAATTGCCTGCACCGGAATTCACATAAATCCGGTATTTACCCTGCGATGTGGGTGAAGAAATCGGCTGATGCGATTGTGCCGCGACAGTCGCAAACGCCTTAGGACCGCCATTGGAAGGTTCGAGAACAATTCGCATGGACGCGTCGGTGCAGTTGTGGATTATCATTGCCTTGGCAGGGGCCAGGGAAGCTGCAGAGCTGACGATCATTGCGCCAACAAAAAGAGCGGAAGTGAAGGCTGCTGATTTGGCAGTTTTGAAATTAGACATTGTATTTCTCCATTTGGCCGATTTGACCGGTTTCAAGAAAGCCCCTGTGACGCTGTTCTAAGCAAATCAGACTGGACCCAAGCTGAAGGCATCATTCATTTCTTGTTCATCTTGTATGGGCGGAAATTTTTAGGGGGACGTGGGCTTGGGGAATTCACGACCAATTGGTGAATGACGGCAAGGAGGTGCAACTTCGCTATCTCTCGAGCGATTGCCGCAAGCTGCTGAACAAGGCCGGCCAGTTGATCTTCGAAGTCGGATGATGACCCGGATTACGGTATTGCAGTGGAGTATTCGATCAGGACCGGGCAGCTTGGCGTCGGGCATTAATCCCCGGGTTTGCAACTCTGGTACCCAAGCTTAAAACCAAAAAGCTGACTGCCTTTTGGGCAGCCAGCTTACGGAGAGTCCATTTGAGTTTGGGGTCAAATGAATTAACCAAGTCTATTTCAACAAATTTAAGGTTGGGTAAATGCGCTGGCTCTGACGGAAGGCTGCTTGTTCGAAAAATTTAATATTTTCAATTGTTAAGCAGAACACGTTCGCGGATTTGCATCTCTGCGGAAGGCTGGAAAACATGCGCCATGCAATTCCTTTTGTCCGGAAAATTAAAATATCTCCATCATCCTTAAAATTCTAATGAATTCCTGAACCACTTGTTCAAGGAAAAATGAATATCTTAGTGAACTTGGCCGATCAGGGCCATTTTTTTCCGAGAGCGTTATGAAAATCTTAAAGACCGAATTGAAGAGCTTTCTGCGCGACCGGGCCGGTAATTTTGCGATAACCATGGGACTGGCACTGACTCCCATTCTCATGTCAGTCGCGGCAACAATCGATTACTCCGAGATGTACCGGGAGCACTCCCGCCTTCAGGAGGCATCGGATGCTGCCGCGCTTTCCGCAGCAAAAATGCTGGAGAAGGCCGGTTTTGAGAAAACGGCGATGAAACAGATTGCCGAAGACATGCAGGAGGGAAACTTTGATATTCCCGGCGATGTCACTCTTGAACTGGACAAGTCCGCGCAAGAAGTGATTGTCAATCTCTCCAAGCAATTCGAGACCAGCATCATCCATGCGTTATATGAAGGCGCCAATACTGTTTCGGTGAAGACCGTTGTCAAATATCAATCCACTCTGGGTGATGTGAAATGTTTTGTCGCTTTGAACGAAACAGGCAAGGGCGTATTGTCCCTGAACGGCAATGCAAAGGTCATCGGCAACAACTGCGATGTTCACGTCAATTCATCTTCTGAAGATGCGGTCGATCTGAACGGCAACGGCACCGAGATAATTGCAAAGAGCAATTGTTTTGTGGGTGGAGTTGCTTCCGGTGAGTCGCGGATTTCACCGCCACCTGATGACACCTGCAACCCCATGCCTGACCCGTTCATGGATCTGACACTGCCGACTGTAGGCGAATGCGATCACACCGGTTACAAGGAGAATGCCAACGGCAACAGGAATCTGTATCCCGGCGTTTATTGCGGCGGTATTGAAATCGGTGCCCAGACTATCGGTAACTTTGCGCCTGGTCTCTATATAGTCAAGGACGGCAGTTTCAGTACAAAGGGGGGAGCACAGCTCTACGGTGACGGGGTAACATTCTTTTTTACCGGAGATGACATCCAGCTCGATTATTCCGGCGGCACCAGCTTTAATTTCAATGCAATGGATTCAGGTGAGTTGAAAGGGTTCGTCTTCTTTTTCGATCCGAACACTCCAACCACGAAGGTTTCACAGTTTACCGGTTCAACGCAGACCAGATTTGAGGGCATCCTCTATTTTGGTGACAATGACATTGATATCGGAGGTGACGCGAAATCTCAATGCGGATTCTCCCTTGAGCATTATTATTGCGCGGCAGATCAAATTGCACGGTAACGGCACGCTGAACTTCAATGTCGATCTGTCAGAAACGGATATCGACATTCCCATCACGTTGTTTGACAAGAAAATTGCCATGCATATCGCAGAATGATCACTGAAGGTGCGCTGTATGCGCGGCACGCATTGAGCTGTTGCTTTCCGCTTTCACAACGATCCGGCGCGCGGGCCTGATCATTCAGCTCCGCGTTTGTCTTTGAGCCTGACGGTCATATTGAATCCGGCGACAGACCTGACGGGTTGAGGCCTTGCGTGTTGCGCCGGAAATCCACAACGCTGCTTCTGGCGAGGGTGAGCGGCAATTCCAAACCCCCTTTTACTTTTTGCGCGCAACGCACTATATGAGAGCCAGAATTTGCCTGAACCCTGATGGCGCGGCCTTTACCCGTGCATGATCTGGAAGACCAAGATGCTCAATTCCCTCGATTTGCCGGGCCGCCCGGAAGATACACGCGTTGTCGTTGCCATGTCCGGCGGCGTCGATTCCTCGGTTGTTGCCGGTATACTCGCCCGTGAAGGCTATGATGTTGTCGGCATGACGCTGCAGCTTTACGATCATGGTGAAGCCGTGCACCGCAAGGGTGCCTGCTGCGCGGGGCAGGACATTCATGATGCACGGCGTGTGGCCGAGACCCTCGGTATCCCCCATTATGTGCTCGACTATGAGGAAAAATTCCGCAAGTCGGTAATCGACCCGTTTGCCCGCAGCTATATCGAGGGTGAAACGCCGATCCCCTGCATTTCCTGCAACCAGACCGTCAAGTTTGCCGATCTTCTGGCAACTGCAAAGGATCTTGGCGCGGCGGCGCTGGCGACGGGGCATTATATCCAGTCGCGGCTGATCGATCCCCGGACGGGTCGGCGTGGCCTTTTCCGGCCGCTCGATGAAAATCGCGACCAGAGTTATTTCCTTTTTGCCACGACACAGGAGCAGGTTGATTATCTGCGCTTTCCGCTGGGCCATTTGCCTAAATCCGAAACCCGCGAGATTGCCCGTGAACTGGGTCTTGTGATTGCCGACAAACCGGACAGCCAGGACATCTGCTTCGTTCCGCAAGGCAAGTATTCTGACATTATCGCCAAATTGCAGCCAGAGGCGGCAGAGGGCGGCGATATCGTGCATCTCGACGGGCGCGTGCTTGGACGTCATGACGGGATCATTCATTATACGATCGGGCAGCGTCGGGGGATCGGCATTGCCGCTTCCGAGCCGCTTTACGTTGTTTTTCTCGACAGCCGGACAAACCGTGTGATCGTCGGACCGCGCGAGGCGCTGGCAACCCATTCACTTGTCCTGCGTGATGTGAACTGGCTTGGCGATCAGGCACTTGAAGACCTGCTGGCTGATGGCCTGCGGGTCTATGCCAAGGTGCGCTCGACGCGGCCGCCGGTAGAGGCGCGTCTGGTGGTCAGGGATGATCTGGTTCGCGTCGAACTGGTTGGCGGGGAAAGCGGTGTTGCACCGGGGCAGGCCTGCGTCCTCTATGCTGATGAAAATGCGGAGGCACGCGTTCTTGGCGGCGGGTTCATTCAGCGCTCGGAACGCGATCATGACGCAGAAGTCATGCTGCAGGCACTGATTGCAGGTCCTGGTCGGAAGGAAATTCCGGCAGGTGCGTAAAAAGGTTCTGCCCGAGTAAACTTCCTCCCGCTCAACAGCACGAATTTATTCGAGTTTGTTGGGCGCTAGACGCTTGACAGGAAAGGGCCGCATTCCTTATATGCGCGGGCTGATAAGGGCTTTGTCCTTATCTCTTGTTTCCAGGCAGGACAAAGACGAGTGACCGGACGAACGGTTCTCTATTCCGGTTTGGGAAATTGGTATGGCGGGGTAGCTCAGCTGGTTAGAGCAGCGGAATCATAATCCGCGTGTCGGGGGTTCAAGTCCCTCTCCCGCTACCAAATTTTTCGAAAATACCGGATGGCAGAACCGTGGAGCCACTGGCTGCCGAAATGCGATTTACCGCCTGTCCGTGCCGGATTATGCTGCGTTGGTGGCGCGGTTGTTGATCCACGAGAGCGGGCTTTCGAACATCTTGTTGATGTCTTTTGCGGGAACGGGCCTTGAAAAAAGAAAGCCCTGTGCCTGATCAATACCCTTGGATTTGACATATTGAAGGACATCTTCGTTCTCGATGCCCTCGGCCACGATCCTGATACCCAATTGGCGGGCCAGGGAAACACTGGTGCGAACGGTCTCCGCAGAAAATGCGTCGGTCAGAACATTGTTGATAAAGGTCTGATCGATTTTCAGCTCCGAATAGGGAAAGACCTTCAGATTGCTGATATTGGCCGCGCCGGTGCCGAAATCGTCGATAGAGAGGTCAAATCCCTTGATGCGAAGGCGCGAAAGCACCTCGATGGAAATGGGGTCAAAGTCAATCACGCCGCTTTCGGTGATTTCAATGCAAATTGATGAATTCGGGATTGAATGGCTCGCAAGCTTATCTTCCAGCACTTCGGGCAGCATGGTATTGCGAACCAGTTCCGGCGGCAGGTTGATCGATATCTTCTTGTCGGCCCATGTTGCGGCATTGGCGCTGAAATCGGCAATAATGGCATCCAGAATGCTTTCGCTCAATTCTACGATCAGTCCGGATTTTTCTGCCAGTGGAATGAACTCTCCGGGGCTGATGTTTTCCATACCGGGCCTGATCCACCTCGCCAGCGCCTCGGCGCCTACAACGCGTCCGCTCAAAAGGTCCACCTTTGGCTGGTAATAGGGCACGATTTCGTTGTTTCGCATTCCCTCGCGCAGATCTTCACTGGTCAAAGAACCTGCAGTGCTGCTTTTTTGACTTTTTCCGGTTTCTGAAATTTCGGTAAAAAGACGATCAAGAGCAAATTTTGTCAGTGGTTTGCGGATTTGGCCCTTGATTGACAGGCCGTACATCTTGCCAAGGCTTGCAGCACTTTCAAGCAGGATGTTTTCATGTCCTGAAATAATGATGACATCGCCCCTGTATTCGATCTTGGACAGATGCTTGAGAAACTCAAAGCCGTCCATATTGGGCATGCCAAGGTCGGTGAAGATCAGGTCAATCTTGGTGGCGGCATCCGGCCCGACATGCACAAGCGCTTCGCGCGCATCAGAGGCGGCAATGGACTGGCCCAGATTCATGCTGGCCAGATATGCCTGAAGGATTGCAATCTGTGTTGGATCGTCATCAATCAGCAATGTTGTTCTATCTGTCACGATGGGGCCTGTTCCTGACACAAGATTGATCGTTTCCGCCATAGCCCGGAAGACGCCGGATTCTGGCTGATGATAATAGTAGCCGGACCGGGTGAAATTTCGGTGTTGCAGTTATTTCAAATTTTATCTTTCTGCGGCCTTCCATAAAACAAATGTCTGTGGGGCAAATGAAGACCAACGTTACGGATTAAGCTGTTGCGTGCCGGAAAGGGCAGGGGAAATCTAAACAGCTGCCGGAATACGGGGCTGGTCCTCATCTTCAAGTACCGTTTCGATGGATCGCATCACGGCAAGATATTGTTGCTCCGCGATCGTGTATTCAACAAGAAGATCCTGTTCCGGCTCGGCGATTTCGAGCACCAAAAGGCTGTCACCGAGCAATTTGGCGCCAATGTTCAGGCTCATGGATTTGAGGGCGTGGGCGGCCTTGGCGATTTGTTGATTATCATTGGCTGCAAAGGCGGCCTGCAACTGGCTGAAGACGGCGGGCGCATTTTCATGGAAAAGCTTCTTCAACTGGGTAAAGGTCTGCTCAAAGGCATCGCCAGTGATCTCACGAAGGTTTTGCAACAGTTCGTCGCTGTAAATTTCGGCGTCTGAAGTGGTGCCTATGTTTATTGCGCTCAGTGAAGGTGATTTCACAGCTGCCTGAGGTGAGAGTTCTTTTGCAGCAAAGTGGCCGTCACCGTGCAAATGAAACGGTAGCCATTGGTCAAGAGCGCCGGCCAGGGAGGCCATTGTGAAGGGTTTGACAAGAATATCATTCATGCCGCTTGTTTTCACCTTTTCAGCAATATCGCCAACAAGATGGGCTGTCAGAGCGACAATCGGAAGTTTGTCATCGGGCAAAGACTCGCGAATTTTGGCAGTCGCCTGGAACCCGTCCATTTCGGGCATGTTGCAATCCATGAATACAAGATCGTATGATTTTGACCCTATACTTTCCAGTGCCTCGTGTCCGTTCTGGGCAAAATCAGGGGTGATCGAGAACTGCCGCAAAGCCTGTTCAACCACCTCGCGGTTAACCGCGCTGTCATCGGCAACCAGAATTCGAGCCTTGGGATATTTGGTCTTCTGCCTGGTAGTGTTCCTCAAACGGTTATGACTTCGAACTGTTGTTATTTTCGCCATCCAAATCCAGATTGGATGTGATCAGCTTGTCAACTGAACGAGTCGAGAACGGCTGGTTGAGAAAGTCCCGAATGGCACCGACAGCCAGAAGGTCATCAATTCCGCCATCGCCCATTTTTGCGATTGCGATGCGGGTCTGATCCTGTCGGGCAAAAAAGTGTCGCTTGAAATAGTCAAGCGGCGCAAACAGCCAATCGGGATCGTCATGCATGATACGTTCTTTTTCGTTCTCTTCGGCTGTAGTGACTTCAAACCCGTATTTGTGCAGGGATTCGATCAATATTTTCCTTGTGAAAGTATTCGGCATGACAACAAATGCTTTGAGGCCGACTCCCTGCTTTACGAAATTCGGCGTTTCCCCGCCTGTGTTTTCCACAACCTGCATGGGAACAGACAGTGTGAAAGTCGATCCCTCGCCTTCAATGCTGTAAACGGAGATTTTTCCGCCCATCGCCTGAGCCAGAAGTTTACAGATCGAAAGGCCCAAACCTGTTCCGCCGAACTGGCGTGTAGTGGACTGATCGGCCTGCGAAAAACTTTCGAAAATCGTATCGAGTTTGTCCTTCGAAATCCCGATACCGGTGTCAGTAACCGATAGCAGCATGTTGGTCGTTCTGGACGAAACACGGGCGGTTTCAATATTGACCTGTATGGAGCCTTTCTGGGTGAATTTCAGCGCGTTATTGACCAGATTGGAAATGATCTGGTTAAGACGAGTGGGATCGGCCATGATCTTTTTAGGAAAATCAGGAGCGATGCGACAAGCCATGTCGATGTTCTTTTCATCTGCCTGTTGCCAGAAGAGAGACAGCGTATCTTCAACAAGGACGGCCGGGTTGGTCGCAATGCTTTCCAGCTCAAGGCGATCAGCCTGAATCTTTGAAAGATCCAACACATCATTGAGGATGGTCAGAAGGCCCTTGCCCGATTTCATGACCACCTCGGCATATCGGCGATGGCGCGGATCGAGATCGGCAGTGGCAAGCAGTTCTGCCATCACCAGCATGCCATTCATCGGCGTGCGGATTTCATGGCTCATGGTTGCCAGAAAGTCGGACTTCGCGGCGTTTGCCTTTTCGGCTTCGACCTTGGCAATCTGGAGTTCGTGGGTCCGCTCGTTGACTTTTTTCTCCAGGTTGGCCTGATAATCAAGCAGTTCGCGGTCCCGTTTGCGAATGTCGCTGAGGAGGGATGAAAATGCCTTTGACAGAACGCCGATTTCACCGCGCTCCTTGATCGGCAGATTGGCCTCGAACTTGCCCTCAGCTCCAAGGCGTTCCATTTCGCCCGCCAGAAGAAATATCGGCTTGGTGATCGAATGGACGAAACGTCGGGAGATCAGGACGGCCAGAATGGCCAGTGCCAGCGCCATGCCGAAGTTGGCCAAAAGGCTTTGAAACAGGACGGAACGCGTTTTTGACACGTCGCTGTCGAGGGAAAGGCTACCGACCCTTTCTCCCGAATGGATGATTGGTACAATCGCCGTGTGGGTATCTGCAAACAGGAAGGAAAGCGATCCGGAAGTTGTCTCGCCGCTGGTTTTTCGGATCAGATAGTTGTTAAAGCCCATCTGGGCGAAAATGTTCCCGGAAGCGTCCAGGACCGAGACATGCCTGAAGTCTTCGAACTTGCCGATTGCCGTCAACGCAAGGTTGACCTGCCGCTGGTTCTTGTTTGCCAGCGGTTCTGCCACGCTGGCTGAAAACACTTTTGCCGAGCTTTCCAGCATCTGTGTTTGCTGCCGGATTTCACGGTTGAAGTTGTTGAAGGACAGAATGCCGCTGATCGTGGCCACAGAAAGAAATGTGACGCCACCAAGCACAACAGCCAGCCGGTGTCCAAGGCGTTCCTTTCTTGGCAAGGGGGCTTGTCCTGGCAAGGGATTTGAATGAAGCTTTGTCAAAGGGCATCTGCGCAAAGTTGTGACAGGCCGATCAGGCAGAACCGGTGTCTGATGTCAATTCCGGCCACTTTAGCGGCGCGACCATAAGAAATGGTAAATCCTGAAAGACAAATGCCGGATGCAAAAAACCCGGCTGAGCCAACAACCGGGTTTCTTTTTTGCAACCTGCATTCGCGTTAGTACAAAGCGTGCTTTTTCCGTTTATCGTGACGGGTTACCGGCGCTTTGGCAATTGAGAGACTGTTTATGCCTGAACGGTCTTCGGGTTACGGCGGGTGTTGATTGCTCTTGCGATCAGAATGCCGACGATCATGGCTCCGACAAACATGAATGTCTGCCTGTAGCCAAGTCCGAACGCGGGAATTGCCCCGCCGGGACAAAAACCGGCAATTCCCCAGCCAACACCGAAGGTGAGCGAACCCAGAACCAGTTTCGCATCAATTAACCGACTGGTCGGAACAGAGAAGAACTCTTCCAGGAACGGCTTTTGAACGTGAGATGAAAGACGATTTTGTAGCCTATCATGGCCGTCAGCATCGCGCTGCCCATCACAAAGATGAGGCTCGGGTCAAACGTGCCGGCGACATCAAAGAAATTCAGGACCTTGGCGGGATTTGCCATGCCGGAAAGTGCGATGCCCAGTCCGAAAATTCCACCGATAATAAATGCTGTAAGAAGTTTCATCTTTCTAGGCTCCCAGTACGTGGCGAATGACATAAACCGTCACGAAAGTCGCAAACATGAAACAAATCGTTGCAACGATTGAACGCGGCGACAGGCGGGCCATGCCGCATACGCCGTGGCCGCTTGTGCAGCCGGAGCCGAAATAAACGCCGACGCCGACAATCAGACCGCCAATTGCCAGCATCAGGTTGGAAACCGGCACGCCAAATTCCACCGTTCCACCAGTCAGGACAAAACCGAAGCGGGGCCAGAATTGCGCCTGCCAGAAACGCTGCACGCCAGGGTGTATCGGTTGTAAACGGCGGAATGAGACCCGAAAGAATACCGGTCATTCCGGCGATCCTGCCATGGGTCATCATCAGCAGAACAGCCGACAAGGCCGATCAAAAAGCCTCCCAGCGTTGAAAGGTAGGGTGTAAATTCTGTAACCATGGTGCTGGTTCCTGTGTTGATGGCGCCAGCCTGGTTGAATTCAGGGCCTGCCTGTGCCTTGAATTGTATATGTGTTGCTATTTATATAAACTTTGGTAAGATTTCAAATGACATTTTCAACGGAGGATGCTGAATGTCCGCACTTGATGATCTTGAGCCGAAAATTTCAGATGCTTCAAAGCTGATGGAGATGCTTTCGCAGCCCCATCGCCTGAAAATCCTTTGTCTGCTTCAGGAAGGTGAGCAGAGCGTCCTTAGTCTTGCCAAGGCAGCAGGTCTCTCGCAGCCGGCCATGTCGCATCACCTGAGAAAACTGCGGGACAGCCAGTTCGTGCAGACAAGAAGGGATGCCCAGACAATCTATTACAGTTTGCGGGGCGGGGAAGTTGCCGCAATCATCGGTGTGCTGCACGATTTATACTGCGGAACTGATGCCAAAACAGACAAAAAGGTCAAAGCAGAAGCCTGAGCATGATGCGGCCTGTCAACCAGTCGATGCCAGATGCTTTCCTTTGAGCGCTTTCCTTTAAGACGGCAGCGGCTAAATCGGCAAAATGAAACAATCTGAAAATCATGATGTGATCATTCTTGGCGCAGGTGGTGCCGGGATGATGTGCGCGAGTATTGCCGGGCAACAGGGTCTGAGGGTCCTGTTGCTGGATCATGCCGACCAGGTTGGCAAGAAGATACTCATCTCCGGTGGCGGGCGCTGCAATTTCACCAATACCGGACAAGTGCCGCGAATTTTATTTCCGCCAATCAGCATTTTGCGAAATCGGCTCTTCAACGGTATTCCCCGACGGATTTCGTCTCCCTGGTGGACCGGTACAAAATCGCCTGGCACGAAAAGACGCTCGGGCAGTTGTTTTGTGACAACAGCGCCAAAAACATCGTGGCGATGCTGCTCGAGGAATGCCGAAAGGGTGCGGTGGATATCCTGCTTGGTCAGCCTGTTGGAGCCGTCTCACATGATGGTGCACGATTTACGGTCAAGTTTGGTGGTGAAATGTATTCTGCACCATCGCTGGTGATTGCCACTGGTGGACCTTCAATCCCGAAAATGGGTGCGACCGGCTTTGCCTATGAACTCGCCAGGCAATTCGGCCTCAAGATCATCGAGCCCAAACCGGCACTGGTGCCATTTACCCTTGGTCCAGGGAGGCGCTGTTCCGGGAATTGTCGGGTGTTTCATGTGAAGTGGTGGCGCGCTGCGGCAAGACGGCGTTTCGTGAAGCTGCGCTGTTTACCCACAAGGGCATGTCGGGGCCGGCAATTCTGCAGATTTCATCTTATTGGCGGCATGGGGAGCCGGTGCATATCAATTTTTTCCCTGATGTCGGGCAGAGATTGGCTGATTGGCCTGAAACAGGAAGGAATCCGCGCGTGAATCTGAAAAAGGTCCTTGCAAATCATTTGCCTGGAAGACTGGCGGAAACGCTTGTGGCAAAAACTGCATCTCGATGGTGAATTGGCCAATATACCTGACCGCAAATTGCTGGGCGCCGCTTCACGTCTGGGATTCATGGCAGTTCTTGCCGAGCGGGACCGAGGGCTTTGCCAAGGCGGAAGTCACGCTGGGCGGAATCAGCACAGCGAACTTTCGTCAAAAACGATGGAAGCGAAGAAAGTGCCGGGTCTTTATGTAATCGGCGAAGCGGTTGATGTGACCGGATGGCTGGGCGGATACAATTTTCAGTGGGCCTGGGCAAGCGGCCATGCCTGCGGGTGGCGCTGGCTGAAAAAACTGCAGCCTGACTGAAGCGCTGATCGGCTCTTGGCTTGTGGCAGTAATGTGATGATGCAGGGTCGGAAATCTGTGAATCGGGTTCTGCGGGGGCGACTTGCAATTGCACTTTTTGTGACGTTGATTTATCGCCTATGCGTAAAACGGAGAAGCTCACATGAGTACGATTATCGCACCGTCCATTCTGTCATCGGATTTTTCCCGTCTGGGCGATGAAATCGAGGCCATTGAGCGTGCAGGGGCGGACTGGATTCACATTGATGTAATGGACGGCCATTTCGTTCCCAACATTACTTTCGGGCCGCCGGTAATCAAAGTCGGTGCGCGACCGCACGCGACAAGATTTTCGATTGCCATTTGATGATCGAGCCTTGTGATCCTTATCTGGGCGCTTTTGCCGATGCAGGATGCGATATCATCACGGTCCATGCGGAAGCCACCAAGCATCTTGACCGTTCGCTTCAGGCGATCCGTGATCTGGGCAAAAAAGCCGGTGTATCTCTCAATCCGTCCACACCGGAAAATGTCATTGAATATGTGCTGGACCGGCTTGATCTGATTTTGCTGATGACCGTCAATCCGGGTTTTGGCGGCCAGAAATTCATTCATTCGGTAGTCGACAAGGTGGCAAGGGTGAAGGCCATGATCGGCGACCGCCCGATCGACATCGAGATTGATGGCGGCGTTACCCCTGAAACGGCGCCGCTGGTCACAAAAGCCGGCGCCAATGTGCTTGTTGCCGGTTCAGCCGTTTTCAAGGGTGGCACGGAAGCGCACTATCGTGATAACATCGCTGCGATAAGAAAAGCGGCGGATTTTGCCTGATCGTCAATTTGCTGCCTTTTTCCTGCTGTTCTGGAATAAAATCACGACAATCCTGAAAATTCTGAACAGGCTTTGCTTGCAGGCCGGGTGTTGAAACACTATTGGTCTTGCGAAATTCGACAATTGAAACCGAACTGCCGACAAGCTAACGGCAAGCGTCAATCAAATCCGGACCGACCATGTCAATTAACAGACTGACCCATCTTCAAAAACTCGAAGCTGAAAGCATCCACATCATGCGGGAGGTTGCTGCCGAGGCTGAAAACCCGGTGATGCTGTATTCCATCGGCAAGGACAGTGCGGTGATGCTGCATCTGGCGATGAAGGCGTTTTATCCTTCAAAACTGCCGTTTCCGCTGCTGCATGTGGACACGACCTGGAAATTTCGGGAGATGATCGCATTCCGGGACAATCTGGCAAAGGAACATGGATTCGAACTGCTTGTTCACAAGAACCAGGAAGGGATCGAACAGGGTATCGGGCCATTTACTCACGGCTCTGCCATGCATACGGATGTCATGAAAACCGAGGCGCTTGAAGCAGGCGCTGAACAAGCACAAATTCGATGTGGCTTTTGGCGGCGCGCGCCGCGACGAGGAAAAATCGCGGGCCAAGGAACGGATTTTTTCCTTCCGTTCGGCCGACCACCGCTGGGACCCGAAGAACCAGCGTCCGGAATTGTGGAAACTTTACAATACCCGCAAGGCCCCTGGTGAATCGATCCGCGTATTTCCGATCTCAAACTGGACCGAACTCGATATCTGGCAGTATATCCATCTGGAAAAAATTCCGCTTGTACCGCTCTATTTTGCCGCCGAACGTCCGGTGGTCGAGCGTGACGGGATCACTGATCATGGTTGATGATGACCGCATGCCGCTGCGGAGACTGCAAAAGACCAGACGATGAAGATGGTGCGTTTCAGAACGCTTGGCTGCTATCCGCTGACCGGTGCTGTGGAGAGCACGGCATCGACACTGCCCGAAATCATTCAGGAAATGCTGTTGACGACAACTTCCGAGCGTCAGGGCAGGACTGATTGACCATGACCAGTCGGCGTCGATGGAGAAGAAGAAGCAGGAGGGATATTTCTGATGGCACACCAATCAGATCTCATCGAAACCGATATTGAAGCCTATCTGAAATCCCATGAGGAAAAATCGCTTTTGCGGTTTATTACCTGCGGCAGTGTGGATGACGGCAAGTCAACGCTGATCGGGCGGATGCTGTACGAATCCAAAATGATCTTCGAGGACCAGTTGGCGGCGCTTGAGAGCGACTCAAAGAAGGTTGGCACCCAGGGCGAGAAAATGGACTTTGCCCTTCTGGTCGACGGTCTTGCCTCTGAGCGCGAACAGGGCATCACGATTGATGTCGCCTACCGCTATTTCTCCACGGACAAACGCAAGTTTATCGTTGCCGATACACCGGGCCATGAGCAATACACCCGCAACATGGCGACCGGCGCATCCACCGCTGATCTGGCGGTCATCCTGATTGATGCGCGCAAAGGCATTTTGACCCAGACGCGCCGTCACTCCTTATCGTTTCACTGCTGGGTATTCGCAATGTCGTGCTTGCGGTCAACAAGATGGATCTGGTGGACTACGACGAGCAGGTATTTGACCAGATCGTTGATGATTACAAGGAATTTGCCGCACAATTGCGGCAAGGATGGCGCTGCTACCGTTTGATATTGTTCCCATTCCGCTGTCGGCCCTTGAAGGAGACAACATCATTGAGCTCAGTGCCAAAATGCCCTGGTACAAGGGTGCGGCACTGCTGGCAACATCTGGAAGATGTCAGTGTCCAGCAGGCTGATATCGAAAAACCTTCCGCATGCCGGTTCAGTGGGTAAATCGACCTAATCTTGATTTCCGCGGCTTCAGCGGACAGATTTCAACCGGCCGGATTGCCAAGGGTGACAAGATAAAGGTGCTGCCTTCGGCAACGCAAAGCGAGCGTCAAATCGATTGTCACACTGGATGGCGAACTTGATGAGGCAATTGCCGGCCAATCGGTCACGATCTGCCTCGAAGATGAAATGGATGTTTCACGCGGTGATGTGATTTGCGAGTGCTGCTGACACGCCCGCCGAGGTGGCCAACCAGTTTGAGGCAACGATCTTGTGGATGGCCGAGGAGCCATGCTGCCGGGCCGCGCCTATGCGTTCAAATCCGGTGCACAGACGGCCAGGGCAACCATCACGGTGCCCAAATACAAGGTCAATGTGAATACGATTGAGCATCTTCCTGCAACCAAGCTGGAACTTAACGAAATCGGTGAGTGCAACATTGCGCTGGACCGGAAAATTGTTTTTGATCCCTATGATCGAAAACCGGGACATGGGCAGTTTCATTCTGATTGACCGGCTGACCAATGCGACGGTTGGCATGGGCATGATGCGCTTTGCCTTGCGCCGCGCATCCAATATTCATTGGCAGGCAACGGATGTTTCCAAGCAGGCGCGCATGGAGATGAAGGCGCAGACGCCAGCTGTGCTGTGGTTTACCGGCCTTTCAGGCTCCGGCAAATCGACCATTGCCAATATCCTGGAAAAGAAACTGCAGGCGATGGGCAAGCACACCTATCTGCTGGATGGTGACAATGTGCGCCACGGTCTCAACAAGGATCTCGGATTTACCGATGCCGACCGGGTCGAAAACATTCGCCGGGTCACGGAAGTTTCAAAACTGATGGTGGATGCGGGACTGATTACGCTGGTTTCGTTTCATTTCGCCGTTCCGCTCTGAACGGCAGATGGCAAGACAGGCGCTGGAAGATGGTGAGTTCCTGGAGATTTTTGTCGATACGCCTCTGGAGGTTGCCGAACAGCGCGATGTTAAGGGCCTCTACAAGAAGGCACGCGCTGGCGAAATCAAGAATTTCACCGGTATTGATTCGCCCTATGAAGCGCCGCACAATCCGGAAATCAGGGTGAACACCGTTGAAATGAGCGCTGAAAGAGCAGCAGACCATATCTTCGAGGAACTGGAAAAGCGGGGCTTTCTGGGCTAGGGACTGACCTTCGGGGAGCAGCTTCTACCCACTGGTCCCCGTGCATTCGAAATTGGGTAATGTCCTGCTGGTCATGATATTGCCCTGTCACTTTTATTGCAGTAGTTTTCACTGATTATTTCAAATGGACGGGAACAAGCATGAAACCATTATTGATACTGGTCGGCGCTGACAAAGGCGGCGTTGGCAAAACGACCACTTCACGGGCATTGCTGGATTTTCTGGCCCGTCGAAATGTGCTGGCCCGGTCTTTTGATACGGAAAATCCGCGCGGCACGCTGAATCGTTTTTATCCCAATATTTCCGAGATCATTGATCTCAACGAAGTGCGCGACCAGATGAAAGTGCTCGATACGATGCAGTCATCTGCGGTCAAGGTTACGGTTGTTGATCTGAAGGCCGGCAATCTTTCCAGCGCGCTGGATACGTTCGAAAAAATCGGCGTGCTGGAAGCTGCCCGCAGCGGCGAATTTGACCTTGCGCTTTTTCATGTTGTCGGACCCGTCAATCGCTTCGCTCGATGAAATGGGTGAAGTGGCAAAATACACCAAGGGCATTTCCTATATCGTTGCGCGCAATTTCATCAATGAAACGAATTTCTTCGAATGGGATGAAAAGACCTTCAAGAAGTATTTTGCCGGTCTTTCCAATGCCCGCGAAATCGAAATTCCCAAGCTTAACGAGATGGCCTATGAGCAGGTTGATCTTGCCGGGGTGACGTTTTCCGATTTCATTGCCAACAAGACGCCAAAGGGTCAGGATGCCAATTACTCATTTCGTGTTGCGCGGCTATGTGCGCAAATGGATCAGCGATCTTGATCATGAGTTTGAGAAACTGGATGTGATCAAGGCTCTGCTTGCTCCGCGCGCCGGTGAGGCAGAAACTTCCGAAGGACGAAGAGCGCCTGAGTCAACAGGCCTGCGCCCGCTTCGAACATGACGATCGGGGGAATGCTATCGCCCGTACGCTCGCCATTGTTTGTTCTGACGAGCCGAGCAACGGAAAGACGCTGTTCGCGCGGCTTGCTTGGCGATGCCTTGTCGCTTTCGGGTGAGCACAGTTTCAGGGTATTCGATACTGATTTTCCCAATGGCGGGCTTGGCGGGTTATTTCCCGCCAGTTCGCAGATTATCGATTTTTCGAAGACCGCCGGTCAGGTCGAACCTGTTTGATACGATTATCAATGAGCCGGACTTCGATTATCTGGTTGATCTGGATGCACCGTTTCTCTGCGTCCGTTTTTCAGGATATTTTCTGATATCTGCTTTGATCAGGGTGCCCGAGAAGCCGGCATTGAGATCACTGTCTATTTCATGCTCGACCGGACGGTGGATTCTGTTCGCGCGGCGGCGGAAATCCGCAGGCAATGCGGCGATGTCCAGTTCGTGCCGGTGATTAACGAGGCAATCGGAAATATTCTGGTGCTGCCCCAGGCAGCAGTCACTTTACAGGGACATTCCGAAAGCCCGCGAAATCACCTTGCCGCGCCTTTCCATTGAGGCACTGAATCTTACGGACCAGCCCGATTTCAGCTTTGCCGGATTTCATTGCCCGAAACGGAGCAGGGTGCGCCGCTCGAATTGCGGGTCGAGCTATTCGGGTTTCTCGAGGGGATTTACAATCAGAAACAGAGTTTCGGATGCGGGCGGATCGGTTCTGTTTTGACGTTCGCAACAGTTGTTGCCGGGTTACCGCGGTTCGCATAAATTCCATCAAAACGCGTTGGCGAAGCGGATTTCACGGTGTATCGAATACCCCAATCGAAATTTGCCAGAGAAGTCCGGAATACGCAATGCCTTCCAATGTAACCCTTACCGGACTTGCCCGCGATCTTGCCAGAGCTCGAAGAGACCGGAAAACCTATTCGTATCGGCCTGGTGGGCACCGGCGAGATGGGGACGGATATTTTCACCGGCGTTGCCCAGATGGACGGTATTGTCGTTGGTGCCGTTTGTGAGCGCACGGCAGGCAAGGCTGCCGAAGCTGCACGAATTGCCTATGGCGAAGACGGGCATACGGTTCAGTGCCACAACCCATGACGCAGATGTCGGCGGCGATGGAAAGCGGCAAAATTGCCGTGACCCAGGATATGGATCTGGCGCTTTCCCATGGCATGATTGATGTGGTGATTGACGCGACCGGCGTTCCCGAGGCCGGAGCCGATATCGGCATGCGGGCCATCGGCTTCGGCAAGCATCTCATCATGATGAATGTGGAATGCGATGTCTGCATCGGACCGTATCTGAACCATGCGGCCGAAAAGGCCGGCGTGCTCTATACGCTTGGGGCCGGTGATGAACCGTCCTCCACCATGGAGATCATCGAATTTGTCACGGCGATGGGCCACGAGGTTGTCTGCGCGGGAAAGGGCAAGAACAACCCGCTCAATTTTGATGCCGTGCCCGATGATTACCGGGAGGAAGCGGAGCGGCGGAACATGAATGTGCGCATGCTGGTCGAGTTTGTCGACGGCTCCAAGACCATGGTCGAAATGGCCGCCATTGCCAATGCAACCGGGCTTGTGCCGGATATTCCGGGCATGCACGGACCGAGGGCAACGGTTGCGGAACTGGCGACTACCCTTATTCCGCGAAGCGATGGCGGCGTTTTGTCGAAAACCGGCTGCGTTGACTATTCGATCGGCAAGGGCGTTTCACCGGGCATTTTCGTGATCGTGAAGGCGAAGCATCCGCGCATTCATGAGCGCTTTGCCGATCTGAAAATGGGCGACGGGCCTTATTATGCCTTTCACCGGCCCTATCACCTGACCTCGCTGGAAGTGCCGCTGTCCGCAGCGCGTGCAGTGCTTTACGGACGTCAGGACATGGTGCCGCTTGCAGAAACCGGTGGCTGAGGTCTGCGCGGTTGCCAAAAAGGATCTGTGCCATTGGCGAGATTCTCGATGCGGTCGGCGAATATTGCTACCGGTCCTGGACCATGACCACGGGCGAGGCACAGGCGGCCAATGCCGTTCCTTGCGGACTTCTGGAGAAGGCACGCGTCACCCAGCCGATTAAAAAGGGCGAATTGCTGACCCGTGACAATATTGTCGATCCGCAGAGGACTCAAAAATTGCCGAACTGCGCGCCCTGCAGGACGCGATGACGATAGCCGATTGCAATCGGTCAGAGCCTGAATTTCTGCCGGTTTGCGATCAAATTGCATCAGCCATATTATCATGCCATAGTTCGATTTGTACTTTGGCCATGCTTGAATTACAACAGTTGGGCTGCAAAAGCGGCAGGCACTTCAGCAGGTAACGCCTGTGCATTGTGCTGCCCGACAAACTGCAGAAAAGTCAGTCCGTGAGTGCCAAACCCGCCACACCGCTGCTGGATCAGGTTCAATACCCTGCCGACCTGCGCAAACTGAAGCGAAGACCAGCTGGTCGCAGTTTGCCGCGGAATTGCGCGCCGAGATGATCGATGTGGTTTCGGAGACCGGCGGCCATCTGGGCGCCGGGCTTGGCGTGGTCGAACTGACCGTTGCCATCCACTATATTTTCAACACGCCCGATGACCGGCTGATCTGGGATGTGGGCCATCAATGCTATCCGCACAAGATCATTACCGGGCGACGCGACCGGATCCGAACCCTGCGCCAGGAAGGCGGGCTTTCCGGCTTCACCAAGCGCGCCGAAAGCGAATATGACCCGTTCGGCGCGGCGCATTCCTCGACCTCGATTTCGGCCGGTCTCGGCATGGCCGTCGCCCGCGAACTCAAGGGCGGCAAGAACAATGTCATCTCCGTGATCGGTGACGGCTCGATGTCGGCCGGCATGGCCTTTGAGGCGATGAACAATGCCGGTGCAATGGATGCGCGCCTGATCGTCATTCTCAACGACAATGACATGTCGATTGCCCCGCCGACCGGCGCGATGAGTGCCTATCTGGCGCGTCTTGCCTCGGGACGCACCTATATGGGCTTTCGCGAACTCGGCAAGAAAATGACCGCCTATCTCGGCAAGACGGATTGACCGGGCGATCACCCGCGCTGTCGAACATGCGCGCGGCTATGTGACCGGCGGCACGCTGTTCGAGGAACTCGGCTTTTATCACATCGGCCCGATTGACGGCCATGATCTGGCAACGCTCATTCCGGTTCTGCGCAATGTGCGCGACAATGCCAAGGGCCCGGTGCTCATTCACGCCGTCACCCGCAAGGGCAAGGGCTATCCGCCGGCGGAAGAGGCCAGCGGACAAATATCACGGCGTCTCGAAATTCGACGTGATCACCGGCGCGCAGTCCAAGCCGCCGGCCAATGCGCCGAGCTATACGAAAGTGTTTGGCCAGTCGCTGGTGCAGGAAGCGCGGAGTGACGACAAGATCGTCGGCATTACCGCAGCCATGCCGGACGGCACCGGCATTGACATTTTCGGCAAGGCATTTCCCGATCGCACCTTCGATGTGGGCATTGCCGAGCAGCATGCGGTGACCTTTGCCGCCGGACTTGCGAGCGAGGGCTTCAAGCCGTTCTGCGCGATCTATTCGACCTTCCTGCAGCGCGGCCTATGACCAGGTGGTGCATGATGTTGCGATCCAGAACCTGCCGGTGCGCTTTCCGATTGACCGGGCCGGCTATGTCGGCGCTGACGGGGCAACCCATTGCGGCGCGTTCGATATCGCCTATCTCGCCACCCTGCCGAATTTCGTGGTGATGGCAGCCAGCGACGAAGCCGAACTCAAGCACATGGTGCGCACCGCCGCCGCCTATGACGAAGGCCCGATTTCCTTCCGCTATCCGCGCGGCGACGGTGTCGGCGTTGAAATGCCCGAGCGCGGCGAGCATTCTGGAAATCGGCAAGGGCCGGATCGTCAAGGAAGGCACCAAGATTGCGCTGCTGTCCTTCGGCACGCGGCTTGCCGAATGCCTGCTGGCGGCCGAGACATCTGGAAAGTGCCGGGCTTTCGACCACGCGTTGCCGATGCCCGCTTTGCCAAGCCGCTGGATGAGGCAACTGATTGCGCGACTGGCACGCGATCATGAAGTGCTGATCACCGTCGAGGAAGGCGCGATTGGCGGCTTTGGCTCCCATGTGCTGAGTTTCCTTGCCAGAGAAGGCCTGCTGGACAACGGGCTGCAGCGTTCGCCCGCTTTTCCTGCCGGACGAATTCACCGATCAGGCCAAGCCCGAAGTGATGTATCACAATGCGCGGGCTGGACAGCCGAAGGCATTGTTGCGCACGGTCTTTGATGCGCTCGGCCGGGAAGGCGCGGAGAAGTTGTTCACCGCATAAGGAGCCTGTCCTGGCTTTTGCGAAAGCGACTCATATTTCGGCAACCGATAGCGACTTGCAAAAATCCCGGTGCGGCTTTTGCGCGCAGCACCGGGAGCGAGACTTATTTGGCGACTGGCACATGAAGATGTGCGGAAATGTCAGTTCCCAGCCTGATCACCTACGCCATGGCGCAACACAACAAAACCAAACAAAGCCATTGAGAGTAGGGCCAGAACTGAGCCAATTTTTGCCAGAACCTCACCTTCGCCGCTTATTGCCAGCGCGATCCCAGGTATCAAAATCAGCACCGCTGCAGTGGTCAAACCATAGTGGAGAATTGCCAGACGGCTTTTCCGGGCAGTTGATGTCAGGGCGTAATAGGTTCCGAAAACCGCCATGGCGACAAAACCTATTAGGTTCAAATGTCCATGCGCGGGTGAAAGCGTGTGATCATGCGTGGCCGACATCTGAATGCCCCAAATCATGCCGAGCAGGGCAAAACAGGCTGCTGTGATAAAGAACACGGTTGGAAGTTTTTTCATTATGCTGTCTCCATATTGTCAAGGCAAAGGGGTGGTCCGGTAAAAGCGAGTTGATAACGTGCGGCGATTTTTTCTATCTCGGGCATGTCATCGGGAAGGCGGTATTTTCTGGTGGCCATTTCTGCAAGAAAGCCTTCAAAGCCGCCTGGCGTCAGAATTACGAAATGACGGGAGGGTATGTCGCTGACGACCTGAAACGTGTGCTCCATGCCGCGTGGCACAAAGACAGACTGGCCCGGACCACGTGTAAATCGCTCGCCTTCCAGCCAGAACTCGGTGTCGCCGGTCAGCAGCACGAAGGTTTCATCCGCATCATGGTGTATGTGACGTGGCGGGCCGGAGCCTGGTGGTGAAACAGAGTCCGTGACAGACAGGGTGCCAGCAGTATCGGCGCTGGCAAGGATGGTGCGATAGTGGACACCAAGCCACTCTATTGCATCGAGCCCGGTGGCATTGGTTCCGGGAGATTTGTCTTTCATCGTTTCCTCCATAAGCGCTGCGGAAACGAAGGTACCTTCGACGGAACAAATGCTATCGGTTTTTTATACATATGAAAAATCGATTGTTTATATTAATAGTATTTACATGGCGAATTTATCGAGCTTTGATCTGAACCTCTTGCGCGTGCTTGATGCCCTGTTGCGGGAGCATTCAACGGTTCGGGCCGGAGAACATCTTGGACTTTCACAACCGGCTGTTTCGGCGGCTCTTGGCAGGCTTCGGGCGGCGCTGGGCGATGACCTGTTTTTTCGCAGGGGCCAGGGACTGGAGCCTACGGAATTTGCATTGTCGCTTGCCGCTCCCCTGCGCGAAACTCTGGACCGGATAGAAAGCCTGATTCAAAAACCCGGTGAATTTAATCCGGCGACGTCAACGGCGGATTTCAGGCTATCTGGAAGCGATTTTTTTGCGGAACTGTTGATGCCGCAACTGGCTGAGCTGCTGCAGAAAAGTGCGCCCTCAATGCGTGTGCATCTGGTGGACCTGGTGCCTGACAGCTATATTGATACACTTGACCGTTACGAAGTTGATATTGCGCTGATTCCGCTGACGGATTTGCCAGGCTGGATTGATAGCCGACCGGTCTTTCGATCAAGCTTTTCGGTCATCGCCAGAAGGAGGCATCCAAGACTTAAGCGGGCGGGTGTTCGTTCGGGCGAGGTGGTTCCCATTGATCTATTTTGCGACCTTGGGCACGTCCTGTTCTCGCCTGAGGGAAACAGCAGAGCAATGGGTGATGCAGCGCTAGCAAAGCTTGGCCGTGAGCGACGTGTTGTCATGACCTTGCCGGTTTTTTCGGGCGTTTACCGGGCCGTGGCTGGCTCGGATTTGATTGCGCTTTTACCGACAGCATTGGCAAACAGGGTTGCAAAGAAGGTTGGATTGGATGTTTATCGCCCACCCATGCCGGTTCCGACGGCACAGTTGTCCATGATCTGGCACAGGCGATATTCGTCCAACCCAGAGCATGTGTGGCTGCGCCAACAGATTGCCGATTTGCTTGTGCCGCTTGATGAGGCCGACAAATGAACTGCACATGGAATACCGTGCGAGAGATTCGCACTCTTGAACGAATGTGGACGATTACGCCTTGTTATGAACGCAATTGAAGTGTAGAGAAACTTTATCGATATATGCCGGTCTACTTGGCTTCTACGCTCCGTCTTCGATGGATGCGCTCAATTCAAGCTCTTTCATAACAATCGACTATTCGCGGGACGCACGGCATTCGTGTGTCCTTTTTGAGCAATCCATTGGTGAAAGGACTTACAATGACCAACGGAACCGTAAAATTTTACAACGACCAAAAAGGCTTCGGCTTTATTCAGCCTGAAGGCGGCAGCAATGACGTCTTCGTTCACGCTACAGCTCTTGAAAGAGCCGGTATCAGCGGTTTGAGCGAAGGCCAGAAGGTCAACTTCGACACTGAAATTGATAGCCGTTCAGGCAAATCAGCAGTCAGCACAATCTCGCTGGCCTAGATTTCAGACAAATCACCGGGTCGACCACGGATGTACTGGCGACCTGGACCGGAGATCTGATCTTCGGTGCGAAAGGCGGGGTAGCTCCCCGCTTTTTCTGTTTTTCATCTTAGTTTCACCTGATCAGTGCCTTGAGATCAAACTCCGCGTCCGCTGCCTGTTCGGGTGTGATGTCGCGACCCAGTTCGAGGATTTTCTTGCCGAACATATAGGCCTTTGAATCGTTGATCGCGTCAACGGCGATGAATTTGCCCGCCGGAAAAATACCAGACCGACTGACCGCCTTCGCGTGAGCCGGGGCGAACGACCGTTTGGTCATAGCCCATGTTGAGACCCGGCGATTTGCAGTTTCATGTCATACTGATCGGACCAGAACCAGGGGTAGGGGCGATATGGCGCAGTCTCGCCGGCGATGACTTTTGCCGCATGCTCGGCCTGATCAATGGCGTTCTGGACCGATTCAAGCCGGATGCGATTGTCGTTGAATTCAAAACTCGCCACATCGCCGGCTGCATGGATATCCGGATGAGAGGTGCGGGTCAGATTGTCGACCTCTATGCCATTGCCGCAAACAAGACCCGCTTCTCTGGCAAGTTCCATATTGGGCATGACACCGATGCCGACCAGGACGAGATCAACGTCGACAACGTCACCATCGGCAAAGACGGCGCGTTTGCACTTTGCCGTTTTCGCCTTCAAGGCGTTCCAGCGTCACATTTTCATGAATCTCGACGCCGTGGCTTAGATGCTTTGCGCGGACAAAATCAGAGGTTTCCTTCGCGGCCACGCGCTGCAGGATCCGCTCTGCCATTTCGACGACGCGGACTTTCATGCCCTTTGGTGGAAAACACGGCTGCGGCTTCAAGGCCGATATAGCCGCCACCGATAATCAGCGCCTGTTTGCCTTCGCTCATTTGCCGAGCAATCGCGTCGGCATCTTCAAGATCACGAAGGGAAAACACATTTCCGAGTTTCCCGCCCATGGCATCGGGCAGGTGGCGGGGCGTTGATCCGGTCGCGATCAGCAATTTGTCGAAAGACAGGGTTTCGCCGTCAATGGATAACCTGCTTTTTGGCAAGATCAATTGTCTCGACCGTTTTGGCGGTCAGACAGGTAATGTTGTTTTCGCTGTACCAGTCATCAGGGCGCAACAGCAGGCGATCGGCCTCCATTTCGCCGGTCATGTATTTCTTGGAAAGCGGCGGGCGCTGATAGGGCAGGCTTGGCTCTTCGCCGATCAGGGTGATTTGTGCAGTCCCGTCGAGTTCACGCAGTTTGGCGGCAAAGGCGATGGCGGCCTGACCTGCTCCGATAACGACGATCGTTTGCTGAGGCATTTGATATTCCTGCCGGTTTTGTTCATATTGAGTTTGTCTTAGCAATCCAATCTCCTTATTGCCACAGGTGGCTGCACTGCCATATCAAAAAGCGACATAGAACTGACAGTTACGGAACCAAAATTTGACTCAGATGATCAAGCCAACCGAAATCCGAGTTTCGCCGGACAAGAAAACTACTGACGGTCTCTTTTGATGATGGCAGTCAGTTTGTGCTGGAGGCGGAGTTGTTGCGGGTGCGCTCGCCTTCTGCCGAAGTGCAGGGCCATTCGCCCGATCAACGCCAACTGGTTCATGGCAAGCGCAATGTGGGCATCATGAAAATTCATCCCATTGGCAATTATGCCATTCGCATCGAATTTGACGACATGCACAATACGGGAATTTTCACCTGGGAGTTTTTGTACGGGCTGGGCCTGCAGCAAAGATGGAGGAATGGGCGGAATACGAGGCTGAACTCGAAGCGGCTGGCAAGAAGCCGGGACGGCTTGAAACCAGCTTCGAGATGACCCGCCTCGACCAAAAGCCCTGATGTTTCAGGGAACGGGTTCTGATGTCGGCAAGACAGTGCTGGTTGCCGGGCTGTGCCGCGTTTTGAAAAGGCGGGCTGAAGGTTGTTCCGTTCAAGCCGCAAAACATGTCGAACAATGCCGCTGTTGCGGACCCGGAAGCTGATGGCAGTGGCGGCGGCGAGATGGGCCGCGCCCAATGGCTTCAGGCGCTTGCCTGCGGCATTGCGCCAGTCGGTCCACATGAACCCGGTATTGCTGAAGCCGCAATCGCAGACCGGCAGCCAGGTTGTTGTCCAGGGCAAGGTGACCGGCTCTGCCAAGGCGCGGGAATATTTGACCCTCAAGCCGAAACTGCTGGACGCGGTGATGGAAAGTTTCGAGCGGATATCGCGGGATGCCGATCTGGTTCTGGTTGAGGGGGCAGGATCACCCGCCGAGATCAATCTGCGGGAAGGTGACATTGCCAATATGGGTTTTGCCCAAAGGCGCGATGTTCCGGTGGTGCTGGTTGGTGATATTGACCGGGGCGGGGTTATCGCCTCGATCGTCGGCACTCATACGATCCTGCCGGACGATGATCGCGAGATGATTGCCGGTTATCTCATCAACAAGTTTCGCGGTGATGTTTCCCTGTTCGATGACGGGCTGAAAGCGATCACGGATTTTACCGGGTGGCCGAGCTTTGGCGTGTTGCCATATCTGGATGCGGTTCGCGACTTGCCTGCGGAAGATTCGGTTGCGCTGGATCATCTGACGAAATCCGCATCCGGAGCAAGGGCGTGAAGATTGCTGTTCCTGTTCTCGGGAAAATAGCCAATTTTGATGATCTTGATCCGTTGAGAGCTGAACCGGAAGTGGATCTGGTTTTTGTGCGCAAGGGTGAACGCCTGCCCGATGATGCCGCGCTGGTGATCTTGCCGGGTTCAAAGTCAACGATTGCGGACATGGCTGAATTCGGGCCAATGGCTGGGAGGCAGATTTCGTCGAACATGTGCACACGGGGCGGAGAGGTGCATCGGCATTTGCGGCGGATACCAGATGCTGGGAAAGACACGATCAGCGATCCTGATGGTATTGAGGGCGATGTTCGGGAGATTAAGGGACTTGGTCTTCTGGATATCGAAACGGTTCTGGAAGGCGAAAAGATTACCCGAAATTCACAAGCCCGGTCTTTATTGAAGGGGATATTGCCCCTGGACGGATATGAAATTCATATCGGACGCACCAAAGGGCCGGATTGCGAACGCCCGATGATTCGCTCGGAAAACGGAGTTGATGGTGCGGTTTCGCACAATGGCAAAGTTCGCGGCTGTTATCTGCACGGTTTGTTCGAATCGGATGCTTTCGCGCAGCATATTGTGCAGAGATTCGGTATTTCAGGTGGTGGAACCAATTATCGCGCAAAGTGTCGAGGACGCGCTGGATGAACTGGCCGAACACATGGAAAAACATCTTGATGTGGATGGTTTGCTGAAAATTGCGCGCCCAATTCGGTTTTGATGTCACATCTTGATGTCAGGCCGTCGCAATTTGATTGACGCTAATCGGATTTCGGCGCGCTATTAGTTGATCACCAAATGGTTCCCGGTATGGCCAAAGGCCACGGGATCAAAAGGGAACAGGAACGAGACGGACCCAATCAGGGCGTTTTGAACCTGGCCGACCCCGCGACTGTATTGCGGCAAGGGTTTTCCAATACCACTGGAGTTGAAATTCCGGGAAGGTGGAAGATGCCATCCGAGCCGCTGAGCCAGGAGACCTGCCATTTGGACCGGATGTGAATAAACCATATGACCGGAAAACTGATTTTGAGCAACACGGAGGTTGTCATGCTCGCAACAAAAACAAATTCTGCAGCGATTGTCGCTGTCACTTTCCCAGCGCATCGCTCACTGCTGCCTTTGCCGGCATTCTTGGCTTCATGCTGCTTTACGTGGCTGCGTTTGCCAATTCGGATGTGCTGCACAATGCGGCTCATGACACACGCCACGCCATCGTAGCGCCCTGCCACTAAGCTGATCCAGATGTTGTACAGGATTTTGCTGCTCGCGATTTTCGCGGGCGTGATCGCTGGCGTATTTTGCAACGGCTGTCCAGTCGTGGCGGGTTGTTCCGCTGATTCTGGAGGCGGAGCGCTATGAGGATGTGGAAGAGGGCGGCGGCGGCCATTCCCATGGCACAAAGGATGAAGGTGGCGCAGAAGCAGATTGGCTCAGGGCGCAGGAAACGTCTGGGCGCCTCAAGACGGTCTGGAGCGCACATTCTACACGGGTCTTTCCAATATTGTGGTTGGGGTGGCCTATTCACTTATGCTGACGGCGGCGGTCTTGTTTTCAACCAGACGCTGACCCTGCATCCGGGCTTGTTGTGGGGGCTTGCCGGATTTGTCGTTTTCGTGCTGGCGCCGAATTTCGGTCTGCCGCCGGAATTGCCCGGCATGCAGGCGGGTGATCTGATGCAGCGCCAGATCTGGTGGCTTGCAACGGTGGTTCTGACTGCGGCGGACTGGCGCTGTTTGCTTTCAAGCGCGGTTGGTGTTTATGCTTGCTTGGTGCTGCTCTGATCATCGCGCCGCATCTTTATGGAGCGCCGCAACCCTATCAGCCATGAATCGCCGGTTCCGGCCAATCTGGCTGCGGAGTTCGTCGATGGCCAGCATCGTCGCTTCGGCTCTGTTCTGGCTGTTTCTTGGCGGGCTGCTTGGGCAGCCTGTTTTGAACGGCAATTTGCAAAAGGACGCAGGCGGAACAATGAATGAGATTTCCCTTGCCAAGGGTGTCACACTGGTTCTTGGCGGGGCGCGTTCGGGCAAGAGCAGCCTTTGCTGAAAAGCTGGTTCTCAATTCCGGGCTGAAACCGGTTTACATCGCAACGGGCCGGGCGCTTGACGAAGAAATGAGTGAGCGTATTTCCATTCATCAGGACCGACGCGGCAAGGCGTGGGAAACAGTCGAAGAACCGCTGGCACTTGCCGATGCACTGCGCCAGTGTGCAGTCGACGGGCGCGCTGTTTGGTCGATTGTCTGACGCTTTGGGTTACCAATCTGATGATGGCCGAGGCAGATGTCATGCGTGAGTGTGAAGATCTGATTGCCACTTTTGGCGAGCTGGATGCACCGGTGGTTTTCGTCACCAATGAAGTTGGCCTTGGCATCGTGCCGGAAAACACGATGGCGCGAGAATTCCGTGATCTTGCCGGCAGCGTCAACCAGCGAATTGCAATCGCCTGCGATCAGGCATGGTTTGTGGCAGCGGGTCTTCCGCTGACCCTGAAAGCAGTCATGGTGCACCTGCAGTCAACTGCCGGGCCATTGCCGATTGACAACTGTCCAAAAAGGAAAACTGAAATGGCGCAAGCCGACATTGGAAAAATTCCGGCAACGGTCATCACCGGATTTCTCGGGCGCGGGAAAGACAACGCTCATCCGCAATCTGCTGCAAACGGCCAATGGCAAGCGCATTGCGCTGATCATCAACGAGTTTGGTGATCTGGGTGTTGATGGCGATGTGCTGAAAGGCTGCGGCGTGGAAACCTGCACCGAGGATGATATTGTCGAACTGACCAATGGCTGCATTTGCTGCACGGTGGCTGATGATTTCGTGCCGACCATGAAGGCGCTGCTGGATCGTGAAAACCGGCCTGATCATATCGTCATCGAGACTTCCGGCCTTGCGCTGCCGCAACCGCTGGTCAATGCTTTCAACTGGCCGGAAATTCGTGAACGGGTGACCGTTGACGGCGTGGTTACGGTGGTGGACAGCCGTGCTGTTGCCGATGGCCGTTTTGCCCAGGACGTGGACAAGGTCAATGCCCAGCGCGCGGCAGACGAGGCGCTGGATCATGAAAGCCCGCTGGAGGAATTGTTCGAGGATCAGATCACCTGCGCCGACATGATTGTTCTCAACAAGGCTGATCTGGTCGATGAGGCCGCGCTGGCTGGAGTTCAGAAAAATATCGAAAAGGAAATCAAGCGTGTCGTGAAAGTGGTTCGTGCTTCCAATGGTTCGCTGCCTGCATCGGTTCTGCTTGGCCTTGGATGCGGCAACCGAGGACGCTGGTCCATGAACGCAAGTCCCATCATGAAAAAGAGCATGATGCCTTTCACGCCGAACATGGCGATGATGCGGAACATGCACCATCGATCACGATCATGATGAGTTTGAGAGTTTTGTGGTTGAAGGCCGGTGCCGTTGCCAATCGCAAGCAGTTTGTTGCAGCCTTGCACCGGATCATCGAAGATCATGATATTTTGCGCCTCAAGGGTTTTGTTGCGATCAGGGACAAGCCGATGCGTCTTGTCGTCCAGGCTGTCGGAAACCGGATCGACCATCATTTCGACCGGGACTGGCAAAAGGGTGAGGCAGCCGCAGTCACGCCTTGTGGTGATCGGCCTTGAAGGCCTGAAGAAGGACGAGATTACCGCTGCCATCCGTGCGGCGGTCTAGGTCAGCTGCCATGCATCTGCTTCTCGCTCAAAAAGGCTCGATCACCGAGGGTGAGGAGGCCGTTGATCTTGGCCAGAGCGCCGGGTGATATCCTGTTTCTGTCGGCGGCAGATACCGAACTTGCGAGCCTAGCCGATGCGCAGAGGCGCTCGGAGCTGAGGCACCCGATGCTGCGTCTGGCAAATTTCATGCAGCTGTCGCATCCGATGTCGATTGATGTCTATGCGCGACAGGATGCTGGCGAAGGCAAAGCTGGTTGTCGTGCGCCTGCTGGGGGGCAAAGCCTATTGGGACTACGGGGTTGAAACGCTTTATGCCCGCGCGCTGGAACACGGTATCAAGCTTGCCTTTCTGCCGGGAGATGACAAGCCGGATCCGGTTCTGGCGCGATTATTCCACCTTGCCGGAAGATCATGCGCCGCGCTTTGGCACTATCTGCTGGAAGGCGGTCCGGAAAATTCGCCATGCGTTTCTGCACTATTGCCTGCATCTTGATCGGCGAGGGCGAAAAGCCGTCCGATCCCGCTCCGCTGCTGAAGGCGGGCTTGTGGTGTGCCGGTGCAAGGGCATGTGTCGGCCTTGAGGCTATTCAACAGCCGCTGGAAAGACAGATGCGCCGGTTGTTGCAATCAGTTTTTACCGCGCGCTGGTTCAGTCGGGCGGATTGCAACCGGTTGAGGCCATGATCGATGCGCTCAACAGCGCGGGGTCTTAATCCGCTTGCCGGTTTTCATTTCCTCCCTGAAGGATCCGGTCAGTGTGGAGACCATTCGCCAGGTCTTTGACGGAGACCAAGCCCGTCGGTTGTTTTGAATACCACCGGATTTGCGGTTTCATCGCCAACGGGAGGGCATGCAGGGAACGGTGCTGGATGAGGGTGGGGCAGTGGTCCTGCAAATGGTTCTGGCAGGTGGCAGCAGGGAAGCCTGGGAGACGTTCCAGCCAGGGACTTGTCCTCGCGCGATCTTGCCATGAATGTTGCGCTGCCGGAAGTTGATGGGCGGGTGCTGACACGGGCATTTGCGTTCAAGAATGCCGACCAGTTTGATGAGCGGGTTGAGGCAACTATCGTTCGCCATGTGGCGGAGCCGGACCGGGTCGAATTTGTTGCTGATCTTGCTGCCAATTGGGCAAGGCTGCGGACTGCCAAGCCGAATGCGCGCAAGATTGCCATCGTGCTTGCCAATTATCCGAACCGGGACGGACGGCTTGGCAATGGGGTCGGTCTTGATACGCCGGCTGGTACAGTCAATGTGATGAAGGCCTTGCAAGACAGCGGGCTATCATCTGCATGATTTTCCTGATGACGGGGATGCGCTGATGCGTTTCCTGCAGGAGGGGCCGACCAATGCCGGCAATGACGGACGGATGATCCGGGTCACGCTGTCGCTTGAAGATTACCACGACTTCTTTCGACAGCTTGCCGGAAAAAATCCGAACCGAAATCACGGAACGATGGGGCGAGCCTGAAGCTGATCCCTATTTTGTCGATGGCGGCTTTGCCCTGCCGCTTGCCGAGTTCGGCAATGTGTGTGTCGGGATCCAACCGGCGCGCGGCTACAATATCGATCCGACAGAAACCTATCATTCGCCGGATCTTGTGCCGCCGCACGGCTATCTGGCGTTCTACGCCTGGCTGCGGAACCTTACCGCTCCCATGCCATCATTCACATGGGCAAGCATGGCAATCTGGAATGGCTGCCGGGCAAGGCACTGGCGCTGTCAGCGAGACCTGCTATCCCGAGGCGATCTTGGGGCCGGTACCGCATCTTTATCCGTTCATCGTCAATGATCCGGGCGAGGGCAGCCAGGCCAAGCGGCGCACATCGGCGGTGATCATTGACCATCTGACGCCGCCGCTGACGCGGGCGGAAAGCTATGGTCCGCTGCGGGATCTCGAAGCGCTGGTGGATGAATATTACGAAGCCAGCGGCAATGATCCGCGGCGGCTGGTTTGTCTCAAAAAACAGATACTGGAACTGATCGCCGATATCGGCCTCGATCAGGATGCGGGTATCGGCGAGGGCGATGACGAGGATGCAAAAGCTCGAAAAGCTCGACGGCTATCTGTGCGAATTGAAGGAAATGCAGATCCGTGACGGGCTGCATATTTTTGGCGAGGCGCCGACGGGGCGTCTGCTGACCGATCTGGCGGTTGCGCTGGTGCGGGTGCCGCGCGGTGACGGCAGGGGGTCGAACCAGAGCTTGCAGCGGGCGATTGCCAGCGGATCTTGCGCTGACTTTGCGACTTCGATCCGCTCGATTGTGACATGGCGGCAGACCGTGGGACGGCACGAGACCGGACGATCCTTGGCCATGTCTCGACAAGCGATGATCCTGGCGCACCAATGGCGATACGGTGGAGCGGATCGAATTGCTGGCGGCAAAATTCGTCAGCGGCGAGATGATCGGTTCCCAGATGACTGGTGCAAACATCGCATGGTGATGGACCAGGTGCATGAGCGAAGTGCTGCCCGATGTCGAAGCCTGCGGGACGGTGAAATCGACGGCATTCTGCGCGGCCTTGACGGGCGGTTTGTGCAGCCCGGGCCATCCGGCGCGCCGACACGGGGCCGCAACGATGTGTTGCCGACCGGGCGCAATTTCTTTTCGGTCGACAGCCGGGCGGTGCCGACGCCAACGGCCTGGGAACTGGGCAAGAAATCTGCCGAACTGCTGATTACCCGCTACCGGCAGGACAATGGCGAATGGCCGACCTCGTTCGGGCTTTCGGCCTGGGGCACTTCCAACATGCGCACGGGCGGCGATGACATTGCCCAGGCGATGGCGCTGATCGGCGCAAAGCCGGTCTGGGACAACATGTCGCGGCGGGTGACCGGATACGAGATCATTACCCTGGCCGCAACTCGGCCGGCCACGGGTTGATGTGACCTTGCGGATTTCCGGATTTTTCCGCGATGCGTTTCCGGCCCAGATTGAATTGTTTGACAAGGCGGTGCGGGCGATTGGTGCGCTGGAGGAAGAGCGCCGAAGACAATCCGATTGCCGCGCGGATGCGCGACGAAAAAGCGCCGAATTGGTCGCAACGGGCATTGATGCCGGACAGGCAGCACGGCGGGCCGGGTTCAGGATTTTCGGCTCAAAGCCCGGCGCTTATGGCGCCGGGCTTGCAGGCGCTGATTGACGAAAAGGGCTGGGACAAGACGGGCGATCTGGCCGAAGCCTATCTTGCCTGGGGCGGTTATGCCTATGGGGCGAAGGACGAGGGCAGCGAAGAACGCGAGACGTTCGTCAAACGGCTCAAGGGCGTTGAGGCGGTGGTTCACAACCAGGACAATCGCGAGCATGATCTTCTGGACACCGATGACTATTACCAGTTCGAAGGCGGTATGACGGCGGCGATCGAACATGTTTCCGGCAAGCGACCGGCGGTTTATCACAACGATCATTCGCGACCTGAAAAACCGGTTGTCCGGGCGCTTGAGGAAGAGATCGCCCGGGTGGTGCGGGCCCGCGTGGTCAATCCGAAATGGATCGACGGGCGTGAAGCGCCACGGCTACAAGGGCGCCTTCGAAATGGCGGCGACGGTTGATTACCTGTTTGCCTTTTCAGCCACGACGGGCGCGGTGCGCAATCATCATTTTGAAATGGTCTATGAAGCCTATCTGGCGGATGAGAACACGTCTGGAATTTCTGCGGGAGAAAAACCCTGCCGCGCTCAGGGAAATGGCCGAGCGGTTTCTGGAAGCCGAAGAGCGTGGGTTGTGGACACCGCGCTCGAATTCAGCGAAGTTTCAACTGGAAGAACTGGCCGGGAAAAATAGCAATGACCGTTAAACCGCTGCTCGATGCCTTCAGGGACTATCTTTCGCTTGCGGGAAGAACCGGTGGTGCAGGACTGGCTTGGCCGGTTTGACTGGAAGCTGAGCGAGCGCAATCTTGCGCCCAATCCGCTGCATGCCATGCGCCATTTGCCGAATGTGGAAGCCCATGCCGGCAAGGGCGAAAGCGCGACTGGTTCAGACCGTTTCTGAATACGCGACAGAAGCTGCACTGGATGCAGTCCTACACGCCGGATGATTTCGGGCCGTATTTCACCGACAACTATGCCCATGTGGAACTGATCGGCACCAAGGGGCATTTTGCCAGCAATGAAATTGCAGCGGGAATGGTGCAATACGGGCCGCAAATTGACTATCCCAATCACTGGCATGTGGCGGAGGAAATCTACATTCCACTGACGGGCAACGGGCTTTGGAGCAGCGACAATGAAGCCTATCGTCAACCGCAAGGCGGGCGAGTTCATTTTTCACGAATCCAACATGCACCATGCAATCAAGACGCGAAGAAACGCCGATGCTTGCCCTTTGGGTCTGGCGCGGCGGTGATCTTGCACAAAAGGGGAAATTACTGAAATGGCTGAAAAATCCGAACGCCTGAAAAACATGAGCGAAGAAGAACTCAACGCCCGCCATGCCGACAAGATGAAAAAGAAGAAGGCGGCGCGGGACAAGATCATCGCCACCAAGACCATCGAAAAGGGTCTGGTGATGGTTCACACCGGCAAGGGCAAGGGCAAGTCGACGGCGGCCTTTGGTGTGGTTTTCCGCTGCTATCGGCAACGGCATGCGGGTTGGCGTTGTCCAGTTTGTCAAGGGCAAATGGGAGACCGGCGAGCGCAAGGTGCTGGAAGCCTTTCCCGATCAGGTGGAATTTGCGACCATGGGCGAGGGCTTTACCTGGGAAACCCAGGACCGTCAGCGCGATATCGAAGCGGCGCGACGGTGCCTGGGAAAAGGCCAAGGCGATGATCATGGACGAGAAGCTGGATCTGGTGCTGCTCGATGAACTCAATATCGTGCTTGCGCTATGATTATCTTGACGTGAATGAGGTGATCGAATTTCTGAAGGGCAAGCCGGAGATGAAACATGTCATCATCACCGGGCGCAACGCCAAGGACGAACTGATCGAATTTGCCGATCTCGTGACCGAAATGGAGATGATCAAGCATCCGTTCCGCTCCGGTGTGAAGGCGCAGGTCGGGATCGAGTTTTAGGGGGCATATGATGACCAACAGCCTGATAGACAATTTTAGCCGGTTCATGGGCGGCAATCCGTCCCTGAAGAAAGTGGCTGACGATCTGCAGATGACCAGCGAACTCATCCTGCTGGTGCGAATGATGTTTGCAGACGGTGAATTGAAACCGGCGGAACTGGAGATGTTCAAGCGGCTGTGCGGTTCCGCCTTCGGGCTCAAGGAAGCGGATATTCCGGGTGTTCTCCAATATCTCAAGGATTTCGGATACGAAACGACAGCTTGGGATGCAGCCTCGATGTTCAAGGATCATGACCCCGAACGCAAGAAAGCAGTTGCTCGTCCATCTGCTGAACGTGGCAAAGGCCGACGATCATCTCGATATCAGTGAAGTCGAACTTATTCGCAAGACGGCCGCTATACTCGGTCTTTCGCCGGAAGAAATCTCGCCGAAGGCGAAAAGCTGACCGAACCTTGGAAACTGTCGGATTTAGCGGTTTGAACGTCGGAAATCTGTTTGACCTTGCCATGCAGCGCCTGATAGTTTGCGGCAATTGTTAATGACGGTGCCTTGCTGCCCGAAAAGCAGCGTGACAAGAGGCTGAGACCGATTTCGGTGCGGTTGACCCAATCAGGGGACCAAGTCCGAAGCTGTCAGGTGAACACGGCCTTGCGCCGTGGTTTTTGCTTTTCCGCAGGTTTTGGTTTTTTTGTCCGGCAGCGTTCCAACTGCCGGAGAAATTCCATGCGTTCTTTTTTGAGCCTTCTCATTCTGTTTCTGCTGCCTGCAACGGCCCATGCCCATCTCGGACATCTGGGCGAGGTGGCTGGTCACAGCCATGTCATCGCGCTTGGCGCAGGGCTGGTTGCCGCTGCGCTCTGCTGCCTGGATCGGCAAGGAAAAACTGAAGGCGGAAGCAGAAAAAGACAGTGAAGATGAACAGGGTGAGCCGGAAGGCGAAACCGAAGCTGCAGGAGCCTGACATGCCCTTGGGAAAACTCGATGACAAGACCGGCATCATGATTTGTGGTCATGGCAGCCGCAACCAGAATGCCGCAAAGGAATTTGCGACCCTGTCGGAAGGATTGAAGGCGCGCTATCCGGATGCGGCAATTGAATACGGCTATCTGGAATTCTGCAATCCGGTGATTCATGCCGGTCTCGACGCGTTGAAGGCAGCGCGGCGTGAAGCGTGTGCTCGCGGTTCCCGGTATGCTGTTTGCTGCAGGTCATGCCAAGAATGACATTCCTTCGGTGCTCAATACCTATCAGGCTGCCAATCCGGAGATGACCATAGAATATGGCCGCGAACTGGGCGTTGACCTGAAGATGATCCGTGCTGCTTCGGAACGGATTGAGGCGGCAATTGCCTCATCTGACAAGGACAGGTGGACCGCCATGAAACGCTGTTGATGGTAGTAGGCCGCGGCTCATCTGATCCTGATGCCAATTCCAATGTGTCCAAGGTGATGCGGATGCTGTGGGAAGGCATGGGTTTTGGCTGGGCCGAGACCTGCTATTCCGGTGTCACCTTTCCGCTGGTTGAGCCTGGCCTCGAACATGCCGCCAAGCTTGGCTACAAGCGGATCATCGTGTTCCCGTATTTCCTGTTCACCGGTGTACTGGTCAAGCGGATTTATTCAGCTATACCGATCAGGTGGCCGCGCGGCATCCGGATATCGAATTCATCAAGGCCGGACTATCTCAACGATCATCCGCTGGTGCTCGATACATTCGAGGACCGGCTGCAGGAAATCCTCGACGGCACAGGCAGTCATGAACTGCCAGATGTGCAAATACCGCGAGCAGGTTCTTGGCTTTGAAGCCGAAATCGGCCTGCCGCAGGAGAGCCATCACCATCATGTGGAAGGCATTGGCGGCGGGCTTGAAAACTGTCCCTGCAATGGCGATTGCGATGCATCCTGCCGGGATGAGGAGTTCTGCAAGAAGCACGGCTTGCCATGGACGCCGCTGCATACCCATGATCATCATGACCACGATCATGATCACGGGCACGACCATGATCAGACCATGACCACGATCATGACCACGATCATTCGCATGGGCATTCCCACGGGCATCAACATGACCATCATCACCATCCCTATCCCCAGGCGGATCATCCGCTTGGTCCCAATCGATGAAGAAGAAATATGCATGGCAGCTCGATTATATTCGCGATCCGGCTGAGATTTACCGGCAGTCCTTTGCAACGGTTGAGCGCGAGGCGGATCTTTCCGGCCTTTCAGCAGCCGATGCAGAAAGTTGCAACACGGCTGATCCATTCCTGCGGCATGGTTGATATTCTTGACGATCTTGCATTCAGTGAGGGTGCGGCGGAGGCCGGAGTTGAGGCACTGCTAGGCGGTTGCGCAGTCTATTGCGATGTGGAGATGGTTAAAGGCCGGTATTATCGAGCGGAACCTGCCTTCGACCTCGCGGTTGGTTTGCACGCTCAATGACCGGCGGGCCAGCCATCACGGCAAGGAAACCAACAATACGCGCAGTGCGGCAGCAGTTGATTTCTGGGATGAACTGGAAGGTTCGATCTGCGTGATAGGCAATGCGCCAACTGCACTGTTTCGTTTGCTTGGAGCGCATGGATGAGGGTGCGGCAACGCCGGCGCTGATCATCGGCATTCCGGTCGGGTTCATTGGTGCGGCAGAATCTAAGCTCGAACTGGCAGATCATCCGCGCGGTGCGCAATACATCACGATGCACGGCAGGCGCGGCGGCAGTGCCATGGCATCTTCGGTGGTCAATGCGTTGGCATTTCTTGTGGGCGGCAAGTCGTGAGTTCGCGAACCTGGCTGGATGTTATCGGCATTGGCGAGGACGGTGTGACGGGCTTTCGGCTGAAGCGCTTGAAGCACTTGGAAGCTGCTGAGGTGATTATTGGCGGTGACCGTCATCACAAGCTGACGCCTGACCTGGCGGCAGAGCGTGTCGCCTGGCCATCGCCTTTCAGGAATTCGGTTCAGAAAATCCTGGAATACAAGGGCAGGCAGGTTGCCATTCTGGTGACCGGTGATCCGCTGTGGTATTCCGTTGGGGCACTGATTGCAACGGCATATTCCAGCTGATGATATCCGATTTCATCCGCAGCTTTCCGCCTTTCAATGGGCTGCGGCGCGAATGGGCTGGAGCCTTGCCGATGTTGAAACCGTGACCGTTCATGGTCGGTCGGCTGAACAGATTATTCCGTATTTTGCACCAGGCAACCGGCTTCTCGTATTGACCCGTGACGGCAACAGCCCGAAAGAGGTTGCCACGCTGTTAAAGGCCAATGGCTACGGTGAAAGTCGCATGAGCGTCTTGGCAGCGCTTGGCGGGCCGCGTGAAAAACGCCTTGATGGGATTGCGAAAACCTGCGGCGCAAAGTACCTGATTTTCATACGCTTGCCATCGAATGCGTTGCGGGACCTGATGCCCGGATATTGCCGCGTACCGGCCTCCCGGATGACGTTTTTATCCATGATGGCAAAATGACAAAACGTGTGGTCCGGGCTCTGGCGCTTGCCAAACTCGTTCCGCTTCGCGGCCAGCTTCTTTGGGATATCGGTTGCGGCTGCGGCTCGGTGGCAATCGAATGGATGCGCGGCGCGCCCGAAACGCGGGCAATCGGCCTTGAGCCGCTGGCAAAGCGCCGGAAGATGGCAGAGGCGAACGCATTGGCGCTGGGTGTTCCGAAACTGCGCCTTGTAGATGCGAGAGCGCCCGAGGGACTTGATAGCCTGCCAGATCCCGATGCCGTGTTTCTGGGCGGAGGAATGAGCATCGAAGCCATCGAAGTCTCATTTGGGCGCTTGCGTGATCACGGTCGGATCGTCGCCCATGCGGTTACTCTGGAAAGCATGCAGGTGCTTGAAACGGCTTATCATCAATTTGGTGGTGAATTGCAGCGCCTGAACATTGAAACGGTGGAAGCAGTTGGCAAGCTGCATGGCTGGAAGCCATCCATGCCGGTTGTTCAATGGTCGATTGCCAAAACAGCTGATGCCAAGACACCGAAATCCGCAAAGTTCGGAGGGCGCTCCAGATGAAGTGCCGTAATGCCAAGGGCGTTCTGTACGGAATAGGGGTAGGACCCGGTGATCCGGAATTGTTGACGCTGAAGGCGCACCGCATTTTGACCAATGCAAAGGTTGTCTCTTATCCGCCGCTGCATTGACAATGGTGCTGCAAGCCAGAGCTTTGCCCGCTCAATCGTCGCCCAGTGGCTGACGCCTGACATGATCGAAATTCCGATTGTCATTCCCATGCGGGTGGAGCGTTTTCCGGCGCAGGAAATTTATGATCAGGCAGGCGAGGAAATTGCCGCTCATCTGCAAATGGGCGAAGATGTGGTGGTTCTTTGTGAGGGCGATCCGTTTTTCTACGGTTCGTTCATGTATCTGTTTGAGCGCCTGTCCGGACGCTTTCGGTGCGAGATCGTACCCGGCATTTCGTCGCTAATGGCATCGGCCAGTGCACTGCAACGACCGCTTGCTGCGCGAAATGATGTGCTGACCGTCATCCCCGGTCCATTGGATAGCAAGGCAATGCTGGCGCAGCTGGAGGCCTGCGATGCGGCGGTGATCATCAAGGTCGGTCGTCATTTTCAACGTATTTGCGATGTGATCGAGAAAGCGGGGCTGACGGCGAAGTGCCGGCTATCTCGAACGGGTGACACTGGACAATCAAAAGGTCATGCCACTTGGTGATGCGGCCGGTGACTTGTCGAGTGAGAAGGCCCCCTATTTTTCGATCATCCTGATTTACAAGGGTGCGGAAGACTGGATTGCTCAGGCTGCTTTGCCGGTTGCTGTTGCGAACGAAGACACGGGTTCGAGTGATCAACGTGCATGAATCACCGATCCTGTTTGCGCTGTCTGAAAAGGGGGCAGAGATTGCCAAAAAGGCGGCGCGCAGCCTTGGTGCTTCCGTCATTGGGCTCGAAGGCAGGGTGCTGGAGGCTGACAGGCTGGTGCCATCAATCGGAGATGCAATTCGTGATGCGTTTGCCGACAAGCATGCCGGTTGTAGCGGTGATGGCCATCGGTGCCTTGATCCGAATTCTCGCACCAATACCTCATGGACAAACGCGATGAGCCGCCAGTCATAGCAATTTCAGAAGACGGGAAAAGCGTTGTACCGCTTCTGGGCGGGCATCACGGTGCCAATGATCTGGCCCGCCGTTTGGCAGTAATTCTTGATGGTCATGCGGCAATCACCACCGCAGGTGATTTACGATTTGGTATTGCGCTTGATGAACCGCCCGCTGGCTGGACACTGGTCAATCCGGAAAATGCGAAGTCGGTCATGGCCGGGCTTTTGGCCGGCCAAACGGTTTGCATGGAAGGCAGTGCCGGTGAACTCGCAGACTGGATAGAAAACTCCACTCTCGAAATCGGTTCCGATGGTGACATCTGTCTTTTCATGACTACGAGGAGAGCGGTTCCGCTGAAACAAACAGATCTGATGTTTGTCCCGCGCATACATGTGCTTGGCATGGGGTGTGAGCGCGGCGCGGGTGTTGAAGAGGCTATTGCCTTGTGTGAAGACATGCTGCGCGCCAATGACATCCATAAATCATCGCTAGCCTGTGTAGCCTCAATCGATCTGAAGGCGGACGAGGCTGCCATCCACGCGGTTGCGGATCATTTTGGCGTTCCGGCAGTTTTTCTTGACGCAACCAGACTGGAAGAGGAAGCGCCCCGGTTGCAAAATCCTTCGGAGATTGTTTTTGCCGAAGTCGGTTGTCACGGAGTGGCAGAAGGGTGCCGCACTCGCTGGCGCTGGCGGGTCCGGACAGCTCGCCGTTCCCAAACAGAAATCAAAACGCGTTACCGCCGCCATTGGCCGAGCGGCAGGAGTAATTGACATGGATGAACTTGAATCGCTGGGAGCGCGAAAGCGCGGCAAACTGTTTGTCGTAGGTATTGGTCCGGGGCAGGAAGCGTGGCGATCACCGGAAGTCAGCCGGATGATTGGTGAGGCGACGATCTGGTTGGTTATTCGCTTTATCTTGACCTCATTGCAGATATTTCAGCGGACAAGACCCGCCATGATTTTGATCTTGGCAAGGAAGAGGACCGGGTTCGCCATGCCATGGAACTGGCAGGAACGGGCAAGGATGTTGCGCTGGTCTGTTCCGGTGATGCCGGCATTTATGCCATGGCGACGCTGGTGTTTGAACTGCTGTCAAGATGGCGGATTGAGCGATGGTGCGCAGCGTATCGAGATCGCCGTTTCTCCCGGGAATTTCAGCCCTGCAGGCGGCAGCTGCACGGGCCGGAGCGCCGCTGGGTCATGATTTCTGCACGATATCGCTGTCTGATCTGCTGACGCCCTGGGAAGCGATCAAGATGCGGGTAAAGGCGGCAGCGGAAGGTGATTTCGTCATTGCGTTTTACAATCCGGTTTCAAAACGCCGCCGCACACAACTGGCCCATGCTAAAGATGTGCTGCTGCAATCACCGGCCCGCTGATACGCCGGTCATTCTGGCCACCGATCTGGGCAGACCCGAGGAAAAGGTGCGCATCGTGCCATTGGCTGAACTCGAAATTGATGATGTGGACATGCTGACGGTTGTTGTTGTCGGTTCTTCGGAAACGCGAACCGTCAAGACCGGGGACGGTAAAACCTGGGTTTATACGCCGCGCGGCTATTCCGCCAAGGAAGGCACACGGATCGGAGCAGCGTCATGACGGTCTATTTCATTGGCGCAGGGCCCGGAGCACCTGACCTGATTACTGTACGCGGATTGCGGCTGGTGGAGCGTTGTCCGGTCTGTCTTTTTGCCGGATCGTTGGTTCCGGAACAGATTGTTGCGGCTGCGCCCGATGATGCGCTGGTGATGGATACCGCTCCCATGCATCTTGATGACATTATTGAAGAGATCAGCAAGGCCCATGAAAAGGGTCAGGATGTGGCACGGGTTCATTCTGGTGATCCGGCGATTTATGGTGCCACGGCCGAACAGATGCGCCGGCTGGATGTGCTGGGAATTGATTATGAGGTGGTGCCGGGTGTTCCCGCATTTGCCGGAGTTGCAGCAAAACTGAAAACCGAACTGACACTGCCGGAAATTGCCCAGACGGTGATTATTACCCGCACCGGGCATGAAGGCTTCCTCCATGCCCGAGAACGAAACGCTGGAAATTCTCGGCCAGTCACGGGCAACTCTGGCGATCCATCTTTCGATCCGAAATCTTGATTATGTGCGCAGAGCTCTTGAGCCCTATTATGGCGATGACTGCCCGGTGGTGATTGCCTATAGGGCGACCTGGCCGGACGAACTCTATATCAAGACCACTCTGGCCGGTATGAAAGAAGAAGTGCGTGCCAACAAGATCACCCGCACGGCGCTTATCATGGTTGGGCAGGTGTTTGGCGATGTCGAATTTCGTGACAGCGATCTTTACAATCCCGACTATGCGCATGTCTTGCGCAACAAGGGCAAGAAAAAGCAGAGTGCATGACAGTTCGGCCATGGGGTTAGGGAACACCCGATGATGCCATCGGGATCGTTTGTTTGTGCAGTTGCGGCTATCAGCATCGCCGTGTTTTGAGCGATGCCTCACGACCCTCGAAACTGAATAAACATGGTAAACGGAAAAATCGCATCTAATTCTGTCACTTAACCGTTTGTTAGCTATATCCTGAGATTGTGCTTCCAGTTTTTGCAGCAATTTTGTGCTGCATGGTCCGATGGGGAGCATAAAACATGAGACACTGCATTTCCGCGCTTTGTCTATCGGCAGCGATGATGTTGGGAGGTGTGCCTGCGGCAAACTCTGCCGATTTGGAACTCGACACCTATCCCGATACGCCCGTGTCGGGTGACCGTTGGACAGGCGTATATCTCGGGCTCCATGGCACCAAGATGTACAGTGAAGGCAATGTCGAACTGGACAAGTACAGCGGCTTTCTAATTCCCCTTGATGTCCAGAACGGGTTGTTTGCAAAAGATGAGGGCGAGTTGCGCGGCACACTTGGTGGCGGGCTGACCCTTGGATACAATCAACAGTTCGGACAGTTTGTGCTGGGCGTTGAAGGCGATATTACCCTTGCAAGGCTTGGTGTAAAGCATTACCGGGCGCGCATTGACCCCAACCCGATGATACCTTTCTTTGGCCAAAACGTCCTTTCCAATTACAGCACGCAGTTTGAAAATCTTGCAACATTGCGCGTGAGGGCAGGTTGGAGCCTCGAAAATACGCTGCTTTACCTGACAGGTGGTCTTGCAGCCAGTACCGTGAAAAACGAATTCGGCATTGCAATTCCCGGTCTTGGATACAGTTCCCCCGAATGGTCCGAATCCGGACTGGCATGGGGTTATGTCGTGGGTGCGGGTGTCGAACACAAGCTTACCCGAAACATCAGCCTGAAAGCCGAGGCACTGTTCGTCGACCTTGAAGACCGTGTGGTCAAGGGCCGTGACCCGGTGTCCTTTCCCGGCGAGTTCATTTCCTACGAATTTGACAATACACTTGCAATCGGGCGCGTCGGTCTCAACTACGCTTTCTGAACTGTATAAACGCCACCTCACAGGGTGGCGGAGCGCCTGATGTTTGCAAGTTGACTGACGGTCGATTTGCCATTGCGTTTACTAACCAAGCGTAATCACGGCGTTCACTAATAGTTTACCGTCACTTCAGAATCCCCTTCCGGAGCCTTCACGCTTAACGGTTTCGTTTTTTCTTTTTGATAGTTTCGCTGCACCCAAAAAAAATACGCAGGGAAGCAAAATGAAAAAGTTTGAAACGATTGATGGCGTGCCAGCCGCAGCACTCGCCGGAAGCATGAGAGACTACCGCGTTATTGAAGGCGGCGACCTTATTGAACGCTGTGAACAGTTTTTTGATTGGCAGAATATGCGCCGCGAAGCCGGTGTGTGGCCGTTTGGCCGCTCCACGGAAACCGGCCCTGCAGCCAGTTGCGCTGTGCGTGATGACTCGGGCAATCTGTCTACCGGCGTCAATTTTGCATCGCAGGATTATCTGAGTCTTGCCGTACATCCTGAAATTCATGATGCCGCACGCCAGGTAATCGATACCTTTGGTGTGCATTCAGCTGGCTCTTCCGCGCTGGTTGGCAACATTTCATCCTCCATTGCCCTTGAGAAAAAGATTGCCGATTTCCTTAATATGGATGAGGCGTTGCTTTTCTCCACAGGCTGGCAGGCCGGATTTGGTGTCATCAAGGGTCTTGTAAGATCGCATGATTATATCGTCATGGACGCCCTTGCTCATGCTTGCCTTCAGACCGGCGCACAGGCTGCGACACGAAATGTATCGCTGTTCCGTCACAATGACATTGAACATTGCCGCAAACGACTTGCAGCAATTCGTGAGCGTGAACCCAAGGCAGCGATCATGGTTGTAACCGAAAGCCTGTTCTCAATGGACAGTGATACACCTGATATTGGCGCCTTGCAGGATCTTGCCCACGAATTTGACGCTGTTCTCATGGTCGACGTGGCGCACGATCTTGGCGCGCTGGGGCCTGGCGGCACCGGCCACATCGGGTTGCAGGGCATGCTCGGCAAGGTCGATCTTGTCATGGGCAGCTTCTCGAAAACCTTCGCATCCAATGGCGGATTTGTGGCTACGAAAAAGCGGGCAGTGAAAGAGTATCTTCGCTTCTACAGCCCAAGCAACACCTTCACCAATGCGTTGTCTCCGGTCCAGGTTGCCATTGTCGACAAGGCGTTCTCAATTGTTTCATCCGAAGAGGGTGATGAATTGCGCGACAAGCTGATGAGCAATGTCCTGTTGCTCGCAACGAACTGAAGGCGCGTGGACTTGATTACTATGGCGATCCTTCCGCGATTGTTGCGGTCAAAACCGGTGACGAAGCGCTTGCCCGCATGACAGCCCGAGCCCTGCCGGAAGCCGGCCTCATTGCCAACCTGGTCGAGTATCCGGCAGTTGGCAAGGGACTTGCCCGCTTCCGCATGCAGGTAATGGCCGGTCACGACCATGTGCAGATCCGCTCTGCTGCGGCGAGAATTCACGGTGCCATGGAAAAGGCTCAAAAACAGCTGGATGCCGGCTATGACGCCCGCGAATTGGCAACAGCCGTCTAATTGAAACCAATGCGACCCGCCCGGCAAACGGGCGGGTCGCCACAGAATTAATGACTGGACGGGGAACGGTAACAGGGGATGAACATGCTGGATAACAAACTGGTAAACTGGTTTGTGCCGACGGGGCATTCGCGGTCAAACCAATATTGAAATGGCTCGAATATTTGTGTTTACGCATATTTTCGGACCGGTGATTGCTCAGCCAATGGCGATCTACCTTTATCTGGTGTCTCCGGAAATCACCTTTCAGTTGCAGATCATGGTTGCGGGCATTTACAGCTTTCTGCTGCTCCCGTTTGTACTGAAATATACCGGCAACATGCTGCTGCCATCGCTGCTTTCATTCGTCGGTCTGTCGGTTGTCTCACTGTTCGGAACGTATAATTACGGCGGCTTTGTCTCACCGTTTCTTCCCTGGGTAATCGTCAGTCTTCTGCTTGGATTTTTCTATCTGTCGAAAAATGCCAAGATGGTACTGGCTATTTTTGCATTCAACATCTCTGTTTTTGGCATTCTCTTGCGACCAACGGCTTGCCTCAACTGGTATCGACCGAGGACCTTCGAATGTTTGTCCTGGCTCTCGATTTTTGCCGCAACGGTCTACATGTCCTGGATGGCATTGTATTATTCGCGCGTCATGGCGTTGCGTATCGACCTCGAACACGAAGCGGAGCGTTTTCAGGCAACGATGGTGGAACTGGAGGAGGCGCGGGTCGTTTCCGAGGAAGTCAACTCGCAGCGTTCACAGTTCTTCTCCAAGATGAGCCATGAACTTCGCACGCCGCTTAATGTTATCATCGGTTATTCCGACATTCTTCTGGAAGACGCCAATGAGAACAAGGGTGACAAATGACATCATCGTAAAGGATCTTGGCCGCATCAATTCGGCAGGAAAGCACCTGCTGTCGCTGGTCTCCGAAGTTCTTGATCTCGACAAGATCGTCAATGACGTCAACGTTCTTGACATTTCAGAATTCAAGATTGGTGAACTGGTTGATGAGGTGCTGGCCAGCGCACTTCCGATCATCACGCAAACAACGGCAACAAGCTTGAAGTCGTATGTCGTGACCGTGAAGCGATGCTTCTCAACTGACCACACCAAACTGCGCCAGATTCTGATCAATCTGCTGAGCAATGCAGGCAAGTTCACCAAGAATGGCAGCGTCACGCTGGAACTGGAGATCGAGAAGGATATTCCGGATAACCGGCTGCATGTGGTTGTTTCCGATACCGGCATCGGCATTTCCGAAGAGGCTCTGCCGCAGCTGTTCAAGTCTTACATGCAGGCAGATGAAACAATCGCAAAACGGTTTGGCGGGACCGGGATCGGTTTGGCAATTTCCAGAAAATTCGCGGTGCTTCTTGGGCGGTGAAATCCAGGTAAGAAGCAAACTGGGACACGGCTCAACCTTCCATGTTGACATACCGACTTCCATGGAAGCTGGTCCAGGTGGACGATCGTGCAGATGATGACAGGTCGAGACGAAGAAGAGCGGGCGGCTGCATAACGCACTACTCGTTAAGAAAACAGACTTCAACATCGGGGGCTGCAAACACTGCAGAGAAAAAAAATGAACAAGAGCGCATTGGCAGAACAGGAAATTCAAGCCGAGACTGAACGGGCACCACGGATTCTCGTCGTCGATGATGTTGAAGACAACCGGGACATTCTTACCCGCCGACTGGTTCGCAGGGGCTATGAGGTTGACGAGGCCACCGGCGGTTATGAGGCACTTTCCAAGATCGACGAAGACATACGATTTGACCTCGTCCTTCTTGATATCATGATGCCGGATCTGAACGGAAATGAAGTCCTGCGCCGCATGTCGCTCGCAATATAGCAGCTCTGAACTTCCCGTCATCATGGTCAGTGCAAAGAGCCAAAGTGATGATGTGGTTGAAAGCCTTGGCTTGGGTGCAAATGACTACGTTACCAAGCCTGTTGATATTGCGGTCGCCGTAGCCCGGATCAACAGCCAGTTGGAAGTCAGGCCAGAAAAACCGCACCGTTCTCGATACCAAGACGGCGCTTGGAAGAGAAGACCGAAGAGCTGAACCATGCGATTGAGGAAATCGACAGCTGAACTTACACAATGAATCCGAACGACGCCATATGTCTGAAGAAAAACTGCATTTCCTGGCTTTTCATGATTCATTGACCCAGACACTTCAATCGCCAGGGCTTTCAGGGATGCGTTGCATCATGCGATCGCAGAGACGCGGCAAATCCGATCTGGAGCCGGCATTGCTGTTTATTGACCTTGATGGTTTCAAGGCAGTCAATGATGTCCATGGCCATGAGACAGGCGACAAGTTGTTGTGTGCCGTCGTCCGAGCGGATGCAGAGAACTTGTTCCGAAAGAATTTGCGTGTTCGCCCGTTGGGCGGCGACGAGTTTGCAATCATTTCCCATTTCTCCGAAGCAACCTGCAGACGTCCATGGAGCTGGCTGAGAAGACTGGTGGAAGAACTTGGTAAGCCATTTGAAATTGACGGCTCTCCGATTGCAATCGGTGCAAGCTGCGGTGTTGCCAGCGCATCGGAATTTTCTTCAGACCTGGACGGTCTGATCAAGGGTGCTGATCTTGCGATGTATCACGCAAAGAGTAACGGCCGCGGCGGTGCGGTGCTGTTTGAAGCGCAGATGCTGAAGGACCAGGCTGAAAGACGCCAGCTTGAATTGGATTTGCGCCTTGCCGTTCAAACGAACGAATTCGAAATTTTCTACCAGCCACTGTTTGATATCGTGAACCGTACCATTACCGGGTTCGAGGCGCTTGTTCGATGGCCACATCCAAAACGCGGTCTTGATTTCGCCAGAAGTGTTCATTCCGATTGCCGAGGAAACGGGCCTGATCAACCAGCTTGGTAGCTGGGTATTGCGCGAAGCATGTCATGAAGCCTGTAAATGGCCTGAAAACATCAAGATTGCGGTCAATCTGTCACCAATGCAGTTTGCCAGCACGGCACTGATGCCAACCCTTGTCAATGCACTTGGCAGTTCGGGTCTTGTCGCCGCAAAGGCTGGAACTGGAAATTACCGAGACCTCACTGCTTGGCAATGAAGGCAAGAATGTGCGCCTGCTCAATGCCATCAGGGAACTCGGTGTGCGGGTCTCCATGGATGATTTTGGAACCGGATATTCTTCGCTCACCTATCTGAGGAATTTCAGGTTCGACAAGATCAAGATTGATCGCCGTTTTGTTCAGGGTCTCGATTGCAGCCTTTCGGATTCCGCGATTGTTGATGCAATTATCAGCCTTGGAAAAAGCATCGGGATCGGAACAACTGCCGAAGGCATCGAGACCGAAGACCAGTATGCTGCGGTCTCTGACCGTGGCTGCGTCGAGGGGCAGGGTTATTTCTTCAGCCGGCCACTGACCTCAGCTGATGCCATGGAATTCATTGAGAAGATCAAACAAAGGACCTGAAAAAGTCTGCATGACTGGGGTTGGTCCGGATCTTCCTGCAATCGACAAGACTTGTCGGCGGCTACGTGAAAGTTGAAAAGACGCTGGTAAACGGGAAAGCAAGCGCAGACGGATTGTTTGGTAGGGAGCAATGAACTCCCTTTGAAAACCGGTCGGGCAACTGCAAAGACGCTTAAACAGGGGAAAGACAATGCTGAATACATTGACCAACAAGTATCTGCAGCTTGCAGACTATTTCATTCCGGACAAAAGTGGTTGAAAATCGAGACTGCCCACAATCAGGCTCGAATGTTTCTGATCAGCCACACCATGGGACCTTTTCTTGGCAATACCGTTCCGCTGGCGCTGTATATGGTTGATCCGACACCAGGCTGGAATATTGCGGTACTGGCACTTGTCCATTACTGCATTCTGGATTTTCCCGTTTCTGATGAAGCGCGGCGTAGCCTTCAACAACCTGGTAATCACGTCGGTTCTCAATCTGAACTTCTGTATTTTCCTGAGTTGCTATTACAATGGCGGCGTGCTGTCGCCGACGCTCTCGTGGATATTGATCATTCCGCTTACTGTCCTTTTTCTACATCGGCAGGCGAGAAAAAACTGCAGTCGACACTGCTTGAGCGATTTTCGGGGGCAGTTTCTCAGCCTTCCTGTTGCCTGTATTTCTATTTCAGTCCGCCTGCCAACGACATTCCCGAATATGCGATGACAGGTACTTGGCCTGGTCTCTACCATTGCCACCCTGCTCTATGTTGCAACGATGGCGATCTACTATTCCCGGATTTTTGATGCCGGTGTGAGACTTGAGAGCGAAGTACGCCGTCGCCGACTTGCATCGGAGGAACTTCGCTGGCAATGGCAGAAACAGACCGGGCTGGCCGGATGAAAGCCGAGTTTCTCGCGCGGATGAGCCATGAACTGCGCACGCCGCTCAATGCGGTGGTCGGGATACAGCCAGATACTTGCGCGAAGACACGCTGGATGCAGACGATCGGCAGATGCGCAAGGATGTCGAACAAGATCCATGAGGCCGGTCAGTATCTTGTCCGCCTGATCAACATGATCCTCGATTTGTCCAAGATCGAAACCGGGTCACATGAAATTTGACGTCAAACCGCATTCGCTCAATACGATCGTCAATGATGCTGTTCTCGACGCAAAGGGTCTGATCACCCAGAACGAGAACCGGATAGCTCTCAACCTTCTTGAAGGGGATGACGAGGTTGAAATCGATGACAACCGCCTCGCACAGGTTCTAGATGCCATTTTGCGAAATGCCGCCGAGAACACACATGACGGCGACATTACAGTCACCTGTGAAGCAAATGGCGAGGGAGCCGACCGCATCTTCAAGGTGATTGTAGCTGATACCGGTTGTGGTATTGAAGAGAGCCGTCTCAACTCGATTTTCGAAACGCTGATCGACAAGCGCGATGCATCGTCTGCCAGGTATGGCGGAACAGGGTTGAACCTGTCGGTGACCTACCGGCTTGCGAAAACCATGGGCTGTGACATTTCGGTGGAGAGCATGATCGATGAGGGCAGCACCTTTACGGTTACCATCCCTGCTGCATCAAAGATGATTGTTCCGCAGGGCAATGAAGCTGCCACTGCCGAAGCCGGATCTGTGGTTGGATCCTTGCCCGGGGCTTTGCCGGGAAATGCGCAACCAGCGTAACAAGAACGGATGCGGGATCCGTCAGATCGGGCCCTGCATTCCATTCTTTATGGTTTTCTTGGTACAGGCATGTCGGGGACCTTTAGAGGGACCCGGCAATTTCCATTTTACAAGACATGAACTCTGCTGTTTGCAAATGGGGTATTGGCCCCAGTGCACTCGGTGGATTTTCTCCATAGTGTTGACGTGACCACACCCCATTGCGGCCAAGTTTCGCCGTTAAGGGGCATTTCATCATTATTTGGAGGAAATCATGTATCGCCTTATTGCAACCTGTCTTTTTGCCACCACAACTCTTGCCGGTGTCACCGGAGCTTATGCCGCTGACCTTGATTTCGAGTCAGGAATTGAAAGGGTTCTTGTTTTTCCCCAGGGCGCACAAATCACCCGAGTGGCGAGTGGCAATGTGCCCGCCGGAGATCACGTGATTGTCATTGACGACTTGCCGGGCAATGTTGTTCCACAGTCTGTCCGGGTCAAGGGCGTTGCCGGTGGTGCATTGCAGCAAAGCTCCATTGACGTGCGCCGCAAGGCGCTTGCCTCCAATGAACGCCCGCAGGAGCGAAAGCGCCTTGAAGAGGCAATGGAACGGCTACAGTTTGAAACCGGGCGCATCGAGCGCAAGCTTGCCGATATCATGCTTCAGCGCGAGATTTTGCAGGCGCTGGCGACAAAAGCCATTTCAGGGGCGGGCAACAGTTCGAGCGGGCTTGTTTCTGCTGAAAGCCTCGATGGCCTGTTGAACAGTGCGGGTTTGCGGCTTGAAAAGCTCCAGTCGGATGAAAGCTCTGCCATTGATCGCCAGAATGAGATTTTGCGGGAAATCTCTGATCTTCAAAAGATACTCAGTGATCTGGCGCCTGACAACCGTGTCCAGACTGTAGTCGAAATCAACGTTTCGGCGGATAGCGAACTGCCTGCTGCCTTTGAAATAGAATACAAGGTTGAGGAGGCCGGCTGGCAACCGGTTTATGATGCGCGGCTTGTTGTCGATGACGGGGCAAGCGACAGTCGCCTTGAATTGCTGCGCCGCGCTTCTGTTCGCCAGAGCACCGGGGAAAGCTGGGATGGGATTTCCCTGAGTTTTTCAACAGCAAGGCCCTCATCGGCAACGACAGCGCCGGAGTTGAGCCCGTTTGAAGTTGATGTGCAACCCGATCGTCCAACTCCCGTGCCGATGGTGCGCAACAAGGCCTATCGGCAAAACGGGACAGCCGGATCAACTGCTTTGATGGGACTCCAGGCAGATGCAATGCAGGAAGAGGCGCCGCAGGCCGCTGTATCAGAACCTGAAGTTGCCGCAAGAATTGCGGGTTTTCAGGCGATTTTCGAAATTCCCGGTAAGACGACCAGTAACGAATAGCGGCGAAACGAAATCGGTTACGATCGACCAGTATGATTATTCGAGCCGATCTTTATGCCAGTGCTGTGCCACGCTATGATCTGTCGGCATTTCTGATGGCCGGGTTTGAGCATGACGGGGAGACGCCGCTGCTGCCCGGCCGGTTTCCCTTAGCCGGGACGGGGTATTGTCGGGCGGGATAATTGCCCTTGCTTGCATCGGGTGAACGTCATGAAATCGGTTTGGAATTGATGACCAGATCTGGTGATTACGCGGGTTGAAACCGACAAGGAAAAAGGGCAAAGCGGATTTGTTTCAACGGTCAATACGGACCGCCGTGTTTTTACGATGACGTCACCAATCAGCATGATTTCGATATGCCGGTTCGGATATATGACCGGATGCCGGTTTCGAATCAGGAGGATATCGTTGTTGAAATGACGGACGGCTCCACCAGCCGGTCAGGATCGACCGGTGTCGATGACCAGCGCGGCGTTCTCGAATGGTCGCGAAAATGGAGGCCTCGGCGAAATGGGAGATCAGCTTCGGCTATGAGGTAAGTTGGCCCAAGGAAATGAAGATTACCCGGATCGACTATGGCAATTAGTTTCCTTCGAAACGGGTTATCCAGTTATCATGATGACCGGTAATTGAAGATTTCTGGCGGCGATGATTTTGGCATAAGCGCCTTCGCCGCCGGAATTGCGACAGACAATGTGTGAGATCTGCTCTGCAAGTAGCAGAGCTTCCTCGCTTTTTGGTTCAGCGGCCGGCTTGCCCAGGACCAGCTTGTGGTTTGGCAAATTGCCAGCGGCACAGTCAGGTTGGTCGATCATGCGAACCAGAAAGAAAACATCCTCCGCGCTCTGCAAAAACGGAAATATGCTGGCTGCCAAGTGCCAGTAAGACACGCGCCCCTTCGGGGATTTCGTCAACTGCTTCCTCCAGGGAGGCGACCTCGGTCCATCTGTCGCCGGGCAGCCTTGCCAGGGATCGCGTTGCGTGTTGTTCGAATGCAATACCCGAAAGACGTGCCGCTTCGCGCGCGTTTTTCGATATTTGTTTGGCAAAGGGATGGGTTGCATCGATCAGGCGGTTGAAACGGTTTTCGTGCAGGAATTCGAACAAGTCCCCGACACCGGTCAAATCGCCCGGAGTGGAAAATCCGCCAATGCGGGTTTCCCCAGCAAAGCGGTTCTGGTTCCCTGGTTCGTCCTGCCAGCGAGGTTGTTACCTGATGCCCCTGGGATCAGACTTATCGGCGAGACTTGGCGGCTTCGCTTGTGCCGCCAAGAATGAGGATTTTTTCACATGGCCTGACATCGATATGCCGGTCTTCGTCAAGTGCCGGTTCGGGCAATCAGTTTGCCGTCCGTGAAATGATCATCACTTCAAGATTGACCGGCGCATTTCGCATGGTTTTACTGGCGGTTTCAATCGCCAGTTCGGCAATATGATCAGCAAGCGGGATCCGATCCCCGGCGATTTCGCAGCGCTTCCATGGCGGTGTTTGCCTGGCGGATTTTCTCGCATCCGGCTCGCCAAGGCCCAAGTCTTGCGGCATCGCTCGTGCCAGCCAGTCGCAGATCGACCTGGCTGCGGCCGGAATGCAGATCAAGCGCGCCTTGAGCCAGTTTGGTGAATTTTGCAAATCCGCCTGCCAGGGTGAGGTTTTCAATCGGATGATCGCGCAGGTATTTCAGCAGGCCGCCGGCAAAGTCACCCATGTCCAGCAGTGCTTCGACTGGCAGTTTGTAGAGTCGCCTGGGCGGCATCTTCCGACGTTGAACCGGTTGCCGCAATGGCATGGGTGAGGCCGTTTGCCCGGCATACATCAACGCCACGCATGATCGAGTGGATCCAGGCGGAGCAGGAAAACGGATGGACAATACCGGTTGTGCCCAGAATGGAAATGCCGCCGATAATGCCAAGTCGCGGGTTCCAGGTTGTTTGGGCGATTTCTTCACCGCCGGGAACGATATGGTGATTTCAAAATCGGGTGACACGCCTGCTGATGTACACAGTTCGTTCGACCATTTCGCGCATCATCGTGCGGGGAACCGGATTGATGGCAGGTTCACCAACAGCAATCGGCAGGCCGGCTTTGGTGACCATGCCAACACCTTCGCCGCCGTTGAAGGTGATGCCCGTCCACCGGCTTCGGCCCTGGTCTTACGCTGGCAATTATCGTCGCGCCATGGGTCACATCAGGATCATCGCCGGCATCCTTGATGATGCCTGCCGATGGCCATGTCGTCCTCCAGTTCCTTTCAATTGCAAGGGCGAAGGCGGGTGTTTCGCCCTTTGGAAGTGTGATGGTGACAGGATCAAGGAAATCGCCGATACAAGAAGGGCGTGTAAGAGCGGATTTTGTGGCCGCTGTCGCGCATGCGCCGGTGGTCCAGCCGCGCCGAAGCGGCGTGGCCGGAGTTTTCTGACGGTTTTTCCTGTCTTTTTACCTTGCTCATTAGCGTCTTATAGGCGACGTGATTGCGAAGGCCAATCAAGATGATCTATGGTGATAGTGAAAAAAATTCGGAGTGTGCTGGTGAGTGAATTATCGACAGCAGTCATGCCGTGACCGGAAAGCTGCAAAGCGATGCATTTCTTCCGGGCAGTGTCTGGCTTGTGGGGGCCGGACCCGGGTGATCCCGGTCTGTTGACCCTGCTTGCGGCAAAGGCGATCGCGGAGGCGGATGTGATTGTCTATGATGCGCTTGTCAATGATGAGATTCTGGCAACGGCCAAGGCTGATGTGCGAATTGCGCTATGCCGGAAAGCGCGGCGGCAAGCCATCGCCGAAACAGCGTGATATTTCGCTGACTCTGGTGGAATTGGCGCGGGCCGGAAAACGGGTATTGCGCCTCAAGGGCGGTGATCCGTTTGTTTTCGGCCGGGGCGGGGAAGAGGCACTGACCCTGGTTGAACACGGTATTCCTTTCAGGATTGTGCCGGGAATTTCTGCCGGTATCGGCGGACTTGCCTATGCCGGAATTCCCGTTACCCATCGCGACATCAATCACAATGTCACGTTTCTGACCGGGCATGATGCCAGCGGTGTTGTTCCCGATGCAGTGGACTGGGAGAGCATCGCAAAAGGATCCCCGGTAATTGTCATGTATATGGCAATGAAGCACTGGGAAAACATCTGCGCACGCTTGATTGCCTGTGGCAGAAAACCTTCAACGCCGGTTGCCTTTGTCTGCAATGCGACCACTGACCGGCAACAGGTTGTCGAAACGACGCTGGAACATTCTGTCAATGATCTTGAACGCGAAGGACTTTCGCCGCCGGCCATTGTTGTTGTTGGTGACGCGGTGCGACTTCGGGCAGCCCTTGACTGGCGCGGGGCGCTGGAAGGCAAGGTGCTGGTCGCTGATCCGCTCGGCCTGCGCGGGCAACAGGACGCGGGATAATGCCGGAAAGCCGCGCCCCCAAAGGGCTGCTTGTCGCCGCTCCTTCCTCGGGCAGCGGGAAAACCGTTTTGACGCTTGCCCTTTTGCGCGCCCTCAGGAATGCGGGATATGCGACTGCCGGGGCGAAAGCCGGACCTGACTACATTGATCCCGCTTTTCATGCGTTGGCCGCAGGAAGTGAGGCCTTCAATCTCGATCCATGGGCAATGAACAAGGCCGGGTTGTCTGAACTGGCTTTCGCAACTGATGCGCAATTCCTGCTTGTTGAAGGCATGATGGGGCTGTTCGACGGGGCGGCTGACGGAACAGGCTCGGCAGGTGACCTCGCGCAAATGCTGCATCTGCCTGTGCTTCTGGTTGTTGATGCGGCGAAACAGTCGCATTCCATTGCCGCCCTCGTGCGCGGGCTTTCGTGATCACAGGCCCGGTATCGTGATTGGCGGCGTGCTTCTCAACAAGGTTGGCAGCGAGCGCCATGAAAAATTGCTGCGCGATGCGCTGGTGGGGATCGACATGCCGGTTCTTGGCGCAATCGGGCGCGACCCGGCGCTGCATCTGCCTGAACGACATTTGGGTTTGATCCAGGCGGGCGAAACATCCGGTATTGAAGGATTTGTTGAAAAGGCGGCGGAAAACAGTTGCCGCGCAGTGTGATCTTGCAGCCATTGCTGCCCTTTTCAGGCACTTGCATGCCGATGAGGATAGGTCGGGTTCAACCCTTGCCTTCCTGCCCCGGTCATTCGGTCAACATATTGCTGTCGCTCATGATCAGGCGTTTTCCTTTGTTTATCCGCATCTGTTGAAAACCTTGCGGGACGAGGGCAGGGAAGTTTCGTTTTTTTCCCCTCTCAAGGATGAAGCGCCGGATGAAGGAGCGGATTCAATCTATCTTCCCGGCGGTTATCCCGAACTTTATTGCGCCGGACTTGCTGCTGCGGAAAACTTTAAATCGGCAATGGTCAAGGCATCCGAGGGCGGAACAGTGATTTATGGCGAGTGCGGTGGCTATATGGTTTTGGGACAGGCAATCACCGACAGGGAAGGGCAAGTCCATGACATGCTCGGTCTGCTGGAGCTGCAAACAAGTTTTGCAAGAACGCAAACTCCATTTGGGCTATCGCAAGATAAGGGGCCTTGCGGGAAAGTTTGCCGGTTTGAAGTTTGCCGGGCATGAATTTCATTATACTACTGCGGTCCAGGAAAAAGGTGAAAAATTGTTAGCGGTTGAAGATGCATTGGGAAGCGACCTTGGCAATTGCGGCCTTTGCCGGGCAATGTCATGGGCTCCTACCTTCATCTTATTGCCGCCCGAGGCGGGGAGGACGATCTGCGATGAGTGCCCAGATCATCCATGGGGGCGCCCTTGACCAGGCGGTAAGAAAATATGGGGGAACGCCGGATAGCTGGCTTGACCTCTCGACCGGTATCAACCCGAATGCCTATCGTGTTGGTGATCTGCCGCCTTCGGTTTGGCAGCGATTGCCGGACAAGAACAGCGAAGAAGCACTGCTCAAGGCGGCTCGCAGGATTTACAGCGTCCGCGATGATATGGGAATTGCGGCGGCGAATGGGACCCAGTCGCTGATTGAACTCCTCCCGAGGGTTGTCTCCAGTGAACGGATTGCGATTGTTTCCCCGACCTATCAGGAACATGAATTATCATGGCTCAAGGCAGGGCGTCATGTAGAGGCCATTGGCAGGAATGCGGAGCTTCCGCGCCTTTCCAACGGGCTGGTGGCGGTTAATCCGAACAATCCCGATGGGGCCGTTTTATCAAGGGAAAGGCTTGGCAAACTGGCGCGCGAACTTGAACTGCGCCATGGCTGGCTGATCGTTGACGAGGCTTTTTGTGATTGCACGCCCGAAGTCAGTATCATTCCTTCAATGGGCCCGAACGTCATTGTATTGCGCTCCTTCGGAAAATTCTTTGGTCTAGCGGGGTTGAGGCTGGGTTTCCTTGTGGCATCACCTGAAATCACCAATCGGATTGAACATCTTCAGGGCCCCTGGGCCATATCCGGTCCAGCGCTCGAGATCGGTCGGCGGGCCCTTGGTGATCTCGACTGGATTGAAACCGCGCGGCGCGAATTGCCCGTGCGTTCCGGGCACCTTGCGGCAAGCCTGCGCGCGGCGGGATTTGAGATAGCCGGGCAGAACCAGCTATTTGTTCTGGCGGAACATGCCTTTGCCCCGCAGATTTATGAACACCTGTGCAAGTCAAATATTCTGGTGCGAAGGTTTGCTGACTACCCGGAACGCCTTCGTTTCGGGCTTTGCGGCGACAATAATCAATTACAGCGGCTGACCGGTGCCCTGTCGGAGGCGATCAAGGAAATCGGCGACGCATGAACACGCTGCTCTATCTTTTTGTCGCACTGATTGCAGATCGACGCTGGGGTGAGCCGGATTTGCTCTGGTCGCGGTTTCCCCATCCCGTTGTCTGGTTCGGCAAGGCGATCAGGTTTGCAGATCAGCGGTTCAATTTGGAAAACGACGAAGATGTGCTGCGTTATCGAAAGGGAGCGATGGTCAGTGCATTGCTTGTTCTGGCCGCCGTCCTGGTCGGTCTTGTTCTGGAATGGCTGTTAGCTCTCATTGGTCCTTTTGGCGCTCTCTTTGAAGTCTTTGTCGTTTTCGTGCTGCTTGCGCAAAAGAGTCTTCTCGATCATGTCGGAGCTGTGGCATCGGCCTTGCGTCATGGCGGAATTGAAGAGGGCCGCCATGCGGTATCGATGATTGTCGGTCGGAATCCGTACCTGCTCGACAGGGCGGGTGTCTCGCGAGCGGCAATTGAAACACTTGGCGAGAACTTTTCTGATGGTGTTGTTGCGCCTGCCTTCTGGTACGCGGTTTTCGGACTTCCCGGCATCATCGCCTATAAAATGATAAACACCGCAGATTCAATGATCGGATACAAGAGTGCGCGCCATCTTCATTTTGGCCGTGTATCGGCGCAGGTGGACGATCTGGCTAACTGGCTTCCCGCGAGGCTTTCCGCATTTGTGATTGCCGGCGGCGCATACCTTGGCAAGAGGCGCACGCAGCGGGCAGGCTGCGCTTCAATCAGCCTTTCGTGATGCCGGGTTGCATCGCTCGCCAAATGCGGGATGGCCCGAGGCGTCGCTCGCCGGTGCCTGCAATTTTGCGCTCGGGGGCCCCCGGCTTTACTCAGGCGAAAGCGTAGCGCAATCCCACCTCAATGCATCGGGCAAAAAGCGGCTTGATGGCATGGATATAGACGAGGCAGTTCGCGTGATTAATGCTTCCGGGCAGGTTCTCGCAGGCTTGATTATTGGTTTCTGGCTGGTTTCAAAGGCCCTCGGCTGACCAGTCCGGATGCATCAGCCGCATCGGCTCTGAATAGGGTGGGGCTTCTGCAAAAGCCTGTGAAAAAGAGATGCCACGCCAAGCCATTTGCGTGGCGCGAATGGGACCAGCGTGACACACAACCAGCGTTGTCATTGCCTGTTCATCCATTAGTTCGTTGAGCGCCTCACCGACACGCGCCTGAAGGTCGGCGAAACTTTCACCATTGGGGGTTGGGCGGCTGACCGGGTCTTTCAGCCAGTGCTCGCTGACTTTCCGGTCGATCCGTGACCAGGCAATCCCTTCCCAGTCCCCCATGTGCATTTCCCAAAGGCGCTCATCAAACCTGACGGTGAGACCGTCGCGCTCTGCAAGGGAAAGGGCAAGTTTGCGGCAGCGCAGGGCAGGGCTGGCCACGATCCTGGTGGCTAAGGGTGTCGAGGTCAGCGCGGCGGCAATCTGTTCATGGCCGATTTCGGCAATATCGAGATCGCTCCTGCCATAGCAAATGCCCGGTTCCACTTCGGGTTTTGGGTGTCTGAGAAAAATCATTGTGGTCTATCCGTAAAAACCGGTGGCCAAAACGAGAAGAACCGTCATCTCGCTGACTTGCTGGATGGCACCCAATCCGTCGCCGGTATAGCCGCCCAGGCGTGTGTCAAGGCGCTTCATGAACAACCATCCGGTAGCCAGCGCCAGGATGGCGGCGATCAGCCCCTTCAAGGCGCCTCCAAGAAAGGCGACCAGTAGCGCAATGCCAATAACAAGGTAAAGCGTATTGCGGGAAATGCCACCCGCAACACTTTTGCCTAGACCCTGTTGCCGGGCATAAGTGCTCAATGCCAATGGCAATGTGATTGCAGCGCGCGAAACACAATGGGCAATCAGGAGTGCAAAAAATCCGCTCCATGGACCGAGGGAGGCGAGTGCGGCCCATCGCAACCCGATGCTGAAGATCAGGGCGATTGCCCCGTAAGCACCAATTCTGCTGTCGCGCATGATTTCCAGCGCGCGCTCTTTTGTTGGGCCGCCGCCGAGGCCATCGGCACAATCAGCAAATCCGTCTTCATGCAGACCGCCGGTAATCAGCACCCCAACGCCGAGGGTCAGACCCGCCGCGAGAAAGGGCGGCAGGACCTGAGCAAGGAGAAGCCAGAAAATGCCGGTAATCAGTCCGACAACCAGTCCGGCGACAGGGAACCAAAGGGCATTGTCTGACAATTCGCCCGAATGCCCACCATCACCGGGGAGGGGAAGGCGGGTAAAGAAGCGTATCACAAAGGCGATCTGATTGTATGAATTGCCCAAAGTCTGCCTTCCGTTTTTCATCCACTTCCCAAGCCCGGCTATTGCTTGCCGGAAACGCCTGCGCTTTCGAATGTGGCCATTTCGTTGAGCATGGCACAGGCGCAACGAAGTAATGGCAGCGCAAGAAGCGCGCCCGGTACCTTCACCCAAACGCAGATCAAGATCAATCAGCGGTTCTTCACCAATTGCCTCCATCATGGCCCTGTGGCCAGGTTCCTTGGAACGGTGGGAAAAGACAGTATATGCCGCCGCCTCCGGACGTGCCTTGAGCGCGCACATGGCGCCTGCGCTGGCAATAAAACCGTCCACCAGAACCAGCGCCCCGGCGCTGGCTGCACCGATCACTGCGCCGGCAATGCAGGCAATTTCCAATCCGCCAAAAGCGGCAAGTGCAGTTTCTGCATCGAGAAGTCCGGGCTTTCTGGATGCAACTCTTTTCAGGATTTCAGTCTTGCGGTTTACACCGTCGGCATCCAATGCCCGCGCCCGGACCGGTGAGGGTTTCGATGTCAATGCCGTGAATTGCATGGGCAAGCAGGGTGGCGCTGGAAGTGTTGCCGATGCCCATTTCGCCGAGAAGGACGACTCTTGCTGCCGCTGCGAGCCGCTTTGCTTGCAATGGCAGCCCCGAACTCCAGAGCCTTTTGCAGTTCCTCGCTGGCTCATCGCATCTTCCTGCATGGCATTTCGGGTACCCTTGCGAATATTTGCCCGCACGAGGTTTTCATGATCCGGCAGATCGCCAATGATACCGGCATCGACCACGGTGATTTCCACATCCGTTGGTCCGAGCAAAAACATTTGCTGCAGCGCCGCCGGAAGGAAATTGAGTACCATTTGAGTGGTAACCTCACTTGGCCATGCAGAAACGCCTTCTTCCGTCAGTCCATGATCGCCTGCAAAGATGAACAGTCGGGCGGGGTCGGCAGAAGGTTGCAAAGATTTCTGGCAGAGCGCGATTTTGAGCGCGAGTTCCTCGATCCGTCCGAGGGAGCCGGGGGGTTTGGTCTTGATATCGATTGCCTGCTGAATGCGCGCGTGCAAAATCGGAATCAAAGTGCGGTATGGTGAAATTGGCCAGCATGATAGCATTCCCCTTTTGCCCTTCGAATAAAGTGGCAATCTCGTCAGGCCAAGTCCAAAAACGTCATTTCCGGTTCAATACACCGTGTTTGAATTGCGGGATGTCAAAAGAAGTTTTCTGTGGCAATCGCGTTTGATTGATTGCCTGAATTCATATGCGGATTGCAATATGTCAGCGCATGCGCGAAATCTTGAAACTGATTGGAAGATCGGAAAGCAGAATGTCACTATTGATCAGGTCGGTTCCGATCATTTTCGTGATGTTGTGGTCCACGGGCTTTATTGGCGCAAAGCTGGGCCTGCCTTATGCCGAGCCGTTCACCTTTCTGGCCGTCCGCATGGCAATTACGCTGGCAATCCTCGCTCCGTTGTCTGGTTATTTGTCGCTGAAAGGCCAGCCGATTGTCAGCACTTGGCCATTCGATGGTGTCGGGAATTCTGATTCATGCGTGTTATCTGGGTGCTATTTTTTATGCGATCAGCCAGGGAATGTCTGCGGGAATTTCCTCGCTGATTGTCGCGCTTCAGCCGCTGCTGACCGCATTTGTCGCCTTTTTGGCATTGGGCGAGCGGATTACGCTGAAACAGGTCCTGGCCTTGCTGATGGCTCTTGGGGGCGTGATGCTGGTTCTTGTCTCCCAGCATAACCGGCGGGAAAAGGAGGCGAGGGCATTAACGCTGATTAATGTGGCTGCCTGTTGTTTTTCGGTGCTGGCGATCAGCATCGGGGTCAGTTTATCAAAAGCGGTTTGGTGTCCGCGACCGATATGCGCGCTTGGAGCCGCTGCCCAGTATTTTGGAGCGCTTGATACCGCTCGCGCTCTTTCGCTTCGCTTTTCGAGACCAGCGAGATTGTCTGGAGCGGGGAGTTCATCTTCGCGCTTGGCTGGCTGGTTTTCGTCTTGTCGCTCGGCGCTGTCTCGCTGCTGATGTTTCTTATCCGCAGGGACAGTTCTGCAAAGACGGCCTCGCTGTTTTATCTTGTGCCGGTCTCGACAGCCGATTATCGCCTTTTTCCTGTTCGACGAGAAGCTGGTCCCGATCCAGCTTCTGGGCATGGCTGATCGTGATTGCGGCGGTGGCAAGTGCATCACGGCGCAAGGGGATTGTGAATAAAGAAAAGCCCGCCTGGATTTGGCGGGCTTTTCAGTTTCATTGGCTCAGTATCTTTGACCTGATTAGGAACCGACCCTCAGACAGATCCGGTATGGCTTCGAGAACCTTTTTGGCGATGACCTTGACCGCGTCATCATTGCCGGTTGAAAGGCTGCCGCCGTAATAGGTGCGGTTCCAGTTCTTGATCGTATTCCATCCGGATGGCATTTTCGGGTCCGAAACGGATCATCATCTTGTAGGCCTGGTCGATCTTGTCGCATCATTCCAGACATTTTCCAGACCGGTATAGTTTGAGGGATGGGTTGGTGACAGATATTGCTGCGCCAGGTCAAACCTCGAGTTGATCGTGGCATCGGACCAGAAAACAACGACCGGGATCGGCGTTACCTTGGTGTAGGTTACTTCTGGTACCGGCTCATTTTCCTTGATGATCACGATGACTGTTGGGAACTTCGAAATATTCACGGGCATCGGCGGACTGATTGTCATACCAGTTGGAGCGGATCGCTTCGTTGAGGCAGGCACCAGCAGCTTCCGGCCAGTCATTTCCGCCGAAGGCATAGGTGCTGTCGAGGAAATCGTTGAGTTCCAGGTTGCGATCATCGCGATCATCGGTTTCGCTGGCGACAGGATCGAGATCGATAAAATCGGCATACATGTTCAGACCATGGTTGATCGGCTCGTGGGCTCTTCAACCGGGCTGCTCGAACCGCTGCCTACTGCCGCCCACACCTGCGACCGTGATGTCCCCATCTTCCAGATCATCAATCCATGCGTTGAGCGCATTTAGGCTGGAGAAGTAATAGTAATACGTTCTCGTATAACTCCCGCTCGTATCGCGGATTTTGATGCGCTTGTGGGTTCTCGGGTGTTTCCTCTTGGTGGATTTTCTCCAGCTTCCGCGCGTTCTGATAGTACCAGTCGCTGTCATTCCAGTCGTCGATCATGTCTTCGCGGAAATCGTCCCATTCGGAGCTGGTCCAGCCGGATGTTGCCGCCGCCGGAATTATATTCCTCCCAGGCTTCCAGATCTATCCTGATACTGGGCCATGGCGTTCTGGTAAGTGCGGCCTTCTTCCCAGTCGCGGTAGAAGATCGGGCGAACACGAATTTTGACTTTCTTGCTCAACCTCGCCAATACCAAGCTCTTCGCGCAGGTCGTCATTGAATGTCATGGCGTTGGCCTGGACAGCGTTCAGCGTGTTTTGCATGGAACCTGTGGCGTCAATGCACATGACAATGTCGATGACATAGTTGCTCGGCTGTACCTTCAGGTTGATGATCATGTCCTTGGTGGCGGTCAGTCTTGTCTTTGCCAAAGGCATTCATCACCGCTGTATCATAGTGCATGGTGATGCGCAGTTTGGTGTTGTTGTCAGCCTCAATATATTCGAGCGTATACTGGTCTTCGGACAGTTCGTATCCGCCGGCAGCAAAGTTTGCCTCGAAAAACGGCTTGAAAACGTCATCGAGCTTGGCAACGATTTCAGCATTGGTCAGGTCATATTCGCCATTGTCCGCGTAATCCTGTTCGCGTACCCGAACGACTTCCTTTGATGCCGGCCAGCATGGCCGCTTCAGCAGAGGTCACCATCCGGCTTTCCATGCGTCTTGTAGGCTGAATAATCTACGGCAACGCCCAGGGACATTGCGATTGGGGTAAGTGTCAGCCCCAAAAGTGATTCCGAAGTTACCGCTGGTCGATTTTAGAAAAGCTGAGATTTTCTTCAACATGACTGGTTCCATTAGGTGGATAGGTGAAATTTAAAGTCCATTTCTAAGGGAAAAGGTTTTCAATCCCGTCAAAGAAGCTGGTAAAAAGTCCGTTTCTGGATTCACCTGTGGTTAAGAATACTTAACGCCAATCATCACGGATCAATTGACGCTGACGCGTCATTGATTATTTAGCTGCAAGTGGTTTTGGTTTCCAATGCGAGGCTGAGGCTCCAAAAGTGCCGCTAGGTCAATTGGTTGGACGTTCTGATGTTTAGGTTGGAATGTTTGGTTCGTCCAATACAGGATGGAGTCGTTGTCATATTTTTACACCGTTCAGCAAACCAAGGCCTGCATCCATCCTAAGGCTTCCTTAACCGTAATACGGCAAACTGATTTCGTGGGTCACTTTGGAGAAGGTAATGCGTACTCCGTTTTTTTCAGTCATTGCGGCATCGATTTTTCTGGTCTCGTGCCAGAATACGGGTGATTTTGCGTCAAAATCCTCTAATGAGACGCCGCTCCCCGACAGCGCAATAGCGGCAAAAGACGGCTCCGGGGAAGAGGTCGACGGATTGGCGACGGCTGCAATCGACAAAGACAAGCATGGCGGACAGGTTCAAAAGCTGTTCGCAGCTTACAAGGCCCCGCCAACAGGCGCGAGATTTACCTGGCGAAGCAATTGGGCCTCCATGCCTGACCTCGTGACTTACGAGGTGCAGGGCCTGGTCGAGCGCGGCGGTGCCGAATATGTGGCCTTGAAGTCCGTCAAGGGTTTGGCGGAGACGACCTATGCCTATTACGACACCACAAACTTTTCCCTCAAGGGATACCGAAACGAGCAAGATGAGGCACTGACTACCTTCAAACCGGTTGAGGAGCGCTATCGTTTTCCGCTTGAAAAGGGCAAACAGTGGGTCTCCGAGTGGAAGATGAAGGATCACAAGACCGGAAAAGTCACCTCAGGCGGGGGAGTGTTCAAGATTGATTTCTCTGGAACTACTGAAGTTGCCGGCCGGAAATTTCCAGACGGCCCGTGTACGGCTGCCTGTTGCGCCGGGACTTCCCAAGGGCATGACGCATTATGTCTGGTTTGCACCCAAACTGGGCATCACCGTCAAGGAGCAGATAGGCAACGGGCAGATGAACTGGACGCAGGTTCTGGAAGCCGTCGAATTGCCCGGCGAGAGCTAGTTTGATCTCCCAGTCCCTTTACTGACGATATCGATCTATTCGCAGCGTACTGTGGCTTGCGCTGTGTAGTTGCCGGCCGGGAAAACATCAGGACGGTCTGCGACCAGATCAACAAATACCCTGGTGATGCTGTAGCCGGTTCTCAGTCTTACCGAGTTGTCGCCTGAACGTTCGGTGAAGTTTCGACCCCGGTAAACGCTCTGGCCTGAAAATGTCGTTGAAAAACTGACATTATCACTTCCCCCCTGTGGTGAGGCCGAGAAAAATCCGGGCGCAGATACCGAGATGTCGTATCGCCAAAGCGAGTAGATTTCTGCCGTGCCCTGCTGGCCACCGGACAATTTTGAACTGAGCTGGTTACCATTGACGTTTGGTACAATAGTTCCGGGATTTCCGACGATTACAACGCAGGCATTGTTATAGGTGATATCCCCGCCGAAATAGATGTTTCCTGAGGCTGCATAACTGTTGCCCGGTGCCATGACCGAGGCAATGACTGCTGCCTTCAGTGCGAATTTTCCAATTCGCAATCCCACTGATTTCATGTTCCCCATCACTTACCCCACTTCAGCCCGTACTATTCACAGCGCAGGACTGCCACCCCCGTATAGTTTCCGGCCGGAAAGATGCTTCCGGCTCTAGATGCAACGAAATCCACAGCAACGTCCGTTACACCTTTTTTGGCCTTTGTTGTTACTGTGCCAGCTGTTTCAGGTGCTGTTGTAGCACCAGACAATGAATAAGACGTTGCAAAGCTGACACCCGTGTCGCCACTGGTCGGCATTGAAGAAAATGTAGTTGGTGCGTCAACCGACACCCAGTAAGATCCGTTGGTTGTTGTAATTTCCGCCAGTCCCTGGGCGCCGCCCGGTTGTTTGGAGCTCAATTCCGTCAGGCCTGCATTGGTTGTCAAAGTGCCCGATTGCGTCACCACGATCTGGCAATACTGGCGTACCCCTACCGTCACGCCAAAGGGGATACCCTGCTGGCTGGCCGAAGAAGTGGAGAACATGCTTGCCGACAACAGACAGATTGCAAGGGCCTTGCCGATTGCATTGGTAAGCTGCTTTCTGTTGTTCATCATGACTCTCATCCTTTTACTCGCACCTTAGCGTGAGTTCGGCAGTGTATCTCCCCGCAGGAAATGGCGTGCCATCGGAGCGTTCAGCAACGAGATTGGTCTCGATTGTTGTTGTTCCGCGTTTCAGTTTCTGTTCGATATCACCAGGGGTCTCGCTGAAGTTTGAAGAACCGCTCCCGCTATAGCTGGCTTTCATCAGAACGCTTGAATTGCCGCCAAAAGGCGCGTTGATGAATCCAAGTGGCTGATCGACGGTAACGCGGTAACTGGAATTTGATGTAGTGACCTGGGCCACACCAGGTCGGCCTCCGCCACCCTTTGATGACAGCTTGTAGGTTCCTGGAATTTCGTGAAGGTTGCCTTCATTGACCAGTACGATCTGGCAGAAATTGTTTCCCCTTGCGCCGGGAGCTGCTTTGAATTCCGACGGATTTTCGATAGCTTCCCGCAGGATCTCTTCTTCATTTGAAGGGAGGATATCGTCATCGGCCTGAGCCAGGGCATGGCTTGGCGCAAACGCAGACGAGCCCAGAAGCATGCACACTGCGGCTGCCAGCAGGAAATGGCGGCTGGTTCGCGGGGCGATCGGGGTCGGATCGCCGATTTGGATTTTGTGTGCCTGGGGCTTGCACATTTCAGTTCCCTCGCAGGAACTGACGTGCCGTTTTGTCATATCAGTTCTTCTTCTTTTTCAAGCCTTCTTTTGTCCAGCCGTCATCGGCCCAATCATCGGTCGGGTCGTCATCAACGGCTTTTTTCGTTTGCAGTGCGGCGACCTTCACGCTGTCGTCAGGTTTTGGCGGAGCTGAAGTTGCGGTGTCGCTATTCGGCGCGTCGCCGCCGTCAATTGGTGTTACATCGCTTGTGGAGGATCCCTCGCCAACCGGCGCCATGCCGCGGCCAAGACCCATCTGCATCAGCTTCAACTCCATTTCGAGCCTTGCAACTTCAAGGTCGTAGAGCTTGGTGCAGTCAATGCGTTTGCGGTTCATCGCTCCAAGGGGAACGACAAGACGGCCATACGCGGAAAGGCTGCCTTCGGTTTCACCGGTGCGTTCCGGATTGCCGATCAGGCCCATGTCCACATAGGCACCGTTGCCGCCTACCGCTGAGCGGCATGTTGTTCCGTCAGCAGCGCGAACTTCGTCGTGACCCTGCGGCAGGGTTACTCCCGGCAGGTTGAAGCCGGAAATGTTCTGTTGAATCGTTGTTGTCTGAGCGACTGCAGTGGTGGTCATGTACACCGGTGCAACCGTCAGGAATGCCATTGCGGCTGCTAGTTTAACCGCTCCCCTAGAAACTTCCCACATATCTGCGCCTTTATTGTTGTTTTTGTTTTGTCGCCTTGCCCTGGGAAGGGAATAGAACTCTGTGCAGACACGAACTTTACGTTTTGCGGCACCGTCAAACGGCACGATCACATTTACCGGACGCTGAAAACGTCCACCGAGTGTGAACTCGGCTGGCATCACCCTTGCATTGATCGGATTGAAATCCTGGTCATAGACCTTCACCTCAATACGGATGCGATGATTATACGGGTTTGCCGGAAATACCTTTAGCGCAAACGAGTCCGTGAAACTCTGGACCTGTCCCCGCATGGGGACATGGCCTGCGCTGCTGCCTCGGAAGGCAGCAGCGAGAGTGCAAAGGCACAGCCAAGAAATGAAGAGAGAGTAATCTTGGTAAAGACTGATTTCGTATTCATGTCGTGTCTGTGCCTTTCTGGACTAAGTTTACTCGCAGCGAAGGACGACGGTACCTGTGTAGGCGCCTGCTTCGAATACATCGGAGCCGGACTTCGTTGCTGACATGTTGATGTCAACGTTGGTTGAACCATTGTTCAGGTCGTTTGCGGCATGCCGGAATCGTAGCCGGAAACGCTGGTACGCACCTGAAGTGGAGTAGGAAGAAGCAAGCGTTTCAGATGTGGTATCTGCGGCAGGCTTGCTGAGGTTAGGTGTGTCAACGGAAATGTTGAAACCGTTACCGGTTGCAACGATTGTTGCAGTACCGGCAGAACCTGAGCCAATGCTTGAAGACAAGTGTCTGGAAGCTGGCATCAGCAGCCAGGGCACCAGCGGGACCAACTGTGATCACGCAGGTGTGTGTTACTGTACCGTTGAACGGGATGTTACCGGTGACGGCTGAAGCCTGAACCGGTGCGAGTGCGAAGGCGGCTACGCCTGCTGCAAGAATATACTTTTTCATGTGACTACTCTCCTGTCATTTTTCTTTTTTTATTCGACGCGGAGAATTAGAAGAGATTGCTGCCCCTGCTTTCGACCCCCATCGCCGATGAAGACCAATCTACACGAAGGAGGTTTATGAAATAGTAAATGAGACGGGGTTGATTTTGTAATAAATACCCGGCGAAACAGGATTAATGACATTAGCTTGGTAAATGTCTGGTTAAACGTGATCTGACAAAGAAAAAGGGCGGTAAAAACCGCCTTTTATGATTTGAACCTGTTAAGCGGGAGGTTAGCTGGCCATGACTTTTTCGAGCAGATGCAGATTGCCCTGTACTGTGGTCGAGGCCGGGATTCTTTCTCTTGGGCCTGGTTGAAATATTGGCGGGCCTTCTTGTAGTCGCCACGCAGCAGATGCGAATAACCCAGGTTGTTGAGAACACGCGGGATCGTTACCCTTGAGATTCAACCAGCGCCTTGTAGGCCCGGTCGGCTTTTTCAAAATTGCCGAGTTGGTCATATGAGGCGGCAAGGCCAGCCCAGGCCGAGACATTGTCACTACGATTTGCAACCGCCTCGCGGAAATAACGTTCGGACAGGCCGTAATTCTGAGCCGCAAAATTTTCCTTGCCCAGTTCGAGCAGGCGGCTGGAACTGTCGCCCTTCATGCTGGCATGATCAGACTGCGGTGAGTGAGTGATGATACCGTCACGGCTGTAAATCGACCGGTGATCGGGATCGGTCTGTCGGAGCATGCGAGGAGGATGCGGTTGTGTTGCATCCGCTGAAAGGGCGAAGCGACCAGCATGGCAATAGCCATGGTCTTGAATGATCTTGTTCATGTTGGTTCCCCGTGAGGCAGTCTTTTTTTGTTATGGGGAACAGCTTACCTCAAGAGGCTTAACGAGCCGTGTTCGAATTGATGAAATTTCGATATTTCCGGAACAAATGTTAGTATCGTTATCAAATCGTTTCGCGACTGCTGAGTTGTTTTTCGCGCAGCAACACAGCAATTCCGGCAGCAACCACAATCATCGAACCCAGAATTGTATAGAAATCCGGCATTTCGCCCAGGATCAAGCCAGGCGACGATGAAAGCCGAAATCAACCTTGAATAGCGATAGGGGGCATTGGCCGAAACCTCGCCAATACGCATTGCCATCACGAGGATGTAATAGGCAATCATTCCTGTAACGCTCGATACGGCAAGATAGAGGAAAGAAAGTCCATCGATTTCAAATATGCCGCGCCCATCGCCGAAAAAATAATGAAGTGCCAGACCGACCGGAAAAAGACAGGCGCTAACGAGCACCACAGCGGAAGTTGATGAAAACCGGCTTTCCAGTTTTCGGGTGAAAATATCGCGAATTGTCAATCCTATCACACCGAACAGCACCAGTAGTGTGCCGCTGTCAAATCCTTCAAGACCCGGTCTCATGATGACCAGCCCCCCAATGAGGCCAACGATAATGGCGCTCCAGCGGTGCAACCCGACTTTCTCGCCAAGGAACACAACTGCGGCGATGGTCACTGTCAGTGGCTGGAGCTGCAAGATTGCCGAAACCGTGCCAACCGGAAGAATGGTCAGTGCGGTCACCACCGCCGATGCGGCCATGAGATCGCCGAGGGTTCTCATCTGGATGTTGCGGTCAAAAAGGTAGTCGAGGCTGATATGTTCGTGTTGCCGTTTCATCAGCCAGCCAAACATCACGATACCAACCACACTTTGCAAGACGATGAACTGCCCCGATGTTGCGCCGTTTCCCGTCAGCGAGGCAAGACGAATAAGCGTGTCGGCAAAGGCAAATGTCGTCATTGCGATTACCATCATGGTAATGGCGCGCATGTTGGATACAGCGCTTTTGGATGACATGTTTTCGGGCAATTCTGCAATCCGCTGTTTGGAGAGGTTTTATTTAACCTCAAGATCACACTGCACGAAAAGAGGCAATGACAGATTAATGCCGCCGGGGCTGGGGCAGGGCGCAATGGCCTATTGGGTCATCATCCGAACAGCGGTCGGGATAACCGCAACGCCGATCACGATGGGAAGAATGAAGGCGGTGACCGGAATGGACAGCTTGGCAGGCAGTGCATAGGCTTTTTCCTCGGCGGCCATCATCCGCTTGTGGCGCATTTCATCACTGTATACGCGAAGGGCATCGGAAACGCTGGTTCCCAGTTCCTTGGATTGCTGGATCATGGTGGCAAATCCCTGGACTTCCTCAAGACCAACCCGGTGTCCAAAATCACGCAGTGCTTCGTCGAGCTGCTTACCGGCACGGATTTCAATGGCTGCCAGGTGTAGTTGCTCGCTCAGAACGGGATGGGTGCGTTCAATTTCAGTGGCGATGCGCTCGATGGATGCCTCGGTTGTCAGACCTGCTTCGGCGGATACCACCATCAGGTCCATCACATCGGGAAAACCGCAGCGGTTTTCGCCTGTACGGTCTTTGATGCTGCTGTCGCAGATACAAATTTGGCAGATAGTATCCCAGCGTTGCGAATCAGCATGACGATGATGGCCTTGTTGGCGACCTGATTGATCCGGTGTGCCAAAGAGACGACCAGTGCCGCCCAGGAACAGGAATAACGACCGCAGAGGCAAAGCGGGCCGCAAAGAAATAGCCGAGTGCGCTGGGGTGATGATATCCGGCCTGAATCAGACGCATCTGCATCATGCGCTTTTGCTGCGGATCATTCTTCGAATAATACGTTGGCCGAGTTTTTCAGCCACCTTGCTGGCGACGGCAGAGGTGATCGGATTGCCGTCAATGCCAAGACGGCTCAGGGTCTTTTTAATCTCGAGGCGGTTTTTGACTTCGGCACTGGCCTTTGCCTCCATTCTGGATTCCCAGAAATAGAAGATCAGACCGAACATCACGAGGCTAGCAAAAATGGCAGCAATCAAGGCGGTGTTGAATAACGGAAACATTCAGACAATCCTCATCAAACCTTGAAGTTGACCATTTTCATGATCAGCAGATTGCCAACAGTCAGCCAGAACAACAGACCGCCAAACAGGTTCCAGGTCAGCGGTTCGTCCCAGATCCCGCCATAATAATCCGGATTGAACAGCAGCAGGACGCCGAACAGAATAATCGGCATTGCCGAAAGGAACATTGCTGACAGGCGTCCTTCGGACGAAATAGCCCTGACCTTTGCCTTCATTTTCAAACGGTCACGAACAACCTTTGCCAGGCTGTCGAGAATTTCCCGCAGATTGCCGCCGGTTGTCGACTGGATCGATACGGATGATACCAGCAAAGGCAGGTCGCCATGTCCGACCCGCTCGTAAAGGGCGAGGAGGGCGGTCACCAGGTCCGAGCCATAGGTGACCTCATCGACCACCATTCCGAATTCGGTTCCGATCGGATCGGGCATTTCGCGTGCCACCATGGAAAGGGCAACGGGAACGGGATGGCCGGCCTTGAGGCTGCGGGTGATCAGTTCGATGGCTTCGGGCAATTGCTTGCCGAACTTGTTGAGCATCTTGTTCTTGCGCCATCTCAGCCACACCAGCGGGTCCGATGACGCCGGTGACCGGCAGGGCAACGAGCGGGCGCGGTCAGGGATTGGGTGAACAATCAGGATCGCGATAGAGACGGCGAACAGATAGATGACAAAGTAAGTCGCGAATTTTTTCAAGTCCGGTCTTGAAGCCGGCCTGGACAATCAGTTGGTTGAGTCCGCTTGAGCGGCAGAACAAGCTTGCCGTCGGCATCCATTCCGCGTTCCTTGCGAAGCTGGACCAGGATCTGTTTCTGCGAGACGTCCTTCGTTCTCTGATACCTCCATTCGCCGGTTGATCCGGCTCTTTGCACCCTTGTTTCCGGCAAAGAGCAGATAGGCCATCTCAGCGAGCATGACCGCGCAAAGCGTGATGGAGATTGAAAAGACGATAACCGGGCTGATTGTCATGATCGAACCTCTAGCGCAGTTCGATGCCGGGTTCGAAGATAGTCGCCATGCAATCCGGATGCCCATGTCGGCAAGATGCTCCAAGGAAGCGCGGGCGAATCGCCTGTCGCTTCGAAATGGCCGACGATCTTGCCTTCTTCGGTCAGGCCAGTGCGGCGGTATCGGAAGATTTCCTGCATCTGGATGATGTCGCCTTCCATGCCGGTGACTTCGGCAATGGAGGTGATTTTGCGTTGACCGTCGGACAGGCGGGTCAAGTTGAACGATGAGATGGATGGCGCCAGAAATCTGGCTGCGGATCGATTGAACGGTCATCGGCATGCCGGTCATGCCGAGCATCTGTTCAAGGCGGGAAATTGCATCGCGCGGTGTGTTGGAGTGAATGGTCGCCATGGAGCCTTCATGGCCGGTATTCATGGCCTGAAGCATGTCGAAGGCTTCCTCGCCGCGAACCTCGCCGAGGATGACCCGGTCGGGGCGCATGCGCAGGGCGTTCTTGACGAGATCGCGCTGCTTGATTTCACCGGAGCCCTCGTTGTTGGCCGGGCGTGTTTCCATGCGGCCAACATGGGGAATATGCAAGCGCCAGTTCGGCGGCATCCTCGATGGTGATGATGCGTTCCTTTTCGCTGATGAAGGCGGAAAGCGCGTTCAGCATGGTGGTCTTGCCGGTGCCGGTACCGCCGGAGATGATGGTGGTCATGCGCGAATGAACGGCATGCTGCAGCACTTCGGCCATTTGCGGGGCCAGGGCCCTGAACTCGACCAGCTTGTCGAGGCTCAGCTTGTTCTTGGAGAATTTGCGGATTGATACCAGCGGTCCGTCGATGGCGATCGGGCGGATGGCGGCGTTGAAGCGCGAGCCGTCCGCCATGCGCGCATCGCACATGGGATTGGATTCATCGATCCGGCGGCCAACTGCAGCAACGATCTTGTTGACGACGCGCAGCAGGTGCGCCTCGTCTGTGGAACGGAATGTTGATGCGCTGCAGGACGCCGCTCGATTTCGGCGTAGCAGTTGTTGGGGCCGTTGATCAGAATATCGGAAATGTCCGGATTGCGCATCAGCGGCTCAAGCGGACCAAGGCCGGTCAGTTCGTCAACAATGGTTCCGACGAACTCATCGAGTTCGGCATTGTTGAGGGCAAGGCGTTCGGTGTTGACATAATCGGAAACGAACTGGTGAACTTCGCTGAGCAGTTGGTCCTTGGGCAGTTTTTCGAGTGCGGCAAGATTGAACTCATCCAGCATCTTGCGATGCAGGCTGGTCTTGGCCTCCAGGACCTTGTGCGAGCGACCAGTTGGCATCTGCTCGGCGGGTGCGGGCACGCGGGCTGGCCTGCTGGAGCAGGGCTTTTCCGGCTTGTCGGAGCTTCGGCTCCGCCTTTTGCGTGCTGTGCAAGCGGTTCCGAGGATGCGGTCGAAAATGTCGTCTTCAAAATCAACGGGCTGAAGGGCGGAAAATCGGTTGCTCATGATGGCGTTCCTCGGCTGCTTTGCGGTTCAGCAATCGCTTGCCAAGCGGCAAGATCGACTTGTCCGGCTTTTCGGCACTGCCTTTTCTGCTTCATCCTTCAAGATGAATGCCTGAAAGGGCGCGTGTCACATTGTTGTCCGGCTTCGATCTGCTCAAGCTGTACACCGCGGTCAACGGCATCGCGAACCAGCATGTAGTTGTTCGGGAATGGAGCCGATCAAGCGTGTCTCCAAGAGCGGCTTCAATATCGCCTGCGTTCAGGCCGGCAACATTCTTGCGCTGGTCCATGCGGTTGACGATGACCTTGCGGATCAACCTGGTTGCCGACCTTTGTCCTTGATTGCCTGCAGCATGCGTTTGGCATGGCGGATTGAAGGAACCGTCATGTCGGCGACAACGAACACCCGGTTTGATCCCATCAGGACCGTTTCAGTCCAGGGAAACCAGATGCGCGGCACGTCAATGACGACGTAGTCGAAATAGGCCGAAACGAGATCGAGCAGGCGGACGACCAGTGCCGGTTTGAAGGTGCGCATTTCGCTGGGCTGATTGGGTGCGGCAATCAGCGACAGACCGCTTTCATGGCGTGAAAGCATCACGTCGAGCAATTGGCGGTCGAGGCGTTCAGGCGCATTTTCGATTTCGGTAATGTCAAAGCGCGGTTCAATGTCGAGATATTCGGCACATGAACCATGCTGGAAATTGAGGTCAACCACGCAGGTGGAGCGGCCAAGCTTCTTGCCGTGACGGTTGAGGATCGCGGCGGTTTCAAGCGCCAGGATGGTTGTTGCCGACACCGCCGGATGCCGGCATGAAGGAAAGGAACTGCGGTTCGACCTGGTGCGTGCTGTCGCCGGTTTTCAGCGCATTGTTGATTGAGCGAACAAAGTCGGATGTCTGCAGCGGTTTGACCAGGAAGTCGGCGACCTTCAGCTGGATGAGAATACGCGCGGCCGCCGGTGAGAAATTTTCCGAAATCACGATGATGCGGCAGGGCATGGCCAACCATGCGGCGGATTTTCTGCAGTTGCTCGAAGTCTGAGACGTTAGACGCATCAATGTCCAGGATAAGCGCATCGCAGGAAACTCGCGGACTTCGCCGGCCAGATCCAGTACCGGTTTTTGAATAACGGTAAGCTGCTGCTCGTCACTGGAGGCGATCGCACCTTTTGCCATGGCGACAAAGGCGGATCGGTGGAGACCAGGATTGTCTTTTTCCGGTTGATTTTCGTCAGGGCTTGCCATTATTATTTCCCTAATCTGGTTGTTTGCGGTTGAAGAATTCAAGTTCAGTTTTGTGAAGGAGCGTTTGCCGGCGTCAGCTGAAGGAGCTGGGGCGAGGCGTTCTTCGTCTTCATGGGCGGTATTTGGTATCGTTTGATGGCTCCGGCCTGGCGTTCGCTGCTGGTCTCGATGTTCGGTGTCATAGACATAGCGGGGCCAGGGATCGATCGTCTGGTTGGACGCATTTCTGGCTACGGCATCGCCGGAATAAGGGCTGATGAATCGGAGCGTGTCAGATATTCCTGGCATCCGGTAAGAGCCATGAACGCTGCAAAGCTGACTGAAAGTGCAAGGCTTTTTTTCATGGGTCTTGTTCCTTCAGTTTCGCTCAAAAGTCGAGGATGTGACCGGCCGGCAGAATACCCGCTTCGGTTTCTGCGACCGTGCGCAATTTTGCCCGGCTGATTTCGGTTTTGCCGTCGATGAAAAGATCAACTTCGTTTGGTGCGGCAGTGGCATCCAGCGGCGAGGCGATCTTGGCGCCCGGCACCAGCGGCTTGACCAGGCGCGGCGTCACGATGATGACCAGGTCGGTTTCCTGCTTGCGATAGGAGGTGGAGCGGAACAGCGGACCGAGGATCGGCAGATCACCGAGCCACGGAAACTTGCGGACGTCATAATTGGCTGTTGACTGCAGCAGGCCGGCCATGACGAAGCTCTGGCCGTCGCGCAGTTCCACGGTGGTGTTGGCGCGGCGCACGATCAGACCCGGAATCTCGATGTCGTTGAACTTGACCGATGAGGTCGTATCGATGGCACTGACTTCCGGAGCGATCTGCAGATTGATCAGCCCGTCATCGAGAACGGTCGGAGTGAATTCGAGGCCGACGCCGAACTTCTTGAATTCAACGGTGACCTTTCCATCTTCCGCCGCGACCGGGAACGGAAATTCACCACCGGCAAGGAAACTGGCCTTGTCGCCGGAAAGGGCAGTCAGGTTCGGTTCTGCCAATCGGCGTGCAACGCCTCTTTGTTCCAGTGCCTGGACCAGAACATCGACTTCCAGGCCGTGGGAAATGAGATTGCCGATAACCTGGCCAAAGGGCAGGCTGCCTGAAACCAGAGCATTGGTGATCCGTTGATCGACAAACCGCCCGTACCGCCGTTGATACGACCCTTGCCGCCGCGCAGATCCGATGCCGAGTTCCTTGTCGCTTGCGGCGCTGGGCCTCGATGAAACGGACTTCGAGCTGAACCTGGGTGGATGATTTGACAGTTACGGTATCGGTTGCGTCCTCATCGTATTTCTTGACGATTTTGCGCGCTTTTTGCAGCTGCTTGTGGAGATTTTGCCTTGCCGGAGATGACCACGTTTCCATTGGTGGTTCAGCGTTGATGTTCAGAATCTTTCAGGGCCTGGCGCAATGTCTGATTGTTGATCTTGCGCGTGTCGGGACCGATTTCGACATCAAGCGAGCCGATCAGTTCACGTTCCTCATTGAAAAGCGCAATACCGGTTGTGCCCTTCTTTGCGCACCGACAATGTAAAATGACTGGTCGGTCAAAGGCGTTACGATGGCCAGTTCCGGATCACCCACCACGATTTCGCTGAAAGGACGCATCGGTGCGGAATGTTGTTGGCTTTGCCAGCGGAACGCTGATTGATCGGGTCTTGGTGGAGGCGGCGATATTGATGATATCACTGGCATTGGCGCCGGACAGGGTCATGGCAGACGGTGCTGTCAGAAAGCAGGCCGCCAGGACTGTGCCGACGAGCACTTTTCTGAATTTGGCTGAAAAGCCGTTTGAATGTATTGAACATGACTGGCATCTTGCTGCCCCTAACCGAGAAAAAACTCACTGGATTTGCTGCTTCTTGATTTCTTTTTGAACCGGAACCACCGCTTCCTTTACGTCTTCGCCGCGTACGACACGAATGACCGTGTCTCGTCGGTGCAGACTGTTTTGGCTTCAGGAATGAAAGAAATCCGTCATCCTCAGCGCTTGGTCTCCGGCTCGTAGCCTTCTTCGTTCGGATCAGCCGGCTTCGCTGCCGAGTGAAATTGCTGATGTGCTGATAGAGGCTTCGTCGCCGGCGCTGCGCAGCAATAGCGAAAGCTGTCCGACATCACTGGCCAGAGCGAGTTGCTGTGCTCCTGCCGTATCGGTCTCAAGGGTTACCGTCTTGGCGACCTTCGGTGCATTGGCTCTCGTGTCGGCCTCCTGGTCGACGGAAAGCACCTTGACCTTTTCCATGATGATCTTGGCGGTCTGTTCACCGGTCTTGCGGTCACGCTGGGTGAAAACGATGTCGACCCGGTCGCCCGGCATGACAAACCCGCCAACGCCCTTGACGTTATCGACGGGAATGGTGACTGCACGCATGCCATCGGCAATAATGCCGGCAAGGCCTGCACGGCCGTTTTCGCCGGTCAGTTTGACAAGCCAGCAGCAGGTTCATTCGTTTCTATGGACTTGATGACCTTGCGTTCACCATTTGCGATTACCTCTTCAATTGAGGTAAAGGCACCCTCGGGCAGGTCGTCCGCTGGCCACTGGACGAGTTTCAGCTTTTCCGCATCAAGTGTTCTGGCCAAAGCGAAGCGGCTCTGTTGCAACGACAATTGAAGTCAGTTGCAGGTGCCGTTTTCCCGGCTTCGATTTCGCACAGACGCGCCTTTGCCTGACTGTCGAGATATTCGTTACCGGCATAGTAGGATGTCGCGCCAAATACGACTGCCAATCCTGCCATGATGGCCAGTTTTCCGCTCACTGATAGCCCCCTGCAAAGAGATTTGATTGAGCGTATCTAACCAGAAAGGGCTAATAGATTCCCTTAACACGCGCTCACGGATTTGGCTAAAATTTGAACCAAATGCGGTTGTTTCCAAATCCTTGGTAAACAAAGTGTTTTTCGGTTCCACCTGGTAGCCAGCTGGTTTTAGGGGTTCGCAATGACCGCGGAAAATCCTGAATTGGCGTCGCGGTGTTTTCATTTCGGGACAGTTGAGCCTAGTTTGGCGAAACGATTCGAGACTGATTCACTACCGGGGACAAAACATGGCTGACCTGCTGACACTTGAAAATCTTTTTACACTCCTGATGCTGCTGGCTCTGCAGGCGGTGCTGGGCTTTGACAATCTGCTTTATATTTCGATTGAATCGAAACGGGCACCGCAAGAACACCAGCGCAAGGTTCGCCAATGGGGTATCGGAATTGCGATCGTCCTTGCGGATCGTTTTGCTGTTTGTGGTGATGCAGGCGATCGAACTGTTTCAGGACAGGTTGTTCAAACTGGAGACTGTTCGGACTGTTTGAAGGTGACTTCAACGGCCATTCGCTGATCGTGTTTTTTGGCGGGAGCTTTCATCATTTATACGGCAGTCAAGGAAATTGCCCACATGCTGGCGGTTCATGACATAGGGGCCAGCGAAGCGGAAAACGGTGGTGGCAAATCGGTTGCCGCGGTGGTCACTGCGATTGTGCTGATGAACGTCGTTTTCTCGTTTGACTCCATTCTTTCAGCGCTGGCACTCACCAAGGTGTTTCTGGTCATGGCAACGGCCATCGTCCTGTCTGGGGTCATGATGATTGTTCTTGCTGATCATGTTGCCGAGTTTCTCAAAAAGAACCGGCTTTATGAAGTGCTCGGCCTGTTCGTCCTGTTCATTGTCGGCATCCTGCTGGTTTCGGAAGGTGGGCATCTCGCCCATATCAAGCTTGGCCGGATATCGCGGTCGAGCCGATGGCGAAATCGACCTTCTATTTCGTGATCATCGTTCTGGTGGCTGTGGATGTGGTGCAGGGCCAGTATCAAAAGCGACTGATGCAGGGCAAGGCAAAGGAGATCAACGATCCGGCAATAAAGGTGCAGGCCTGACGCTTTCGGCCATCGGCGAGGTTACAGGCCCGGGTTGTTTTGCCCCTGCGCCGCTATTTCCGGCCGACAGCAAATCATGATAGGGTGTTTTTTGCAGGAAGCGGGTCTTCCTGTGCCTTTGCAATGTGGCTCAAACAGGCGAGACTGCCTTGGCCAACTGTTCAGGAGGGTCGCCCTGATGAGGATCCTGGTTCCATATCGCATGCCGCCAATACAGCTCATTCCTGCGAGTAAGCGGGAAGCGCTTCTGGCTCTGTGCGGGATGGTGTTTGGTGCCATGATGGTGCTCAATGTGTCCGTTGCCCGGGCAGACGAAATTGAGGTGGATGCCGAACTTGTGCTGGCGGTGGATGTCTCGCGGTCAATGACAGCCAATGAACTGGAAATCCAGCGGCGTGGTTATGCCGAGGCTCTTGTCAGCAGGGAGGTCGTTACCGCAATCACCAGCGGGTTGATCGGGCGGATTGCCGTTCAGTATGTAGAATGGGCAGGGGAATATTCACAACGCATCATTGTGGACTGGACAATGATCAGCAGTCGTGAAGAGGCGGAAGCCTTCGCGTCAAAGCTGACCGCGCATTTCAATTCGTCGATGCGGCGCACATCGATTTCCGGCGGACTTTTGTTTGCTGCCGATGAATTGGATAGCAATGATTATTTTTCAAACAACCGGATCATTGATGTTTCTGGCGATGGACCAAACAATGAGGGCCAGCCGGTTACGCTTGCACGGGACGAAGTTCTGGCAAAAGACATCGTGATCAACGGACTTCCTCTCATGACGCGGGAGGGAATGGGCAGCCAGTTTCATCTGGAAGACCTCGATGTCTATTACGAAAACTGCGTTATCGGGGGGGCAGCTTCCTTTGTTCTTCCAGTCCTGAATTGGGACGAGTTTCCGACCGCTGTGCGCCAGAAACTCATTCTGGAGCTTGCCGGCCGCAGGCCGCCAGCGCGGGCAACCGTGCCATTCATCAGGGTGAGTGAGAACGGGTTATCGGGCGCGACGGTCGATGGGTATGACTGCCTGATCGGTGAGAAGATGTGGCAGCAACGGCAATGGATGTGGGGCGATCCATAATCAATCTGCAAGCCTGGCAGTTCAGAGCAGGCCGTATCTGTTGCGCCATGAAAACAGTTGTTTCATTCCCCAAGGAGCCTTGCTAGGTTCAAAAAACAATGCGGAAATCAAAAATAGCTTGAGTTCCGTATCTCAATCACGGGAGTGACAAGATGACCCCAATGCCCAAGATGCGAACCGGTCTGAAGAGACCGGCGATGATTGCTTCCGGCCTTTTAATTCTGGTCATTTCGCTGCTGATGGTTTTTGAAGGCAGGGCGCTAGGGGGTGATCGCACCTATTATGAGCCGGCAAGAGGGAGCGCAGAACGCAAGGCCCTGATGGATGCCGCGCGGATACCGGTGTCTGGTGAAATTGGTCTTCCGGTAATCTTTGTGGTTGAGGTGCTGCGTACGGATGGCCGGATGGCCTATCTTCAGGCAATTCCCACGAACCCTGATTCCACGCCGCTCAACTGGAACAATACGCCGTTCCGTGAAGACTGGAACAGTGACTTCATGAGCGACACGATCATGGTGTTGATGGAAAATCAGAACGGGCAATGGGTCGCCATTGACCATGTGATCGGACCGACAGATGTGCACTGGCTTAACTGGACCGGCCAATACGGACTTCCTGAAGCATTGTTTTACGGCGGGTAGGGGGTTTGCATCAAATGGTCAGAACTGTCTGCGCGATCCGGGTTGGTTGTTTGCCGGTCTCGGGAATTACTGCCACTTTTTGCCTTATCCCCAGCGTTCGTCCAGCCAGGCGATCAGTGCCGCCGTCGTCTCTTCGCGGTTTATCTCGTTGAGGGTTTCGTGACGCGTGTCGGGGAGGAGGGATAGGGTTGCATCCTTCAAGCCTGCCTTGCGCAGGCGCCCGGTCAGTCTTTCCAGGGATTTCCCATAGGTGCTGCTGGGATCGGCCTGACCGCCCAGAAGATTGACCGGCAGGTCCTTGCGGATTTTTGCCAGATTGTCGTTGGAGCTTGCGGCCTGAATGGCCTTGATGAGTTCAAGCCACAAGCCGTTTGACGCGGGAAAGCCGCAAAGCGGGTCGGCGACATATTTATCGACTTCCGTCTCATCGCGTGACAACCAGTCGAAATCCGTTCGGTTGGGTTTGAATTTTTTGTTCCAGTCCTCAAAGGTCAGCTTGCTCGCCAGCGCACTTGGAACATCTGACCCTTTCAAAGCCCGCTCTATCTTGAGCAGGATTGATAGCAGGCCGACAAGCGAACCCGCCATCCACGTTGAAATTCCAAAGGATCGCGCCGTCAAGCCTATCTGAATGGCGGATACAGTAATTGGTCCCGAGAATGCCGCCCATGGAATGGCCAAACAGGATGACTGGAAGCGCGGGGTGAAAGGACCGGATATGGGTGTTGACGGCGTGCATGTCGGCGAGGACCTTTTCAAGCCCGTCCCTGTCTGAAAACACGCCCTGGGGCGCATCCGTGGCTGTTGTTTCTCCATGGCCGCGGTGGTCATGGGCATAGGCGTGATAGCCAGCGCTTGAAAGCGCGGTGGCAAAGCGCTCGTAACGGGTGGAATGTTCGGCAAGCCCGTGATGAATATGAATGGCGGCCCTGGCCTTGCCTTTGGCAGGCATGTGCCGGATCGCAATGGATGCGCCTGTCGTGCTTTCAACCGTTGTTACTTCGTTCCAGTCAGTCATTGTGTCCTCCTGGTGCCGATAACGTATATTGGTCCGGCACTGTAATTTTTTTCTGGCCTGAACTTGTGCAAGACTTCTGCCATGATTGCCATCCACCTGCCGCCCACTTGCCTGAAACCAGACATTGCCCTCATTGGGCAAATCCCCTAAACGGGACACAGATTTGCAAGGGCACGACCCTTTGCCACCATCTTTTCACTGATCGCACGTTGGAGCAACACGGCAATGGCACGTCAGTTCATTTATCACATGCAGGGACTTTCCAAGTCCTATGGCTCGAAGAAGGTTCTCGATAACGTTCATCTGTCGTTTTATCCCGATGCCAAGATCGGTGTTCTGGGTCCCAATGGCGCGGGTAAATCGACCGTGCTGCGGATCATGGCCGGGCTCGACAAGGAATATACCGGCGAGGCCTGGCTGGCCGAAGGCGCGACCTGCGGATATCTGCCCCAGGAGCCGCAGCTCGATCACGACCAAGACCGTGACTGGAAAACGTCATGGAAGGCGTTGCCGACAAGAAGGCCATTCTCGACCGCTACAATGAATTGATGATGAACTATTCGGACGAGACGGCGGACGAGATGCCGCGCTTCAGGACCAGATCGATGCGCAGAACCTGTGGGATCTCGACAGCCAGGTTGAAATGGCGATGGATGCCCTGCGCTGCCCGCCGGGGGATGCATCCGTCGACAAATCTGTCGGGCGGTGAAATCCGCCGCGTCGCGCTGTGCAAACTGCTGCTTTCCAAGCCTGACCTGCTGCTGCTCGACGAGCCGACCAACCATCTGGATGCGGAAACCATTGCCTGGCTGGAAAAGCATCTGCGCGAATATCCCGGTTCCGTGGTGATGATCACCCATGACCGCTACTTCCTTGACAATGTGACCGGCTGGATTCTCGAACTCGACCGCGGCCGCGGCATTCCCTATGAGGGCAATTACACCGCCTATCTGGAAGCCAAGGCCAAGCGCATGGCGCAGGAAGGCCGCGAGGAAGCCGCCAAGCAGAAGGCGATTGCCCGCGAGAGCGAGTGGATTGCCGCCTCGCCCAAGGCGCGCCAGACCAAGTCCAAGGCGCGTATCAAGGCCTATGACGAACTGGTCAAATCCGCCAATGACCGCAAGCCGGGCGATGCGCAGATCATCATTCCGGTGGGCGAGCGTCTCGGCAATGTGGTGATCGAGGCGGAAAACATTTCCAAGGCCTATGGCGACAAGCTGCTGATCGACGATCTCGATTTCAAACTGCCGCCGGGCGGCATTGTCGGCGTGATCGGCCCGAACGGCGCGGGCAAGACAACGCTGTTCCGCATGATCACCGGGCAGGAACAGCCCGATAGCGGCACGATCACCATCGGCGAAACGGTGAATCTCTCCTATGTCGACCAGAGCCGCGATGCGCTCGATGCGCAACAAGACTGTCTGGGAAGAAATTTCCGGCGGCAACGATATCATCAAGCTCGGCAAGCACGAGATGAATTCGCGCGCCTATTGCTCGTCGTTCAACTTCAAGGGCGGCGACCAGCAGCAGAAGGTCGGCACGCTTTCGGGCGGTCAGCGCAACCGCGTTCACCTGGCCAAACTGCTGAAAGAGGGCGGCAATGTGCTGCTGCTCGATGAGCCGACCAACGATCTCGACACCGAAACGCTGGCGGCGCTTGAAGACGCGCTGGAAAACTTTGCCGGCTGCGCCGTGGTCATCTCCCATGACCGCATGTTCCTCGACCGCCTTGCCACGCACATCCTGTCCTTTGAAGGCGACAGCCATGTGGAATGGTTCGAAGGCAACTTCGAGGAATATGAGGCCGACAAGATCCGACGCCTTGGCCCGGATAGCGTCAACCCGAAGCGGGTGACGTACAAGCGGCTGACGCGGTGATTGTCATCAGGTCAGGCGATATGCACCGTTTCCAAGGAATTCGAGATAACCATTATCTCTGAGCACTTGGAGTTGTTGCCTGATTTTTGGTCGGACATTGTTGTTGTCAGGATAAAGGCTCGAAAGATGTTTTTCGAAAGCGTACACTTCTGACAATGAAAAATTGAGAGGATCAAGTTGATCCACACACTTCATCACATTTAGCAACCAACCCCTTGCTGATTGTGCGATATCTGAAAGGAAAGCGGTTTTTTGCCACTGCGCAATAACCTCATCTTTTCGGATGATTTGTTGGTTCCTCACCAGAAACACTCGCCCAGACTTCGGAACTTTATCAATCAGGATGTTTGACCCAACCCAACCTGCTCTTCGCGCGGTTGGTTTAAGTGGCTTTCTTTTCTCAACGATTTCGGCGACAAAAAAACGTTTGGGTATCAAACAAACATTTGTCACCAATTGTGCATCCAACTCATAGTTGAGCAGGATCAGGTTGGGTGAGCTGTCTGAACTGAGGCGTTCGATCTTTTTTTGATAGGCACCGTTTGCCAGTTTGCTACCAAAGGCTTTCTTTTGGCTCTTTAACTCAAACTGGTCTTGGCAATTTGTGCAGAAGAAGTCAGCTACCGGCAAATTTGCCGGGAATTGGTTGAGCCTTGAATTTCCGCAATTAGGACAAAACATGGAGTTGGCGACCCATGCCTCCGTTATATCTTTGGCTTTCTGAGTTCCGCTAGTGAAACGCCTGTCAGGCTCCCGAAGATCGAGTTTCATGCTGGGAATGCCATTTCTTTTGCTAGTTCTTCAAGCGCTTGTGCTATTCTTCTCTGTTTGACTTTAGCGAAGAAGGTGTAGTCCGGGATATGTTCCGCTTCGGGCGGCGAGTAGTAGATGATATATGAACCCTCACCTGACTCTTCAGTGTAAGCTGAAATGTCGTCTGAATAGTATGGACTGAAATCTACACCGCATTCAGGGCATTCGTCATCACAGCAGCAAGACCATTCATCTTCCCAAGCAGCACCGCAACTGGTGCATGCGTATTTGTTCAAGAACCAAGCCATTCCGACCTCCATATCTGGAAATTGTGGATCTGAAACAAAGGCTTAGCAAGGAAAATATTTTGACACGTCAAAACCCCTGAAACACCATATCAATTGCGTTGGTGATTTCGTCGAAATGGGCGGAGAGGTTGGCCACTGCCCTGTCCAGAACACGCACCGGAACCGCAGACATGCTTTGTGTCACCAGCATATGCTGGCTGCCTTCAATTTCAAAAACCGGATTTAGTCGATTGGCTGTCCGTAAATTAGCGGCTACGGGAATGAGGGGCGCGACAACACGAGATTCGAATTCGTCCAGCAGATCGGATTGCAAGATCCAACAGATAGCCATCACCCGATGGATTTGGATAGACATCGTATTTCGCCATTAAAACATCCGGTATTTTTCAAGCGGCAGGCCGTTTTCTTCAATCCAGCGATTGTAGTCTTTAATCGCCTCGGCATTCTCTTTCTTCCAGGCTTCGGCCCTGGCGCTGGAAACGGCTCGCCTCACGCCTTCTTCCGCAGCGGCGGAAAGGTTGATCTTGAGTTCTCGCGCTTCGGCCAGCAATTTTGCGTCAAGGGAAAGATTGGCGGGTTTTTTTGTCAGCGTTTTGGGCATTTCTATCTCCATTTTCTGGCGCATTATATATGCGCATATTTCTGCGCGCAATGTCGGTGAGTTTTTGGATGCGCTGGATGTGTCAGAATGATAAACGGACCCCATGACCGACAACCCTCCCCCACTGACAATGAAATTCTCGCCGAGGCCTATGACCGGGCGCTGGCGCTGGAAAAAGTCCGGCGGCGCGATGAGGCAATTGCCGCGTGGCGGGAGGTTCTGGAAATCGATCCGGCGGATCATGGCGGGGCGACGATTCGCCTTGCTGCGCTGGGAGCTGCGCCGCCGCCGCTCAAAATGCCGAATGCTTATGTGGAAACCCTGTTCGACCAGCATGCCGGGGCGTTTGATGATATTCTCGTCGCGCAGCTTGGCTACTCGGTTCCGCGAATTGCTCGCCGAGGCGCTGAAAAAGTATGGGTCTGATCTGCGCGAGGGGGCCTATCCAGCGGGCGCTTGATCTTGGCTGCGGTACGGGCCTTGCCGGAGAAGCGCTTGAGGGGCTTGTATGAAACGCTGATCGGGCTCGATGTATCCGAGGAAATGGTGGCGCTGGCCGATGACCGCGATTGCTATGATGATCTTTATATCGCCGAAGCTGAGGATTTTCTGGAAAATATCGGTGAAGAGGAAGCGCTTTTGATCTGATCGTTGCGACCGATGTGCTGCCCTATATCGGCGATGTGGACCGGCTGTTTGCCGGCATGGCCGCGATGACGACGGCGAGAGGCGTGATCGGCTTTTCGACGGAAGCCTTTGAGGCAGATGAAGATGAAAGCGGCTACAAGCGTGTTGCCCACCCATCGTTATGCCCATGATGGCGGCTATGTCGAGCGCAGACTCGCGGCTCATGGTTTCCTGCTTCTTCACCGTGCGGAGATTGTCGTCCGGCTGGAAAAGGGCGTTCCTGCGCCCGGGCAGTTGTTTCTTGCCAGAAGGGCATAAGGGCCTTCAACTACGCCAAACTTGTCAAATTGCGAGAACTTGTTAGACTTTCAACCGGGGCGTTCAGTTGAGGGTGGGAGACTGGCATGGCCGAAAGCAGCAGGAGCGATAAATCCGGGAACGCATCGAGCCAACGCGGCGGACGCAAAGCTGCTGATACAGGCACCGAGCGCGTATATGCTGAATATTCCAACAGGTCGAATGTACTCACGCCGGAATCGGCGGGTTCAACAGGCGGCAAGGAAGATTATACATTGCCGTTTTCAACGGTATTCCAATACGAAACGGAATTGATTGACAAACGCCGTGAGGCGCTTGGGTTGGACCGGGTCAAACCACTGAGCGGGGAAGAGAAGAAGAATACGGGCATAAAAACTTTCGGGCCCTATGACCGGAGCGAGGACCTGCCGGCGTTGGGCATGACCGGTCTTGCCCTGTCGGGTGGCGGAATACGGTCAGCAGCGTTCTGCATGGGCGTGACCCAGGCGATGGATGCGCTGGTAGTTGAACGTGGCAGCGCTTCGCGGCGAGGCTCGCAAAAAAGCAAGCCGATCTCCGTCTTTTCCCATATGGATTATCTCTCGACGGTTTCGGGCGGGGGATATGTTGGCGCAACACTCTCGGCATCCCTGCAGGACGGGGATGGCGAATTTCCGTTTCCCAGCCGCCTGACCAAGGATGAGTCACTTGTTCTGCAGCACATAAGGGACCACTCCAACTACCTCTTTCCGCGCGGTGGTATCTGGGAAAAAATCAAAAACCTGATGTCTTATGTTCGCGGAATAGCAGCCAATATCCCGCTGGTCATATGCATGCTTGCCTTTGCCCTGCTTCTGACGACTTTCAGCAAGGGTGAACTTGTCCGGCTTAATGATCCTTCCTTTTTCAATATCGGATTGAGCTGCTCGGCCTACAAAGAAAATCAATGCCCTTCATTGTTGACCAGCCTTCAATGGCTGTTTGTTGAAAACAGTGGTTTCTTCGCATTGACCGTGCTTCTGGGCTTGCTGTTTCCGTTTCTGCTTTTGTTTTGGGCCTTGTTTCGATCAGCAAAATCGAGGGCGCCATTTGAAACGAAAACTGCCGGGACCGCTGTTATGGGTGGTATCGCCATATTGCTTGTACTGATTTTCGGTATGGAGTTGCAGCCAAAAATGGTCAGTGGTTTACATGCAAATCATTGTCAGAAGCTAGCGGATGCAAGACCTGAAAACGATGAAATGTTGAGTAAGCGCTCGGCGGAGTTCCAGGCATCTGATTGCAGTGATGTGGGGATTGAATTCGTTCAAACGACCAGCGGCACCAGCAGCGAAAGCGGCGGTGAAGGTGCCGATAAAGCCGGAAAGGGAACCACACTGATTCAATCCATCGTCAACCGCATTCAGGAAATTACGGTCATTATCGCCGGTTTTACAGGATTGTTCGCAGCCATCAGGGGTATTTTCGGATCGGGTGAGGCCCATAGCAGCCAGCAGCGCGGCCTGCTGGGCGTTCTGGGCAAATATAGCCAGATGATTTCTCAGTTGATCGCCGGATTGCTGCTGCCGCTCGCCTTGTGGATTGCCTATCTCTATCTCGCGTTCTGGAGCATGGCCGGGGGGATGTTGAAAGGTCCTGCGAATTTTATGCATGCACCGCAATGGTTTGGCGCGGTGGCGGAGGCAGTTCATTCAAGCCAATTGATCAGCATACCGTTTGTCTACGCCATGATCTTCATCGCATTTTTTTTGATTGCGCTTTTCATAAAGCCAAATGCCAATTCTCCGCACAATCTTTATCGGGACAGCCTGGCAAGGGCCTTCATCGTGAGGAGCCGGAAGGATGGAGAAAACGAGACACTCGAAACCGGGCCCGAAATCCGCAACATGAAACTGAGCGGATTGTGCAATGCGGGAACCCACGGCTGCAAGGCACCGGTCCACCTGATCAATGCCGCGTTGAACATTCAGGGGTCCCAGTCGGTGAACGGGAGAGGGCGCAATGCCGGTTTCTTTACCTTCTCCGGCGGCTACAGCGGCAGTTATGAAACGGGTTTTGTCGACACTCGAGATCTGGAAGCTGCACACAAGGGCGAGTTTACGCTGTCGAGCGCGGTGGCGATCAGTGCTGCAGCTGCATCATCGGCAATGGGCAGTCAGACCATGCGGCCGCTTGCTGCGACTTTTGCCCTTCTCAATGTCAGGCTTGGCTATTGGCTTACCAACCCCAGGCAGATTGCAAGGCATGTCAGCAAGTACGGACGCGAAGTGCTTGGGAAAAGCAAGCTTGTAAGTCGATTCCAAAGCAGAGGCCTATGGCTGTTTTTCAAGGAACTAGGATCAATGGATGAAAAAGACCCGCTGGTCTATCTTTCAGATGGCGGGCATATCGAGAATCTTGGTTTGTACGGATTGTTGAGGCGCCGTTGCAAATTGATCGTTGTTGTGGATGCCGAAGCTGATCCGGGAATGACGTTTTCATCCTTCATGAGCGTTCAGCGCTATGCACGCATCGATCTTGGCACACGGATCAATCTGCAAACCGATCTGATCAGGGAGGCCAATACCAAGGCAAGGGCGGCGCTAAATCCGGGTATCCTCAAGGGCAGGAGCGACAAGGATGAACTCTCTGCCTTGCCGGAAGATGGACCGCATTGTGCTGTCGGAACCATTGATTATCCAAATGACAAAAAGGGCAATCCCGTTACCGGATTGATGATTTATATCAAATTGTCGATAACCGGCGACGAGAACGGCTACGTAAGGGAATATGCCCGCAAGTACAGGCAGTTTCCCCATGAAACCACTGGCGACCAGTTTTTTTCCGAAGAGCAGTTCGAGGCATACCGTGCACTGGGCTTTCATGCGGCCTTCAAGGCTTTGAAGGGAGAAAAGCCGGTCCAGATCGAGAAGAGGACCGTTTTTCTGAGAAAGCAAAGGTCAGGTGAGAAACGGTCTTTGCAGGATGGCGACGAAAATGCGCCGCTCAAAATGTTTCTCAAGGCATTTCCGGAAATCAGGGCGAGAACTTCATCGGATGCCGGTTGAGATGTAAGCAGACCAGCGGCTTCCGGGCTTTATCCGATATAGGGCTGGTTTATGTTGCTTTATGAGCCGAAGGCGTCTTTTGTGTCCCGGTAAACTGTTGCGACGTTTCAAAGGTTCATTCATGTCACTACATGCCCAACTTCTTGTACGCGAGGAAGCAGACAATCCCATTCGGGTCGGGGTAATCGGTGCGGGAAAATTTGGATCGATGTTTCTTTCGCAGGCGATCCGACTTCCGGGGTACATGTGGTCGGTATTGCCGATCTCGATCCTGAGCAGGCCAAATCCAATCTGGCCAATGTCCATTGGCAAGCCGGAACAATATGGTGCGGTTCCCTGGATGAGGCGCTGCAAAGACGGCAATACCCATGTGGGCGATAGTGTCGAGGCACTGGTTAGGCATGATGGGTCGATATTATCGTCGAGGCGACAGGAAATCCGGTTGTCGCTGCAGATCACGTGCTGAGGCATTTTTCGGCCGGCAAGCACGTCATCAGTGCGACAGTTGAACTCGACTCGTTTTGCGGACTGGCCGTTGCGCGAGGCGGCGAAATCTGCCGGAGTGATTTACTCCATGGCCTATGGGGACCAACCTGCCATGACGTGCGAATTGGTCGACTGGGCGCGAACCTGCGGGTTCAAGGTTGCGGCAGCCGGGCGCGGGCACAAATGGCGGCCCGAATTCCGTTTTTCAACGCCGGAGACAGTCTGGGATCATTGGGGCCTGACCCGTGAACAGGCAGAACGGGGGCGGCTCAATCCCAAAATGTTCAATTCGTTTCTTGACGGCACGAAACCGGCAATCGAGTTGGCGGCTATTGCCAATGCGTGCGGACTGGATGTGCCCTCGGGCGGCTTGGCCTATCCCCTTGGTTCCATTGACGATATTCCATCGCTTATGCGTCCGGTTGCCAATGGAGGTGCGCTAGAAAAAACAGGAATGGTTGAGGTGATCAATGGCCTCAGGCCGGATGGAACCGAGTTTATCGCAAAACATACGAATGGGCGTTTTCGTAGTGGTAGAGGCCGAGACCGATTATCAGCGCAAATGCCTTGAGGAATACAAGGTGAAGACGGATGACAGCGGCCGCTTCATGTGCCTTTACAAACAATGGCACCTGATCGGCCTTGAACTGGGGATGTCGGTTGCCAATGTCGCTTTGCGCGGCGAGGCAACGGGCGTGGCATCCGGTTTTACAGGTGATGTGGTCGCTGTTGCAAAGCGTGATCTGGCCGCCGGGGAAACGCTAGACGGCGAAGGCGGCTTTACAGTGGCCGGTCAATTGCGGCCCTCGGCGGTTTCCGTGCCGATGCGCGCTCTCCCGCTCGGGCTGAGCGGCAATGTCAGGCTAGTGCGGGATGTCAAGACAGACCAGATTCTGACCTATGAGGATGTTGTGATGGACGAGACAATTACAGCGGTCAAACTGCGGCGTGAGGTTGAAAGGGGATTTGGGCAATGACGACCACTCTGATCACCGGTGCGGGGCGGGGCATCGGACTTGAATTGACCCGGCAATCGCTTGCCATTGGCTGGAAGGTTTACGGTTCCATCCGGCACGAACCAGACGGGGTAGCAGCGAAAATCCTTGACCATCCCTCGTTTCATGAAATGCGGTTTGATGTGACAGATGCGACGGCTGTCAGGGCGGCTGCGGGAAGCCTTGATGAACCAATTGATATCCTGATCAATAATGCCGGGGTGATCGGACCGGACAGGCAGTCGACTCTGGACATGGATTTTGATGGTTTAGCCCTTACGCTTGCGATTAATACGATCGCGCCGCTGCGGGTCAGTCAGGCGTTTTTGCCACAACTTCTGAATTCACAAAATCCGCGACTGATCACGATTTCCTCGATGATGGGCAGCATGTCTGGCTCGGCCTCCGACAGGATTGCCTACCGGGCATCAAAGGCGGCGGTGAACAAGATCATGCAGGGGCTGGCAACCGATCTTGCCGGAAGGGCCTGTGTGGTGTCCATGCATCCGGGCTGGGTGCAGACGGATATGGGCGGCAGCGCGGCGGATATTACGCCCGGGGCGAGTGCGGCCCGTATTCTGGAAGTCGTCGGCAATCTGACATCAGGGGATAATGGCCGTTTTCTCAATTATGACGGCAGGCAGCTCCAGTGGTAACAACTGACTGAATTTGCCATATGCCGGTCAGGTTTCAAGCAGGCCATCCTTCATGGCCTGAATGACGGCTTCCTCCCTCGTCCGTGATCCGAGTTTTGAGCGGGCGTTCCTGGTGTAAAGGCGGATGGAGGCTTCACTGACCCCAAGGGTGTGGGCAATTTCCTTGGCTCTCAGGCCGCGGGCGAGCAGCGATAGGGTCTGGCGCTCCCTTGCACTGAGGGGTTTTCGCTCAAGGATGGATTTTCGGTCGAGGATGATATCCTCGATCCTGCGATGCGCGATCAGGCAAAATGTCTGAAACTGCCCTGCAAGCGGCAAGATCTGGCGATCGAAGCGGTAACGCTCAAAACTGCTGCAAAGAACAAAACCGCCATGACGACCCGTGCCCTTCAACCGGCAGGGAACGGCCAGGCCGGAAATGAGGCCAAATTCCGCCAGCACGCCCACATAGGCCTTGGAGCCTTTACCGATATAGTCGTGATCGGGCAGGTATTCGCGCCCGGCCCTCGTGGTTTCAAAGGTTGCACAGCAATAGGCGAGAAAAGGGTCGAACCATTCCTCGCTTCTCTTAGCTGCGTATTGCTCTCCGTTTTCCGGCCAGTTGTCTCTCAAGGTGGACAGGATGATGGTTTCTCCCGGCGGAGCATCCGGTACGTTTTCGTAAATGAAGTCCGGGATTTCAAACTGGCGGAAAGTCTCGGCCAGAACTGTTCGCACCGAAGCGAGGCACGCGCAATTTTCAACGTTTCTCGCAGCTTCCAGCAGAATTCTTTCCATAGTAATTTTGATATATCAAAAACGGTAGGTTGAGCAAGTGTTGAACTCACCTAATAGTCTGGGAGTAGCCGTTTGCAGATCATGGATCTGCCGGTTCGTTTACGAGGCATGTTCGCCCCTGTCTCGCAAGCGGGCGGTTGTGTGCCTGGTGCACACAACCGCTACCTTTACCTGGTTTAGATGGCGGCGCGCCCGCTGTTAGGGACCAGCGCCCGCTGATCGGGGCCATTGAGTCTTTTTGGCAACACTTTTTGCCCGATTTCCGCAAAAATCATGCTTACGCCGCGTAAATTCAGGTGCAGACTCTGCCCCAACCCCCTCGAATCACTTAATGATTTGTAAATAGCGGGGATAGGATGCTGCTAAAGTGGCTTAAAGAGGGCCTTGATTTGGGTTTGCCCGGAAGGCGGGAGCAAGTCCGGTCTGTGTTGTGCACGCGGACTGGCCGTTTTTGTGTTTCTGATTTGGGTAAAAAGGAAGTTCGTCTTACCACTCTGCTGATGGGGGTCGGGCTGTCAGGCATGATAAATGCCGGTAACGCGCTTGCAGCAGACAGTTTGCTCGATTGGTCCTCCCGCCCGGCCACGAATCTGGAGGTTGGCGCGACCGATGCCGCAACCGTTGACGGGGTGACGGTTACGACTTCGGGAACCCTTTCGGGAAGCCGAACCACAGACACGCTGGCAATCACACCGACCACTACCACAAACGGCTATAGCGGGATCATTACCTCAGAGGTTGATGCCACGATCGACAATGAGAGTGTTTATAATCAGGTCCGGTTCGATTTTTCCGAACCGGTTTATGATCTGCAGTTTCGTGTCATTGATGTTGATGGCTACAATGTCGGCAGCTACACGATTTTCCGATCTCATCGTCTACGATTCGTCTGCCGGTGTACCAAGTTCGGCATCTGCCGGGGGCTGGATCACCTATTCCAGCCGCAACCGGACGGGCACTGAAAACATTACCAGCAACTGTTCGGGCAATGATGCGAACTGTCAGATTGTTGTCACCTATAACGGTCCGATTCATATGGGCAACGGTCCGGCATGTGGCCGCTGATGCTGCAGGCGGCAGCAACCCGACGAATCAGGCCATCCAGATCTATGACCTGACGTTCAACACACCGCCCGATGCCACCAACAATACCAATGCCACTTTTGTCGGCGGCAGTGTTTCAGGAAATGTCATTACCGACAATGATGGCAGTGGGATCGACAGCGACCGGCAGGATGGTGTCAGCGTTGACGTCAACCAGATCAGCCATGCCGGAGCAGGAACCTCGTCCGTGGGTCCGTCGGGAACGACGCTGACGCTTCCCAATGGCGCAACGCTGGTCATCGCCCAGGATGGTTCCTATACGTTCGACACCAACGGCGCCTATACCGGGCTCGGATCCGGCGCATCGACAACGGAAACGTTCACCTACCGGATCGAGGATCAGGAGGGACTGTTCAATACCGGCGGGGATATTCCTAACCCTGACAGTGTCGCGACGCTGATCATCACAATCACGAATTCTCTAGTGCCGTCCTTCACCATCGACAAGACGGTGGACCAAGCCAGCATTACATCGCCTGGAACGCTGACTTACACGATAACCGTCGACAATACCGGCAATGTACCGTGCTGACGGGGATCACTCTGTCCGACACGCTGACCCAGGGCGGCTCGCCGTTGACGCTGACCAGCGGGCCGACGCTGACAAGCGGGGACACGAATTCCAACGGCAAATCTGGATGTTCACGGAGACCTGGGTTTATACCGCAACATTTGCGGTTACGGCAACTGAGATCAATGACGGCGATGATATTCTCAATATCGCGGTGTTCGACACGAATGAAACCGCTGCCGCAAAGCGACAGTGCAAGCACGACACACTCCGGGTCCCACCTTTGCCTGCGCCGGCGACAATTTTCCGGGCAATGCCATCAGCGGGGCCACCGGAACAACGACCTGTTCGACGACAGGTGCCACCGGACAAGCTGGTGAACCAAACCCGACCGGCGGCGCGATCGAATCCATATGGTACACCTGGACTGCGCCGCTGACCGGAACTGTCGAATTCAATACCTGCGATACAGGCGTCACCGATTACGACACGACCCTGGGCGTTTATACGGGCGAGCCGTTGGATCGCTTTCGACGATTATTGAAAACGATGACGGGGTCGGATGTGCGGCCTTCTCGAGTCGTTTGAGTTTCGCTGCGACGGCCGGAACCACCTATCGCATTCGAGTGGACGGGTATCAGGGCAGTGACGGCACTTTCAAGCTGGACTGGTTCATGACCGCTCCTGATGCGACAATCAACAAATCGGTCAACTTGTCCAGTGTGTCGGGAGTCACGACGCTGACCTACACGATCATCGTTGACAATTCGGGAACGGTTGATCTGACCAGTCCCGGCCTTGACCGACCAGCTTCTGCAGAACGGAGTTCACAAACGCTGACATCGGGTCCGACGCTGACATCGGGTGATGTGGATTCCGATGGCGTTCTGGATACCAGCGAAACCTGGATTTATTCGGCGACTTATAACGTCACGTCCGGTAATCTGAATGACGGCAATGACCTCATCAACACGGCCACGTTCAATTCGAATGAAACAAGTGCGGTATCGGATACGGCCACGACGACAATTGCCTTTGTTCCCGCGCCTTCGATTTCCGTGACCAAGGTGGCGAATGACACAACAGATGTCACTTGTCGGTCAGCTGATTACCTATACCTACACCATCTACCAATGACGGCAACCAGACCATCAGCAATATCAGCCTTTCGGATGTGCATGACGGCAGCGGCCCGCCGCCGACACCGGACGCTGACGGCGCGACCCTGACCGACAATGGATCAACAGGAGACTCAACCAATCCGACCACCGGTGACGGGGTATGGGACACGCTTGCACCCGGCGACGTCCTGACGGTTACCGCGACTTACACAATCACCCAGAATGATGTGGATACGAAACAATGAGCGTTCATGCCTTACCCCATGATCCAATCGGGCAGGGCTTCCTTTCTCGTCACCTGTTGGCCACCAGATTATTCGGCAGACAGGTGACAGAGAAAACTATGCCCGATTGGATCATGGGGCATCAACGCTACCGTATTTTCGTATCCACATCATTCTGGGTGATTGTGTAAGTCGCGGTAACCGTCAGGACATCGCCGTGCAAGCGTGTCCATACCCCGTCACCGGTGGTCGGATTCGTTAGTCTCCTGTGATGCCATTGTCGGTCAGGGTCGCGCCGTCAGCGGGCGATTG
>CAVQPI010000002.1:0-138510 GCA_963714735.1 uncultured Alphaproteobacteria bacterium
TTTGGCGGACGGTGGCGCGGACGCGCCAGCGAAAGCTAACAATGTGAGTGATAAATCAAACAATCCAGCGAAGCCGATCAGGCGAGCGCAGATTGGCACCGGCTCCTACGAAGACCCTGCCGACGAACGCCGTCGTAAAAGAAGACCGGGGAAAACGGGCAGGCCGGGGCGGTGATCGCTCCCTTCTTATTAGTCATCCTCGGGCTTGACCCGAGGACCCATTCCGTTGAGCATGACACTCAACTGGAGGCTGACCAATGAGCTAATACGCGCCCTTGCGGGACCATCTGCTGCAACTTCGGACGGACCGCTGGCACGCATCGTTCTCGGAAATTGAGAACATTCTGGGCTTCACACTCCCAAACAGCGCTTACAGGCATCAGGCCTACTGGGCGAATGAGCAAGAGCGGCTCTCACAATAATTGCAAAAGCTTGATTGAGGCAGGGTTTGGCGCGGGATGTGCAATTGTTGGAATGCGGAGTTATGTTCGTTAGAGCCCAATTATTGCAAATAATTGGTAGTATTACCACCTTCATCGCTCAATAAGTGTGGATATACGCAAAATGCAGATTTCAATAATCGCAATCATATGTAAGATTTGGCAGGATTGATCGGTTGTAAGTTTTGAGGCGGTTCAATGTCATTTCCTTAGGGGCTGACATAGATAAGGGTTTCGTTTTTACTTGAACCACCATTTTTGCAATACTTTGTTGAGGTTGGCAACGGGTCGGTAGTTGAAGCGCCATTCGCACTCTTTGAGGAACAGATGGAAGTGCTCCTTGGGGATGCCGTTGTAACCCCTCAAATGCCGCTTCGCCTGGTTCCAGAAGTTCTCAATTCCATTGATATGGTTGGCATTATCGGCAAACAGTTCCGAGTGGTTTATCCGGTAATGATGGAACTCGGACACGTCCAGCACATCATAGGCCATGAAGCTGTCCGTATAAACGATGCTGTCAGGCTTTATCTTGTCCTGAATAATGGGAAAAAGTGTTTTGGATGAGGCATTTGGGATAATTACGGCATGGACGTAACCCTGCCTCTTCAAGAGCCCGAACACGGGAACCTTGCCACCAGCACCACGTCCGCGCTTGCCCTTTCGCTTGCCGCCAAAGTAGCTTTCATCAACCTCGATCTCACCGCTCATCAATGCCGGGGCTTCTTCAGCCAGACGATCGGCAATGACCTCGCGCAATTTGTGGAAAAACAGGATCGCTGTATTGCGGTTTACACCCGATAATTCAGCTGCGGAACGGGCTGTTGCGCCTGCACAGAAATACTTGATCAGCTCTGTTTGTATACTTCGTGAGAGCCTGCTACGTCGCCGTATCGTAACCATATGACATTAATAGCCTTTTTTCGCTATCTATGTCAGCCCCTTAAATAATTCTTAGAGTATGGGTTTCACGAGCAGCAACGACGAGCGTTTCTTACCCGCAATCAAGTTTATTGGACTTCTTGATACCACAGGAAAACCTACCGAACTTTGGACAGACGCGAAAGCCAATCTAGGAAAGGCAATAGCTAAAGGCGTTGTAACTGGATACGACAAGCTGTTTCAACAATTCCCAAATGCAAATCAAAAAGATGAAGAAGCGCTTAGGACCTACTTTTCGGTGAATTCCGGACTAGGTGCACCTGCCGTTTCAAAAATGGTGGCTACATTCAGAGCCTTTTGCGAAATTGGCGATTTCAGTTCAGTTGGCAACGATGTCATCGGCGCCAAGGAACAAAAAACTATTCATAATCCCCAACCTTCTCCCCAAAACCAACAGCCAAGTGAGGCAAAGATTGTGGAAAGTGGAGGAGCTGCGCCATCCGTGGTTGTGAACATTCAACTTGAATTGCCAAGTGATCCCACGGGAGAGGTTTATGAAAAATTCTTTAGCGCCATGAAAAAGTATATCAATCCGTGACATGCGCGATTTATTGTTGGGAATTGAAGAATTCAAAAGGGAGTGTCACGAATTATTCGGAGTTTTTGATTCTTCGAAATCGAGAATAGTCAATCTCGAGCATACATACTCAAGCCTTAGTGGTCTATCTATCGACCAAGATGATCTATTCAGACAATCTATTCGGTGTGCCGAGACTCAAGTGTTTCGAGCTGCTCATGTGATGGCATGGGCCGCAACCGCAGATTACCTTGAGAGCTATTGTGCATCTGATGGCTTTGTTGCAATCAACTCCGCAAGAACAAAATGGAAAATAATTGACAAAGATGACTTAAAGGATAGATTTACTGAGTATTCGATAATAGAAGCGATGAAAGAAGCGCACCTTATTAAAAAAAACGAGATGAAGGCGCTACATGGTATGTTGTCTAAGCGAAATGAATGCGCGCATCCTTCAAACTATTTTCCTGATTACAATCAGACACTTGGTTATATATCAGAGTTGATTAGTAGAATAAGGGTCATTCAGATAAGGCGAGGCATCATCTCAGAATGACAAAAATCTATCATCGTAACTCCAATTCATGTTGCAATCATCGATCGAGAGAGAATTCAGCCAGTTTATGCCTGGCGCGCTTAGAGCCTAGATTTTTTCATCTATAGTCGATCAATGCATTCAACTTGATAAAACTAGCACTATTTACGATAAGCGGTGCAATTCCCGACGCATTATCTGCTTACCTCTCTCAGTCGTTTGGGTCGCATCCTCGGGATATTCCTCAGTTGCGGCTCAAAACACCCCACTCCCCATCATCCCTCCCATTGCCACCCAACATAATCCTCCATCTTCGCCAACACCGCGTCAGCCTTCTTCCGTGTCACGGTCTTCTCCACCGCCTTCTTGCCGCCGTTCGCAACAGCGCATGGGGCCGGATCGTGCCGTCGGCGACCAGTTTGGTGAGATAGCCGTGCGCCTGGGCTTCGGGGATGTTGAGCATGGCGCTCAGGGTTGCGGGGGTGCAATTGCCGTGCAGGCCGTACATGTAAATCGTCCAGAACCGGGCTTTCGTTGCCATGGCGGATGCCTGGGCCGCTGCGGAGGCCGCCGCCGACGGGGCTGCCGCGCTCGCGCCGAAGGAGAAGCCCGTGGTGAGGGCAGGGGCGGCGGGGAGGGTGAGGGCCGCTGCAAGCGACCGGATGAATTGGCGTCTGTTCATGAATCCCATATAGCAAATACTTATGCACAATGCGAGCATAAGTTTTGAAAAATGGTTTGGGAAAGGCAGATTTCGGGCGGGGCAGGACCGTTCCGGGGCCTTGAAAACCTTGCGTCAATCTTTTCGTCTTATCATGGCCCTCTGAAATAAGCTTGAAGGAGAATGACATGCTCGGCACCGAACTGCTCAACCTCTTGATCGTGTTGGCGATTATCGCCGGGCCGTTTCTTCTGGTGAAGCTGACGGGCGGGGCGCTCTGGCCGCTGGTCACGGCGCTGATCTATGCGATTCTGGCGGTGATTGCCTCCGCCTTCATCTGGTCCGCCGGGTTCGGCTATGGCGGTTGGCTGATGCTCACCCTGCCGTTTTCCCCGCTGATCCTGCTCTATGGCTGGCTGGCGGCAAAACTCGCCTTCTGGTGGCGCGGCCGCAACGCGCCGCCCGCAATGCGGACGGTTTGAAATATTTTTGCGCCGGGTGTTTCCGTCACGAAAAAGGCACAATCCGGGCCTCGAATCCGGAGTGTTCTGACGCGTGCCCATCGGGCCAATATCGGCTCCGGCCTCCACGCCAGACCAAGTTGGAAAAACACAAATGGCATCATCACCGAAGCCGGCTGCGAAACCAAAACCCGCACCAAAACCCGGCAAGTAACCGGTTCATCATGATGTGTAGCCGGGCAGGGCATCCCGCCTGAAAATGCCGGTTTCAAAAATGTCCTGTCCGTTTGAGTTGCCGCCGGATTTCCCCGATCCGGCGGCTTTGTTTTGCGGCGGATTGCGGAAGGCTTGTCCCGGCCATTCGCGAATTCCGGGTAAGTGCGTGAAAGCGCGGGAACGCTTGCGCTGCCCTCCCGCCTTTGCCACACTCGCCCGGAAGCAAACAAAACACCGGGAAGAAAACGAGGAACCCGCCCCATGGCCGATCTTGAAATCCACCTGTTTTCCTATCTTTCAGACAATTACGGCGTGTTGCTGCACGATCCGGCCTCCGGCGCCACAGCGGCGGTGGATGCGGGCGACGGCGATGCCTATCTCGCCGCGCTCGAGGAAAAGGGTTGGAAGCTCACCGAATTGTGGATCACCCATCATCACTGGGATCACGTCCAGGGCCTTGAACAGATCAAGAAGGCGACCGGCTGCACGGTGATCGGGCCGGTGGAAAACTCGAAGGCGATTGCAGGGCTTGATGTCTGGCTGGGCGATGGCGACACGTTCCGCTTTGCCGGGCGCAAGGTGCAGGTGATCGCAACGCCGGGGCACACGACCGACATGATCAACTATTATCTGCCGGAGGAGAAACTGGTCTTTACCGGCGACACGCTGTTTACGCTGGGCTGCGGGCGCATTTTTGAGGGAACGCCGCAGATGATGTGGGAGAGCCTGTCAAAGCTGATGGCCCTGCCGCCCCATACAGTGGTCTATTCAGCGCATGAATATACGCTGGCAAATGCGAAATTTGCCCTGTCGGTGGACCCTGGCAACACGATGCTGCAATCGCGGGCGAGGGGGTTTGAGGCGGCCCGCGAAAAGGGGCGGCCGACCGTGCCGTCGACGATGTCCGAGGAATTGCAGACCAATCCGTTCCTGCGCGCTTCCGATCCCGATATCCGGAAACTCCTGGGGATGGAAGGGGCGAGCGATGCGGAGGTCTTTGCCGAGATCAGAAAGCGCAAGGACAATTTCTGAACAGTTGAAGGCTTCAGGAAATTATCCCCGCACTTTCCGGTTTTGATAAGGTGCCCTCGGGCAGTTTATTCAGAACGGATGTTCGGCCGGTTATTCAGGAATGACGGTCCAGCGCAGATAGGGCTTCACTTCATCCCAGCCCTGCGGAAACAGGTCCTTCGCCTCATCATTGGGGATGGAAGGCGGGATGATGACCTTTTGACCGGCTTTCCAGTCGGCGGGAAGGGCGACCTTGTGCTTGTCGGCGAATTGCAGGGCGTCGATCACCCGCATGATCTCGTCGAAATTGCGCCCGACATTCATGGGGTAGGTCATCATCAGGCGGATCTTCTTTTCGGGATCGATGATGAAGACGGAGCGCACGGCCTGGGTTTCGCTCTCTCCGGGGTGGATCATCTCGTAGAGTTTGGAAACAGCGAGATCCTTGTCGGCGATGATCGGAAAGTGAAGCTCGGTATGCTGGGTCTCGTTCACGTCGCCGATCCACTTCTCGTGCTCGGCAACAGTGTCAGTGGAAAGGCCGATTGACTTCACGTTGCGGGCCTCGAAACGGCCCTCAAGCTGGGAGGTGCGGCCCATCTCTGTGGTGCAAACGGGCGTGAAATCGGCTGGATGGGAGAAGAAGAAGACCCAGGAATCGCCAATCCAGTCATGGAAATTGATTTTTCCCTTTGTGGTGTCAACGGTGAAGTTGGGGGCGGTATCGCCGATCTTGAGGCTCATGGGAGGTTCCTTTCGCGGTAATGTCTGTCTTGAAGATGAAAATATCGGTAGTCGGCACTCCGATCATTGATATGGCTCAATCGAACGGATTGACTAAAAGTCAGAGCAGTGGAAAACAATATATAATAGAAAGTTTATATAAAAGAAGATGTTAGTTACAGCTCTGCGACAAGTCGTCCGCAAGAAAGCCGCATGGAAGCAGGGTGGCAAAAGTGGGCGGTTTAGGCTTGCGATTTGATGTCAAAACCATTATGTCGCGACCCGAACGGCCAAGAGGTTACTGGCATCCTCTTTGGAGGCCTTCTCATGAAGAGTTTTGTGTCATGGGATCACCGCCAAAAACTGTAAGAAATAGGAAGTCCTGAAATGGCAAAAGCAAAGTTTGAACGCACGAAGCCGCATTGCAACATCGGCACGATTGGTCACGTTGACCACGGCAAGACGACGCTGACAGCGGCGATCACGAAGTACTTTGGAGACTTCAAGGCCTATGACCAGATTGACGGAGCGCCGGAAGAGCGCGCGCGCGGCATCACGATTTCAACGGCCCACGTTGAGTATGAGACCGAGAAGCGTCACTACGCTCACGTTGATTGCCCCGGCCACGCCGACTACGTGAAGAACATGATCACCGGTGCTGCCCAGATGGACGGCGCGATCCTGGTCTGTTCAGCTGCTGACGGCCCGATGCCCCAGACCCGCGAGCACATCCTGCTTGCCCGTCAGGTTGGTGTTCCTGCGATTGTTGTCTACCTCAACAAGGTTGACCAGGTTGATGACGAAGAGCTGCTGGAACTGGTTGACATGGAAGTTCGCGAACTCCTGTCTTCTTATGAGTTCCCTGGCGATGACATTCCGATCGTGAAGGGTTCCGCCCTTGCAGCGATGGAAGGTCGTGATCCCGAGATTGGCGAGAACTCGATCCGCGAACTGATGGCTGCTGTTGATGATTACATCCCTCAGCCCGAGCGTCCAGTTGACCTTCCGTTCCTGCTTCCGATCGAGGACGTGTTCTCGATCTCCGGTCGTGGTACGGTTGTGACGGGTCGTGTTGAGCGCGGTGTTGTGAACGTTGGTGACGAGATCGAGATCGTCGGCATCAAGGACACGAAGAAAACGACCTGCACGGGCGTTGAGATGTTCCGCAAGCTGCTTGATCGCGGTGAAGCCGGTGACAACGTTGGTGTTCTTCTTCGCGGTATCGACCGTGAGGGTGTTGAGCGCGGCCAGGTACTTGTGAAGCCGGGTTCTGTTACCCCGCACAAGAAGTTCAAGGCTGAAGCCTACATCCTGACGAAGGACGAGGGTGGCCGTCACACGCCATTCTTCACCAACTACCGTCCACAGTTCTACTTCCGCACGACCGATGTGACGGGCATTGTTGAACTGCCTGCCGGTACCGAAATGGTGATGCCTGGCGATAACGTTGAAATGACGGTTGAACTGATCGTTCCGATCGCGATGGAAGAGCGCCTGCGCTTTGCTATCCGCGAAGGCGGCCGCACCGTCGGCGCCGGTATCGTGGCGCAGATCATCGAGTAATCACTACTCAACTCTAGTGTGAAAGGGCGGGCCGTTTGGTCCGCCTTTTTTGTTTGCACGATACTGAAAGACTGAAAGCGCCGACGGCCGCATAGGAATAGAAATGCAGGACGCCGCATTTCGGGCGGCGCCGATTTTGTTTGGTTCAATGGCTTGTCCGGAAATGCCGACTTGCAGAAAGTGTTGATGTGCCGGCGGTCTCGACGAGATGAAGGCGTTCAGGAAATATTTCGATCATCTTGGTGTCGAGGAGGCGCAGTGGCAGGAAGGTGGCTCCGTTCGCATCCAGGTATTTGATCCAAACGGTTGCCGCATAGAAGTCTTTGCCTTTGACTGAGAAACCATAAACAGATGGATGGCAAATACTGCGAAATGATGCGAGAACAAGCTTGCATTCCCATTGCGTTTGACGCTATCAAGCGCCTGCCTGTTCGCGGATAATCCGCGGGCCTGAATAGGGGTATAGCTCAGTTGGTAGAGCGACGGTCTCCAAAACCGTAGGTCGCGGGTTCAAATCCTGCTGCCCCTGCCAGTTTCGCTCAGCGAAATTGTTGACCTGTTCTTCCCTATATTCCTCTCTATTAGGCTGTTGCATTTCATGGCAATCATCGGATACCCACTGAGTGTTCGGCAGACGTTTTGAAGGTATTGTTCACGGATGAACCGAACAGTATCGCCATCAGTCAGCTTGACGCCGCGCCCAGTGAGCCGCGTTCCACGATGCCGGTTTCCAGTGTGACCCGGATCGGCGCTTGCGGCTCATCGGTGAGGGCAAGCAGTGAACGGGCTGCCATGCTGCCCATTTCCCTGTGGGGCACATGAATGGTGGTGAGGCCGGGTTCGACCACACGGGCGAGTTCAATATCGTCAAAGCCGATTACAGAAACATCGTCAGGCACCTTGAGGCCGCTTGCCTGCGCCGCCTGGATGGCACCAACCCCCAGTACATCATTGCCGCAGATTACAAGCGTTGGCTTCTGATCACCTTGCATCACTTCGTCAAAGGCACGCGCTCCACTTTCAATTGTATAGCTGGTTTCAATCACTGGAATACTTCCGGCATCAAGGCCCGCATCAAGAATCGCCTGCAAGCTACCTTTCACGCGGTCGCGCGCCCGGTCATTCATTTCGGTTCTGGCGGAAATGATGGCAAAACACCGATGACCCATCCGCGATTGCCCTGGTAACAAGACGTCCTTGATGCGCTGAAATTGTCAAAGCCGACATGAGAATGGGACGGATCGCTGGAAACGGCCCAGGCGATCACAAACGGAATGTTCCTTGCTTGCAGGAATTGATAGATTTCGGGATCCCGGTCCGTTCCGATCAACAAGAGACCATCGGCACCGCGCGCAACCATGGTTCTGATCAGCTTTGCCTCCTGGCCCGAATCATAGCCGGAACTTGCGACCAGCATCGTGATCCCGTTTTTAACGAGCTCAGCCTGGAATGCCTCAATGCCGCGGGCAAAAATCGCATTCTCCATGGTCGGAATGATCGCACCGAACATGCCGGTACGATTGGCAGCAATCGCCCTTGCGCCGAAATTGGGTGAGTATTGCAGCTTGTCGATAGCCGCCTGAACCCGTCTGCGGGTCTCTTCGGAAACCTTGTCCGGCGTATTGATGCAGCGCGAGACGGTCGCCGTCGAAACGTCGGCGCTTCTAGCCACATCCTCAACAGTCGGTAGATTTCTTCTGCTCACGGCTTTCCCCGTTCAGGCGGTTTGAAAGTGCAGGGCGCTTAAACTGTGCAAACTTCGAAAGGCATAATGTAATGGCTTGCATTTTACAATGTAAGCTATTACATGTGAATTGCAATCGGATTTTGGGACAAATCTGCAGGGTTGAAAGAGGAAAGCGCGGTCGTGCTGAATGTCCGCGGCTATCCCCGGCCTTGAGCCGCTTCAATCCGGTGCCGGAATTTCTTTGACGTTCGATACAAACAAGATCGGGAACAGTTTCATGCCTCGTACCTACCTGAAGAAAGCCACACACACTTCCGCAACAGGCGCGGATGATGTGCGCGATACCGTCCAGGCAATTCTCAATGACATTGAAAGCCCGTGGCGATGCCGGCGCAATGGAATATGCGGCCAAATTCGATAACTATAGCGGCAATATCAAGCTGACAGCCGAGGAAATCGAAGGCTGCTGCAAGACAGGTTCCCGAGCAGCTCAAGCAGGATATCCAGTTTGCCCACGCCAATGTGACGCCGGTTTGCCGAAGCGCAGATGGCAACCATGAAGGATATTGAAGTCGAAGTCGTTCCCGGCCTGATCGCGGGCCAGAAGAGCATCCCGGTCCGCACGGCCGGCTGTTACATTCCCGGCGGCCGCTACAGCCATATCGCCTCTGCCATCATGACGGTAACAACCGCCAAGGTTGCCGGTTGCGAAAACATCATTGCCTGCTCTCCGCCGCGCCCGGATGTGGGCATTGCACCAGCCATTATTTATGCAGCCCATATTTGCGGCGCTGACACCATTCTGGCGATGGGTGGCGTGCAGGGTGTTGCCACCATGGCCTTCGGCCTGTTTGGCCTGCCCAAGGCAGATATTCTGGTCGGCCCCGGCAACCAGTTTGTTGCCGAAGCCAAGCGCATCCTTTTTGGCCGTGTCGGTATTGACATGTTTGCCGGCCCTACCGACAGTCTCATCCTGGCGGACAAGACGCGCCGATCCGGCCATTGTCGCGGCCGATCTGGTGGGCCAGGCCGAGCATGGTTACAATTCACCTGTATGGCTGGTCACCGATGACGAAGCACTTGCAAAGACGGTGATGGAAATCGTTCCCGGCCTGATCGCCGACCTGCCGGAACTCAACAGCAAGAATGCGGAAGCGGCCTGGCGCGATTATGCCGAGGTGATTCTGTGTGACGACCGCGAGGAAATGGCGGCAACATCCGATGAATATGCACCGGAACATCTGACCGTGCAGGCCGAGGATCTTGATTGGTGGCTGGGTCGGCTCAAATGCTACGGATCACTTTTTCTTGGCGAAGAAACCACCGTTGCATTCGGCGACAAGGCATCGGGCACGAACCATGTTCTGCCAACCAATGGCGCTGCAAAATATACCGGCGGCCTTTCGGTTCACAAATACATGAAAATCGTGACCTGGCAGCGGGCAACTCGCGAAGGCGCAAAGCCTGTAGCCGAGGCAACGGCGCGCATTTCCCGCCTTGAAGGCATGGAAGGTCACGCACGAACCGCCGATATTCGCCTTGCCGAAATATTTCCCGGACGAGAAATTCAATCTCTCTTCCAGCGAATAATCCCTTACGAAGCCCGAATTTCACCGCTCAACAAGGATAAGTCCAAATGTCCATAAGCAAGAAAATCGTTGACGACATGGTCGCCAACAATATCAGTTTGTGACGACCGTGCCATGCAAGCAACTGGCTGGTGTCATTGACGAGGTCGAGAAATGTGAGAGACATTTTTCATATTCCATCCAACAAGGAAGATGAGGGAATGGGCCTTTGCGCCGGTGCCTTCATGGGCGGCAAACGCCCAGCAATCATCATGCAGAACACCGCAATCGGCGTCACCATCAACACGCTGGCAACGCTGATCCAGTATTACCGCATGCCTCTGCCGATGCTGATTTCCTATCGCGGCGAATTGCGTGAACCGGTTGCCTGCCAGGTTGAAATGGCCGTGCACACCAAGGCGCTTCTCGCCCAGATGAACATTCCGACCTATCACTTCCACAAGCACGCGGATGCGGACGAACTGGACGCGATTTTGAAATACACATTCATGTGCAACAAGCCGGTCGCCATCCTGACCGATGCTTCATTCTGGGGAGGCTACGGCGACCAATGATCCGTTCTGAAATCCTGCGCGAAATCGCGCCAATCCTTCGTGACCAACTGGTTGTCTGCAATATCGGGCTTCCGAGCCAGGAACTGCACATGATCGACGATCAGCCCACCAATTTCTATATGCTGGGCACCATGGGTCTTTCATCTTCCATCGGTTTTGGCCTTGCCCTCGCACAGGACAAGACGGTGATCTCCATTGATGGTGACGGCTCGGTCCTGACCAATCTCGGCACCTTGCCAACCATCGCCAACAATGTTGCTGACAATTTCATTCTGCTGATCATCGACAATGGCTCTTACGGCTCAACCGGCGACCAGCCAACCTATGCAGGCAAGAAGACCTCGCTGACAGCGGTGGCAAAAGCCTGCGGTTGTGAAAACGTCATCGAGTGCAAGGACGTGGATACCGGCAAGGTGTTGCAGGAAGCGATCGACAGCAAAAAGATGACCATCATCGTCTCCAAATGCGACAGCGGCAACATCAAGCTGCCGGTGATCACCATGGACCCGGTTGTTATCCGCGACCGCTTCATGAAGGCCGTAGCCAGCTGATCAGCCTGCTTCATGCAGCAACAGCATTGAAAACCATAAGCCCGCATACACCTGACGGTGAATGCGGGCTTTTTTCTGCGTGAATTATTTAAGGAAACGACCCGGCGAAATCGATGACCAGTCCTGATTGTCGCCACCGCCATCCACCAGTCCGGCAATGATCCTTCCTGTGGCCGGTGCCATGCCCATGCCGTAATGACCGTGTCCGAAAGCTGCATAGAGGCCGGGCAGGGTTGGCAATGTGCCAATAACCGGCAGGCTGTCGGGCGTGGAAGGGCGTATACCCATCCATGGACGTGTCGGGCTTTTTGGATTCAGGTTTGGAAAAAGCCTGCGTGTCTGGGGTTCGAGAATTTGGGCACGGCGATAATTGGGCGGCGCGTCATGACGGGCGAACTCTGCCGTTCCTGCCGCGCGCACGCCGTGCTCCATGGAACTGGCCACAAACTTTCCGTTCACATCCATGATCGAATGCGTCAGCGAAATTCCGGGGTCGGAAAATTCGAGATGATAACCTCGCTCTGAAAGAACAGGAATCGATATTCCGAGTGGTTTCAGCAACTCCCTTGACCAGAACCCGCTGGCAAGAACAAGTCGTTTGGCAGAAATTGCGCCATCGGGAACTACCAGAAGGAAACTTCCGTCAGGCCCGCGTTCGATGCTTAGCACCTCGGCTTTGCGGAATCTTGCGCCACCTTCCATGGCCAGCCTTGCCAATACCTTGCAGATGTGGCCGGGAGAAAAGGCGCGTGCTTGTCCCTTGATGATAACAGCAGAATGGTATTCGGCGCTGATTTCCGGTTCGATTTCGCGAATTCCGTCACCGGTGACCAGTTCAATATCCGCGCCGCGATCCTTTCTCAGTTTCCATGCGAGATCGTTCAGATCAGCCTTTGCATCGCCGCGAAAAACATTGACATACCAACTGTCCCGCAGGAGTTCATCCCGACCCGCCTTTCGGAGAAACTGGCGGTAACCATCAATGTTTCCCGTCATGAGTGCGTCCATCGTGTTGGCAATGGCTTCCACTTTCGGCAGCGACGAATTGGCGAGAAACTTCAATGTCCAGGGCAGGGTGGTCGGCAGGTCGCGCCACCTGAAACTGACCGGGCCGTTTCTGTCCATCAGCCAGCGCGGCAACTTTGAAAGCGTACCCGGCATGCATTGCGGGACACACGACCAGGGCGAAATCACACCGGCATTTCCAAAACTTGTGCCTTCGCCCGGTTCGCCACGGTCAATCAGCGTAATCTTGTATCCGCGCTCAAGGAGATTGAGCGCACAGAAAACACCGATGATACCGGCCCCAAGAATGGTTATTTCTTTGTTGTTGCGATTGGTGACGTTCATCCGCCAAGACTGGTCAAATTCGGGAAGGGATGCAATTCAAAAGAAGATCAGGCACAAGGAACACGGTCCGGCTTGGCCAGTGTTGCACAAAGAAAAGGCCCGGTTGCCCGGGCCATGTCCTTTGAAAGCATCCGCATTTGTGAGGATCACCTCACAAGGATGGGGCGCTTGCCGATCAGGCCATCAGGAACAGGGACTTCAGTTTTGGTGTAGTCAGCATTCAGATAGAGCGTTGGACCCTCCTGGAGCCAAAGACGGCCCACAACAATCAGCCGTGTAGGCGGACTGGTCCGCTACGGGTGCGTTGGCATTGACCAGCAGAAGGCTGTTTTTCAGATAGAGCGTGCCCAACAGGTTATGGGCATTGTTGCTGGAAATCTTGTGAAGTCGAACATCGTCGGGAAGATTATCCAGGTCAAACGGATTGAAATTGAAACTGTGAGGAGCATTGCGGTCTTCATAGAACAGCAGGCCGGCCAGTTTTCCGGTTGTCATAGCTGACAGATCGATCGTTGTATCTGGCTCGAAATTGATCTCCAGAGTTGGCACCGGTCAGATAAAAGCTCGCCTCTTTCCCAACCAGTTTTGCCTGCTCAGCAATCCATAGTGGTCCATCCTTGATGATGTAAATGCCCTACGCTCCAACTCGACTTCGGCGTTGGAATTTATCGTGAGGCCGCCGCAATAGGTACCGGGTTTAAGCACATGTTTGGTGCCTGCACCTCCATATGAGGCTGCGGCAATCTTTAAAGAGCCGCTGCCGCCGCCGCTCTGGTCTGTATCGGTTGATGTGCCAATAACGAGATCCTGATGGTCGCAACTGCCAATTGGAGGTTTAAACTTTCCTTCAAGGATATCCCATAAAATCAGAATACCACCTTAACGTTTAATTCACCTCGCAACGCCCTGAGAACATAAGTCTTTTTCCCGAATGTGCATTTTCATCAATTTTCGGGTCATTTTTTGCCGGAAATTGAATTTTCCGCCAGGCTTTTCGCAAAACGGCTCTCTGAATTGGCCTAAATCCGGAAAACCGGATTGTAAAAATTTTACAAAATTACCACTGTGCCAAGACCGGAAAATTACAACGCGACTCGAATTTCACCAAAAAAGCGCAAAAAAACTGTTTGTCCGGCTGACAAATCCGCAAACTCTTGTAAAAGCGCATCTGAAAACGCCTGGGGCTTGCCCCTGACGCAGACTTCACCTCCCAGTCAAAGGTCTCAAGGAGCCGATCATGACCGCTCATTCAACATCAATCACACCCGGACACGCCACCATGTCATACGAAAAGGAAATCGAGGCCGCAAAAGCCTACATCGCCAATCAGGGCAATCCCTGGAGTGCCATTGATCCCGAGGCGGTTGCCCGCATGCGCCTGCAGAACCGGTTCAAGACCGGTCTCGATATCGCCAAATACACCGCCGACATCATGCGCGCCGACATGGCCGCCTATGACCAGGACCCGAAAAACTACACCCAGTCGCTGGGTTGCTGGCACGGCTTCATCGGCCAGCAGAAGATGATCTCCATCAAGAAGCATTTCGGCTCCACCAAAGGCCGCTACCTCTACCTTTCCGGCTGGATGGTTGCAGCGCTGCGCTCCGAATTCGGCCCGCTGCCCGACCAGTCCATGCACGAAAAGACCTCCGTGCCCGCGCTGATCGAGGAACTCTACACCTTCCTGCGCCAGGCTGATGCCCGCGAACTGGGCGGCCTGTTCCGCGATCTCGACGCAGCCAAAGAAGCCGGCGACGCGGCAAAAATCGCCGAAGTCACCGCGGCAATCGACAACCACCAGACCCATGTCGTGCCGATCATCGCCGATATCGACGCCGGTTTCGGCAATGCGGAAGCAACCTACCTGCTCGCCAAGAAGATGATCGAGGCCGGTGCCTGCGCGCTGCAGATCGAAAACCAGGTTTCCGATGAAAAACAGTGCGGCCACCAGGACGGCAAGGTCACCGTTCCCCATGAGGATTTCCTCCAGAAGGTCCGCGCCTGCCGCTATGCCTTCATGGAAATGGGCGTTGAAAACGGCATCATCGTCACCCGCACCGACTCGCTCGGCGCCGGCCTCACCAAGCAGATCGCCTTCTCCAAGGAGCCGGGCGATCTTGGCGACCAGTACAACGCCTTCCTCGATTGCGAGGAAGTCACCGCCGATGAACTCAAATCCTCCGATGTTGTGATCAAGCGCGACGGCAAGCTGCTGCGTCCAAAGCGCCTGCCGTCAAACCTCTTCCAGTTCCGCGCCGGAACAGGCGAAGACCGCTGCGTGCTCGACTCGATCACCTCGCTCCAGAACGGTGCCGACCTGCTGTGGATCGAGACCGAGAAGCCGAACGTCGCCCAGATCGGCGGCATGGTAAACCGCATCCGCGAGGTCATCCCGAATGCGAAGCTGGTTTACAACAATTCGCCATCGTTCAACTGGACGCTGAACTTCCGCCAGCAGGTCTATGAGGAAATGGCAGCTGAAGGCAAGGACGTCTCGGCCTATGACAAGGCGAGACTGATGAGCGTCGACTATGACAGCACAGAGCTTGGCAAGATCGCCGATGAGAAAATCCGCACCTTCCAGGCCGATGGCGCCCGCGAAGCCGGCATCTTCCATCACCTCATCACCCTGCCGACCTACCACACGGCGGCGCTGTCAACCGACAACCTCGCCAAGCGCTATTTCGGCGAAGAGGGCATGCTCGGCTACGTCCTCAACGTTCAGCGCGAGGAAATCCGCCAGTGCATCGCCTGCGTCAAGCACCAGAACATGGCCGGCTCCGACCTCGGTGACGATCACAAGGAATACTTCGCCGGCGAGGCAGCCCTCAAGGCTTCCGGCAAGGACAACACGATGAACCAGTTTGCCAACGTTTAAATCGCACGTAGACCGACCCCGGAATTTTCCGGGGGAGGGATGCGCAAGATTTGAACCACTAAATTTAAATCGCACGTAGACCGACCCCGGAATTTTCCGGGGGAGGGATGCGCAAGATTTGAACAACAAAGATGAAAAGCGGGGCTTTCGGGCCCCGCTTTTTTTCGGCAGGCGTTTACGAAGTAAATGCCGAGAGCCCAACGAACCTGGAATCAATCAAGGGCCATCCTCACGGGTGGCCCTTTTCGATTCAGGGCGGGCAAAGTGCGATTAGCGGCAGCACCGCCCGTCGGGTATTTTAGCTCCGGACAGCTGTTCTTGGCCTGCCGCTATTGAGACCCAATTGATCTGAAAAAACTTGACGGTGCGGAATGAATATTGAATATTTTTCGGGCCGGGGCGCACACGGTTTGTCCTTCAGGGACAACAATCTTATGGAGAAATGAATGCGTCCCCGACTTCTTGCTGCCCTCGCCGCATTTCTGCTTGCCAACCCTGCCAATGCTGAAGAACAGAAAGCGCCGCCGCTTTCGATCAAATCCGCAGAGATTTCACGCTACGATACAATCAAACATTACGATGCCAATGAGAGCATTGTGTGCTGTGCCGGCGAGGTGCTGGAAAGCGGTCCCGATCATGATTTTGTTTATATGCACATCCTGCTCGACATCGAGTGGACAGAAGAACTCAATCGCATCAGCTATTACGGCGGAGACGCGATCCGGCTCAAGCTGCCCGGCCAGAGCGACCCCGATGGTTTCATCGCGCCATGGGGAACGATGGACTGGTATCCCGAAGTGCGTATCGTAACGCCCTCAATCAACGAGAATCGTGACCGTAAATGGCCTGATGTCGACAACGATACGTATCTAGAAGCCTTTTTTACCGTACCAAGCGACGTGAAGGAGGCCACACTTGTCATTGGCAAAAAGGACGAGCCGCAGACTGAATTCCCTCTGGACCTTTCCGGCAGTGTGAAAACCTTTGAACCGGCGGGAAGCTTCTGGGAAATCGAGATCACGGGGCTTGAGGCTGTGGACGAGATTGAAACCCAACGCGACCTGCGAGGCGCGAATGTGAGCGGTCGCATCAAGCCGGACATGGGCAGTATCGTCAGGGTAGACATGTCGATGACCCCGAAGCGCGACCTGAAGGTTGACCGGCTGAATGGAAGCAACGCCGCTTATTTCGTCTCGCAGCATATAGCCTTGGTCGGTCCGGAAGGGCTGCCACTTGCCATCATCGGTGAGGCGCGCTCCAACAATGGCAGTGTTTCCGTATCAAACAGCAATTCCAGCACCACCAACTGGCAGGGCGAGGGAACAACCGGCAAGGTTGAACGAACGTTCTATTTCCTTGGCTCCGCCGCCTCGGGTGATTACCAGCTCTGGTTCAAGGATGTGAATGTCGGCACTGCCACATTGAAATAAGCGCAGGCAGAAAACGCGAGCGGGAGCATCATCGCCGATGCTTCCGCATCTATTGGAGGCTATGGTTTGCGGGCAATCGAGCCAGGATTGAAGTGTCCACGGAAAATCCAGCCAAACCATTGGCAAATCAATTTGTTGCTGGGATAACCGGAATCAGAAGGTGAGGGGGCTAATGTCCAGACTGGGGGGCACTATCAAGATTCGAAAACTTATCTCCAAACAGGCTTTTTTGTTTTCACGCAATCCGCCCGGATTATGTGCTATCATTGGGTGAGGTTTTGGACGTATCGCTTTCGAGGTCATAACGGCACGAAAGCCAGATTGGCGCCAATTAGTCCAGACGCAAACCGGTCTCACGATTAAACACATGTATGTTGGATGGATCGATTGATAAACGTATGGTGGCATTTTCTTTCGAAAGACGATGGACACCAGCGAGACTTGCCGTAAAAATCGCTTCGCTATCTTTTAGCTTGCCGTGCAATAGCGTATTCGCGCCTAGTGGCTCACTTGAAACCACAGCCATCTTTATTGAGCCTTTAGGATCTAAACGTACATGTTCGGGGCGGATACCAATTGAGACTTCACCGCTTTGATCACTGCTCGTATTGAGCTTTGCACCATTGAAAAGAGTGGCAACGCCAGACTTCAACGTGCCGTCGACAACATTCATTGCCGGACTGCCGATAAACTGCGCAGCAAAAAGTGTACGCGGTTTCTCGTAGACGTCCAGTGGTGTTCCTATCTGCTCTGCAATCCCCCCATTCATTACGATCATCCGATCGGCCATCGTCATCGCTTCTACTTGATCATGGGTTACATAAAGCGACGTGACTCCCAATTTGGCCTGAAGCTCCCTGATTTCCAGACGCATTTGTACACGCAGCTTTGCGTCAAGATTGGAGAGAGGTTCGTCAAACAAGAAAACTGCGGGTTCTCGAACAATAGCCCTTCCCATGGCAACCCGTTGACGTTGGCCGCCTGACAATTGCTTCGGTTTGCGATCCAAATAGGGTTCCAACTGTAAGAGACGTGCCGCTTCTGCCACTTTGGCATCAATCTCGCTTTTGGGAAGTCTTGCGATCTTGAGGCTGTATGCCATGTTCTGGCGAACGCTCATATGGGGGTAGAGCGCGTAATTCTGGAAAACCATGGCGATGTCACGGTCCATGGGCTCAATGTCATTCACGACCTTGCCATTGATAAGCACGTCGCCCTCACTCACCGTCTCAAGACCCGCAACCATCCGCAGTAAGGTTGACTTGCCACAGCCGGACGGACCCACAATGACGATGAACTCCCCATCCTCGATATCAATGCTGACACCGTGAATAACTTCTGTGGTACCAAATCGCTTTTTCACATTTTTCAGTGCAACAGTTGCCATTTATTTCTCACTGTCTACCAGGCCGCGAATAAAGAGTTTTTGCATAGAGATCACCACGATTACCGGTGGGAGCATCGCCAGAATTGAAGTAGCCATTACGACTGGCCAATCCACCCAATCGTCACCTGAGGGGAACATTTGCTTGATCCCCATGACAATGGTGTTCATGTCCGGATCTGTCGTGATCAGGAGCGGCCAGAGATACTGGTTCCACCCGTAAATGAAAAGGATCACGAAAAGGGCTGCGATATTGGTGCGGCTCATGGGCAACAAGATGTCGAAGAAGAAGCGCATCGGTCCAGCTCCGTCCACCCGCGCAGCCTCAGCCAGTTCATCGGGAATTGTCATAAAGAACTGTCTGAACAGGAATGTTGCCGTAGCAGATGCGATCAGGGGAAAGATCAATCCCGAATAGCTGTTTAACATTCCAAAACCGGCTATGACTTCATAGGTCGGGACGATCCGCACTTCGACCGGCAGCATAAGCGTTATGAAGATCATCCAGAAAAAGGTCGTTCTGCCTGGAAACTTGAAATACACAATTGCAAATGCAGACAGCAGGGATATGGCGATTTTACCAAAAGCGATTCCCAATGCCATGATAAGCGAGTTAGCCAGCATGGTCAGCACGGGGACATTCACACCAGAGAACAATGCGCGTTTGTAGTTTTCGATCATATGTCCGCCCGGCAAAAGCGGCATCGGGGGCGAAACGAGATCTGCTTGTGTAACGGTGGATGCGACTAGCGCCAACCAAATTGGAAAGAAGACGACCAGCACGCCAAAAATCATCAAAGCATGGGTCAGCCAAAGGCTGCTGCCTCTTTTTTCGACCATGCCGGGAGCTGGCTCTTTTATACGGGCGGCCATCAGTAATGCACCCTTCTTTCAACAAACTTGAATTGCAGCACGGTTAAAGCCCCCACAACCACAAGCAGGATGACGGATTGTGCGGCGGAAGAACCCAAATCTTGCCCAACAAAGCCATCGGAAAACACTTTATAGACAAGAATGGTTGTCGATTGTTGTGGACCACCTCCCGTGATCGTGTGGATGACGCCAAAGGTCTCAAAGAATGCATAGACGATATTGACGACTAGCAGGAAGAATGTGGTGGGCGAAAGCAAAGGTAAAACAATCGTAAAGAACCGCTTCCAGAAACGCGCACCGTCGATTGCGGCAGCCTCAATGACCGACCGCGGCACCGCCTGAAGGGCAGCAAAGAAGAAGAGGAAATTGTAGCTGATGCGCCCCCAGGAAGATGCAACGACAACAAGTCCCATCGCCTCAGGGCCATTGAGGACGTGGTTCCAGTCATAGCCTAGTTGGCCCAGATACCAGGAAACCACACCTACCCTTGTGTTGAACATGAATAGCCAAAGTACGCCCGCAACTGCAGGTGCAACGGCATAAGGCCAAATTAATAATGTGCGATACGTTCCAGCTCCCTTGATCAATCTGTCTGCCAGTACGGCAAGAAACAAGGCTGGCACCATTGAAACAACTGTAACCAGAATTGAGAATATCGCAGTAGTGACAAAAGCTGACCGATAGAACTTATCTGAAAACAGGAATTCGAAATTGCCAAGTCCAACAAATTGCGAGGAAAGGCCGAAAGGATCAGGGATAAACAGAGACTGCCATACTGCCTGTGCTGCGGGGTAAAAGAAAAAGACGGCAGAAATCATAATCTGTGGGAAGACCAGACATAGTGGCAATAGCCAACCCTTGAATTTCACGCGTTTTTCCAAACCGATTTCCCCCGTGAAGTGTTTTTTCGGCAGGCGGAATGAAAATCCCGCCTGCCGTCTTTCAAATCACGAATACTCAACGATTGGCTTGTTCAAACCGGCGAAGCAATTGGTTGCCGCGTTCTACCGCGCTGTCCAAGGCTGCTTGAGCGGTTTTGTCGCCTGACCAGACACCCTCCAGCTCTTCATCAATAATGCCGCGGATTTGATCGAATGAACCAAGTCGCAAGCCCTTTGAGTTTGCTGTTGGCTCCTTCGCGGTCATCTGGATTACGGCAATATCCGTCCCAGGATTTGCCTGATAGAAACCGTCAGCCTTGGTCTTTTCACCAGCAGCAGTGGTAATAGGCAGGTAGCCAGTATCTTGGTGCCATTTGGCCTGAATATCAGTCGACGAAAGGAAGTTCAGGAAGTTGGCCACCCCCTTGTATTCCTCATCTTCATGGCCAGCCATGACCCAAAGGGAAGCACCGCCAATAATGGTGTTTTGCGGCGCGCCTTCTGTCCCTTCCCAATATGGAAGAGGGCGGACGGCAAAATCAAACTTGGCTTCAGCCTTGATGCCCGCATAGCCAGCCGAACTCTCGGTGAACAGCGCGCATTCGCCAGCGCGGAAGTTCGCACCACCTTCATTCCGGCGACCAGCATAGATGAACTTTCCGTCTTTCGCCCAATCACCCATGGCCTGAATATGGGTAACCTGTAAAGGGCTGTTGAATGCTAGCTCGGTATCGGTACCAGCAAATCCGTTGTCTTTCGTTGCGAAAGGAACATTGTGATAGGCGGAAAGGTTTTCGAGATGGATCCAGCTTTGCCATGCAGTTGTCAATGGGCAGGAACTGCCGGAAGCCTTCAGTTTGTCAAGGACATCACCGACTTTCTGCCAGGTGGAAAGATCGACATCAGGATCGATCCCTGCTGCAGACAAGGCATCCTTGTTCACCCAAAGAACCGGGGTTGAAGAGTTAAATGGCAGTGACAGCATCTGGCCATCAGTGGTGGTGTAATACCCCTTTACAGAACCGATATACGCGTTCTGGTCGAAAGTAGCCCCAGCATCGGCCATGACTTCATAGACCGGCTTGATTGCACCTTTTGCGCCCATCATGGTCGCGGTGCCGACTTCAAATACCATCAGAATGTGTGGCTGCTCTTTGGCGCGGAAAGCGGCAATCCCCGCGTTCAGGGTCTCAGAATAGTTACCCTTGTGTGCGGCAACAATTTTGTAATCACTTTGGCTGGAATTGAATGTTTCAACCTGTTCAGTGACCAGATCACCAAGTCTGCCAGTGAAGGCATGCCAAAATTGAATTTCAGTTTCGGCCAGAGCCTGTGATGGCGAAATAAGAGCGGTGCTGGCAACCAAAGCTGCAATAATCGTATTTTTCATGTTTTCCTCCCGAACTGTCGTTTGGAGACCTTGTTCAATGCGGCCTCTCAGTAAGCTTTTATAGCCTACGACTATATAAAGACTACATTTCTTTGTGACTTGTTGGCAACCCAGTTGCTTTTTCAAACAAACGATTTGTTCACATCAAAGGGACATTGGAATGACATATACAAAAAACGCAGTTCAGCGCGATCTGACAGCTTCTCCAGAAACATAATTTTTAGGTGCCACCCACAAACTTGCAATCTCAGGCATGTGAGATTGTTACCTTACCGAATGTCTGTTTATGGGATGTCTCCAAATTCATACTGAAAGTCGGCTATGGACCGATAGCGACTAACCAAAAAGTGTAGAACTCGCCACCCAACCCCCCAGTTACCCCGTCCTCCAATAAAAACTTATCCCCGCGCTTGAAACCTTCGCCTATTCTTGCCCCACTGTTGCCCACGCAAGCAGCCGGGTGATCGCCGTCATTTTGGATGGAGCAGCAGCAGCGGAGCGTCGTGCTGGTGGGAACCTTCCCATGGGTCGGCTTGAAGGTTGAGCGGGACAGTGTACTGAAGAGCCCCTCAATTCTGCAAATCTCCGCGTGCGGCCTGCGGGCCCGTACACAATGGGTCCGATGGATCGGCGAGCAGGCCGCACGTTTGCACCCAGCGAAAACCGCGAAGCGGTTTTTGCGGCCAGCGCAACAGGCTTTTCCTGAAAGGAAATGCCGAGTACGCATTGGTATGTTCATATTCCTGAAGAGGGATTGAACCGTTCTTTCCAGTAACACGGACGGAGCCCCGCCGCGTGAACGATTTGTGCCGTTCGGCTTGCCGGGTGAACGATTTGCGCCGTTCGGCTTGCCCTTGATCGCAGCGCGTGAAACAACAGGGAAAACATCGCGTCCGGAGCCTTGCATGAAACTCACCCTTCATCACATCAATCTTTCAACCGAGAATGTTGCCCGCATGGAGCATTTCTACCGCGAGGTGCTCGGGCTTGATCCTGTCGACAGCGGCCTGCCGTTGCTCGAAAAGAAGAAAGGCTATGCGGGGGATGTTGCCTTTGCCGGGGCTGAAGCCGACAGCGAGACGATCCAGTTTCACCTGGCGCAGAAGGATGTTCACGCCGGTTTCAAAACGGGGCACATTGTCAATGCGGTTTCGCGCGGGCATATCGCCTTCCGCACCGATGATATTGCGGCGGTGATTGCGCGGCTCGAGGCCCATGGCGTTCCCTATTCGGACTGGGGCAATACGGCAGTGGCGACCTGGCATCAGATCTTCTTTTATGACCCCGACGGTAATGTCATCGAGGTGCATGAGGTTGAGGGATGAGGGCGGCTTGCGGAACAAACGGAAAAGATTCTGAAATCAGGCACTTGCGCTTTGTTTTCACGGGGTTTATCTACCCCCTGTCGATAGACACGAGCGCGCTTGGCTGCCACAGGGCTTTGCGCGCATAAATACATGGAAGCAAAGACCTTTTTGGATTTGAGCGCACTGTATTTATCCGACTCTTCCGCCCGGCACTACGCCGGATTATGGAAATCAAGAGGCCGGTCGGCACGTTATTTCTGTGAAAAACAAGGCGAAAGCACCGGAAGATGGCGTCTAAATCGAACCCGTTCACGTTTCTGCAGCAGGTCCGGCAGGAGGTTTCGAAAGTTACCTGGCCAACACGGCGCGAAACGCTTGTGACAACGATCATGGTGTTCATCATGATCGTTCTGGCGGCCTTCTTCTTTCTGGCGGTCGATCAGATTTTGAGTTTGGTAATCGGAGCGCTTCTGAATTTCGGAAGTTAAGGCGGAATTTGAAGGCTTTCATGGTTCGAAGGCTTTACGAGGGAATACGAAACGACAATGGCGAAGCGCTGGTACATTGTTCACGCTTACTCGAATTTCGAGAAGAAGGTGGCTGAATCGATTCAGGAACAGGCAAGGCAGAAGGGATTGGAAGATCTTTTCGAGGCTGTCATGGTTCCGACCGAAAAAGTGGTTGAGGTGCGTCGCGGCCGCAAGGTAGATGCCGAGCGCAAGTTCTTTCCGGGCTATGTTCTGGTCAAGATGGATCTGACGGACGAGGCATTCTCGCTGATCAAGAACACGCCGAAGGTCTCCGGCTTTCTGGGTTCCGACAACAAGCCGATGCCGATTTCTGATCGCGAGGCGGAAAGAATTCTCAATCAGGTGCAGGAGGGCGTCGAACGTCCGAAGCCTTCTGTTTCCTACGATATCGGCGAGCAGGTTCGCGTATCCGACGGACCGTTTGCCTCGTTCAACGGTATTGTTCAGGAGGTCGATGAAGAGCGCGCCCGCCTGAAAGTGGAAGTATCAATCTTCGGCCGCGCTACGCCGGTCGATCTGGAATACGGTCAGGTTGAAAAACTCTGACCGACTTCAAACCGCAGGTAGAGCTAGCGTTTGGCTGGTGATGCGCAAGGTTTGAACGAAAACGTGGAAGGGGAAGCTGACTGGCCGTCAGTCAAACCGCACCACGGACTGCAACGCTGGCAGCCGGCTGAAGGTCGGTTGGCAGCAAAATCAAACCGCCCTTGGCTTCGGTCAGGGCAAGTTAAAAGGCAGGAAAATGGCCAAGAAAATTACAGGTTACCTGAAATTGCAGGTTCCCGCAGGAAATGCGTCACCGTCGCCGCCAATTGGTCCGGCTTTGGGTCAGCGCGGCCTGAACATCATGGAATTCTGCAAGGCGTTTAACGCAAAGACGCAGGAAATGGAAAAAGGCGCACCGATCCCGGTGACCATCACCATTTTTGCAGACAAATCCTTTACATTCGAGATGAAGCAGGCGCCGATGTCCTACCTCATCAAGAAGTCAGTCAACCTGAAATCCGGTTCAAAAGAGCCCGGCAAAGTGGTTGCTGCTACGCTTTCAGCCAAGCAGGTTCGCGAGATTGCTGAAGCCAAGATGAAAGATCTGAACGCAGATACAATCGAAGCAGCCATGAGAATGGTTGAGGGCTCTGCCCGTTCAATGGGTATTGAGGTGGCGAAATAATGGCTGGCAAACGTATAAGAAATGCCTCTGAAGGCATTGACCGCAAGAAGCTGTATAACATCTCCGAAGCGGTGAAGCTGGTCAAGGACCGCGCTTCTGCAAAATTTGACGAAACAATCGAAGTTGCGATGAACCTGGGTGTTGACCCGCGTCATGCCGACCAGATGGTTCGCGGCGTGGTTGAGCTTCCGAACGGTACGGGCCGTACGGTTCGCGTTGCTGTTTTTGCGAAAGGCGACAAGGCCGAGGAAGCCAAAAAAGCCGGTGCGGATATCGTTGGCGCCGAGGATTTGGTTGAAAAGGTTCAGGCTGGCGAAATCGATTTTGACCGCTGCATTGCAACACCGGACATGATGGCTCTCGTTGGCCGTCTCGGCAAGGTGCTCGGCCCTCGCGGCATGATGCCGAACCCGCGTGTTGGAACGGTGACACCTGATGTTGCAGCAGCAGTTGCCGCTTCAAAGGGCGGTGCTGTCGAATTCCGGGTTGAAAAGGCTGGTATTATTCACGCCGGTGTTGGCAAGGCTTCTTTCGACGCCAAGGCACTGGAAGAAAACATCCGTGCTTTCACCAGTGCCGTGAGCAAGGCAAAGCCGGCTGGCGCCAAGGGCACCTACCTTAAGCGCGTTGCAGTTTCTTCAACCATGGGCCCTGGCGTCAAGGTTGATGTGGCAAGTCTTGGTGACGCGTAACTGCTGGAATACAGTGTTTTGAAATCGGAAACCGGTCCGGTCTAGCAGGCCCGGTTTCTGTAAAGTCCCTGATTGAATTCGTTAGTGAAGCAGATCAGGGCGGCTGTTGAGGAAACAATTGGCAAGCAGTTGGTTTTTCATCAGTTTCCTGTCCGAGATTGTGGGTGGCTCATCATCGGGTGAGCCTTAATACGGCAATAAGCGCAAGCGAAGTGCCAGGCCTGCATGAGATGGGAGTGAGAAACGAATTTTCGCCGGTTCGCCGGCAAAGCTTCGGTTCGAACTCGTTGACCTTGTGACATTCCTGATGTCTTCGCGGACGTTGAAATGACCATCAGGGGACAGGACCTAGAAGCGCCGTGCTGGCGCTGGTGTGTGTCCCTTCCGGTTCACGGAAGTGATGCCCGGAAGCGGTACGGCAATGTCAACCGGCTCTTTGCCGCCTTTGGCGGTGAGGGGCTAAAACGGAGAGAGACTGTGGAAAGAGCGGAAAAACGCGAGTTTGTCACGTCCATGAACGAAGCATTTTCGAATGCTGGCGCTGTGGTTGTGGCTCACTATTCCGGCCTTACAGTTTCCGAGATCAGTGCATTTCGCACAAAGGTCAAGGAAGCCGGTGGCCAGGTCAAAGTTGCGAAGAACCGCCTCGCCAAGCTCGCTCTTCAGGGTACGGAAGCAGAACACATTTCAGGATTGTTTGAAGGCCAGACGCTTGTCGTCATGTCTGAAGATCCGGTGGCTGCTCCAAAAGCATCCGTTGATTTTTCCAAGTCCAACGACAAGCTCGTTATTCTTGGTGGAGCGATGGGTGCAACAAACCTCGATGTGAATGGTGTCAAGGCGCTTGCCGAACTGCCATCCCTTGATGAACTGCGTGCGAAAATTGTTGGTATGGTTTCCACACCTGCAACGCGCATTGCAACCATCATGAACGCACCTGCAAGCCAGCTTGCACGTGTATTCGGGGCCTATTCCCAGAAGGACGAAGCGGCGTAAGGCCGTTATTCGCGTAACGTATAGTTCGAACTGAACAAAGGAAGTAAGAAAATGGCTGATTTGGCTAAAATCGTGGACGATCTGTCCGCACTGACTGTTATGGAAGCTGCTGAGCTTTCCAAAATGCTTGAAGAAAAATGGGGCGTTTCTGCCGCTGCACCGGTTGCTGTTGCTGCTGCTGCCGGTGCTCGCTGCTGAAGCTGCTGAAGAGAAAGACGAATTTGACGTCGTTCTGACCGATGCCGGCGCCCAGAAAATCAACGTGATCAAGGAAGTCCGCGGCATCACCGGACTTGGCCTGAAAGAAGCCAAGGACCTGGTTGAAGGCGCTCCAAAGACCGTTAAGGAAGGCGCTGCGAAAGCAGAAGCTGAAGAAATCAAGAAGAAACTTGAAGAAGCCGGCGCCAAGGTCGAACTCAAGTAAGTTTCTTCTTCTGGCCATAATCTTGTGGCCAGACAGAAAACAGGGCTCCCGGATATGGTGTTAGCCCGTCTCGGGGTCTTTCCCCGAGGTTGACGTTTCGTCATTGAGGGGTTGGTTTTTTCGGAAGACCTGGCATACATAGGGGTTGTCGCGACGGGATGGCGGTAATCATGCGGCAGGTATCAGTACCGGTTTGCCCCCGGAAATTTTGAGCGGTTATGTCGCTGATCATATCTTAAGGACCGAAAGAATGGGTTTTTTGGATATGCATCAGGCGGACAGCCGCGTTTTGACGTTTTTGGCGAGACTGCCGTCGATGATTGCGAGATATTGCGTCGCAAACCTGATCTAAGGAGCAGAAATGGCTCAGGCAGTCTCGTTCAACGGACGCAAGCGCGTAAGAAAATTTTTCGGACATATCAAGGAAGTGGCGGAAATGCCGAACCTCATCGAGGTTCAAAAGGCATCCTACGACCAGTTTCTGATGGTCAAGGAACCTGAAGGCGGCAGGGGCGATGAAGGCCTTCAGTCTGTTTTCAAATCGGTTTTCCCGATTTCGGATTTTTCCGGGGCAGCAATGCTCGAATTCGTCAAGATACGAATTCGAGGCACCCAAATACGATGTTGAGGAATGCCGCCAGCGCGACATGACCTATTCGGCGCCGCTGAAAGTGACGCTTCGCCTGATCGTGTTTGATATTGACGAGGACACCGGTGCCAAGTCCATCAAGGACATCAAGGAGCAGGACGTCTATATGGGCGACATGCCGCTGATGACCGGCAATGGTACGTTCATCATCAATGGTACCGAGCGCGTTATCGTTTCCCAGATGCACCGCTCTCCGGGCGTGTTCTTCGATCACGACAAGGGCAAAAGCCATTCTTCAGGCAAGCTGCTGTTTGCCTCCCGCATCATTCCCTATCGTGGTTCCTGGCTCGACATCGAATTCGATGCCAAGGATATCGTCTATGCGCGTATCGATCGCCGCCGCAAACTGCCGGTGACGACACTGTTGATGGCCCTGGGCCTGGAGCCCGAGGAAATCCTGTCGACTTTCTACATCTTCTTCCAAGCTGAAATGGGAGAAGGACGGCTGGCGCATGCCTTTCAATGCCGACACGCTGAAGGGAACCAAGCCTGCCTATGATCTCGTTGATGCCGATACCGGCAAGGTGGTCGTGGAAATGGGCAAGAAGCTCACGCCACGCCTTCTCAAGCAGCTTGAGGAAAAAGGGCCTGCAAGGCTCTCGCGTGTGGGTCATCATGAAATCAACGGCTCTTACGTCGCCGAGGACATCGTCAACATGACAACCGGTGAAATTTATATTGAGGCTGGCGGTGAATTGACCGCAGAAATCAATGAGAAGTCCGGTGAATTCGAAGGCACATTGATTGATCTGGTCGAGCGCCGGTGTCAAGGATGTGCCGATACTCGATATCGACCACGTCAACGTTGGCGGTTATATCCGCAATGCACTGGTGGCCGACAAGAACGAAAATCGCCAGGAGGCTCTGTTCGATATCTATCGCGTCATGCGTCCAGGCGAGCCGCCGACAATGGATACGGCGGAAGCTATGTTCCAGTCGCTGTTCTTCGACTCCGAACGCTACGATCTGTCTGCTGTTGGCCGTGTGAAGATGAACATGCGTCTTGGTCTTGATGCCGAGGATACCGTCCGCGTTCTTGCGCAAGGAAGATATCCTGGCGATCGTCAAGACGCTGGTAGATCTGCGCGATGGCAAGGGCGAGATCGACGACATCGACAACCTCGGCAACCGCCGTGTCCGCTCTGTCGGTGAGCTGATGGAAAACCAGTATCGCATCGGCCTGCTTCGCATGGAGCGCGCGATCAAGGAACGGATGTCATCCATCGAGATCGACACGGTGATGCCGCAGGACCTGATCAACGCAAAGCCGGCTGCAGCCGCTGTACGCGAATTTTTCGGGTCCTCGCAGCTGTCACAGTTCATGGATCAGACCAACCCGCTCTCCGAGATCACCCACAAGCGCCGCCTTTCGGCACTTGGGCCGGGCGGTCTGACACGCGAGCGCGCCGGTTTTGAGGTGCGCGACGTGCATCCGACCCATTATGGCCGTATCTGTCCGATTGAAACACCGGAAGGCCCGAACATCGGTCTGATCAACTCGCTTGCAACATTTGCCCGTGTCAACAAGTACGGCTTCATTGAAAGCCCGTATCGCAAGGTGGCAAACGGCAAGGTTACCGATGATGTGGTCTATCTTTCTGCAATGGAAGAGGCCCGCTATCACGTGGCGCAGGCTAACGCTGACCTGGACAAGAACGGTAAGTTCGAGAACGAATTCGTTGTCTGCCGTCATGCTGGTGACGTCATGATGGTACCTGCCGATCAGGTGGATCTGATGGACGTTTCGCCTAAGCAGCTGGTATCTGTTGCGTCCTCGCTGATTCCGTTCCTGGAAAACGATGACGCCAACCGCGCATTGATGGGTTCCAACATGATGCGTCAGGCCGTGCCGCTGGTGCGTGCCGAGGCTCCTTATGTGGGAACCGGCATGGAGCCGGTTGTGGCCCGTGACTTCGGCGCTGCAATTGTTGCAAAACGTACCGGTGTGATCGATCAGGTGGATGCAACGCGTATCGTTATCCGCGCCACCGAGGATCTTGATCCTTCAAAATCAGGCGTCGATATCTACCGCCTTCAGAAGTTCCAGCGCTCTAACCAGTCAACCTGCATCAACCAGCGTCCGCTGGTTCGCATGGGGGATGTGATCAACAAGGGTGATATCATTGCCGATGGTCCGTCAACGGATCTGGGTGATCTGGCTCTTGGCCGGAATGTGCTGGTCGCGTTCATGCCATGGAATGGTTACAACTACGAGGATTCGATCCTGCTTTCAGAGCGAATTGTGCGCGATGACGTGTTTACTTCAATTCACATTGAAGAATTCGAAGTCATGGCCCGCGATACAAAGCTGGGACCGGAGGAAATCACCCGTGATATTCCGAATGTCTCGGAAGAAGCGCTGAAAAATCTCGACGAGGCCGGCATCACCTATATTGGTGCCGAAGTAGGCCCTGGCGATATTCTTGTCGGCAAGATCACGCCGAAGGGTGAAAGCCCGATGACACCGGAGGAAAAGCTTCTTCGCGCCATCTTCGGTGAAAAGGCTTCCGACGTTCGCGATACCTCATTGCGCATGTCTCCGGGGTCTTTCGGTACGGTCGTGGAAGTTCGTGTTTTCAACCGCCACGGCGTTGAAAAAGACGAGCGCGCCATGGCAATCGAGCGCGAGGAAATCGAAACCCTCGCAAAAGACCGTGACGACGAACAGGCAATCCTGGACCGCAACGTCTATGGCCGTCTGGTCGATATGCTGAAGAACAAGGAAGCGGTTGCCGGGCCGAAAGGCTTCAAGAAGGGCACCAAGCTGAACCAGGAAGCGATGGACGAATATCCACGCTCCCAGTGGTGGCAGTTTGCTGTTGGCGATGAGAAGCTTCAGGCCAAAGTCGAAGCACTTCGCAACCAGTATGACGAACTCCAAGAAGCTGCTGGAAGGCCGCTTCATGGACAAGGTCGAGAAACTTCAGCGCGGTGACGAACTGCTTCCAGGCGTCATGAAAATGGTCAAGGTCTTTGTTGCTGTGAAGCGCAAGCTTCAGCCCGGCGACAAGATGGCAGGCCGTCACGGCAACAAGGGTGTGGTTTCACGCATTCTGCCGGTCGAGGACATGCCGTTCCTTGAAGACGGAACCCATGCCGACATCGTTTTGAACCCGCTTGGCGTGCCGTCCCGCATGAACGTCGGACAGATCCTCGAAACCCATCTGGGTTGGGCCTGTGCCGGCATGGGCAAGAAGATCGGCGAGCTGATCGAGCAGTATCATGAGAAGGCGGATATCAAGCCGCTTCGCAAGACGCTCGAGAAGATCTATGGCGACAATGACCGCAATGAGCCGGTCAAGGATTATGATGATGAATCAATCATGCGCCTTGCCGATCAGTTGAGGCGCGGCGTTTCGATTGCAACACCGGTCTTTGATGGTGCGCATGAGCCCGATATCGTTGAAATGCTTGAGATGGCAGGCTTCCATTCATCCGGTCAGTCCACCGTCTATGACGGACGTACCGGTGAAGCTTTCGACCGTCAGGTGACAATGGGCTACATCTACATGCTCAAACTGCACCACCTGGTCGATGACAAGATCCATGCCCGTTCGATCGGACCATACTCGCTCGTTACCCAGCAGCCGCTGGGTGGTAAGGCGCAGTTTGGTGGACAGCGCTTCGGTGAGATGGAGGTCTGGGCACTTGAAGCATACGGTGCAGCCTACACGCTTGCAGGAAATGCTCACCATCAAGTCTGATGACGTGGCAGGTCGTACCAAGGTCTACGAATCCATTGTCCGTGGCGATGATACGTTTGAAGCCGGTATTCCCGAAAGCTTCAACGTTCTCGTCAAGGAAATGCGTTCGCTTGGCCTTAATGTCGAACTGGAAAACACGAAGCTGGCAATCGAAGGGCCGGAAGACGACGAGGCTCTGCCAGAGGCAGCCGAATAAGAGATCAGGGGAGGCGGCCGGCAGTGATGCGGCCGCCTCCGTCAACCGTTTGCGTAACCGCATTTGAATTCAATCATGTGTTTTGAAGTCGAGCGAATAGACATTTGAAGCACGTCTTCCAAAGGGGTCCAGAAGCCCAAGGAGCAGACACATGAACCAAGAGGTCATGAATCTCTTCAATAACCCGGCTGCAACGCAGAACTTCGATTCCATCCGGATTTCGATCGCTGCACCGGAAAAAATCCTGTCATGGTCATTCGGCGAGATCAAGAAGCCCGAAACCATCAACTACCGTACGTTCAAGCCGGAACGCGACGGTCTTTTCTGCGCGCGCATTTTCGGTCCCATCAAGGATTATGAATGCCTTTGCGGCAAGTACAAGCGCATGAAGTACAAGGGCATCATCTGTGAAAAATGCGGCGTTGAAGTCACGCTTTCGAGCGTGCGCCGCGAGCGCATGGGCCACATCGATCTTGCTTCTCCTGTTGCCCACATCTGGTTCCTGAAATCGCTGCCTTCGCGCATCGGTCACCTGCTTGACATGACGCTGAAGGATCTGGAGCGCGTTCTGTACTTCGAAAATTTCGTTGTGACCGAGCCCGGACTGACAGCGCTCAAGGAATATCAGCTGCTGTCCGAAGAAGAATACATGCTGGCCATGGACGAGTATGGCGAGGACAGTTTCACCGCCATGATTGGTGCAGAGGCTATCCATGAAATTCTTGCTTCCATGGACCTTGAAAAGGTTGCCGGCCAATTGCGTGTCGACATTGCGGAGACATCGTCCGAGCTGAAGCACAAGAAACTCACCAAACGCCTCAAGATCGTCGAGAGCTTCATTGAATCCGGCAACCGTCCCGAGTGGATGATCATGAAGGTCATTCCGGTGATTCCGCCGGATTTGCGCCCGTTGGTACCGCTCGATGGCGGTCGTTTTGCCACATCTGATCTCAACGATCTCTATCGTCGTGTGATCAACCGTAACAACCGCCTGAAGCGCCTGATGGAACTGCGTGCGCCGGATATCATTATCCGCAACGAAAAGCGCATGCTGCAGGAATTGGTTGATGCCCTTGTTCGACAATGGTCGTCGTGGCCGCACCATTACCGGTGCCAACAAGCGTCCGTTGAAGTCCCTTTCAGATATGCTGAAGGGCAAGCAGGGCCGTTTCCGCCAGAACCTTCTCGGCAAGCGCGTCGATTATTCCGGCCGTTCGGTTATTGTGACCGGCCCTGAGCTGAAACTGCACCAGTGCGGACTGCCAAAAAAGATGGCGCTTGAGCTGTTCAAGCCGTTCATCTATTCGCGTCTTGATGCGAAAGGCTATTCCTCCACGGTCAAACAGGCCAAGAAACTGGTTGAAAAGGAAAAGCCGGAAGTCTGGGATATTCTCGATGAGGTTATCCGCGAGCATCCGGTTCTGTCTGAACCGTGCGCCGACGCTTCACCGCCTCGGCATTCAGGCTTTTGAGCCTGTACTGATTGAAGGCAAGGCCATTCAGCTTCACCCGCTGGTATGTGCGGCATTCAACGCCGACTTCGACGGCGACCAGATGGCTGTTCACGTTCCGCTGTCGCTGGAAGCCCAGCTGGAAGCACGTGTCCTGATGATGTCAACCAACAACATCCTGCACCCGGCCAACGGTCAGCCGATCATTGTGCCGTCGCAGGATATGGTTCTGGGCCTTTATTATCTCTCCATCATGAACGAGAAAGAGCCTGGCGAAGGCATGGCCTTCTCTGACATGGGCGAACTGCATCATGCACTTGAAACAGGTGTCGTGACACTGCACTCCAAGGTCAAGGGTCGTTTCAAGACCGTTGATGAAGAGGGCAATCCGGTTTCAAAAATCTATGAAACCACGCCTGGCCGCATGATCATCGGTGAACTTCTGCCACGCAACGGCAAACTCGATTTCGATATCGTCAACACCGAGATGACCAAGAAAAACATCTCCAAGATGATCGATACCGTTTATCGCCACTCCGGCCAGAAAGACACTGTGATCTTCTGTGACCGCATCATGCAGCTTGGTTTCTCCCATGCCTGTAAGGCCGGTATCTCGTTCGGCAAGGACGACATGGTCATTCCGGATACGAAGGCGAAACTGGTTGCCGAAACCGAAGCGCTGACGAAAGAATACGAACAGCAGTACAATGACGGCCTGATCACCCAGGGCGAAAAGTACAACAAGGTCGTTGATGCCTGGGCCAAGTGCGGTGACAAGGTTGCCGACGAAATGATGCAGCGCATTCGTGCGGTTGAGTTCGATGCCGAAACCGGCCGTCAGAAGCAGATGAACTCGATCTACATGATGAGCCACTCCGGTGCCCGAGGTTCTCCAACCCAGATGAAACAGCTTGCCGGTATGCGCGGTCTGATGGCCAAGCCTTCGGGCGAGATCATCGAAAGCCCGATTATCTCGAACTTCAAGGAAGGCCTGACAGTGATGGAGTACTTCAACTCCACTCACGGTGCCCGTAAGGGTCTGGCTGACACGGCTCTGAAAACCGCCAACTCCGGTTATCTTACCCGCCGTCTGGTTGACGTCGCGCAGGATTGCATCGTTAATGAGGAAGATTGCGGCTCTGAAAACGGCCTGACCGTTCAGGCAGTCGTCGATGCCGGTCAGGTTGTTGCCTCACTCGGGAATGCGCATCCTTGGCCGTACTGCAGCTGAAGATATTACCGCATCCTGAATCAGGTGAAGTGATCATCGAGGCCGGTGTTACGCTGGACGAGAAGGATGTGGATGCCGTGGAGGCTGCCGGTGTCAAAACCGTCAAGATCCGCTCGGCTCTGACTTGCGAAACCCAGAACGGCATTTGCGGCAAGTGTTACGGTCGTGACCTTGCCCGCGGAACGCCCGGTCAACATGGGTGAAGCTGTCGGCGTTATCGCTGCCCAGTCGATCGGTGAACCAGGAACCCAGCTCACCATGCGTACTTTCCACATTGGTGGTACGGCGCAGGTGGTCGACAGTTCGTTCATCGAAGCCTCCTATGATGGTGTGGTACGCATCCGCAACCGCAACATGGTCCGCGATTCCGAAGGCCGCATGATGGCCATGGGCCGCAACATGGCCATCGTCATCGAGGACGAGAAGGGCAATGAGCGCGCATCCCATCGTGTGACCTATGGTTCCCGTCTGCATGTGGATGAGGGCGATCAGGTCAAACAGAGCCAGCGTCTGGCCGAGTGGGATCCATACACCCGCCCGGTCCTGACCGAGCTTGAAGGTATTGTTGAGTTCGAAGACGTGGTCGATGGCTTGTCGGTCACCGAAAGCGCCGACGAATCCACCGGTATCACCAAGCGTGTTGTTGTGGATTGGCGTGCCAATCCGCGCGGTGCAGACCTCAAACCTGCGATTGTCATCAAGGACAAGAAGGGCGAAATCCTCAAACTGGAACGCGGCGGCGAAGCCCGTTACTTCCTGTCAGTTGATGCAATCCTTTCGGTTGAGCCAGGCGACAAGATTTCTGGCGGTGATGTGCTTGCGCGTGTTCCGCTGGAAAGCGCCAAGACCAAGGACATCACCGGTGGTCTGCCACGTGTTGCCGAACTCTTCGAGGCCCGTCGTCCGAAGGATCACGCGGTTATCGCCGAGATCGACGGTACGATCCGTTTTGGCCGGGACTACAAGAACAAGCGCCGTATCGCGATCGAGCCAAACGACTCCACCATGGAGCCGGTCGAATACCTCATCCCGAAATCGAAAGCCTTTCCATCTTCAGGAAGGCGATCAGATCGAGAAGGGGGATTACATCCTCGACGGCAATCCTGCACCGCATGACATTCTGGCGATCAAGGGCGTTGAGGCACTTGCTGCCTACCTCGTCAACGAGATCCAGGAAGTCTACCGCCTGCAGGGCGTTGTGATCAACGACAAGCACATCGAGGTGATTGTTCGCCAGATGCTGCAGAAAGTTGAAATCACGGAAGCTGGCGACTCCGGCATGATCTCCGGTGAGCATATTGACCGTATCGAGTTTGATCTGCTCAACCAGCGTCTGGTGGAAGAAGGTCGCGAACCTGCCAAGGCTACTCCGGTGCTGCTTGGCATCACCAAGGCAAGCCTGCAGACACGGTCCTTTATCTCTGCGGCTTCCTTCCAGGAAACGACCCGCGTTCTGACCGAGGCGTCTGTTGCCGGCAAGTCCGATACGCTGGAAGGCCTGAAGGAAAACGTGATCGTGGGTCGTCTGATCCCCGCTGGTACCGGCGGCGTGATGAACAAGATCCGCCGTCTGGCAAACGGCAGTCGCGATGATCTGATCATTGAGGAAAACCAGAAACTGGCCGACGCCAATGCAAGGCTTCAGGATCTGTCTTCCGAGGGCGAAGCTGCCGAATAGGCGCTCAACGTCACAGAACGAAAAAACAAGGCCCGCGAAGATCATTCTTCGCGGGTTTTTCATGTTTACGACCCGTTAATGCTGTTTTCAATTCCATCCCGAAAACGCCCGGAAATCACCGGACGTAAACCATTTACGGCTAGGTTTGTGCCTGGTTTTTCGGGGCGGAAAATATGGCATACCCACACTTAATCAGCGATTACTTGCCTTCGATTGCAAGAAAACTCGAACTGGATTCCGATTCGGAATTGGCAGCCAAGTTGCGGGCCAGCCAAATCAGGACAGTCATGAGTACAACGCCGTTGATGATGGTAATCATCACGGTTATCGCGCTCATAATGACGGCGGTTCTTTATCAGCGTCCCGGCGCCGCTTTCCTGCCATTCTGGGCCTGCGGAATGACCCTGTTGGGTGCATTTGTCTATTTCAATGCCTCAGCAAACAACAAGCGGCCCATGGTTTTGACTGCATCAAGACGGGCACCCATCAAGGCCATCAAGTTTGCATTTGTTTCCGGATCAATGTGGGGGTTGGTTCCTGCATTACTGTATCCGGCTGCTGATTTTCAGTCCAAGATCATGGTACTTTCCGTGATCGGTGGCATTCTCGGTGGCGGTGCCATGTCCCTGTACGTTATCCCCAGGGCGCTGTTTGTCTTCCTCGGCTCGGTAGTGCTGGGAACGGCCATCGGTCTGGCCAGATCCGGGCAGCCTGTTGATCTCGCGCTTTTTGCCTTCCTCGCATTTTACATGATTGCGCTCCTGCGCGGTGGCTGGACACTGGCTGTCAATTTTGCAGAAAGTGCCATTTCCTCGATCAACCTCAATGAAAAATCCGAAACGATCAGCCTCCTGCTCAAGGACTTTTCCGAAAACGCAAGTGACTGGTTGTGGCAGACGGATGAAAACGGCACACCTGACCCACGGGATAAAAGGGCTTCGAGGATAATCTCGGCGTAATCCCGGAAGCATTCGGAACAGGACATCCGGAATATCTCTCAGCATCTGAGAATATCCTGCAGGTCAAGGGAATGCAGGATATCCGTCGCAATTGGAATGCACGAATTGCATTCACGGATGTTCAGCTTTCCTATTCGAAAAACGGGACAACCAATTGGATAAGCCTTTCCGGCAAACCCATCCATGACGCAAAAGGCGCCTATTCGGGATTCAGGGGTGTTGCAGCCAACATCACAAAAAACAAGATCGCGGAAGAGCGTATCGCTTTCCTGGCCCACAATGATGCCCTTACCGGTCTGGTCAACAGGGCGCAGTTTTCCCGGGAGATATCGGCGCAGCTTGCCAGGAAACAGGATACCGGCACCTGGGCGGTCATGTTCCTTGATCTGGACGGCTTCAAACTTGTAAACGACAGCAAGGGACATGCAGTTGGGGACATGCTGCTGGAAGAAGTGGCGGCACGCATCAAGAAGCAGGGCGGTGATGGCGATGTGGTGGCCCGTCTGGGCGGCGACGAGTTCGCTGTCCTTTGCCTTTCGGCTGCAAGTGTTCAGGCACTTTCCACCAAGGCTGAAAAACTGATAGAGGCGATTTCAGCACCCTACAATCTGGAAAACGGCAACTCTGTTGCCGGTGTCGGCGTATCCATCGGAATATCTCTTGGGGTCAAGGACGGCACGACCGAGGAGGATCTCCTTCATACTGCCGATCTGGCACTCTACCGCGCAAAACTCGAGGGCAAGGGTACCTACAGGTTCTTCGAACTGGAAATGGACGAAGTCGTTCGCGAGCGGCGGCTTTTGGAACAGGATCTGCGCGAAGCAATGCAGAATGAGGAATTCAGCCTCTCATATCAGCCGCTGGTCAGTGCTGACAATGAATCCATTGAAGGCTTTGAAGCACTCATCAGGTGGAATCACCCCGTCCGCGGCACTGTCTCTCCTGCTGATTTCATTTCGATCGCCGAGAACATGGGTCTGATTTCCGATATCGGGGACTGGGTAATCCGGGAAGCCTGCCGCCAGGCGAGCAAATGGCCCGCCCATCTGTTTCGTGGCAGTAAATCTGTCGCCTCAGCAATTTATCCAGGGACGCATAATCAACTCGGTAACAAGGGCCTTGGTGGAATCCGGTCTTGAACCGTCACGCCTCGAACTTGAAGTGACAGAAGGCCTGTTGATCGACAATACCGAAGAGGTGACCTATGCGCTTCGCGAGCTGAAGGGCATGGGCGTGTCAGTGGCGCTGGATGATTTTGGAACAGGCTATTCCAGCCTTTCCTATTTGCTGAAGTTTCCGTTCGACAAGCTCAAGATTGACCGCAGTTTCATTTCCGCCATTGAAGGCGACGAGGTGGCGCGAAACGTGCTCGAGGCGATCGCCAAACTCGGCAATGTGCTGGATCTGAAGGTCACAGCGGAAGGGGTTGAAACGCAGGATCAGGTTGATGCGCTTGAAAGCATTCAATTGCACGCATTTCCAGGGCTTCCTGTTTGGCAAGCCGCTGATTCTGGAAGACCTGCCCGGGCTCTTCTGGACGTGCGAAAATCCGACTCTGAGACCTGGGCGAAAATCGTGTCATCAAGCAGGCGGAAAAGATTGACCTCGGAAGCGATATCAAAAAAACGTCGGCTGATTGAACCGGCCGCTTCAAGTGGCCTCGGCTCACGATCCCAGATCATAGCCGCCTTCATAGGCAATGATGGCAACTTCGCCTTCCAGCGCCGCATCATAGGCGGAAATGTAAGGTTCTTCCTCCGGCCGACCCTCAAGATTGCCGATCTGGTGCAGGTCTGCCTCCTCATAGCCCTCCTGCGCCAGAGCGCTTCGAGGCATTGGCGAACAGCACTGTCATCGTCGGGAGCCGCGAGCAACGAATTGAAAGGTATCATTTCACTTTCACCCTTGGGCCGCACTTCGCCGATAATGATAAAGACCATGGGACCGTCGTCATCCGGTTTTGTGCCATTTGCTGATGAATTCATGTCATTAGTCCTTCCGGTCTGCCCGATTCCCTGAAAATTGGTCGCACAAGGCATTAAATTTGCCGTTATTGTGCAAGCAAATGCAGACAAAAAAACAGCTCTGCTCGAGATGCAAACCTGCCATGCGCGCCCAAACCGGCTACGAACAGGTCAAATGGCTGTTTTGACTCACTTTTTTCCAAGTCGGGGCGGCAACAGGGTTGACGAGGCGAATCCAGTCATTTATAGCCACGCACAGCACGAACCGATGTGAACCGTTTCGTGTTCAGGACGACGCGTCCTGAACGACCTCGACAATTTGCTGTTTCGATGGCGAATGAGACAGGGAACGGATCAAACAAGGTAGGCAATAACGATTTGAATTCAGGCTGCATGAACGGGTAACCGTTCCTCTGCGTGTTTGGAAGGTTCCTCCAGGGCGATATAGCCCGATATGGAGTGAGCCTTTTTGCATGTTGTGGCCTCCTGCTTCGGCAGGGACAGGCGATCCGGCTTGATCGGATGCCGATGAACCGCAAAATCTCGGCCAAACGGCACGGTTTTGCATAAACTGTTTTGGTCCGATAGGTCCTCTATATCCCTGCACGGGGGAGGGTGGGCTGGTAAAGAAGGTCGGTATCTGAATGCCAACGATCAACCAATTGGTTCGCAACCCGCGCAAGAAAGTCGTCAAGCGCAACAAGGTTCCTGCTATGCAGGAATGCCCGCAAAAGCGTGGTGTTTGCACACGAGTTTATACAACCACTCCAAAGAAGCCGAACTCGGCTCTGCGTAAAGTGGCGAAGATCCGCCTGACCAATGGCTTTGAGGTTATCGGGTACATTCCGGGTGAAGGTCATAACCTTCAGGAGCACTCAGTCGTGATGATCCGCGGCGGTCGTGTGAAGGATTTGCCAGGTGTTCGTTACCACATCATTCGCGGCGTGCTGGATACCCAGGGCGTTAAAAACCGCAAGCAGCGTCGTTCGAAATACGGCGCCAAGCGTCCTAAATAATCGCGGCAAGGAAGTAAGATATGTCTCGTCGTCACCGCGCAGAAAAACGCGAAATCAACCCGGATCCAAAGTTTGGTGATCTGGTTCTGACAAAATTCATGAATGCCATCATGCTTGATGGCAAGAAATCCGTTGCTGAGAGCATCGTTTACGGTGCCCTCGACAAGGTTGAGGAAAAGGCAAAGGCCAATCCGGTTGAGGCTTTCCACGCGGCGCTTGAAAACGTTGCGCCGCATCTTGAGGTTCGTTCACGCCGTGTTGGTGGTGCAACCTATCAGGTGCCGGTTGAGGTTCGCCCCGAGCGTCGTCAGGCACTTGCAATTCGCTGGCTGATTGCTGCAGCGCGCAAGCGCAACGAAACAACCATGATTGACCGTCTGTCCGGCGAATTGCTCGATGCTTCGAACAATCGCGGCTCTGCGGTCAAGAAGCGTGAAGACACCCACAAGATGGCCGATGCCAACAAGGCGTTCTCCCATTATCGCTGGTAACTGAATTAGGTTTTGCTGCTGACTGTTCCGAAATCAATTCGCGGGCAGGGCGGCTTGAAGGAAAAGGTAGACGGCAATGGCCCGCGAATACAAGATCGAGGACTATCGCAATTTCGGAATTATGGCTCACATCGACGCCGGCAAGACGACGATGACTGAGCGGATTCTGTTTTACACCGGCAAGTCGCACAAGATTGGCGAAGTGCATGACGGCGCTGCGACCATGGACTGGATGGAGCAGGAGCAGGAGCGCGGAATTACGATCACGTCTGCTGCCACGACCACTTTCTGGGAAGGTCGTGACGGCAAGAAGCGCCGCTTCAACATCATTGACACCCCCGGACACGTTGACTTCACCATTGAAGTTGAGCGTTCACTGCGCGTTCTCGATGGTGCGATTGCTCTTCTGGATGCCAATGCCGGTGTTGAGCCGCAGACTGAAACTGTTTGGCGTCAGGCTGACAAATACAACGTCCCGCGCATGATTTTCTGCAACAAGATGGACAAGATCGGCGCTGATTTCTATCGCTCTGTTGAGATGGTTGGTTCGCGCCTCGGCGCGAAAGCTGTTGTCATGCAGTTGCCGATCGGTGCTGAAGACCAGTTCGCCGGCGTTGTTGATCTGATCGAGATGAAGGCACTGGTCTGGAACGGCGAAGAGCTTGGCGCTACCTGGGAAGTGACCGACATTCCGGCTGATCTGAAAGACAAGGCTGAAGAGTACCGCGAAGCGCATGATCGAAGCTGCTGTTGAAATCGATGATGCTGCCATGGAAGCGTATCTCGAAGGCAATATGCCTGACAATGATACGATCCGCAGACTGATCCGCAAGGGCACAATCGACGTCAAGTTCTTCCCGATGTTCTGTGGTACCGCGTTCAAGAACAAGGGCGTACAGCCACTGCTTGATGCTGTTGTTGATTTCCTTCCTTCACCGGTTGATATTCCTGCGATCAAGGGCATCGACGTCAAGACGGACGAGCCAACCAAGCGCAAGGCAAGCGATGACTCGCCGCTTGTCCCTGCTTGCTTTCAAGATCATGAACGATCCGTTCGTTGGTTCTTTGACCTTTGCCCGTATTTATTCCGGCAAGCTGGAAAAAGGTTCTACGCTTCTCAATACGGTCAAGGAGAAGAAAGAGCGCATCGGCCGCATGTTGCAGATGCACTCCAACTCCCGTGAAGATATCGATGTGGCATATGCTGGCGATATCGTTGCGCTTGGCCGGTTTGAAAGACTCAACAACAGGTGATACGCTTTGTGATCCGCTGAATCCGGTCATTCTTGAGCGCATGGAATTCCCTGATCCGGTTATCCAGATCGCCATCGAGCCGAAAACCAAGGGCGACCAGGAAAAGATGGGTGTTGCACTCAATCGTCTGGCTGCTGAAGATCCTTCCTTCCGCGTAAAGTCTGATGAAGAATCCGGTCAGACCATTATTGCCGGCATGGGTGAATTGCACCTCGATATTCTCGTTGACCGCATGCGTCGCGAATTCAAGGTTGATGCCAATGTCGGCGCACCGCAGGTTGCTTATCGCGAAACGATCACCCGCGCCCACGAAGTTGACTACACCCACAAGAAACAGTCTGGTGGTTCTGGTCAGTTTGCTCGCGTCAAGATCATCTTTGAACCCAATACCGAGAAGGCGAAGACTTCGAGTTCGATTTCGAAAATCGTTGGCGGTAACGTTCCCAAGGAATACATCCCGGGCGTTGAAAAGGGTATCAAGTCCGTTCTGAATGCCGGTCCTCTGGCCGGCTTCCCGATGCTTGGTGTGAAAGCCACGCTGATCGACGGTGCCTACCATGACGTTGACTCCTCTGTTCTGGCATTTGAGATCGCAGCCCGTGCTGCATTCCGTGAAGCTGCACCAAAAGCCGGCGCCCAGCTGCTCGAGCCGATCATGAGTGTCGAGGTTGTGACACCGGAAGATTATGTCGGTGACGTGATCGGTGATCTGAACTCCCGTCGTGGTCAGATTCAGGGCCAGGAAATGCGCGGCATCGCCGTTGTGGTGAATGCGCATGTGCCGCTCGCCAACATGTTCAAATACGTTGATAACCTGCGCTCCATGTCCCAGGGCCGTGCGCAGTACTCAATGACGTTTGATCATTATGCACCAGTCCCTGCAGCGGTTTCCAAGGAAATCCAGGAAAAATACACCGGCTAATCTCAGTCGAAAATTAACAAGTAATTTCAACCCCTTGAGATGACAGAGTTCATCTTGAACCGGATGGAGAGCCAAAATGGCAAAAGCAAAGTTTGAACGCAACAAGCCGCATTGCAACATCGGCACGATTGGTCACGTTGACCACGGCAAGACGACGCTGACGGCGGCGATCACGAAGTATTTTGGCGACTTCAAGGCCTATGACCAGATTGACGGAGCGCCTGAAGAGCGCGCCCGCGGCATCACGATTTCGACGGCTCACGTTGAGTATGAGACCGAGAAGCGCGTCACTACGCCCACGTTGATTGCCCCGGCCACGCCGACTATGTGAAGAACATGATCACCGGTGCTGCCCAGATGGATGGCGCGATCCTGGTCTGTTCGGCTGCTGACGGCCCGATGCCCCAGACCCGCGAGCACATTCTGCTTGCCCGTCAGGTTGGTGTTCCTGCGATTGTTGTGTTCCTGAACAAGGTTGACCAGGTTGACGATGAAGAGCTTCTGGAACTGGTTGACATGGAAGTGCGCGAGCTTCTTTCAAGCTATGAGTTTCCCGGCGATGACATTCCGATCGTCAAGGGTTCGGCCTTGCATGCCATGAACGGCACCCAGCCCGAGATCGGCGAGAACTCGATCCGCGAACTGATGGCCGCTGTTGACGACTACATTCCCGCAGCCCGAGCGTCCGGTTGACCTTCCGTTCCTGCTGCCGATCGAGGACGTGTTCTCGATCTCCGGTCGTGGTACGGTTGTGACCGGTCGTATTGAGCGCGGTGTTGTCAATGTTGGTGACGAGATTGAGATCGTCGGCATCAAGGACACCAAGAAAACGACCTGCACGGGCGTTGAGATGTTCCGCAAGCTGCTGGATCGCGGTGAGGCCGGCGACAATGTTGGTGTTCTGCTTCGCGGTATCGACCGTGAGGGCGTTGAGCGTGGCCAGGTTCTGGTCAAGCCGGGTTCGGTTACGCCGCACAAGAAGTTCAAGGCCGAGGCCTATATCCTGACGAAGGACGAGGGTGGCCGTCACACGCCGTTCTTCACCAACTACCGTCCGCAGTTCTACTTCCGCACGACCGACGTGACGGGCATTGTTGAGCTGCCGGAAGGCACGGAAATGGTGATGCCTGGCGACAACGTTGAAATGACCGTTGAACTGATCGTGCCGATCGCGATGGAAGAGCGCCTGCGCTTTGCTATCCGCGAAGGCGGCCGTACCGTCGGCGCCGGCATCGTTGCGCAGATTATTGAGTAAATAAGAAACATTGGGGCGCACGCCGCACGTGTGCGCGCCCCGTTAACAAGTCGCCTTTTGCCGATATCTGCCGCAAGTATGGCAGGAATCGCAGAAACAGAAAGCTGAGACATGACTGGCCAAAATATTCGCATTCGTCTGAAAGCGTTTGACCACCGCATCCTCGATACGTCGACCAAGGAGATCGTCTCCACGGCCAAGCGTACAGGTGCACAGGTTCGCGGTCCCGTACCGCTGCCGACACGAATTGAGAAATTCACGGTCAACCGTTCGCCGCACATCGACAAGAAGAGCCGCGAGCAGTTCGAAATGCGCACACACAAGCGGATGCTCGACATTGTGGACCCAACCCCGCAGACCGTTGATGCTCTTGATGAAATTGGATCTTTCTGCCGGCGTTGATGTCGAAATCAAGCTTTAAGGCGGATAGTTGGAAGTAACTGAGAGACAGGGCCGAAATGGTGTCCTGCAACTCTTTAAAGGAATGAACCGATGCGTTCTGGTGTTATTGCACAGAAGTTGGGAATGACCCGCATCTACACAGATGCAGGTGAGCAGGTTCCTGTTACCGTTCTGAAACTGGACAGTCTCCAGGTTGTTGCCCAGCGTACTGAGGACAAACATGGCTACACGGCTGTTCAGCTGGGTGCCGGCATGGCGAAGGTGAAAAACACCACCAAGCCGATGCGCGGCCATTTTGCAGCTGCCAAGGTTGAGCCCAAAACGGAAAGTCGTGGAATTCCGCGTTTCTCCTGAAAACATGCTCGATGTGGGCGAGGAAATCATCGCCGGACACTATCTGCCAGGTCAGAAGGTTGATGTGACCGCGACATCCATCGGTAAGGGTTTTGCCGGTGCCATGAAGCGCCACAACTTCGGTGGTGGTCGCGCGACCCACGGTAACTCGATTTCGCACCGTGCCCATGGTTCGACTGGTCAGTGCCAGGATCCGGGCAAGGTGTTCAAGGGCAAGAAAATGGCCGGTCACATGGGTCAAGACCCGCGTGACGACCCAGAACCTTGAAATCGTGAAGATCGACAATGATCGCGGTCTGGTTCTCGTAAAGGGTGCGGTTCCCGGTTCCAAGGGCTGCCTGGGTTACCGTCAAGGATGCTGTCAAGAAGGCTGTTCCTGAGGGCCTGATTTTTCCGGCTGCGTCCGGCCAGATCACGAAGCTGAAGCTGCTGTCGAAGAAGCTGAAGAGGCAGTGGTCGCAGAAGAGCAGGCCGCATCGAGGCAGCACAGCTGGCCGAGGCTGAAGCTCGCAAGGCAGCGACGATGCCGCTGATGAGGGCAAGGAATAATGGATATCAATGTAACCACACTGGACGGCAAGGCATCCGGCAAGATTTCTCTTTCTGACGAGATCTTCGGTCTTGAGCCACGCGCCGATCTCATCCAGCGCATGGTGCGTTACCAGCTGGCCAAGCGCCGCGCCGGTACGCATGATGTGAAGAACCGCAGCGAGATTTCCCGCACCGGTGCCAAGATGTACAAGCAGAAGGGCACAGGTCGCGCCCGTCACTCTACTTCAAAGGCCCCACAGTTCCGTGGCGGTGGCCGTGCATTCGGTCCGACACCTCGCGATCATGCCTTTGATCTGCCGAAAAAGGTTCGTGCCCTGGCTCTTCGCCATGCACTTTCCTCAAAGCGTGCGTCCGATCAGATCATCGTCCTTGATGACCTGGCGATCAAGGAAGCAAAGACATCAGCAATGCGCGCGCAAACTTGCCAAGCTTGGCCTTGAAAATGCACTGTTTATCGGTGGCGCCGAGCTCGACACCAATTTCGCGCTTGCAGCCCGCAACATTCCGCATGTGGATGTGCTTGCCGGTCCAGGGCATCAACGTTTACGACATTCTGCGCCGTGAGAAGCTTGTTCTTTCCAAGGCAGCTGTCGAAGCTCTGGAGGCTCGCTTCAAATGAGCAATCTTCGTCATTACGATGTGATCGTCTCTCCGGTCATTACTGAAAAATCGACCATGGCTTCTGAAGCCAACCAGGTTGTTTTCAATGTAGCGCCCAATGCAACCAAGCCTGAAATCAAGGCAGCGGTTGAAAGCTTGTTCAGCGTCAAGGTGACTTCGGTCAACACGCTGGTTCGCAAGGGCAAGGTAAAGCGCTTTCGCGGCATTATGGGCCGTCAGAGCGATGTAAAGAAGGCGGTTGTTACATTGGCTGAAGGTCAGTCAATCGATGTGACAACCGGTCTTTAAGAACAGGTAGGCAAGGGTCAAGAACAATGGCACTTAAGAAGTTCAATCCGATCACGCCCGGCACACGCCAGCTGGTGATTGTCGATCGTTCGGAGCTCTGGAAGGGCAAGCCGGTCAAGTCTTTGACCGAAGGTCTTTCTTCATCCGGCGGTCGCAACAATGCCGGCCGTGTAACCGCGCGTCATCGTGGTGGCGGTCACAAGCGTTCCTATCGCATGATCGATTTCAAGCGTCGCAAGTGGGATGTTGAAGGCAACGATCGAGCGCATCGAATATGATCCGAACCGTACTGCTTTCATCGCGCTGATCAAATATGATGATGGTGAGCTGGCCTACATCCTGGCACCTCAGCGTCTGGCTGCCGGTGACAAGATCATCGCTGCCGCTTCTGCTGACATCAAGCCGGGCAATGCGATGCCACTTGCGCGCAATTCCGGTTGGTTCAATCATTCACGCCATCGAGATGAAGCCTGAAAAGGGCGCCCAGATCGCCCGTTCAGCTGGTACATATGCCCAGCTGGTTGGTCGTGATGGTCCTTATGTCGATTCTTCGCCTGAATTCCGGTGAACAGCGTCTGGTCCATGGCAATTGCATGGCAACCATCGGTGCGGTTTCAAACCCGGACAATTCCAACACCAATATGGGTAAGGCCGGCCGTAACCGCTGGCTTGGCAAACGTCCCCATGTTCGCGGTGTTGCCATGAACCCGGTCGACCACCCGCACGGTGGTGGTGAAGGCCGTACCTCAGGTGGTCGTCACCCGGTTACCCCTTGGGGCAAGCCGACCAAAGGCAAGAAAACCCGGACCAACAAAACGTCCGACAAGTTCATCATGCGCTCACGTCATCAGCGCAAGAAGTAGAGGCAAAGCAAGTGACTCGTTCAGTCTGGAAAGGCCCGTTTGTCGACGGCTATCTGCTCAAGAAAGCAGACAAGGTTCGCGAAGGCGGCCGCAATGAAGTGATCAAGACCTGGAGCCGTCGTTCGACGATCCTGCCACAGTTCGTGGGTCTGACCTTCGGTGTTTACAACGGCCAAAAGCATATCCCGGTTAACATGTCCGAGGACATGGTTGGCCACAAGTTGGGCGAATTTTCTCCCTCGCGCACCTATTACGGTCATGGTGCGGACAAGAAAGCGAAGAGGAAGTAACCATGGGCAAGCCAAAGCGCGAACGCTCGCTGAAGGACAATGAGGCACGGGCAGTAACCCGTACCATCCGCGTCAGCCCGCAGAAATTGAATCTGGTAGCTGCAATGATCCGCGGCAAGAAAGCCCAGACAGCGCTTGGCTGATCTGCAGTTTTCTCGCAAGCGTATCTCTGAAACTGTTAAGAAGACGCTTCAGTCAGCAATTGCCAATGCTGAAAACAACCACGATCTCGACGTCGACAACCTGGTGGTTGCCGAAGCCTATGTCGGCAAGTCCATCGTCATGAAACGTTTTCATGTTCGTGGCCGTGGTCGTGCAAGCCGGATCCTTGCGTCCGTTCTCGCATCTGACAATCGTTGTTCGTGAAGTAGCAGAAGAGGAGGCCGCATAATGGGTCAGAAGATCAATCCAATCGGCTTGCGCCTTGGTATCAACCGCACCTGGGACAGCCGCTGGTTCGCCGAATCCGGCGAATACGGCAAGCTGCTTCATGAAGATCTGAAGATCCGCGCATATCTTCAGAAGGAACTGGCAGGCTGCTTCGATCTCCAAGATCGTTATCGAGCGTCCGCACAAGAAGTGCCGCGTAACCATTCATGCTGCCCGTCCAGGCATCATCATCGGTAAAAAGGGTGCAGACATCGAGAAGCTGCGCAAGAAGGTCGGCGAATTCACCGACATTCGAAGTGCACATCAACATCGTTGAAGTTCGCAAGCCGGAAATTGATGCAACCATCGTTGCCCAGTCGATCGCCCAGCAGCTTGAGCGCCGTATTGCATTCCGCCGTGCCATGAAGCGTGCTGTTCAGTCTGCCATGCGTCTTGGCGCCGAAGGCATCCGCATCAACTGCGGCGGTCGTCTTGGCGGTGCGGAAATTGCCCGTATGGAATGGTATCGCGAAGGTCGCGTGCCGCTTCACACACTGCGCGCTGACATCGATTACGGAACAGCCGAAGCATCAACCGCCTATGGCATTTGCGGCGTCAAGGTCTGGATCTTCAAGGGCGAAATCCTTGAGCATGATCCAATGGCTTCCGAGCGTCGCGCAACTGAAGGAAGTGACCAGGGCAACCGTCGCCAGAACGCCTGAGTGGCGCACGGCTGCGAAACCTCCGGACAGGATTTAGGAAAGAAGAACAATGCTTCAGCCAAAGCGCACAAAATACCGCAAGCAGCACAAGGGCAAGCTTCACGGCAATGCCAAGGGCGGCACAGACTTGAACTTCGGTGCCTATGGCCTCAAGGCCCAGGAGCCAAACCGTGTGAATGCTCGTGAGATCGAAGCGGCCCGTCGCGCGATCACCCGTCACATGAAACGTGCCGGTCGTGTGTGGATCCGCATTTTCCCGGATCTGCCGGTAACTTCGAAACCTACCGAAGTTCGTATGGGTAAGGGCAAGGGTTCTGTTGATTATTGGGCAGCCCGGGTAAAACCAGGCCGCATCATGTTCGAGATTGACGGTGTATCCGAAGATATCGCCCGTGAGGCTCTGCGCCTTGGTGCGATGAAGCTGTCCGTGAAAACCCGTTTCATTCAGCGTATCGCTGACTAAGCGGATCGTTGAAGTAAGAAGGAAGTCTAGCCATGAAGGCCAGTGACGTTCGAGCAATGACCGAAGACCAGCTCAAGGATGAGCTGCTCAAGCTGAAGAAAGAGCAGTTCAACCTGCGCTTTCAGAAGGCTACCGGTCAATTGGAAAACACCGTGCGCCAGCGGCAAGTTCGCCGCGATATCGCACGTATTCAGACAATCGCCCGCCAAAAGCAGGCCGAAGCAGCAAAAGCGTAAGGAACCGGGATATGCCAAAGCGCGTATTGCAGGGCACTGTTGTCAGTGACAAGAACGACAAGACCGTAGTGGTGAAGGTGGAGCGTCGCTTTACCCATCCGCTGTTCAAAAAGACGGTTCGTCGTTCCAAGAACTACAAGGCCCATGACGAGGCCAACAAACACAAGGTCGGCGACATGATCTTCATTGAGGAATGCGCTCCGATCTCAAAGACAAGCGCTGGACAGTGATCGAAGCCCAGGCCTAACCGGCGCAGGATCACTAGACCAGTAAGAACAGCCGGCGGTTAAAGGGCAAGGCCCTTGCATGCGCTCAAGAGACAAGAAGGTAGTCAGTCATGATTCAGATGCAAACAAACCTCGACGTCGCCGACAATTCCGGCGCCCGTCGTGTTATGTGCATCAAGGTGCTGGGCGGTTCCAAACGGAAATACGCCTCGGTTGGTGACATTATCGTGGTTTCCGTGAAGGAAGCCATTCCGCGCGGCCGCGTGAAAAAGGGCGATGTGATGAAAGCCGTTGTGGTTCGCACCGCAAAAGACATCCGTCGCGCCGACGGCAGCGTTATCCGTTTCGACAGCAATGCAGCTGTTCTCGTTGACAACAAAAAGAGCCAGTGGGTACCCGTATTTTCGGGCCTGTTCCTCGTGAGCTTCGCGCCAAGAAGCACATGAAGATCATCTCCCTGGCCCCAGAAGTTCTGTAAGGAGCGACCCAGATGCAAAAGATCCGCAAAGGCGACAAGGTCGTCGTTCTTACCGGCAAGGACAAGGGCCGCACCGGTGAAATCCTGCAAGATGATGCCAAAGGACGGCCAGTGCGCTCGTTCGCGGCATCAATCTGGTAAAGCGCCATCAGCGCCAGACGCCAGACCGCCGAAGGCGGCATCATCACCAAGGAAGCGCCAATTCAGGTTTCCAACCTGGCCTTGGCCGATCCCAAGGACGGCAAGCCGACACGGGTTGGATTCAAGATCAATGGACGACGGCCGCAAGGTCCGCGTTGCCAAGCGTTCCGGAGAAGTGATCGATGGCTGACACCAATTACACACCGCGCATGCGCAAGCTTTATGACGAAGTTGTTCGTCAGAAGATCCTGGAAGAGTTCGGTTACAAGAACGCCATGGAAGTTCCGCGCATTGATAAAGTTGTGCTGAACATGGGCGTTGGCGAATCCACCGCCGACTCCAAGAAGGCCCAGCGTGCTGCCGATGATCTGACGCCTTATTGCCGGTCAGAAGGCAGTGGTAACCCGCGCCCGCAATTCGATTGCCGGCTTCAAGGTGCGTGAAGACATGCCGCTTGGTGCAAAGGTAACCCTGCGCCGCGCGCATATGTATGAGTTCCTGGACCGCCTGATCAACATCGCGCTTCCGCGCGTTCGCGACTTTCGCGGCCTGAACCCGAAGAGCTTTGATGGCCGTGGCAACTTTGCCATGGGCATCAAGGAACACATTGTGTTCCCGGAGATCGAATACGACAAGGTCGATCAGATCTGGGGCATGGACGTCATCGTTTGTACGACGGCGAAATCGGATGATGAAGCTCGCGCCTGTTGCGTGAATTCAATTTCCCGTTCCGCCAGTAACGGCAAGCGTAAGGAAGGACAAAGCATGGCTAAGATAAGTGCCATTGAGAAGAACGACCGCCGCAGGAAACGGTGGCCAAGCAGCGCTGAAAAACGCGCTGCTCTCAAGAAGATCATCATGGACAAGTCCACGCCCATGGAAGAGCGTTTCCGCGCTCAGTTGAAATTGGCTGCAATGCCGCGTGACGGCTCAAAGACCCGTATTCGCAATCGTTGCGAAGTGTCCGGTCGTCCTCGCGGCTATTATCGCAAGCTGAAAATGTCCCGTATCGCCCTGCGCGATCTCGGCAACACCGGCAAGGTGCCCGGCATCGTCAAGTCAAGCTGGTAAGGAGCGAAACACATGTCTATGACCGATCCTCTCGGCGATATGCTGACCCGCATCCGTAATGGCCTGATGCGCGGCAAAAGCAAGATCTCAACACCAAACTCCAAACTGCGCGCCCGTGTTCTGGACGTTTTGCAGTCTGAAGGCTATATCCGCGGTTACAGCCAGGTTGATTTCGGCAACGGCAAGTCCGAACTCGAAATCGAACTGAAATATTATGAAGGCGCTCCGGTTATCCGCGAGATCGCCCGTATTTCAAAGCCGGGCCGTCGCGTTTACGCATCCGTCAAGAACATTCCGAATGTTGCCAACGGCCTCGGTATTTCGATCCTCTCCACCCCAATGGGTGTGATGGCCGATCACGAGGCCCGCGAAAAGAATGTTGGTGGCGAAGTACTTTGCCAGATCTTCTGATCTGACAAGACGCTCAAACTCATTTTGTTGTATCAACCGGACAGGTAAGAAAATGTCTCGGATAGGAAAAAAACCGGTAGCTGTTCCCCAGGGCGTAACTGCCTCTGTTGACGGTCAGACCGTGACTGCAAAGGGCCCCAAGGGGCGAACTTGAAATTCGTGGTCAATGAAGAAGTGCTGGTAAAGATGGACGATGACGGCGTCAAGGTTGATCCGACGGATCAGACCAAGGATCGCCCGTTCCAAGTGGGGCATGTCCCGCACCCAGATCGAAAACATCATGACTGGTGTTTCCGAGGGCTTTACCAAGGCGCTTGAAATCAACGGCGTTGGTTATCGTGCAGCAATGCAGGGCAAGAACCTGCAGCTTTCGCTCGGCTTCACCCATGAGGTTGTCTACGAGGTGCCGGAAGGCATTACCGTTGCAACACCAAAGCCGACGGAAATCACCGTTACAGGTATCGACAAACAGCAAGTCGGTCAGGTTGCTGCGGAAATCCGCAAATACCGTTCGCCGGAGCCTTACAAGGGCAAGGGCGTGAAATATGCCGATGAGACGATCTTCCGCAAGGAAGGCAAGAAGAAGTAAGCGAGAGCGAATATGGCCAGCAAACATTCAAGTACCAAGCGTCGCGCCATGCGCGTTCGCCGCCAGCTCAAAAAAGTGGCCGGGGATCGTCCGCGTTTGAGCATTCATCGTTCTTCCAAGAACATTTATGCCCAGATCATCGACGATTCCAAAGGGGTAACCGTTGCAGCCGCCTCGACCCTCGAAAAGGACGTTCGTGGCGGCTTGAAAACCGGTGCCGACACCGCTGCAGCTGCCGCAGTTGGCAAACTGGTTGCCGAACGTGCATCGAAAGCCGGCGTCAAGGAGGTTGTATTCGACCGTGGTGCATTCCTGTATCACGGCCGGGTAAAGGCTCTTGCCGATGCAGCTCGTGAAGGCGGTCTTAGCTTCTAGAATAACCGGTCTAAAGACTGCTTCGAAAAGTTTCATCCCCGTTTGACAGGTCCTCGGCAGGGAAACCAGTCTTTCGGTAAAATCAGTGCTTCCGGAAAAAAACAAGGACAGGAATATGGCACAGGAAAGACAAGGTCGCGGTAATCGCGATGACCGCGAAGAGCGCGACAGCGAATTTGTTGACAAGCTGGTTGGTATCAACCGCGTTGCCAAAGTGGTTAAGGGTGGCCGTCGTTTCGGTTTTGCCGCACTCGTCGTTGTTGGCGACCAGAAGGGCCGCGTTGGCTTTGGTCACGGCAAGGCACGCGAGGTGCCTGAGGCAATCCGCAAGGCAACCGAAGTCAGCCAAGCGAGACATGATTTTCGTGCCACTGCGCTCCGGCCGCACACTTCACCACGATGTCGATGGCCGTCATGGCGCAGGCAAGGTGCACCTTCGTGCCGCCGAGCCGGGTACCGGTATCATCGCTGGTGGTCCAATGCGTGCGGTTTTCGAAACCCTTGGCGTGCAGGACGTTGTTGCCAAATCCATCGGTTCTTCAAACCCGTACAACATGGTTCGCGCGACTTTCGACGCGCTCAAGCGCCAGATGCACCCCAAGGACATCGCCGCCCAGCGCGGTTTGAAGTATTCAACACTTCAGGCCCGTCGCCGCGATCTCATTGGAACCGAAGAATAATCACCGAGTTTTCGGGGCAGGGCGATTTGATCCTGCCAGACGATAGGAGCCAGAAAATGGCTGACAAGAAAAAAACTATCACCGTTGAGCAGATCGGTAGCCCGTTGCGCCGTCCGGACGTTCAGCGCCGTACGCTGATCGGCCTTGGCCTCAACAAAATGAACCGCACCCGCACGCTGGAAGATACTCCTGCTGTTCGCGGCATGGTCAACAAGATCTCACACCTCGTGCGCATCGTCGACGAAGCCTGAAACGGAGACGGAGAGAGATCATGAAACTCAATGATATCAGAGACAATGAAGGTGCCAATCCTTCCGGTCGTCGTGTTGGCCGCGGAATCGGCTCTTCCAAGGGCAAAACCGGTGGTCGTGGCGTAAAGGGCCAGAAGTCACGTTCAGGCGTTGCCTTCAACGGTTTTGAGGGCGGCCAGATGCCGATTTACCGTCGTTTGCCAAAACGCGGTTTCTCCAATGCAATGTTCGCCAAGGACTACAACGAAGTTTCCCTTGGTCGTCTGCAGACAGCTATTGACGCCGGAAAGCTCGATCCAAAGGCAACTGTTGATGCGGAAGCATTGATTGCAGCCGGTGTTATCAAGCGCGTGCGCGACGGTGTCCGCATTCTTTCCGATGGCGAGATCAAGGCAAAGCTGACATGTTTCGGTTGCCGGTGCTTCTGCACAGCTGCAATGGAAAAACTTGAAAAAGCTGGCGGCTCGTTTGCAGCTTGCTGGCGACTCAGGCGAAGGCAAGTTCCGTTTGTTGATAACATCGTTCTGATCGACGGCATTGGCACCAAGACCGCCAAGGCCTTCGCGCTGCCGGAGTTGGCACCCTGACTGCACTGGTCAAGATGGACGATGCCGAACTTGCCAAAATCTGCAAGGATACCGGCCTTGGTTCAGTCCTGGAAATCCCAGGAATGGAAAGTCCAGGCCCAGGAAATGATCGATGGCAAGCCACCACGTGCCCAGGTTGACAAGGATCTGGCCCGCAAAATGGCCGCCAAATCCGGCAAGTAAGGCCGAGAATACTTTCGAAAGGGCCCGGTGCAAATCCGGGCTTTTTCGTTTGATGGGGTGGAGTTCAATAACCGGACGTTTTATCACAACAGTGTTGTGAAGCGATAGTCTTCAAAACACAGCTGCTATTGAAATTGCCCCCCGCAAGGGTCCATATAGGGCGTTCGCAATTACGAGGTTGCTGGACCTGGCCAATGCACGGTCGCAGCCGGAAATCCGGAGAATTCCATGGCATCAGCTGCCGAACAACTCGCCGCCAATCTGAGCTTTTCAAATTTTTCAAAGGCGACCGAACTCAAGCAACGTCTTTGGTTTACCCTTGGTGCGCTGATCGTTTACCGCCTTGGAACCTACATCCCGCTGCCGGGCATCAATCCTGCAGCCTATGCCCAGGCTTTTGACAGCCAGAGCCAGGGTGTGCTGGGCCTGTTCAACATGTTTGCCGGTGGCGCCGTTGAGCGTCTTGCAATTCTTGCGCTTGGCATCATGCCCTATATTTCCGCATCGATCATCATGCAGTTGATGACCTCGATTGTTCCGTCGCTTGAAGCCTTGAAAAAAGAAGGCGAGCAGGGCCGCAAGGTTATCAACCAGTATACCCGCTACGGAACGGTCATCCTCGCAACCCTGCAGGCCTATGGCATTGCCATCGGCCTTGAGGGCGGGGCAGGGATCGTCACTGATCCGGGCTGGTTCTTCCGCATAACCGCAGTTCTTTCGCTCGTCGGCGGCACCATGTTCCTGATGTGGCTTGGTGAGCAGATGACGGCGCGCGGCGTTGGCAATGGTATTTCACTGATCATCTTTGCCGGTATTGTTGCCGCCATGCCGGGCGCTGTTGCCCAGCTTCTGGAGCAGGGCCGCCAGGGCATCATCGCAACACCCGTCATTCTGGCCATTCTCGATCGGCATGGTCGTGATCATTGCAGCCATCGTTTTCGTTGAACGCGCCCAGCGCCGCCTGCTGATCCAGTATCCCAAACGCCAGGTCGGCATGAAAATGTTCCAGGGGGACACATCGCACCTGCCGCTGAAGCTGAACACCGCCGGTGTTATTCCGCCAATCTTTGCTTCATCGCTTCTGCTGCTGCCGCTGACCGTTGCCGGGTTTGCAAACTCTGAAAGCCTTGCCGGGCTGGTTATCCGTGATTGCTGCCAATCTCGGCCGTGGCCAGCCGGTCTATCTGCTGCTTTATGCAGCGCTGATCGTGTTCTTTGCCTTCTTTTACACGGCGATTGTCTTCAACCCGAAAGACACCGCAGACAATCTGAAAAAGCAGGGCGGCTTTATTCCGGGCATTCGTCCAGGCGAGCGCACCGCAGACTATATTGAATATGTTCTGACCCGCATCACCGTGGTTGGCGCACTCTATCTTGTTATCGTTTGTTTGATCCCTGAGGTCTTCCTCAGCAATATCGGCATCTCTGCCTTCCTTGGAGGAACGTCTATGTTGATTATGGTCAGCGTTCCGATGGATACTATCCAGCAAATTCAAGGGCACCTTCTGGCGCACCAGTATGAGGGACTTGGTCAAAAAGTCCCAGTTGCGCGGCGGCAAATCACGATCAGGAGGAAAAGGCGGGAGAAATAGAAGAAAATGAGACTGATACTGCTGGGACCGCCAGGAGCGGGCAAGGGGACACAGGCGAAATTCCTGGTGGATGCCTATGGCATTCCGCAACTTTCCACCGGAGACATGCTGCGCGAGGCGGTCGCTGCCGGAACCGAAGTGGGCAAAAAGGCCAAGGCCGTCATGGATGCCGGGAAACTGGTTTCCGATGATATCATGATCGGCATTATTTCTGACCGCGTCGGCGCAGGCCGATTGCACAAAAGGGTTTCATTCTTGACGGCTTTCCGCGCACGCTGGAACAGGCCGATGCCCTTGTACTGGCATGCTTGATGACAAGGGCATGAAGATTGACCATGTGATTGCTCTTGAAGTTGACGATGATGCCCTGGTTGAGCGCATTTCCGGCCGTTATACCTGCGCGCAATTGCGGCGAGGGCTATCACGACAGCTTCAAGAAACCCGCCAAGGAGGGTGTTTGTGACCGCTGCGGTGGCAACCGAATTCAAACGTCGTCCTGATGACAATCCCGAAACCCTGAAAACGCGGCTGTTTGCCTATTACAAGGATACGGCGCCGCTGCTCGGCTATTACCACGCTTACCGCCAGCTTGAAGACCGTCAACGGCATGGGCGAAATCGGCGCGATTACAAAGGAAATCCGGGCGATTTTGGATAAATAGGTCTCAGGCATTTGCGTTCGACAATTGCTTTAACGCTTGACTCACTGCTTGATTCACCGCTAAAGCACCGCTATATCGAGACTGATATCAGATCGGTACCGGATTCTGTTTGAGTCGCGGCATCGGTCTTTTGTTTTGAGGGCACCCTCCCGAGAAATCTCATAAACTCCCGCAAGGGCCGGCCTCCACCGGACGCGGGAAATCGAAACAGACGAAACGACGAGATAGTTGGTCCGCATTCGCACACATGGAGTTGAAAATGGCCCGTATAGCAGGCGTCAACATTCCCACTGGAAAACGCGTAATCATCGCCCTTCAGTACATTCATGGTATTGGCGCCAAAGGCGCTGCCGATATCGTTGAAAAGGCCGGCATTGAAGTGACCCGCCGCGTCAACGAACTGACCGATGCCGAAGTGCGTGAAAATCCGCGAAATCATCGATGCCGACTTCACCGTTGAAGGTGATCTTCGCCGTGAAACTTCCATGAACATCAAGCGTCTGATGGACCTTGGCTGCTATCGCGGTCTTCGCCATCGTCGCGGCCTGCCGGTTCGCGGTCAGCGTACCCACACCAACGCCCGCACCCGCAAGGGCCCTGCCAAGGCAATTGCAGGCAAGAAGAAGTAATTCGGGTTCCGGTCCAGGCGCAAACCTTGGCCGGCGCTTTTTCAATTGGGTTTCGGCCGGTTGTATAGGTCCGGATCCCGGTGTAGCCGCTGGTATTACGGCGGCGCAGAGATCAAACAAAGGAAGAAAAATGGCCAAGGAAGCAGGACGCGTCAAACGGCGCGAACGCAAGAATATCTCATCGGGCGTTGCCCATGTGAACTCAACCTTCAACAACACCATGATCACCATCACCGATGCCCAGGGCAATACAATTTCCTGGTCTTCTGCCGGTATGCAGGGCTTCAAGGGTTCGCGCAAGTCGACCCCTTATGCTGCCCAGGTTGCTGCTGAAGATGCTGCCAAAAAGGCCATGGAACATGGCATGAAAACTCTTGAGGTCGAGGTTCGCGGTCCGGGTTCAGGCCGTGAATCAGCGCTTCGCGCTCTGCAGGCTGCCGGTTTTTACATCACTTCCATCCGTGATGTGACATCAATTCCGCACAATGGTGTGCGTCCGCGCAAAAAGCGCCGCGTCTAATACACGCTATTCGTGCCTGCAAATATCCGCATTGCAGGCTTGCCTTGGGAAAATGCCACGAGTGGATGGTGGCAGACAAACCGTAGGAAACTTGACAGATGATCCAGAAAAACTGGTCAGAGCTGATCAAGCCGAACAAGCTTGAAATCATTTCATCAAGCACCGACCAAAGCTGTTATTGTTGCCGAACCGCTCGAGCGCGGCTATGGCCTGACACTGGGTAACGCGCTGCGCCGCGTTCTTTTGTCATCGCTGCAGGGTGCTTCTGTAACCGCTGTGCAGATTGACGGCGTGCTGCATGAATTCTCGTCCATCGCCGGTGTGCGTGAAGACGTTACCGACATGGTGCTCAACATCAAGGAAATCGCTGTCCGCATGGAAGGCGATGGCCCGAAACGCATGGTTGTCCGCAAGGAAGGCCCCGGCGTTGTCAAGGCTGGCGATATCCAGACCGTTGGCGATGTTGAAATCCTCAACCCCGAACATGTGATCTGCACGCTCGATGATGGCGCTGAGATCCGCATGGAACTCACCGTCAATACCGGCAAGGGCTATGTGCCTGCAGACCGCAACCGTGCGGAAGATGCGCCGATCGGCCTTATTCCGATCGACAGCCTGTATTCACCGGTTCGCAAGGTTTCCTACAAGATCGATGCGACCCGCGAAGGCCAGGTTCTTGATTATGACAAGCTGACCCTGACCGTTGAAACCAATGGTGCGGTAACCCCGGAAGATGCAGTTGCCTATGCCGCCCGCATCGTTCAGGACCAGCTGTCGATCTTCGTGAACTTCGACGAGCCGGTCAAGGAAGTAGTCGCAGGAAGAAGTCCAGGAACTGGCTTTCAACCCTGCGCTTCTCAAGAAGGTCGACGAGCTGGAACTTTCCGTGCGTTCTGCAAACTGCCTGAAAAACGACAACATCGTTTACATCGGCGATCTGATCCAGAAAACCGAAAGCGAAATGCTTCGCACGCCGAACTTCGGCCGCAAGTCCCTCAACGAGATCAAGGAAGTTCTCGCCGGCATGGGCCTGCATCTCGGTATGGAAGTGCCAACCTGGCCGCCTGAGAACATCGAAGACCTCGCCAAGCGTTACGAAGACGCCTACTAGAACAATCGTAGCGGAGTTCGCTCCGCCGCTCATTAATCAAAAAAACATCACGGGCTTAAGTCCTAGGTCGTGATCATTCCAAAAGGAGAAGGCATATGAGACACGGAAAAAAAGGGCGCAAGCTCAATCGTACAGCCAGCCACCGCAAGGCGATGTTTGCCAACATGGCAGCTAGCATCATCGAGCACGAGCAGATCGTTACGACCCTGCCAAAAGCCAAGGAAATCCGTTCCATCGTTGACAAGCTGATCACCCTCGGCAAGCGCGGCGACTTGCATGCACGTCGCCAGGCAATCTCTCAGATCCAGGATCAGGTTCAGGTCAGGAAGCTGTTTGATGAACTCGGCCCGCGTTATGCCGAGCGTCATGGTGGTTATACCCGCGTTCTCAAGGCCGGTTTCCGCCGCGGCGACAATGCGCCGATGGCGGTTGTTGAACTGGTTGACCGCAATGTCGAAGCCAAGGGCGCCGGCGACCGTGCACGCCTTGAAGCCATGGAAGAGCTGAAGATAGCGTCGAAGCCAACGCATAAGCGATTGTCGAACTGGAGAATTTTGAAGAAGCCGGGGCCCATTCGGCTCCGGCTTTTTTGTTGACGGTTATTTACTTGCCAAACTATGGCCAATAGTTTCAGGTCATTAAATTGCGCAGCTTCACTTTGCTATGGTATGGAGAACATTGATGAACCGCCGCTTCCTTTTTCTTTCCTGCATGTCTGCTGGCGCTTTTCCATGACGTCACCGGTCTTGCAAGCAGGTCCGGCCAGATGCCCAGACCTCGGCCTCGAAGATGTTTTCAAGAAGACTCTGGATGATCTGTTCAGCGATCAAAACGCCAATGACAACAATCGGGTAAAGAAGGTTCCGGAATCAGATACTGAAATCACCCTTTCCTTTGCGCCAATCGTCAGGAAGGCAAACGCCGTCGGTGGTCAATATCTTCACGTCCAAACTGGTCGATGCCAGCCGGTCTCCGTTTGACGGTGATCCGTTCTTCGAGCGTTTCTTTGGCCGTAACAATCCGTTTTCTTCACCCTCGCGCCCGAAACGCAAAATGCAGTCATCGCTGGGTTCCGGCGTAATCGTAACCCAGGACGGCGTCATTCTGACCAATTATCACGTGATTGCCGATGCCGATGAGGTGAAGGTTGTCTTGTCCGATGGCAGCGAATACGAGGCTGAGATCATTCTGCAGGGATGAAAAATCGGATCTTGCCGTTCTCAAGATCAAGGAGCAGGGCGATTTCAGGCCGATTGAAATTGCCGATTCCGAAGATGTGGAAGTCGGCGATCTGGTGCTTGCCATCGGCAACCCGTTTGGCGTTGGCCAGACCGTGACCAGCGGCATTGTTTCTGCGGTTGCCCGCTCGCGTGTCGGCATCAATGATTTTGACTTCTTCATTCAGACCGATGCGGCCATCAATCCGGGCAATTCCGGCGGCGCGCTGGTCGATATGAAAGGTCGTCTGGTCGGCATCAACACAGCGATATATTCGCGTTCCGGCGGCTCCATCGGCATTGGTTTTGCCATTCCCTCGAACATGGCACAGGTGATCATCCGTTCGGCTGCATTCCGGCGACAGCGTGGTCACACGGCCCTGGATCGGTGCGGACTTTCAGGAAGTCACGGCCGAAATTGCCGAATCGCTCGGCATGAACACGTCCCGGGCGGCGTGCTGGTTGCGGGCATTTATCCCGGCGGTCCGGCCGACAAGGCCGGGCTTGAGCTCGGCGATGTGGTCGTTGGGATCAACAAGAAAATCCTGCAGAACAATGATGCGCTCGGCTATCGTCTTGATACGATCGGTATTGGCGGGGATGCCGAACTGGTCGTCATTTCCGGCCGCGAGCGCAAGGTGGTCACCTTGCGGCTGGAGCAGGCTCCGGAAACGACGCCCCGCGAGGAAACGCTGCATTGATCCGGAAGCTGTGCTTGGCGGCGCGACCATCGCCAATCTTTCGCCGGCGGTTGCCCAGGATGTGGGCATTTCCGCAACCGCGAAGGCGTGGTGGTGCTCGATGTCAAGCGCCGCACCCGGGCCGAGGCCAATGGTGTACGCAAGGGTGATATCGTTATTGCGATCAATGGCATTGAAATGAAGGATGTTGCCGATGTGGTGAAGATCACCTCGCGACAGTCGCGCCGCGGCTGGCAGGTTGTTCTGGAGCGCGATGGCCGTCAGCTTGTTTTCGAGCGCAATGGTTCTTTCTTTCGCCAATACAGACCATAGGCCGGTTATCAGTTGGCCGATCTGTTCAACGACGCTTCCGCGAACCGATCCGCAAGCGATGCCGGTTACAAGCCCGCTGGCCGAGCGCTTGCGGCCCAGCAACCCTTGGCGAGGTGGTGGGTCAGGAACATCTGACCGGGCAAGACGGCGCGCTGACCCGGATGATCCGTTCGGGCAGTCTTGGCAGTCTGATTTTCTGGGGACCGCCCGGAACCGGCAAGACAACGGTTGCCCGCCTGCTGGCCGGTGAAACCGGATCTGGCCTTTGAGCAGATATCGGCGATTTTTTCAGGTGTTGCAGATCTGAAGAAAGTGTTCGAAGCCGCCAGAATTGCGACGCACCAACGGCAAGACAACACTGTCTGTTCGTCGACGAAATTCACCGCTTCAACAAGGCCCAGCAGGACAGTTTTCTGCCGGTCATGGAAGATGGAACCATTGTTCTCGTTGGCGCGACAACGGAAAATCCGAGTTTCGAATTGAATGCGGCGCTTCTTTCGCGGGCAAGCGTTTTGACGTTCAAGCCCCATTCACCCGAAAGCCTCGAGCAACTTCTGGCACGAGCCGAGGCGGAGGCCGGACAAGGCCCTGCCGCTGGATGAGGAAGCCCGCGCCTCGCTGGTCCGCATGGGCGACGGCGATGGCAGGGCAGTCCTGTCGCTGGCCGAGGAAGTTTGGCGAACAGCCAGGGAAGGCGAGATTTATACCGCCGAGCAACTGCAGAAAATTCTGCAGCGCCGCGCCCCGATTTATGACAAGGGCGCCGATGGGCATTACAACCTGATTTCCGCCCTGCACAAATCGGTGCGCGGGTCTGATCCTGATGCCGCACTGTATTATCTTTGCCGCATGCTGGACGCAGGCGAGGACCCGCGCTTTGTCGGCCGGCGACTGGTGCGCATGGCCTCGAGGATATCGGCAATGCCGATCCGCAGGCGCTGGTCGTCTGCAATGCCGCCAAGGACACCTATGATTTCCTGGGCTCGCCCGAGGGCGAACTGGCACTGGCCCAGGCCTGCGTCTATCTGGCAACCGCGCCAAAATCGAATGCGGTTTATACCGCCTACAAACAGGCGATGGCATCGGCGAAGGCCCATGGTTCCCTGTTGCCGCCAAAGCATATCCTCAACGCTCCCACAAAGCTGATGAAGGGGGAAGGTTACGGCGATGGCTACCGCTATGACCATGACGAACCCGATGCCTTTTCTGGCCAGGATTATTTCCCGACGGAAATCGGGCGCCAGACTTTTTACGATCCACCGGAACGCGGCTTTGAGCGCGAAGTCAAAAAACGGCTCGAATACTGGAACAAGCTACGCAACCAGCGCGGCTGACGGTATTTGCCTGGATCGTTTAATTTACCGCATTTTTCTTGATCCCAATCAATGCGCTGCCCACTGGTTGAGCGATGCTGCTTCTTGAACAAACAGGAGCAACAGATGAATAACTCAATCAGCTATCTTCGACTTGGCGGAGCGATTGCAGCCCTATTGGTGTGCAGCAGCATTGCGATTGCGCAATCAACCGATCCCGCTTGGCTTGAAGATCTGGGGTTTGAGATGGAGCGGCTGAAGGAATGTGAGGTCGCCTATTATCTCAAGACCGAGGAAGGCGAGTTGGGCGACAAGACAACCTATTCAGCGCGGGTCCAATGCGTTGACGGTCGCCAATTCGATGCCTTGCGCATTGGAGAGGATGGCGAATACGAGATTTCCGAGTGCAATACCCAGACGTGTTAATCCGGATACCAAAACAGGAGAAGAGGCATGAAAATAGCGGTGATCTTTGCTTCTGTAGAGGGGCACACCAGGAAAATAGCCGAAACGATCGCCGCTCGGTTAACCGATCAAGGGATTGACGTTGAACTGATGGATCTTCGCCAGCCAGGCCTTCCCGGCTTTGAGGGTTATGACGGCGCAATTCTGGCCGCTCCAATTCATATCGGAAAATATCCCGGCCCCTTCGAAGCCTTTGTCAAAGCCTGGAAATCCGAACTCATGAGCATTCCGACAGCCTTCGTTTCGGTATCTCTTTCCATTGCCAGTGATGCCTCCAGCGAAAAAGAGGAATCGGCCCGTTATCCGGACGGATTGGAAAAACGCACCGGTTGGAAGGCAGACCGGGTTCACCATGCCGCTGGCGCACTGAAATATACCGAGTATGATTTCTTCAAGCGCTACATGATGCGCAGGATTTCCCGCATGGAAGGCGACCCAACCGATACCAGCACGGATCACGAGTTCACCGATTGGGATGCCCTGACCGGATTTGTTTCCGGGTTTCTGCTGGAAACCGATCTCGTGAGTTAATCTGAATAACAATGACAATACAATGGCAATGGCAGGGGGCAGGAGTTTGGAAACATTTGCCCATTGGCAAGCGATGTTCCCTTGGGGTATCACTCGCCCATGACTCATTTGCTTGTGGTCGCCCTGGGTGGCGCGTTGGGTGCTTCGTTGCGCCATCTGTCAGGACTGTTGATGCTGCGCCTGGCCGGGCCCGGTTTCCCCTGGGGAACGCTGTTTGTCAACATTTTCGGTTCACTGTTGATGGGACTGTTGATCGGCTGGCTTGTCAAACGAACCGGAGTGGGAGTGGTTTCAAGCGAAAACCTTCGCCTGTTCCTGGCAACCGGACTATTGGGAGGGTTCACAACCTTCTCCGCCTTTTCCCTCGATGTTGCCAATATGTGGCAACGCGGAGATACAATGGCTGCTTTTTCCTACATTTTAGCCAGCGTTCTGTTTTCAATCCTTGCTGTTTTCGCCGGTCTGTGGCTTGTGCGCAGCATTGCGTAATTCGGAAAACCTGATTGACATGGCCGGCGTTGAAACAAAAAACATAGCGAGTGACGAAAACGGGATGCGTCTCGACCGCTGGTTCAAGGTGCACTATCCCGGCCTCGGTTTCGGACAGTTGCAAAAACTGCTGCGCTCCGGCCAGATCCGTGTCGATGGCAAGCGCGCCAAATCCGATACAAGGGTCCAGGAGGGGCAGGCCGTCCGGATTCCCCCGGCTCTGGTGCTTGATACGTCAAAGGGGTCACGATCCGCTGACGTCCAACACCATTCGCAATCGCGAGGATGCCGATGTTCTTCAAGGCGATGATGCTTTACGAGGACAACAAGGTGTTTGTCTTCAACAAGCCGTCCGGCCTGGCTGTGCAGGGCGGTTCGGGTCTCGTGCGTCACGTCGACAAAATGCTGGAGTCGCTCACAAACCAGAAGGGTGAAAAACCGCGGCTGGTTCACCGGCTTGACCGCGAAACTTCCGGCGTACTGGTCGTTGCCCGCACCAGGGGTGCGGCGTCGGCACTGGCCAAGGAATTCCGCGGGCAGTAAGACCGAAAAAACCTATTGGGCCATTGTCAAAGGCGTTCCAAAACCCAAGCAGGGCAAGATTTCGAACTGGCTGGCTCAAGAAAGGCCGATGACTATGGCGACGACTACATGGCCGTCGTCAAACACGGCACGCCCGATGCCGATCATGCGGTCACCGAATTACCGGGTGATTGAGGCTTCAGGACCGAACCTTTGCCTGGCTCGAACTTCAGCCGGTAACCGGACAGAACACACCAGTTGCGCGTCCACACCCAATGGCTGGGCAATCCGATCATTGGCGACGCAAAATATTTCAACATCGAGAACTGGGCATCTGCCGGGCGGCATCCAGAACAAGCTGCACCTGCATGCCCGACGCATTCGCATTCCGCATCCCGATGGCGGCATCCTGGATGTGACGCGCACCTTTGCCGCCGCACATGCTGCAAACCTGGAATCTGCTGGGTTTTGATCCTGACTATGTGGAAGAGGGTGAATAGCACGCAAAAAAATTTTTTTAAAAAAGTGATTCGCTGTGCATTGCCGCTGATTCGCGAAGCAGTTATACAAAACGAATCATGAAGCTTGTTTTATTCGACGCAGACGGAACCTTGATTGATAGCCAGTCGATCATCCATGAATCGATGCGCATCACATTCATGCGTTTTGGCTACCAGGCTCCCGCATCTTGAAGACACCCGATCCATCATTGGCCTGACCCTCGACCGTGCAATCGCCACCATCCTTCGCCGGGAGATCGATGACGAAGTGCTGGCGATGACGGCCGAATACAAGCAGATTTATCTCCAACTTGCCCAACTGGAAGAGATGCAGAGCCGCCCGTTTGACGGCATACCGCAATTTGTCCGAAACTGGCGTCCCGTGAGGATGTGCTTCTGGGCATTGTTACCGGAAAATCGCGCCGCGGCGTCACCAAACTCCTTCAGACAGCGCATTTCGAAAACATGTTTGTTACCGTCCCGATGTGCTGATGATTGCCCGTCAAAACCCCATCCGGCCATGGTGCTGTGAGTGCTGCGAAGACATGGGCATACGTCCGCTGAACACCGTTGTGATCGGCGATACGGGTTTTGACATGGAAATGGCGGTTGCTGCCGGAGCTGCAGCAATTGGCGTTTCCTGGGGCTATCATCCGGTCGAGCGCATGATTGCGGCAGGGGCTCATCAAATCGCTGAAACCGCCGCCGAACCTTGATCAGATTGTTACGAACTGGCTTGCAGGCGAGTTGCAATTCACCAATTCCATTGCCAATCAATTCCGGTCATGTCGACCCAGCCTTCCGTTATGCGTGATCTGCTGTTTGACGCTGAAGCGGCGGCGGCAAAGACGCCGGAGACGGGCCGCGCAGGAAAATATGCGTCCGGTATCTGCCCAAGACGCTTCTACAAGGAGGTCAGTATTAAGCCGTCTGACAGAAGGCGAAAACCGGCTTATGCTATACTGCTTGATGGGCGGGGCATAAAACACCTGCGAAAGTCACCATTGGTATTGCCCACTCGAGAGCGCGGCTGAACTGGTGGCCGAGGAATGGAAGGCACAGGGCGAGCGTATTGACCCGGCAACCATGCCGATGACCAGACTGGCCAATACGGCAATTGACGGCATTGCCGGTAAATACCCAGCCCGTTCTTGGAAGATATTGTCCGCTTCGCTTCCAATGATCTGCTGTTTTATCGCGCCAGCCATCCCGAGACACTTGTTGCACTGCAGAACGCAATCATTGGGACAGCGTGCTCGACTGGCTTGCCGGAAACACATTCCATGCGCTTTGAGACAACCGAGGCATCACCCACGTGCCCCAGCCCAAGCGAAGCCATTGCGCTGTTTTCTCAGGCAATTTCCCACTATGGCGAACCCTTGAAGCTGGCTTGTCTGCACACAATGACATCGCTTGACCGGTTCCGCCTTGCTGGCATTCGCCCTGGTTGCAGGAAGGATCTGTCCCTGGAGCAAGGCCTGGACAGCGGCCCATGTGGACGAGGACTTACAATATTTCCCAATGGGGCGAGGATTACGAGGCCGGCAAGCGGCGCACTGGCCGGCTTGCGGAAATGACCGCCGCCCATGATCTGTTGCGGGCGTTGCACGAGTGAGCATGGGCACGATACCCGGAAAGGGGGTTCGCCCGTTGATCAGGGAACCCTTGGCGTCGGCCCGAATCTTCCGTGAAACATCGGCTACTCGCACCATTGTCGGCTGTTACCGGTGCGATGCTCCTGATGATCGCGGCTATGATGCTCGCTCCCCTGATGGATGTGTTTTCCAAAATTCTGTCCACCACGACACGGCGTTGGCCCGGTGACGATCACCTGGGTCCGGTTTGTCGGTCAGGCGGTTCTGCTGTTTCTTGTGATTGGCTGGCGCCTTGGATTTTGCGCGTATCAACGGCAATTACAACATGATCAATCTGTTGCGCGGCATGCTTGTCGGTGCGGCCGTCAGCATTTTCTTCATCGCGCTGAAATATCTGCCGCTGGCTGATGCCATTGCCATATTCTTTGTCGAGCCACTGATCGTTCTTCTGCTTTCAGCGATCTTTCTCGGCGAGAAAAGTTGGCTGGCGCCGGATTGCGGCAGCTATCGTCGGCTTTGGCGGAGCCTTGCTGATCATCCAGCCAACCTATGAAGTGTTTGGGCCAGTGACATTGCTGCCGTTGGTAACGGCAACGCCTGTTTGCCATTTACCTGGTAATTTCGCGCAAGCTCGGAACATCCGACCATCCCTTACACCATGCAGTTCTGGTCCGGCATTGGCGGGGTGATCGCCTGTTCTGTTTTCATGATTATTGGCACCGCAGCAGGTATTGGCGACATGCGCTTTCACACTTCCCGTGAACAACACGATCATGCTTTATCTGGCATTGATCATCGTCATCGCCACCATTTCCCATTTGATGATCGTCATCGCCTTCACCCGGGCGGAGGCATCAATCCTCGCGCCATTCCAGTATCTGGAGATTGTAACCCTGACCGTTGCCGGTTATCTGATCTTTGATGATTTCCCAACGCCGGTAAAATGGCTCGGCATAGCAATCATTGTCGGTTCCGGGCTTTATATTTTTCTGCGCGAGCGCCATTGAGCGACGGCCGCCCGCAATCAGGGCTGACCGACTGCGAATTTACGCATTGTTAACCATGTCTTAAACACCGCTAACCGTGTTTCTTTGCAAAGCGGAAAGCATGGTTTGATATTCTTTCCCCAACATTGTGAAGATCCGCTGCATAATGCAGCGACAGCAAAAGGTTAGGGGGACTAACCCATGCATCAAGAAAATTTTGGCCCATATGCCGAACTTCTGAAGCAGCCCGGCGAAATCAGCGAGGCCGATGTTCGCCACTTACGCCGCGAAGTGTTTCAGGATGGCCTTGTCAGTCAGCTGGAAGCTGATGCGGTTTTTGCCCTTAATGATGCCGTGACAGGAAATGCGAGGCCTGGAACGAGTTTTTCGTCGAGGCAATGACCGATTTTACGGTCAAGCAGGCAGAGCCGCGCGGTTATGTCAGCCACGAAAATGCCAAATGGCTGGTCAACAGGATTTCCCATGATGGCGTGGTGGACAGCGCCAACGGAACTGGAACTTCTGGTTCGCGTTCTGGCCAAGGCCAATGATTGCCCGCCGGCGCTGGCAGGCTTTGCCCTGGCGCAGGTTGCCTTTGCCGTGATTCAGGGCGCAGGGGCCTCTGGCACGCGGCATGCAACTGACCAAGGGCGTCATCGGCGCAGCGGAAGTCGAATTGCTCCGCACTATTCTCTATGCGGCCGGCGGCTCCAATGGTATTTCGATCAGCAAGCAGGAAGCCGAAATCCTGTTCGATCTCAATGAACGCACTGATCCGGCCAGAAATGATCCCGTCCTGGCAGGACCTGTTTGTCAGGGCCAACGCCAATTACCTGATGGCCGTTTCAGGCTATCAGCGCACCTTCGCGCACCGAGGCGATTAGCCCGCCAGGAATGGCTGGAAGATACCGAAGTCGATATCGCCGGCTTTCATGGGGGACATTGTTCAAGGGCCTGGGCAAGGTTTTCACCGAAGGCTTTTTTGACGATGTATTCACATCTTCCCATGTCCAGATGGAGCGGTCGTGGAACGGCCAGAAAAATGCCGCGCGCGGCGGCAACCCAAAGCAATGAGGCCATCGATGCCGGCGAGGCCAACTGGCTTGTCGAGCGCATCAAGCGCGACGGCGCCATCAATCCCAATGAACGGGCCTTGCTGGAATTCATCCGCAAGGAAAGCCATCAGGTTGATCCCAAGCGTGCTGGCAGCTGATGAATCAGGTTGCCTGATTTCCCTTGAAAACCAGTGATTGACAAAGCCGGGGCAAACTGCCCCGGTTTTTCTATACTACACGGCCCGAATATCACTTCAAAATTGCGTTTGAGCGCGATGTCAAGATCGGCCATTGTGACGGGCAGACCAAGATCAACAAGGCTGGTGACGCCGTGGCCCTCCACGCCGCAGGGAACAATCCCTGTCAAAATGCTCGAGATCCGGCTCCACATTGATCGAAATGCCATGAAAGCTGACCCATTTGCGCAAGGCGGATGCCGATGGCGGCAATCTTGTCCTCACGCGGCGTTCCATCGGGCAGGGGCGGCTTTGTCCGGTCGCTGCACCCATACGCCAACTCGGTCCTCACGCCGCTCGCCCGTGATGTTGAAATCATCAAGCGTGGCAATGATCCAGGCTTCGAGCGCTGCCACATAGGCTCGCACATCCTGCTTGCGGCGCGTCAGATCCAGCATGACATAGGCGACCCGCTGGCCGGGGCCGTGATAGGTGTATTCGCCGCCGCGCCCGGTCGGTAAACACCGGAAACCGGTCCGGCTGCCAGCAGATCGCGCGTCCCTGGCGCTGGTGCCGGCCGTATAAAGCGGGGGATGCTCGACCAGCCAGCACGGTTTCGGGAGCATTGCCCAAGCCTGAATATCCAGCTGCCAGCGCCTCCATCCGTTCAACGGCCGTCATGTAGGGCGTCAGGCCGTCGACAATCTCCCATGGCACCGGTGGAGCCTTGCCAGCCGGTTGCATGGAAACAGTGAAGACTGTCGCGCTCTGATTTTGCCGTTAGGTGTGCTTTGCGTGACGTGCAGGGTCAATTGGGAATCCAATTGCTGCAAATGGCTTAAAACCGGATTTCTGCGGTTTGTCGCTCGCTTGAGGCCATACAAAAAATACTCGGCGTTTGCCAATCTAGCCCTTGTTTGCCCATGGGTGCATTTGCTACATCGCCTGTCGAAAGAAGGCGAGCGTTCTGCTTCCTTGTTATTTCATGCGGTCGTGGCGGAATTGGTAGACGCGCAGCGTTGAGGTCGCTGTCCTTTAACCGGGGTGGAAGTTCGAGTCTTCTCGACCGCACCATTATCGAAAAAGCTCCCGGATCATCCGGGAGCTTTTTTGTTTTCTACCGGTTGGAAATTGCTGTTAGCGTTTTCATCCCGGCGCAGAGCAGTTCCGGCCTTCGATTGCCAGGGATATTCGGAACATGCCATGCTCAGTTCAAACCGTGAAATCGACCGCCAGCTATCGCGATTCTTATGCGCGCTGATTGCCGGCATTTGCCTTTTCGCTCAATGATTTGGGAATCAAGTTCCTCTCGGGCGACTATCCGCTGCATCAGATCGTGCTGATCAGGGCAACTGTCGGACTGTGTTTCACCCTTGCAATTTTTCATTCCCCTGGAGGGCGGCTACCAAAATCTCGTAAAACCAAACGGCTCGGCATGCACTTTCTGCGCGGTCTGTTTGTTGTGTTCGCCAATATGACGTTCTTTCTCGGTCTTGCCGCGATTCCCCTGTCCGAGGCAACAGCCATCTTCTTCGTATCCCCGCTGGTGATTACGCTTTTTTCAGTATGTTTCTCGGGAGAACGGGTAGGGCCGTGGCGGTGGTTTGCGGTTGCCTCGGGCCTGTTGGGAGCTTCATCATGTTGCGTCCGGGAACAAGCGCCTTTCAGTATGCCGCGCTTTTTCCGCTGGTGCGGCGCTGTTGGCTATGCCAGCCTGCACATTCTCACGCGCAAGATGGGCGTGACGGAAAAAGCCTCCACCATGGCATTTTACATCCAGTTGACCTTCATCTTTGTGAGCGCGGTCATCGGCCTTGCTATTCGGTGATGGCCGTTATGCCGGGGGCGGCGATCCCTTCGATCGAGTTCCTGTTGCGCGAATGGGTCTGGCCGCAGCCGGTCGGACTTTGACCATCATGGCCGGGATCGGGATTGCCAGCGCAGTCGGCGGCTACATGATTTCACAGGCCTACCGGACTGGGCGAGGCGGCCATGATCGCCCCGTTCGAATATATTGCCCTGATCATGGCAATTATCTGGGGCATTACCATTTTCGGCGAATGGCCGGATGCTGTTGCCTGGCTCGGAATTGCTGTTGATCTTTGGTTCCGGCCTCTTGGTTTTCTGGCGCGAGTCGGTGTTGAAGAAAAAGGATCGCAGCACGCAAAGGCCTATGCCCCGCTCAACGCTAGAGGAGTGCTTTCGGGCAGGTTCCTGACAAAGAAAAACGGCGGTGGATTGCTCCACCGCCGTTCGTTTTCAATGGACTGTTGCTCTATCAGGCAAACCACCAACGTTCGGAAGCACGACCACCATCGAGATCCCAGTTCGAGGCAACATCCTCGCCATGCTGTACCTTGTTCGACAGGCCGTTGATGTAGTTGTTGAAGAGCGGAACGATCGCGCCGCCATCATCGTGCAGCAACTCCTGCGTTTCGCGATACATCGCGGCACGTTTTGTTTCGTCGAGTTCACCTTTGGCAGCCTTGGTAAGTTCATTGAACTTGTTGGCTGCATCGGTGCCCTTCCAGGCGGTGTCATTCCATTCAGTGCTGTCGACATAGGCCGAGGCATACATCCAGTCGATTGTCGGGCGTCCGGACCAGTAACATGCACACCAGCCCTTTTTGTTCCAGACGTTGGACCAGTAGCCGTCTGACGGTTCGCGAACCACTTCGATATCGATACCGCACTCTTTCGCTGAAGCGGCGATGAGCTGGGCAGCATCAACCGCGCCGGCAAAGGCAGCATCTGCAGCAGACAGCTGGATTGTACCCGAATGACCGGACTTCTTGTAGTGTTCGGCAGCCTTCTCGGGATCGAACTCGCGCTGCGGCAGTTCGGCAAAGAACGGCATGGATGGTGAAACGGGGACATCATTGCCCAGCGCACCATGGCCGAGAAGGATCTTGTCCACCAGTTCCTGGCGTTTGATTGCCAGTTTCAGTGCCATGCGCAGGTCATAATTGCCAAACGGTTCGACATCCAGGCGCATTGGGAAGGTGTAGTGCGCCGTGCCCGATTTTTCCTGAATCCGGATATTCGGGTTGCGCGCCAGAAGCGCTACGGTCTTGGGATCGACGCGGCTGATGACATCAACATCGCCATTCATCAGTGCATTCTGGCGTGCCGTAACGTCGATGATCGACAGATATTCGACCTCATCGAAATGCGCCTTGCCTTCCTTGAAGTAATTCGGGTTGCGTTTAAGGAGTGCGCGCACACCGGGGTCATAGCTTTCGACCATGTAGCCACCGGTGCCGATGCCGGCATTTGGATCAATCTTGCCATCGGCAGATGGCAGGATCATCAGGTGGTAATCGCTGATCAGGTAGGGGAAGTCAGCATTTGCTGCATCGAGTTCAAATACGACATTGTTGCCGTCCTTGCGAATGTCAACGACGCCGGAGATGACGCCCTTGGCTGCTGATTTCGAATCGTCTCCGCGGTGGTAGTTGATCGATGCAATCACGTCGTCCGCGTCCATCGTCTTGCCATTGTGGAATTCAACGCCTGAACGCAGCTTGAATACCCAAGTCTTGGCATCAGACGAATCGTAGCTTTCCGCAAGCTCGGGAACGAGCTTACCCTTTTCGTCCACTTCGGTCAGATAGTTGCCGATCGAGAAGCCAACGCCCGAAGCCCAGTCATTTTCATATGTGCCTGGATCCAGTGAATCGGTCGTGGAGCCATGGCCGGAACCAATCCGTAGCCGTCCGCCTTTTTTCGGTGTCATTGCCATGGCATCGGACGCCATGGATAGTGCGGTTGGCAACACAACGCCTGCTGCAAGGGCCGACATGACAAACTGGCGGCGGCCAATATGTCCGGCGGTCAGTTTTGCAGCCTGGTTTCTAAGATAGATTTCTTTTTTCATTTTTGGGTATTTCCTCCATTCCCAGTGTGAAGCAGTTCGGGTTCTGTGAGTTAAGCCATAGACTGGTACCATATCCGGTATATGACAGAGTTTTGCCCTTGCTTCCGTTGCTGCGGATCAATCCGCTGCAATCAATTTCTATCCGACGAAAAAATAAGACTTTAGTCAAGACATTTGGGCGAGTTTCTCTGCGCGAGCCCGAATCCGTGATGATTTCAAATAGCGGACTTTACAGACGCGCAATCGCCTCGTTAGTCTTTCTGCAAATATCCGATTGGGAGGTCGGAAGAAAGCGGTCCTGTCAGAGACGGCGCGGGGAGAAACATGTGCATCCTGTTTTAAGCACGATATTACAGCGGCTTGGCCTTGGCCTCATGACGCTGTTTGTGGTTTCGGTGATTATCTTCAGTTCGATCGAATTGCTGCCCGGTGATTTCGGCGAGGCAGTTCTTGGACAGGCCGCCACCGAGGATACCAAGGCGGCTTTCAGAAGAGAGCTTGGCCTCGATCAGCCTGCTTATCTGCGATATTTTCAATGGGTTGGTGCGGCATTACAGGGTGATTTCGGGACGTCTTTTTCAGGACGATCCGCGTCGGGGGTGGATCGATCCCGCGCTGTGGTTGACCTTATTGCGCCGCGATTGTGGAACACGCTGTTCCTTGCAGGTATGGCCGCGATTATTGCTGTGCCGCTTGCGCTTTTCCTCGGAATTACCGCAGCGCTTTACCGCAATTCAGCCTATGATCGCACGGTGAATGCGGCAACGCTCACGACAATCTCGTTTCCCGAATTTTTCGTCGCCTACATCCTTATCCTCGTCTTCGCCGCACTCTGGCCGGTGTTCCCATCCCTTGCCAATGTTACAGCTGACACACCGTTTTGGGAACGTGTGTACAAATGCGCCCTGCCTGCCATGACTCTGACGTTGGTGATTGTGGCGCACATGATGCGCATGACACGTGCTGCTATTATCAACCTCTTGGCATCCCCATACATCGAAATGGCGCAGTTGAAGGGCGTATCGCGCTCGCAGGTAATCATTCGGCACGCGCTGCCAAACGCCTGGGCACCCATAGCCACAGTCATTGCTTTCAATTTGGCCTACCTGGTTGTCGGGGTTGTGGTGGTTGAGGTTGTGTTTGTCTATCCCGGCATCGGTCAGTTGATGGTGGACGCGGTGACCAGCCGCGACATCCCGGTTGTTCAGGCCTGTGCTTTGATTTTTGCTGCTACCTACATCATTCTCAATCTTCTGGCTGACATTATCGGCATCGTCACAAATCCGAGGCTGTTGCATCCAAGATGAGTGATACAAAGAAATCGAAAAAACAGGAATTCGCTTCCGGCGACGCGCGACAGGAAAACCTTTCTGTTGAAGCGGCAGGGGGATATTCAGCCGCTGCCGAAGTCGGCATGGTCAGAAAACGCCGTACCGCCTGGGAGCGCATATGGATTGATCTGAAAAAGGCCCCGCTATCGGCCTGGTTTGGCATGATCGTGATAGCCGCGTATTTCTTTGTGGCCGTGTTTGCGCCCTTGCTGGCCCCCTATGGTCAGGCTCAGGTGTTTCCAACGCCCTATGCCCCATGGGGAGGCGATCATGTATTCGGCACCGATCAGATCGGTCGTGATGTTCTTTCCCGGCTGATTTACGGTGCCAGAAACACGATGGGCATCGCGCTTGCGACAACATTGCTTTCCTTCATTATCGGCGGTGGACTTGGTCTTGTCGCGGCGATTAACCGGTCCTGGCTTGATCAGTTACTGAGCCGGTCAGTAGACGTTTTGATGGCGATCCCTTCGCTGATTTTTGCCCTGATGCTTCTTTCGATTTTCGGCTCCACCATTACAAGCCTGATCATCATCATAGCGGTTCTCGATTCGACACGAGTTTTCCGCCTCACCAGGGCTGTTTCCATGAATGTGGTTGTGATGGATTACGTGGAGGCTGCGAAACTGCGCGGGGAAGGGCTCGGCTGGATCATGCGCCGGGAAATCCTGCCAAACATAACCCCGCCACTGGTTGCCGAGTTCGGCCTGCGCTTCTGTTTCGTCTTCCTGACGATTGCAGCCCTCTCATTTCTCGGTCTTGGCATTCAGCCGCCAACGGCGGATTGGGGATCGATGGTTCGCGACAATGCCTCGCTGATCCAGTTTGCTCCCTATGACATCAATGCCGGTCTGACACCGCTTTTGCCGGCCGGCGCGATAGCCCTTCTGACCGTTGCAGTCAACTTTGTCGTGGACTGGTTCCTCCACAAGACAAGTGGCCTCAAAGACGAGCATTGATCCATGAGCAAAGCTGAAAAAAAATCTGAAAAAAAGGGTCGAGAAGGGCGATATCCTTCTGGAAATGCGAGATATCAAAATTGACGGATTTTCCGATGAACGCTGGCATGAGATCATCAAGGGTGTGGACCTGACCTTGCGCCGCGGTGAAGTGATGGGTCTGATCGGCAGAATCCGGCGCGGGCAAGTCGACCCTTGGCCTTGCCGCAATGGGGTTTGCCCGTGCCGGCTGCAAGATCAAGTCCGGCTCCATCATGTTTGATGGCATTGACCTGATGGCCGCAAGCGAAGCGGAAAAACGCCAACTCTGGGGATCCCGCATTGCCTATGTGGCTCAATCGGCTGCTGCGTCCTTCAATCCCGCACATCGCCTGATCGAGCAAACTGTTGAGGCAACCGTTGGTCACCATGTCCGTTCTGAATCAGAGGCCAAGGATGATGCGGTCGAACTCTATCGTGCCCTGCAGCTTCCGAACCCGGAGGAGATCGGTTTTCGCTATCCCCACCAGGTTTCCGGCGGACAGTTGCAGCGCGTGATGACAGCAATGGCGATGTCTGCAAGGCCTGACCTGATTGTTTTCGACGAACCGACCACAGCACTCGATGTGACTACGCAGGTTGAAGTATTGATGGCGATGCGCAACATCGTGGAGCAGTTCAATACTGCTGCGATCTACATTACCCATGATCTGGCCGTGGTTGCCCAGATGGCGGACTTCATCAAGGTGCTTCGTTACGGCGAAGAGGTTGAGGAAGCCGATACACGCACCATGCTCAGCAAGCCCGAGCAGGAGTATACCAAATCACTTTGGGCTGTCCGCTCCATCGAGAAACCGGAAGATATCAGCGATGATATAGCGATTTCGATCAGGAATGTGGATGCAGCCTATGGCGGAACCGTCAAGGTGCTCCACGATGTCAGTATCAATATCCCAAGGGGACGTACCGTGGCGGTTGTCGGAGAATCCGGTTCGGGAAAGTCTACCACGGCACGGGTCATAACGGGTCTGCTGCCGCCAATATCCGGTGAGGTTCTTTTTAACGGCGAACCTTTGCCAAGGGCTCTCAAGGATCGCAGCAAGGATCAATTGCGCCGAATTCAAATGATTTACCAGATGGCCGATACAGCCATAAATCCCAAACAGACAGTGGCAGAAATCATCGGACGCCCGCTCGAATTTTACCTTGGCCTCAAAGGCAAGGCGCGCGATGACCGGATCATCGAACTGCTTGAAATGATCGAGTTGGATGAGAGCTTCATGGATCGCTTCCCAAGCGAAATGTCTGGCGGGCAGAAACAGCGCATTTGTATTGCGCGGGCACTCGCTGCTGAGCCTGAGGTCATCATTTGTGACGAAGTGACATCCGCCCTCGATCAGATCGTTCAGGAAGGCATTTTGAAACTGCTTTTGCGGCTTCAGAAGGAATTCAACATTACCTACCTCTTTATCACCCATGATATCGCCACCGTACAGGCTATATCCGACGAAATCGTCGTGATGTTCCAGGGCAAGGTCGTGGAGCAGGGTCCCAAGAGCGAGATCATGTCACCGCCTTATCCTGAATATACGCAACTGCTGCTGTCCTCAGTCCCCGAAATGGACCCGGACTGGCTCAACAAACTTGCAGAGCAGCGCACGCAGTAACCTCCGAAACTTTTCGGGCCAAAATAAACAATAAAAAGGGCGCCATTTCCGGCGCCCTTTTCAGTTTTAGCCTTTTGCATTCGCTTATTTGGGCACTTTCAAAACCTGGCCGATCTGCAGGCGGCGGACATTCTCCACGCCATTGGCTTCAACGATTTTTTCCCACATCAAAGCATCGCCATAGAGTTTCTTCGCGATGGTCCAGGGATTGTCGCCCGCTTCAACAACATATTCGCCCTCGCTCATCATGGGAGTTGCCTCTTCTGCATTGGGTTCCTCGGCTTTTGGCATGGCTGCCATTTCAAACATTGCTCCTTTGAGGATCCGGCCATCAGTATATGGCAGATAGGGGCTGTTGGCGGTTATATAATCAGCAACCACTTCTTCGAGGCCAGGGCCAAAATCATAGGCATTCATGCCATTGGTCTTGAACAGCTTGTAGCCGTCCCCGCCAGCTCTCATGAAGTCGTTTGAAACAACCTTGTAGGTTTTCTCCGGATCGATCTCGACCCATTTTCCGTCTTCCATGACCTGCACCTGTTTGATGCGGCCCTTGAGCGTCTCGACAGTTTCATCCCAGGCATAACGAAGGCCTGACACCTGGGCAAAGCGGCCCTTGGCTGCTTCAACCTGGCTGACGCCGTTTTCAAGCGAGGCAATCACATCCGAGCCTTTCAATTCGAAAGTCGCAAGCGCATTCTGAAATGGAAGAACCGACAGGACTTCGCCCATCGTAACATCCCCCGCATCAATGGAGGCCCGAAGTCCGCCCCCGTTCTGAATGGCTATGGAAACGCCCTGGCCCTTGGTGCGGTCCAGCATCGCGTCAGCCACCAGGTTGCCCATGCTGCATTCGCCAAGGCGGCAGGAGTTACGATCCCCGTCAATCAGTTCTTGTGAGGAACCTACCTGTTTCTTTTTCAGTTCTTCAATCGGTTTGCCAAGGTCCTGTGCCGTAATGAGGAAATCTGCATCGGCAAACACAGTTGAATCCAGCAGATGCGGTTCGCCATAGGCTGCGGTCACCACACCGTTGTCGTCAAAATTGACACTGATTTCACCAAGATATTTGGAATAGGCATATGCCTGAACAATGGGTACATTTACGCCGTTGGGATTTTCGACCATCACAGGGTAGGGGCCTGCGGCGTTTTCATCCGTGTTGGACAATAATGTATGGCTGTGCCCGCCCACAATCACATCAATGCCGGAAACCGCGGCTGCGATCTCCTTGTCTCGCGCCAGTCCCACATGCGTAAGGGCGATGATCTTGTTGACGCCCTTGCTCTCGATTTCCGGAACGATTGATTGCAGGTATCGAATTTCGTCAACGAACTTGACATTATCGCCCGGGGATGAGGTTTCCGATGTATCCGTCGCCAAAACCGAAACAATCCCGATTTTTTCGCCGCCCCGTTCGACGATTACATATCCGTTCAGCTTGTCCTTCAAAATCGGCTCATAATAAACGGAAGTGTTTCCGGAAATGACAGGAAACTCGGCCTTGTCCATGAACTCGGCAAGTTTTTCAGGACCGTCGTCAAATTCATGATTGCCGACAGCCATTGCATCGGGCTTGAGAAGGTTCAGAAACTGAACCGCAGCAGCTCCCTTGTAGGTGGAGTAAAACAGTGAACCCTGGAATTGGTCGCCTGCATCAAGAAAAAGCACATTTGCGTTGTCTTCGTGCCAGTGCAGCGCGTCTTTGATCGAGCTTCGTTTTTATTCGCGCAACTCCGCCGAAGCATTCGCCCTTGATCTCGCTTTCCGTATCGCAGGTGGAATTGAAACGGTTTATCGATTCAATTCTGCTGTGCAGTCGTTAATGTGCAGTATGTCCAGCACATAATCTGCTTTTGCGGTATTGGCACTCAACGCAATAATTGAGGCTGATGCCATTGCGAGCCATTTGGTCATGTTTGTCTCCCTGTCAAATTGTCGGCGTGATCACATGTTTGGTCGGCTGGAGCGCGCATTAACGCCCAAAACCAACGCTGTCGGCTGAATAGCGCAAGCCAATACCAGCCTCGGTTGCGTGACTTTACGATAGTAAGATTGCCGGGAAGTGACAAGGTGAATTGCGCCTGTTGAAGCGTTTGATCCAACCGCTTCGCACAAGGTTATTTCAGTACGCCGAATTGCCTACTTGTTGCGGAATGCCTTGAAGAGCGCATTACCGGCATTGCCCGAAGTAGTTTTGATCGCCTGTTGTTGCTCACGAGCAGCATCGGCGTAACGTTTTTCGATTGATTTCAGGGCAACTTGCTCAATCATCGAACTGTTTTCCGGCGCAATGGGTGCCCGGGGCGGCATTTGGCGCGAAGATGCCTGACCACCCAGCGGATTGACGGGTTTCATTGGAGCCGATGCACGTTGCCCATTGGCAGGGCGGGCGTGAATATGATTTTGGTCTGGAGTTATGCCGCCCTGAACGGGAGCGCCCTCCATGTTACCGGGTGCGCGTTGCGGCAAGGGTTGGGATACTCTTGCGAGCCCGGCGAGTTCGTCAGCATCCTCAGGTCTTGAACGCTCCGAGACACCGCGCATCTTGGTGATGACGCTGGCGAGATTGATCTGCTTACCGGCGCGAACTGCGTCCTGGTTTTCCCTGATATTGGCACCCGGCAGATCTTTTGCTGGACTGTCTCGAAGGTCATGCGCATCGGAGTGTAGAGCGCTTCACCGAAAGCGATGCATTCACGGTTGGAAATCGAAGGCAGGAAAGCGATTGTGCTTTCCGCTCCACTGTTAAACGCCCCGGCAATAATTTCCTGGTCGCGCTTGTTCGATAGCCTCATCGCAAAAAAACTGTTGCACTGGGAAAGAATGGTCGGGTCCAGTTCACCCGGACGCTGCGTGATAATGCCAAGGAATACGCCGTATTTGCGGCCTTCCTTGGCGATCCGGCCAATTGCTGCGCGCGTCGGCCAAAAGCCGTCCTCTACATTGGCAGGAATATAACGGTGCGCCTCCTCGCAAACGACAAGCGTCTGGATCGCACCATCACTGGCAAGCGCGAGATCAAACGCCATCCGGCAGACAACTGAAACCACTGAGGAAACCACCTCTGACGGCAGGCCGGACATTTCCAGCACGCAGATCGGCATGCCGTTTTGCGGCACACGAAACAATTGGGAAATCACATCCCCGATTTTGTCGCCGCCACAGGTCATCGGGTCAAACATGAACTGGAAGCGCGCGTCATTCGTTATCGTATCAATGCGATCTTTCAGCGATTTGAGCGTTGGCTTCTCGGCCTTCATGTCTAGCATGCCGAGGCGTGAATCAATCAGTTTAAGCAGATCCTGCATCCGATAAGGGATAGGTGTATCTGCATTGACGCGGGTCTTGCGTGTATTCTTGCGTGTCAGTGAAGCCGCGCTGTCTTCTCCTTCCTGGAGTTGCTGCTGCTTGGCAAGCGTAATGAAGTCGCGCAGCATTTCCTTTTCCGTGGCCAGCCCGGTTTGACCGCGGAAGATAACCTCTGCGATTTCATCCAGTCCGAACAACCAGAAGGGAAGAGTAAGATTGCGTGCATTGACCACTAGGGAGTTGTCGGGAAATGCACTCCCGAATTCATTGTGTGGATCAAGCATTAGCACCCGGATATCAGGGCGCGCTGCCACAATCTTGCGCAACATCAGACTGACAGACGTCGATTTGCCAACCCCGGTTGAGCCAACAACCGCAAAGTGCCTGCTCAACAGTTTGTCAAAATCAATTTTGGCTTCAATGGTCCGGTCCTGGCTGAGGTGGCCAATTGTAATCGTTGTGTCGCCGCTGTTCTCGTAAATCGCCGCAAGATCAGTGGTCCGGATCCGGTGGGCGATCGAGCCCATCTGAGGGAAACCGGAAATGCCCGTTGTGAATTTGGCCTTGCCATCGCGCGAGGCAATTTCGCCAATCAGTTCAACGTGAATGATGATCTGGTTTTGTCCGCCTTCTTTCCATTCAGGATCCGGTGCAACAACCTTTGCCGTCTGTCCGATGACACGGTTATTGCCAACCTTTATGGAGATCAGCTGACCGACAGCCCAGTAGTTCTCCATGTAGTCAACGTTTGGATCAACATCCGCGGACACGAGGGCAAGCTTGGCATCACAGTGGATAACATGCCCCTCTGTGCGCTGACGATTGGGATCGAGCGCATCCGCTGTGGCTTGGTTATCCACCGATGTCTGGGCGAGGTTTGGCCCCAAGTCTGTTGTGTCATCAAGCATATGAAATTCCCTGCGGTGCAAACTATCGGGGGAAAGTTAATTTTGGGTCAAAATATCAACCCTGGAGGGAGCACTTGCGGAGATTGTCATGAACGGTTCAACGGTGTTTTTCATGATCTTGTCATGCTTGGCGCAAAAGGCTTCCAACTATGTTTCCGATAGACCTTGAAAGCCTATGCAGGACAGCTACAAGGGTAATGTCCTCACTGCCGTCACAGGAAGAAAATGTCAGTTGAACACGATACAATTGATGCCGATGCGAATGCTGCAAGTGCGCAGCCTGCCGCGAATCTTATGATGATGACGGTCAACTGCTTGCAAGCTTCGCCGACAGTGTTCGTAGTGCCCTGGATGCCCATGATAAATCCTCGCTGATTGGGCTTATTGAACCGCTGCACTCCTCTGAGCTTGCCGATCTGCTCGAAACCCTTTCAGGTACTAACCGTCTCGAACTCGTTCAACTTGCAGGTGACGATTTCGATCTGAATGCATTGACTGAGGTTGACGAGGCCATTCGCCTTGAAATCGTCAACTCTTTGCCAAATAGCAAGCTCGCAGAGGCCATTCGCGAACTCGATTCAGATGATGCCGTATACATCCTCGAGGATATGGAAGAGGAAGACCAGCGTGAAATTCTGGATAGTCTTCCTTTTGATGACCGTCTTATTCTGCGCCGTGCACTCGAATATCCCGAAGAATCAGCGGGTAGGCGGATGCAAAGCGACTTCATCGCAGTTCCGCCTTTTTGGACGGTGGGGCAGACGATTGATTACATGCGGGATGACGAAGACCTTCCAGACCGCTTTCACGAGATATTTCGTTGTTTCGCCGCAGTATAAACTGCTTGGGCACGTGCAACTGGACCGCTTGCTTCGAACTGCCCGGAACATCGGTGTTGAGGAGATTTTCGACGAGACGATCCATCCGATTGTCGCCGAGATGGACCAGGAAGAGGCCGCTCACCTGTTTCAGCAATACGATTTGCTTTCAGCCCCGGTGATCGAAGAATCAGGCCGGCTTGTTGGAGTGATGACGATTGATGACATCGTTGATGTGATCAATCAGGAGGCTGACGAGGATATCAAGCGTCTGGCCGGGGTGGGCGATGAAGAGCTATCCGATTCGGTTTTCGAAATCGCGCGGTCGCGGTTCCTCTGGCTGCTGATTAATCTTGCAACTGCCATTTTGGCCTCTCTGGTAATCGGCATGTTTGACGCGACCATCGAGCAAATGGTGGCACTTGCCGTCCTCATGCCGATTGTCGCCTCAATGGGAGGAAACGCGGGTACCCAGACGATGACCGTTGCGGTCCGTGCGCTGGCAACAAGGGATATTGGTAGCTACAATGCCAAGCGGATTATCAAACGAGAAGCTTTGGTCGGTTTGATCAATGGACTGGCGTTTGCCCTTGTTATTGGCGTGATTGCCTATTTGTGGTTTGCCTCCGTTGATCTGGGCATTATCATTGGTCTGGCGATGATCTTTAATATGATTTGCGCCGCACTGGCCGGAATATCGATTCCCATTTTGCTCAACAAGTTGGATCTCGATCCGGCCATTGCTTCAAGTGTTTTTGTCACCACAGTGACCGATATCGTCGGATTTTTCGCATTTTTGGGCCTTGCCGCCTGGTGGTTTGGCATCTAGCCGCGCCGGTTTGGCGGTTTTTAAAAGAACCGGCAATCAATCCGGCTCAGGTTGCAAATTGCAATTTTCTTACTTTTACGTAACTCAGGTTTGACTTTTGTTTCATTCTGTAAAAGAAGGGAACAACAGGAGATACCGTCGTTGGCTAAAGAAGAGAAAAAGGAATTCTACACGATTACCGAACTCACCAGAGAGTTTGGTGTATCAACACGCACAATCCGGTTTTACGAGGATGAGGGGCTTATCAATCCTGTTCGCAGGGGGCGAACTCGTTTGTTCCGTCAGGGCGAACGGCGGTTGCTGAGTTTTATCCTGCGTGGCAAAAGGCTTGGGTTTTCCATCGCGGAAATTCGTGAAATTCTGCATATGTATAAGGAGCCTCCTGGTGAGGCAGGCCAACTGCGATTGCTGATGACTAAGGTGGCCGAAAAGCGCACCGAACTTGAGCAGAAGCGCCGCGACATCGAGGAAACGATGGCGGAATTGGATCAGGTGGAAGAAGCCAGCCTGGCAAGATTGGCCGAACTGGGCGTGAGCGCCTGAATATTGCTTGCCAACTATTTCACGTTTTTCCGGCCGGTGTCCTTCGCCACCCCGCTTTTGCAGCAGCGTATTCGATCACATCGGTTTAACGGAAGGGGTTGCTAAATCCAGCGCCGGGCTTTTTTCGTATAGTGATGCCATGCAGTGCCAAACTTGGCAGCCAGATGCCGCTCTTCGCGAAGAATTGCCAGATGATGGGTCCCAAAGGCCGCCGTTAGGCCACAGATGAATAGCCATGCATTGGCAAATGCAAAGCCCAGACCAATGGTCAACATGGTGTTTGAAACATAGATCGGATTTCTCGAAAAGCTGAACGGACCTGAAGTCACAAGATGATCTGCGGCCTTGTTGGGCATGATGGTTGTCTTGTGCTTCCTGAGTTCCAGAAATGTGCGCACATCGATAAAGAGTGCGCAGGCAATCAGCAGCAAACCGGTCATGAAAAGCCATTCTCCAGCCATGCCGCCGGGCCAGGGAAGAGGCAGGAGCCTGCCCAGAACAAAACCTGCCGCGATCGCGGTGCCATAAAGGATTGGCGGCCAGGGAATTCGGTTCGGACGGGAAACCGGGTTGTGTGGATTTTTCCTGTCCATGTCGAACTCCTGTTACATTCGCAACCGCCCTGCAAAATCACGAGCAGCTCTCTTGGCACGGTTTCCGATTATAGTATCGCTATTGCGCCGGCAGACAACAAAAAAACCTTGCATTGAACAAAGGACAGCCGACCTGAATCATTTTTTGCAAACTATCGCGCAAGGATTTGAATTACATAAAGAATCGCGATCATCACCGGTTGATGTGCAAGGTAATAGACAAGGCTGTTGCGGCCGATAAACCGAAGCCCGCGTGAAAGCATCCCATTCAACTGCATAGTTGCAAGCCTTGCTTCCCATCCAGCCCGAATACCGTATTTCGCAGCAGCCATCCCGGCCAGAACCGCTGCAAAAAACGGGAAAACCGGGACATAGTCGCTGGAGCGGGGCGTGAACTGATTCAAGCCTGTCCACCACCAAAATGGCGCATCCAGCGAGGGTATTTCGCCATAAAGCCCAAGCACCAATACGACAATTGCGCTCAACAAGATCGCAAATACCGGCAAACGAAGGAACAACAGTCCAATAACACTTGCCAGCGCGATATGATGAAGAATGCCAAAGAAGATGAATATGTCAGGCGTGGCAAACCATGTCGCAAGCGTAATGAGGGCTGCGGCACCGCCAACCATCGCCAGACGCTTTAAAAATCCGTGCGACCTGAAACCCTTGCCATGGGCCAACACGAGACTGACGCCAACAAGAAAGAGGAAACTACTAGCGATGCACCTGGCAAACCAGACCATTGCCGGTTGGGATGCAAACCCGCGCTCGGCAAAGCCGAACATTTCCAAATCCCAACCGAAATGAAACAGCGTCATGGCAACCAGTGCGACGCCGCGCGCCCAATCAACGGGCTGCAGGCGGGTTGCGGGGGTAGGGTTCATGGATCCATGAGGCCTGTTTGAAAAGTGTCACAGGGATTCTCGCAATTTTCGGCGGCCCAATGCCAATTCAAACTCAAATCACTATGCAATTTTTGCAGGGCAGATATCTGCAAATAAGACGATTTGATGACAGATTTCCCTTGCGGGAAAATTCGCTTTGGATTAATCCAGCGCAGTCGCTGGAAGTTAACAAGAAGTTAACCATCGCGACCAGCAGTTCAACTGTTAAAATCAAATTCAGGGCGTCAATCATGTTGAATGAAAAAGCGCCAGGTTCCGTATGGAACGTGGCTTTTGTCGCGATCGCGTTGTTCGTGGCAGGTATGGCTTTGGCCGGAAGTGTTCAGCCTCATCAGGCTCAGACAATCACCGCCGATGTAAACTGAGTATCAAGTTAAAACGTGAAATTGTAGAAAAGGCCATCTCGTCCAGAGGTGGCCTTTTTGTTTATCATGAACTTGTCAGAAAAGGGCTTTGCCTCAACCGGATTCAATAGCGCATTGCAATGCCATCCTATCCTGCATAGGCTGGTGATACAAAATGCATGACAATGAGTAGGCTAGGCAAGTTTCAGGATTTGCAGGAAGGTTCGAAAGTGGCAATTACCGGCGTCAAGGAACTCGTCCAGGCAGCAAACGAGCAGGTTGTCACCCATTCACCGGATCAGGCGCTGGAGTTACAGCAAATGGGCAGGGCCCGACTTGTCGATATTCGAGATATCCGCGAACTTGAGCGTGAAGGCAGGGTGATGGATGCCATTCATGCCCCGCGCGGAATGCTGGAATTCTGGTTCGACCCGGAAAGTCCTTACCACAAGGAAGTGTTTGCAGACAGCAATGTTCAGTATGTTCTTTTTTGTGCAGCCGGATGGCGCTCCGCTTTGGCGGCTAAGGCCTTGCAGGACATGGGCTTTGAAAACATCGCGCATATCGACGGCGGTTTTGGTGCATTGAAGGAAACCGGCGCTCAAATCACTGTCGGACAGTCCAAAAAGACCTGAGTCAGGCATTCGACATTTTCGCAGCGCTTAAGTCACGGAAAATTTGGGGAGTTATGATCCGCAGGGGTTTGTCGTGCGGTTCGGATGCACTATTCTTTCAGGCATGAAACCAACTCCGGCACCCACCGACAAGTCTGCGAAACTCAACCTGCTCAAACTCTGCGTAGGGGTTTCCGCAGTGGAGGAATTGCAGGCATGGATTGACTACCGGCTTGAACAAAGAAGGCAAAATGGCAAACCAGCCGAACAAATCCATACAACCCGCATGATCCCCAAACGAACGGACGAATTGCTCGCCGACGGTTCTCTCTACTGGGTAATCAAGGGAAATATCCAGGTCCGACAGCATCTGATGGATATTCGGCCCTTCACGGACAATGAGGGTATCAAGCGATGTGACCTTGTACTCGAACCCCGCCTCATTCTGACACAATGGCAGCCTCGCAGGGCATTTCAGGGCTGGCGCTACCTCAAGCCGGAAGATGCCCCGGTAGATCTGGGTACGGGATCGGGGGTGGAGGATATGCCGCCGGATTTGCGTCTCGAACTGGCAGAATTAGGCCTGCTATAGCTTTGTGCCAGCCTGTCAGCTTGCTTTAACCCCAATGATTTACCATTGGGAACTTAATTGATAGCGTTTTCAATCTTTTACTTGCCTTAAAACCGGTTCTGAAACATGCTGTCAGTGGGGTGCATGGGTTTAACGGGTAGGAATTAAAACACATGTTCGTACAGCGAAAAGGCAACAGCCGACAGGCTTATGTCGTTGTAGTTGGAAATGAAAAAGGTGGGTCCGGGAAAACCACCACGGCAATGCATCTGATCGTGTCGTTGTTGAATGCCGGTCACAAGGTTGCCAGCATCGATCTCGATTCAAGGCAGCTCAGTTTGACGCGTTATGTCGAAAACCGGAAGAACTGGATTCGAAAAAACGGACTTTCCCTGCCTCAATCCGATCATTTCCACCTGAATCGCGCGACTTCAGACAGTATTCTGAATAATGAAAATACCGAATTGCGGCGATTTCTCACAGATTGTGCAGGAAGTCGAAAATACCCATGAATTCATCGTGATAGATACACCCGGCCATGACAGCTATCTGATGCGGCTTGCCCATTCCATGGCTGATACGCTGGTTACGCCTCTCAACGACTCATACATTGATTTCGATGTTCTGGGCCATGTGGATCCGCAGACCGGGGAAGTCATTGAAATCTCCCATTATGCCGAGATGGTACGTGAAGCCCGCCGCCACCGCCGTTCGGTTGATAACGGTCTGCTGGACTGGATCGTGGTGCGCAACCGTCTTTCGCATCTTGGTTCGCGCAACAAGTCAAACATGTTTGAAAGCCTCAAAAACCTTTCAATGCATCTGGGTTGCCGCCTTGCTGACGGAATTTCCGAACGCGTGGTATTCCGCGAGCTTTTTCCGATCGGAATGACTGCGCTTGATGAGCTGAGCGAGGAGGTGCTTGGAAACGGACCAAGTCTTTCCCATCTTGCTGCCAAGCAGGAAGTGCGTTCGCTCATGAACATGCTTGCGCTTGCCGATGGATGATGCGGGTCGCCGTGGGCAGAAGCCCGGAAACGCTGGTTGTCTCAGTGATGATGAGCCTTCAGGCAAGCTGAGGATTTTCGCCGAATAGTCGATGAACCGCTAGTCCTGATCGTTATTGTGACTGCGTTGGGATATTACAGCTAGTAATGCCTTGCAACGGCTGCATTTCACGCCAAATATAAGGCATGAACGATAAATCAGTTTCAAGATCTGGCAACAATATCGACAAAGCCGCCACTGGCAGGGAAGTTATTGGCAGCCAATCCTCATCGTCTGAAATCCAGGCATTTCCTGAAAGCTGCCCGGAACTGCGAACCCTGTCAGGCTCAGGCAGGCTGGTTTTCGCACTTGATGCCACCATGAGCCGCCAGCCGACCTGGGATCGTGCGATGCGCCTGCAGGCATCAATGTTCGAAGCTGTTTCCGACACCAAGGCAAAGGGCGGTGCACGGTCTATCGGTTCAACTTGTCTATTTTCGCGGATACAACGAATGCCGGGCGTCCAAATGGGTAATACGGTCAGCAGCGCTTCGTGATCTGATGACCGGAATAGACTGCCGAGGCGGTCAGAACTCAGATTGGAAAAGTCCTTTCCCATACCTTGCGAGAAACGGCGAAGGGCGAAAGTCGATGCGCTGGTTTTCATTGGTGATGCCATGGAAGAGAATATTGACACACTTTGCCAATCGGCAGGAGAATTGGGAATAAAAGGGACACGTTGCTTCTTTTTTCAGGAGGGCACTGATCCTGTTGCAGAGCAGGCATTTCGGGAAATTGCGCAAGTTGACCCGCGGGGCGTATTTCCGCCTTGGGCCGAATTCGGCGAAAGAACTTGCCGATTTGCTGGGCGCCATTGCCGTCTATGCCCGTGGCGGCCTTAAAGCGTTGCAGTCGAGCAAAAAGGCGTCCGATCAGAAACTGTCTGGGCAGAATATCATGACAATCCTGTTTTACATACTTTTGTTCAGCGTGCTTTTCTTTGGCTTTGGGATGGCTGTTCATCAACACACCGGCCGCCACAATGGCACGCTTTTTTTCCCATTCCGGACCAATTGCAATGGTGGGGATTGGAGCGGCGCTGACCTTGCTGGGGCGCGGTGTTGTCGGGCTTCCGATGGCTGGATTGGGCTTGGCATGGTGGCGCCGGACACAGCGGTCTGGCGCGCATGAAACGCCAGTCAGGCGGTCAGAAATCAACCGTTCGTTCTGCGGCACTTGAAATGCAGCTGGATCATGAGACAGGCGAAATGGATGGCGAAGTCCTCATCGGCAAATGGGAAGGGCAAAACGCTGTCCGGGCTCAATGAGATGGAGCTTTTCAACTGCTTCAAGAAATCAGATCGGACGAGCGAAAGTCTGGCTTTATTTGAAAGTTATCTTGACCGCCGAATTCCGTCCTGGCGTGAACACGCACATGCGGACACTGGCAGCGGGCAGGGCGGCGCGGCGGCTTCTGGCAGCATGACAAAGCAGGAGGCCTACCAGGTGCTTGGTCTTGAACCGGGGGCGTCTCGACGGGAAATCCAGGCTGCCTGGCGCAAGCTTATGAAGAGCATGCATCCCGACACCGGGGGTTCCGAGTTTCTTGCCGCCAAAATCAATACGGCCAAGGATATTCTTCTCGACTGACATTTCCACTCCCATACACAATACAAATTCGGGAAGCGTTTGCTCATATCCGCAGGTAAGGGCCGCAACGAACGATGAAACGGGCCGATGGCCTCGCGTCAGGCCATTCCGCTGTTTGTCGGCTTTACTGTTGCAAGAGCCAGACAGTTGTATCTTTACCTTTTTCAACTTCGAACAGGCACCCCAGGCTGCATCCTTGGAGCTGAAATCCTGCAAACCGTGCGCGGTATAAGCGTAGTACCGTTCTTCTCGACAGTCTCGGTATAGTTGATGACGTTATCGAACAGACCGGGCAATTTCGCCCGGGCATTTTCAAGATGCTCAATCGCATTGTCCTTGCTCGGCATGGCGCCAATCTGAACATGCCAGCCGGCTTGAACGGATCAGCATCTGGAAACTTCCAGGTGCAGGGGTAGGGGCAGCGGTAACCTTGAGGGGGCTGTCTGGCACGAATTGCCGACTTGACTCAGCTTTTGGGTCAACACTGGCGGTGACAACCGTATCGACGATTTCAATTCCGGGCGCTTTTCAGGTACTGGCGCCTTTTCTGCGCGCTTGAACAGGGAGGCAAAGAGCGTGCCCTGTGCGCTTTTTGGCAACAATCATCTTGTCGCGACCTTTCGAGGCCTTGGGAAGATAGGCGTTGATCAGTTTTGTCATTTGCGCATTGCGGCTTTTGCCGGTTTTGCCGCCCAGGACAACGGCAACGATCGAGCGGCCACCGTGATTGTACCGGATGAAACCAGGTTGAAGCCGGATGCCCGTGTATAGCCGGTCTTGATGCCGTCAACACCGCGCACAGCTGCCCAGCAGGCGGTTGTGGTTGCCGTATTTGTATTTCCCAAACTTGAAACTGCGGGTTGAAAAATACTTGTATTGGTTCGGAAAATGCTCGCGCAGGGCAATGCCCAGAATGGCCATGTCCTTGGCGGTTGTCACCTGACGGCTGTCGGGCAGGCCGGATGCATTTCGGAACGTGGTGTCATGACATCCCAAGCGCGCGGGCCTTTTTGGTCATCATGACTGCAAAGTTGCTTTCGGTGCCGCCAATATGCTCGCCCACGGCCGCCGCCGCGTCATTGGCGGATTTGGTGACCAGCGCATAGATTGCCTGTTCGGCAGAAATCGAGCTTCCGGCTTTAATGCCCAGCTTTGAGGGCACCATGGAAGCAGCATGCTTGGAAAAGCGGATGCGCGTTTTCTTGGTCACCTTGCCCTGCTCCATCGCTTCAAAGAGCATGTAGAGCGTCATCATCTTGGTCAGCGAGGCGGGATAGCTCTTCGCCGTTGCACCGATGGGAGTAAAGCACTTTGCCGGTCTTGGCATCCATGACAATGCCGGCATAATCCTGCTTGGCATGTGGCAGAAAGGTCGAAGCCGGCAATGGCCAGTATGATGAAAAGTTACAGCAATAAATTGCGTCAGCAAGACGCCTTGTCGATCCGAAAACGGTACGCACGACTATTCCCCACGGTTTGGCCCTCAAACACAGGGCCTCAGTAGAAATTTTCTCGGAATGACACCTGATGGTGCGTATGGCTAAAAGCGCCGAGAAATCCTGAATTTCGGCCAGCCTATCGGGGTATGGTTACCAAGGAGTTTATGGCTAACAAATTCTTTCAGAAATTTATTTCAATTTGGGCTGAAATATCTTCATATCGCGACATCATCTCGAAGCATGTGATCCGCGATGCATGCGCATGAAGCTGCAGCTTGGCCACCGGATACTTGAATGACCATTGCTGTAGGACATTGACGGATTTGCATCCGGTCATAGTCTTTCATGAACCGCGTGGATCGCCAAGTATTTGATGATCACGGCGATGCATATCGCTTGACCGAGAGCAGGATGACGCAGGAATGAAAACAGGAAGTATCATCTGGCAAATTTGCAATCATCAGTTCAGCGGGCTGATCAGTGCGCCAGTTGTCATGCAGGACAAGAAGACCGGCGATGAAAACAGGACACCGGGACAGGCACGGTCTTGCCACCAAGACCAAGCCCAAGGTCAAAAAACCGGATCTGTACCGGGTACTTGCTCTTGAATGATGATTTTACTCCGATGGAATTCGTCATTCACATACTTGGAGCGTTTTTTCAGGAAAACCCCTGAACAGGCCACACAGATCATGCTGCATGTTCACAATAACGGTGTGGGGGAGTGCGGTGTTTACACCTACGAAGTCGCAGAGACCAAGGTCACGCAAGTGATGGACTTTGCCAGAAAAAACCAGCACCCTTTGCAATGCGTGATGGAAAAGAAATAGCAGCGTATCCATATAACGGACATCAACCACTGCCAATTTGGCGACAGAGTGGAAATGCCGGAGAGTACAAGAGCAAGTTTCAGGGCGGGGCAACCAGAAAAAACGGAGCATGAATTGCCATCATTTACTGAAAGTCTTGAGAAGGTTCTCCATACAGCGCTGACGCTGGCCAATGATCGCAGCCACGAATATGCGACGCTGGAACACCTTCTGCTTGCGCTGACTCGACGACAAGGATGCGACTGATGTCATGAAGGCGTGTAATGTCAATCTGGATACGCTGCGTGCGTCCCTGCAGGAATACATCGACAATGAATTGTCAAACCTTGTCACCGAATTATGACGAGGAGGCCAAGCCAACTGCCGGGTTCCATCGCGTAATTCAGCGCGCGGTAATTCATGTCCAGTCTTCAGGCCGCGAGGAAGTAACCGGTGCCAATGTGCTGGTGGCGATATTTGCCGAACGCGAATCCCATGCGGCCTATTTCCTGCAGGAGCAGGAAATGACCCGCTATGATGCGGTCAATTACATTTCCCACGGCATTGCCAAACGCGCCGGGAGCATCGGAAATGCGTCCGGTGCGCGGCGTTGATGATGAACAGGACACCAATGGGCGAGGAAGAGCAGAAGCAGAAGGGCGATGCGCTCACGGCCTATTGCGTCAATCTCAATGAAAAGGCCAAATCCGGCAAGATCGATCCGCTGATCGGCCGCATGTCCGAGGTTAACCGGACAATCCAGATCCTTGTGCCGCCGCTCGAAGAACAATCCGCTTTTTGTCGGCGATCCCGGCGTTGGCAAGACCGCAATTGCCGAAGGCCTGGCCAAGCGCATTATCGAAGGCGATGTGCCGGAGGTGCTGGCAGACTGCACCATCTATTCCCTCGACATGGGAACGCTTCTGGCCGGAACGCGCTATCGCGGCGATTTCGAGGAACGCCTGAAACAGGTGCTCAAGGAAGTCGAGGAAACCGATGGCGCAATCATGTTCATCGACGAAATCCACACGGTGATCGGGGCAGGGGCCACATCAGGCGGCGCCATGGATGCGTCCAACCTGCTGAAGCCGGCGCTTTCTTCCGGCGCGATCCGCTGCATCGGTTCCACAACCTACAAGGAATATCGCCAGTTCTTCGAAAAGGACCGTGCGCTTGTTCGCCGGTTCCAGAAGATTGATGTCAACGAGCCGAATATTGAAGATGCCATTGACATCATGAAAGGCCTGAAGCCGTATTTCGAGGACTTCCACGCAATCAAATATACCAATGATGCGATCAAGGCGGCGGTTGAATTGTCTGCGCGTTATATCAATGACCGCAAATTGCCGGACAAGGCGATTGATGTGGTTGATGAATCCGGTGCATCGCAGAATGCTGCTGCCTGCCGACAAGCGCAAGAAAGCAGATCGGCGTTGCCGAGATCGAGGAAACCATCGCCACGATGGCCCGTATTCCGCCCAAATCCGTTTCCAAGGATGATGCGGTGGTTCTTGCCAATCTGGAAAACCAGTTGAAGCGGGTCGTGTATGGCCAGGATCAGGCAATTGAGGCACTGGCAGCCTCCATCAAGCTGGCCCGGGCCGGATTGCGCGAACCGGACAAGCCGATTGGTTCCTATCTGTTCTCCGGTCCCACAGGGGTCGGCAAGACCGAGGTCGCCAAGCAGTTGGCCAGTTCCATGGGCATTCCGCTGCAGCGCTTTGACATGTCCGAATATATGGAGCGCCACACGGTTTCACGTCTGATCGGTGCGCCTCCGGGCTATGTCGGCTTTGACCAGGGCGGACTGCTGACCGATGGCGTCGACCAGAACCCGCATTCTGTCATTCTGCTTGATGAGATCGAAAAGGCCCATCCGGACCTTTACAATATTCTGCTGCAGGTGATGGATCACGGCAAGCTGACAGATCATAACGGCAAACAGATCGATTTCCGCAATACGATCATCATCATGACCACCAATGCCGGTGCCTCTGAAATGCAAAAGGCGGCAATCGGGTTTGGCTCCACCAAACGCACCGGAGACGATGAAGAGGCAATCAACCGTCTGTTCCCGCCGGAGTTCCGCAACCGTCTGGATGCGATCATTCCGTTTGGCTCATTGCCGACACCGGTTATTCACAAGGTGGTCGAGAAGTTCATCATGCAGCTTGAGGCACAACTGGCCGAGCGCGGTGTGACCTTTGAATTGACCAAGGAAGCAACCGCTTGGCTGGCAATCAAGGGCTATGACGAGAAAATGGGCGCACGCCCGCTTGTCACGGGTTATTCAGGAACACATCAAGAAGCCGCTGGCTGACGAGGTGCTGTTCGGCAAGCTGACCAAGGGCGGAACGGTGAAGGTGTCTCTCGCCAAGGATGAGGATGGCAAGGAGAAGATCGTTCTTGAGGCGATTGAAGATGTGGCTGTGAAGCCCAAGAAACTCCCTGCACCGAAGAAGACCGCAAGAAAACCTGCCGGCGAAGTCTGCAACGAAAAAGCCAGCAACCTCGGCAAAGCCGGCGGGTAAAGGCAAGGGCTCCGGCGGTGGTTCGGTGCCAAAAGTGCCGCTGAAAACCAAATAGGGTTTGTCCTTCAGGGACCAATCAGGAAAATAGGCATTGAAGGCGGCTCTCGGGGCTGCCTTTTTTGTTTCTACTCAAATCTGCAACCAGGAATGAGATTGGGGGCAGGCCACACTTTTTTAAGCAATCACCGATACCTTGCCGGCAGGTTTACGGCGTCACAGACAGCCACAACCATTCAATTAGGCCTGGCGAGGAAGTGTGTTACATGGGAGTTTCGGGTGTGCTGAAAAAGAAGTTCGAGCTGAAAGCGGCTGAACGTGTCACCTATGGTGTGGCAATTTCAATCATCTTCGTTAATTTGGCAATGATCTCCTTCAAGGGCGCCCAGATTGATTGGCAGGGCCTATGCGGGCATGCTTGCAACAACATTTTTGCTGTTTACTGGCGGTGCTTTTTATAGAATGTCCGGGCGGAGCGACCAGATAGCGACAGCCCTCATTTGTACAAGTGCCTTCATGATGGTCACGTCCGCGCTGTCGGCTTTCAACTACCTGTTGATGCCGCTCTCCGGGGATCTGATCGATCCCTATCTGGCAAAATGGGATGCCATGTTGGGCTTTCACTGGCCATCAGTGATGGAATTTGCCGCCGGATACCCCAATATCAGCGCCATTCTGAAAACGTGTTACAATACGACCATTCCTCAACTGACTGTGTTTGGTTGTGATTTTGAGCCTGTTCGGCATCACCCGCGATCTGCATATCATGCTGCTGACAGTAGTGATTACAGCGACAACCATCATATGTTTCTGGTCGTTTTTTCCGTCTTCAGCGACACCGAATATTTACCCGATCCCTAAAGACATCGAGGCTGTTCTGGCTCCGGTTGTTGATCAAAGATATGCCGAAGAACTATTATACATCATCAAGAATGGCCCCGGTCTGATTACGCCCTATGAAATCCGTGGCACCATCAGCTTTCCATCTTACCACACGACCCTCGCGTTGATTGCAATGGCCGCAGCAAGAAACATCAAATATCTCTATCCCTTCTTCCTTGTGCTCAATTTGCTGATCCTTCCGGCAACCATCATCCACGGCGGTCACTACCTGTTCGACATCATGGCAGGGGTTGCGCTGTTTGCACTTGGTCATTATCTGGCGCGCAGGGTTGTGCTGAGCGAGACGCTTAAAGCTGCCAATTCCGGCGAAATGGCGAGCATACAAGATACTCCCGAACCCGGTATTGCATAAGTGGTGCGACCTGCCTGGAAGGCAGACGAATTTGCAAATATCGGTTTTCTGCAGTTACATTCGGCAACATGTTTTGACACCGCAAATCAGCTTTACAGGGGAAAGTCGGTAAAAACGGTTCGCTTTTTGGCATTAATGAAGCTAGAAAAACGGCTGAATACGGCCGGCATGGTATCGGGCATCTGGCCCCAAACGCGGAGACAGTTATGGAACAAATCGATCAACTCAAGTCCATGCGGGACGCAGCCAAGGAACGTCTGGAAGCGGCTATCAAGGCACTCGAGAAAAGCCCTGACGCAAAGCTGGTCAATTCACTGACAGCACTTATCGATGATCTGGAAGAGTCTCTTGGTTTGCGGGCCAGCGTCTAACCGAAAGCGATGCCGGCAAGAAAAAGAGCAGCTGATGATACCGTAACCGATTCGGGAGCAGCAAAAGCGGTCGAGGGCGAAGACGTGGAACCACCGGAAGCACTTGAAAGCTCTGCTGAAAAAGCCCGGATGCAAAAACCTCTGCGGCGAAGGTTGAAACCAAAGAGGAAACAAAAGCACTGCCAAAGAGGCGGAGCCGATGTCTCTTGAGGACAGTCTGGAAGCGGAATTGCTTGGCAGCGACCTCGGAAAATCCTGAAAGCTAGGCGCGATACGATCTAATGCAATACGCCCGGTTATTGACCGGGCGTTTTTCGTTTCAATGTCAGATCAGCTTGGGATTCTTTGCAGAATCTGATCTGTCAGGACCTGTTTAAGCGCCTGACGTATTTTCTCGGCATTGGCTGCCAGAATGTCCGGTTTTTCCATTTCACCGGTATGTGGCTTCAGCTTCACGCCTTCAAAACGTGGAATGATATGCACATGGAGGTGAAATACAACCTGCCCCCCGGCAGGTTCGTTGAACTGCTGGATGGTAACACCGTCAGCGTCAAACGCTGCTTTGACCGCCCGCGCCATTCTCGCAGTTGTTTTCGCCACGGAAGCCAGCATACTGCATCATCTGCATCCAGGACGTTGCGCGCCGGGCGTTTCGGCAGGACCAGGCAATGCCCGTCTCCGCGCGGCATGATGTCCATGATCACGAAGGTTTCCTCGTCTTCAAATACCTTGTGGGTCGGCATTTCTCCGCGCAGGATTTTGGCAAATATATTGTTAGGGTCATAAGTGTTTTCAGACATGATAAATCCCATTCGGCGGCCATCGCCTTGATGAGTTCCTGAAAATCCATGCCACGGATGCGCTGCATGTGGAAATCCTTGAAGTAGCGGAAACGGACAGGCTTTTCGCCGATGATGATTATGTTTTCGTGACGCTTGTCTGCGCGGATCGTGTCCAGAAGGTGAAATACCTCATCCTTGGGCCCTTCGAGAATTTGGCCGAAATTCACACCGTTAAAGCATAATGCGCCATTGATGTTGTGCTTGCTGTTGTATTTGGCAGCCTGTTCTGCAATCTCATCTGCGTCCTTCTCGTCCAGATCACTGGCTCTGGTGCTCACATAAAAGAGCCGGTACATTTCAGTCATTACTCACCCCGTTAAAGTCAGCCTTCGCAATTGCATTCAGTCAGTATGAGCCGAAGTGCGATCCGAATTCAAGACAGGCGAAAGTTCACCCCCTGCCTTTCTTGAACGGGGCATGTTCAAGCAGGATTTCCTTTTCCATTTCCACATGGCGGCGCTCGTTATCCAGATAGTCTTCGACCGCATCCCGAAACCCTGAATTGGCAATGTGATGGGCGGAGTAAGGTAGTAACGGGAACATAGCCCCGGGCCAGTTTGTGTTCTCCCTGGGCACCGGCTTCAACCCGCGCAAGATCCTATCGAGCTATGGCATATTCGATCGCCTGATAATAGCAGACCTCAAAATGCAGGAAGGGCAGGTTTTCGATACAGCCCCAATGACGGCCGTAAAGACAGTCATCGCCGATGAAATTGATGGCTCCGGCAATATAGCTGTCCGTCGCGCTTGACCATGACCAGCAGAATATTCTCTGCCATGCGCTCGCTGACGAGGGAAAAGAAGGTTCGGGTAAGATAGGGCCGACCCCATTTGCGCGAGCCGGTATCCATGTAAAATTCGAAAAAGGCATCCCAGTGCTGTTCGCGAATGTCACTGCCGGTCAACAACTCAACAATTCATCCCGTCATGGGCAAGCGCGGTCGCGCGTTCCTTGCGGATGTTCTTTCGTTTGCGCGAGGCAAGCGACTCCAGAAAATCATCAAAAGTTTTATAACCCGTCATTCAACCAGTGAAACTGCCGGTCTGTGCGCTGGAGAAAAGCAATGCTTGCCGGCCACTTGCCATTCTTCTTCCGGTAGAAAGGTGATGTGGGCAGAAGATGCGCCAAACCTTGATTGTCAGTTGCTGAAGGCCGGACAGGAGAGCCGAGCGAATGGCCGCTTGCTGCTGCCTGTCATTAAAGGCGGAACCGTCAGCAGTAGGCGGGGGCCCGGTCGCCGGGGTAAAGGGTACCGAACATTGCAGCTTGGGATAATACTCGCCGCCCGGCGCGGTAAAACGCGTCTGCCCAGCCATGGTCAAAGACATATTCGCCCTGACTGTGACTCTTGAGATAACAGGGCAGGGCGCCAAGTGACGTGGCCCTGATCGTTTTCCAGCAGCAAGATGCTGGCCCAGCCAGCCCGTGTCCGCAGTTGCCGAGCCGCTGTCTTCCAGCGCAGAAAGAAAGGCATGGCTGACAAAGGGATTATCGACAACACTCCCGTCAGGGCGCGGGACGTCGCGCAAGGCTGTCCCATCCGTCGGCGGAGATGTCCTTCAGGCTCTGTAAAACCCTGATGCGGTAGGTGATTTCATCGCTCATAAGAGGTTATCTAGGCACCGCGGCATCAAAGTCCAAACATCGCGCCTGCCATCGCGCCTGCCATCGCGCCTGCTTGTGAAAGAAGATCAACAGCTGCACATACTGGCTCATGGCAAAAAACCCTCAAAGGTGATCTGGTCCGCGTGCAAACTGCTGAATTCAGCCTGTTCGGGCGTTCGGATCGTCCAGGTGATGACCGGTTTGCCTCTCGTTCTGAAGCCTTCCACAAAACGGTTGGGCAAGTCCCCGATACCATAGGAGACAAAGTCGATCTCAAGTCTTTTGCGGCCTGTTCGTGCAGTGCGTTCAGCTTGTCCTTGCCTTCTGCAGTCAGACCCAGCGGAACGTTGTCAGCCGAGCAGTCGTGCATCGCGCCAGCAGCCAGTGATTGAAAGACATGATGGCGACGTCACCTTTGTATTGTGAAAGCGTTTTCAGCACCGCTGCCACAAAACCTTCATCTTCCCCGAAAATTCCCTTGAGTTCCAGAACCAGTCCGACTTTGCCGTCAACCCGTTCCAGCAATTCGCTGAGGGTTGGAACATGATCTCCCGTCTTGCCGAGTTTGACCGATCGAAGTTCGCGCGCCGCAACGAGCCCTGAAAGGACCCTTTTCACTGGTCAGCCGGTCCAGCATATTGTCATGAAAAACCATCGGAACCATATCACTGGAAGGATGCAAATCGACTTCGATTGCATATCCGTGTTCTACGGCGGCACTGACCGCAGAAAGCGAATTTTCCAGTCGGCCTGCGGCTCTTGTCATGCAGGCCGCGATGGGCAATGGGGTTTCGCTTTATCCAGTCAACGGCGGCAGTCGCGGTTTGGCTTCGGTCATGCTGGTTCCGACTTCAAATATCATTTCCGAATTGTGTTTGTTCACCATGCCAAGAATAATGCGGCTGAAATCTCCAAGAAAGTCATTGTTTGAAACGAAATTTTGCCACATCCTGAGTCGATACTAAGAGGCGGACATTTCATTCGGAGGTTTATCTTGTTCATTGCAAACCTTTTTTCACCTGCATCCGGTCATTACCATGGCACTGGCGCTTAGCGGCGCGATTTTAACAGCTGATGCCATGACTAGTGCAGCGCGGCTGCCGCCGGATTTGAAATTCTGCGTCCTCATCGTGCGATCTATGAAATCAAGCTCAAGGAAGCCACCGAGCGTTCGCGGAATTGTCAACATGAATGGACGTATTGTTTACGAGATGAGCGGAAATGAATGCGATGGCATGTCGGTGAAATATCGTTTTGTTTCCCGGGTCAATGCCAATGGCGAGATTTTCACCACCGATCAGCAGACGGCTTCCTTCGAAAGCCCGGACGGCAACGAGTATACGTTCCTGACGAAGTCCTTCGTCAACGAAGCACTCGACCGCACAGTGAAAGGCGTTGCCAGACATGAGAAAGGCGGAATTCTGGTCAAACTGGATTCGCCCGAAGAGCGTGAGGTCGAACTGCCCGAGGCCAACTTCATTTCCACCCATCTGGTTGAAGATGCTGGAAAACGCCCGTGAAGGCGTGCCGTTTTTCAAGGTGCATGTTTTTGACGGGGGGGATGGTGCCGACGAGGTCTTGAAGACAACCAATGTTATCGGCAAGCCGAGACGTCATTGAAGATGCTGCTGGAGGCGAGAAAGCCGAGGCAATTGCCGAGTTGAAGGACGAAAAATCCTGGCCCGTTACCATTGGCTATTTCGACAATATCATTACCGATTCCACCGAGGCCATGCCGGTATATCAGGTTTCTTTCCTGCTTTATGAGGGCGGCATTTCCCGCAAACTGATCGATGACCTATCCCGATTATTCGATCACCGGCTCGCTGGTTTCCCTGGAAATGCTGGAAGGATCAGCCTGCACAATGAAGAACTGAGCGGACAAACCGGCAGTTAGACCGCAGGACTGCTTCGGCTATTTCGCTCGTTCCTGCGGGACGCCGTCGCCAAAGGTCAGGCCCAGTTCCACGGCCTTGTCCCCGAATTTTCGCCGCAGATCATCAATTGCCAGTTCCGCCTTGGCGCGTTTGTGCGGCATCCTGATTGACCAGATCATTGGGATCGGCGGTTTCGTCGCTCATCAGGGTTGAAACACCAACGCCGATCAGCCGGAATTTTGTTCCATCGGTTTCTTTTTCCAGCATGTTCGACAGCATGCCCGGAAAATCCGGTCTGCAAGCGGGTCGGATCGGGAAGGGTGCGGTTGCGCGTCCTGCTTTTGAAGTCAGCGGTTTTCAGTTTCAAAACAACGGTTTGTCCGGCAAGGTGCTTCTCCTTCAGTCGCTTGGAGACCTTTTCGGACAGATAACGCACCTTGCGCACCAGTTCTTCGTGATCGCTGATATCGGTGTTGAAAGTGGTTTCCGAACTGATGCTCTTTGCTTCACCGCCGGCGGAAACGCTGCGGGCATCCTGGCCATGGGAGAGCTTCGCCATGCGCAAGCCCGATCGAGCCGTAACGCCGCGCCAGTTCGCTTTCCTCCATGTCCTGAACCTGTGGCGATATCGGTAATGCCGTCCTTTGCCAGCATGGCCTGGGTCGCTTTTCCCACGCCCCAGAAAAGCGAAACGGGTTGTTTGCGCAGAAAGCCGACGGCTTCCTGCCTTGCCGATCACCGAAAAGCCCCGCGGCTTTTCAAAATCGGAGGCGACTTTGGCAAGGAACTTGCAGTAGGAAAGGCCAACGCTGACAGTCAGCTTCATTTCCTCTTCAATGTCTTGGCAAATTTCGCCAGAACCAGGGCCGGGCTGGCCTTGTGCAGTTTGTGCGTGCCGGACAGATCCAGAAATGCCTCATCAATGGACAGCGGTTCAACCATCGGTGTCAGTTCGCGCATCCGCTCCCGGATTTCGCGTCCGACTTCGACGTATTTCTCCATGTTCGGCCTGATCACAACCGCATCAGGGCAGGCTGCAAGCGCCTTGAACATCGGCATTGCCGAGCGCACACCGCGAATGCGCGCGACATAGCAGCAGGTCGAAACCACGCCCGCGCGTTCCGCCGCCAACGATCACAGGCCGGGCGGCAAGTTCCGGATTGTCGCGCTTTTCCACCGAGGCATAAAACGCGTCGCAATCGATATGGGCAAAATGCAGCTCGATGCAGTTCGCTGTGGCGCAACAGCCGCGGGCTGCCGCAATGCTTGCAGCGCGTCTCCGTTCCCCGGTTAATTCGCGAAGACAGTCACGGCAAAAACCGGATCGGAATTGGCGAGATCTGATCGTTCTGCTGCTTCCAATCTCACCAGGCTCTCTTCAGGACCGGCCAGAACTGCCTGCGCGTCGCGATATCCTGCGGGTCGATCTTGGCTTTTTCGGCAAATTTCAGCAGGGTTGGTTCAAATCCCATGAAAAAATCAAGAACCCCGACCAGAAAACCCGGACTTTGCGGCGGCTTCGCGCAAATCATCCGCCGCAAGTCCCGTCAAAGCCAGAAAACGGCCCATTTCGTCTTCATCACCCGCAATGTAGCCAAGTCCGGCAATGGCGATCTTCGCTGGCATTGTCCTCGGTAAGAGTCATTTTTGCCCTGTGTGACTGCATATTCCATATCCGATTTCCAGTGTGACGCCGTTTGTTTCCATTTCGTCAACGATATTGCTTTAGGTTAACCCTGCATAAACAGGATTTTGACAGAAATACCGGAAAAATCCGGCAAAGGGTAAGGCATGACCAAGTCAGTCATGATTGTTGAGGACAATGAACTCAACATGAAACTTGTTCAACGATCTGCTGGAAGCCAAGGGATATCGTACGATCCAGACCAGAAACGGCATGGAAGCGCTGGATCTGGCCGCGTGAACACAGCCGGATCTGATTTTGATGGATATTCAACTGCCGGAAGTTTCGGGCCTGGAAGTCACCAAATGGCTCAAGGAAGATGATGAACTGCACACAATTCCGGTCATTGCCGTAACCGCCTTTGCCATGAAAGGCGATGAGGAACGCATCCGCCAGGGTGGTTGCGAAGCCTATATTTCCAAACCGATTTCTGTCGTGCAAGTTTCTCGAGACCATCCAGACCTATCTCGGCGACGCCTGATCGCATGAACTTAGCCTGACCCAGCCGGAGAAGCGAACCCCAATGACTGCGCGTATTCTTGTAGTTGACGATATTGAGGCAAATGTCCGCCTTCTGGAAGCCCGGCTGATGGCCGAGTATTTTCAGGTGCTGACTGCCAGCAACGGCCGCGATGCGCTGGAAATCTGCGCCAACGGCCAGTGTGATATCGTCCTTCTGGATGTGATGATGCCGGAAATGGACGGGTTCGAGGTTTGCCGCCGCCTGAAGGCCGATCCCAGAACCATGCATATTCCGGTCGTCATGGTAACCGCACTCGATCAGACCGAAGACCGGGTGCAGGGCCTTGATGCCGGTGCTGATGATTTTCTCACCAAGCCGGTCAATGATCTGGCACTGATCACCCGGGTCAAAAGCCTGGTGCGTCTGAAAATGCTGACCGATGAATTGCGCCTGCGCGCAACAACCGGCCAGGAAATCACGCGTTCAGGAAGTCATGAGCGTCGCGATCGGCAGTTCGCCGACTGGCTCAAGCCCAAGGTTCTGGTGGTCGATGATCGCCCTCTTCCTATGAACGAATTGTCAAATATCTTGCGGTTGAAAACAGTCGTCACGCTGGTTTCCGATCCCAAGGAAGCCTTGCTTGCGGGCCGCCGATGAGGAGTTTGATGCTGCGGTCATTTCCATGTCATTGGCCGACATGGATGCGCTGCGCCTTTGTTCCCAGTTGAAATCCCTCGAAAAAACCAGAATGCTGCCGCTTGATGGTGATTACCGAACTGGAGCAGGAGGAAAAGGTCATTCGCGCGCTGGATATGGGCGTCAATGACTATATTCGCCGCCCGATTGACCGCAACGAATTGCTGGCCACGTACGCGCACCCAGGTCCAGCGCAAGCGCTACAATGTGCAACTGCGCGACTCGGTTCAAGCAGACCATCGAAATGGCAGTCACCGACGGCCTTACCGGCCTCAACAACCGCCGTTATCTCGACAGTCATCTTGCCGAAATGCTGGCCAAGGCCAAGAGCCGCGAACAAACCGCTGTCGGTTGTCATGTGCGATATTGACCACTTCAAGGCGGTCAACGATACCCATGGCCATGATGTCGGCGATGAGGTCATTCGCGAATTTGCCCGCCGGATCAAGAAGAATATCCGCAACATTGATCTTGCCTGCCGCTATGGCGGTGAGGAATTCGTCATTGTCATGCCCGATACGGATATGGCACTTGGCCCGGGTTGTTGCCGAACGCATCCGCAATGAGGTCGCTATCCATCCCTTTATGGTCGAAGAGGGCGCCAAGCAGCTGCCGATCACGGTCAGCCTGGGCGTTTCCTGTCTTGAAAGCGACGACGACACCGGTGAAAAACTGCTCAAGCGGGCCGATGTTGCCCTCTACCAGGCAAAACGCGGCAGGCCGCAACACGGTCATGTTTGAAGCTGCTGCCTGAATTTGTGCTGTCAACGCAACCTCTACGCAGTTCCAGAGCCGCTTCAGCTTCAGCATTACCTGCGTTAAGGTTGATTCCTAACCAATTGTCTTGATTCCGCTTTTCATGGTTACTAAATCGTTGATTTTTCGACTAAATCTGTATCAATAATTTTGTCCGATGTCGGGCTGCCGAGTTATCGGACAAATCCTTGGATGTTTCCGATGGACGATCTGGACTTCTGGCATCTCAGGTCGAATACGGATCATTGACAAAGTTTCCCTACGGAGTGCTCAGGTCCGCCGCATCTCCTGGGTCCGTGGGGTTGTCGGTCGGTCGCCGGACTAATGGCCTCCTCGTACCATATCCGGATTGACCGGCCGACCCTTTTTCCAAATCAATCCCATTTCAATGAATCACTTGCCAATGAATCGCTAGTCCTGATCAGAGCAAGTCGACAAAAAAAAGGCCGCCTAAAGGCAGCCTTTTTCGAATTCAACTGCAAACCAGGATTACTTGATTTTGGTTTCCTTGAAATCCACATGCTTTTTGGCAACCGGGTCATATTTCCGCTTGACCAGTTTGTCGGTCATGGTGCGGCTGTTCTTTTTCGTTACATAGAAAAAGCCCGTGTCAGCAGTGCTTTCAAGTTTGATTTTGATGGTCGTCGCTTTTGCCATTTCTGTAATTCCAGCCTGGAAATTTGTTTGGATTGGTGGATGCTGATCAGGCCTGAGGCCGAACCTTGTATCCAACAAATTAAAGGGGCAAAAAGCCCCCTGATCGCCGCGCAAACTACTCATTGCTGGATGAAAGTCAAGCGGCTTCTCGGATTACACGGCCGTCTCCGGATAACGCATATGCATGACTTCAGATGCTTGGCCGCATCAGTCGCACCGGTAAACAGCACAAGCACGATAGTACAGGCAGAAAATAGCCGAACATGGCCCAGATAAATCCGTGGGGATCATACCAGTCCATCGCAATGCCGGAAATTTGCGGTCCAACGATCATGCCGAGCGAATAACAGAACACAAAGGCCGAATTGGCCTCGCGCAAGGTCCGCGCCTTTCAGCCGGGAGCCCAGATGCGCCAGCCCAACGGTATAAAACCCGGAAATCATGCCGCCCCAGACAAACAGGACCAGAATCAGCAGTGGGGTAGTCTGCGCTGCACAACGGGCATCAGCGCTGTTCCGAGCAGCGCCAATTCCCGCACACAGATAAAGGACATAGTCGCCGGTCGCTAACCCGGTCGACTCAACATGCCGAGCGGAATTTGAAAGCACACATTGCCCACTGCAATGGCGATCAGCAGCAGGGAGACGCTCTGTTCGGTAAAGCCGATGCGTTGTCCGTAGACCGGCAAAAGCGGCAAGATCGGATTGTTCCACCGCACCAAATACAGCAACACCGCACCGGTCGCCAGCGGTACAAGCCAGACATAGCGCAAGAAATGCGTTGCCGGAGCCTGTGGTTCTTTTCAAGAACCGGCTCGCGCGCGGCAACGGCCAGGATATCGGCACGGTGGAGGCGGCAATGATTACAGCTGCCGATGACGAAAGGCGCAATACTCGCCGGAGCCGGTAACGGCCAGAATGGCCGGGCCCGATTGCCAAAACCAAGGCTCAGGACAGTGGCATAAATGCCCAGCATCAGTCCGCGTTGTTTTTCCGACGCGGCCGAATTGATCCAGAATTCACTCAGGACAAAGGACAGGGTCAGCGCGCCGTGAAAGGTGGCCCTCAAGGACAAACCACACCCAGATGGAATTCAAACAGGTAAAAACCCATCAGGCTGATGGCAGCAACCAGTGCAGCGAGGACCAGCGTTCCGGTTACGCCGAACCGGTTGGCACACGGGGTTACAAGCCAGACCGCAGCCATGCGAGGCAACGCCGGCCATGGCGGCATTGGCACCGATCATCGCGCCGGAATAGCCGCGATTGTCGAGGATCATGCTCAGCAGCGGAAAGCTCAGACCAATGGCGATTCCAATCGCGGAAATACTGACAATGGCAGCAAATGCGCCGCGAAAATCGGTTGCTTCATCCTATGAACAGGTTTGTGGATGCCAGCCATGAGCCGAGTTCGAAATCTGTTTGAAAGATTGTCAGCTCTAACCTTGATCACGGCCAATTGCGGCAATGCCAATGAAGCAGTTTCGCGGCTGATTAGCCAGTTACATCAGTTTGCGCTGAAACCTGTCGCGCCTTGTTGCATAGGACGGCGCGGGAAAATCCGGCTGACAGATACGGATCATCCCTGCAGCCGGTTCATCAGTTCAACCAGAATGACCCGGGTGATTTCCCGTGTGTCGCTGCCGCATCGCCTCGTGCGGCGAGATCCATTGCAGATCTTCCAGTTCACCCGATGATACAAATCCTTCATCGGGCACATGGTGATGGTCTTCAAGGCGCATGGCGAAAAACCAGGTATCAAACCGCCGGTGAACACCGGGCGGTGTGATTGCCCGGGCCACAAGCCGCAGTTTTGAAACGCTGGGCGCGAGTGATTTGTCGGCAAACATCTGCCAGTCGCATGTTTGGGCGGTGCGTCTGTATGGCTCGCCAATCAGAAGGCCGGTTTCCTCGGCCAGTTCGCGAATGGCGGCAACGCCAAGTGCATGGGCGCTGCTTTCCACGGGTTTGCCGCGCATATGAGTCAAGCAGTTTTTGATGTAGTATCGGGTCCAGATCGATCAGCAGCTCTGATCCGGCCGTCACCCCGATCAACACGTCCGCCCGGAAAAACCAGGGCACCGGGCATGAATTTCAGCGCCTTGTTGCGCTTGCCCATGACGATTTTTTCGTTGCCCGGTTCTCCCTTGATCAGAATGATGGAGGAGGCATTTTTCGGCCGGACAGTGCGCCGCTGTGCCCGCGACTGCTTTGCGCATGCGCTTCATCGGGCCGGAATTGATCATTTGCTCGATGCGGGCAATCCTCTGCGCTCGCGCATCAGTGCTTTGTGATCAGTCATGATGTCCGCCAAATCCGTGCATTCGCAAGGCCCATTGGATGCCGACCACCATGCCCTTGAGCGGACGCATCAGCGCAAAAGCGGCAACCAGGCAAACTGCAATGGTGACAAACATGGTTGCCCACATGCCCAACAGGTCCAAGGTCATCAGCACCATCATTGCGCCGACAACCACATGGCCGACCACAAAAATGTTGAGATAGGCCGGCAGATCATCAGCCCGCTGATGGGACAGATCTTCACCGCAATTCGCGCAATTGGGCGCGACTTTCAGAAAGCCGTCGAAAATCTTGCCTTCACCGCAATTCGGGCAGGTGCATTTGGCAGTCCGCGAAGCAGCAGATCGCATACAACGGACGATGCGGTTCGATATCAAGCGCTTCGGCCGTTTCAACGGTAAGGGGTTCAATGGACATGTCGATTCCGTTTCACTCGTGTAATTATCTTCTGTCGGCGCTCTGCCACTTCGGAGTTTTCCGCCCGAATGATTTTGCCGCCGGGCTTTGTAAACGGCTTCTTGTTGGTTCGCCGTGAGCGCGGCAGTCCTTCACTTTTCTTGCCTTCGCTGATCATGTCAAAGCGCAAGCGCTCCGGCAACCGGAGCCGCCTCGACCAGTTGCACTTCTACTTCCATGCCTATCTGATACGCAAGATCCTGAGCTGTTCGCCAATGAGCGAATGGGTCGCAGCATCAAAATGATAATATTCATCCGAGATCTTGGAAATCGGAATAAACCCGTCCGCGCCGGTATCTGACAGGGTTACGAACAGGCCGGATTTGGTTACGCCATTGATGCGTCCGTTGAACCGGTCGCCAATGCGTTCGGACAAGAAAACCTGCAATCAGCCGGTCCTTGGTGTCGCGTTCGGCCGCATCGCCCGGCGTTCGGTGAGCGAGATGTCGGCGGCAATCACATCCAGCAGCTTTTCCTCTTCCGGCGTCAGTCCGCCCGGACCAAGGCCAGCGCTCCCACCAGCGCGCGGTGAACGATCAGATCGGCATAGCGGCGGATAGGCGAGGTGAAATGCGCGTATTTGCGCAGGTTGAGGCCGAAATGGCCGATATTTTCCGGCGAGTATTCCGCCTGGCTTTGGGAGCGCAAGACAACCTGGTTGACCAGTTCCTCATGCTCCTTGCCTTCAACCGCCTTCAAAATGCCGTTGAAATGCTGGGCGCGCAGATTGCCGGACCGTACCAGTGTCATGTTCAGGCTTTTGAGAAATTCTCCAAGGGTTTCCAGCTTGTCGAGGGACGGGCTGTCATGGGTCCGGAAAATCAGCGGCTGGCGTTTGTTTTCGAGCGTTTCGGCAGCGCAAACATTGGCCTGGATCATGAATTCCTCGACCAGCTTGTGCGCATCCAGCCGGTCAGGAACGATCACCCGGTCAACCGTGCCGTCTTCTTTCAGCAGGATTTTGCGTTCCGGCAGGTCCAGTTCCAGCGGTCCGCGGTCTTCGCGTCCGCGTTTCAGGCAGGCATAGGTTTCCCACAGCGGCTTCAGGATCGTTTCCAGATGCGGCCTGGCCTTGTCGATCGGGTGAGCCGTCAATCGCCGCCTGCGCCTCCACATAGGCAAGCTTGGCATGGCTGCGCATGAGGATACGGTGAAACGTATGGCGGGTCTTCTTGCCATCTGCGTCGAACCACATTTTGACGGCAAGGGCAGGGCGGTCCTCGTTTTCGCGCAGCGAGCAAAGATCATTGGAAATCCGCTCCGGCAGCATCGGCACAACCCGGTCCGGGAAATATACCGAATTGCCGCGCTAGCAGCGCTTCGCGGTCCATGGCCGAACCGGGCCGCACATAATAGCTGACATCGGCAATGGCCACGGTCGCAATATAACCACCGGGATTGTCCGGGTCCGCCATGCCGTGAATGGCATCGTCATGGTCCTTGGCATCTGCCGGATCGATGGTGATCAGCGGCAGATCGCGCCAGTCTTCCTTTTGGCCTCATGGGTTGAGGCTGCGCTTTCCTTGCCTTTCAGGGAGATCGGCTTTGGCGGCTTTTGCTTCATGCCAAAACCGCATCGGGAAAGATATGCGGAATGTCATTGGCATGAATGGCAATCATCGAAGCGGCCTGTTCGGTGATGGCCGAGCCGACCACCTGGCGCACCTTGCCGCGCTTCAGCCCAAAACGTTCATTTCTGCCAGCCACTGTCGCGATGGGTTCGATTTCGACAAGGTCGCCGTCTTTTGCACCGTTCAAGGCCTCCAGCGGAATAATCCGCTCATCCTGGCGCTTGGTGATCGGGATCAGCCGCGCTTCATTTTCGCCGATACGCAAAATGCCAAGTTCGGCAGTTTGCTGGTGTTCCAGAATCTTGATCACCTTGGCGGTGTAGTCGGCACCATCCCCATCGCTTCGCTCGCAGCCGGGCCAAGTACCCGCGAACCGATACCGGCAACCGCGTCGCCCTTTGCGGGGTGCTTGAACCAGAATTACCGGCGGCTTGCCGCCCTTGCCTTCATCGAAATCTGCAGGCCGTGCCAGCAATCCGCCATCGCGGTCCCGGGCAACGATATCCAGCACGGTCACAGATGGCAGGTCACCGGGCTTTGCCAGCCGTTTGCCGCGTTTTTCAAGCAGGCCGTCTTCGGCCATTTCCTTCAGCATGGCCTTGAGGTCGATCTTGGCCGGACCCTTTGACCTGAAAGGCCCGGCTGATTTCCTTTTTCCCGGCCTGATCCGGATTGGCCTGCGATATAGTCGAGGATTTGCTCGCGGCTCGGCAGTCCCCGGGCAGCCCGCCTGCCTGCCTTGATCTTGTCGGTTCTGGGCGTGCGCGGGGCCACGGTCAGCTTCTTCTTCAGTCGCAGGTTTCTTTTTGGCAGCCGGTTTCTTTTTCGCGGCAGTCTTTTTTCTTTGGCGCCGCCTTTCTTCTTCGCAGGCTTGGAGCCACCCTTGGCCTCGATCATCGCCACGGCTTCTTCCATGGTCACTTCCATCGGGTCCTTGTCCTTTGGCAGTGTCGCATTGACCTTGCCATGGTTCACATAAGGGCCATAGCGCCCGGACTTGACAGCAACCATTCCGCCAAGGCTCGGGATGCTCACCCAATTCCTTGAGTGCCGCCGCCGCGCCGCGCCGTCCGCCGCCCTTGGCAATCTTTTCGGCAATCAGATCAACCGCCCGGTTGATACCGACCGTGAAAACTTCATCGGGAGAATCAAGGCTGCCATAGACGCCTTCATGCAGAACAAACGGACCATAGCGGCCATTGCCTGCCGTGATCATCTTGCCGGATTCAGGATGCAGTCCCACATCGCGGGGCAGCGATAGCAGCTGCATGGCACGTTCGAAATCAATTTCGGCAGGGTTCCAGCCCTTGGGAATACTGCCGCGCTTGGCTTCCTTGCCTTCGCCGCGCTGCACATAGGGACCAAAGCGGCCGCTGCGCAGCGTGATTTCCTCTTCGGTGTCAGGATCAGTGCCCAAGCACCTTCGGCCCGTCATTGGCTGCCTCATCCTCGTCGGATGCGCCCAGCTGGCGGGTGAAATTGCAGTCGGGATAATTCGAGCAGCCCACAAAAGCGCCATAGCGCCCGACTTTCAGGGACAAGTTGACCCTCACCGCATTTGGGGCAGGCCCGCGGCTCGCCGCCATCTTCGCGCGGCGGAAAGGCAAGTGGCGCCAGTTCCACATTCAGCATGTCGAGAACTTCGGAAACGCGAAGATCCTTGATCTCGTCAATGCTGGCGGAAAACTGTTTCCAGAAATCGCGCAGCAGGTCCTTCCACTGCAATTCGCCAGCGGAAATCTTGTCGAGGCGCTCTTCAAGATCTGCAGTGAAATCATATTCCACATAGCGCTTGAAGAAGCTTTCGAGGAAACTGGTAACAACGCGACCCTTGGAATCCGGCGTGAACCGGCGCTTTTCCAGGGTCACATAGTCCCGGTTTTGCAGGGTCGCCAGAACCGAGGCATAGGTGGACGGGCGGCCAATGCCCAGTTCTTCCATCTTCTTGATGAGCGAGGCTTCGGAAAAACGCGGCGGCGGCTCGGTGAAGTGCTGCTTGGCCTCGATTTTCTCGCGGTTGACTGTTTTCGCCCTCATTGAGGGCAGGAAGCCGCTTGCCATCTTCCTCATCATCGCTTGTCTGGGTTTCATAGGCGGCAAGAAAACCGTCAAATCTGCACGACCGAACCGGTGGCGCGCAGCATTGCACGCTTCGCCATTGTGGTCGCCGGTGATGTCAACGCTGGTGCGCTCGATTTCGGCGCGATTCCATCTGGCTGGCAATGGTGCGCTTCCAGATCAGGTCATAGAGCTTGCGCTGTTCATCATCGAGATAAGGCAGCCATCTGCTTCGGGTGTGCGGCTGATTTCGGTCGGACGGATGGCCTCATGGGCCTCCTGGGCATTCTTCGCCTTGGAGGTATAAATCCGCGGGCTTTCCGGCACATATCTGCTCGCCGAATTCACTGCTGATCTGTTCGCGGACCGACGGAATTGCCTCGGGCGCAATCTGCACGCCATCGGTACGCATATAGGTGATCAGACCGACGGTCTCGCCGCCAATATCGATGCCTTCATAAAGGCGCTGGGCAATCTGCATGATCCGGTTGGCGGAAAAGCCAAGCCGCCGGCTGGCATCCTGCTGCAGGGTTGAGGTGGTGAACGGCGCATAGGGATTGCGTTTGGTCGGTTTGGATTCAACCCGGGTAACGTTCAGCGATAGCCGCCTCCAGCATTGTCTTGATGCGCATGGCATCGGCTTCATTCTTGATGTCCAGCCGTTGCAGCTTCTCGCCGTCAAATTCGGCAATCCGGGCTTCAAAAGCCTGACCGGCACTGTTTTTCAGTTCAGCCAGGATCGACCAGTATTCCTGCGGCTTGAATGCCTCGATTTCGGCTTCGCGGTCACAGATCAGGCGCAAGGGCTACCGATTGCACCCGGCCGGCAGAGCGTGCACCGGGCAGTTTGCGCCACAAGACCGGCGAAAGCGAAAAGCCGACAAGATAGTCCAGTGCCCGGCGGGCCAGATAGGCATCAACCAGATCATCATCGATCTGGCGCGGATGTTCCATGGCCTCGAGAATGGATTTTTTCGTGATCGCGTTGAAAACAACCCGCTCGACGTCTTGTCTTTGAGCAGTTTCTTGTCGTTCAGAACCTGCAGTACATGCCAGGAAATGGCTTCGCCTTCGCGGTCCGGGTCGGTCGCCAGGATCAGTTTGTCGGCATTCTTGATTGCTTTTGAAATGTCACTCAGGCGGGTCTTGGACTTTGCGTCCACCGCCCAGGACATGGCAAAATCCTCATCCGGCAACACCGAGCCGTCTTTTGGCGGCAGATCGCGCACATGGCCATAGGAGGCCAGAACGGTGTAATCCTTGCCCAGATACTTGTTGATGGTCTTTGCCTTGGCGGGCGATTCTACAATAACTAGACTATGACCCATAGGGTTTCCTGAACTTTTCCCGCGTTTTCGCGGCCACTGCGGTATGACAACAGCTGAAGATTTGTTATGGTGGCCTGAATTGGCGATGGAAACGCCCTGCGTCAAGGGACTTTCATGAACAGAGGCGCGAATAAACGGTGTAAATCCACCATAAAGCAAACATAAGTTGTATATTAACTAATTATGCACTATATAGTAGGCATAAGCAGGTTTTCACGGTATCTGGCACCGTGGGGGTGTTGGAACCGAAGCACGGGCGGAAAAGTACACTCGAACAAGGATACCGCCATGAGCTGCCAAGTACCGCTAAAATACAAATCACGAGACACCGTCATGATACCGAACGGACGGTTAGCACTCCTGCCAGCATGATGGCTGCAGACAGCAATACCAAGGTTATCCGAGTCCGATCTGAAGCTGGAAAAACTGGCATACATTCTCGAGATGCTTGAAGGAATTGCGCAAACTGTCTGCAGCACTCGATGAGCCGAATGATCGCCTATCTGATCGAAATGGCAATTCTGGAAACCAATACGGCAATCAATATCTAGGAATTCGGTAATGAAATCGGGCAACCGTTCAAGAACGCAGTGTCAGCAAATCGGCTTTGACACAATCGTATTAGCGGATCAGGCTGACCCGGTTGCCGCCATGGCGCTCGAGCCGGCCGGCAAGATCGAGTTCGATCAGGACCAGTTGGATCTGTCCGGCGGCTCGCGCCGGAAAACCGGATGATGTCGTCAATTTCAACCGGCGTTGGCCCAAGCGCGCGATAATGCTCTTTCGCACATCTTCCACATCCAGTGTCGTTGCGGGAATCAGGCTCAAGGTCCATCTCGCATCCGGTTCACTCCAGAAGCTGTGATTGATCCGGCTGCGCAATGGCTGAAAGATCATCAATAATATCCTGAGGCTCCGTGACAAGCGTTGCACCCTGTTTGATCAGCCAGTTGGTTCCCGCACATCGCGGATCAAGCGGCGATCCCGGAAGGGCATAGACCGTTCGGCCCGCCTCATTGGCAAGCCGTGCCGAGATCAGCGAGCCTGATCGTTTGGCGGCTTCAATCACCAGCAAGCCCTTGCCAATGCCCGCCACCAGCCGGTTGCGCCGGGGAAAATCCTTCGCCCTTGGCTTCCAGCCCATCGGCATTTCACTGATAAAAGCGCCGCCATTCTCTAGGATATCCAGTGCAAGGTCTTCATTTTCAGTCGGGAAAGTATCGTGTCAACACCACCGGCAAAAACCGCAATTGTTCCGCTTTTCAAGGCGATGCTTGTGGGCGCTGGCATCAATGCCGCGCGCCAGACCGGAGATGATTGAATAGTCCGCCTGACCGAGTTCCGAAGCGAAATCGCGCCGCAAGCCGCATTCCGTTGATCGAGGCATTGCGTGAACCGACAATGCCGATGGCTGGCTTGTTGAGAATTGTGCTGTTGCCCTTGACACATAATAGCGGCGGCGGATAATCCACAGAGCGCAGGGCAGGCGGGTAATCCGGTTCACCCATGCCGATGAAGCGGGCATTGTTTCGCGCCGCATATTCGATTTCGCGTTCGCGCTGTCCGCGCGGCTGCAATTCTGATTTTTCCCGCAACACCGCCCCGCGAGCAATCAGGTCCGGCAGCGCTTCAAGGGCCGCAGAGGCCGTGCGGAAATGATTGATCAGATCGCGAAAGGTCGCCGGCCCGACATTGTCGCTGCGCATCAGTTGAAGCCAGTTGAGTCTTTGTTCATCGGTAAGCGGGATCGCGCCGCTTTGATTTCGCTTCACCCGCCATACTCAGTCTATCCCTTGCTTCCGATTTTGCTTTCGGTGCCCGAAAGCAATCGGGAAATATTGGCCCGGTGAAAAATCCAGACCAGAAGCGACATCAGGATGAACAGTTCGCCGATCTGGACCTTGCCCGAGCCAGTATAGTGCGAGCGGGAACGGCAACAGTGGCAACCAGTGCTGCCAGCGATGAATAGCGGGTGATGGCGGCAATCAGCCAGCCAGACCGCCGCAAAGACAAGCCAGCCCCTGCCATGCCAGCGCGACCAGCACGCCCACATAGGTGGCAACACCTTTGCCGCCCTTGAATTTGAGCCAGACCGGAAAACAATGGCCCAGAAATGCGCCAAGCCCGGCCATGATTGCCTGATCGGGCCGAAGCATTGCCCGCAATCCAGACGGCAACGGCGCCCTTTAGCCATATCGGCGAGCAAGCGTGGCAGCAGCGACCCCCTTGCGGCCCGAGCGCAAGCACATTGGTTGCGCCGATATTGCCGGAGCCGATCTTGCGGATATCCCCAAGTCCGGCCATTTTGGCAAAAATCAGTCCGAACGGGAATCGAGCCAAGCAAATAGCCGAAGGCCAACGCACGCCAAAAGATAGGGCAGGGCCAATTGCCAGCTGATAGGATCAGGCATGTTTCCTCCAGGAGACCTGCGCGATTTAGATCGGCGGGTCAGACTACGCGTTTTCCGTGAATATTGTGCGTCCGCCTACCATGGTTTGCAAGACCTTTCCGGAAAAACGTGCGCCTTCAAATGGTGTGTTTTTGGAAAGGGAGCGAATTTTGTTCTCATCATATACCCAGGGCATGTTGATATCGACAAGACACAGATCTGCTGGCATTCCCGCTTTCAGGCTGCCTGCTTCAAGGCCCAGCAGTTTGGCCGGACGGGTGGACATGGCATCAATCAGCCGCATCAACGGAACCTGCTCATTGTGATAAAGCCGCAAGTGCTGCCGCCAGCATGGTTTCAAGCCCGATGGCACCGTCAGCAGCTTCTGCAAACGGATGACGCTTGGTATCCACATCCTGCGGGATCGTGGGAAGAAACGATGATGTCAATGGTGCCGTCGCGCAAGGGCCGCAATCATCGCCTGCACGGTCTTCCTCAAGACGCAGAGGCGGCGACAGGCGGAAAAATGTGCGGTATCGGCCAATATCGTTTTCATTGAGCGACAGATGATTGATCGAAATTCCGGCCGAAACCATTGTCCCATTGATTTGTAGCGTTCGATGGCTTCGGCTGAATCAGATGTTGAAATCTTCGCCGCGTGATATTTGCCGCCGGTCAGGGCCGCCATGCGCAAATCCCGCTCCAGCGGAATGATTTCTGCTTCGCGCGGAATGCCGGAAAGGCCAAGATGGGTGGCATTCAGCCCCTCATTCATCACACCGTTGGAAGAAAGGTCGCGGATCGCTGGTTTCCTTGGAGATCACCAGATCAAAATCACGGGCATAGGTGAGGGCGCGGCGCAGGGTCAGTGAATTGCGGATCGAATGCTTGCCTTCGGTCAGCATCACCGCGCCCGCTTCTTTCAGCAGGCCGAATTCGGTCAGTTCCTGCCCGGCAAAACCCTTGGTGACCGCTGCCGAGGGATATAGACGGACCTCGGAATTGTCCCGCGCTGCGCGGCGCACATAATCGACCAGCGAAACCTCATCGATCACCGGGTCGGTGTCCGGCATCATCACATAGCTGGTAATGCCGCCCGCCGCAGCCGCCGCTGAGGCAGAGGCAATGGTTTCGCGGTATTCGCTGCCCGGCTCGCCAAGATGGACACGGGCATCCACCAGGCCGGGAAAAACATGAGTCCGTTGGCATCAATCACCCTTGCGCCTTCCGGCGCGGCCATCTTGCTGTCGCTCTTTTCGACGTCGGCAATTTTGCCATTCTCGATCAGGAGCGAAGCGGGGCCGTCATGGTCCTGCGAAGGATCGACCAGATGGGCATCTCGTAATGCAGACAGCGAGCATCAGCTCATCCCGCATCCTCCATTGCGTTTTTGACTCAGACGGTCGACTGTTTCGATCAGGGTCTCGATCACCGCCATGCGCAGGGCAACGCCCATTTCGACCTGTTCCTCGAATGACGCTTTGCGGCCCGTCAGCCACATCCGAGGAAATCTCGACACCACGGTTCATCGGACCGGGATGCATGACCAGCGCGTCCTTGTTGGCCAGTTTCAGCTTGTTCCGGATCGAGGCCGAAATAACGGAAATATTCGCGAACAGACGGGATCAGCGCGCCCTGCCATGCGTTCGCGCTGCAGACGCAGCATCATCACCACATCACAACCCGGCAATCCGTCTTCCATGCGGTTGAAGACTTCAACGCCCAGCCGCTCGATGCCGGAAGGCAGCAGCGTGGATGGCGCAATCACCCGCACCCGCGCGCCAAGCGCATTGAGCAGAATGATATTCGAGCGCGCCACGCGCGAATGCAGGATATCGCCGCAAATCGCGACGGTCAGCCGGGCGATGCCGCCCCTGTGGCGGCGGATGGTCAGCGCATCGAGCAGTGCCTGGGTCGGATGTTCATGCGCGCCGTCTCCGGCATTGATCACCGAGCAGCCGACTTTCTGCGCCAAGAAGCTCCGCCGCACCGGCCGAATGATGGCGCACCACCAGCAGATCGGGCTGCATGGCGTTGAGCGTCATCGCCGTATCGATCAGCGTTTCGCCCTTTTTCACCGACGAGGACCCGACCGACATGTTCATCACATCAGCGCCGAGCCGCTTTCCGGCCAGTTCGAACGAGGATTGGGTGCGGGTGGAGGCTTCAAAGAACAGGTTGATCTGGGTGCGGCCCGCGAAGGCTCACCTTTTTCTTTTCAACCGCACGCGAAACCGCAACGGCAGTGTCGGCCCGGTCCAGCAAGATGCTCAATGTCATGGGGAGAAAGATCGGCAATCCCCAACAGGTGCTGATGGGGAAAGACATAGCCGGGAATGGGCGGCAGGGTATCGGGTTTGATCTTGGTCATTAAAACCAGTGCTATAGGCGGGATTGGGCAGGGCGGCAAGGAGAAAGCGGCCGTGCAATCATGGCGAATGTCCGCAGACGGTTTTTGCGCCAGCAGGTCGAGACCTTCTGATATGCTCAAATTGTCTGGCAAATGCAGATTGAAACTGTATGCTTGCCGCATGACAGATTCCAGTTTCGAACCACCCACGCCGTTTTCAACCAGTCGCCGGTTTTTGGCGGACATAATGCATGGTCCGATGATCCGCTGCTGATGCGCATTGCCTCTGCCCTGCCGCAGGACGTCAAGGCCGGATATTGACCTATGGCAAATGGCTCGGTGCCAGCGAAACACTCGAAATGGCGCAAATGGCCAACCGCCATACGCCAAGCCTCAAGACCCATGACAGCAAGGGCAATCGGGCGGATCTGGTCGAGTTTCATCCTTCCTATCATGCCTTCATGCGCAAATCGGTCAGCGAAGGCATTGCATTGCTCGATTTGGGAACAGAACCCGTCGAAAACGGCCATCGCCATGTGGCAAGGGGCGTTCGCTTTTACATGGCATCAGGCGTTGAACTCGGGCATCTTTGCCCGATCACCATGACCAATGCCTGCGTCGCGGCGATGAAGGAAACGCCCGGAGATTGCCAATGAATGGATGCCGCTGATCACCTCGCGCAAATACGACCCGTCCGACAGGCCGCCGGTTCAAAAATCCGGCGTGACCATCGGCATGGGCATGACCGAAAAACAGGGCGGCACGGATGTCAGGGCCAATACGACTCAGGCCGAACAGGCAGGCGATGGTGTCTGGCAGTTGACCGGCCACAAATGGTTCTTCTCCGCGCCCATGTGCGATGCATTCCTGGTGCTTGCGCAAATGCATGAAGGCGGCAACAAGACCGGCCTTGGCTGTTTTCTGGTGCCGCGCAAACTGTCCGACGGGCGCGACAATGGCCTGCAGCTTGCAGCGCTTGAAGGACAAGCTGGGCAATCGCTCCAACGCCTCCAGCGAGGTCGAGTTTCACGGCAGCTTATGGGCAACTGGTCGGCGAACCGGGCAGGGGCGTTGCAACCATCATCCAGATGGTCAACCTGACCCGCCTTGATTGCGCCATGGGATCGGCCGGCCTGATGCGCGCCGCCCTGTGGGAAGCAATCGAACACACAAGACACCGCGAGGTGATGGGCGCAAAGCTGATCGACCAGCCGCTGATGCAGCGTGTTCTGGCCGATATGGCACTTGATGTTGCCGCTGCGACGGCGCTTGGCTTTCCGCCTTGCCCAGGCCTTTGACCGCGCGGCGGCCAATCCGGCCGAAGCCGCCTATGCACGGCTGATGACACCGGTGATCAAATACTGGAACTGCAAGATCGCAACGCCGCTGATCTATGAGGCGCTGGAATGCCTTGGCGGCAATGGCTATGTGGAGGAGGGCAATCTTGCCCGCCATTTCCGCGAAGCACCGCTCAACGGCATCTGGGAAGGCTCGGGCAATGTCATGTGCCTTGATGTGCTGCGCGTGCTGGCAAAATCACCTGATAGCCTCGAATCGGTTCTGTCATCACTTGAGCGCGATCTTGGCGGCGAAGGCGCAGCCAAGACAGTCGATGTAATCCGCACAGCCGGCACCATGGCACAGTCCGATCCCGGCTCGGCCCGTATCTTGACCGAACAGCTCGCCCTGACGGCGGGCGCCGCAGAATTGCGCCGCATCGGCCTTGGTGAACTGGCGGATGCCTTTGTCGAAACGCGGCTTGGGCGGATTGTGGCGCAATACCTACGGCATGCTGGATACACGCCAGAATGCGGAAGGTATCATCCGCGCGCTTTATCCGGCGAAATAGGTAGCGATCAGGATTGCGACCGGCATGGTGAAAAATGCTGTTATGGTCTGCAAAGTCACAATGGAGGCATAAAGCGGCGCGTCCCCGCCCATTTCACGGGCAATCAGATAGCCGTTCATGGCAGAGGGCACGCTGCCGCAAATTGCCAAGCACAACCAGTGTTTCTCCGCGCAGCCCGAACAGATAGCCGACACCAAGATAGATAACACGGAACGATTACCAGCTTCATGAAGGTTCCGAAAACGCTGGCAGCAAACATGCGTCTCGGCATCTTCAGGATCAACCCGTAACCCACGAGAATAAGCCCAAGCGGAAGCGTCACACGCCCTGCCATTTCAAGGCTCTGGGCAACAGGACCGTAGACCGGGATACGCGCCAGTGAGAAACGATCAGTCCGATCAGCGCGCTGATAATCAGTGGATTGGCAACAATCATCCTGAACAGCTTGGAATTGTCGCCGTTGCGGTCTCCCAGCCAGCCGACGACTGACACATTCACAAAAACCGTGGGGATGGACACGGTCGCAAGAACAATGGCAACAATTGCCAGGCCCGCCGGGTCCAGCAGTTTTTCCACCACAGCCAGCGCGATAAATGCGTTCCAGCGCCCAAATCCCTGATAAATACTGGAATAGCTCGAGCGCGAGAGGCCAAAAAGCTTTTGAACCGGCACCAGAATGACGACCCCAAGAACGAGAATAATTGACAGGGACGTGATGAGCGAAAAAACGATTGCCCCCGACGGAAGGGCATAAAAATCCGTTCTTGAGAGGATCGTGAACAGCAGGCAGGGAAAAAAGACATAAAATCCGATCCGCTCCAGTCCGGACCATTGTTCCGAGCTTAACAGATTGATCTTTTTAAGAAAATATCCTGTTGCAATAAGCAGGAATACAGGCAGAAGGCTTTCAAATATCGGGAGCACGCGCTGATCGCTTTTTTGCTGAGAGGGGAGCCAGGAAGAATAAACGGACTTGCCGGGAGGCAAGGAACACGCATGAGGTTTAGATATTTCGGGGGCTTGTGTCACGTCAAGTTTTGGAGGCCAGGCGCGAAAGCTGAAAAATTCGCCGTTACCGCGTTAACCTTAACAAACGGTTTACGTTGTCAGCCCCGACCCTTTCGCCCATGGTGTGTGCAATGAAAGGCGGTCACCTTGCGTATTTTTCTTCTTCTCTGGTTCGTTCCCCTGGTCTTTTTCTGGGGCTGGTATGGTCTTAGCGCACAACGATATCTCGTTTGGCACGCGGATGTTTAGCAGGGAAGTCCATGACCTCGTTTTCAAGATCTATGCAGACACGCTGGGCACTACGCCCGACAAGATCCCGGCCATGGTGGCCTGGGCCTGCATTGTCGATTCGCTCATCGTGCTCGGCATTGCCGCCTTCAGATGGCGTGCGAAGTGGTGGCCCCAGACAAAAGCAATAATGGCCAATCTGTTCCAGTTCCTACTGGCATGATGAAATCAGCGAGGATCGCGTTGATTTCGAAGTGCGCGCATCCGGTCGAGTGCACCCTGCAGAATAAAGCTGGCCGCCGCCGCGTCGATCTTTTCGGCGCGTTTTCTGCGTGACATGTCAGCTTCGATCATTGCCCTTTCGGCCGCAACGGTTGAAAGCCGCTCATCCCATAAGACCACAGGCAGATCGCAAAGAGTGGCCAGATTGCGGACAAATGCCCGCGTCGCCTGCGCTCTTGGTCCCTCTGAACCGTCCATGTTCAGCGGAAACCCCATAACCAGCCCAAACACCCTGTTTTGAGCGCATAGTTTGTTTCAGACCGCTCCACATCTTTTGAAAACTTTGTCCGCTGGATGGTCTCAAGGCTGGAGCCGATCGACAGCGTGCCGTCGGATATGGCAATGCCGATGGTTTTGGTGCCCAAGATCAAGACCGACAAGGCGCTGCGCCGGACGTGATGGCGATCAGGCAGATCCTCTATCGGAAGGATATTGCCACTATTTTTTGCCGGGGTTACTTGTGTTCATGGCCTGTCTATGATGCTTTCCAAATCAAATTGCAATTCGTAACAATAACGGGAGGCGACAGATGAAACTGACCTGGTATGGCCATTCGAACTTTGGCGTTGAATATGCCGGCGCGAAAATCCTGATCGATCCATTCTTTTTGGCGAATATGACGACAAGGCAAAGCAAAAGCGGGCGATGCGAGGGAACGACCCATGTCTTGCTGACCCATGGCCATGACGACCATATCGGTTCTGCTCTGGAAATTTGCAAGGCAACCGGAGCGCAACTGGTCGCCAATTTCGAAATCTGCATGTTTCTCGTCGGGCAGGGACTTTCCGACAAACAGATCAATCCCGGCAATCTTGGCGGAACACTGGATTGCGGAGGCTTTACAACCACCTTTGTGCATGCGCTGCATTCTTCCTCTTCCCAGACCGGCGAAGGCGGAAGAAATGTCTATCTCGGCAATCCGGCCGGTCTGGTTCTCCATGCCGAAGGCGAAAAAACCCTCTATCACATGGGCGATACGGACATTTTTGGCGACATGGCACTGATCAACGAATTGCACCAGCCTGAAATCGGCATTGTGCCGATTGGCGACCGGTTCACCATGGGTGGAGCCGTGGCGGCGCTTGCCTGCCGTCGCTATTTCAATTTCGAAACAATCATTCCCTGCCATTACGCCTCATTTCCGATCATTGATGCCAATGCCGACAAGTTTCTGGCCGCGATGGAAGGTGATGCGAAGAAGGTGAAGGTGATGAAGGCGGGCGAGAGCTCTGGATTTTTAGTTGCGCATTACTGTCTGCCGCATTGAACCATGCGCTCCAAGGCCGCTATAGCCTGAAGTTCCTGTATTTCTCCAATATACGGACCTGGAAATTCAATGTCTGTCGATCTGCAAACCGTAAAACGCGTCGCGAAACTTGCCCGTATTGCCGTCACCGAAGACCATGCCGAAAAAATGGTCGGCGAACTCAACACTATTCTGGGTTTTGTCGAGCAATTGTCGGAAGTCGATGTCGAGGGTGTTGAGCCGATGACATCGGTCGTCGAGACCACCATGAAAAAACGCGAGGATGAAGTAACCGACGGTAACAAGGCTGACGATATCGTTGCCAATGCACCGCTGAGCGAAGACCATTTTTTCATGGTTCCCAAAGTCGTCGAATAGATCGGTGATCGGGACGTTGAAATTGGAATCGCGAGTATCGAAACAATGATCTGACAGTTCAGCTTGTTGCAGCATCTACTGGCTTTGGCTTTTCGCCGCAGGCGTTGCCCATGCGGCTGATCATTCCCTCATTTCTTTCTGCCGGACAGATTGTACGCGGAAAGCCAGGAAGATTGCATCGGACCTGATGATGGAAACCGATCGGGAACGGCCACTGACGATCGACATGGCGAAGGCGTTTCCGGCCATGAATTCGGCTGCGATTTTGTTGAATTCAAGCCGGTGATAAATCCGTTTGCCGAACCAGGCGCAGAACCCGACACCTATGTCGTAACGGCGTCCTGCGGCGATGATTCCGGCATTACCCGGCCGGATATTTTCAACATCAGCATTTTACGACAGGTCGCTCTGGGTCACTTCGCAAAATGACTACATGTACGATCTGCTGCGCCAGCGCGAAGATGGCGACTATCGAAAGCTGGGGTTTCGTCAACAAGCAATATGTATTGTGCCAGCCGAAATGACTGTGACGATTACCCCCGAAACGCCCTTGCAGGATGATGTGCGCGACATGATTGTCGAACTCAACGATGTCATGCGCCCGCTCACGCCGCCGGAGTTCCAGTTTCAGATGACCGCCGAACAGATTGCGGAAAGCGCAACCACGCTGTTTGTGGCGCGCAATGAACAAGGCGAGGCCGTCGGCATGGGCGCGCTCAAAGTCCATGACGAGGCCGATGGGCGAGGTCAAACGCATGTACACCCGCGACAGCGTTCGCGGCAAGGGCGTTGGCCACAAATTGCTGCAGGCGGTGGAAGCGCTGGCTGTTGAAAAGGGATTGAAAACCCTGATGCTTGAAACCGGCGAAAGCTCCGGCCTTTGAAGCAGCTTGGCAAAATATACGAACGAAACGGTTATCAGGTCCGGGGAGCCTTCCTCGATTATCCTGATTCCGGCTGGTCCAGATTTTACGAAAAGAAGCTGACACAATGACCGACCTGACCAAACTGACCATTGCCGAAGCCCGCGAAAAACTGCAGGCAAAGGAATTTTCCGCGGTCGAACTGACCGACGCCTATCTCGCCGCGATCGATGCCGCCAATCGGCGCGCTCAACGCCTATGTGACGGTGACCGCGCGACAAGGCCAGCGACATGGCCAAGGCCTCTGATGAGCGGCTTGCCTCCGGCAAGGCCGGCTCCGCTGGAAGGCATTCCGCTCGGCATCAAGGATCTGTTCGGCACCAAGGATGTGCACACCCAGGCCTGCTCCCACGTTCTCGACGGCTTCAAGCCGAAATACGAATCCACCGTCACCCAGAACCTTTGGGACGATGGCGCGGTGATGCTCGGCAAGCTGAACATGGACGAATTCGCCATGGGCTCGTCCAACGAGACCTCCTATTACGGCCCGGTGAAAAACCCCTGGCGCGCCGAGGGCTCCAACGCCGATCTGGTGCCCGGCGGCTCTTCCGGCGGCTCGGCATCTGCGGTTGCGGCACATCTTTGCGCCGCGGCAACCGCAACCGACACCGGCGGCTCCATCCGCCAGCCTGCCGCCTTCACCGGCACGGTCGGCATCAAGCCGACCTATGGCCGCTGCTCGCGCTGGGGCATCGCCGCCTTTGCCTCCTCGCTCGATCAGGCAGGCCCGATCACCCGCGACGTGCGCGACGCGGCGATCATGCTGCAATCCATGGCAAGCGTTGACCCGAAGGACACGACCTCGGTTGATGCGCCCGAAGCCCATTACGAGGCGGCCATCGGCAAATCCGTCAAGGGCATGAAAATCGGCATTCCGAACGAATACCGCGTCGACAACATGCCCGAGGAAATCGAGGCGCTCTGGCAGCAGGGCATCGAATGGTACAAGGCTGCTGGCGCGGAGATCGTCGACATCTCGCTGCCGCACACCAAATATGCGCTGCCGGCCTATTACATCGTCGCGCCGGCCGAAGCCTCGTCCAACCTCGCCCGCTATGACGGCGTGCGCTACGGCCTGCGTGTTGACGGCAAGGACATCACCGACATGTATGAAAAAACCCGCGCCGCAGGCTTTGGCGAAGAGGTGCAAGCGCCGCATCATGATCGGCACCTATGTGCTGTCGGCGGGCTATTACGACGCCTATTACCTGCGCGCCCAGAAGGTCCGCACGCTGATCAAGCGCGATTTCGAGAAGGTCTTTGCCAACAGGCGTCGACGCGATCCTGACACCGGCAACGCCGTCCGCCGCCTTTGAAATCGGCGACAAGGAAATGGCCGCCGATCCGGTTAAGATGTATCTCAACGACATTTTCACCGTGACGGTCAACATGGCCGGACTGCCGGGCATCGCCGTGCCTGCCGGCCTCGACTCAAAAGGCCTGCCGCTCGGCCTGCAGCTGATCGGCAAGCCGTTTGACGAGGAAACGCTGTTCCAGACGGCGCACATCATCGAAGACGCAGCCGGAAGATTTGAAGCCGAGAAGTGGTGGTAGTTTTTTGAATTCATGGACTCCACCAACTCTTTCGTCCAAAATAAATTGGGGCGCTTTGGATTGTTGGAGTTCATGATGTTCAAACGCTTGTTGCTGTCAGCGGCCTTCGCCGCAGTTCTTTCATCGGGCACTTACGCCGAAACCAAAACCGACTGGACCGGCCAGCTTGACGGCCTCGACGGCGTGACCATTGCCTGTGGCAATGCGAATACGGAAAAATATGCCGCCGGGATTTGTGCTGATATGCGCAAGCGCACACTGGAAAAATTCAGTTCGGCAGGCATCCGCACAACCGATCTTGGCGATTATTTCGTCAAGGATGTGGACCGCCCCGCCAACCCGCCTGAAATGGCTGCGCCGCTGGACATCACGATTTTCGTGCGCGGCACCAATAGCGACAGCGTTTATGCGATCAATTTGCGCAACCAGATTTCAGTTCGGTATGAAAAAGCGGTGGAAGAGGGGGCTTCGGGTGCGGGAAGAAAAGGCGACCTGCTGATGTGGGAAGGCTCAACGACCGGATCAGGCCCGCGCAAGCAGTTGAGCGCCGCGATAGCCGGAGCCTCGTTTCAAAAACTCGAAGAACAGATTGACGAAATCATCCGGCTCTGGCCGAAATAGGGCATTGAACAACAATCGTTTCGGGTCCCTGCCAGATGACACCTTATATCTCCGCTTCCGCTCCCATCACTGATGCTGCCTTTCGCGATCATTGCAAGGCGATACTGGACCGTGACGGCGCGCTGGTGCTGCAGGGTTTCCTGACAAGCGAAGCGGTTGAAACAGTCCGCGCCGAAGGTGATGCGAAAATTGGTGACGCCTATTTCTGTGTTTCCCGGCATAATGTCTATCTTACCCCAAAGGATGAAACCTTGCCGGACGATCATGCCTTCAACCGTCAGGTCGTTTCCTCCAAGGGGCTGATCGGCGATGATCAGGTGAGCGAAACTTCACCGCTCAAGCAGATTTATCACGATGCGGATTTCAAGGACTTCATCTGCCATGTCGTAGGAGAGCCGGAAATCCATCCCTATGCCGACCCGATGTCATCGGTGAACCTGCACTTTGCCAAAGCCGGTCAGGAGCTTGGCTGGCACTTCGATAATTCATCCTTCGCCATAACGCTGTTGATCCAGAAACCGGAAGGTGGCGGGCAGTTCGAGTATGTCCGTGACCTGCGCAACGCCGATACGGGGGAGATGAATTGTAATGGCGTTGCCGCTGTTCTTGAGGGAAAAACCAGACCCGATGTTTTGGAGATGGTGCCCGGAACGCTTGTTTTGTTCAGGGGACGCAATTCCATTCACCGGGTCACGCCGACAGAAGGCAAAACCACCCGCATGCTGGCCGTGCTGGCCTATAATTCCAAACCCGGTGTTTCCCTTTCCCAAAGCGCCATGCGGACGTTTTACGGCCGTGTGGCCTGATTGTAACCTGATTGGCGGCAGCAATTTTACCTGTTCGCATCTGTCGCGCTCTGCAAACGACCTGACCTGACGCATTTGCACTCTTGCCGCTTTGGGCAAATAGCATGAACGTCTGATTTTTGGGGCTCATTTAGCGCCTAGTTGACAGGCAATCATGGTTCAGCGCCGCATTCCCCTGACAGTTTATCAGCCAGCCAGGGCGGGCGTGCAGTCGTTTGCGATTCTTGCCTCTTTTGAGGCTGCCGCCCGTTCGGTCTTGATTTCGGTTTTTCCGATCCTGATGTATCGCAGTCTCAAGGACGCTGAAAAAGTTTCTGAAGTCTATTTTTATGTCGGCCTGACATCGCTGCTGTTTGCGCTGTTTGTCCCGACGCTGGGAAAGCTGATTCCCCGGCGCTGGCTGTATACCCTTGCCGCTGCTGACCATGATCGCGGGAAATGTTGTCGGTCTGTCCGGGATCACGGCGTTGGTACCGGTTAGTCTGCTGGCAAACACCATTGCGCTTGTGGTCATGACGGTCTGCTTCAATGCCTATGTGATGGATTATATCGAGCGAACTTCAATGAGTAAAAACGAGATCGCTGCGGCTGGTTTACAGCGGAGCAGCCTGGTCAGTCGGTCCGTTTCTGGGTGTCTGGCTGATGCAATGGGATGAACGTGCGCCTTTTGCCGTTTCGATCCTCGCCTGTCTCGGTCTGCTTGCCTTGTTCTGGTATTTGCGCCTTGGCAATGGCAAGGTCATTACCAGGGCGAAGGGTAAATCGGCCGCAAATCCGCTTGTCTATCTGGGCAGATTTGTTCCGCCAGCCACTCCTGATGGCCGGTTGGCTGTTTTCGGTGATGCGCTCTGTCGGCTGGATGATCTACATCATCTATCTGCCAATTTTTGCCCTCGAAAACGGACTGGGCGAAAAACTGGGCGGGTTGTGCCTTTCCATCTCCAATTCGTTTCTGTTCCTGGCACCGCTCATGCTGCGCTATGTACAAAGGGGAACCTTGAAAAAATCGATCGCCATCGGCTTTTTTGGCAGTGGCATGCGTTTGTTCTGGCAACGTTGCTGTCAGCCCAGTCAGCTATTGCGCCGATGGTTGTGATTGTCACGCTTGTTGGCTCCACCCTTTTTCTGGTGCTGCTGGATGTGGTGGCGGCTTGCCGTTCCTGGTTTCCGTCAAACCTTCCGAGCGAACAGAAATGGCGGCGGTGTATTCAACCTTCAGGGATGTTTCGGGTGTTGTTTCTCCGGCCATCGCCCGCCTGGTGCTGATCGTTTCGCCGGTGGCGGGGGTCTTTGCTGCCGGAGGTATCCTGCTCTCTCGGCTGTGGATGTTGGCCGCATCCTGCATCCACGGCTGGGTCTGCGCAAAAAGGCGGTTGCGTGAACGCTCTGGCTGTTGGTTTACAGCCGTATCAGCCTGACATGTAGAACGCGATTGTCGCGCTCTATTCGTTCCGACATTCCTTGACCGCCTGATCAATTGGCGGCATTACAGGCACTAAATCAGCATTTCCGGCAAATGCCAGCCCGAATTCCAGAGTGAATCATGTCTCTTATTGATACCCGTACACCCGACCCCAAACGCCTTATTCCCGGTGCAACCGGCGACTGGGAAGTGATCATCGGCCTGGAAGTCCATGCCCAGGTTTCCTCCAATGCGAAACTGTTTTCCGGCGCTTCTACCGAATTCGGCGCAGAACCCAACAGCAATGTGTCGCTGGTGGATGCGGCCATGCCGGGCATGCTTCCGGTGATCAACGAGGAATGCGTCGCCCAGGCGGTCCGCACCGGCCTTGGCCTGAAGGCGCAGATCAACAAGCGCTCGGTGTTTGACCGCAAGAACTATTTTTATCCCGATCTGCCCCAGGGCTATCAGATTTCCCAGTTCAAGGACCCGATTGTCGGCGAGGGGACAATCCTGATTTCCGTCGGACCGGACAAGAAGGGCCAGTTCGAGGATATCGAGATCGGCGTTGAGCGCCTGCATCTTGAGCAGGATGCGGGAAAGTCGATTCACGACCAGCACCCGACCATGATCTATGTCGATCTGAACCGCACCGGCGTTGCGCTGATGGAGATCGTCTCCAAGCCGGACATGCGCTCATCGGACGAGGCCAAGGCCTATGTCACCAAGCTGCGGACAATCCTGCGCTATCTCGGCACCTGCGACGGCAATATGGAGCAGGGCTCGCATGCGCGCCGATGTCAACGTCTCCGTGCGCAAGCCGGGCGAGCGATTTCGGCACGCGCTGCGAAATCAAGAACGTCAACTCGATCCGCTTTGTCGGTCAGGCGATTGAATATGAGGCCCGTCGCCAGATCGCGATTCATCGAGGATGGCGGCACGATTGATCAGGAAACCCGCCTGTTTGATCCGGTCAAAGGGCGAAACCCGCTCCATGCGCTCCAAGGAAGACGCCCATGATTACCGCTATTTCCCTGATCCCGATCTGCTGCCGCTGGAATTTACCCAGGAATATATCGATGAACTGGCAAAGCATCTGCCGGAACTGCCGGACGACAAGAAAGACCGCCTGATCGCCGACATGGGCCTGACACGCCTATGATGCCTCAATTCTGGTTTCTGAAAAGGCGATTGCCGATTATTTCGAAAAGGTGGCCGAAGGGCCGCGATGGCAAACTGGCTGCCAACTGGGTGATCAACAACCTGCTTGGCAAGTTGAACGAAGCCGGGCAAGGCATTGATGAAACTCCGGTTTCGCCTGATCAGCTTGGCGGCAATTATCGACCTGATCAAGAAGGGCGATATTTCCGGCCAGATCGCCAAGGAAGTGTTCGAGATCGTCTGGAACGAAGGCGGCAATCCGGCCGAAATCGTTGAAGCCCGCGGCATGAAACAGGTCACCGATACCGGCGCGATTGAAGCGGCCGTTGACGAAGTCATCGCCGCCAATCCCGGACAAGGCCGAACAGGCCCGCGAAAAGCCGAACATGGCCGGCTGGTTTGTCGGTCAGGTGATGAAGGCCACCGGCGGCAAGGCCAGCCCGCAGGCCGTGCAGCAGCTGGTCAAGGCAAAAACTGGGCATTGAAGGGTTAGACGCTTGCCCGCTGAGCATTCGCACAGCCAGTTACCGCCGACATCCCCGCCATTCATCGATCTGGTGAAGGCCAGTTGGGCGCGGACCTATGATCCGGTGATCGGCGTTGAGGCGCGCAAGGCAAAGAGCGATGCGAAGCATGTGCCTGCGCTGTTTTCAGGCTGAAATTGATGATGCTGACGCAGGCTTGTCATGATAGCCGGGTTCCAGGCGAAATCATTGGCTATGTGGGCGGCAGATGCGCCAACCGGCGATCATGCCCGCACGTTTTTCGTCGACCATCTCCATGTCGAACCGGCCTGTCACGGCAAGGGCGTTGCGCCAGGCCTGCTGAATGCTCTTGCTGATGAACTTCAGTGCACATGGCCGATCGCATTGAATTGACCGTTCTGGAAAACAATCATCGCGCCATCGGCTTTTACAGGAAAGCACGGGTTTCTCGCGGCAAGCGGCGAGAATGAGGACGACGGTCTTGGCGGCGTTCCGTCAATCCTGATGCGCTGGGAGATCACATGAGCAATCGCCCGTATTCATTCGCACCGCCATCAAAGCGGGACTTGCCCGCAATTCGCGATCTGCTGGTGGAAACCTGGCATGACAACGTATGATTCGATCCTCGGCAAAGACGTGGTCACGACGCTGCGCGGAAGAGTGGGGGTCGGATGCAACATTGATTGCCAAGACTGGAGACACCCAATTGCCGAGTATATCGCTGGCCGATACCGGGAGTTCACTTTGCGGAATGGCCTTTGCCGATGGGCCAAGGCAAAACGGTTACTCTGCACCAGCTCTATATTCGCCCGGAATTGCAGGGGCAGGGCATTGGCACCGAACTAATGCAGGAACTGTTTTTCTGTTTCGACGGTGCGGACAGCAATGCAACTGGATGTACACCCAGAAAACCAGGGCGCAATCGGCTTTTACAGGGCCGGCGGATTTTTCGAAACCGGCAGGATTGAAGTGGCAGGTCCCGGCGACCTGTCGATCCCTCATGTTGTTCTGACCCGAAAACTGGATATGCGATTCAATTTTCGCGCTTCACCGTGCAAATGTCACGGAAATTCGAATTGTTTTCTGCCGATGGACAATTTGCACGAAAATTAGGTGTTTAACTAAATTCCATGACAACCTGTGTGACGCGTAACACTCCAACTTTAGTCGACCGGGAGGAATATCATGTCGCCACGAAAGAATGAACCGAGCTTTCGCGACAGTGTGGACACGCTTTTGACAACGCGCCTTGCAGCATCTGAACATCTCCGAAGGGGCTTGCGGAAAAAATCAGGGTTTGCAATTCAACCTATACCGTTCGCTTTGGCGTGAAGCTGCGCGGTGACTTCAAGACCTTTACCGGCTATCGCTCGGTTCACTCAGAGCATGCCGAGCCGGTCAAGGGCGGCATCCGCTATGCCCTGAGTGTCAATCAGGATGAGGTCGAGGCGCTGGCCTGCCCTGATGACCTTCAAATGCGCCATCGTGGAAGTGCCATTTGGCGGCTCCAAAGGCGGACTGTGCATCAATCCGCGGGATTGGGACGAGGATGAACTGGAAAAAATCACCCGCCGTTTTGCCTATGAACTGATCAAGCGTGACCTGATCAACCCGTCACAAAACGTGCCTGCTCCTGACATGGGTACCGGCGAGCGCGAAATGGCCTGGATCGCTGACCAGTACAAGCGCATGAACACGACCGATATTGATGCCCGCGCCTGCGTCACCGGCAAGCCGCTCAATGCCGGCGGTATCCGCGGCCGCACCGAGGCAACGGGCAGGGGTGTCCAATATGCCCTGCAGGATTTTTTCCGCTACAAGGAAGATGTCAAGATTGCCGGCCTCAAGGGTGATCTGTCAGGCAAGCGGATCATCGTACAGGGTTTTGGTAATGTGGGTTATCACGCGGCCAAGTTCCTTCAGGAGGAAGATGATGCACAGAATTACCCATATCCTCGAATATAATGGCGGGCTGGTAAACACGAAGGGCATCAAGGTCCAGGAGGCCAAGGATTGGTTCAGTGAGCACGGCACATTCAAGAATTGTCCCGGCGGAAAGTATCGTCGAGGAAACCGCACCGCTGTTTGAGGCTGAATGCGATATCCTGATCCCCGCCGCCATGGAGGGGGTCATCAATCTTGAAAATGCCGACCGTATTGATGCCAATCTGATCATCGAGGCCGCAAACGGTCCGATTACAGCGGGTGCTGACGAGATCCTGCGCAAGAAGGGAACGGTTATCATTCCCGACATGTATGCCAATGCCGGCGGTGTGACGGTTTCCTATTTCGAGTGGGTCAAGAACCTTTCGCATATCCGCTTTGGCCGCATGCAGCGCCGCGAGGAAGAGGCGCGCCACCGCATGCTGATCAACGAGATTGAAAGCGCAACCGGCAAAAAACTCAACCAGAAATTCAAGGAGCGCTATATCAAGGGCGCGGACGAATTGACCCTGGTGCGTTCCGGTCTCGATGACACGATGCGCGGTGCCTATTCCAGCATGCGCGAATTGTGGCATGCAAAACGCGCACGGGACGAAAATTTCGATCTGCGCACCGCCGCTTTCATGATTTCGATCCAGCGCGTTGCTGACAGCTATCGGGCATTGGGATTGTAAGAGCCCGGCCAGCGCAGTGCTGTTGCGCGACAGCCTTTTATTTGCCAACCACACAGGTTTTTGCTGCTCGTTGAACTCCCTGAGGATCAGGCCGCAGCCTTGCAGGCAATGCTGCGGGATTGAGAATATCGGTCAGGCTGCCGCCATCGCGCCGCGTTTTGGTCGTGCCGGCCGTGATTTCAGCAGAATGAAGATCATGATCGCAACATTCGCGATATTCCACATGATGCCGTGCAGGAAGGCAGTCCGGTAGGATCCGGTCAGATCGTAAATCCAGCCGGAGATCCATCCGCCCAGCGCCATCCCGCCAACCGTTGCCACCATCAAAATGCCGATGCGCTTCCCGGCCTCTTCGGCAGGCAGGTATTCGCGCACGATGATCGCATAGCTTGGGCACAATGCCGCCTTGCGAAAGGCCGAATACCAGCGAAACGATGTAGAGCGACACGAGGCCATTGAACGGGATGTAAAGAAACAGGGCCAGTCCCTGCAGAACGGAACCGATCAGCAGCGTCGGAACCCCGCCGATCTTGTCCGCCAGCACACCGGAAAGCAAGACGGCTGACAATTCCTGCCGCCAGCATCAGTGACAGCATTTCCGCGCCAACGCCCGCGCCAAAGCCGAGATCAACACAATAGGCAACGATATGCACCTGCGGCATGGCCATCGCCATGCAGCATCCAAGTCCCGCCACCAGCAGCAGCGCCATCAAGCTGCATTATTGGATAGTGAGATGGTTTTTTGCGGTGGCTCGGTTGCTTGCCGCTCCCGTGCGGGTTATGCAGCCGCTCGCGCAGCATGAAGGCAAGCGGAAGGATCAGCACCAGGCTGCAGACTGCAACAATGCTAAAAGCTGTGCGCCAGCCATCGGTTTCAATGACGCCTTTCAGAAGCAGCGGCCAGATGGTTCCCGAAATATAATTGCCGCTGGCAGTGGCCGCCATCGCTATGCCGCGATACCGTTTGAACCAGTGGGAGATATCGGCAATCAGCGGTCCGAAACCCGACGCTGTGGCAAAGCCGATCGGCAATTGAAGGGCGGCAAAAACCCACATATTGGGCGCAAAAGCGCTCGCTGCCATAACAAAGTGCCAGCACAACACCGCAACCGGCCAGAATCGGCGCAATGCCGTAGCGGTCCACCCAATCTGCCCAGAATAAGATTGCCCGCCGGCAAATCCGATCATGGCACAGGTAAAGGAGATGGAGGCATCAGCCCGGTCGATTCCGAATTCGCCTGCACCTTGGGCAATACCAGAATGGCCGCCCACATGCCGATATTGACCATGGTGGCCGCCAGAATGCAAAGCGCCAACCGTGTGAAGGCAGGCTCTCCTGTCAAGAATGGATACTGGTCTGGTTCAAGTTGTTCTTTCTCCGGTCACTCAGGGATTGACTTCAAACTTTTTGCCCTCGGGCGACCATTTGGCAACTGCCGCACATTCAATCAGATATTCTGCCGAACTTCCTTCGCATGCTATCGCAATCGCCGCATCAAGGTCAGCTTCACTGTTCCAGCCGCAAAGATATTCGTGCCAGTGATTCCCTTCCTTGTGCTGCTTGAAAATATCAGCGCTCCAACCGGCCGGATAACACCATTTCACCCTGTAGACAGTCCTCCGCCAGAGTGCCGTTTTCCATGCATTGGTCCCTGGCGCAGGCAAATCCCTTGTCGGCATTGTCCGCAAAACACATGCCGCTGCCTTGCTCGGGCGCTTCGACAAAGGCAATCCCGCCGATCCCCTGGGCAAGCGCGGAGCCGCATGCAGAAAACAGGCGGCAATAGTCAAGAACGCGGCCTGAAAGCCCTGTCGCATGAACCGGCCCGGCTGCACACGGAATCACTGGTATCTGATTCGAACGCTACTGTCCCCCGCTGCATTCTGTTTCAGGCCTAGTGCTATAGGGCAAAACCGCCATTGTGTCTGGACAATGCTTGATCATCGCGGCATATACACGTGCAAAGTCAAACCGTAATTGAACATGCGGTTCAAGCATTCGCAGGTCTGAAACAGGAAATCTGAAATGTCACTCTTCACCCAATTTTTCACATGGTGGAATGGCTCAACCTGGGGAACACGCTTTTTCACCTGGCGCAAGGGCACCAGGGTTGGTGAAGACGAGTTCGGCAATGTCTATTACAAGAGTGCCGAGGGCAAGCGCTGGGTCCAGTATAACGGACTTGCTGATCCCAGCACGATACCTGCCGGCTGGCATGGCTGGATCCATCACCGGGTAGACACGGCGCCGTCTGATGAAACCTATGACCGGCGTGAGTGGGAACTCGACCACAGGCCAAATCCGACCGGCACATCCGCCGCTTATTACCCCAAGGGCTCTCTTGCCAATCCGCAGGAACGCCCGAAAGTGACCGGCGATTATGACGCCTGGCGGCCGTAAGCCTATTCAACAGGAAAATCCGAACATGTTGCTGGGTGAAGCGCAGAGCGCCTGTCGGATATGCGCTTTTATGCCATTGGCGATATTCATGGCTGTATAAGACCAGCTCGGAAAACCTGTTCGAGATCATTGACCACGACCTGAAACATTCATCCGGTGATACAGCATCATGATTGTAACGGTTGGCGATTATGTTGATCGCGGTCCGGATTCAAGAGCGGTGCTCGAATTTCCTGATTGAACAACCAGAAAACCCGTCCGATGATTTGCCTTCGCGGCAATCATGATCAGCGGATGCTGGAATTCATGGATATTCCACGAGGAGGTCGGCGAATTCGTTCCTGACCTATGGCGGACGTGAATTGCTGCAGTCATATGGTGTTGATCCTGACGCAACCGATGACCTCGCGGCACTTGGCTCGGGCATTCAGGCGCAATGTGCCCCAAGGTCATGTCAGGTTTCTTGACGCCCTGGCGCTGAGCCATGAGGCGGGTGATTATTTCTTCTGCCATGCCGGTATAAAACCGGGTGTCCCCTGGACCAGCAGGAACCGATGATCTGCTGTGGATCAGAAACGAGTTCCTGATCCATCAGGGAGCACACCCGAAAGTCATCATCCATGGTCACACACCCCGTGATGAGATTGATATTCAACCCAACCGCATCAATGTGGATACCTGTTGTTTTGATACCGGCATGTTGAGCTGCATTGTGCTTGAGGCGAATTCCTGGCGGGAATTGCGATGCGACCTGATTTGCCGGATACGGTGAAATCGGGTGTTTTGTTTTCTTGGAACTGCCCCAATCCCGTGTTAAGCAGCAGCAATTGATTTGTCAGACCAGATTGCAGAAGCGGCACCTTGATGAATTCCACAAAAGCACAGACCTTGTTTGAAAGCGGCTGCCATCGCGCTGCTGGCAGCGGCCGGTTTCACCTGCCGCCGGCCAATGCGCAGGAGCGGATTGACAACCGCGTTGCGGTATTTTCCGGAATCGACAAGATTACCGGGCGCATTCACTCCTTCGATGTTTATGTCAATGAGACGGTGCAGTTTGGCGCGCTGCAGGTTACCCCGAGAGTTTGCTATTCGCGGCCCGATACCGAAACGCCGAAAACCACTTCCTTTATCGAAGTCGATGAGATCACCCTTGATTCGAAGATTCGCAGGATTTTTACCGGCTGGATGTTTGCCGACAGCCCCGGTCTCAATGCCGTTGAGCATCCGGTTTATGATATCTGGTTGAAAGACTGCAAAATGGAATCGGATGTTCCGCCGCCATCAATCAGGCGTTGAAATCGGCATTGAACCGATCGCATGGTCCAGCATGGCGCTGTACTCTTCCTGTGGAACCTCAATCACGCCGAAACGCGCCAGATGTTCCGTGGTGAACTGGGTATCCAGCAATTCATAGCCGCCCGCCCGCAGCTGGTGCACCAGATGCACCAGGGCAATTTTCGACGCATCGGCATCCCGCGAAAACATGCTTTCACCAAAGAAACGCGCCGCCCAGACTGCACGCCGTAAAGCCGCCCACCAGTTTGCCGTCCTGCCAGCATTCCACGCTGTGGCAATGGCCAAGCTCGTGACAACTCGCTATACAGGCGCTTGATCGGCTCATTGATCCAGGTCTTGCCGCGTTCGGGTGTTGCTTCGGCGCAGCATGCAACAACCTCGTCAAATGCGGTATCAATTCGCACATCAAACGGGTTTTTGCGCATGGTTTTTTTCAGGCTGCGCGGGAATGTGGAAATCATCAAGCGGCAAAATGCCGCGCATTTCCGGTTCGACCCAGAAAAGTCCGGGATCATCGGCAGATTCTGCCATCGGAAAAATGCCGCAGGCATAGGCCTTCAGCAAAACCTGCGGGGTTATTTCCAGTAACAGGTTTTCGACGTTACTCATACGGTTCCGCACTTGCTGAGATCAGAACGCTCGTATCGCAACGCTTGTTCTTTTCAGCCAGATATTTTTCAAGCCAGTGAATGTCATAATCACCCTTCGCCATGTCCTCATTGACAACCAGATCGCGGAACAACGGCAGAGTGGTCTGAATGCCGTCCACGACGAATTCGTCCAGGGCGCGCTTGAGCCGCATCAGGCATTCTTCGCGGGTGCGCGCATGCACGATCAGCTTGCCGATCAGGCTGTCATAATAGGGCGGTATCGAATAGCCCTGATAGACGCCCGAATCAACGCGAACACCCAAGACCGCCCGGCGGATGGTAGTAGGTGATCTTGCCCGGTGACGGCACGAATGTGTCGGGATGTTCGGCATTGATACGGCATTCAATCGCATGGCCGGCGAATACCACATCTTCCTGTGTGACAGACATGCCGGCGCCCGATGCGACCCGCAACTGCTCGTTGACAAGATCAATCCGGGTAATCATTTCGGTTACCGGATGCTCAACCTGCAGGCGGGTATTCATCTCGATGAAGTAGAATTCGCCGTCTTCCCAAAGAAATTCGACGGTTCCGGCACCTGAATAGCCAAGGCCCTGAATGGCCTTGGCGCAGATATCGCCGATTTTCTGGCGATCTGCTTCGCCAAGGACCGGCGAGGGGGCTTCCTCCCAGACTTTCTGGTGGCGGCGCTGCAGCGAGCAGTCGCGTTCACCAAGGTGGATGCCGCCGCCCTTGCCATCGCCCATGACCTGAACTTCGATATGGCGCGGCTTTGCCGAGGTATTTCTCGATATAGACCGAATCATCGCCAAAGGCCGAACCGGCTTCACTGCGCGCCGTATGCAGGGCGGTCGCCATTTCGCCCTCGTTCAGGGCGACCTTCATGCCGCGCCCGCCGCCGCCCGATGCTGCCTTGATGATGACCGGATAGCCGATTTCCGCAGCAACGCGTTTGGCTTCAGCTTCTTCGGTTATGGCGCCTTCAGAACCCGGAACGACCGGAATGCCCAGCCGCTTGGCTGTATTCTTGGCTTCGATCTTGTCGCCCATGATGCGGATATGTTCCGCCGAAGGGCCGATAAAGGTGATGTTGTGCGCCTCCAGAATATCGGCAAACTTGGCATTTTCCGACAGAAAGCCGTAGCCCGGATGGATGGCATCCGCCCCGGTGATTTCACAGGCAGCCATGATCTCGTGAATGTTGAGATAGCTGTCCTTGGATGCTGGCGGGCCGATGCAGACGCTTTCATCGGCAAGGCGCACATGCATCGCCGCTTTCATCTGCCGTCGAATGCACGGCAACGGTCGGAATGCCGAGTTCCTTGCAGGCGCGCAAAATCCGCAGGGCGATTTCACCGCGATTGGCTATCAGCACCTTTTTGAACATGACTGCGCCTTACTCGATGATCGAGAAGGGGTTCGCCAAACTCAACCGGCTGCGCATCCTCAACCAGGATGGCGGTGACAGTGCCGGATTTGTCGGCAGCGATCTGGTTCATGGTTTTCATGGCTTCGACGATCATGACCGTCTGCCCGGCCTTGACAGTATCACCGACATTGACAAACGGGTCAGCGCCGGGGGCAGGGGCGAAATAGGCAGTGCCAACCATGGGAGATTTCAGCGCACCGGCGTATGTTTGCCGTTGCGGCAGCGGCAGCAGGTGCGGCAGCAGCGGCTGCCGCAGGGCGCAGGCGCCGCGCACTTCAACCGCCCGGCCGATATTGCGCGCAATGCGGATCCGCAGATCGTCCTGCTCAATTTCAATTTCGCTGAGTTCGGTCTCTTTCAGCAATGCCGCGAGTTCGCGGATCATTTCCTGGTCAATTGATGGTTTTTTGGACATGGCTTACCTTGCCCGTTCTCCGGTTTGATTCTGGTTTCGGTCTGCTTATTGCCGGCATATTGCAGGAGTGCAAACCATATCAGGAGTCAAGCGGTTATACAGTCCGGAGTTATATACAGGCAAAGGCGAATTGCAGCAAAATGCCGTTTTCCCAGCATTGTCCGCGCGGAAAATTCGCCTAATTTTCCAGACTTCGCCAGGTAGAATACGTGCCGGCATTGTCCGAAATGGCGGATTGTCAGCGACGCAAAGCGCTTCACCGCACGTAATCGCCTCAGCAGGTTGCTTTGCCGCACTCGCTGCAAATTCGCAATCTTCGGCATCATCCGGTCATAACCGACAGCGCCAAAGACCACTTCATTGCCGACAATGTAGGAAGGCGTTCCGGTAATGCCCAGGCCGTCAGCCAGTTCATAGACTTCCGCAATGGCCGCCATGATTTCAGGATTGGCTGCTTCGCCTGCAGTGTGTCTGCATCCGCGCCCAAGCGAGACGGCGATTTCAAGCGCGGAGTTCGCCGTCCTTGCGGCCTTCCTGAGTCAGCAATTGGGTATGGAACTCAGTATACAGTTCAGGATGCGTGCGAATGAGCGCCAGGCTGATGCGATGGGCTTCAAGAGAAGGCTTCGCCCAAACACCGGAAATTCCTTCATGACGAATTTCACATCCGGGTTTTCCTCGACAATCCGCTTCATGTCCGCGAGTGCGCGTTTGCAGAAGCCGCAATTGTAGTCGAAAAACTCGACGACGGTGATCGGGGCATCGGGATCGCCAATGATCATCTGGTGAGGGGAATTGTAGATCGCTTCCTTCTTTTCCTCGAGCGTTGCCGCCTGCTGGGCCCCTTCAAGGCTTCCTGCTTGGCTTCGAGCGCTTTCTGTACTTCCAGCATCAGTTCCGGATTTGCCAGCAGATATTCGCGAATGATGTTTTCGACGGCTGGCCGGTCCAGTCACCGTCTCGGCAGCCGGGCACGTGCACCACTCTGTAACAGCCACGGCCGCTGTCAGACAGCAGGCCTATGGCAAAACCGGCGGCTACAAAGCGCATTGATCGGGCGGCTGCATTAGCAGGTTCCTTGTTTGTCGAATGGTATCGGTTATGGCCGGATTTCAAGGGTCTGTTCTATAGGGGGCCGAGTTCGAAAGGGAAATGGACCAAATTCAGCGTTTTTTCTTCTTTGGGCCTTGTACAAGCACGATGTCCTGCAAGCGAAGCCATTCTGGCGTATTCTTCTTCAAGTTTTGTTGAGCGCGAATGGCAAAGCGTTTGGCTTCCTTGTAATCACCCACCAGAAAACGGCTGCTTCGGCAGTGGCGGCCAGTGCCCATGGCTTTCATCGCCCGAAGGACGTGAATAGGCCCGCGCCAGATACTCATAACCGGAAATGGTTTGCGGATCCTTGGCAAGGCCCGCCTTGATCTGGCTGATGGCCGCCTCGGTGATATTGGCCGGATTTCCGGTTTCCATCAGCATATGACCATATTGTATGCGCAACAATCCGGAATCTTGTAGGGATCGAGCTTGATCGCTGTTTGCATCGGTTTGATGCCTCGTTCGGGCCTTCTGGTCTTGCAACAGGATTTCCGCTTTCATTTCATACAGATAGGCGTTTTTCGGTTGTTCCTTGATCAGCTTGTCGATGATCTTCAGCGGCCGGCTGTGCTTGCCCTGCAGAAACTGTGAAATCGCCGACCCCGTAGCGCGCCGCCGGGCTGTTTGGATTATCCTTGAACATCTGCTGCAACGCGCCAAGTCCGCCGGTATAGGCGGCGATTTTTGCGCGCATCATGTCGTGGCGCAGTTGCAGTTCGGGGCAATCCGTCTTGTTGAAATTGGGGCTTGCTGTGGCAATGCGTTTCGCAACAACGCGATGCGCGCCCGGGGCAGTGGATGGCTTTGAAGATACGGATCAGTGTCGAGGATGGAAAACATGATACGTGACTCATGCGTTCAAAGGTGTCGATCATGCCCCTGCCGGACTGGCCGGTCTTGTCCAGCAGGGTCACGGCAGACCGGTCGGCAGAGCGTTTCCTCGTCGCGTTTGTAGGCCAGCAGGGAGCGTATAAGCGAATCCTGCCGCCCCATAGACAATTGCCTGTCCTGCAGCGGAACCGAGATCGCCGCCCGCGGCCATGGCCCCGGCTCCCAGCAGAATGCCGACAGCGGCCAGAACCTTGCCTGTCTCCAGCCGGTCGCGCATCCGCTGCTGGTGGCCGCCGATCATGTGTCCGGTTTCATGGGCAATCACACCGATAATCTCATTGGGCGTGTCCGATCCATCAGCGCTCCGGTATGAATAAACATGTTACGCCCGGTAACAAAGGCATTGAAGGAAGTATTGTTGACCAGGTAAACATCGACGGCCCCTTTGCCGAGACCGGCCGCCTAACAAGACCAACCGAACGAAGAACAGGACA
>CAVQPI010000003.1:0-33059 GCA_963714735.1 uncultured Alphaproteobacteria bacterium
TACACTTTTCAAAAGGCAGCCACGCGTCACCAACAGGTGATCGTTAAACAACCATTTTCTCCCTAGGGGATTTTAGGCATAAAGCTCTGAAGAAAGGCCGTTCCGGCAGTCCGGCATTTTAGGAATGGCGTTAACTGCTCAGTAATCACGGACCGCCAGCTTGGGCCAGGATCAAAGACCGCCTTGCGGACAATCATCAGTTTTAGGAAGGGAGGTCGCTGACCGGCCGGACCAAATGCATCAGCAGGAGGCGCTGGCAATCATTGTCTTGCGTCCGGCGTCATCACAAACCCATAGGGAAAGACCCGTCTGTGAGGCATTTGCATTCAAGGTGAAATGCGTACCGTCAAACATGGGTGAAAGACCCTTGTAGGCAAAATGCCGAAGCGGATTATCGCCAAACAATTCCTGCGCAAAATTGACCAGCAAACTGGCTTGCAGGGGCCCATGAAAAACCAGGCCGGGATAACCCTCTTCCTGCATGGCATAGTTGCGGTCATAATGTATCCGGTGACCATTGAAGGTAAGCGCCGAATAGCGGAACATCAAAAGGATTGTGGCAAAACCCCTGCGAACATGTTCACCGGTTTCAATTTCCTTGTCAGCATCCTGAGCAGATTCGCCCCTGTCAGAGACGCTCTGCACTACCTCAGTATCGGCAGACAAACGGTAAATGATATTCTGCCGCTCATTCAGGCAAATACCGGCAGCCGTCTTGTACTCGTGATCAACACCGACAATCACAAGGCCACCGCTTTTGCCCCTCTTGAAATCCACTTCCGCAATTCTCGAAATCCGCTCTACGTCATCACCAGCGTTGAAAGGCCTTACAAACCTGAGCTCTCCGCCGCCCCACATGCGGCGTGCATTTTCAACCGGCGGAAGAAAACCACCTCTGGCTGGATGACCATCCTGGCCGGTCTCGGATTCAGCTACTGCTGAAGGTGCCAGACACCAGTGCAGTGCCAGAGGCACAGCATTTTCCGGCGTTTTGACAAGATCAGACAACGTTGCACGATAGCGCTCAATCAACCCATTCGTGATCGTGTCATTTCTCTTTTCCCTTTTCCCGACCCATTGGCGCAGATGATCGATATCGATTTCACCCATCAAACAAACTTTCATTTGTACCGGAAAATTCCTTGCGGATAGCCTGCGTATGCGCACCGAGTGACGGAATCCGATTGTCCTTGACTACCTTCCTCAGGGGAGGCGCAACACCTTGAAATGTCTCACCATTGGGTAATTCGCATGCAAGTCGCTCAAGCGCCACATGGACCGAAAGGTCTGCCACGGTAGATACATTAGACCAGGCCAAACGATGCGCTTCCAACCGCGAAATGGCTTCCTGTCTTGTCAGCGCGCCGAATACTTCAGCCATAATAGCACCAAGCGCCTGACGGTTTTCAACACGGGAAGGGTTATCTATAAAACGCAGATCCTCGGTGAGTTCCGGCTTTCCCAGCATCTCACAAAACCGGCTCCATTCAGACGGGTTCTGAACCACCACGACCACTTCACCATCCCGGCAGGAAACGCTGTTGTAAGGATAGATTGCAGCATGTGAGAGGCCCGTGCGCGGTGTGGCCTTGCCGCCATATTCATGATGCATCAATGGAACACTCATCATATCGGCCATGGTGCCGAACAGCGACATTTCAATGTGTTTTCCGCGCCCCGTGATCGAGCGTTCCACCAGCGCTTCGAGAACGGCTGCATGGGCATTCATTCCTGTCATGACATCGGCAATGGATACCCCGACCTTGACCGCCTCCTGCTCGACACCAGTTACCGAACACACGCCACTTTCCGCCTGAATGAGCATGTCATAGGCCCGCATGTTGCGCGCTTCACTCGATTGCGGGTATCCTGAAATATCCACACAGATCAGCCTGTCGTGCTCCTCCATGAGCCTTGGCGCATCAATACCGAGCCTCGCCATCGCACCGGGCGCAAAATTCTGGATAAACACATCCGCCCTGGCGATCATGCGCCTGAGCAGGTCAAGGTCTTCCGCCTGCTTGATATTGAGAACAGCGCTCTCCTTGCCCCGATTGATCCAGGCAAAATAGGCGCTGGTGCCATGCACGCACTTGTCGTAATGGCGCGCAGTCTCGCCATTGGCCTGCTCGATCTTGACAACCCGTGCACCTGCATCGGCAAGGCGAACTGTACAGGTCGGCGCTGCCACAGCCTGTTCAAGCGCAACTACAAACAATCCCTTCAGCGGCAGCATGAATGACCTCAATAAGAGCGCGGCATGCCGAGCACATGCTCTGACAGGTAACTCAGGACAAGGTTAGTGTCCAAGATAAAAACAAGCTAATACACAGATTAATAAGCATAATATGGTGATATTTTTCTTCTCTGCTTGCGAAGACCCGGGCGCACATCAGACAGTTCGTTCATTCCGCTGCCATATCACCGGAAACCAGTCTTCACGCAGTTTTTGACCCGGTACCATGCCATGTCCCGTAAAAGGCGGAGAGGTGCGGCCCGGACGCTCGACATAATGCGCGTCATCACCAACCAGACGCAACGAAAATGCCCGCCTTCGGCTGGTTGTCTCATTGCCGCGGGCACCGTGCAATACATTGTAGTTGAAGGCCACCGCATCCCCAGGCTCCATTGGCCATTCAAGCACTTTCATCCCTTCCGCATCCGGATCGGGAACCGGCATATAGGCATCTTTGTCTGGATAAAAATCCTCTTCACTGAGCCAGCGGGTCGGTAGCACCGGCTTTGGCCATTTATGCGATCCCGCCACACAGCGCAACGACGCCTCGTCCACCGGATCGACAGGTGACCAGAACGAAACATTCTGCATCCCCCCAACGAAATAGTAAGGGCCATCTGAGTGCCATGGTGTGGGCTTGGATGTTCCAGGTTCCTTCACCAGGACATGATCATGAAACACCTGCACCGCGTCTGATCCCATGAGATCCGCAGCAACTTCAGCCGCGGCAGACTCGCGAATGACCTTGCTGAACTGCTCAATACGCTGCCAGTTGCAGTAATCATCAAAAAACCGGCCGCCTTCGCCGGGTTTGAGGTTTTCGGCGGCAAACTCGCCGGGTTCGCGCATATTGACCTCAATTCCCTCACGGATGAGATCAACATAATTGGCAAACAAGCTCTTTATGAAAACCACTCCGTCTCGCTGATAGGCATCAATATGCTCGCGGGTAATCAGATCATGCATGGTTCAATTCCTGTATTCCTGCCTGTTTGAAGACCAACTCGCCTTGTGAAGGGAAAAGCCCGCCAATCAGCGAACTCACACTTTTCGGTCAAAAGTCAACAGCACACGGTCTTCGATCATTGCCTCAACTTCTGCGGCAAAAGCAATGAAATGCGAAGACTGTAGGTGCGCGTCAAACGCCCCGGCATCATCATAGAGTTCGTAAAGCTGAACCGTGTTGGCGTTATCATCCTTCACCCACACTTCAAATGTACGGCAGGCTTCCTCGAACGCCAGGGAATCTGCTGCCTGCCGACGCATTCGTTCAAGGAAGGCCTTCTCATGGCCGGGTTTGACGTGAAAGGTTACAAATACTGCAAACATGGACAACTCCAACTTTGGGTTCTACGCCAGTTTGACGCGTGCGCCCTTCTGTGCGGACTGATAGCTTGCCTCTTCTATGCGCATGTTCGCAAGCCAGAATCTGGCTTCTGTCTCCACTTGCCCGGCGCCAAGTAGACAATCCACAACATGCTTTTGAAAATGATAGACACAATCTCCGCCAAAGTCCGTATCGTCAAAGACATAGGGTATCATCTCCCAATCAATCGCCCCACTCCTGCGCAGGCGTATTTCGCCAAAACCGTTGAGGGAAATCGTGCCCTCCCTGCCCTCGACAAGAAATTCACCCATTGTCAGTCTGGAATTGTCAGCGGCATGATCAAGCGTACGGTTGGCATCAAGCACAGCACGCAACCCGTTTTCAAAATCAAACAGCAACAGCCCCGCATCCTCGCCCCTGATAACCGGATTGGCCTTCCACAGATCAGCATAAACGCTCTGCGGCTCACCAAACAGAAATCGGAACACGTCTATCCAGTGAATGCCGGTCTCATGAACCAGAAAGCGCTCCATTTCCCGAAAATAGGGCTGGCGGGCGAGATAGGCCTGCGGCCCGCCACCATCTCCCGGACGCATGCGGAAATGCGCCTGCCGCACTTCGCCGACCGCGCCGCTGCCGATCAGGTCGCGGATAACCCTGTACCATGGCATGAACCGGAAGTTTTCATGAATTATCAGTCGGGTCTGCGTCGCTTCAGCCAGTTCCACCATTTCCTCCGCTTCTTCAAGCGAATTGCAGAAAGGCTTCTGGCAGATGATGGTATCAACCTTTCGCAATGCTTCGCGGATAAGCTTGCCATGGGTACTCGGCGGGGTGGCAATGTCCAGAACATCAATTTCGGCATCACGCAGCAGGCTGGTCAAATCCGCGAAAACCGATATTTCGGTCTCACCTGCGAGTTTTTGATGAGCCTCCGGTGAAGGGTCGGCCAGCGCCACAAGTGATACGCCCGCAAGACGTTGCCAGGCCCTGAACTGTATCTGGCCGAAATAGCCCAGACCCACCATGCCAACCCGCAACGCTTTTCCGGGCTTGCTTGTGAGCGAGTTCTGCCCGCCGCCCATCAGGCAGTTTCCGAGATGTTCCTGAGAACCGCATCGGTGCAACCTTGCGTGCCCTCCGTGCCCCCCAAATCCTTCGTCAGGCCGACCCCGGTCGATATCACCCTGCCAACCGCCGCATTAAGCAGGTCGGCAGCTTCGGCCAGTTTGGGAGCATTTCTCTCGATTGCAAGCCAGTCGAGCATCATGGCCCCTGACAGAAACATCGCGATCGGATTGGCAAGACCTTTGCCGGCAATATCGGGCGCGGTTCCATGGCAGGGCTGAAAGACAGCGTTTTCATCTCCAATATCGGCCGATGGAGCAAGACCCAGCGAGCCGATAATCCCTGCCCCCAAATCAGAAAGAATGTCACCAAACATGTTTTCAGTCACAACCACATCAAAATCCCAGGGCCGTTGAACCATCCACATTGCAAAGGCATCCACATAGGCAGCATCAGCATCCACATCTGGAAACCGTTTTGACCGTTCCTCGAAAATTGATCTAAAAAACCAGAATGAGCGGAAAACATTCGCCTTGTCCACGCAGGTTACCCTCCCCTTTCGGCCTAGGCGGGCGGCACGCTGCTGTGCAAGGCGAAATGAAAAATCGAAGAGTTTTTCGCTTGTGGCTCGGGTGATCCGCATCATCTCGGTGGCGTATTCGTTGTCCACCACCTGCCCCTCATTCATATGGGCAAACAATCCCTCGGTGGATTCGCGCACCAGAACAAAATCGACATTCTGGGCGCGCTCGTCCTTGAGAGGCGTCGGCTGGCCCTTGGTGATTTTTACTGGGCGGACGCCTGCATAAAGTCCGAGCTTGATCCGGATAGAGATTTGCGGGGTGAGTTCGGTACCGTCAGGCTTGCGGACATCCGGCAACCCCATTGCAGACAGTAATATGGCATCGGCTTTTCGGGCCGCCTCAATGGATGCCTCTGGCAGGTCCTCGCCTGTACGCGCATAGTGGGCTGCGCCTGCCGGCAGGCTCTCATATTCAAACCGCCCAGCACCGGTCTTTGCAAGAACTGCATCCAGCACGATAAGGGTTGGAGCCATGATCTCGGGACCGATGCCATCCCCATCGAATACTGCAATTTTGCAGATCTTGTTTTCGGACACTTCATTCCCCTTTTCCTGCGTCTTGAACGTTCAGGTCGAAGAACTGAACAAAACAGGTCGGGAATGCAAGCAGGAATTTTCCAATCAGTTGGTCATATCGGGCTTCCTCCCGCTGGCCTTTTTTTGAATGGAGATTGCCGAAAGGGGATGCGTAGCAGGGCAGTAACCGGACCGCAGTGGATTAACCGGCAGTAATGAGGATGACCCCTCCGACCACAAAGACTGCAGCGACAACGCGCGGCAGCCATGGCCTTTCGCCAAACCACAATACGCCGATAAGTGCAGCAATTATCACCGAGGATTCGCGAATTGCAGAAACGCTTGCAAGGGTGGTCAGGCTCATCGCATATACCGCCATTGCATAGGCAAGTCCCGATATCAGCCCACCAGCGATTCCTGCCGCAAATGTCCCCGCCGATATATTGAAAATCGCGCCCCTTCGCCAAATCAGGAACCCGATACCGAGGATGATCTTCGAACCAAAAGCCCAGGCGATATAGCCAGTTGGCGCTCCCGATAGGCGAACTCCCATGCCGTCGACAATTGTGTAAGCGGCAATACACAGCCCGGTCATAATGGCCGCCATGATCGCGACTGGATCGTTTGGCACCCCTCCTCTGGCGATGACCACCACAGCAATAGCGCCGGAAATCACCAGCAATCCTGCCCATCCCGTCATCGTTAGATGATCCCCAACCAGAACCATCGCGCCGAGCGTCACCAAAACGGGAGAGATGCCCCTAGCGATGGGATACATCTGCGAAAAATCTCCCAGACGATAAGCCAGAATCAAAAACATGAAATAGAATAAATGAATGGCGACTGTCAGAGCGATAAACAGCCAACTGTCGGGATGCGGCGTATCCACAAACGGCACCAGCATCCAGCCAAACAGTGAACTGCCAGTGGCAACAAGTCCAATAGAGACGCCCCTGTCCATCGAGCCTTTCACAATGGCATTCCACAGAGCATGCAGCACAGCAGCAGCAAGAATGAGAGTCACAGCATAGGCAGATGGAGTAGGCAATTTTGAACCGTTGCTAAGGAAGCTTCATGTAATTGTAGGCGAAATTAGGTTTGCATTCAGTGGGCGACTTTTCCGGAAACGTGATTTGCCCCGCCAAATGTTTACCTAAACGTTCCAAATGTTTACCTAAACGTTAATGCAACGTTGACCGGCGTGCACAGGAATTATAAGGATACTTCACGGAAATACCGTACAGGCAAGCAGGATACACCTGCGTCCTGAAAAGCAGAGATTAGCACCTTAGGGAGGTCTTAAATGAAAAAACTGCTTCTGGCTCTTGCAGCCACTACAATGCTTACCGGTTCTGCGTTCGCTGCTGGTCACTCACCCGTAAAAATCGGTGTGGTGCTCGGCTTCACCGGACCAATCGAATCCATCACTCCTGCGATGGGCGATGCGGCCGAAATGGCCATGAAGGAAGTTTCAGACTCCGGAAAGCTGCTTGACGGCGTTAAAGTGGAATCTGTCCGCGCGGATTCAACCTGCGTCGATGCCGCCGCTGCAACCGCCGCTGCAGAACGTATCATCACTTCAGATGGCGTTAAGGCAATCATGGGCGCTGACTGCTCGGGTGTTACCGGTGCTATCCTGCAAAACGTTGCCCGTCCGAACGGCGTTGTGATGATTTCACCATCGGCAACATCACCTGCCCTTTCAACCGCAGAAGATGATGGCCTGTTTCTTCCGCACAGCGCCATCTGATGCCCGTCAGGGCCAGATCGTCACCGAGCATTCTGAGCGACAAGGGCGTTAAAACCATCGCAATCACCTACACCAACAACGACTACGGCAAGGGTCTTGCCGAATCCATTCAGGCCAACTTTGAAGCTGCCGGCGGCAATGTAACCATCTCTGCTGCCCATGAAGACGGCAAAGGCGACTATTCTGCTGAAGTCGGCGCACTTGGCCCAAGCCGGCGGTGAAGTTCTTATTGTTGCCGGTTACCTCGACCAGGGCGGCAAGGGTGTGATTCAGGCGTGCTCTGGACTCAGGTGCATTTCGACACCTTCGTACCTGCCGGACGGCATGGTCGGTGACTCTCTGCCTGCAGCAATTGGTGCGGGCCTCAACGGTTCATATGGCGCAAATCCGGGCACAGACAGCCCAGGAGCCGCCAGCTTCCAGGACATGGCCAAGGCCGCCGGGTTTGACGGCACAAGCGCCTTCGCTGCTGAAAGCTATGACGCTGCTGCGCTGATCATGCTTGCCATGGCAGGCTGCTGGTTCTGTCAGAACAGCGCAGACTTCAAGGCGAAAGTCATGGAAGTTGCCAACGCACCGGGCGAAAAAATCTTCCCGGGCGAACTGGTCAAGGCTCTCGAACTGATCAAGGCCGGCACTGATATCGATTATGTTGGTGCCTCTGCTGTTGAACTGATCGGCCCCGGCGAATCTGCCGGTAACTACCGCGAGATCGAAGTCAAGGACGGCAAGATCGTAGCGGTTAAATACCGCTAAGCCTTGCAGACTGACCAAACATTTGGCCCGGATGGAAACCATCCGGGCCATTTTGCAAACATTACGGCTCAATCGCATCCACCGCACTGATCGGCATTGCGGCAAGTGCCTGCGCCTCACACGGGGCATATTATTTGGGGGACAGCATGATCAGGGTCGAAAACCTGAGCAAGTATTTCGGCGGCATCCACGCAGTTGACGGCGTGTCGCTGGAAATTGCCACCGGATCCATTACCGGCCTGATTGGCCCCAATGGCGCTGGCAAGACCACCTTGTTCAATGTGATTGCCGGTGACTACAAACCGACCTCCGGCAAGGTTTTTCTGGACGGTGAGGACATTACCGGTCTGACGCCCCACGAATTGTTCCACAAGGGACTGCTGCGCACCTTCCAGATCGCCCATGAATTTTCAACGCTCACAGTGCGCGAAAACCTGATGATGGTTCCGCCACACCAGGCCGGCGAAAGCCTGATGGATGCCTGGTTCACGCCTTCAAAGGTGCGCGCGGAGGAAGAGGCAATTCGCGCTCGCGCCGAGCGATGTCATCGAGTTTCTGGAAATCTCCCAGGTTGCCGATGAACTTGCAGGCAATCTTTCCGGCGGACAGAAAAAACTGCTGGAACTTGGCCGCACCATGATGGTCGATGCCAAGATCGTGTTTCTCGATGAAGTCGGCGCAGGTGTAAACCGTACCCTGCTCAAAACCATCGGCGGCGCAATCAGGCGCCTCAACAAGGAGCGCGGTTATACATTCTGCATGATCGAACATGACATGGATTTCATTTCCGATCTTTGCGATCCGGTGATTGTCATGGCCGAAGGCCAGGAAGCTGGCCGAAGGTACGGCAGATGAAATCATGAACAACGAGGAAGTGATCGAGGCCTATCTCGGAACCGGCCTGAAAAACAAGACACCGGCGCAAAGGCCGCCCGCTGCCAGGCCAATCTGCCACCGCGCCGCAAAGCGAAAGCGAAAGGAAAATCGAAATGAGTTTTCTCATCGGCGAGAACATGACCGGCGGATATGGCCGGCGCAGACATTCTTCAACGATTGCACCATCGGCGTTGAAAAGGGCGAGATCGCTGTCATCGTCGGGCCGAACGGCGCCGGCAAATCGACTGCCATGAAAGCCATCTTCGGCATGCTGAACCTGCGCAAGGGCAAAGTGTTGATGGATGGCGAGGATATTACCGACCTCACCCCCCAGGCCCGGGTCCACAAGGGTATGGGATTCGTGCCCCAGACCAACAACGTTTTCACCTCCATGAGCGTCGAGGAAAATCTCGAAATGGGTGCCTTCATCCGCGAGGACGACATCTCCGCGACCATGGAACAGGTTTATGAGCTGTTTCCCCATTCTGAAGGAAAAGCGCAATCAGGCTGCAGGAGAACTCTCCGGTGGCCAGCGCCAGCAGGTTGCGGTCGGACGCGCGCTCATGACCCAGCCAAAGGTGTTGATGCTGGATGAACCCACCGCAGGCGTTTCGCCGATTGTCATGGACGAATTGTTCGACCGGATCATCGAGGTCGCCCGCACCGGCATCGCCATCCTGATGGTCGAACAAAACGCCAAACAGGCTCTTAACATTGCCGACAAGGGCTATGTGCTCGTTCAGGGCGAAAACCGTTATACGGATACCGGGCAAGGCACTGATGGAAAATCCTGAAGTCCGCAAATCATTCCTTGGCGGATAAGAAAAAGGGCTGAGCTCATGGAAAGCTATATTAACGCCCTTGTGGTGCTTCTCAATTTCCTGGTCATACCCGGCCTTGCCTATGGCAGCCAGCTGGCGCTTGGCGCGCTCGGCGTCACGCTGATTTACGGCGTGCTGCGGTTTTCCAACTTTGCCCATGGCGAGACCATGGCATTCGGCGCGATGTTCTGCATTCTGTTTACCTGGCTGTTCCAAAGCTGGGGTATTTCCCTTGGGCCATTGCCAACCGCGCTACTCGCACTGCCCTTCGGCATCATCATCACCGCGCTTTTCGTGCTGACAACTGACAAGCTGGTTTACCAGTATTACCGCCAGCAAAAGGCCGTACCGGTCATTTTCATGATTGCCTCGGTTGGCGTAATGTTCCTGATGAACGGCATCATCCGCTTCATCATCGGACCAAGGGACCAGCATATTCGCGGATGGTGAAAGGTTTGTATTCACTGCTCGCCAGTTTCGCGAATGGTCCGGTCTTTCAGAAGCCATGGCCATGCGCACAACGACGCTGATCACCATTGTCACGGCGCTTGTCGTGGTGGCCGCCCTGTTCTGGTTCCTCAACCGCACCCGCACCGGCAAATCCATGCGGGCCTATTCAGACAATGAGGACCTGGCGCTGTTTGTCCGGCATCGACCCGGACCATGTGGTTCGGATCGCCTGGATCATCGCCGCAGCGCTCGCCACCATCGCCGGAACACTTTACGGTCTCGACAAGAGCTTCAAGCCATTTACCTATCTTGCAATTGCTTTTGCCGATCTTTGCCGCGGCCATTGTCGGCGGCGTCGGCTAGCCGGTTGGCGCGATAGCGGGTGGCTTCGTGATTGCCTTTTCCGAAATTGCCGTCACCTTCGCCTACAAGAAATTCCTGACCTACACCCTGCCCGAGTTCGCTGGCACCTGACGGCCTCGCCCAACTCCTGTCGACCGATTACAAGTTCGCCGTATCCTTTGTGATTCTGGTGGTGGTCCTGCTGGTCAAGCCGACCGGCCTATTTAGCGGGAAAACGATATGACCGAAGCAAACCGCACCCCAATTCTTTTTGCCGTCATGGCGCTGCTGCTCATTGCAGTCGGCTTCATGCAAAGCTGGTCACTGTCACTGGCCATTCTCAACCTTTGCCTGATCTCGGCTATCATGTCGCTCGGCGTGAATATCCAGTGGGGTTATGCCGGTCTGTTCAATGTCGGGGTCATGGGATTTGCCGCTGTCGGAGGCCTGAGCGCCGTATTGGTTTCCTACCCCCCCGTCGCTGAAGCATGGGCCGCGGGCGGCGCAGGAATTCTGACCAGCGGCCTTTTGACAGCCATTGTGGTGGCAGCGGCAATCGCAGCCTACAAGCTGGTGCCGGCCGGAACCTCACGGCGGGTCATCATGGCAGCCATCTTCATCATCGGATACATCATTGTCCGCATGGTTTATGATCCTGCAGTCGAAGCCATCGAAAAAACCAACGCCGCATCTACCGGATTTCTCGGCGGCATGGGATTGCCGATCATCATCTCATGGCTGATCGGCGGGCTGGTTGCGGCAGGCATCGCCTGGGTCGTCGGCAAGATTTCACTCGGCCTTCGCGCCGACTATCTCGCCATCGCAACGCTTGGCATCTCCGAAATCATCGTTGCAATGATCAAGAACGAGGACTGGCTTTCAAGAGGCGTCAAGAACGTGATCGGTCTTCCCCGCCCGGTTCCATTTGAAGTGGATTTACAGCAGGCGGAGTGGTTCCTCAACCTTGCCAATACCATCGGCGCAAATCCGGTTGAGTTTTCATCCGTCTTTGTCAAACTGTGCTACGCAATCCTCTTTACGATCGTGCTGCTAATCATCCTTTGGTTTTCCGAACGCGCCCTGCGCTCTCCATGGGGCAGGATGATGCGCGCCATTCGCGACAACGAGGTTTCCGCAAATGCCATGGGCAAGGATGTAAAGCGGCGGCACCTTCAGGTCTTTATTCTTGGATCAGCGGTCATCGGCATTGCCGGTGCCATGCTGACAACGATTGACGGCCAACTCACACCCTCCTCCTACCAGCCGCTGCGCTTTACCTTCCTGATCTGGGTAATGGTGATCGTAGGTGGTTCCGGCAACAATTTCGGCGCCATCCTCGGCGGGTTCGTGATCTGGTTCTTCTGGGTTCAGGCCGAACCGCTCGGCATCTGGCTGATGGATGTCCTGACTGCAGGAATGGCGGAAGATAATGCGCTTCGCCTGCACCTTCTCGACAGTGCCGCACACATGCGCCTGATGGTGATGGGGCTTATCCTGCTACTGGTGCTTCGCTTCTCGCCGCGCGGCTTGATACCCGAAAGAAAGGGCCGAACCGGCTAGAGCGGTTCGGGCCAAATAACCCGGGTGAACCCTGTAATTATTCAGGTGTTCATGGTGGTTCCAACCCGGGCTTCCCGCACTTTTGCAAGCGCCAGTGTGGCAATGGCGGTATCCTGTGCTCCTGTACCGGTGAGGTCGCAAATTGTGATATCATCATTAGAGCGACGTCCAACGGCCTTGCCGATAACAACCTCGCCAAGTTCACAAGGCATGTCGCCCTTCCAGATGCCTGCTTGAAGGGCGCTACGCAATTCGCCCACTTTTTCGCATTGCGAAACCCGGTCGCAAACATAGGTCGAAGCGCTGATCAGCGCCTCGGCATCAATCTCGTTCTTACCTTCCTGATCGGACCCCATGGCCGTGATGTGCAGTCCACGGTGAAGCCAGTCTGCCAGGAGAACCGGCTCACGTGATGGAGTCGTCGTAACAACCATCCGGCTTGATTGAACCAGTTCACCCGGATTTGGACATACTTCACATGGCACGCCCAGAACCGCCTCGATATCCTTCGCGCATATCTGGGCCTTGTCAGCATCCCTGCCCCAGACTCTGATACGTTTCAGCGGCCTGACAATATGCAACGCCTCTGCCTGCAGGCGGGCCTGGACGCCGGTACCGATAATCCCAAGCGTATCAGCACCAACAGGCGCAAGATGACGCGCGGCAACCGCTCCGGCCGCGGCTGTCCGTATATCCGTCAGATAGCCGTTGTCGAGAAATAGCGCATCAACCAGCCCTGTCTTTGCCGAGAACAGGATCATCAGTCCGTTCAGGCTGGGAATACCCAGTTTCGGATTGTCAAAAAATCCGGGACTTACCTTGATCGCAAAACCGTCAAACCCCGGGATATAGGCAGTCTTCACGTCGACTTCGCCATTGGCTTGGGGAATATCCATGGAGAGGATCGGTGGCATGATCACCGTTCCGCCGGCAAGAGCTGCAAATGCCTTCTCAACGCCGTCAATCACATCCAGATCGAGTCTCACCGCTTCCCGCAACTCGCTTTCCGTCAGGATGGAAATTTCATGTGCCATATTTTTTCCCTCTTATAAGCAGCGATCCCAGTTCAACATCCTCCCCGTTCAAGATGGCTCGGAATATGTTCATGTCCAGATTGCGTCCTGTAAGGATCGTCGCCACAGGCCCCTCACCGGAATGTTGTCGGCTTGCCATCTTCCCTGCCAGCATTGCCGCCATCCCTACCACACATGCGCCTTCCGCAATCAGACGGTCCTCGTAAAAGAGCACCTGCATCGCGTGATAGATTTCTTCTTCACTGACAAGGATAATATCGTCCAGATAATCGCGGCAAAGCGCAAACGAAAGCTTGTTGTCAAGGCCGATGCCGCCTCCAAGGAAATCGGCAAGGCTGGCAACCTCTTCCACTTCTACCGGCCTGCCCGCACTGATTGAGGCATGCATGGCCGCACCCCGGTCCATGGAAACACCAACCACCTGGATATTCGGATTGATTGATTTGGCTGCAAGTGCCACACCGCCTGCCAATCCGCCGCCGGACAACGGAACCAGCAATGTCGTGATGTCAGGTCTTTCCTCCAGTATCTCCAGACCGATTGTACCTTGGCCGGCAACGACAAACGGGTCATCAAAAGGATTGACGTCGGTAAACCCTTCTTCCATGCATAATCGCTCGGCTTCCGCCTGTGCATCATCCTGACTTGTTCCGGTTATCCGCACCTCCGCACCCAGCGCCCTGATTCCGTCCACCTTTGTCTTAGGAACCAGTGAGGACATGCACACAACTGCCCGAATTCCCCTTTTCCGGGCCGCAAATGCAACCCCTCGGCCATGATTGCCGGTCGAACAACAGGTAACCCCCTTCACACCCTCCGGCAGGTTGAAAACAGCATTGGCGGCACCACGAAGTTTGAACGCGCCAATTGGTTGCGTCATTTCCAGTTTCAGTAAAAATTCGCGGCCTGATTTTTCCGACATGAAGGGAGACGGTACCAGCGGCGTCTTTACAACAGTTGTGCCGATGGTCTTTCGGGCAGCAAGAATATCACTCAGGGAGATCATGTTTTTTTCCGGGTATGTGCGTCAGCTATTGTTTTAACGCGGCTTCAACAGCCAAGCATGGCGATTATTGAAACCGTTAGACAAGAAACGGTTCGGCATTCATGGACCCCGGGACGCCAACGCCAAGACGGGTGAGGATGGTAGGTGCCAATTGTGTTTGATGCAGCAGATGCTCTCCTTCACGGGCGGCAGTGCCCTCTCCGAAATAATAAAGGGCAAACTCCTGTTGCAACGCTTCATGGCCGCCATGATGTCCCCGGTCGGTCTGACCATGATCGGCTGTCACAATCACTTCATAACCCATTTCCAGCCATTGCGGCAGAAAGGCTGCCAACATGGCATCAGCCGCTGCGCAGGCATGGTCCATGGTCACATTGTCATGGCCAAACCTGTGCCCCATCGAATCGAGGGTGCAGGTGTGCAGGATGCCGTAATCGATACCGTGGCGGGCGGCGAGCATGGTCAGCGTCCCGAAAAGATCAACATCGCTGGGGGTCATCTGGTTATCGTTATTGTATCCGCTCATGGTATGGAACCGGCCATGATGGATTGGTCCCGCCGGCTCGTCATATTCGAGATCCATCACCGGATCGAAGGGATAGCGGTTGAAAAATTCAGACCAGTAGGAATGGGTTACCGCGCCCGATTTGCCACCGGCCTTTGCGATTTCGGAAAAGATATCGGGAAGGTCGATACGAAACCGTTTTTCATTGAGCAGAATACCGTGCTCCTGCGGCGTCACCCCGGTATGGATCGAGGCATAACAAGGACCGGACATCGAAGGCAGGCAAGCTTCCATTCTGAAACGTTGCGCGTGGCCGGATTGCACCCATCCCTCAAGATTGCCGAAAAGGCGCACCCAGTTGCGCCATGGCACGCCATCCAGAATGATCAGCAGAAGCTTTGATTTCATGATCCCCTCCCGGTTTTAAACAAGTCCCTATCTGGGCCGAAACGCTCTGGACAATCAAGGGGTGAAACTGCACTCTCGCATCATCATTTTCACTTGGGCGCCCGCAAATGAAACATGTCAGCAACTTCCCCCGCAAAGTGGTCGAGTATCCCGATATGGGGATCATAATGCCCGATGGCACGCGGCTTTCCGCCCGCGTCTGGATGCCAGAGGACGCGATTGATGATCCGGTTCCGGTAATTCTGGAACACCTGCCATACCGCAAGCGCGACGGAACAATCGTGCGTGACGAATATACCCATCCCTGGATGGCTGGTCATGGCTATTGCTGTATCCGCGTTGACATGCGCGGCAATGGCGACAGTGAAGGCCTGATGGAAGATGAGTATACCGAGCAGGAATTGCAGGACGCTTGTGATGTGATTGCCTGGGCCGCAGTGCAAAAATGGTCCAATGGCAAGGTCGGAATGATGGGTATTTCCTGGGGTGGCTTCAACGGTCTGCAGGTCGCGGCCCTTCGTCCGGCCGCCCTCAAGGCGGTTATCACAATCTGTTCTACCGTGGACAGGTACGCCGATGATATTCACTACAAGGGCGGATGCCTCTTGATTGAGAACATGGGCTGGTCCACCAACATGCTGGCTTATTCTTCCCGCCCTCCGGACCCGCAGCTCGTCGGCAACAAATGGCACGAAATGTGGCTTGAGCGCCTCAACAGCATGCCGTTCCTGATTTCGACTTGGCTCCGACACCAGCACCGAGATGATTACTGGAAACATGGTTCGGTTTGCGAGGACTACAGCGCCATCAAGGCCGCGGTTCTCTCCATTGGCGGCTGGCATGACGGTTATCGCAATACGATCTCCCACCTGGTTTCAAACCTGGAAGCGCCTGTAAAAGGCATCGTCGGGCCATGGAACCACAAATACCCGCACTATGCCGGACCCAGGCCGACGATCGGTTTTCTGCAGGAAGCCAAACGCTGGTGGGACAAGTGGCTGAAGGAAGAGGAAACCGGCGTTGAGGAAGATCCCGCCTATCGCGCCTGGCTAATGGATTCCCTGAAACCGGAACGTTGGTTTGAAGAACGCCCGGGCAGATGGATTGCTGAAAAAGAATGGCCTTCTCCTGACATTACCCCCACCATTCTCAACCTTTCAAAGTACAATGCCCTTTCGAACGAAGCCCATTCTTTTGAAAACACGATTTCCTCCGCCCAGGATTGTGGCGTGGAAAGTCCCGAGTTTTTCCCCTTTGCCTTTGGCGAAGAACTGCCCGGCAACCAGTCTGGAGACGACGAAAAATCGCTTTGTTTTGACAGTGCTCCCATGGAGGCCGATACGGATATTGTCGGCGCACCGGTCTTTCATCTGACAGCCTCATGCGACACGCCGACAGGGCAGATCGCTGTTCGCCTGACGGACCTTCGTCCGGACGGGACATCGGCTATGATCACCTATGGCGTGCTCAATCTTGCGCACCGCAACAGCCACGAATTCCCAAAGGAATTGACGCCCGGTCTTGCCTTTGAAACCAGTTTCCCGCTGGACCAGATAGCCTATCGCATCCCTAGGGGACACCGCATCCGGATCGCCATTTCCACTGCTTGGTTCCCCTTCATCTGGCCATCTGCCGAAACCATGACGCTGACCGTCAAGGCCGGTTCGATTGAACTGCCTGTCCGCCGGAAGGCGAAAGGCCCGGACAAGGATGAATGGAAATTCCAAGAGCCCATAGGCGCACCCGCCTGGCAGGCCGAAGAACTGCGCGGCACGCATTACAAACGCGAGACCGTATTCGATGAATCAACAAATGAAACCATCACGCTAATCGACTGTGATTTCGGCGAAAACCGCGACGGGCACCACGGACTGATATCGGGCGGCTGGTTCAAGGAACGCTACTCGATAAAACCTGACGATCCGCTGTCCGCAAAGGCCATTCATGAATGGGAAAAAACCGGCGGGCGCGAAGGTCAGATGTACCGCACCCATACCCTTGCCGAATTCACCGCCGACAAGGAATATTTCTATCCCACGGCAACCCTGAAATGCTGGGAAAATGACAAACTGATCTTTGAAAAAACCTTCAAGGACAAGATCAGGCGTAATCTGGTTTGACGATCAGTAGGGCCATTCGCCTTTGCCAAGGACGCTGATCGCTTCGACGATTCGGCCGAAACTGTTGCGCGCCCTCGAAGACATATGTCGCGCGCGCAGGTAACCATGCACCAACCCCTTTTCATCCACCCAGTGGCTTTTTCCACCTGCAGCCCGGATGGCCCGGTGGTAATCGCCGCTATCTCCTGAAAGCGGATCACACTCAGCAGAAATCAATACCGTTGGCGGCAGTTCTGAAAAATCCGTGTCATTTAGTGGCGCACAGTTCGGCTCATCAAAAAACGCGTCATTACCGCCAGTCCTGGCCGCTTTGTAGAAAGTAGTGTCTCTTGTCGTCAGCATGGGTGCGCCGGCATGGGTAATGAAAGTTCCCTGATCCAGCCGACTGCCAAGCCCGGGATAAATCAGCACCTGACCGACAGGGCGCAAATCACCATTGCGCGTGGCATGACTGACCGCCGCTGCAAGATTACCGCCCGCGCTGTCCCCGCAAACGACAACCGGACCCTTGTTTTCAGCTGCAACACGCAGAAAGCCCGCCAATGCATCCTTGAAATCGTTTGGATAATTGAATTCTGGAGACATTCGATAGTCAATGGAAACGACGTTGAAACCGGTCCGCCTGCAAATTTCCGCACAAACATCGTCATGACTTTCCAGCCCGCCGACGACGAAACCCCCGCCATGATAATAGACGACGCTAACATCGCTCGCGCTGCCATTGAGGGTGTAGGATCGCGTCGGAATAACGTGGTCTGATGTTTGAATACCGCTGTCGACCGCCTCAACCCCTTCAGGATATCCGGCATGAAAACTGGCGCAGAGTTGATTGTAAATCTCCCGCTGTTTTTCAATCGGATAGTCGGCCGTATCCGGCGGATAAAAACTGTCAGAGCGCTCGATAAATGTCCAGATTTCATCATCAATCAAATCTGCGTATTTCGCCGGATAATCACTTTTCGCCATTTCTGCCTCCCGAAAACCGTTTAGGGAACCTACAACTCGCTCGCCATCCAGTCATTCAGTTTTCCAGCCTCTGAGCTTGAAAATACAATTCCAAGCTTGCTGCGCCGCCACAAGACATCATCGGCTGTTATCGCCCATTCATTGACTGCAAGATAGCGCACTTCGGCTTCGTAAAGACCATGGCCGAAATCCATGCCAAGATCTTCAACGGATTTAGCCCCGGCAAGTATCATCCTTGTATGCGTCCCAAACTGGCGCACCAGCCGACGAACAACATCCTTGTCGAGCCAGTAATATTCACCCTGAAGACGTACCACCAATTCTTCAAAACCTGTCGTCGCAAAATCTCCACCGGGCAATTTCGGCTTGTGCGTCCACGGCCGCCCCCTACGACCAAGCCTGTCTTCGATGATCTCCATGGCGGCTTCTGCAAGACGGCGGTAGGTGGTCAGTTTGCCGCCGAAGATGTTGATCAATGGCGGCTCACCGCTCTCCTCATCATCGCGCAATACGTAATCGCGGGTGGCTTCCTGCGCTTCACTTGCGCCATCATCATAGAGCGGCCTGACGCCCGAATAATCCCAGACGATATCATCAATTCCGACTGGCTGTTCAAAATATTCAGCAGCAAGATCAAGGAGATATTGACGCTCTTCCGACGCAATCACCACTTCCCCTGGATCACCCTCATAGTCGCGATCCGTCGTACCGATGAGAGTATATTTCTGCTCAAAGGGAATAGCGAAAACGATCCTGCCGTCCTTGTTCTGGAAAATATAGGCCCTGTCATGTTCATATAGTCCCGGCACCACAATGTGGCTGCCCTGTACCTGCCGGACATTATGGGGGCTCTCGCGCATGAAACATTGGCCCAGCACATCATCCACCCATGGACCGGCGGCATTGATTACCATTCTGGCTGTCATTCGGGTTCGAACGCCAGTTCTTGTATCTTCGGTGGTCACATACCAGATTCCGTCCTCGTGACGGACCGATACACACTTGGTTCGGGTATGAATTTCCGCACCCCGTGCCGCCGCATCCTGCGCATTGAGGATAACAAGCCGGGCATCATCGACCCGGCAATCGGAGTACTCGAACCCTTTCCGATAACTGCCCTTTAATGGCTTGCCAGTCTCGTCGCTGGACAAATCAAGGGTTTTTGTGGGCGGAAGCAGCTTCCGCGCGCCAATATGATCATAGAGGAACAAGCCTAGGCGGAGCATCCATGCCGGGCGCAATCCCTTGTGATAGGGAAGAACAAATCGCAGGGGATGAATAATGTGGGGTGCCAGCGACCAAAGAATTTCTCGTTCGTCCAGCGCCTTTCGAACCAGGCCAAATTCGTAATATTCAAGATAACGCAGGCCGCCATGGATCAGTTTCGAAGACCATGAGGATGTGCCGGAGGCGAGATCGTTCATCTCCGCAAGACAGACCGAATACCCACGCCCGACGGCATCGCGCGCTATCCCGCAACCGTTGATGCCGCCGCCAATAATGAAAAGATCGAATTCTGCAGAAGCCAATGTCAGCGTTCCGGTTGAGGGGGGGTACACGCCTGTAAATGAGATTGCGCGGTGAAAGTCAAAAACAATGCAGGCCCGAAAGAATGAATGTCAGAATATGGAACCGGCTTATTCCTGCAAGAGTTTCACCAGTTCGGGCAACAGGATATCGCCCCTGCCCTTCTCCATTTGATGCTGCAACAATTTGAGTGCGCCCTGTGCTGTTGAACTTTCCGCACCCAGATCAGCCGCCATTTGCGTGTAATAGCTGATATCCTTGTGTGCATTTGACAGGGAGAACTTAAGCCCCGAAGGGTCACCTTCGACGATAAAGGGGCTGAGGCGGTCAAGAACCACGCCGCCGCCACCGCCCTTTGCAAGCACTTCCACAAACCGGCCAGGATCAATACCACTGCGCCCCGCACTCGCTGCCGCTTCCGCCAGAACAGCGGTAAATCCCAGCGAAACGTAATTGTGCAGCAGTTTCATTGTGTGACCACTTCCAACCTCGCCCACATGGCTGATGTTTTCGGCAAAACTCTCAAGAAGCGGCAGCACTTCGCAAAAATCGGATTCTTCGCCGCCAACAATAAGATTCAACCTACCTTCCATGGCCTCCTTGGGCGTGCGGGTCATTGGGGCATCAATAAAGCGTCCCCCGGCGGCACGCACCTTCGCGGCCAGCTTGATCGTTGACGAGGGAATGGCCGTCGAACAATCAATGATGATCGACCTTGGCCTGATCCCGGAAAGCACTCCGTCTTCTCGTGTCAGGATATCCTCAACCTGGGGTGAACCGGTTACGCACAGGATAATGACATCACATTCTCTGGCGAGTTCAGCTCCACTACCCGCTGCCCTTGCGCCCTTTTTGACGAGCCCGTCGGTCGGCTGGTTTCCAGGATGATCAAGAAAAGTGAGATCATATCCGCCATTCTGGACATTGGTTGCAATACCAAGTCCCATCAGCCCAACGCCCGCAATACCGATCTTCGCTTTCTGCATTTTTTCATCCCGTCAAATTTTGCATTTGAAAACCAATGGCGAAGTTTCGCGGCACGTTCAAGCAGGAAGAGGAAATTGATTCATGATCAATGGCTTGCGCTATCGTTCGGACCCAGCGCACGAAGTTTGGAACCAGCCTCAAATTGCAGGCAGGTCCTGCCAGCCACGCTCGACAATTCGCGTCCACCCTTCTTCGATGGGTGCATATTCCTCTTCGCGCCGCTCAACAAATCCTGTCAGTAACAGCGCGTCCCTGTCTGGTTCTTGAAGGGCGGACATTGCTTCTACAATCGCCTGTCGAATTTGCGGTGCTCGGTCATGATTGGTGAAAGCGGTTATGTAGGGAAGCCCCGGGGTCTGCGGCGTATGGGCGAGAATCCTAACTTGTCTTGCCTTCCCGTCATGACGTCGGGCAAGGGCGAAACTCACGGCATCAATTGCAGCAATATCCACCTTACCCTCGGCCACCAGCGTAACCGAAGCCCGGTGTGAACCTGAGCATAGCCAGCGCGAAGGAAGGGACAAATCTCCATCAATCACCATTTGCAGCAACGCCGCATAGCCCGATTGTGAACGCACATCATTGAAAGCGGTGGAGTATTGGCTGATATCTTTGATTTGCTCCGGCCCGTCCATCCTGCCGATGATCACAGAATGATAAGATCCCGACCCGGCTTCGATGTCATAGGAAGGTGTTCCAAGCAGTTGCACTTTCCCCTTGAGATCGCGGACGAACGGGAGGCCGCAGGTCTGGCTCAAACAAAGATAAGGCCTTAACCATTCGCCATGCGGATCGCCACCGCGCTCAAGCTTTTCAGGAAAATCATCAATGCCGTGATCTATGAGACTCTCGCGAAGTAATTGCCAATAACGGTCCGTGGAGACCCTTGTTTCAGGCCAGTCATACATTGGCAGGGATGCAAGCAATTTACCGCCTCGTTTTCAGATCCTCCGGATAGGGCACCGGTTCCTTGCGTCTGAAAATATACTTCTTGAACACGCTGCGATAGGTTTCAAACGAATATCCGTCATTCAGTTTCAAAAATCGCTGCCGGTTTTCCGCAAAAAGTCTGGGCAGCCGGTACCATGCAAGAGACGGATAGGCGTGATGAACGGCGTGAAGAGAATTGTTCAGGAACAGGAAGGCAAACAAGCCACCATTCTCGATGATCACGCTGCGCCCCCTGACCTTTTCATGGGCCTGATGTTCAAGATAGGTACGCACCATCAAAAGCGACATGCCAAGATAGGCAGCCAATAACAGGAACCAGGCCGGGATGGAGCCATGGCTATGGACCGCACCGAACAATAATGTGACGCTGGCAGTATGCAGCAGCCATTTCCAGCCAATATGCGCCTCTCCTGCAAACAAAAGCCGAAAATCGTTTCGTACAAACCCGCTCATTCCGATAACAGGACCGATCAGCATTCGTCCAAAAAGCGTGTTGTTGAAATTGAAAACCGCTTGCGAAATCCGGCCGCGTTTTGCCCATACCTCAGGGTCCTGATACCAGGTTTCGGGATCATCATAAGGATCGCACAAATTTACGTCCTTGTGATGAGCGAGGTGCGTATCCTTGAACCGGAAATAGGGAACCAGAACAGTCAAAGGCAAAAGACACATCAGATCATTAAAAAACTGGTTCCTGAAGGGATGGCCGTGGATAACCTCATGCTGTGTTGACGAATACAGCGTTATCAGCGGTGCAAGACAAAGGATGATGAGAAAGGCACCTCCCTGTTGTAACGGAAAGGGCACAAACAGCAGCGCCAAAATCAGAGCCTGTACCGAGATGACCAACAAAAGCGTCCGCCAGTCCCCCGCATCGCGCAAACCCAAGCCTTTCGGCCACAATCCGCCATTCCGCATGCTTTCGCCCTTGCAGTCCTGATCGCTGGCTACGCGCTGGCGTCTCGGCATTCGTCATTCTTCCCCTCGAAACATGCTGACAGACTACTGTCAGGAGGAAAGCTTTGCGATATGACACTTTACATGATTATATAAATTTGCGCACACATATCGCCTTTTTGTTGCGTTTTCACAACAAATAGATTCGCAACCCGAGAGTTGAAACACCGGAGAGACGTCTTGCCCGACACCCAGATACCAAGTTCAGACAAACGTGATGTTGCCGAAATTTTCCGCGAACGGATGGGCTCCTTATCGATCAGCGTCGCCAGACACTGGCATCCTTCGCCCGGTCTGTTGGCCTGGACCGCTCTGCCCTGAGCCAGTTTCTCGCGCCCGGATCAACACGCCTGCCGCGCGCAGAAACGCTTCATGCTATCTCCGGCATCTGTGGCGTATCGCTCGATTGGCTACTTGGCCTCATTGCCAGCCAGGACGCCGCCGGAGAAATCGCGCCGATGCTGGAAATAGTGGAAACGGACAACCGGATAGACAGCCGTCTGCTGAGCCCCTGGCACAAGGAGGCTACCGGGCTACAAGATCCGCTATGTGCCCTCTACCTTGCCGGACCTCGTTGCGCACTGATACCATTAGCCAACTATGAATTTGCCAATTACGAGCCGCGATGAAATCGCCGCAAAGGAGGAAGCTGCACGCTATCAGTTGACCTATTCCCGCCGGCCGGAAACCGACATGGAGGTCTGCATGCCGATGCAGCGCCTGCAGTCCCTTGCCAATGGTGAAGGCCTCTGGGCGAATATTCCCGAACCCGCACGCCGGGACCAGTTGCGGTACGGATGGCCGACTTGTCGACGAAATGTATCCGACCTTCCGCCTTTTCCTGTTTGACCAGCGCCAGCTATACGCCTCTCCCTACACGGTATTTCGGCCCCAAGCGTGCCGCCATCTATCTCGGCAACATGTATCTGGTGGTCAACTCGCTTGAACACATCAAGGCCCTTGCTGCCCATTTTGACAACCTGATCCGCATTGCCAACATTGGTCCGGATCGGGTGGCGGTCATATTCGGGAAATGGCCAAAACCACCTGATTAAGCTGATCTGACTGAATTACGCTGGTAAATGTCGTTTTCCTTAATAGACGCAGGCCGCACTGTTCGACATGGTCGGCTTTCCTGCAGCCCAGCCCATGCACTACATCCGGAGATCGAGATGAGCACACCCCTTCCCTTCCCACGCCCAGGCAGTCGTCATCGGAGGCGGTCTTGTCGGTTGTTCCATCCTCTATCATCTGTGCAAACTGGGCTGGAAAGACGTCATCCTGCTCGAACGCGACGAACTGACTTCCGGCTCCACCTGGCATGCGGCGGCCAACCTCCACGGCCTTCACGACAACAACAACATTTCCAAGCTGCAATATTACACGATGAAGCTCTACAAGGAGCTGGAAGCGGAAACCGGCCAAAGCTGCGGCGTGTTCCAGCCCGGTTCGCTCTACCTTGCCCAAACACGAGACCGCGAACACCAGTTGCGCCTGCAATGCGCCAAGGCCCGTCAGTTCGGTGTCGAATTCTACGAACTCAGCCGCAAGGAAGCCGAAGAGAAAAACCCGCTTGTCAATTTTGACGGCATCCGCTGCATCATGTTCGAGCAAGATGGCGGCAATGTCGATCCCTCCGGCGTCACCATGGCCTATGCGGCAGGAGCGCGCAAAATGGGTGGACGCATCGAGCGCTTTTGCCCGGTGACAGGAACGACCCAGCAACCAGACGGCTCCTGGCATGTGGAAACCTCCAAAGGCCGCATCCATGCCGATGTGGTCGTCAATGCCGCCGGCCTTTGGGCGCGCGAAGTTGGCCAAATGGCCGGCATCGACCTGCCGCTGCAGCCAACCGAACACCAGTATCTGGTCACTGAAACCATGCCGGAAATCGCTGCCATGGGCCGCCGCCTGCCATCGGTCGCAGACCGTGACGGCGAATATTACATGCGCCAGGAAGGCCTTGGTCTGCTCGTTGGCGCCTATGAAAAGAACGGCAAATTCTGGGCCGAGGAAGGCACACCGATGGATTTCGGCCATGAGCTTTTCCCCGACGATCTTGAGCGCATCGAGGCCAACTTATATGCGCGCCTGCGAGCGCGTGCCTGCCCTCGGCAATGCCGGCGTCAAACGCGTCATCAACGGCCCGATGATCTGGTCGCCCGACTCGGCAGCCGCTTGTTCGGCCCGGTGCCTGAACTGCAAAAACTACTACTGCTGCAACGGCATCATTCCCGGCTTCTCCCAATCCGGCGGCCTTCGGCTCCATGCTGGCCCAGTGGATCGTCACCGGCGAACCCGAATATGACATGTTCGCCTGGGACCTTGCCCGCTACGGCACTCGACTGGACACCAAAGACCTTCGTCAAGGCCCGCGTCATGGATGCTTATTCCCACCGCTTCAAAATCCACTTTCCTTACGAAGAACGCGAAGCAGGCCGCCCTGTGCGCACCCGCCCCGCTCTATGAAAAGCAGAAATCCATGGGCGCTGTCTTCGGCCTCAACTATGGCTGGGAACATCCGCTCTGGTTTGCCGGCGAAGGCAAATCAGGCTTCGAGGAATATGGCTTTGAGCGTCAGGACTGGTTCAATTCGGTCAAGGCCGAATGCGCTGCATTGCGCGAAAATGTCGGCATCATCGATGTTTCGAATTTCGGCAAATATGCGATCTCGGGCAAGGGTGCCCGCGAATGGCTCGACAAGGTCGTCGCCAACAAGGTACCAACCGAAACCGGCCGCTCCTGCCTCACGCCACTGCTTGGCATCAGAGGCGGCATTGCCGGCGATTTCACCATCACCATGCTCGGCGAGGACGATTATTTCATGGTCGGCTCGGGCATGGCCGAGCGTTACCACCAGCGCTATTTCAACATGGTTCCCCGCCCCGACACCGTGACCTTCAAAGTCGTCACCAATGCCAGAAGGCAGGCTTCAACGTTGCCGGACCGAAATCCCGTGAACTGCTCCAGCGCCTGACCAATGAAGACCTTTCCAATGACGCACTGGAAATTCATGCGCTCAAAACAGATCACCATTGGCGGCGTTGATGCCATCGCCCTGCGCGTTTCCTTCACCGGCGACCTCGGCTGGGAAGCTCTATGTCGAGGAAAACGACCAGCTGGCGCTTTATGAAGCGCTTGCTGGAAACCGGCAAGGATCTTGGCGTTCGCCCGGTTGGCGGACGCTCCCTGCTCTCGCTTCGCGTCGAAAAAGGCTATGGCTCCTGGGGCCGCGAATATTCACCTGAATACTGGCCTCAGGAAGTTGGCCTTGACCGCCTGATCAAGCTCGACAAGCCGGAATTCCTCGGCCGCGATGCCTATCTCGCGCTGAAAGACAAGGCCCCGCGCGAACGCTGGTGGTCTTTGAAGTTGAAACGCCCCACAATGCCGATGCCGTTGGCGGTGAGCCGATCTTCGATATGGAAGGCAAGCCCGTTGGCCGCGTTTCATCCGGCGCCTATGGCCATTCGGTCGGAAAATCCATTGCGCTCGGGCTTCGTCAAAACAGCCCATTGCAAACCGGGCAACAGTTCCACATCGCGATCCTCGGCCTCGACCACAAGGCAACGCTGCTGGAAACAGCACCGTTTGATCCCGAGGGTGCAAGACTGAGGGGGTAGCCCCCCTCAGAAGGTTTTTACCTGAAGGCTGCCGACCCGTTACATGCCTTTAAGCAGGCAGGCCAGGGCCAATATCGCATAGGCAATGGTCATCAGCCAGAATGCTGAAATCGGAATAATTGCGAAAACGCCAAGACCTGCCAGCAATCCGAGAATTGCGATGACCAGTGAAATGATGAACACGATATTGGTTGGTGCACTCAGAGACATGGTATCCTCCATTGTTGCCTCGGGGCTGAACCCCGCGCGAAAGATACGCTGATTCTCGCTAACACGCACATTTTGCTGAAAAATTATGCACAGGCCCATTCTCGCGACTTGCCGGCAGCCCACGTGTCGAGAGAGAACAACCTTCCGTGTTCACTCGAAGCCTTCGCTCCAGCGTTGTGTCAAAGAACATGCGGGAGAAACCTCCAAAGACACCGAAGAGGTGTCCGGGCGGTCAGCCCGCACCCCACTCCGGCAGGCGTTTGCTCGCAAACGCTGAGAGGGGCGCAGCAGCCGCGAAGCTGCTCGCGTGAGGGAAAACATAATTATGCGACACTCGGCACTTTGCCCATTATGGTTTGGGCAAAATGCCTGTTGCGCTGACGGCGAAAATCGCTTCGCCATTTTAGCCTTAAGCAAACGTGCGACCTGCTCGCCATTTCCTATGACCCATTGTGTACGGACCAACAGGCCGCACGCGGAGATTTTTAGTATCGGGAGGCTCTTCAGTACACGGTCCCGCCCAACCTTCGAGACGACCCATGGGAGTCGAACCCACCAGCATGACGCTCCGCTGCTGCTGCACCTTGTTCCGATTGGCGAGATCAGACCAATGTTTGCCGGGCAACAGTGAGGCGAGATTACGTCAGGGTTTGAGCGGCGTGGATAAGTTTTCGCAGAAGGGCGGGGAAGGCGTGATATTCTCAAATCTTATGTTGGAGTTATCCCCGCGAATTGACTGCTTGGAGCCCAATTAAGACCTTCGATTTTTAGTATCCACGCCTTGGAGGAAACCCCTCGTCTTCAGACGACACCGCTTCAGCGCGAAGATTTAGATGGATGATCATACTCTCCAGAAAAATGAACCGCCCGGACGGGCCTATGGCTCATTTTTCTGGAGAGTATGATCATGCAATACGACAAAGGAAAGCATTGCGTTTTCTATCACCGTTATCATTTGGTCTGGTCGACGAAATATCGCAACAAGGTGTTGCGTGGAGACGTGCAGTTGCGTGTGAGGGAGATCGTGCGCCAGGTTTGTTCGGAGAATGATGTGGAAATTCTCAAGGGGGTGGTATCCAGCGATCACGTGCATATCTTCGTTTCGGTCCCGCCAAAACTGGCGGTGAGCGACCTGATGCGCAGGATCAAGGGCAGGGCGGCATTCAAGCTCTTCCGGGAGTTCCCGCAGTTGAAGAAACGATATTGGGGATGCCACTTTTGGGGCGAGGTTACTTTTCAACCACAAATGGTGCCATCACCGAGGATGTCGTACTTCAGTACCTCGAGAGGCACATCGAAAATCCCACCGGCATCAGCCGGTAGTGGTTTAGTCTTTATAGGTACTCATGGCCGGTGGGAATTTCATCTTTCAAGCGCATTGTGGTGCCATGTGCAATTGATTGTCAGGCGAAAGATGCCGTCACCATCCATATCCCCAACTTCCTCGGTCAGCCTGACTGGAACGGCGCCCTCCAAATTTGCGTCCACACATGACAAAGCCCTGCAGAGCTCTACCGCAAGTTCAACTCCGTCTTGATCTGACATCTCCGTCCTCGAATTTTCTGCGGTCAAGAAACCCAGAAATACCTACGCCTTCATCCATGTAACGGGCATACAATGGAATGCTCGCAGCACCGATGGCCTTGGGAAAAAGGACCTATATTACCTGAACGAATTGTGAAGCTATCGTCCTTTTTAATCACTAGTCCAGCCAATTCGTGTTCGGCCTGCTTCACGATGTCATCAAGAACGCGGCCGGGCATGTTGCCTTCAATCAACACGTTTTGTAGACTCACGAAACCGCAGATCGTTGATACCAAACTGGCAATATCCCCAGAGGTTTCTGCAATCCAATTCCTTTCGTGGGAATGGTCAGGCCAACTCTGAGATGGATCCCATAGAAACCTGGAAGTCTTTCCCTCTGAAGACAGGATTTCTTCGAGCCTAATGAGGCCCGGCATCGGACGATGCGTCGCTAGAGCTCCACCTGCGTAGACCCTGTGGTTTAACACCAGCCGCAAGCCAATGGTTCGGCCAATGAAGATATAGACGAAATCCTCCAGTTCTTCTATGCCACCAAAGATCACCTGCGCACCTGCTGCGGCGGTGCAATCGTTCTGCAAATATATTTCGAGCCCAGAATGTTCATGCAGCAATTGTTCGTACTCGTTTAGCTTTGTTAGCCCTTCGTCGGCGGAGGTAGCTCGCTCGAACTCATCGGATGCCACGATACCTGCCCCGATCAATCTGCCCACCAGTTTGTTAGGTAGTTGGGCGCGTAACTCATCAAAACAGTCCTTCATCCATTTGAAAAGGTGCTCTCGTGTTAGGTTGTTATACACAATAGTTTTTTGAGCCCGGTCGCTGCCCCATGAAATCAACAAGCACTGCACGAGCGCCACTCAGACCGAAATGAAACCCAACTGCAAAGGCGCCATCCGGGTTTAGCGACATTTGGATCGTAGGTGGTCCGCTGGCACCCCGCCGTGTTTCCACGGGGATACAGAGTTGATCGATCTCCAAGGCGCGGACGATGACTGATACTGTTTGCGGCGACAGTCCAGTGATCCGACCGATCTCCATTCGAGACAGGCTCACGTTCTGTCGAAGTACAGAAAGGATCAAACGATCATTATGTGTTCGAACTCGACCTGGGTTCAACCCCTCGGTATTGCCGAAGCGAAGTGCGGTCGGAGGCATGAAGCGCATGTCAGGCACGAGATAATATTTCCTTTGTTGTTTGTTTATTTCGATATCCAGTTAATGTAGATTTAGCCCCAGTTCTCAATAACCAGATCAGCAACGGCATTGCCTAGCACGTTTGCTGCTAAATCATCGATATGAAATCCGTCATTTGCATTGCAAGACACGTGCGAGCCCGCGTCCAAGAAGAAAACTTGATTTGCCTCGGCGACCTGTTCGAACTCTTTTGCGAGCATCCGCGACTTGTCATAGCCGCCCTCGAACATAGCATCCCATCCACGGAGATCACTCAAGATTGGAGGGGGGGAAATCAAAATAATATCTGGCGCCTCTGAGTTGGAACGGGAGGCATCCTCCTGTATCACCTGGATCAGGGTCGCCACTCCGATGGCGATTTCGGATGGAGTCTTGTTAAATCTGACTTTCAGGTCATTGGTGCCGAGCATTATGGCGATGAGATGAATTGGACGATGGCTTTCTAAGCAGGGGCGAAGATATGTCCTGCCATTCAAATGTGGCCCCAAGATGGGATCGTCGCTGCATGTTGTCCGCCCGGGAAGCCCCTCCTCAATCACCTCCCAGTCTGGTTTTAAAGCTTCATGCAACACTCTTGGCCAACGACCTCTGGGGCCATATCTTGTGCCCGGACTGCCTGGCACACAACCGTAAGTATTTGAGTCGCCATAACAAAGAATACAACGCATTCAATCCCCCTTAACATGCGCCAAGATACTTTTTTCTTTACTTTTCAAGCGCTTTCTTAGTATGAGATCAGGCTATTTGCCACGTTCCAGCTCGAAGAAGCCACACTCTCGTCCTTTAATGTCGACAAAAAGCGAACGCCAGTCTTGTTTGGAACCAGCGTTCGCCTCCAGCGTTGGAGGATAGTCAACGCTATTTGGGCAAGGCTTGTTTCGCATAAGCTTGACCAAGGTTGGCATTTGAAGTTTGCGCACCAGCCCAAAACGGAATTGCAATATTCGCAAAATCTCTTTGAGACTCCCACACCTTTTTAAAGAATGCATTCTCTTCCGCATTCTTTTCCAACACGGCACGGGCAGCATCCATATACTCCGTGAAGTATTCCGTAGGTGTGTCATGAAGTTGGACACCGTCTTCTTCCGTGAGAACTTTCAATGCTTCGCCATTGGAATAAATGCGATAACTGATTGTGCGCATCAACGACGCATCAGCGGCGGTCTCCATGGCGACTTTCTGTTGGTCAGTAAGTTTTCCCCACACGTCGCCGTTGATATACATGTCACCATTGACCACGACCTGGTGCAAGCCCTGAAGATAGTAGTGCTTGAGCACCTTTTGAAATCCAAAGTCCATGTCAGGCTTTGGGCAGCACCACTCGGCTGCATCGATTGTGCCTTTTTCTAGCGCTGGTAGAATATCTCCTCCGCCCATAGCTACTGATGCCACACCGATATCTTTATATATTTGGCCAGGAATACCTGGGGGAGCTCGAAATGTATAATTTCTGAAATCAGCCATTGATTGGATTGGTTCCTTGAACCAGCCTAGAGCCTCTGGGCCGCTTGGCTGCAACATCAAGCCCTTTACGTTGACCCCCATTTCCTTCCATAACTCATTATACAGTTCGCGGCCTCCGCCATTCATGTACCAGGAGAAGAAAGCAATGTTGTCGATACCCAGTCCAGCACCAGCAACCGGCGAGCCAAACAGCATCGCGGCTGGATGCTTGCCTGACCAGTAGTGCGTCCAAGCAAAACCTGCATCCACAAGTCCTTTATCGACCGCGTCCAATATACCCGTCACACCTACTATTGCGCCTGCCGGCAATATCTCAAACGTGACTTCACCATTGGTCAATTTGGTAACACTGTCTGCGAATTCTTGTAACAAAATGTTGTTATCACTAGTTAGCGGGACCGCCGATTGGATGCGAATATTTACCTTATCAGCAAGCGCAGGTCCAAAGGAAACTGCCACCAATAAAATAAACGAAATCACTACAATAGGTATTTTTCTTAAGTTATGCATATTACGTTCCTCCCTAATTTTTTTAGTTTGTTAAAGCTCCAAACGCGAGTAAATACTAATGAAGGCGTCCTACCGATCTCCTAACATTGAACTTCAAAATATCCACCCAGTGAATTTAAGAGCATGGTCGACCCATCCTGTCAATACTTATTCATATTGAATGAATAAGTATTGACAGGATGGGTCGACGCCGGACTAAAAACCCACCATGCGCCGGAGTAAAAGTACACCACTTTGCGTGATGGCAGGTTTGTCCGGATACTGTTGAAAAAGGCGTAGTTTTTCCGGTCAGCTGACGGGTCGCATTTGTTTTTTGTGCTGCTTCACGCCGGGTTCGGCACCAGCTTGGCGAGTTTGCGGAGGTTTTGTACGGTTGCTGCGATTGTGAACTCATCTTTTGCGCCGTTTGGACCTCTGAGACGCAGGCGATCAAGCCTCATGATACGCTTGAGATGGGCGAAGAGCATCTCGACCTTCTTGCGGGCATAGCTGGCAGTTACATAAGCGTCGGTTTTTGTGATGTCGCGGGCCATTTGGCGAGCGCCTTCATGAACTGAGCGAAGGATTTTTCGAGCCGGCTCCTTCGGGCAACAACGTTGCTTCAGCGAGCAGGTATCGCAGTCTTTCTTGCTTGCGCGATATCGCATGAGACCTTCTTTATCGACGCCAGATCGGGGCTTCTTGTAGGTGCGTCGGAACTGCACGAGTTCTTTGCCATCGGGACAGGTGTAGCTGTCGTCCTCATGATCGTAGGTGAAGTCGTCACGCGAGAAGGTGCCATCCTTGCGTTCTGATTTGTCGATCACCGGTATGTATGGCTCGATACCTTGTTCCTGAACGAGCCATCCCAGCATGGGTGCTGAACCGTAGGCCGTGTCGGCGACCAGTTTCTCGGGATACAGAGCGAAGCGCTCTCTGTGTTCGCAAGATCATGTCCTTGGTGATTTGAACTTCGGCTTGCCGGATCGGAGCGGTCGCATCCACATCGACGATGACTGCGTTGTCCAGGTCGACCAGATAATTGGTGGAATAGGCAAAGAACGGCCTGTCGCCATTGGCACCAGTGTAGCGCGCCGCAGGATCAGCAGGAGAAATAGCCTTCGGTTGAACAGGTGTCGAACCACCAAACGCTGCATCATCCAGTGTATCGAGATATTCCTGGGTTGCCCTCGACACATGTTCGGGCACTGACCAATCCGCCATCTCCACCTTGGTGTAGCGACTGGCATCAGCCTTGATCAACGATGCGTCCACGCCGAAGTCATCACCACCCACGAGGCCTTCGGCAATACAGCGCGCCAGAACCTTGTTGAACAAATGCCGGAACAGATCGCTCTCCCGGAACCTGCCATGTCTGTTCTTGGAGAAGGTCGAGTGATCCGGGATGGTGTCATTCAAATCCAGTCGGCAGAACCAGCGATAGGCAAGATTTAGGTGGACCTCCTCGCACAAGCGTCGCTCTGAGCGAATACCCATGCAGTAACCAACCAGCAACATCCGGATCATCAGTTCAGGGTCGATCGAGGGGCGGCCAGTCGCACTATAATAAGGTGCCAACAACGAACGAATATCGGAAAGGTCCACAAAGCAATCAATCTGACGGAGAATGTGATCACCAGGAACATGCCGATCCAGATGAAACTCGTAAAACAGTGCGCTTTGTGCTTCTTGCCTTGGTCCCATCATGGCAGCCAACCTCCCAAATCACTTAGGAAACTGAATCAGCCCAGACAGGTCCAATCAAGCGGAGTTTTTCAACAGTATCTC
>CAVQPI010000004.1:0-84668 GCA_963714735.1 uncultured Alphaproteobacteria bacterium
TTTATCGTCCTTGTTGAGAGGCTGAAGGGGTTTGCGTGGTGGGCCGCAATCAATCCCTTGAAGCGTAAGGCCATGCTTTATGCATTGAACAAATTTTCCGCCCTGTTCTAACACCCTCATCAAAGGAAGCATGGCAGACATGATCGCCTCCCTTTGGTGAAATTGCCTTCAACAGCGCATGCCTGATACATGGCGATATGTGCTTTGGGCGCAAAATTTGAACCTGCGCATACCCAAGACCGGTGCGCCCCAGGCAAAGAACTCGAGGGCCTGATCATCCATTCCGCAAGATAGCTGAATATGAGGATAATCCCTTGCCAACATATGCAAGCGGTTTGAATCTCCCGAACTTTCTTTGATAGCGCAGAAGTTAGGGAGCGCCCTAAGCGATCAACGTTTCTTCGTCCATATTTACGGACATTCTACCTGGAGAATCAGAGAGCATCGCGGGAAGATTGGCTGCGCGGTCGATTGCCAAAGCATGAAGCGCAATTTCGCGCGCCGTTGGATAGGCGTAAGGCGGTGTTGCAATCAACAATGCATCCGCGCCAATTGCCTTTGCCTTTTCCGCGAAGAAGATGCTGTCTTCGGTCCGGACCGCGCCAGTGCCAATAATCAGCGGCAAGCGTTTGTCAATTATTTTTTTGGCGAGTGTCATCAGTTCCACGCGCTCATCAGCAGTTTGCGCATAATATTCACCCGTTGTGCCTGCAACAATAATGCCGTGCACTCCTGAGGCAACCAGATGCTCAATCGCTTGCTCAAAGGCTTTTTTGTTGATTGAGAAATCATCCAAATATGGTGTCACCACCGGCGTATAAATTCCTTCAAACCGCATGTTTTTTGCTTTCTGATTCCAAGTCCAGACCCATGTCTACCGGCAAGGGATCGGGCCGCACATATTTCTCCATTTGATCCCGGGGAAAGAGACCAATGTTCAAGGGTCAATTCCACCGCAAGAGCGGCTTGGCCCTTTTCAATTGCTTCGATCATTTGATCATGTTGATCGCAGGCTTTCCAAATTAGTTGACGGTCGCGTGCATTGTTTGGCCGATAAAACCGTTGACCAAGACGAGTATGATCAATCAACAATCGGTTGAGGCTGGGCATTAAGAACGCATTATCACCCATTTCACCTATGATGCGATGAAACGCATGATTTTGGATTGCCATTTCAACAGGTTCGCCCGCCTCCCCGTTTTGGCGGAATGCCTGCTGAAGTCAGTCTCCAAAGGATTTGATCTGTTTCTTATTACTATTTTCAGCGGCGAGGCGAGCAACCGCCGCATAAATCATTGGCGCAGACTGAAAGAAGTTGCGCATGCTGGCGATATCCATTGACGATACTTTGGCGCCGCGGTTTTCCTGAAGTGATAAATATCCCTCACCAGACAGCCTTTGAAAAACTTCGCGAAGCGGAGTTCTTGAAACATCATATTCTTTTGAAAGTTCAGTTTCGTCCAGCACACTGCCTGGCTCAATATCCAGAGTCAAAATACGCTGAACAATTGCTTCATAGCATTGCTGTTTCTTATTTGGTTTCATATCGCGACCTGTATCTTGTATGCAATATGTATACATTTTGCATGTAAAGTGTCAATCGCGAAAAACGAGTTGTCAATTCCTATATATATGATGCATTTTTGGAGGGTGTAATTCGCTATTGGCTGAACGTCAGGTTTGATATTTCTTCAATGTGTAAATCAGCTCTTTAGATGCCCCCATCCCGCCCATTTAAGACATATCTAATCAGTATTATTTCCGCGCTAGTAAAATCTGTATGTGGTCTGTGGGCGAAATCAGAATTTTATGAAGTCGGGTGGGCTGAGTTTGGCGTGGAGTGCGAATTTGGATGAGAGCAAGATAAAACTGGTGGCACGGCGGCGGGGTCAATCAACTGAATTGCTTGTATTTTAATGGTGCCACCTTGGTTCGAATGGAGTTGATTGGTATCTAAGTATCTGCTTTTATTTGATAATATTGGCAACCTCCATTGAGTTCCAATTTTGGAAAATTGTATCCACATGAGGCTGTTTTCTCTCATTTTGCCCGCTCCAAACCGCCCATAAAGGCGCTTCGCCCGCTTTCGCGGCGCGCATGCAGCACGGCCTTGACTGGCAGTTTGGTGCCGGGCTTGGGGCAACAACAAACAGCAGCCGAGATCGCAACTTTCCAGTGGTATGAGACGACGGCTTGTATGGGAATTAGCTATCATCTTTTCATCCCATCAAGGCCGATAGCCTGCTTCCGATTTTCTCGGCTGCTTCTTGCATCGGATTGGCTGCCAGATGCGCGTAGCGTTGCGTCGTGATCGCCTGGGTATGTCCGAGTAGTTTTCCAATAATATGAAGGCTCATGCCTTCGCCAGCCGCGATGCTGGCAAAGCTGTGGCGAAGGTCGTGAAGGCGTACGTCATCAAGTCCAGCTTCCGCCCGAATTCTATGCCACGGCTTTCGCAGATCGATGATGTGTCCCTCGACACCTGGTCCGGCAAATACATAGTCGCTGTATAGCTCCCTTGGAAGCTCGCTGAGGAGGGTGAGGGCTATTTCTGGTAGGTAGACTGTCTTTGCGCCTGTCTTGCTGTCTGACAACCTCAGGCAACGCCGTTGAAAGTCAACGTGGTCCCACTTCAGGGTCAACACTTCAGACAAGCGACATCCAGAGAACATTAGCAGCTTGATGGCGTTGACGCTTGTCGCATCTGCCAAGTCGTTTTGAACTGCATCGTTGAGTACTGTGCCAAGCGTGGCGATCTCTTCGTCAGAAAGATATCGCTCGATCTTGTTCTCCTTGAATTTCTTGATACCCCGAACCGGATTTGTCTGCTGATCACGCAGGCCCCACTCTTCCGCCAGATTGAACATCTTCGAGAGTAATGCCAGACATCGGTTTGCTGCACCCATTCCGCCTGTCACACGCAGTCTGACGCGTTTCTTTGCTTTGCGATTTACTGATGTCTTGCCGTCTGCCACCGCGCATTTCAGGCGCTCGATGTCGTTGCGACTGACAGCGTGTACATTGATATGGCCCAAAAGTGGAATGACATGATTGCGGATGTTGGCAGCATCCGATTTCCAGCTGTTTGGCTTCTTGTGCCGCTTTGCATAGTTTTCCATGTAGATGTGACAAAGCTCGGTCATGGTTTCAGCACTTCGCAAAAAATCACGCTTTGCCGCCGGGTCAGTTCCAGAAGCAATATCGCCCAGAAATTTACGCGCGGCGGTCCTTGCTGTCTCAACCGTCCATGGTGAACCATAGCCGCCGATGGTGATCCATCGCTGGCGATTTTCAAATCGATATTTGAGAACGAAGTATTTGCGACCATTCGAACGACAGCGAATTCCGAAGCCGGAGACATCGCTGTCCCAAAGAAAAACCTGCCCATCCTGGGGCACTAGCGCGTCTGCATTTCGTTTGTTAAGTTTGACTTTGCTCATCGGTTTCTCCGAACCAATTTTACAAAGTTGGCAACCATATGGCAACCAAATGGAAGCAACTCTGAGCAATGGCGAGAAATGCAAATCCAAAATTAGTTAAATTTAATCAATAACTTAGAATCAACAGGAAACTCTATCGACTCGATCTGACCAGATTGAAAATCCGCGTGTCGGTGGTTCAAATCCGCCCCCGGGCACCATTTATCCTGATTGCATTTCATCTCCATTTTCTACCCGTTAAGGTCGCGGTTTGTTACTCCACGGGGGATCAGCCATATCACCTTGACTGTATCACCTGACCATGTTGGCTAGTCTCGGGGAATAAACCAGGCATCCGGCTCTGGTATCTGACTGCTGAAAACGGCGGACGTTTCAAAGCGACTTGATGCGAAGCGGATTACAGCTCCCGATCCGTTATGGTGTTCGCCTTTTTCAGCCAGAATTGCTTTTCATTATCCGGGAGCGCAAGCACAGCGAGGAAACCGGACAATCCGCCATCAGGGAGGGAAGCCGATTTGGCGGTTTCCACGCAATACCACAAGACCGCTTCAAACAGATCCGCCCAGCGCGCGATCTCGGCCGCATCCATTGAGCCGGGAAAGACGCGAACCTCGAAGGTCTGTTTTCCGGGAATGTCATGGATGACGTTGAGGATGTTGTAATCACAGAATTTGGACAATTCGATCGGGACCAGTGTATTGAGGGCGAGCTTCCAGCCCCTGTTTTGAAAACCGGGTTCACGGATCGTTTCGAATATCGCTTCAGGCAACCGGCCAAGGCGCACACAATTCGGATTTGATCCGACCAGCTTTTTGAGCGCATCGCCGTAGCGCTCGAGAATCTGCATCAACCGGACAAAAACGCGGGTCTTTCTCAAGCGGGTGGCATCAAAATGAATATGAACCGCCGCTTCCCTGGGGATTGAAAAACCCAGGTCACGTGATGGTTCGAGGATTCCTTCAAGCGCCTGCTTGCGGTTTTCCAGCAGCGGAGCCGTCACGACCTCACAGGCGCGCTCGCGCTCACCAGGCAGGGATGGAGCAAGTGCCACGGACCCATGGAGATCATCCTTTACCTGGAAAATGTTGTCATCTTCACGAATAACGGTGGTTCCGAACAGGTCGGCAACCGGTTTGAGTACGTCTCTTTGAGCATGTTCCGCATCGCATTGCCTGAGCATCAGGCGGACAAGGCGGCTGTCGTCGCTGACGATCCTGTACCAGCCGGAAAGGCTTTTGACAGAAGGATCAAGATCGGCCCGGATTGTCAGGTCATCCACACATTTGGCTATCAGCCGGCCGTTTTTGTCATGCGCCTCGAACCCAAGGGTCAGATCCTCGAAATGGGACATTCCCTCCACGGCACTTGGTTCCGACTGGTGGCTGAACACACGCCTGACACTGCCATCGTATTTTCCGGCAAGTGCTGCCGCCAAATCCTGACGGGATTTTCCCTTTGGCGCAAGCAGCTCGATTTCGAAGCCGGTCTTCCAAACCGGCTTCGTCTGATTTGTCATGATCAATTCAACTCAGGAGCAGAAATCACAGTCCGGCATAGATGCGGAACTTTTTCGTACCCATCTGTGATGTGTTGTACTGGATCTTGTCCTTGGCCTGGCCGATACCGATGTTCCAGAGCTGGGACAGGCGAACCGCATCATCATAGTTGAAACCGCTTTCCTGGAAGCTGCAATTCACGCGGCCGGCTGTGCCGGCGATATCCTGATCAATCAGGTTGGTCAGACCGCCAACAATCTTGCGGCCGATGATGACTTTTGCCCGACCGATGTTCTTGTTCCAGACGGCGGCAACCTTCTTTGCATCACAATAGCCATATCCGCTGTTTGAATAGGCACGCAAAGCCTGATTCTTGTTTATCTTGTCGTCATCCTTTCTCGGCGCCTGTCCGGCAGAGCTGAGACCAGACTGCGCATCGGCCTTTGTGGCAGTCGCCATAGGCAGGGCTGTCACGGCCAAAACAAGGGCAAGCGCCCTGATGGTGTTTTTCGCGACGGCCGGAAAAAAGGAGGGTTTCTCGTAAGCAAAAATTGACATGGGGTTTCCTTGTCTGTTTGAAATCAAATTGTGCCCCGCGCCTGAATTACGTGAAGCCACATTAACGCAAGCTGAACGAGGATGGCGCTTTGCTTGGTACAGGTCAAGCAATAAGCGATTTCGTCTGCCAGAAATGCCTGCTCAGGATGCCGTTTCTTTCGCAACAAGCTGTTTATAGAGCATGCGAAGCTTTTCGGTGACGGGCCCCACGCCCCTTTGCGGGCCTATTTGCTTGCCGTCTATGCTTGAAACTTTTGTCAGGGAACCGAAAGTACCAGTCAGAAATGCTTCCTCGGCAGCGTAGGTGTCAAACAGGGAATAATTGCGTTCATGCACATCAATTTGATTGGCCCTGCACAAGTCGATCACCTTCTGGCGGGTAACGCCGTTCATGCAATAATCACCGGTTGACGTCCAAACCGACCCGTTCCTTACTATGAAAAAATTGCAGGCATTGGTCGTATTTACAAAACCGTGGGGATCCAGCATTAGGCCTTCATCTGCTCCGGCCTGCTCTGCCTGAAGGCAGGCAAGAACGCAATTCAGCTTGGAATGCGAATTGTATTTCGCGTCCTGACTCATGGGCAGTCCGCGTACCTGGGGAACAGTGGCTAGGCGCACTCCGCGATCCAGCAATTCCGGTCTCGGGGTGGAGTGCTCCATGATAATGACCAGCGTTGGCCCGGATTTTGAAAGAGCGGGATGCTGAAACGGCTTGGACTTGATGCCCCGTGTGACCATCAGCCTGCAATGGGCATTCTCTTCCATGCCGTTGGCCAGACGGGTTTGCGTCAGTGCTTCCAGCAATCCGTTCCGATCCATGCCCAGATCAATGGAAACCGCTTTCAGGGAACCGAAAAGCCGATCCATGTGATCATCAAAGAAAGCCCATTTGCCATTATACAGGCGCATCCCTTCCCACATGCCGTCACCGAGCAGAAAACCGGAATCATATACCGAAACCACCGCCTCGTTGCGTGGCACAAGCTTGCCGTTGACATAAATCAGGATGGCGTTGTTGCGTTCATCCTCCTCAGCCTCATGAGTAGTCAGTTTTTCAGGCTGTTTGTTCATTCAGGCGTCTTTCCTGGTTTCGGGGGGTAGAAGGGTGTTGCTGCAATTTTGCGATAATTCGCCGGGCCATTTCCACTGGATTGTCGTAGATCATCAACTGGCCGGCATTCTTGAGTATCGTCAGTTCAAACCCATCCCTGCCCGCGCAAAACTCGCGGACAAGCTCCGACTTGTAGACAGAGTCTTCGTCTCCGTGAAAAAGATGTATCGGGCAGCGTACGCTAGAAAGGGTGGGCGTCCAGTCTGTCAAGACAAGCGAGGTATCATCCAGCAGGGCATCAACCCCCTGGGCACCTCCGATCTTCAGACCAACACTGATGGCAGCGAGTGCGTTTGAATTGTTGATCACGCGCAAATCCGATTTTGAGTGCTGCATGATCTGGGTCATAAATCTGTGCGCGCCCAATTGCAGGTATGCCTTGTATCCGCTCAATACCAGAAACTTTGCCAGCTTGCGGTTTTTGCTTTTGGTATAAAGCACAGCGCGCTGATAGCGGGCCATGGAATCATGGAGACGCCAGCGCTCAACCGGAAGGTAGCCAGCAATTCCGACAACTGATCTGACCTGTTCGGGGGCGAGGGCCGCCAAATGGGCCGCAAAGACAAAGCCGGTCGTTCCGCCTACTACACCAAACTTTTTAAGGCCTAGTTGCTTCACGAATGCCAGGATGTGCCGACTGGTTGTCTCAATGCAATAAGGACCAGGCAGCGGATCGGAAATCCCGTTTCCAGGCCTGAACGGCACAATCACACGATAGCCGTTCGAATTCAGCTCGGAAATGAATTCGGGTGGCAGCACAAAACCCACCATGCTGGAATGCAGGATCATGAGTGGCTCACCATCAGCGGGTCCCTCATCAACATATTCAACAGTAAGTCCGTTTACTCTTGCCAGCTTGTGACGAGCCGGGGCCACATAGGTTTGGCCGGACATATTGGTGATAGAGCGCCCCGAATCATTGGCCATTGAGGGCAATTTGCCGTATTCGGCGCTTATTTGCGCGAAACTGGCTGCCAGACAGACCAAAGCTGTTGTATTGGGTGTCTGGGTTTTTTCCCGCAGGCTTTTGATGTGCTTTTTTACCGTGTCCTCGCGAATTTTGTCCGTTGCGGCAATATCGGTTTGCCGCCTGCCGGCAATCAGATGACGCATGATGCGCATCTCTGCATCGGTTGCTCCGAAACTGCGTTGAAAAGCGCCTGCGCCGTTTTCGGACAAAACCAGATCCATGGCGCTTAGCAAAACGTAACCCATCTGCGTGGCTGCGATGGTGACCGACCGGCAAGCTACAAGATGCTCGGTTCGCATTCCGTTGGCGTTGGTTGTCGAGAATCCGAATACCTTGAAGGCATCTGCCTCACTCAGCCTGTTTGCCTGTTTGACTACCTGGTCGAATTCGCGTGCATCAGCCGGGTGCATCAAAGAACGCTCAACCTTGTCACCTTCGCGCATATTGAAATGCACTCGGCCACCCGGATTTGAGCCGATCACTGTACCGTTGGTCGAGACCAACAGGCTGGGGCGTTCAAATTCCGCCAACCTGTTTACCAGTTCGTCCTCGTTTACGACCGACTTCAAAGAAACTTCCAGCAGTGGAATGGCAGTCGTGAGCTGATCCTCGAGCACATTCAGCATTTCTGCCGAGACCGTTCCGCCGGATGAAATATTCTTGTCCCAAAGTTCAAGAACGGAAATGAAATTCTCCGGAATCAGAATTGACTTGTAGATTTCCCCGACAAGCTTAAGCATTTCGGCAGGTTCGGCACTCACTTCGCGATCATTCATATCGGGTCAATCCTAAACCGGAAATTCGCCTGATCGAACATTCTTGAGGGTTAAAGGTCAACCATATTCAACAAGCAAGCCATGCGGCAGAAGAAATGCAGGCGTTCATTCTTCACGAAACGCCTTTGAAAAACTGTCCATGATTGGACGTAGCAGGTACTCGAAAAAGGTTCGTTCGCCTGTACCGATAAAGGCATCGACCGGCATGCCGGGATAAATCTGGTCGCGGCTCAAGGGAGGGGGCAGTTCCTCCTGCAACTTGAGACGGGCAATATAATAGGAGCTTCGTGTGTCAGGATCGATCAACCGGTCTGCTGACACATAGATCACGTTTGCCGTTGCCTCCGGTGTGGTGCGCGCATTGAGCGCGACAAAGCGCACATTTGCGTCCATGCCGAGGCTTACGACATCAATATCCTGCGGGGAAAGTCTGGCCTCTATAATCAGGTCGGTTGCGGTCGGCAGGATTTCCACCACTGCTTCTCCTGGCCGTACAACACTGCCTATTGTGTTCTTGCTCAGCTTTACCACAACGCCATCTGCGGGCGCGCGCAGCACCACCCGCTTCAAGATATCCTCGCGGGCGCGAAGCTGTTCCTCCAGATCATTGATCTCAAGCTGAACCTGATTGACCAGTTGGGCTGCTTCCTCGCGGCGCCTCGCCTTTTCGCGCAGTTCCTGGCTTCGGGTTTCCGCCAGGCTGGTCTTGCGCTGGGCGATCGCGGCAAGCAAGGAGCCCATGCGGCCCCTTGAATCAGCTTCCGCACGCTGGAGCGCATTATATTGGCTTCTGGGAGTAAGGCCTTTTTCAAGAAGGTCCTTCTTCTGATCCAGTTCTTCCTTGATCACTTCCAGTTTTGTGTCTTCCGAACTGGCCTGTATTTCCAGACCTGCAATCTCGTCACGAACCGCCTGTCGGCGCTGGGCGAGAACGGCCAGTTCACTCTCATGGCGCTGCAACCTGTTTTCAAACTCGTTCTGCTGCTGACGTAATTCTTCCTGCTTGCCAAGCTCGTTCGCCTGTGATGCCAGTTCTTCGTCAAACTCCAGAACCTCGGCGCCATCCCGCTCTGCAAGCGCTCTTGCAAGGCGGGCCTTGAGGCCCAGTAACTGGTTCTTGACGCGGTCCCGGTCTGAAAGGGCTCTAGTTGCATCCAGTTCCAGCAAGGCATCCCCTGCCCGCACAAACTGTCCTTCGACCACCTCAATTGTACTGATCAACCCGCCCTCGAGATGATCTACCAGAAGGTTCTGGCCGCTGGCGGCAACAACGCCGCTGGCTATTGCGGCACCGGCAATCGGAACAGTAGCGCCCCAAACGCCGAAACCCCCGACAAAAAGGCCCGCAATGAGCATGCCAACCAGAACCGGCCCACGGATCCCGGTTGGAAGGCTCTTCTTCCAGGCGTCATTTTGTGCCGGTACCTGACCGCCAGATCCGGGGGTGTCCATCGATATCGGCTCGCGCTCAGTCATCCCGGTCTCCATCTTCCGGCGAATTCCCATTCGCCTTGTCTGGATTTACATCAGGTTTACTGCTGCCGTCCGGTTTGGGTTTCGGTTTTCCGACCATTGGCAAACCGAAGGGTTGATTCCCAATGGAAAAAGTCGGCGGCTGTTTACGTGGCACCTCAGCCTGGCGGCTGGCGGCGGGGTTCGGTTTTTGCCCGGTCGAGGGAGTTGCGACAGGCTTTGAAGGGCGAATATCAGGCGAATTTTTCGGGCTTGCCGAGTCCGGCCCTTTTTTGTTCTGTTGTTCCGAACCGGAAGCTGATTGCGGTTTGCTGAATTTTTCGAGGATGACATCGCGGTCGTCAAAATCCAGAATCCGGCCATCCGCCATGCGCATTATCATGTCCACGCTTGCCAATGCCGACTCGCGCTGCGTGACGATGATGGCGGTAATTCCATTTTCCCCGGCTTCCTGCAACGCACGATTCAATGCTGTTTCACCGATCTTGTCGAGGCTGGAATTTGGTTCATCCAGCACCAGCAGGCAGGGGTCGCCGTAAAATGCTCGCGCCAGACCGATACGCTGTTTCTCCCCGCCAGAGATCTGAACACCACCCGGCCCGATAGGCGTGTCATAGCCACGCGGCATGGTCTTGATCAGTTCCTCGGCATGGGCAAGTTGTGCAGCCTTCATGAAATGCTGCGGATCCGGATTTGGCGCAAATCGTGAAATGTTTTGCGCTATCGTTCCTGGAAGGAGTTCCACATCCTGGGCAAGATATCCAATGTGATCACCAAGTGCTTCGGAATCCCAGGTGGTGATGTCATGACCATCAATGCGCACCGTGCCGCGTTTTGCTTCGAGCGCACCAACAATTATTCTTGCCAGTGTGGATTTGCCGGACCCTGACGGCCCCAGGATCGCGACAGATTTGCCCGCTTCAAGGTTAAAGCTCAGGCCGGCCAAAATCGGTTTTCCACCCGGATCGTTCGGATTGGGCTGGTAGACGCCCGACAACTGAAGAGCGCCCTTTGGCTTGGGCAGCGGCGATGGTTCCGCATGGATTTTCTTACCGGTCAGAAAAGTCGAGAGTTGTTTCCAGCTCTGATATCCGGCGGCAGTCTGCCGCCAGGAGCCGATCACCTGATCGATCGGCTGGAGGGCGCGCCCGGATACAATGGAGGAAGCAAAAATCATTCCTGCAGTCATTTGGCCATCAAGGACCAGCAACGCACCATAGCCAAGGATCACAATCTGAAGGCCGAGACGAACAAACCTGGAAATACCAGTGAAGATCGAATTGATTGTCCCGACACGATCGCCCTCCATCATGGCGACCGAATGGCTTCGGCCCCAATTGTTCACAACATTGGATATCATTCCCATTGCAACAAGGCTGTCGGCATTTCTGGCCAGATACTCGGTTTGCAGACCAGTGGCGATGCTCTTCTCCGTCTGCCGGTTGGTCGGCTTGCTGCTCAAGTACTGATTGGCAAGGGCAATCATGGCGAGGAACAATGCGCCAGCGAGTGTGATCCAGAAAAGATGCGGGTGAATAAGATACAGGACCGCGATAAACACCAAAGCAAACGGCAGATCAAGAATGGCAAAGGACTGGCGGGCACTGATCAGCGAGCGGATCGCGGAAACATCGCGAACGGGCTGCGAGCTACCGCCTGACTGGGAGCCGTTACGGATGACCTGTCGCAAAACAGTGTCCCCGAGCGAAGCATCAAAACGGGCGGCCATTCGATTCGCCATGATGCCGCGCAGTGTTTCCATCGCCCCAAGTACCAGAAGGGCAAGAAAAGCCAGCATGGACAGGAAGGCCAGTGTGGCCGAACTCTGTGAGGGTAATACACGATCATAAATCTGAAGCATGTACAAAGGGATGGCCAGCATCAATATGTTGGTAAACAGGGAAAAGAAGGCAATCACCCATAGCAGGCGCTTGAAGTCCCGCTTAGTCGCTTCGATTTGTTCCATGTTTCCCTACCCGTAAACCCGTCTGACAGGATCGGCCCCGGTCCCTGATATAGTGCAGCAGTCGTCAAATCGACAAATTGAAAAATCGATCCAATCAGGGTTTTCTTATATTGGGTAAAACTTTTTGCAAACTTAACCAAAATCAAAAATCCCGCCACAAGGGCGGGATTCGTGTCATTTCGACTGAAACTGCCGAAGCTTATTTCTTCTTGAGCAGTGCGTCGCGGATCTCTTCCAAAAGCACCTGGTCCTTGGTTGGCGCTGGTGGCGCAGCAGGAGCTTCTTCTTCCTTGGGCATCATGTTGTTGACCGCCTTGACCATCAGGAAGACGATAAAGCCAATGATCAAAAAGTTGATAACCGCCGTGATGAAGCTGCCATAGGCAAGAACAGCACCCTGTTCTTTTGCGGTTTCAAGGGTGGTTGCTGTCACACCACTTGCGAGTGGTGCAAAGTAGTTCGAAAAGTCGAGACCACCAAAAATGGCTCCAATTATCGGCATCAGGACATCACCAACCAGAGATGTTGTGATGGCACCAAAGGCACCGCCAATAATTACACCCACGGCAAGGTCCATGACATTGCCCCGCAGGATGAATTTCTTGAATTCTGCAAACATTTTCTTCCCCTTTTATCCTCAAACGGTTTACAAAAACCGTCTCTCCAGAATTCCGGTCCTATCAATGGGAGCAATGCTCAATACCGGAACCATGGCCCTCTTAAACGAATTTTTCCCAAAGGTTAAGTTAATAATTCAAGGTGAATTCAGCGAAATCAAAACCCCTGGAGACAGGTTCGTTTTGTGAGCTGACTTGTGGAAGCCTTCGACCTTGTTTATTCTTTTTCGAAACGAGGCGGTTGTGGGGCGGGAGGCTCATTTGACCTGCACAGAAAGAGGAAGATCGCACGGTTCCAATGTGCGCCATAATCGGGCGAGCGGCATAATATGATGCAACCGCTTACCCTTGGCGCAATTGCACTTGCCTATCTGCTTTTCCTGTTCATTGTTGCCAGCCTGGGTGACAGGCGGCCGATTTCCCAAACACGGGTTTCTCGCGCATCAATTTATCCGCTTTCCCTGGCAGTCTATTGCACCACCTGGACATTTTTCGGATCAGTCGGCCTCGCCGCGTCCAGCGGGACGGACTTTCTGGCGATCTATATCGGGCCGATCCTGATGATGACGGCCGGTTATCCGATCCTGCGCAAGCTGATCGCGATATCCAAACGCCAACGTATTACCTCGGTGGCGGACTTCATGGGAGCGCGCTACGGCAAGAGTGTTGGTGTGGCTGCCGTTGCCACCGTGATTTCAGTGATTGGTGCTGTTCCCTACATTACACTGCAATTGAAGGCTGTTTCAGAATCCGTTTCCCACCTGCTTACCGTTGATGGGATACAAGCTCCGGCCATTCCGGTATTCGGGGATGTTGCGCTTGTGATTGTTCTCGCACTTGCCGTCTTCACAATCCTGTTTGGCACAAGGCATGCGGATGCCACAGAACACCAGGAGGGAATGATGCTGGCAGTCGCGGTTGAATCTGCGATCAAGCTGGCTGCATTTCTGGCGGTGGGTGTCTTCGTTACCTTTTTCATGTTCGACGGATTTGAAGACATTTACCGGCAGTCCATGGCCAATGAGCGAATTCAGACGGTCGTGTCGGGAGGCGTTAATGTCACCAATCTGGTCGTCCTTACCTTTCTGAGTTTTACCGCCTTTCTGATGTTGCCAAGGCAATTTCATGTTGCAGTGGTGGAAAACCGCTCAGAGCGGGAAATTCGCCGGGCACGATGGCTTTTCCCCCTTTACCTCGTTGCCATAAACCTGTTCGTTTTGCCGATTGCGGCCGCAGGCATCCTGACCTTCGGAAACAGCGTTAATGGCGACATGTTCGTTCTTGCCTTGCCGGAAGTTGCCGGAAACAGGACCATTGCCCTGCTCACATTTATCGGAGGACTTTCAGCAGGAACGGCGATGGTCATCGTGGCCTGTGTGGCATTGGCAATCATGATTTCCAACCATCTGGTTCTGCCGCTGTATCTGAGGGGCATCACACTCGCCCAGACCGGCAACAAGCTGGACATGGAAAAACAGATCCTTGTTATCCGGCGGATCGCAATTACCATTGTCCTGCTGCTTGGGTACACCTATTACAAAGTCTCCGATGGCACGCAGGCTCTGGCCTCAATAGGTCTCGTATCCTTTGCTGCGGCGGCTCAATTGGCACCACCCTTTTTTGGCGGGCTTTACTGGCGCGGGGCCAATACCACTGGCGCCATCCTTGGTATGCTGACCGGATTTGCGATCTGGTTTTTAACACTTTTCCTGCCAACGATTTCAACTGTCAGCGGCATACAGGCGCTGATACCATTCGGCTTTTCGCCTCTCGCGAGTGGTGTTCTCCTCAGTTTGAGCTGTAACGCGCTTGCCCTTTACATCGGGTCCAACCTTCGCCGTGCAACACCGCTAGAAGATCATCAGGCAACACTGTTTGTCCTGTTTGGCAAGAATGAAGAGAAGCTGACCAGCCAGGCCAACGGTTTCCTCACCATAGAAGAAGTACACTCAAACCTGACACGTTATCTCGGGCAATTGCGAGCCGACAGGGCCATGGCAGTCTATTGGGGGAAATCAGGGCCACAAGACGGATCCGCGCGAACTGGCAAGCAATGATCTAATCCGGTACTCCGAAGATACGCTGGCCAGCGCCATCGGCTCCTCGTCCTCACGGCTGGTGCATTCGCTTCTTCTCAAACGGTTCGAGGAAACATCGACAGACAATCTGCGACTACTCGATGAAGCCACAGAAGCAATCGAATACAATCAGAACATTTTACGGACTGCCTTTGACCAGTTGGAACAGGGAATCACCGTTTTCGACGGCGATCTCAAACTTTCGTTCTGGAACCGGCAATTCCGTGTCCTTCTCGATCTTCCCGAAAGCGTAGGCCGAGCGGGAATGCCGCTGAAGGCCATTATCGAAACCATCTGCGACCAACATAAGGCGTCGCCTGAAGACAAGAGTTTCGAGAACATGGAAAAGCAGATTCAAGTATATAACCAGCCATGGGGGCTGGCGTTGGAAAAAGCCGAACGGATACTTGAAATCCGGTCCTCGCCGATGCCCGGTGGCGGCCTCGTCATCGCATGGAATGACGTTACAGAAAGGGTGATGGTTTCCGAAGCCCTCAGGGAAGCCAATGAATCACTGGAAAAGCGGGTGGAGGAACGCACCAGTGATCTGGTTCGGGCCAACAGTCAATTGGAACAGGCCCGCAAGGACGCGGAACAGGCCAACCAGAGCAAGACGCGCTTTCTTGCTGCGGCGGGGCATGACCTGATGCAGCCACTCAATGCGGCGCGCCTTTACACTTCTACGCTGATGGAGTCGACCAAGGTACGCGCAACGCTGGGGCTTGCCGACAAGATTGGCATGTCGCTGGAATCGGTAGAGGAAATCCTCGGATCGGTGCTGGCCATTTCACGCCTCGACAGCGCATCACACAAAATAAATGTCCTCAGTTCGCCACTGCAGAAAATCTTCGATCAGGTAGAGCTGGAGTTCAGGCCGATTGCAGATGAAAAGAACCTTGATATACGCTTTGTCAAAACCGGAATGTGGGTTCGTTCCGATCCGGCCTACTTGCGCAGGCTGCTGCAGAACCTTGTATCGAATGCAATCAAGTACACTTCGCAGGGCAAGATTTTGGTCGGATGCCGGCGAAGCAAGGGCAAGGTTCTTATCAACGTGATCGATACAGGTGTGGGTATTGGGGAAAGCGAAAAGAAAATTGTTTTCCGTGAATTCCATAGGCTGGATGCCGGATCACGACTGGCCCCCGGCCTTGGACTGGGACTGTCGATTGTGGAACGGATTTCAAAACTGCTCAATCATCCGATCAGCCTTACCTCGCAACCCGACAAGGGCACGCGTTTCACGATCGAAATAAATCGCGCTGTTGCGGAAAAGAAAAGGGAAGAAAGTGGCCGCAAATCTCCGGCTCTGCCGCTCAACCAGCTGTCGGGACTGAACGTGATTTGCGTCGACAATGACAGGAACGTCCTGGAGGGCATGTCCGGTCTGCTGGCAAAATGGGGCTGTGTTCTTCACACCGCAACGGACCGCAGCGGGGCCTTGCAGATCATGAAGGCGGCAGTAAAGAACGGCAAATTGCCTGATATCGCGCTGGTGGATTACCATCTCGATAACAAGGAAACAGGTCTTGCGCTCATTGATGATCTGCGGCGCAATGGCGGCGCGACCATCCCCTGCGTGCTGGTGACGGCGGACCGTTCAACGGAACTGAAAAAGGCGGCTGAGGACATCGGTGTTTCTGTTTTGAACAAACCGGTTAAGCCCGCAGCCCTAAGGGCAATCCTGTCCCAGCATTCCCTGCGCAATTCTGCAGCGGCGGCGGAATAGGCAAGGCCAAGACAGTTGCATTCGGGCTGCTATTGAGCCTTGAGTGTTCGTAGGCCGGATTGAATGCACCATCATCTGGCAATCCCCATGGCCATGTGGTCATGGCTGGCAAAAAAGGATCAGCCAGCCCCCGGGGCGTCATCAATTACATTGGTCAGCTTATTGACCTGAATGACTGCCTGGGTTCGGCTGTCCACTCTCAGCTTGAGCAGTATCGCCGAAACATGGGCCTTGACCGTAGCCTCTGAAACGCCGAGTTCATAAGCGATCTGCTTGTTCAACAAGCCCTCGCCCAACATGCCCAGCACCCTTGTCTGCTGGGGGGTGAGACTTTGCAGGCGGGTGATCATTTCCGCCTCCTCGTCATTCACCCCGCCATCAAGATCAATACCCTCCGGCAGGTATATGTTCCCGGCCAGAATTTGCGAGACCGCAAGTCGCATTTCAGCGGTACTTGAGGATTTCGGGATATAACCGGAAGCACCCATGGCGATTGATTTGCGAATGGTATTGGCGTCTTCGGTTGCCGAAACCACCGCGACCGGCACCGCGGGAAACTGTGCCCTTAGTTGCGAAAGACCCGAAAGTCCCCTTGAGCCCGGCATATTGAGATCAAGCAGGACAAGATCTCGTTCGCCCCTTTCCTGCAATTCCCGCACAGCTTCATCGAAAGAGCCTGAAACCGCGATATCGCATTCAGTCTCCAGACCCGATACCGCGTTCACCAATGCTTCGCGGTAAAGCGGGTGATCATCGGCCACCAAAATCGTGGTTTTGTCACTCACAGCATTTCCTCCTCCATTCCCCTCAAACAGAATGCAAAATTTTCAGAGGAAGGCAAGCACGGGGCGCGCTTTTCCGCCATACAATCTTGTGTTAACAGGCGGAACCGTTTCGCCGCAATGGGTATCTCGTGACAATATTCAACAGTTTGGCAGAGGAGTGATCAATGCGCTGGAGATTTTTGAATCCGGCAATTTGACAATTAAACCAGATACCGCAGTTAATTTGATATATCGCGGTTCCGAATTACCGTTATTGACTGCGGACAATGACTGCAGTTTACAAACAGTTTTATTGCTTACAGTCTGTCAGGTGACCTAAAGACATGATAATCGAAAGCCAGTGAACACAGCTTCCTAGGAAACCAAGATGGAATTTGCGAAACGCTGGGCGCGCAATCCCGGACTTCTGCTTCTGATATCGACAATGTTCGTATTACTGATCTGCCTTGCCACATTTGGCGCGGTTTTTCAGAACAGTAATTCCGATACGATCCTGTCCATTCCGGCACTCTGGTTCGCGGGGCTTTATCTGTTGCCACTTGCGCTGTTTCTGATCGTTGGCCTGGTCTGGAAACGCCTCGACAGGATAATACGATGAGCGGAAACGACGGTTACTACCGGCAGGGCATGGCCCTGACTGTCGGTATTCTGATTTTTGTGCTCGTTGTTTACACGCTGGAAAAGACCGGCGTGCCGAGAGCCTATTCCATCGCACTCAGCAGTGCTTTCGCCCTTGCCATTTACATTCTGGGTACTTTTCCCGCCGGCACCACCCGGGCAGGACGGTTTCTGACATCGGACAGGACTACAAGGCCGGGCATAAGCGCGATGGCAGCCGCCAGCCTTGTCGGCTTTCCACTTCTCATTCTCAATGGCGGTGAACTGTATTTCATCAACCCCTGGATGCTGATTGCAATCGCAATCGCAATCTCCGGCGGTCTGGCCCTGACAAGCATTCTTGTCAGCCGCCAGTTCAATGCAATTCATGCCTCCGATATAGCCGACATGCTGCTGGAACGTTTCGAAACCACCGTGCCCGCACGGCTGTTTGCGGCAGCCGGTTCGGTCAGCGGCCTGATCCTGACGGCCTGCGGGTTAGCCGCCGCAAGCCTTCTGGTCGCGTGGTTTTTCGCCTTGTCCTATACCGTGTCCATGCTGATTGTACTGGTCTGCTGCTTTTTGAATGCCGCCCTTGGAGGCATATCCTCGGTTACCCGGTTTGCAGCGTTATCCACCATGCTCCTGCTGATGGGCCTCAATCTGCCTCTTCTGGTGCACACACTGGTTGAACACGGATTCCCCGTTGGTCATCTGAGCGTAGGCGTCAGCGCGATCCAACCGGCAGCGGAACTCGAGCAGCAATTATCAAGCCTCGCCATTCCGCTTGTCAGCCAGCGGATAAATGAAAACTCCGCCATCCTTGATTGGCAAGGCGGTCTCCTGGTTCTCACCGGGCTGATTGTCATGATTGCATGTGCCAGCCTGCCATCCGTGGTGCATCATGCTGCGACCAATCATGATGACAGCGGGGCAGGACGCGCAGCCAGAAGAAGCATTCTTTATGCCGGTTTCGCCACCGCCTCCCTCTTTGCCCTACTGGCCTTTTCCAAATACGGTTTCTACCAGTCTATGCTCGGACTGACGCTGTCGGAGGCCCGGGTGGAAGCGCCTTTCCTTTTTTCATGGGGTGAACGGGACGTCAGGCTTGTCGAGTTTTGCGGCAAGGCCCTGACAAGTGCCGACGAGGTGCTGAGCGCCTGTGCTGACGGAATAGAGCATATTGTGAACATTCCGGATTTCCGGTTCGAGGGAGCGCTTTTACTTGCAGCCGCCCCCGATATTTCCGCCTTACCGTTTGCCTTCACCGCACTGCTTGCAATTGCACTGATAGCTGTGATGATCAGCTTCACTTCCGCAAACCTGCTGGCAACTGTCAACAATCTGGTAACGGCATTTTATGCCAGTCTGCCAGGCAAGGTGGCCAGTGGCCGGGTATTCATGGTTCGTCTCTGCCTGGTCATATCGCTAGTTGTCTGTACATGGCTTTCCGTATTCATCATCAATGATTTCGGCTCTGCATTCATGCTGGCCCTTTCTCTTTCCTGCGTTTCCGCAGTTCCGGCCCTGTTGGGGGTTTTTTACGTTGCCCGCAGTACGCCCGTAGCTATCAGCACTGCGATCGGATCGGGATTTGCAATTTGCATCCTGTATTATCAGTTGTCGGTTTACGGAGTTGATTTCACTCCCGGAACCGGTGATGAACTCGTTGCAAGCTTTCCGGGGATGGCAAAGCCTGTGCCTGCTGAACTGGGCGCTGTATTCGGATTACCATTCGCGCTTTTTGTGCTTTACCTGATTTCCGGCCTGGCCGGTTCAAGACAGAAGGAAGAAGCGCCCGCAGAAAACGCGTCTTCCCAAACCTGATATCCCGAAGTCCTGAAATCTGAAAGTGACCTGCCGTGATTGAGACACACCGTTCTTTCGTCAACCGTTGGGAATGTGACGAAAACAATCATATGAATGTGCAATTCTACATGAAGCGGTTTGACGAAGCCGTGCAAATCATGGACGCGATCGAGGGACACAAGGCTCCGCGTCCGACCATGTGTCATATTCGTTATCACCGCGAATTGCTTGAAGGTGACTGCGCCATCATTCGCAGCGGGTGGTTTACCGACACAAATGGCAGGACCCGCCGCGTCCATATCATGACTCATGGCGAAACCGGCAAGATCTGTACGACGGTGCTCGACGGTTTCGCCGAAGGCGCGCCTGTTTCCAATACCAGGCTTGTTGACGGTGATCCGGAACTCGAAGCGGCACTGCCCCGCGGACTGAATGATGAACCCATCCTTTTCGAAAACGCGGAACTCGCGGTGGCAAACAAAACTGCTGCCATTTCCAACTATTCAATTGTCGAAGATCAGGACTGCGGAACAGACCGCTACCTTCGGTATAACCGGATCATTTCGAGGTTTACCGATGGTGCACCACATATATGGGATCATTCCGGACTGAACACCGGTTGGCTGCAAGAACACAATCTTGGCAGGGTTGCAGTGGAAATGAAGGTCATGGCGAAGGCTGAAACGCTTCCGGGTACAGCCTTAAGGCTGATTTCAGGTCTTTCCGACCGAAATGAAAAGACCTTTCGCATCCAGCATGAATTGCAGGAAATCGTATCAGGCAAGACTGTTGCCCTCGGAGAAGTGCGCTGCCTGATCCTGGATCTTGAAAAAAGGCGGGCAGTCGCTCTGCCCGAAGAATTCATGTCGCAGAAATAACCGGTTTGCCGGCGGAACCTGTTTTTAGCGATACATGTCTTCGCGCAATTCCTTCATGACATCGAAAAACTTGCGGATGACCCTGCCTGAATACTCAACGGCCTCATCTATTTCCTCTTCCAGGGGAAAGTCGTGCCGGTCCCGATGTCTTTCGCGGTTCTGGGAATGTCTCCTTTGGCGGGTGTTATCGCCGCTCTCGTTTTCATTTTCGAGGCGGGCAATTCTCTCCTGAAGACTGTCGAGTTCCTCAACCATCGCCTCTCGATCATCTGCGGCCATCCGGCAGACAAGATTTTCACCATTCAAGCGGCAGACAGACATGGCCCCGGTTTTTTTATCCAGGCGCACAAAAACGTCATCCTTCTGCTTCAACTGGTAGCGTGCATCATCGCTCATTTCGTCAAGGGTGCCCACAACTTCCTGAGCGTTGACCGCCAAAACAGCGGTTCCGGCGAAAACGAAAAAGGCAATCGCCAGAGCGACACTCCAGCCACTATGAATTTGCTTGTTTGATCTGTTCATTTGCTTCTCCCTTCGCCCTTATCAGGCCCCCGTCCAGTTTAACGGAACCTGTGTCTGGCTCCACGATCAGTTTCACTTTCAAGTCGAGACCTTGAAACCCTAACCCCGTGAAGTGGCGAAAATATATTCAAGACTGGAATCGATGCGCTGTCTGTGCAATCTGGCACGGTATGCCAAACATGGAAACCGATGAAATGCTGCCAGAATACGTTTACAAGATTGAGGGATTTGAGGAATGGGATGCGGCTGTCGAAAAAGGCACTTATGATGGCGCTCCCATTGATCTGGCCGACGGTTTCATTCATTTTTCCACCGCAGGGCAAGTGCGTGAAACCGCAGCCAAACATTTTGCGGGCCGTAATGACCTGCTGATCATCACGGTAGCAACCGAACCCATGGCGCGCCACTACAAGATGGAACCCTCGCGCGGGGGCGCTTTTTTTCCTCACCTTTACGCCAAATTACCGGTATCAAACGCGGTCGAATGGCAGGAGCTTCCGCTTGGCGAGGATGGTACCCACGTGTTCCCAGATGATATTCCCGAAAGCTGAACACCTTGAAACTCCTTGATACGATTGCAAGAAAAGCACTCTTCACCCTCGATGCTGAGAGGGCGCACGGACTGACAATTGACGCGCTGAAATCCGGAATGGTGCCATGCCGGGGTGGCATTCGTGACGCGCGTTTAAAGGTGAGTCTTGGCGGGGCTTGAGTTTGACAATCCGGTCGGTCTTGCCGCCGGTTTCGACAAGAATGGCGAAGTGCCGGACGCCATGCTGAAACTCGGCTTCGGATTTACGGAGATCGGAACAATCACCCCGCGCGCGCAAACCGGCAACCCAAAGCCGCGCGTTTTCCGCCTCATTGAGGATGAGGGCATCATCAACCGGCTGGGGTTCAACAATGAGGGGCACCAGGCTGCTCTGAGGCGGCTAGAAGCCCGTCGGTCGAAGGGGGGCATTGTAGGCATCAATATCGGTGCAAACAAGGACTCTGAGGATTTTGTTGCCGACTATGAAAAGGGCATTGAAACCTTTTCGCATCTTGCCAGCTACTTCACAGTCAATATTTCATCACCCAACACACCCGGCCTGCGCAATCTGCAGGGGGCTGAAGCCCTGCGCTTATTGCTGGAGCGGATATTCGAGACGCATTCAAGGCAGGCGCACCAGCCTCCGGTTTTTCTGAAGCTGGCCCCGGACCTTGACGAGAACGAGATCGACGACATCGCGGGCATTATCAACCAGTCGGCGCTGTCCGCCGTGATGATTTCCAATACCACGCTTTCGCGCAAAACAGTCATTGGCCGCGAGAATGCTGCGGAAGCCGGAGGGCTTTCCGGCAGTCCCGTGTTCGAACGCTCGACGATCATACTGGCAAAATTCCGCCAGAAGGTGCGAAAGAATATACCGCTGATCGGGATTGGTGGGGTAAAAAACGGCGAGACCGCTTGGGCCAAACTTGAGGCAGGCGCTGCCCTTGTGCAGCTTTATTCCTGCATGGTTTACGAAGGCCCGAACATCGCCCGCAACATCTGCCAGGGCCTTGTTCAACGTATGGAAGCAGAAAGACTAAAATCACTTGGCGATGTCAGCGCACGAAAAACAGATGAATGGGCCAGCCGGTCGCTTGAAAATCTCTAGGGGCGAAACCGTTAGGGAAAATCTTTGGGGGAATACTGATGGTTACGATTTGGCATAATCCGAGATGCTCAAAATCCCGCCAGACCTTGACGCTTTTGCAGGAACGCGGAGTTGACCCGCAAGTCGTCGAATATCTGAAGGCGCCGCCGAGCGCCGAAGAAATTTCTTCGGTGATTGCGCTGTTGGGAACAGAAGCGCATGGCCTCATCCGCAAGGGCGAGAGTGTTTACAAGGAACTCGGCCTGAAGGATGCTGACAAAGCAACACTGGTCAAGGCGATGGCAGAAAACCCGATCCTGATCGAGCGGCCTGTGGTGATCAACGGCAACAAGGCCGCGATTGGCAGGCCGCCGGAAGCGGTGCTGGATATTCTCTAGCAAAATACCCAACCGGTCAGCCGAAGGTCTGACGGACCTTTCTTGGCAAACGTGCCAACAAGGCAATTCCGCGAATGCCAAGGAAGACATGAAGGGAAATCCACAACCCGGTATTTCCAAACGGCTCCAGAAACTGCCAGGCAAGCAAATAGACCACCAGTGAAAGCAGCATCATCAGGCTCATTTCGCGTGACCAGGTCGCGCCGATGAAGACACCATCCATCTGAAACGCCAGAACGCCTGTCACTGCTGCAAGAGCGGCAATTGATACATATTCCCCGGCTTCGCGGCGCACTGGTTCAAGCGTCGTAATCAAATCAACCAGTTGCCCGCCAAAGCTCCAGAGCAGACCTGTGAGGACGATCGCGATCACTGCATTCCAGATCAGTGTGAGCCGAAAACCCTGCCAGAAGGCTGGCCGATAATTGGCACCGACCGCCCTTCCCACCAGTTGTTCGGCGGCGGTGGCCATTCCGTCGAGGAAAAAGGCGGAAATCATGAAAAAATTCATCAGCACGGCATTGGCTGCCAGCGTTGTTTCACCGAAGCCCGCCGACTGGGAGGTGAAATAGGCAAAGGCAAACAGGAGGACAAAAGAGCGAAGCATGATATCGGCATTGAGATTGGCAAATCGCCAGATGGCGGCTCGGTCAAATATCCGCTGCCGGGACGGGCGAATTGAGGGATCAAGCAACCGCCAACACATCAGTAGGCCAGCAAGGGTCGCGACCGCTTCACCCACAACGGTGGCGGTGGCAACTCCCTCAAGACCGAAACCGAGAACAAGCCCGAAGAGAATCGACAGGATGATATTCGTGCCGTTGAGGATGATCTGAAGCAACAGGCCGAGGCCGCTTCTGCCCAGCCCTATCAGCCAGCCCAAAATGGCATAATTGGCCATCGCGACGGGCGCTCCGAGCATGCGGATCGTGAAATAGTCGGAGGTTGCCTTGGCGACGGCTTCGCCCGGGTCTATGAAATGGAGGCCAAGCGTCAGAATGAGCGGAATGGCGATCAGCATCAACAGACCGCAACCAATGGCAATCATCAGAGCCCTGTAAAGGATTGCCTGCTTTTCCTTTTCATCCTCCCGGCCCACAGCCTGTGCTGTCAGGCCGGTTGTCCCCGCCCGCAGGAAATTGAAGGTGGTGAACATGACATCGATGATGACCGCACCAACCGCAAGACCGCCAATAAGCGCCGCATCGCCCAGCCGTCCGACCACCGCCGTATCCACAAGGCCCAGAAGCGGAGTGGTGAGATAGGCAAGCGTCATTGGCAGCGCCAGCGTCAAGACCATGCGGTTCGTCACCTCAAAGGGGCGGATTTTTTCAGACAGCGGGTTCTTGAACGGTAGTTCCATAAGAAACGGCTAGCAGCAATCACTGCGGTCCCAAAGCGGAAACTGTCATCTTCAGGCCTTGTCCAAAGACCTTTCACCGCTACATTGACCGCATGGCCACTCGCAACCCGCTCAGCATTCTTCATCATCCCGATTTTCAGGCTGATATTGCCACCAATCACCGTTTTCCCATGGGAAAATACCGGTTGATAGCTCAATACCTGATGGAAGACGGGCTGATTTCACCCGGCGAATTCATGGTTCCGGAGCCTGTCGAATTTGACACAGCAGCCCATGCCCATTCCGCCGGTTATGTGCAGACAGGTTTTCACGGCAAATGTCGAACCGGCGATTTCGCGGGAAATCGGGTTTGACGTGAACCCTTCGGTCGCCATGCGCGCACGGCTTTCGTCCGGTGCAACGCTGGCCGCTGCGCGGCTGGCTCTGCAAGAAGGGGTGGCAACCTCGACAGCAGGCGGGTCCCACCATGCCGGACGCGATCAGGGACGCGGATTTTGTGTTTTCAATGATGTTGCGATTGCTGCCGCAAACCTCATTGCGGATGGGGATGCGCGACAGATCATGATTGTTGACTGCGATGTTCACCAGGGCGACGGCACCGCAGAGATTTTTGCAGGCAATGATCGTGTGACCACCATCTCGATTCACAATGAAAAGAACTATCCGGCAAGAAAGAAGCCGTCCGATCTTGACCTTGGTCTGGCGGACGGGCTTGAGGATGCCGGCTATCTGAAGCTACTCGCCGAAGCGCTGGAGCAGGCATCGGATTTTCCCAAACCCGATGTGGTTTTTTATAATGCCGGAGTGGACGTTCATCGCGATGACAGGCTTGGGCGACTGTCGATGTCAGATGAAGGCATTGTCCGGCGCGACCGGGCGGTCATCAGTTATTTCACTAAAAAGGGAATACCGGTTGCTGCCGTGCAGGGGGGCGGATACTCAAACGATGTCGAGGCCGTTGCGCGAAGGCACACGATCATTCACCACGTGGCGGCTGAATTCGTCTAGGGTCTGAACTTAAGAAAACGGATAATCAGGAACACCGGAACCACGACCATGGCACCGTACACCAGATACTCACCGAAGCGGCCAAAGGCTTCGAATCCAAGATTGTAAAGCCGCTCCAGAAAACCGGTAAACGAATGCCAGACATCAAGCGGGGTGAACCCGGTTGCACTCATGATGATGCCGACAACGAGTGAAATCACCAGCAGCTTGACTGCCGTGCGGCCGGGCGTGTCGCCCAGAAATTGTGTAACCTTGTCAGCCATGCGCTTTTTCCTGATCCTGTTGAACCGTTACACGGAACGAGTGTGAGGTAATGTGGAAAGCCGTTCAAATCAAGTCTTCAGCGTCTGGCCATGTCACCAATGAGTGCCTCCAGCGCTTCGATCCGGTCCGCCTCTGCCGGTGGCTTGTCCCAGCGGATGCGTGAAATTCGCGGAAAGCGCATGGCTATGCCGGATTTGTGTCGGGCCGAGCGGTTGATGCCTTCGAATGCCACCTCGAGCACAAGGCCTTCGGTTTTTCCCGCCCTGACCGAGCGAACCGGGCCGAAACGTTCAACGGTGTTTTCACGGACAAACCTGTCGAGCTGTTTGAGTTCCTCATCGGTAAAGCCGAAATAAGCTTTGCCGACAGGGACGATCTCTTCGCCGTCCTCCCCACTACGCCAGCAGCCAAAGGTGAAATCCGAATAAAAACCTGATCGTTTGCCATGGCCTCTTTGGGCATACATCAGAACCGCATCAATGATCATCGGATCGCGTTTCCACTTGTACCATGGCCCCCTTGGCCGACCGGCCTGATAAGGCGCATCCCGGCGCTTGAGCATGAGGCCCTCGATCACGGGATGGGGCGGATTGGCGCGCAATCTTGCGAGATCATCGAAACTCGAAAACGGGACAAGCGGTGAAAGATCAAACCGGTCGCTGTGCATTTTGTCGACAATGGCTTCAAGCGAAGAACGACGGTTGGCAAGCGAAGCATCCCGCAAGTCAGTTCCGTCATTGATCAGCACATCGTAAAGTCGGACAAAAGCCGGATGGCTTGCTAGCATTCCTGCCGAAACGCTCTTTCGGTTGAGCCGTTGCTGGAGATCGGAAAATGTCCGTATTTCCAGAGTGTCATCCAGCGGGGTTCGGACCAGCAATTCACCATCAAAAGTGCCCTGCACTACCAGCGCCTCCACAATGTCGGGAAAAGCCGACGAGATATCATCGCCCGTGCGGGAATAGATCCGCTTCACTCCCTGATCATTGGTGATCTGGACACGGATACCGTCCCACTTCCATTCGGCAAAAAAGTCCCCCGGCGTGATTTTCTCGAACTCGCGCTCTTCAATCGCATTGGATAGCATGACAGGCCTGAACGGGGCGAGCGCCCTTGAAACAGGCTTTTCCGCCCTGCCCTCCAGCCAGTCGAAAAGCTCCTCATAGGGCGGCTCAAGACCATGCCAGAGTTCCTCTATTTCCGAGACTTCGACTTTTCCGAATGCGGCCAGCGCCTGTTTGGCCAGGCGTGCGGAAACGCCGATGCGCAGTCCGCCTGTCGCAAGCTTGATCAACGCATATCGGCCGGAAACATCCAGCCTGTCGAGGAGATCGGCCATGATGCGCGGAGCATCGCTTCTCGAGGTCTGGCGCAGCAGGTCAACGATTTCGCCGAGGCTCGACGACGCCCTGTCAGCGCCTGCCACATCGCTTTCCCACAAAAGTGCGATTGTTTCCGCGAGATCACCGACGAAATCATAGGACAGGCGGAAGAGTTGTTCATCCACCCGCGAAGCAATCATTTCGCGAATGAGGGAAGGTTGGATCGTCTTGAGCTTCAAATCCCTGGTGATCGCGCCGATGGCATAGCCGCGATCGGGATCAGGGGCTGAGCGCAGATAGCGGACAATGGCCTCGATCTTGCGGTTGCGCGACGGCGTGAGAACCAGTGTTTCAAGAAGATCGGCGAAGGGTTTCATTCACTCCACCTCATCTTCATAGCCAATAATATTAAGCGGTTTGGCGCGGATCTGGTTGAGTTCGCACCAGCGCACCAGCCCGTCCTCGCGGCCATGGGTGACCCAGATTTCAGAGGCTTTCGTGTCAAGGATACTCTGGAGAAGTTCCGGCCAGTCACAGTGGTCCGAGATTACCAGCGGTAATTCAACCCCGCGTTGTTTGGCGCGCTGGCGTACCTGCATCCAGCCGGAGGCAAAGGCAATCAGCGGATCATTGAAGCGGCGCACCCATGGGGAATTGAAAGCGGAGGGCGGACCGAGAACGATTTCCCCGGCAAAGTTTTTCCTGTCGCCGTTATCGATTGTTACGGCGCGCAAATCGCCAAGATCAATCCCTTCCGACTGATAATAATCACAAAGGCTCTTCAACGCGCCATGAATGAAGATAGGCCTGTCATAGCCGCAGTCGCGCAGCAGGCGGATAATGCGCTGGGCCTTACCAAGAGCATAGGCGCCAACAAGATGGGTACGGTCCGGCTGGGAGCCGATGGAGGCCAGCAAACGGGCAATTTCAGCCTTCGGATCAGGATGTTTGAAAACCGGCAGGCCGAATGTGGCTTCGGTGATGAAGATATCACATTCAACCATTTCACAGGTCTCTGCCGTCGGGTCGGCAAGGCGCTTGTAATCACCCGAGGCGACAATTCGCATCCCGGCTTTTTCGACTGCGATCTGGGCAGAGCCCAAAACATGACCGGCGGCATGAAACGAGCATGTGACGCCGTTCACGTCGACGCTTTCACCCATACCAACGGCCTGTGAACTCCGGCAGAAGTTTTCACCGTACCGGATCGCCATAACATCGAGGGTGCGCCGTGTAGCCAGTACATGACCGTGCCCTGCGCGGGCATGGTCGGCATGGCCATGGGTGATCAGCGCCCGCTCGACCGGACGAACAGGATCAATGTAAAAATCGCCAAAGGGGCAATAGAGTCCGGCAGGGGTCGGGCGCAGAAGCGCATCAGGTTTCATGAGGCTAAAACTATGCCTCAAGCTGCGAGTTGCAAGATTTATTGAAACCCGGCCGGATCAACAATCCCCTGCGGGCAACCCGGATCGGTTTCAGGCGCGGCTTCGACCAGTTCTGCAAGCGAGGTTGCACCCGTTATATCGCCCGCAAGTCCGAGGGTAAGTTCCACGATCAGCTCACGGCCCGAGTCCCGGTCCCGCTTGCAGGAAATACGCAAGCGTTTGCCCGCCCCCCGGCCAAAGTCGCGGTCAAAAGCCTCGCGGATATCCTTGCCGGTCAACTGTCTGCCAATGGCAGATTCAAAGCGCCATTTCAGGCTCGACTGATTGATCCATTTCATCAGCTTGAGTGAATCTGCGTAATAGGTATCAATGTCCCTGCCGCCATAGCAGGTGCCGTGCTTGACCCATTCATGCTTGTGCAGGGAGGATTTTGTGCCGGGCATGACGCGCATCAGTTCCTGCCAGATTTGCGGGGATATGCGGCCTGCCTCAAGATTGCGCCAGCGGCCTCGTTTGTCCTGCTCGATTTCTTCAGCCGGGACACCGCAATAAATGTTACTGCCCGGTTGGGGCCAGAGCCCGTGCAGGGAAAAGTTTCGGGCATCAAAACGCTCAGCGGTCTGGGTTTTGCATTCCGGTTTGCGAGGCGCGGTTTCGCAAAAAGCAGGCTGCCAGGAAAATGCCAGCACATATTGCGGCCGCTCCCTGCCTGCTCCGGAACCATCCGCCGGTTCCTGCGAACATGCAGCAAGCGCCAGCGCCACAATAGCGAGGCAAAACGCTTTTGAAATGGACCGTGCCGACATGTTCAACTCAAACCTTTCAAGCCGGATTTCAATCCACTAGGGCGCGTGCAGCAATGTGGAACACCCTGCCCTTGCCCAGCAGAACCGCGCTCATTTTCGCTTCGTCAAACAGTCCGGCAAAGGCTTCATCGCGAAGGTTGAGTCCGCCGGTAAACGCTCCAAAGGAAGGCATGATCATGCGCGAGCCATCGGTGGCAAAACACGGCCTGCGAACCGACTTGTCACGGCGGCGGATTTTTCCTGCGGGATGAAGATGACCCGCAATCTCACCAAGCTGTCGGCCAGGCTGCGGCTCGTGGCGAAAGGTGAGATTGCCGATCAGGATTTCACGGGCGCTGATGCCGCCATATTCCTGCGGAGGGGCCGGATCGTGGTTGCCTGAAATCCAGATCCATTCGCTGTCCTTGATCAGGGCATGCAGCGCCTGTGAATATCTGGGAGGCAGGCGCTCAGCGGCTTCCGCATCATGAAAACTGTCGCCAAGGGAAATGATGCGCTGCGGCTGCCAGCACTCCACCGCCTTTGCAAGGCGCGCAAGGGTGGCTCCCGTGTCATAGGGCGGAATCAGGCGGCCACGACAGGCAAGGGAGGAACCCTTTTCAAGATGAAGATCGGAAACAATCAACGTTTTTTCATCCTGCCAGTAGAGGCATCCTGACCAGCAACAGGTCAGCCGCTCGCCTGCAATCATCAGGTCAAGGCTTGCCTCATGGTCTTCCAGCGGGCGAATATTCGCAGATGCCTTGGCGGTGAGCGTCACCCGAAATCCTTCATCAGTTCATCCATCATCTCATCGGCAGCTTCCGCGAGAAGCGCTTCCTGCGCATCACCCGCAACTGATTCCCTACCCACTTCCAGCATGATGGGTACGGCAAGGGGTGAAATCCGGTCAAGGCGTTTGTGTTTCACCTTGCCCTCAATACGCGCCAGCATATCCGAAAGACGGCGGACATCCAGCAAACCCTGCGCCGCATCCTGACGGGTAGCCTGCAGAATTATATGATCAGGTTCATGGCTGCGCAGAACATCGTAGATCAGATCGGAAGACACCGTCATCTGGCGCCCGGTTTTCTCCTGACCGGGATGGCGTTTCTCGATCAGCCCGGCAATCGTTGCGCAATATCTGAAGGAGCGCTTGAGCATGAAACTCTCGTCAAGCCAGGTCTCCAGATCATCGCCCAGCATGTCCCGGTCAAAAAGCGCCGGGAGCGGCAGTTCACCATTCTCGATCATTCGCCCGAAATCTCGCAGACCCCAAATACCGAGGGCATAATCGGTCGCCACGAAACCGAGCGGCCTGGCGCGGGCGCGTTCCATCCGGCGGGTCAGCAACATGCCAAGGGTCTGGTGGGCGAGCCTGCCTTCAAAGGGATAGGCAATCATGTAGAATTTCTCGCCGCGCGGAAACGTCTCGACCAAAAGATCATCCCTGCCGGGCAGGAGCGAGGCGTAATCCTGTATGCGCAACCATTCGGAAACCTGTTCGGGTAGTTTGTGCCATTGGTCGGGATCGGAGAGCATGGCGCGTACACCATCGGCCAGATAAGTGGAAAGCGGAAACTTGCCACCGGCATAGGCGGGCACTTTCGGGTCCGTGCCTTCGGCATTGGTGACATAGCAGGTGCTTTCCTGAATGCCTTCAAAGCGCACCGTTCGTCCTGAAAAAATGAAGGTATCGCCATGGGAGAGCGACTCGAGAAACCCTTCCTCGATCTTGCCGAGGCGCTTGCCGCCGCGAAACTGCCTGCCGGAAGAGCCAGCCGCCCGGACTACCTTTCCTGATGCCCTTGTTAACCGGACTTCCAGCATGGGTGCTTCGATAATGGTTCCAGCATTCATGCGGTACTGCTGGGCGATGCGCGGATGCGCAACCCTCCAGGACCCGTCGGCAGACTGGCGAATGCGGGCATAGCGCTCATAAGTCCTAAGGGCATAACCGCCTGTCGCCACAAAATCCACGGCGCGATCGAATGTGTCACGGTCCAGGGTCGCATAGGGAGCGGCGCTGGTGATTTCGCGATAAAGGTCATCGGCAAAAAACGGCTCACCTACCGCGCAGCCCAGAATATGCTGGCAGAGAACATCCAGCGCACCATCGCGAAGCGGCTCGGTATCCTGCGCTCCGACATAATTGGCATCAAGCGCCGCCTGGCATTCGAGCACTTCAAAGCGGTTGGCCGGAACGAGAATTGCCTTTGAGGGTTCATCCATGCGGTGGTTTGAGCGCCCGATGCGTTGGGCGAGACGGCTGGCTCCCTTCGGGGCACCAATATGGATGACCAGATCAACATCACCCCAGTCAATTCCCAGATCGAGCGTGGAGGTGGCGACAACTGCCCGAAGTGCATTGTCGGCCATGGCAAGTTCCACCTTGCGCCGCTGACCGACATCTAGGGAGCCGTGATGGAGAGCTATGGGCAGGGTATCCTCATTGATGGCCCACAATTCCTGAAAGATGATTTCCGCCTGGCTTCTCGTATTAACGAAGACCAGGGTCGTCTGATGCCGCCTGATCGCCTCATAAACCTCGCCCATCGCATAGCGCGCGGAATGTCCGGACCAGGGAACCCGTTCGACTGACTTTAGAATGGTGATTTCCGGCCTTGCGCCCCCAGCCACAGTAATGAGTTCAGCCAGTGCCACTTCTCCCATTTCGGGTTGCGGCAGCAGCCAGCGACGCAGATCATCAGGTTCTGCCACAGTAGCAGACAGGCCGATTGTTTGCAGATCGGGGCAAAAACGGTGCAGCCTTGCCATGGCAAGAGAAAGCATATGGCCGCGCTTTGAGGTGACAAGGGAGTGCAACTCGTCAAGTACGACAAAGCGAAGATCTGAAAAAAACCGTCCCGCATCCTTCGATGCAATCAAGAGGGAAAGCTGCTCAGGCGTTGTTAGCAGGATGTCGGGAGGCGCAAGTTTCTGACGCTGACGCTTGTGCTGGGGCGTGTCACCGGTTCGCGTCTCCAGCTTCACATCCAGCCCCATGCCCTGTACCGGCGCTTCCAGGTTTCGCATGATGTCAACGGCCAGCGCCTTGAGCGGGGAGATGTAAAGGGTGTGAATTCCGCGATGGGTCTCGCCCGGCCGGTGCTTTTTACGGCGCTCAAGTTCCACCAGGCTTGGCAGGAAACCAGCCAGTGTCTTGCCCGCTCCTGTCGGTGCGATCAAAAGGGTTGAACTGCCCTGCTGTGCCTTTGCCAGCAACTGCAACTGGTGTGGCCGCGGCTGCCAGCCGTTTTCACCAAACCAGGCGGCAAAGCGTTCCGGCAGGAGTACCGGCGCTTCAAAAAGATCGGGAATCGGGGCGGACAAGTTGGACACCTGCAAAACATAGGCAGGACCACCGCGTTCGGCAATCCACCCGGATAATGCGACTTGCCTGATTTCAACGACACCCTGCCCGGGATAAACGCGGGGTGATCTTCAAGAAAACCGGAGCGGTGTTACAAAACGTGAACCAGCGCATGCAACAAATGACGCATTTGCCTGTTTCGTTTCTTGGACCACACAAACCGAAAGGGGATTTTGATGACTGTATCGAGGATAAATTCAGGCAGTTCGGGCCATTTCAAGCGGAACGCCGTGGGAAGATTGGCAACGGCAATTGCCCTTGCCGGAATGCTTGCGGTTACCGGCTGCAATACGGTTGACCGTGACAATGCTGTCATTGGCGGCGCGGCGGGAGCGGCTATCGGCGGCATCGGAACCGGCACACTGGAAGGTGCGGCGGTTGGCGCTGCTGTCGGAGCAGGTGCTGGCGTTTTGCTCGGCAGAATTCTCAACACAGACCGCTGCTGGTATAAAAACCGCCGCGGGGTGCGCTACATCGGCCGCTGCCGCTAATCTGGCCCGCCGCTATTATCAGGCGTTTTTGATCAGCCCTGTACCAGTCTGAGAAAAACGATGATATGCGCGGCGGCAACGACCAGCGTCAACAGCATTCTCAAGGGTGCGAACCATTTGGGCAGCTTGTCCGCATTGGATGACAGGCTGTCCCAGGCACCCTGTGCGCAGAACGCAACCAATAGAACCCCAACCGCCAGCGTCGGATTCAGAAACAGCGTGCCCCATGCGACCAATGACGGAATAACGGAGAAGACCAGAACAATCGCTTCGGGATCGGTGATGTCGTCCTCGACCCGTAAAAGCGCATGGCCCCAGCGTATTCCACCCAGAAATGAAAGAATGACAACCGAATAGGTTCTGAAGATTTCAACTGCGGGGGAAGTGAGCGGATTTTGAGGGCCAAGCACCAGAATAACCATGGCGCAGGCAATGAAGGGGACAAGACCGCCAAGACCGAGAATCCAGGCAAGCCGCTTCTGTCTGGCAAATTTATCGAGTCGCCTGATATCCAGATCATCCATGCTTTTAATCATCCCCACTGCAAACCATCCCTTGTTCCATAAGGTTTGACTTTATCAGGTGCAAGAGGGGCGCAATAAAGCAGGGACCCATCGCTGAGCCTCCCAGTGGAGATGCCTTGGGGTTAACAGCGGAGATCCACCGGGAGACCTACAAGGTCTTACGCATCAGATGGAGATTTTCGTGAGCGCATCCATAAGCTCTGCTGAGATGGCGCCATCGGCGTTCATGCCGTTGGCCTTCTGGAACTCCATGATGGCGTTGCGGGTTTTTGAACCCATCTTGCCGTCAGCCGGTCCGGCATCATAACCTGCCTTTGAAAGAAGCGCCTGGGTCATGCGGACCATCTCGGCCTGCGACATGGCTTTCTTTTGACCGCCGGGATTCCAATCATCTTTCACACGGGCAACGTTAGCTGCCGCATCAAGCTGTGTAGGTTTCCAGATTTCTGCAGCGCCGCGTGCGCTTTCAAGCTGTTCGGGCCGCATGGCCTGTGCCACTGTATCGCGCTTCTTGGCAGCGTCGCTGTCTCCACCCTTCGAAGCGATGGCGAACCATTTATAGGCTTTTTCCAGATCTTCCTTAACACCCATGCCCTTGGTGTAGAGAATTCCGAGATTGACCTGGCTGTCCTTGACACCGAGGTTTGCTGCCTTTTCGAACCAGTCGATCGCGGCCACCATATCGGCATCGCCGCTAACAACGCCCATCGCATTGAGAACTGCAAGATTGTGCATTGCAAGTGCATTGCCCTGCGTCGCAGCTTTTTCATACCATTTGGCGGCAGTTGCGGGATCGGCCTCAACACCGTGACCCTTTTCAAAGAAATTGCCAAGGCGATATTGGGCAGGCGCGTGACCGGCCTCTGCCGCTTTCGAATACCATTTCACCGCCTGTTGCAGATCACGAGGGACGATATCACCATCCGTATAGCGTTTTCCCGCCTCAAAAAGGGCATTGCCATCACCGGCGGCGATTGCCTGCCTGAAGGCTATATTGCCCAACTCCTCGGATGGCAGCTCACCAGTCGTTACCTCTGCGTTAGCGGAATCGAGACTGGCAGGCACTGCATCGCCGTCGCTGTCCGACAGTTCCATTGCGCTTGCGTTCGCTGCCTCGGTCTCTTCATCGCCAGCGAGCGTCTCGCCATTATCTGCTTCGGCCGCATCTTCATTCAGTCCAACGATGCGGGTTGCCTCACCACCGAGTGTTTCCTCGGTCGTTGCTTCTTCAGCCATCGTTTCGTCGGTTGTGTTCTCCGATGAAGACATGGTTTCGGTTTCTTCGAGTGAAGAAATTTCGGTATTCTGCTCGCCGGAACCGAAGAGCTTGGAGCCAACGGCCAGACCGCCAACTGCAAGCGCAATCACAGCGGCAGACATCATCAGCGTTTTCTTGCTCAAGAATGAAGGTGCGGAGAGCTTCGGCATTTTATTGCCAATGCCTACTTTCTTTTTGGGCGCGGCCTCGCGAACCAACTCTGCCTCAATTGAAGCAGCCTGTGCGGCACGGCGTGCGGCAGCCATCAGGTCGGAGATGCCCTCGTCATTTACCCGTTCTCCCGATGCTGCTGATTCCGCATTTCCCTTTTTGCGATTCGTGGCCCGCTTTACCAGCGCCTCGAGATCCGGCATTCCGGAACCGGGTGCAAGGGGAACATCGTCTGCTTCAGCATTTTGCGAAGCAGGCTGGTAAGATTCATCAGCAAATGCTGAAGTGTTCTCTGCATATTCGCCAAATTCAACTTCATTGCCCTGATCCATGCTCATGTCGATAGAGGGGGCATCGTTGATTGAAGGAATCGCCTCTTCTTCATAATTCGGCATTTCCCGGGCTTCGGCCCGGTTGTTCGGCAGTTCAAAATCAGAGGCTGGTGTTTCGTAAGACCCTGCAAGAGGCATGCCCTCATGAGCATGATCCGTATAGGCAGTATCCTGATATGCCTCGTTAGGGTTTTGACCGTGTGCGTACATGGATTCCTGACCATGATTACGGTCAAAATCCTGAACCGGGGCAAATTCGGCTTGCCTTTGCTGCAGAGTGCCCCCGGCCTGAACCGACATTTCTATGTGTGACAGACGCTCGGCAATCGCTGCCATCGTCGATCCGATCTGGTTGAATTCCTCGCTGGAACCAGCCGATGCAGCATTGGCGCTGCCAGCGGCCTGTTCCTCTCTCAAGGCCCGCAATTCCTCGAGGACAGATGCGAGGGCAAGGTCACCATTTTCGCCAGTCCCACCGGCAGCTGCCGCTTTTTGGGCAGCTTCAGTTGCGATTTCAATCACGATATCGCGGCTCGAAGCTATCTGACCTTCAATGTGGTCCAGTCGTTCGGTAATTGGTGTGAAGTCGGAAACATGCGCCGCCGGTGCTGGAAGGCTGCCCAACTGGGCGGCAATTCCTGCCAACTGGCTTTCAAGGGCGCTGAACCTGCCGTCATCAAGACCCGAGGCTTCTGCCTGCAGGGTCTGTTCAGGCATTTCCTCGAGGTGTCCAATGCGCTCCACGACTTCTCGCAATACGGACAGTATCTCCTGACCGGTCGCATTTGAACCCGTGTCAGGCTGTGTATTGATTTCATCAAAGCGTGCCGCCAATTCGCCCAGGCGTTCCTCGATACCCGCCAGCGCCGCGTCAGGCATCGCCGCAACCGGCATTCCCCCGGCGATTGACGACTGCATTTGAGCCTGTGTCGCGAAACCTTCTTCAAGGTTTGCGGCCAGAATTCCAAAATCATTTTGAAGGGTATCAATGCGGTTGGCGATCTCCTGTACGTCAGGAAAGATCTGATTGCCGAGAGCATCGCCGGCCGCGCCCATCGCACCCATATTGTCGAGTTTTTCAGACAGTTTGGAAATTTGTGCGGAAATCGTTTCGCCGGATGAATTGTCCTGAAAAGCGGTCGGCTGGGTTTGCGACGTTTCCATGATCTCATCAACTGATTTGGAAAGTGACGCAAGACGGGCCTCAATGCGTTCGAACGCATGATGCTCGTATGTATTGTCAGGGTTGACGCTCAAGGTGACTACAGCGCGCGTCACTTCATCGAGACGATCATTGATATTGTTCAACTGCGATGAATAATCGGGAATATCAATCCGGGGTAACTCGTTGCCCCTGCTGGCAAGGACCGCGTCGAGTTTGTTGACGATATCGGAATAATTGTTCTCAATTGCGGCAGAGACGCCGGACAGATCGACCTGGCTCGCCGGACGGCCCAATAATTGTCCGATACCGGCATTCAGGCTACCCAATTCAGCCTGCATCTGATCGACATAATCGGGATGCATGTTGTTGTTATCCTGCAAACGGGCAATCCCGTTGGAAATACGCTGGAGATCCGCAGACAGGGAGTGGCTGATGCTGCCCCCGATGGTTTCGCCTGATCTTGCAAATCCCTCAGCAATTGTCCGCTCCATTTCACCGCGGTTGTGGGCCAGATCATTGCGAAACTCGCCGAAACCGTTGCGTATTTCATTGGCAAGGGTATCCCTGACCTGACCGATTGCTGCGGTTTGATCCTGAACATTGGCTGCCGATGCCTGTGCGGTCCTGCTGGCGGTCTGCTGTGGCAGGCTTGCTATCTTTTGTGACAATTGCGCAAGACTTTGGTGCAACGCGTCCAGATCTCGGCTTGCCTGGGAATTGGCCTGAGCATTGGTATGCATTTGCAGATTGTGGCCAACTGAAGCCTGCGGCGCGTACTGTGGTGCAGGTTGCGAATATTGGGCAGGATGGGGCTGGGCCTGGTGATGCCGCGGCGCGAAAGCCGGTCTTGGCTCAACGGGCTGGTGTGCACGGGTTTGATAAGCCTGCCCTCCGCCCTGCACGGCGCTATTCGCTGTCAAAATTGTATCGAGTTGCGAACGAATTCTGCTCATTGAGTAACCGCCGTTCCGGTTGTGACAATTGCCGGCTGGTGCCCGTTGGCATTTGTCTTGGCTTTTTACAGGTCTGATTTGTCCAATGCCGGAACGGCAAATAGCCTTCTGCCGACAATCAAGACGAATCTCTTGGCAACACCTTTCACAAAACAGGGTAAACAAGCGGTTAACTTTACTTAATGGAGTTACCGAAACTGCCAGGGCAGGATTTGAATTGAGTGTCAGCTTTCAGGACCAATCAGCGAATGTTCAGGCCCCTCATACGCCTCGCGATCGTCAAAATCCTCGAGTTACGCTTACGTAACATGCGTTGAATTGTTCCCGAAAATCATATGATTGGACATAATTTTATATTTATTTCATGTGGTTAGCAGGTCTGAAACCGTTACATCCGGATGTAACGTTCAAATTGGAGGGTGAAGCGAATAAATCTTACGCAACGTCGGGGCTGGTCTTGTTCAAGGTACAGGGCCGGTCATATTGTCCAGGCAGGAAACCTGTTCTGATTTTTCCTGCACCCGGGCAAATCCGGCCTGAATTGTTCCACGCCGAACAGCAAGGACGAAATTCTGAAAATGCCTTCCCCAAGGCATGCCAACGACAGGTTGATGTCCTTTGGAATTAATCGCTGCTTGGCTTGACACCTGTTGCAAAAGTCTCAAGCACCTTGTGGTGCGGGTGATTTGTCAGTAACATTTAGTGGGGACACGCTGCGACCCGTCTTGACTGGCGCAGTTGGATAAAAAGAAGAAAGCTGTAAAACAGCGCAATGAGGAAACTGAGATGCACAAACAACCAACCATAACCGGTTTGACTGCATTGGTTAAAGACAAGAACGACAACGTGGAAGGAGTTCTGCGTATCGGGGATTTGGCGCGTGAATTCAATGTCACGCTTCGCACTTTGAGGTTTTATGAAGACAGAAACCTTCTTGTTCCTGCACGTTCCGGTTCTACCCGTTTGTATTCCGCAGCAGACCGGCAACGACTAAAGCTTATCCTGCTGGCAAAGCGAATTGGCTTCAGCCTGTCTGAAATCGAGGAAATCCTGCTGGTGGAAGATCAGGGAAACATGAGTAGCGAATGTGTTGAGACGCTAATCGCGAAATTCAAGGGGCAAATACCGGTGCTCCTGAACCAGAAAGAGGAAGTAGAGCAGGCGCTCAGGGAAGTGGACGAGACAATCGCTTTTCTTGAAACGCAACGATAACGTTACCCGATTTGAAACGACCCCGTATTGCTACTGGAAAAGCTCAATGCACAAGAGATGCATCGGCGTTTCCGGATGAATCATGAAGAGGGCCGAAAGCGGTTGCCTGAAGGCAAACCCCAAGAAGAATAGGAACCCACTGATATTTGAATGCTGATCGGGGCGAAAGGCATTCAATTTCCATCTGCACAACAGATGGTCCGCCCCATGCGTCAATTCGCGTGGGGCAGAATAAAGCCGTGCTGATTCCGGCACGGCCAGGATTTCGCGTTCCTGGGGCGAAGAAATGCTGGCGGTCAATTTGACCCTGCCGGTATTTTTCTGGGGCGCGAAGGAGGAGTGTCGAGAGAAATCCGGCACTCCTCACAATACCCTCATCCTGCCATCGCCTTCCTCTTGCCCGATTTCTACTTCCCTGCCCACCATGCTTTCATCTTCTCACTCATCGACTTGGCTGCCCGCCGGATTACGCCGAGTGTTGATTGATGTCGGCAAAAGTCGGGAAAAATTTGCTTTCCGATTATTTTGACGTTTACGTAAAAGAAAAAGTTTGGTAACATCTCGTGGAAGCCGTTGATCACGGCCACGCAACACCCATATCACGCAGTAGAAGCGGAACACTTGTCCCTTCTGTGCCAACGCCCATTTCCGGAAGAACCCGGTCAGGGCTAAACAGCGCGGAAGGTTGTGACGATTGGAAAACGGAGGATTTAATGCCCATTTATCAAGCTCCTGTTGAAGACACGATGTACATTCTCAAGGATGTGCTCAACATCGAACGTTACAATAACCTTCCCGGTTTTGAAGAAGCCACTCCGGACATGATCGAGGCCATTCTCGGCGAAGCAGCCCGGCTTTGCGAAGAAGTGCTGCAACCGATCAACCATTCCGGAGACAAGGAAGGCTGCACACGTCACGAAGACGGATCCGTCACGACACCAAAAGGCTTCAAGGAGGCCTACAAGGCTTATGTTGAGGGCGGATGGATGGGCCTGTCGGCTGATCCTGAATATGGCGGCCAGGGTCTTCCGTATGTTTTGCATTCTGCTGTCGGCGAATTCCTGTCTGCTTCCAACATGGCGTTCTCAATGTATCCCGGCCTGACCCAGGGCGCGATTGCGGCCATTCAGGAGCACGGCTCGGACGAACAGAAACAAACTTTCCTTCCGAACATGATTGAGGGCACATGGACCGGAACAATGAACCTGACCGAGCCGCATTGCGGAACGGATCTGGGCCTTCTGCGCACCAAGGCAGTTCCTGCCGGTGACGGCAGCTACAAGATTTCCGGGCAGAAGATTTTCATTTCCGCCGGTGAGCACGACCTGTCTGAAAACATCATCCATCTTGTACTGGCCCGCATTGAGGGCGCGCCAGAGGGCACCAAGGGTATTTCGCTTTTCATCGTCCCAAAATTTGTTCTCAATGAAGACGGCACGCCAGGGGAGCGCAACGGCGCGACCTGCGGCTCCATCGAAGAGAAGATGGGCATTCACGCCAATTCGACCTGCGTGATGAACTATGACGAAGCCACGGGTTACCTGATCGGCGAGGAAAACCGCGGTCTTAACGCCATGTTCGTCATGATGAATGAGGCGCGGCTCGGGGTTGGCCTGCAGGGCCTCGCCATTTCCGATGTGGCCTACCAGAACGCTGTGGTCTATGCCAATGAGCGCCTTCAGGGCCGTTCTCTCACTGGACCCAAAGCACCGGAGAAAAAGGCAGATCCGATCTGATCGTGCACCCCGATATTCGCCGCATGCTGCTGAACATCAAATCCGTTCAACGAGGCCGGTCGTGCCTTCATGCTCTGGACGGCGCTGAAGGGCGATATTTCGCACCGTTCCGGCAATGACGATGAGCGCCAGACCGCCGATGACATCATGGGACTTTTGACGCCGATCGTGAAAGGCGTCCTGACCGACAAGGGTTTCGAGAACACCGTTAATGCGCAGCAGATCTATGGTGGTCACGGCTATATTCAGGAATGGGGCATGGAGCAGTTTGTCCGCGATGCCCGCATTGCCCAGATTTATGAAGGTGCGAACGGAATTCAGGCACTCGATCTTGTTGGCCGCAAATTACCGAAAGATGGCGGGCGAGCCATGCGTGCCTTCATGGAAGAAGTGAACGGCTTTACCGGCAAGCACCGCGACAATGAAGCCATGCAACCTTATACAAAGCCGCTTCGCGCAGGGCACCAAGACGCTGGAAGCCGCCACCATGTGGCTGATGCAGAACGGCATGAAAAATCCGGATAATGCTGGTGCTGCATCGACCGACTACATGCATCTCATGGGACTTGTTGCTCTTGGATACATGTGGGCAATGATGGCGGAAAAATCGTTGGAGGCGCTCAAGGAAGGGGCTAACGGCAAGGTTTCCTTCCATGAAAACAAGCTGGCAACCGCACGTTACTTCTTTGCCCGGGTCATGCCGGAATCGCAGGCACATCTGGCACGCATTGAATCAGGTGCCGAACCGCTGATGGAACTGGAAGCTGCTGCCTTCTGACGCGTTATCCCCGGCCATGGCGAACGGAGCAAGCCATTGGAGCCGGGGGACCAGCTTGACACCTTGACGAATGATGCTCTGGTTCCTTGGAACAAGCCTGGGGATAGCCAGATCAGGGAGGAGTACAAAGAATGAGACCTCAGGACGTTTTGCAGGTCCAAAGACCGGCATGGGAAACCGAAGACGTGACCATGCTGCGCGACATGGCCTGCGTTTCTGCGAAAACGAGATTGCTCCCAATTACGAAGAATACGAAAAGAAGGAAATGGTCGACCGCGAGTTGTGGAAAAGGCGGGTCAGAACGGCCTGCTTTGCGCGGCCATGCCCGAAGAATATGGCGGTTCCGGCGGAACCTATGCCCATGAAGCGGCGATCATCGAGGCGCTTGGCCATGCGGGCGTCGACGGGTTTGGCATCGCGCTGCATTCGGCCATCGTCGCACCCTACATTCTGCATTACGGCTCCGAGGAGCAGAAGCAGAAATGGCTGCCGAGACTTGCCAGCGGCGAACTGATCGGCGCGATTGCCATGACCGAACCGGGCGCCGGCTCCGATCTTGCAAGGCGTCAAGACGATCGCTGTAAAGGACGGCAACCAGTACCGCATCAACGGCTCGAAGACCTTCATCACCAATGGCCAGAACGCCAATCTGATCATCGTGGTTGCCAAGACCGATCCTTCGGCCAAGGGCGCCAAGGGAACCTCGCTGATCATCGTTGAAACCGACGAGGTGGAAGGCTTCGAGCGCGGGCGCAATCTCGACAAGATCGGGCTGAAGGCCAACGACACGTCGGAACTGTTTTTCAACGATGTGAAAGTGCCGACTTCCAACCTGATCGGCACCGAGGAAGGCCAGGGCTTTATCCAGTTGATGCAGCAATTGCCGCAGGAGCGTCTGATCATTGCCAATCAGGCAATCGCGGCGATTGAACGGGCGCTGGCGCTGACCATTGAATATGTCAAGGAACGCAAGGCCTTCGGCAAGGCGGTCATCGATTTCCAGAACACCCAGTTCAAGCTGGCCGAACTGAAATCGGAAGCAACGATGATGCGGGTATTTGTCAATCATTGCGTTGATCAACATCTTGCAGGGCAAACTCGACCGGCCACCGCTTCCATGGTCAAATACCTGTCGACTGATCTGCAAGGCAAAGTGATGGATGAATGCCTGCAATTGCTTGGCGGCTATGGTTACATGAATGAGTATCCCGATTGCCCGCATGTTCCGCGATGCCCGTGTGCAGCGCATTTATGGCGGGACGAATGAGATCATGAAACTGCTGATTGCGAGAACGCTTTGAATACTCAGGAGAACACAAATGCCCAAAGGATACTGGATCGGTCATATCGAAGTGCAGGACCCGGAGACGCTACAAGGACTATGTTGCCGGAGCGACGCCTGCCTACAAGGAATATGGCGCGAAGTTCCTGGTGCGCGGCACGCCACTCCGAGCAGGTGCGAAGGCGACGATATCGGCTCCGCGCCATGTGGTAATCGAATTCCAACGATCTTGAAGCCGCCAAGGCCTGTTACAAATCCGAAACCTATCAGGCGGCACGTCAGCACCGCCTGGCAGCGGCATCCGGACGGCTGATGATCTTCTGAAGGATTTGACGGATAATGGCCTAAAGGTACTGGATTGCCCATGTGGATGTGCAAGATCCCGAACGCTACAAGCTTTATGTGGAGGGCGCTGCACCGGCCTTTGAAGAATATGACGCCATGTTCATGCCCGCGGCGGCACCAGCGAAACCCTTGACGGCGAAGCCTAGGCGAGCGCCATGTGGTTATCGAGTTCAGGGATCTGGAAACCGCACGGGCCTGCTTTCAATTCACCGATACCTATCAGGCAGCCCGCGAACACCGGCTTGCGGCCTCCAGCGGCAGGGTGATCATTGTCGAGGGCGTTGAATAGATAGCGGGAACAGATTTCAGCGACTAAACATCTTCCGGCTGCTTTGGCCGGACAAACAAAATGCGGCGGGGTGTGCCCGTCACCAAAAGGAGAAAAATCATGGCTGACGCCTTTATTTATGACCATGTGCGCACCCCGAGGGGCCGCGGCAAGAAAGACGGTTCGCTGCATGAAGTGCCTGCCGTGCGCCTTGCCGCCAAAACGCTTGAAGCCCTGCGTGACCGCAATGAAATGGATACTCCAGCAGGTTGATGATATCATCCTCGGCTGTGTTGATCCGGTTGGCGAAGCCGGTTCAGACATTGCGCGCGCTGCGGTTTTTGAAGCCGGCTATGACAAGTCTGTACCAGGCATGCAGATCAACCGGTTTTGCGCCTCCGGCCTTGATGCGGTGAACTTCGGCGCTGCGAAAATCCAGGCCGGCATGGATGATGTGGTTATTGCGGGCGGTGTTGAATCCATGTCCCGTGTCGGCATGGGCATGTCCGGCGGCGCATGGCCGATGGACCCATCGGTGGCCGTTCCGTCCTATTTCATGCCGCAGGGCGTTTCAGCCGACCTGATCGCCACCAAATACGGATTTTCCCGCGATGATGTCGATGCCTATGCGGTCGAGAGCCAGAAGCGCGCCGCCAAAAGCTGGGAAGAAGGCCGTTTCAAGAATTCGGTTATTCGCGGTGAAAGACCAGAACGGCATCACCATTCTGGATCGCGATGAGCATATGCGCCCGACTGCAGACATGCAGTCGCTGGCTTCGCTCGATCCTTCCTTTGTCATGATGGGCGAAATGGGCGGTTTTGATGCTGTCGGCATCGCCGCCCATCCTGATGTGGAAGCCGTCAACCATGTTCACCATGCCGGCAACTCTTCGGGTATCGTCGATGGCGCTGCGGCGGTTCTGCTCGGCTCGAAAAAGGGCGGCAAGAAGCTCGGCCTGCACGCCGCGCGCGAAAATCCGCTCCTTCACCAATATCGGCTCCGATCCGGCACTTATGCTGACCGGCCCGATTGATGTGACCGAGAAACTGCTCAAGCAGGCCAAGATGAAAATCTCGGACATTGACTTGTTCGAACTGAACGAGGCTTTTGCGTCTGTTGTGCTTCGCTACATGCAGCATTTCAACATTTCCCACGACAAGATGAATGTTTGCGGCGGTGCGATTGCCATGGGCCATCCGCTTGGCGCAACCGGCGCGATGATCCTCGGCACGGTGCTTGATGAACTGGAGCGCCGCGACCAGCAACACCGCCCTTGTCACGCTCTGCATTGGTGCAGGCATGGGTACTGCAACGATTATTGAAAGGGTGTAACGATGACCTACAAGAATTTCACAACAGAAACCGATGCTGACGGCATTGCACTGGTAACCTGGGACAGCCCCGGAAAATCCATGAACGTGATCGACCAGTCGGTGCTGGAAGAGTGGAATGCGATCATTGACGCTGCCGCCGCTGATGAAGCCATCAAGGGCGTTGTCCTGACTTCCGGCAAGAAGACCTTTGGTGCTGGTGCCGATCTTTCCATGCTGGAAAGCATGATGAATGACACGGCGGAACTTGCCAAAAAGGACAAGCACGCAGCAGCCCAGCAGATGTTTGAACGCGCTTCGGCCATGAACGCCATCCTGCGCAAACAGGAAACCTGCGGAAAGCCGTTTGTAGCGGCGATCAACGGCATGGCCCTTGGCGGCGTTTTCGAGATCACGCTTGCCTGTCATGCCCGGGTTCTGGCCAATGATCCTGCAGCCAAGCTTGGCCTGCCGGAAGTCAAGGTCGGTCTTTTCCCCGGCGGTGGCGGCACACAACGCCTGCCGCGTCTGGTTCACACCCAGGAAGCATTGCAATACCTGTTACAGGGCAAGAATTTCTCACCCGACAAGGCGAAGAAACTTGGCGCTGTCACCGAACTGGCTGAACCCGGCACTGAAGTTGAAGTCGCCAAGCAGATGATCCGCGATGGTCTCAAGGGCGAGCAGCCTTGGGACGTCAAGGGTTTCAAACTGCCGGGCGGTGCGGTTTATTCGCCGGCAGGCTTCAACCTCTTCCCGCCGGCCAATGCGATCTACCGCCGCGAGACAGACGACAATTATCCCGGCGCACGGGCAATCATGAAATGCGTCTATGAGGGGCTGATCGTTCCCATGGATACAGCGCTGCGTATTGAAAGCCGCTATTTCGCACAGGTGCTGCAGACTACCGAGGCCAAGCATATGGTGCGCTCGCTCTTCATGAGCCTGCAGGCGCTCAACAAGGGCGCACGCCGCCCTGCCGACCAGCCCGCATCCGACATCAGGAAAGTTGGCATTCTGGGCGGTGGCGGCTTCATGGGTGCCGGTATCGGTTATGTGACTGCGAAAGCGGGCATTGATGTCGTGTTGCTCGACCGTGACCAGGAGGCTGCAGAAAAGGGCAAGGCACATTCCGCAGGTCTTGAAGACAAGGCGATTTCGAAGAAACGCTCAACGGCCGAACAGAAAGAGGCACTTCTTTCCCGCATTCACGCTACTTCGGATTATGCGGACCTGTCGGACTGTGACCTCATCATTGAGGCGGTCTTCGAAGATTCCAACGTCAAGAAGATCGTCACGGAAGAAGCCGAGAAACACATGAAGAAAGGCGCGATCTTCGCTTCCAACACCTCGACCATTCCGATCACCGACCTTGCCAAGAACTACAGCAATCCGAAAGATTTCATCGGCATTCACTTCTTCTCGCCTGTCGACAGGATGATGCTCACGGAAATCATCATGGCGAAGAAGACCGGCGACAAGGCACTGGCTGTTGCGCTCGATTACGTGCTGAAGATCAAGAAGACGCCGATTGTCGTGAACGACACGCGCGGCTTCTATATCAACCGCTGGTGCTGCGCTACATGTCCGAAGCCTACAACATGCTGATCGAGGGCGTGCCGCCGGCAATGATCGAAAACGTTGCCAAGCAGGCAGGAATGCCGGTCGGGCCGCTGGCGCTCAATGACGAGACTGCCATCGATCTTTCGCACAAGATCCTGCACCAGACGATCCGCGACATGGGCGAAAAGGCTGTTGACCCGCGCCATGTCAAGCTGGTCGACTCCATGGTGGAAACCCATGGCCGCCATGGTCGCAAGAACGGCAAGGGCTTTTACGATTATCCGGACAAGCCTGCCAAGAAACACCTCTGGCCCGGCCTCAAGGATCTCTATCCGCAGCAGAACCCTGACAAGATCGACGTTCAGGAATTGCGCAACCGTTTCCATGCGGTGATTGCCCTTGAAGCGGCACGCTGTGTTGAGGAAGGCGTTGTGACCGATGTTCGCGAAGCCGATGTCGGATCAATCCTCGGCTTTGGCTTTGCCCCGTTCACCGGCGGCGCGATCAGCTATATTGACGGCATGGGCACGACCGCCTTTGTCGACATGTGCAAAAAGCTCGCGAAGAAATACGGCCCGCAATTCAAGGTCAACAAGCTCTTGAGCGAAATGGCGAAAACGGACGAGAAATTCTACGACCGTTTTGCTCCGGAAGGTTCCGGCACGCCGCAGAAAAAGGCTGCTTAAGCCAACGACAGGGAGGGCGGCCCCGAACAGGCCGCCCTTTTTCCTTTACGGATTTTCTTTTTGGGGCGTCCTGCCCTTCCCTCCCCAAAAACAGGTAATGCCATGTATGTCTGGGCCAGACTGGCAAAAGCAGTTGCAACCAACAAGCGGCGCGGGCCGCTCAATGTCAGCGACACGAGCAGGCTCGAATTTCGCTGCCTTCCCTTCGATATCGATTTCAAACATGCATCTCAACAATGCGCGCTATCTGATGCTCGCCGATGTCGGACGCATTGATTTCTACATGCGCTCGGGCATGATCAGGCTGATCCGCGAGCGCGGATGGACGCCGCTGATGGGTGGCGTGCAGACGGCCTATGTCCGCGAGATCAGGCTCTGGAAAAAGTTCACGGTTCAAACGCGCCTTGCCACCTGGGAGGAAACGACCGTTATCGGACGGCACCGCTTCATTCTGGAAGACGGCACGGAAGCTGCAACCGTGCTGACAACTGCCGGGGTCTATGATTTTTCCGAACGGCGTTTCATCCAGATGGAGGAAATCGCCCGCGCGCTCGGCTATGATGGTGATGCGCCGGAACCCAATTCAACCGAACGCAGCTTCATGGAAACCCATAAAATGCTGCGCGCCGAGGTAAAGCGGAGCAAGTGAAGGTTTCATGGCCTTCTGCATGTTTGCCCTGATTGGTACTGTTCTTCTGCTTGCCATTGAAAAACTGCACGGGCGCACGACTACTGCCTGATGCGAAAAACGCTCTGAAAAAACTATGGGGCCAAACAGTTCGGGTTTTTACTTTTGATTGCAGATTTTTTTAGTAACCTTGCCCGCAATTTCCTGCATCACAACTTCGACCTGTGCAAACTCCAGTCCGCGTTTCATGTGCGCTATGCTATATCGCGCGGCCAGATACTCCCGGTTCAAAAATATCTGATCAATCCGCTCGATTGTTTTCTTTCGCAACACCAATCCCAAGTCATGAGCCAATTCCCTGCGCCGCACGAGATCATGATTGAGCTCTCGCACCGCCCTTGCCTCAATTCCTTTGAATAAGAGAAACGAATTCAAATAGAGTTCGATCGAATGGATCGCAGCAAATCTGTAAGGCGCCACTGTAATGGGCCGGTTCCTCAATTGAAGTTTGTCCAGAGAAACAGCTATCCTGCGATATTCGTGCGCGAGGGCAAGCATTTGTCCGCCACTCATTTCAGAACCGGGATAAGCTTCCGGCACATTGATCTTGATCGGCTGGGCGTTAGTCATGGCTTTGAAATTGTCTTGCTTGCATGATGCAAACAATAGACGTGATTTGTTACTTTTCTTTTCGGCTTATACGAAAACTTCATGAACGCCTAACGACCGGTAAATATCGCCTTTTGGGAACAAGTTAGCGGCAAAGTTGAGCAAAATGAAAGGCTTGGCAAATACTTGTCCCCGCAGATTTTCGCTACACTAGTCTTTGTGCACTGTCTCCCGCGCAAACATTGGTCTGAATTCGCCAATCGGAACAAAGAGAGGCAGAGGCGGAGCGTTAGGGTGAGAGGGTTCGACTCCCAGGGACCTTAACTTGAGGGCCGGGCTGGACGGCATGCTGAACAGCCTCCCGGTACCATCAAATCTCCGCATCGGAGCGGCCAGGAGCCGCATGCATGCTCCACAGGATACGGCGTGGCCGCTCCGATGTTTGCATGTCAGTTTCAGCAGGCATTTCAGAAGAAGAAATGCCGGGTGCGGATAAGCATGTTCAATTTTCCGAATTGGGATTGAACCGTTCTTTGACAGTCGAAAAACCAAAGGAAGCCAACAGGTGAATGGACAGGTGCGCGCAAATCCCAACGCGCTTCGCGTTTGGACTGCTTTTACGCGATCCGACTATCGGAAAAGCGGGCGGAATGGTGCAGACACTGCTCACCCCCTCAGCGCAGGCAGGCCGATTCCGGTTCCTTCAAAGCCGCCATCAACAGCGATCAATTGTCCGTTGACGTAGCTTGCCTCATCAGAACACAGAAACCAGATGACATTGGCAAGTTCGGTTTCCGTGCCGTAGCGATTGAGCGGGATCGCATCGTGATAGGCGTCGATGATTTCCTGCGTGTGGACGGCCATTGCGAGCTTGGTGCGTACGGGTCCCGGGGCAACGGCATTGGCACGGATGTTGTATTCGCCGAGTTCAGCCGCCTGTTGCAGGGTCAGCTGGTTGACCGCCGCCTTGGACGTGCCATAGGCAACCCGAAGGGTCGAAGCGCGAAGGCCGGAGATCGAGGCGATATTGACAATGGCTGCGCCGCCCGTGTCCTTGTGCTGTTTGAGGTAGGATATGGCGGCCTGGCTCATCAGGAACATGCCATCGAGATTGTTCTTCATCACGCGGCGCCAGCGCTCAAAGCTGGTGTCTTCAATGGGGCCGAAATCGGCAACGCCTGCATTGTTGACGAGGGCATGAAGACCACCGAATTTTCCGACGACTTCCTGATAGTAGCCTTTGACGCGATCTTCATCGGACACATCGCCGTGGATCATCAGAGCGCCGGGGAGTTCTTTTTCAGCAATCGGCAACTCGTCTGCATCGATATCGATGACGGCGACATTCCAACCCTCCTTCAAAAAGCGTTTGGCGGTGGCAAGGCCGATGCCGCGGGCAGCGCCGGTGATGAATGCGGTTTTGGTCATTTTGTTCCTCAGGATTTATCACCGCCGGAATTTTCTCCGGCAGACTGTTCACTCTTGGCTGTCAGGGTTTGGTCGGCTTTTGCCAGACGATATACCAACCCTCCGGCCCGGTGCTTTTGGAATAGTATTCACCCAGATTGAAATAAAGTGTTTTTGTCAAACCTTGCTCCTCCATACCCGCGATCTTTTCAGCAAAGCCATTGCCGGTCCACACATCCTTGTGGACGGTGCAGGCAAAAAGACCGCCGGGCTTGAGGATGCGAAACAATTCATCAAGGCACCCTGCCCCCACATGACCATGGGTGAATGTTCCGGTGCAGATCAGCGCGTCATAGGTTTCATCTGTTATCTCGAGAGGCCGGTTGAGATCAGCCTCGATCAGCTTGCGATACACACCGCGATGGCGCGCGACTTCCAGCATGGCCGAAGAATAATCGAGCGCATCCAGAACGTAATTGCCGAAGTCCTGCAAGGGCTGCCCCGGCAAGCCCGGTTCCCGAACCGACATCGAGAATGTTGATCCTGCTGCTTTCAGGATTGCCTTCAAGATGATCCTGCAGCAATCGGGCGGTGCGCGAGGGCGTCAGATAACCGAGCCCCTCCAGCATCGTATTGTCATAGGTTGCCGCCCAGTCGGAATAGAGCTTGTGAGTATCGGCGTCATTGTCGAGGGCATAGGCGCGGGCAAGCAGGGCATTTGCCTCTTCATCAACGTCGGGATGGCAGCGGGTTTCCTTGCTCATGCGGCCAGTCTTGAGGAAATCGATCCCGATAACAAGGGTGTTATCGGTTGTTTTGCGCTACTTGCCGGTTGTTCACTCCGGGCATAGACTTTTACAATGGGAAAGGACACGGCTGCCAGTGTGGTTGTTGCGCAAGCTGCCTCGATTGTGTTCGCGGCGGCCGCGCTTTTCGCAAGCGGCCCTGACGCCAAAGGCGATAGCATTGAACAGCAACAGCAGGGAAAGGCATGGCGGGCCGGACTGCATACATTCTCGGATGAACTGGGCGGATTTTCGATCGTCGATGTGCGCGGCAGCGGGACGAAGTCGGATCCCGTAATCATCACGCAGGATTTTCGCACAGTCGCCAAAAGCGTTCTCACCATCCGCCCCCTTCCCGTTGACAAGGGCAAATACAATTTCAATTCAAACTGGACCGCATTGCATTTGCGCCTCAATATCATCAACCGGAGCCCTGCAGGCTGGATTGGCTTCCGTTTTGAATTGCAGGAGGAACTGGGCAAGGCCAGCATTTACGGCGACGGTCTTTCGTTCAATCAGCTCACCCGTGATGAAAGCAACATCGTTTCAAGCCGGTTCGCCAAATATGAGATCGAACACGAACCGGGCGACCGTCTGGTATTCAATGACGGCTGGGTCGACCAGACCCAATCGGTTCTGTTCAGCGTGTTTTTGCTGGATTTAACGCCCGGACCCGTATTCTATATCGAGCAACTGCCTCATCTGCCTGCCTCCTGAAAAATGTATGGATATTCTTGATGCCGAATTCGATTGATTACTTTTTCACGTCCGTATCTCCCTTTGCCTATCTGGGGCATGATGCGTTGCTGGAAATTTCCTTGCGGCATGGCTGCAAGGTCAATTTCAGGCCGTTCAATCTGGGCGGGGTCTGGGCATCATCCGGCGCGGTTCCCCTGCCCCAGCGCCCGGCGGTACGCCAGCGCTACCGGCTGATCGAGTTGCAGCGTTTCGCGGAATATCGCGGCATTGATCTCAATCTCGCACCGGCGCATTTCCCGGTTGACCCGACGCTGGCCGATCACTGTGCAATTGCGGTATCTGAAAGCGGTGCAGATCCGGCAGGCTTTGTGCGCACTGTTTGTGAGGCAGTCTGGACAAGGGATTTAAACATTGCCGACATGGGCGTACTTGCCGATCTGCTCGCCGCTGCAGGGTTGGAGAGCAGTGCAATACTGGCGAAGGCAGACAGTGATGCCATCGCGGAAATCCGTGATGAAAACACAAAGGCGGCTGTCGCTTTCGATGCAATCGGCGCGCCCAGCTATGTCTACAAGGGCGAAGTGTTCTGGGGGCAGGACCGCCTCGCCTATCTCGATCGGATGATAGCATCGGGACGCGATGCCTTTACCTCAGTGTGATCTGTAAAAGGTCCGGCAGATTGTGCACAAGGTATGGACTCGGGGCAGAATTCTGCCTAGAAAGGAATAATTTCCTTTTAACAGCGACATCGCCCCTCATTCGGGGAAATTTCAGTCGCCCGGGTTACGCTAATGTTATCACATGACCGCATTTGGGCCGCGCTTGATACGCTGGCAAAACAACATGATCTCTCGGTTTCAGGCCTTGCCCGCCGGGCTGGTCTTGACGCCACCTCCTTCAACAAGTCAAAGCGCGTTACCGGAGAAGGCCGCCCGCGATGGCCGTCCACTGAATCGATCGCCAAGGCGCTCAAGGCAACCGGGACAAGTCTGTCTGATTTCATGGCTCTTGTGGAAGACAGGCCAATGGACGTGTCGGATATCGTTTCCAGTTTCAACATGCCGCCCGCACGCAATGTTCCGTTGCTCGGCTTTGCCCAAGCTGGTGTGGGTGGTTTTTTTGACGATGGCGGTTTTCCGGCAGGGCAAGGCTGGGACGAAGTCCAGTTTCCGGCCGCTGATCACGATAATGTCTATGCGCTTGAAGTCTCCGGCAACTCCATGGAACCACTCTACCGCGATGGAGATGTGATCATTGTCCAGCCAGGAGCCAGTATCCGAAAGCGGGACCGAGTGGTCGTCAAGACGAAGGAAGGCGAGGTGATGGCGAAGGAACTCGCCCGTAAAACAGCAACGCAAGTGGAACTGGTCTCAATGAATCCCGAGCATGAGGACCGGATCATTCCGCTGAAAGATGTTGAATGGATCGCGCGTATTGTCTGGGCAAGCCAATAAAAAGCAATGGATATTGTGTTGCATGGCGGCTTGTCTTCTTGCTGCGTGCTCGCCGGAAGACGGCGGAACCGAAGCCCCGGGCGAGCAACAAGGCAACGCAGAGGCCGTAGAGACCAAAGGCAGGCAAGGTGAGACCTCCAACCTTGAAGCCGTGACGAAACTCGAACCGGTCAAGAAGGATTTGCGGGTGATCGTCGAAGACGAAATTGCCCTGATAGAACCCGAACAGCAGGTGATTGAACGTCTGCAGCCGGAAGTTTCCGCCAGTGACAAGAATGCCGCCGAACAGGCAAGGCTGCCCGAAAAACCCGAATCCTTTGCGCGGCCGCTTATTCTGGCAGCCAACGAAATCCGTTCAGGCGAAATTACAATACGGCTTACCGGCATTGATGCACCATCCAGGGATAAAACCTGTCCCGATCCAAACTCGCCAAACAAAACGTGGCTTTGCGGCAATTTCGCCAAGGCGGCGCTGCAAAGACTGGTGCGGGCAAGAACATTGAATTGCGAAGGCAACTATCTTGGCGATAACCTTTTCGAGGGACGTTGCAAGGTCGGAAAAACAGACCTCTCGCAATGGCTGGTCGCGCAGGGCTGGGCACAATCATCAAGCGAGGAGTTCAGTAAACTGATGCAGGAGGCTCGCGAGGCAGGCAAGGGATTGTGGCGTCGTTAACCCTTAACTGCCCAACTCGCCCTTGAGTGCCTTGGCAATCAGCCCGCGCGTGGCTGCAATGCCGTACAGTGCGGTGAATGAACCAAACCGTGGCCCCTGATCCTGACCCAGCAAAATCTGATAAAGCGCCTGGAACCATTCCCTCAAATTCTCGTAGCCATGCTCTTTGCCGACGGAAAATACTTCTGTCTGGATAGCTTCGGCGTCAGCGTGTTCCTCAAGGGCTGCAAACCGGGCATCGAGATCGGCAAGGGCAGCGCGCTCAGCCTCATCAGGTGCACGGAACTGTTTATGCGGTTTGACGAAGTCGGCAAAATAGCGGCTGGCAAAACCCACGAGCTCATCAAGCTTTGGATGTGTTTCGGCAGAAAGCGTGGCATCATAATTGGAGATGAAGCCCCAGAGTGTTTCCTTGTCCTCAGAATTCGACGCGCTCACCAGATTGAGCAACATTGAATAGGAAAGTGGCATATCGGTTTTCGGTGGATTGCCGTTATGGATATGCCAGACAGGGTTCTGCAGGCGCTGCGCCGCGTCCTGGCTCTCATAAGCGGCAAGGTGCTGAAAATACTCATCCACCTGACGGGGAATGACATCAAAATAAAGACGCTTGGCAGTTTTCGGCTTGGTGTACATGAAGAGCGAAAGGCTTTCGGTCGGCGCGTAGGTGAGCCACTCGTCAATGGTAAGCCCGTTGCCCTTTGTCTTTGATATCTTCTCGCCGTTTTGATCCAGAAACAGTTCATAGATGAAATGCTCGGGAGCCTTGCCGCCAAGAATGCGGCAAATGCGGTCATACAGATTTGAATTGATCTGGTGGTCCTTGCCGTACATTTCAAAATCAACGCCAAGTGCTGCCCAGCGCATTCCGAAATCGGGCTTCCACTGGAGTTTCACATTGCCTCCTGTCACTGACAATGTGGTTTCCTCGCCATCCTCATCGTCAAAGGTGATGGTCCCCGCCTTTGGATCCACGCCTTTCATTGGCACATAAAGTACACGGCCCGTCTTGGGTGAAATCGGCAGGAAAGGACTATAGGTTGCCTGCCGCTCTGCACCGAGAGTCGGCAACATGACGGCCATTATCTCATCGTATTTTTCCAGGGCATGCAGAAGCATCGTGTCGAACTTTCCCGATTTGTAATAATCGGTCGCGCTGGCAAATTCGTAATAGAAACCGAAGCGGTCCAGAAAGGCACGAAGGCGCGCATTATTGTGGTGGCCGAAGCTGGGATAATCATCGCTGAATGGGTCAGGCACAACGGTGAGCGGCTTGCCGATATGTTTCGCCAGCATTTCCTGATTGGGGACATTGCCCGGTATTTTGCGCATGCCGTCCATATCGTCGGAAAAACAAAGCAGGCGAACGCGAACTTTGTCTTGGGTCAGAACACGAAAGGCGTTGATCACCATAGTGGTCCGGACAACTTCACCAAATGTTCCGATATGAGGGAGGCCGGACGGGCCATAACCGGTTTCGAAAAGCACTACCTCCGGAAACCCTTCCTTTGCATACCGCTTGACAATCTTGCGGGCCTCTTCAAATGCCCATGATTTGGAAGACTCGGCGGCCTTGACCATCTCAGGTGTAATGTCGAGATCGGGCAGTACGGCGACTGTCATGATATATGTCCGTTTTGCTTTTTGATATTGGGAGGCGGTTGGTTCACGCTTCTGAATTACGTGGCAGGGTTTAGAGCTTTTCAGCCGCAAAGGAAAGCGGGAATAGGATGAAGTTTTTGACCGCAGGCTGGCGATGCCGTTCATAGTTCATTCGGCAGGCCACACACTGTCAGCCAACATGCGACGATGTTCACGGCTGTTTGACTTGATTTTCATGTCCATAAGCGACAATTGATATGTAATGGTTCATGTACGTACACCAAAGGAGTGACCATGTCTGAAGCCGTCATACGCCTCTCGATCTTTGTCAGCTTGTTTGCCGTGCTGGCAGCGCTGGAGTTTTTTGTACCACGGCGCAAGCTGCGACCGGTCAAGACGAGGCGTTGGATAACGAATTGGGGAATCGTATTGCTGGATTCGATCCTGGTACGCCTCTTGTTCAAAACGGCGGCAGTTGGCGGTGCGCTCTGGGCCGCCGAGACTGGCATTGGCCTGTTCAACTTGATTTCCGCCCCTTACTGGCTGGCCTTTGCGGTCTCGTTTCTCGTGCTGGATTTTGCGGTATGGCTTTCACATCTGGCCTCTCACAAGGTACCGATTTTCTGGCGGGTACACCGGATGCATCACTCAGACATCGATTTTGATGTATCGACCGCGATCCGCTTCCATCCTATTGAAATCATTCTTTCAATGGCGTGGAAATACGCCATTGTGCTTCTGCTTGGCGCGCCAGCCGCCGCAGTCCTCGTATTCGAGATTGTGCTCAATGGCGGCGCAATGTTCAATCATTCGAACATGAAGCTGCCGCTCTGGCTCGACAAGTATTTGCGCTTGTTCATCGTGACGCCGGACATGCACCGTGTTCATCACTCGGCAGAAATGCGCGAGACTGACTCAAACTATGGTTTCAATCTTTCGATCTGGGACAGGATGTTCGGCACTTATATCGACCAGCCAAAACTTGGTCATGACGGTATGATGATTGGTCTTTCCGAGTGGCAGGATGAACGCCCCACCAGCCTGCCATGGGCGCTTTCGGTTCCTTTCATTGAGCAGAAGAAGAAATCTGCACCGGCTGAATGAACGGCTCTAGAACAGCCCCAATGGAAAATAACGCAGGTACAGTTCCCTGAAGATATCCTTGTCGTTGATCTGCTTCAGGGCATAATCAAACCCTGCAGCAAGCTCCGGTTGGTCCTTGGGGGCTGCGATAGCGAGGCCGTGGCCGAAATACTCTTCCGACAAATATGGCCCGCCTGCAAAGATACAGCAGTCATCGGCTGCCGCTGATGCAAGCCAGAAAGATGCTGAAAGGGCGTCAGTGAAAACCGCATCCACCTCTCCTGTTTTCAACGCATTCAAGGCCAGCTGACGTGTCGGATAGGTCTTGAACTCCCGCTCGCCGAAGACTTTCTCGAAGTATGCCTGGTGAGAGGAGTTTTCCACAACCCCAACGATTTTCCTGAAAAGCGACTCATAGACAGGTTCCTCCAGCGCCGCTTCGCCTGCAGCGGGCAACCTTGCAATAAACCTGCCGGGGATTTGCAGATAGGAACGGGAAAAATTGTATTTGGCCCGTGATTTCAGCGCTCACCGCAAGCCCGGCAATAATTGCATCTCCCTCGCCTTTTTCCATTGCCTCGTCCAGCTCATCCCACGGCAGGGCCTGAATCTGACACTTGGCGAGCATATCCAGCTCATCGCAAATCGCCCGGGCCAGATCGATGTGAAATCCGGTCAGGCGTTTCTTTCGGTCAATAAAATTGAAAGGAGGGAAATCGGTAGTTGTCAGGAATTTCAGACGTGGCCTTGCTGAAAAGTCCGGTTTTACGAAGCGCTCGTTTGGATCCCAGAAATTCGGGATAAGCACCGACTGGGCTTGAGTTGGTGCCGTGATCTCGGTGAAAGTGGCAAGTGCGATCAGGCAGACGATGAGCATTTGCAAAAGCGGCTTTTGATTTGCCGCAGGCGATTGTACCGTCTTGCCTTGATTCAACGCAGGAATGCTGACTTTCATATCACGCTCATCAGGTGTATTGTGTTTTCTTGGTAGTACCCACCACAGCTACCGGCAGATAGCTGTGCAGGGGTATTTAGCAGGTTGAGCGGTTCAGGGAAACACCGCAATTATGGCGGGCGGCCGGAAGACTTTTCCAGCCGGGAGCCGATGGTCGGCCGGTTTGGTGAAGCACCATCATCCTTCCCACATGATTTCGATGCTCCCGACAAGCGTTTCAGTCCGCAAAGCGAACTTCACGAACGCGGCTATTTGCAGATTGATGAAAGCCAGTCGGCGCGGTTCACGTCCACATGGCCACAATTCGTATTGATTGTGACATTGACACTTTTGACAATGGTCATGTTCATTGTCTCGCCTGTCACCACCATCGTCGCTCTTTCCGTATGGTTCAGCGGATTTTATATTTGCGTGGTTGTTTTTCGTGCCGCCGTCCTTGCGGAATTCCGGCCGCCATCACGGCCAACGCTGATTGCCCCTGAAGTGCATGGGAACAAAACCTATTGCATCCTTGTTGCCCTTTATCAGGAGGCAGACCAGGTTAATGAACTGACAAGTGCACTTGACCGGCTTCGCTGGCCTGCCGGGAAAAAGTCGATCCATCTGATTTGTGAAGAAGGCGACAGTGAAACCATCACCGCAGTCAAAGAACTTGGCCGAATAGACATCGGGCTCATTGTTGTTCCAAAAGGCGCGCCACGCACGAAACCAAGGGCGCTTAATTTTGCCCTACGGCAGGTAACGGCCGATTATCTGGTATTATATGATGCAGAAGACCGTCCCCATCCCGATCAGCTTGCAGAAGCTGCGGGCCGGTTTGCCAGTGGACCGGCACACCTTGCCTGCCTTCAGGCACCACTGATAATTGATAATCGCGGAGAAAGTCTGCTGACGCGATGTTTTGCTGTTGAATATGACACCTTGTTTCTGGGCGTTCTTCCGGCACTGGCATTTTGGAAATCTCCGGTCCCGCTTGGGGGAACCTCAAATCATTTCAAAATGGAGCAGTTGAAGGAGATTGGCGGCTGGGACAGTTTCAATGTGACCGAGGATGCGGATCTGGGAATCAGGCTTGCGCGCCACAGGAAGACTTGCGAAACCCTGTTCTTTCCAACTTATGAGGAAGCGCCCGCTACCCATCGTACCTGGCTTCGCCAGCGCACCCGATGGATCAAGGGCTGGCTGCAAACACTATTTGTACACTTGCGAAACCCGGTATTGACCGCGAAGGAAATGGGGTTTGTAAATTTCCTGCAGTTCCAGATGGTTCTGACTTCAGTGGTCATATCGGTTCTGGTTCATCCCTTCTTTCTTGTAGCGTTCATCTTCCAGATGACAAACCTTTACAGCGGTGCCTTTCACGGGATCTATGACCTGACGATTACGGGAGTGAGCGCGTTCAATCTCACAGCCGGATACCTGACCTATGGCCTCCTCGCCCTCGCTGTACAGGGGACCAGGGGAAACATGGCAGACCGGGTGATTATCCTCCTTTTCCCGGTCTACTGGCTGCTGATTTCAATTGCCGGCTGGCGTGCAGTTTTCCAATTGCTTCTAAGGCCGCATCATTGGGAGAAAACAATGCATGGAAGTGCGCGCCGGAAGACGCCAAAATTTCCAGACTGAAAAGCCGGATCGCAAGAAGACATCTGCCAGTTACTTAAAATGCTTCGAGAGTTTGAGGCCTTGGGCCTGATAGTTCGAGCCAAGGTCCTGGCCATACAGCGCATCAGGGCGGGCCAGCATTTTTTCATACACCAGGCGGCCAACCAGCTGACCATGCTCCAGGATGAACGGCACCTCATGGCTTCGCACCTCAAGAACGCCCCTTGCACCCAGGCCGCCTGCGGCAGCATGGCCAAAGCCGGGGTCGAAGAAGCCGGCATAATGTACCCGAAATTCTCCCACCAGCGGGTCGAAGGGAACCATCTCTGCGGCATAATCCGGTGGCACATGAACCGCCTCGCGCGATACAAGAATATAAAACTCGTCGGGATCAAGGACCATGTCATCAGTGCCGTGATTATAGATCGGCTCCCAGAATTCATGGACCGGCAGGGCCGCCTTCTTGTCGACATCGACAACACCGGTGTGCCGTTTTCCCCGATAGCCGATCAATCCGCTCTCGTCGCCTGTCAGATCGATCGAGAGGCCGATACCGTGATTATGGATGTTGGGCTCGGAAGTCGCGACCAGTGTTTCGCTCTTGTGGAGTTCAAGCAGGGCCTCGTTGGACAAGAGGGCTTGTCCTGTCCTGAACCTGATCTGTGACAGGCGCGACCCGGTGCGCGCGACGATCGGAAATGTGCTTGGGCTGACTTCAAGATAAAGCGGCCCCTTGTAACCCTTTTCGATCTGGTCGAACCCTTTAGAGTAATCGGTGATGACGCGGGTGAAAATATCCAGCCGCCCGGTTGAGCTCTTGGGATTTGCAGAGGCCGAAATCTCTTCCGGGAGATCAAGCCTCTCAAGCAGGGGAACGATATATACGCAGCCGGTCTCAAGCACCGCGCCCCTGGTCAGGTCTATTTCGTGCAATTTGAAACGGTCGAGCTTTTCCGCAACGCTAGTCTTTCCAGGAAGAAAGGAGGCCCGGACTCGATAGGCGACCTCACCAAGGCGCAAGTCAAGGCTGGCGGGCTGAATCTGGTCCGCATCGAGTTTCCTCGCCGAGGAAAGGAATCCGTTGTTGAACAGTTCGGCTATGCGAGCATCCGGCAGGATGCCATGTTGCGCTTCTGCCATGGGCTTATACTCATTTTTTCGCAATTTCGTTTCTGGTGTAATGGCTGTTGCGATTGACGCAAAGGGTTTTGAAGCGTAAACCACTGTTTATTGAGTACCAGTACAGTGGTGATTTGGGCCGGCCGGCTTGCAGCCACTTTAAAAAACTCGCTAAAAGGGCCGTCTGCGAGAAAATAAATCCGCAGAGTGGAATCCGGTTAGCGAATAGCGACCGGATTTTTTTATTTTCCGGTTCGATATTTGTGACACGCGCTGCCTTGGCGCAATTGGAGTTGATCATGAAGGATATTTCAAATCCGGCGAACTGGAACCCGGCAACCAAGCTTGTACATGGCGGCACGATCCGCTCGCAATTCGGCGAGACTTCGGAGGCCTTGTATCTTACCCAGGGTTTTGTCTACGAATCCGCTGAATCTGCTGAAGCGAGATTCAAAGGCGACGAGGAAGGCTTTATCTATTCGCGATATGCGAATCCAACGGTGCACATGTTCGAGCAACGGATGTGTCTGCTTGAAGGTGCCGAGGATGCGCGCGCAACCGCGTCGGGGATGGCAGCTGTTACCAGCGCAATCGGCTGCCAGTTGGTGGCAGGGGACCACATTGTTGCGGCAAAGGCGCTATTCGGTTCCTGCAGATGGGTGGTTGAAAAACTGATGCCCTCCTATGGTGTGGAATGCACCCTGGTTGACGGCAAGAATATCGAGGCCTGGAAACAGGCCGTGCGCCCTGAAACAAAAGTGTTTTTCCTGGAAAGCCCGACCAATCCGACCCTTGAACTATGCGATATCAGGGCGATTGCCGATGTCGCCCATGAAAACGGTGCGAGGCTTGTTGTTGACAATGTTTTTGCAACTCCCCTCCAGCAAAAACCGCTCGAACTGGGTGCGGACATTGTTGTTTATTCCGCCACCAAGCATATCGATGGTCAGGGCCGCTGCCTTGGCGGGATTGTTCTTTCAAGCAAGGAATGGATTGAAGAACATCTTCACGATCATTTTCGCCATACGGGCCCAAGCCTGAGCCCGTTCAACGCATGGGTGCTGCTAAAGGGACTCGAAACCCTTCCGGTTCGCATTCGCCAGCAAACGGAAACAGCCAGTCGGCTTGCAGCCTTTCTTGAAACCCGAAAACAGGTTTCGCAAGTGCGCTATCCCGGACTGGAAAGCCACCCCCAACATGAACTGGCCAAAAGCCAGATGAGCGGCGGTTCAACACTGCTCGCCTTTGAGGTCAAGGGCGGCAAGGCGGCCGCTTTTGCCTTCGAGAATGCGCTGAGCCTTGTTCAAATTTCCAACAATCTTGGCGATGCCAAAAGCCTGGTTACCCACCCTGCAACGACTACCCACAAAAATCTTGGGGAAGATGACAGGGTTGAACTGGGCATCAGCGAAGGTTTGATACGCCTTTCGGTCGGCCTTGAGGATGGCGATGACCTCATTGTCGATGTCGAACAGGCCCTGGGCGCCGCAGCCAAAGTCTGAAGTCAGGGCGCGGGCAATCCTAGTCCTGAAATGAAGCCCTTGCCTCCATGATCCGGGCAAGGGCGGTATAAAAACAGATCGCTGCAAAGATCCATGCCAATACGGGAAACCATGCCGGAAACAGGCATGCAGCCACAAAGACGGCAAGCGTTTCTGTTGCCTCTGCCAGACCGGTTGTGAAGTAAATCGCCTTTGTGCCGCGCGCCGAGCCGGTCAGCTTTCGTTTCTCAGCCAATGTCGAATAGGCTAGAAAGCTGGCGCCGTTGACATAAAAGGAAAATATCAGGACGGCCCCGGCTAGCGCGTTTTGCTCAGGATTGGCGAAAATGAATGCCAGCGGAATAACCCCATAGAAAGCGAAATCTAGCACGATATCCAGATATCCGCCAAAATCGGTTGTGCGGGTTTGCTTTGCGAGGGTCCCGTCAAGACCATCAGCCAAGCGACTGACAAGAAGCAGAGCAAGGCCGGCCCAGTACCATTGCCAGGCAATCGCCGCAGCTGCCATCAATCCGATCAGAAAACCGGCAATTGTTACCTGGTCAGGCTTGATGCCGGTTTTTTTCAATCCGGCTGCCATGGCATTCAGGGCCGGGTCGATGACCTTTCGGGCACTGCCGTCAAGCATGAATGCTCCTCAATCGCGGTTTGTTTGATAGACATAAAACACGCTGGCAGTGATAAACGCAAAGAGTTAAAGTTCACGAAGAGGCGAACTTGCGAACCGATGGCCAACTGGACTATGTACCGACAAACAACCCATGATATTGAGATTTCGGTTTTACCGGTTTTCATCGACGATCGATCAGACCCTGAGCGAAACCTGTATTTTTGGGCATACAGGGTGCAAATTGAAAATCATGGCAAATACGCGGTCCAGCTCATTCACCGTTACTGGCATATTACAAATGCCGTTGGCATGGTTGAGGAGGTTTCCGGAGAGGGTGTTGTTGGCGAACAGCCTGTGATAGAGCCCGGTGAACAATTCGATTATACCAGCGGCTGCCCGCTTGATACCCCTTCCGGTATCATGGTCGGACATTACGAGATGCGAAGTGAAACAGGCGAAATGCTGAAAGTTGCCATTCCTGCCTTTTCACTGGACTTGCCCGATGCAGAACCAGTTTTCAATTAACCCAAGGCAGCGGGCCGAGGGCTGGTCCCTGCTGACCGCCATCCGGCCGATCATGCTGGTGAACGGCCTGCTGTTGGCGACCATGGGTGTAGCCATGCTTCTGCCCGCCATTGTCGATTTGATGGCTGAGAATGACGATTGGCAGATATTTGCATCCGCCTCGCTGTTGACCGTCTTGATTGGCGGCGGACTTTATGCGGGAGCGCGGGGAACCGTTACCGAAATGAGCACGCGTCAGGCTTTCGTGATGGTAACCCTTGCCTGGATACTTCTGCCACTGTTTGGCAGCCTGCCCTATTTATGGTCCGGCGTTGTGCCCAGTTTTACCGATGCGATGTTCGAGTCGATGTCCGGCATCACGACCACTGGATCGACCGTAATTACCGGCCTTGATTTTGCCCCTCCCGGCATTCTTCTGTGGAGGGGAATCCAGCAATGGCTGGGCGGGCTCGGGATCATTGTCATGGCGGTGGCCGTTCTGCCAATGCTCCAGATCGGTGGAATGCAGCTCTTCAAGATCGAGGCCTTCGACACGGCTGAAAAAATCATGCCGCGGGCGACCCAGATTTCCGGCTCACTGACACTGGTGTTCATCTTCATTACGGTTCTGTGTGCCATTGCCTATCTTGCCGTCGGAATGAAAATCGATGACGCAGTAATCCATGCCATGACGACGGTTGCGACCGGCGGCTTTTCAACAAAAGACGCCTCGCTTGCCTATTTTGACAGCTATCTGGTGGATGGTGTCGCGACAGTATTCATGATCGCGGGTTCAATCCCGTTTATCCTCTATGTACAGGCGGTTCGCGGAGAGCCGCAGGCGTTCCTTCGAAACTCTCAGGTCAAGACGTTTCTCTGGCTTTTATTCATTCTGGCAATGATCGGTTGGTATTTGCACCCTGAACCGGAAAATCCGGTTCTCGGGTTTTTCCATTCGATGCTGAACGTGACCTCTCTTGTCACGGGAACCGGCTACACCACTACCAATTATGATGCCTGGGGACCGGCATCGCAGATGTTTTTCTTCTGGATCATGTTCATTGGCGGCTGTGCAGGTTCAACTTCCTGCGGCATCAAGATTTTCCGTTTTCAGATCATGCTCGAAACCGTGAAACAGCATATCAAGCGGACGTTTCAACCCAATGGTGTTTTCGTCATGCGCTATAATGGCAAAATCCTGAAGGATGAGGTTTCAGCGGCGGTGATGAATTTCCTGTTTCTGTTTGCCGTAATCTTCGTGATTACCTCAATTGCGCTGAGCATGACCGGGCTTGATCTGATCACCTCGGTGTCTGCGGCGGGAACCGCGCTGGCAAATGTGGGGCCGGGCCTTGGTAATATCATCGGCCCTGTGGGCAACTTCGAAACCCTTCCGGCTGCCTCCAAATGGATACTGACCTTTGCCATGCTCGTCGGCCGGCTGGAGCTTCTGACCATTCTGGTATTGTTTATTCCGCGCTTCTGGCGTGTCTGAACCGGGCAGAAAGCCCGATTAAGGCGCTACTCGGCAGGTGCAGTGACCTTGCCGGGCCTTTCGCGCTGGCCGAAAATCACTTTCAGCAACCATCTGATATCATCCCCGACACCGACAAATGCAGGGACAAGAAATAGAACCAAAAGTGTCGCCAGGCCCAGGCCAAACACGATGGTGACGGCCATTGGCAGAATGAATTGCGCCTGCACACTCTTTTCAAACATCAGCGGTATCAGGCCGCCAATGGTTGTCAGGGAAGTCAGAAGGACTGCCCGCAACCTGTCGCGACTTGCGCCCGTGGCCGCTTCCAGAAGCTGTTCTCCCTTATCCTTCATGCGCTCGATCATGCGGCTGACGAGGATGATCGAATCGTTGACTTCAATTGCTCGATCGCCTGGGTGGTTGTGAGAACATCGGTGTCGAGATCAGCGGTTACCGAAACAATCGTTTTTCCTCCAGCCTTCTGATCGCGGAAAATCCCTGACGTTCTTCCAGTGTCACAATCTGGCTAGAGGGATGAATTCACCAGATGGTGCCTTGAGTTCAAAATTGCGCAGGGCTCCACTTCCTTCTCATCCCGAACTGGTACATCGTGTGCCCTGCAATTGCCACCTCGTCATCGCCGCGGGCAAACCGGCGCGGGACCGAGCCTTCAAACGCATTGCGAATCTGCTTGCCAACCTCATCGATCGAAAAGCCGAGCGAGGAGCCTCTCGGGGTCAGTTGCATGATGAGTTCCGGCTTTCCGTAGGGCAAGTCATCCGATACGCCCGAGACACCGGGAAGCGCCTCAACAAGGGTAATGATCGCCGCCGGCGCTCTTAAGGGTCGCCGCATCAGCGCCAGTCAATTCCAGATCGATGTCACGTCCGGGTGGTCCTCCGCGCGAAAGCGAGAACGGACGCTATCTCTTCAACCCTGCCAGTTCGGGAATGTTCTTGCGCCAGGCACTGACGATTTCCGGTGTGCGGACAGTCCGTGTTTCAGAACTCGCCAGTTGCACCCTGATTTTCAGCCAGATTATCGCCGACGTTACGCCCGACACTGCCAAGGGTGGTGAAGACTGCGGTGACAAGCACTTCATCACCATTGGTCAATTGGCGTTCCGTGTCACGCAGGGATTGTTCGATTTGCTGAACCACGAACTTGACGCGTTCTTCTGGAACACCGGCATTGAAGGTGCAGGCCGGCATTGATGTTCTGGATCAGGTGAAGGGAAGAACACAAACTGTAGCCTGCCGCCACCAATTAAACAGACCGTAGGCAATCACCATCATCAGCCCTACAGCGATGGAAATGGTGACATAACGCCAGCGGAATGAAGCAACGACCAGCGCATTGAACGGTCCGTCCCGGAATTTTCCGAAACTGCGGTCGAACGCCTGGCGAAACCAGCCTTCATGCCTCAAGGTTCAAGTTTTGCGAAGCCTTGCGGCGGCGGCTGCTATCTTGTTCATGACCCAGAGCAGCGCCTCTATCAACGCTCCAAACACCATCGAACCGGTGACGGATCATTGCCAGAAAGACTGGTGTGGAATTTTCTGCCTTGAAAGCCGCCAAGGTGCCAAAGAAGCCCGGTGCGAGCACTTCGGCGCCACCACCCGATGTCCGTGTAACGACCGCGATCACGAACACACCCGCCAGAAGTGAAAGAAGAGGTGGCGCCAATGGGACCAGCTTCCTGCGCGGCTGGAGTGTGTGGGCAAGGTGACCGGGCAGGATAAAAAAGCATTCGATCAGGCTGGCTATAAGGACAGCTATCACGACGATCGGCATTACCCCCATGATCTGGCCAATCGTCTCGCACCAAGGTATGGGGCCAAAGGCTCTGCCGCTGTCGTCGCCATGGCAGCCAGCACCGGAACAATCATCGCCCCGCGCCGTTTTCGGCCACCTCATCAGCCGTCCCCTTCTGCAAACCGCGTTGCAGTATGCTCACCGACAACGATGGCATCATCAACAATAATGCCCAGCATCATGATCATAGCAAAGAGCGAAATCATGTTTACCGTCTGGCCAAAAAGCATCATGAAACCAACGGTCGCCAACAATGCAACAGGAATACCGGCGGCTACCGAAAGGCGATGCGGGCATTGAGAAAAACAAACAGCGTTGCAACAACGATCAAGAGGCCGCCCAAGCCGTTTTTGACCAGCAGCATGATACGCGCGACGAGGGCATCCGCACTGACATCATATTTTGGAAGCGTAATACCGGCGGAAGCGATTGAGTCAGTGCAAGGTATTCATCGAGAATGTTGGCAGTCGCCAATGTATCAGCAGTCGGCGCGCGTGAAATCGTAATTTGAATGGCATTCTTGCCACCGGTAAAACCTTGCGCGCCGCCATCTTCATAACCGAATCGGATATCGGAAAAATCCTTAACCGAACCTTTTCGCCGGAAGAAAACGACTTGATTTCGATCTTCTTCCAGCGCCCTGGGGTCCTTGAATTCCGCCAGTGCCCGCAATGGCCTTCCACCTCACCAGTCGCAGCGGTCCAGACGGCAGATCGCGGCTGTTCCCGGCGAGTGGAAACATCGCGCACGGCAGCCGAGCCTGCGCAATTCGCGTCAGGAATTCGACCTGAAGTTCAGGATCGCGCACGCCTGTAAAATCGACCTTGTCGATCCCTCTTGCAATAAGGTCATCGCGAATGGTTTTCGCGTAAATCCGCAGCGTCTCCTCCGGCACATCTCCGGAAATCGACAATCTTGCCACGCGATCAAAAAAGGAAACCCGCGTAATTTTAGGTGCGTCGGAGATCCTTCTGGAAGATTGGTAATCGCCTTGACTGCCAATTCAACGTCAGACACCGCTTTTTGCATGTTGGCAGAACGCTCAAACTCCAGCGAAATCGTGCCCGATCCTTCCCTGGAATAGGAGTCCTTTTCACGACCCCATCAACGAACCGCACTTCCGGTTCGATGATTTGCAGGATATTCGGCCTCAATGTCCTCGGCGCTTGCACCGGACCATGTAACCGTCACGGTTACATTGGGAATCTCGATTGTCGGAAAGAATTGCGTATTGATCCTGCCGAGTGAAAACACCCCGAAAAGGATCATCAAAACCATGATCAGGTTTGCAGCATTCGGGTGGCGGGCGATAATTGATACCATACCACGCGATGACCGGCCATCCGCAATGTCTGTCGAGCCAAGATCAGCCATCGCTTACTGGTCCCCGCCAGCAGATTGTCCGGGTGCTCCAGAAGTATCCTTCGATACGCGTCGATCCTGCGGCGGGTCGCCTTCCTTTCTCACTTTCAAACCGGGTGAAATTTCCGAAATCCTAGTGGTGAGAACCTCCTCACCGCCTGAAAGACCAGATCCGACGATGACATCCTCACCGTCATAGGAAGCTATCACCACTTTTCTGGCAACCAGTTCCCCGTCCTCAACCAGATATACCGTATCATTGTTATAGACAGCCGAAGCCTCTACTCGCACATGGTCAACGAATTTGCGGTCTGGCAGGGTGATTTCGATGAAGGCACCGGGACGAAGTGCAACCGATTGATCTGTGGCGGCGATCGTTGCAAACACTTCAACGCCGCCCCTTGCCGAGGCTATCTCCGCGCCGATACGATCCACCCTTGCCGGGTAGTCTATCCCGCCAACATTCCAGACAATCACCGCATCGCGGTTCGTTACACCTTGTGTATCTGATTGAAGTCGGCCGAATTGTTCATCGGTCAAAACGAAACGCGCTTCGAGCAAATCCGCCTGATACATGGAGACCAGTATGTCATTGACATTGGCAAGCTTGCCGACTTCCGCTGTCGAGGAGCGGATGGTGCCATCAAAAGGGGCCACCAGGCGGGTCGATGCAACATTGCGGCGGGACTGATCAATTTTCCAGTCCAGCCGATCAATAGCAGCGCGCAGCTGATCAAGCCGTGCCTCTTCGGCGATCATGTTGATTTCACTGTTTTCGACGGCCTGCTCGCGCTGTGAAAGGATCAGTTCGCGATCCTCTACCTGTTTTTGGGTGGCTGTGCCATTCTGGCGAAGCTGGCGGATGCGTTGAAGATCATTCCTGGCCAGCTCAAGCTGGTCTTTCGAATTCTTCAACCTGGATTGCTCAAGGCGCATGCGGGCATCAGCCTCTGCAATCTTGCCTTCGGTTTCCAGTTTGTTGGCTTCAGCTTCGCGGAGGGCACCCACATAGTCAAAACGGTCAATCTCGAGCAGGACATCGCCCTTGACGACCCGTCCACCGGATTTCAGCTTGTCGCTCGTCGCCACGATCTCGCCAGACACCAACGCCCGCAGATCAACCGAGCGGGCCGCAACAACTTCGCCATAAAGGCGGATATCCGGCTGAAAGTCCGCAATCTCGGCAATGGTCGTATCAACCGTGTAAACGGTTGGAAAAATTGGGCGTTTGGGAACTTCGGGCTTGGTGTTTACCAGGCGCATGGTTGCTGCAAATGCGATCCCCAACACGACCGCCATCAATACAATCTGGGCAATGCCCCGGGTCAACCTTGCCAGAATGGTAGCTGTTCTGCCGGTTTCCATGTTCCGGCCAGAACCCGTATCGGGGTCATTGGCCGTTATGTAATCTGAAACCTGATCATTTTTTTGGAGCATGGGCTTCCCGCTGAGCCTGAAACATTATCAGTCTCTTATATATCCCAGTGTCCAAAAGCGGCAAGTTACAAAGCGGTCATATTGCGGACAAATTTATCGCCGGTTGCAACGCTGAAATTCAGTCGAGGTCTTCGCGGGAAACGGAATAAGACGTTGAACAGAATTCGCAATTGGATGTGATTGACCCGTCTTCCCAGCTTTCGCTGAGTTCTTCCGGTTTCAGCGTTTTCAAAACACTGACTATTTTTTCGCGGCTGCAGGAGCACTTGTCACGAACCAGCGGCCCCTCATGAAGCAACACGCCATGCTCGTGAAACAGGCGAAACAGGAGTATTTCCGCACCTATTTCCGGGTCCGTAAGTTCGTCATCGCTTACCGTTTCCACGAGCGCACGCGCCTCAAGCCAGAGGTCATCGCGCTCTTCGCTCACCGGCATTTGCGCGCCTTCGGGAGCATCTCCACCCGGCAGATCGCGAACAGTCATGCGTTCGGGCAATTCAGGAAGAAACTGCACCATGACACCGCCACCGCGCCACTGGCGTGATGAGCCGCCGCCACTATCAGAAGGAGTCAGAAATTCCGATACCGCCAGTCTCATATGCGTTGGTATCTGTTCGGATTGGCGGAAATAGGCCTGCGCCACTTCTTCAAGCGAGGTACCGTCAAGTTCGACGATGCCCTGATAGCGCTGGGTATGCGCACCCTGATCAATGGTCATCGCCAGAATTCCCTTTCCAAGCAATTGCTCGGAAGCGGTTTCACCACTTTCGACAGCTGTTTTCAGGCGCTCATCATCAAAGCTGGCATAGGCGCGAACCGAGTCAGGGGTCTTGAAATCGACAACGAGCAGAGAGACCGGACCATCGGTCTGGGTCTGGATGGTGAAGCGCCCGTCAAACTTGAGCGAAGTTCCCAAAAGTACCGTCAGCGTGATCACTTCTCCGAGGAGTTTTGATACGTCATCGGGATAATCATGGCGTTGAAGGATGGTGTTCAGCATCGGCCCCAGTTGCACGGATCTGCCGCGCACTTCCAGCGGAGCGACCTGAAACGGCACAATGCGGTCGTCACCTGCCGGAGTATAATTGACCGCCGATACAGATGGCGCGGAAACTTTCTTGTCAGCCATGGGACAGACTTTCGTTAATACGTTTGATAAACTGGGAGCGGCCTTGAAATAGGAAGCTTATCGGCGCGGTTCAAGCCTGCAACTGACAACAGGACTGTCAAGACAATCTAAATGTGGCGTGCAAACAGGGCTTGTTTCAGTCCGCCAGGCCCATGCACCAGGCCATAATTCCCTTTTGAGCATGGAGACGGTTTTCCGCCTCATCAAAGACCACTGATTGCGGGCCGTCCATCACGCCATCGGTGACTTCCTCGCCGCGATGGGCCGGAAGACAGTGCATGAACAGCGCATCCTTGTTTGCGTGGCTCATCAATTCCTCGTTTACCTGATAAGGCATGAAGACATTATGGCCGCGCGCGCGGTGTTCCTGGTTCATCGAGATCCAGCAGTCGGTAAAGACACAATCGGCATTGCTCACGGCTTCCAGAGGATCATTGGTAATGACAACCTTGCCGCCGTTTTCGTTGGCCCATTCGACGAAACGCGCCTCGGGTTCCGACCCCTTAGGGACAGCAACATGCATCTCGTACCCGAAACGGGCCGATGCCTCGATCAGCGAATGCAAGACATTATTGCCATCGCCCGACCATGCAAACTTTCGGCCCTTCAGTTCTCCGCGATGCTCGCGATAGGTCATCAGGTCGGCCATGATCTGGCAGGGATGGGTGTCATCGGTGAGCCCGTTTATGACAGGAACAGTTGCGTATTCAGCCAGTTCCGCGAGGCGCTCGTGTTCGGTGGTACGGATCATGATCATGTCGACGTAGCGCGACAGGACCCGTGCGGTATCGGCGATCGTTTCGGAGCGCCCAAGCTGCATTTCACTGCCGGACAGGAAAACGGTTTCACCGCCAAGCTGGCGCATGCCCACATCGAATGAAACACGCGTACGCGTTGACGGTTTTTCAAAAATCATCGCGAGGACCTTGCCGGACAGCGGCTTTGCGGCCGCCGTATCACCGGATTTCAGCGCTGTCTTCATTTTGTCAGCTTTCGCCAAAATCCGGGCAAGTGTGTCGCTGCCGGTTTGAGAAATATCCAAAAAATGCCGGTTTGAATCAGTCATGTCAGTTCCAGACTGTTTATCTTTTTTCTAAAAGCCGTTGTATCAGGATGCTTCGGCGCGTTGTTGATTGAGGCTTTCCAGCGAGGCCATCATTTTTTCTCGGGCTTCCCGCAGTTCCTCTTCGGTAATGGTCAGGGAGGGAGCCAGTCGTACGACATTGTCGCCTGCTCCCACACAAAGAAGCTGGTGGTTTCGCATCGCGGCAATGATGTCGGTATTGGGAACCTTGGCTTTCAATCCGACCAGAAGCCCGCTGCCGCGCGCCTCCTCGACAAGATCGGGAAAGCGATCAACCATTTCCGCCAGATACTGGGCAAAGAGGATACCCTTGTGCCGCACACTCTGGAGAAAGCCGTCTTCGAGGATGACGTCTAGAACAGCATTGGCGACTGCCATGGCAAGGGGATTGCCGCCAAACGTGGTTCCATGTGTTCCTGCGGTCAGGGCATCGCCCACGGCAGCGGTTGCAAGACAGGCACCAACCGGGAAGCCGCCGCCCAATCCCTTGGCGGAAGCAAGGATGTCCGGTGCACCCTCCCCGTTTTCACCCGCCCATTCGTGGGCATAAAACTTGCCGGTTCGCCCGACCCCCGTCTGCACTTCATCATAAATCAGCAGGATGCCGTGTTCATCACACAGTTCCCTCAGGCCACGCAGGCACTGAAGCGGCACAGAGCGGATACCGCCTTCTCCCTGAATGGGTTCGACAAGAATTGCGGCTGTCTTTTCATCCACGGCATTCTTCAGCGCCTCGTGATCACCAAATGGCAGCGAGATGAAACCCGGCGCCTTCGGTCCGAAACCCTCAAGGTATTTTTCCTGGCCTCCAGCAGCAATGGTTGCCAGGGTACGTCCGTGAAATGCACCTTCAAAGGTCAGAATGTTGATACGTTCGGGATGGCCGTTATTGTAATGGTACCGCCGTGCGGCCTTGATCGAACACTCTAGGGCCTCGGCACCGGAATTGGTGAAAAACACCCGCTCGGCAAAACTGGCTTCACAAAGCCTTGCGGCCAGACGCTCCTGTCCCTTGATCGAAAACAGGTTGGAGGTGTGCCAAAGCCGGTCGGCCTGATCCTTTAGCGCGGCGACAAGATGAGGATGCGCGTGACCAAGCGAGTTCACGGCAATGCCGCCGGTCATGTCGAGATAGGCATTGTCATCCGCATCATACAGGCGCACACCGCTGCCGCGGACAAATTCCACATCCGGATGGATATAGGTGGGAAAAAGGTGCTTCTCGACGGTCATGGTCCTGCTGCCGGTTGCCGGACATCCGCCATCTTGACGTGCCCGTAGTGATGGGTTCCAAAACAAACAGCCCGCCAAGGGGCGAGCTGACTGTTTCGTGTTTCCTATACCACGTTTTGTAGGCAAAATGTCAATTATGCCCTGAAAAAACGGGATTTTGGCGCGATGCCCGTTTCATATCCTGAAGCTGGGCGGCTCAGTCCTTTTCAAAGCGTTTGTAGGAGCAGATTTTCCGGCCTTGATCCCGCTGGAAACCAGGATGTCAAATGTCAGCCCCTGTTCAGGCAGCCACACCCGCAAATTCGCCAATTTTGGCGATTTTTGCTGTGGCATTTTTGTCATTGTGGATAAAAACAGGAAATTCACTGGAAAACTGATTCTGGTTTCCACAGGTTAATGAAATGTGAATCCCGAATTTGGGGATAAACAGGAAAATTGATTCATACAGCACTAAGCCGCCTTGTAAGGGACTCTTTGACTACGTTAATGTTCCCGGGACGTCGGGGATAAATGGTGGGAACCCCGAAATTACGAGTTTTAACGGACTTGCGGCCCCTTTGGGATGATTGGGAAATCGCTCCAGAGTGGTATTTTGCTGCAGCCGAACCTTATGGGATTTACAAATGTCTTGGACTGATGACCGAGTTGATACCTTACGCAAACTTTGGACAGAAGGCCTCAGCGCAAGCCAGATTGCAGCTGAACTTGGCGGGGTAACGCGCAACGCTGTCATCGGGAAGGTGCATCGTCTTGGTCTTTCGGGGCGCGCGAAAGGCTCTAACCAGAATGGCGGTGGCCGCCGGAAAAAAACAGCAACACGGGCCAACGGTTTTACCAAGACCCAAAAGGCCGGCACGACAACCGAGGGCAAGAAATCTGCAACAGCGGCAGCGCCAGCGCGTCCGGCTCCTGTGGTTGATCTGCCCGAGCCTGCCCCAATGATGATCAACCTTTTGCAACTGACCGAGCACACCTGCAAATATCCGATTGGTGATCCGCAAGAAGAAACATTCGGCTTTTGCGGGGCAAAATCGCGTGATGGAGATCCTTATTGCGAGTACCATTGCCGCCTTACCTATCAGCCTGCGGCAGATCGTCGTCGCGACCGTTCCCAGCGCGCGGCGCAGGGGCGTATTGCCAGCTGACCCTTCACAGACAGGAAACACAAAGCGCGGTTCTGCCGCGCTTTTTTTGTGCCTTTGGAACGGTTGTTTTTATGTCTGGCTGCTGGACCCTAAATTCAATTCGTGGAAAACTGGATTCCAATGTTGAATGGAGTTGAGTAGCCATGAATATCCCTGACGCGCCGATTGTCGATCTTGAAATTGACGGAATGCAGCGCAAGTTTGACCTCGATAATCCAATCCTTCCCGATTGGGTGGAAGACAATGTGTTTTCGAGCGACGGCTATCCCTATGACAAAAAGCTCAAGACCAGGCATTATGAAAAGGACCTGCGCCGCCTGCACAAGGAACTTGTGAAGGTTCAGTACTGGCTGGAAGAAAATAGCCAGCGTGTCATTGCCATTTTTGAAGGCCGCGATGCCGCAGGCAAGGGCGGCACGATCAACTCTATCCGGCAAAACCTAAATGCCCGTTCGATCCGAACCGTAGCCTTGTCAAAACCATCAGACACAGAAAGAGGGCAATGGTATTTCCAGCGTTATGTCGACCATTTCCCCACAACCGGCGAAATGGTCCTGTTTGACCGCTCCTGGTACAACCGGGCGGGCGTTGAACCTGTGATGGGGTTCTGCACTCCCGAGCAGCATGATAAATTCCTTGATGAGGTCCCCGATTTCGAAAAACTGATCACCCGTGACGGAGTTTTCCTGTTCAAATTCTGGCTCAACATTGGCCAGGAAACACAGCTCAAGCGGTTTCATGACCGCCGGCATGACCCGGTCAAAGTCTGGAAACTCTCGCCCATCGATATCAAGGCCCTGTCAAAATGGGATGATTATACGAATGCACGGGATCTGATGTTCGAGCGCACCCATAGCGAACACGCGCCGTGGACAATCGTGAGATCCAATGACAAAACAGCGTGCCCGCCTCAATGTCATACGCACGATGCTGAAGGCGCTGCCCTATGATGGCAAGGACGAAGGCAATATCGGTGAGATAGACGACAAGATTGTCCGTCAACCGTAAAGGCTGGTGCAGGCTGATAGCGATTTGCTGACCCAGTCGCCTAGGCGTTGGAGGCCTCAATGAGACAGTTCAGCGCCTGTTGGCCTAATTCTCGTTCAACCTAAGGCGGACATGAATGATATCGATCTCGTCGCCTGCTCCTGTCGTTTCGGCGGCATTGGTGATATCGGTATTGATCGCCAGATAGGCGCGATCATCGGTTGAAAATCCGTCCTTCAGATCAAGCGAAAACAGGATACGCTCGGGCTGAAGGCCGACGCGAAACCGCTTTCGTCCGCACACGCTGTCGCCGCCAATATCGCACTGGACAGCAAACTGGGCAGGACCGGTGCCACCTGACTTGGCATAGAATTCGACGGTAACTTCCTTACCTTCGATCTGTCGCAAAACGCCGCGCTCCAGTTCGAGCAATATCGGCTCTGCGTTTGCTGCTGTTGAGCCGTCCTGCCGGATGGACTTCAGGCGCAGCATCTGGCTTTTCTGTTCGGTAATCAGGTCTGCTGATCCTCGCCCGGCGGTTACAAGTGCTGACAAGTCGGTCGGCTGGAGAAGGGTGATGAATGTTGATCCGTCCTCGGCCTGCGAGGTTTCGCCATTTGCCGCCTGGCCGGTCTGCGACCCGTTCGTATCGCGGGTCGCCAAAAGCGCATACATGATCCACAAAATAACCAGAACTACTGCAATGGCTAGCAGTATGGCCCAAATCCTGCGCAGTAGCGGATGCTTGCGCTTGTAGGTTGGCGGCAGTTCGCGATCGGCCGCAATGTCCTGATCGTCAAGTCCGGTGTAGGAAGGCTCTTCGCGCGACTGGGGTGTTACGTCGCCCAGATACGGTTCGACGGGACGCTCATAAGAAGGCATTTCAGCCGTCCCGAAATCAGACGTTTCCCGAGTTTCAAACTCCGTCTGTGCTTCGCTTCGCACAGGGGTCGGGCGGCCAGCATCTGCGCGAAGAGGCCCGGCGTCAAACTCCGGTTCATCTACAGCGTTCCGCCGGGGTTCCAAAAATTCTGTCGGGGCATCCAAATTCCGTACCCGGGGTTCGGCAACAGGTTCGGATCGGGTTTCGCCTCCGCCAGCAGGGATAGAACCGGGATGACTGTCTTCAACATAGCGCGTGGGTGCCGGTGGCACAGATGCCGCTTCAAACGGCGGCAAAGGCGAAAGCGATGACGCGGCGGGGCCGGGCTCTTCCGCTGGTTCATCCATGGGCGGGAACAAGGGCGCTGGCTTGTAATCGGGGGGAAGCCCGGTTGAAGGTGCCTGCGAAAGTGAGGGAGCCGATATGGATGGCGGTGCGGACGAAGGAACAGGGGCCGGTGCCGCGTTTGGTGCAGGCGCTGATGATGCTTGAGATTCTGCAGATGCTGCGGGCTCTTCCCGACGCAAAGAGGCGAATACATCCTCGGGATCAATGACGCCTGTGGACACAGGTTCGACTTCTGCTTCTTCTGAAACAGCGGGAAAGGGTTCTGGAACCGGTGCGGGCGCGAATTCCGGCGCATGGTCTTCGGGCGCCGCCTGTTCAGTTGGAAGGGGCGCTGACGGTGCCTGGCTTGCTTGCGACCGGGCTGCCGGAGTAAACGCTGGTTCAGGCAAGGTCTCGCTAGTATCCAGCGAGGAACTTTCGGCTGGTGGCTGATTGCTCGAAAGGGCATACTCTGCCTCAATCGATGCAATGGATTGTTCCAGCTTGCCAAACTGCAGCCGCACCGCGTCATCGCCAGTATTGCCGGATTTCTCCAGCATCCTGGCCAACGCGTTCCGCGAGGACTGGTATATGCGCTGACGAGTTGCCGGATCTGACGCGTTCTGGCTGGCTAATGCCTGCCGGATCAGACCCTCGAAATTGGCCAAATCAAACTTCCCCTTTAACCAAACACCGCTTCTTTATGAGGTTAACCTGTTTAATGCAACCTCGGGACAGAATTTGCAAAGTCCAACTGTAATTACTTTACGTTATCCTGGCGACAAATTTTCCGTTCCGCCACCATTTACAGTGATTGATACTGCCCATAGGATTGTTTTCAAAGGATTGTCCGCGCCAGATCGGGCTTTGGCTGTAGCGGTACTGAACAGGCCGGATCGGATCAGGTTGGTGTGGGTATTTCAAGTGCCTTTTCTTCCTGTCACTTTTGCTGGCTGCTGCCGGAATGCTCCTGAAACCAGAATGTTCTTGAAAACGGGGCGAACAAATAATATTGACGTTTACGAAAACGTAAATTGAACGAGGATAACTGCTATGCTTCCACCCATTTTGAAAGACAATCTTGCGCTGCCAGTGGTTGGGGCTCCCTTGTTCATTATTTCCAATCCTGATCTGGTCATTGCCCAGTGCAAGGCAGGCGTTGTCGGTTCGTTTCCCTCACTCAATGCCCGACCACTTGAGCAGCTGGATGAATGGCTTACGCAGATAAACGAGGAACTGGCGGCTCACAAATCCGCAAATCCTGAGAAGAAAACCGCTCCATTCGCCGTGAATCTGATTGTTCATGGTTCAAATGACCGGTTGCAGGAAGACATCAAGCTTGTCGTCAAGCACAAGGTTCCAATCGTTATAACCTCACTTGGCGCTGTTCCCGAGGTCAATGCCGCGATCCAGTCCTATGGCGGCATTACCCTTCACGATATCACGAACCAGAAACACGCCCATTCAGCCATCAAAAAGGGAGCGACAGGACTGATTGCCGTTGCCGCCGGTGCGGGGGGACATGCGGGAACACTTTCGCCATTTGCGCTCATACAGGAAACCCGCGAATGGTTTGACGGTCCGCTGCTGCTTTCCGGCTCCATTGCAAATGGCGGCGCCATCCTTGCAGCACAGGCCATGGGTGCCGATCTTGCCTATATCGGGTCGCCTTTCATTGGCACCCATGAAGCGCGGGCGACGGATGACTACAAGCAGGCGATTGCCGACTATAGCGGTGAAGACATTGTTTATACGAACCTTTTTACCGGCGTTCACGGCAATTATCTCAAACCCTCGATCATCAAGGCCGGAATGGACCCGGACAATCTGCCAGAGAGTGACCCCTCGAAAATGAACTTCGGATCGGGTGGCGGCTCCAAGGCCAAGGCCTGGAAAGACATCTGGGGCTGCGGACAGGGCATTGGCGCCATCAAGGCTGTCACTTCTACGGAAGAGCTGATCAATCGCCTGAAACGCGAATATGCCGAAGCGCGTGAACGGCTGGCATTGTAATCTCACAATATAAAACCGCATACGCGGTTGATATTACTTGACGCGGCGGCAGCAAATCAGTTCCATCGCTAAACGTGGGCGCCTTTGTCAGGTATAGTGTATGGATTTAACATTGGAATCGGCTTTTTCCGCAGGGGGACTGGTCGGGCATTTATCTTATTTGCTGCTCGTCATTTCGATGATGATGCGCAACATCTCCCTGCTTCGACTCCTGGTAATATCCTCTGCGCTTGTCGGCATCTGCTATGACTGGTTCTGGCTTCGCGATCCGGTCGGGGTTTTCTGGGAATCGGCCCTGGTTGTCGTAAACCTTGTTCAATTGACGCTGCTTTACTGGAAAAACATCACGGCAAAATTCGATGCTGACGAAATGACCTTTGTCAGCGGAAAACTCCCTGGGCTTTCCCGGGGCAAGTCCCGCCAACTTCTTGACCTTGGCAATTGGGCGACGCTTGATAATCATCAGGTACTCACCACGGAAGGCGAACCGGTAGAATTCCTCTATTATCTTGCCACCGGGGCAGTTGACATCTACGCAGGCGGAAAGCGGGTGTCACAGTGTCGTGCAGGCAGTTTCATTGGAGAGATGAGTGTCATTGAAAGCCTGCCAGCATCGGCCACAACGGTTGTTGTTTCGGCTGCACGGATCTGGCGGATTGATGCTGGAGTGTTTCGCAAAACCCTGCAAAGACATCCTGAAATCGAAAGAGAAATCGAAGCCTCGTTTTCGAGAAACTTCAGGGAAAAGCTGATCGTCACCAACATGTTGATTGCCGACGGCAAGGTCCCGTAATTGACCGCTGATCGCCGGAAGGCACCTTGGACTGACAAACAAAAAATTGCCAAACAAACCGGCAGATCGTTTGATCCAGGACAATTTCGCTGCCAATGGAAACCGTACATTGCGATTGCTGGCATTTGGTCGCATTTGCCATCTATGTCTTGAGTTACCGGTTTATCAGGCCATAAGTTGACACCATGAGCAGGTACAAGGGAATCTTCGGGAAGTTGTTGCTGGTTTCAGTGGTTGCACTGTCACTGGCCGTATCGGCTTTTGCCCATCGTGCCGTGCCGCCATCAGGTGCGAACCAGACTGTTTCGGGTCTGGATATTGAAGCGTTCCGTCTGCCGGACGGCAGCCTTCCTTCCTTCTGCCTGAATACTGAAAATGAAGACGGCTCTTCCGGCACAGGACAGGAGACATGTGACTTCTGCACCCTTTCCCATGGCATTGGCGTTCCAGCCGCAACCGCCCTTCCCCTTCGGGCGAAACTGAATGATTGTGCCATTCAGGCGATAAGGGAACGCATTGCCTCAAGGGGGATATTCTCGCCCGGAACCCCGAGTACCGGCCCGCCGGTCTTTTCCTGAACAAAAACACCCAGTCAAACGAAAACGCGCATGCAGGACAAAGGTCAGCTGCGCCTTGTTATATTCAGGAAAACAAAATGCAAAAACTTGTTCAAGAACTTGCTGCGGCAGTTACCATTACCCTCATCATGATCGGTTCCGCCTTCGCGATGGACTACAAGATCGGCGATCTTGAAATCATGCACCCAAAGGCCCGCGCAACGCTTCCAGGCGCCCCGGTTTCAGGCGGTTACATGACCATCAAAAACAATGGCGACACGCCCGACCGGCTCATTGCCGCTTCAGTTGATTTTGCCGGAAGGACGGAAATTCACGAAATGGCGATGGAAAACGATGTCATGAAAATGCGTGAACTGGCGGACGGTCTTGAAATTCCAGCTGGCGGCGAAGTCGTTCTCAAGCCGGGTGGCTATCACGTCATGTTCATGCAGCTTGGCGAACAGCTCAAAAAAGGTGAGATGCGCAAGGCAGTACTGACCTTTGAAAAGGCGGGAACCATCGAAGTCGAATTCGCTGTTGATGATATCGCCGGCATGAAAAAGATGAAGATGAACCACTCCAACTGATCGTCGACAATACCTCTCCCGCATGACGCCTAAGCGCCAGCGGGAAACCATCGACACTCCGGACCTGGCAATCTTGCATGACAACCCATCACAACAGGGCTGCCAGTACAGTCGTGTCGGCTGATCGCCGATGCTTGTTGACAGGTCCGTCCCGCAACAAGGATATGAAAATGAAATTTATCAGAAACACACTAATCGCCGTTCTCGCCATTTTTGCGCTGGTTCCAGCACTTTCGCACGCCTCGGAGGATGCCGGCAAAACCGGTCTCTTCGTCAATCTGACGACCGATGACACATGGGCTGCAGCAAAGGCGATCATGTTCGCCCACCAGAAGGCGCTAAAAACCGGACACCGGCCTGTGGCGATCTGGCTGAATGTTCGCGGCGTCTACCTTGCCGACAAGAAACGCCCCTCCCATGTTCACGGATTGATGCGTGAAAATGATCAATCAATTCAAGATATGCTTGCAGCCTTCATGAAAGACGGCGGCAAGGTGATCATGTGCCAGGCATGTTCGGCTGCTGCAGGCCTCACCAAGGCTGACTACATTGACGGCGTGGAAATGGGCAGTTGGGACATTATCGAGCCGCTGCTGTTTGGCGAAAACACGAAAACCCTTTCCTGGTAAACTTCTTTCTCCAGTGAAAGGTCAGGCAAAAGGGCAGCCGAAAGGTGGCCCTTTTTTTTATGCCGAGTTACGGATTTCCAAAAAAGAAATGGCGGGTAACAATTACCCGCCACGTCATTATTGTCGCTTTATTGCAATTCCGGTTATCCGGCTGCGGCCACTGCCCGCTTTGCCATGACTTTCACCAGATTGGCGCGATAGGCGCTGTCACCGTGAATGTCGGAGAGCATTGCGCCCTCATCGACCGAGCATCCCGCAATGGCGTCTGCAGACCAGTCCTTGGAGAGAATTTCCTCCATTTCCCCGTGGCGGAAAACGCCATCGGATCCGGCACCGGTTACGCCTACCCGCGCCATGCCGTTTTTCAACTTGGCGACGAAGACGCCTGCCATCGCATAGCGCGAGGCAGGGTTCGGATATTTGCAATAGGCAGCCTTGGCGGGAGCCGGGAACGTCACAGCCGTGATGATCTCATCTTCCTCAAGCGCTGTTTCGAACATGCCGATGAAGAAATCATCAGTGTCGATGGTCCGCTTGTTGGTCATGATCTGCGCATTGAGCGCCATCATGGCGGAAGGATAATCGGCGGCAGGGTCGTTGTTGGCAATCGAACCGCCAATGGTTCCCATGTGGCGCACGGCAGGATCGCCGATATGACCGGCGAGATCACAGATTGCCGGGCAAACGACTGCGAAGTTCAGCCGAACCGGCAACTTCAGCATGGGTGGTCCCTGCGCCGATCGTTACCTGGTTTCCGTCCACGGTGATGCCTTTCATGGCACCGATATGGCGCAGATCGATCAGGTCGGAAGGGCGGCAAGCCGCTGTTTCATGGTCGGCAGCAGGGTCTGCCCACCGGCCAGATACTTGCGCGTTCCCGCTCTTTCCCATCAGGCGACGGCAGCCTCATCCGTGGAGGACGCGCGGTGATAGTTGGTTGCGTACATAATGGTCTCCTCCTTACGCGTGTCATTGCGTTTGCCCGACGACCCGCTGAAGGGGTGGCCGGCATGGACAGATTGTTGTTGCCGATGGCATCGGTGATCGCGTTGATCACCGCTGGCGGCGAGCCGATGGCACCGGCCTCGCCGCAGCCCTTGATGCCGAGCGGATTGCCCGGACAGACCGTCATTCGTGGGTGGAGACCTGGAAGCTTGGCACATCGTCGGCACGCGGCATGGTGTAATCCATGTAGCTGCCGGTCAGATCAGCTGACCGTCCTCGTCATAGACCGCCTGTTCCAGCATCGCCTGACCGATGCCCTGAGCGATGCCGCCATGGACCTGACCTTCAACAATCATCGGATTGATGATCGTGCCGAAATCATCGGCAGGCGACGAACTGAACGATTTCGGTCTTACCGGTTTCAGGATCAACTTCCACTTCGCAGATGTAGCAGCCTGCCGGGAAGGTGAAGTTGGTCGGATCGTAGAACGCGCCTTCCTTCAGGCCCGGCTCCATGCCTTCCGGCAGATTGTGGCCGGTATAGGCGGCAAGGCAGACTTCATGCCAACCGAGCTTCTTGTCGGTACCTGCAACTTTCACTTCGCCGTTTTCGATGACGATGTCGCCTTCATCGGCTTCCATCAGATGGGCGGCGATTTTCTTGGCCTTGGCCTCAACCTTGTCGAGCGCCTTGACAATTGCTGACATGCCGACCGCGCCGGAGCGCGAACCATAGGTGCCCATGCCGAACTGGACCTTGTCCGTGTCGCCATGAACGATCTGCACATTGTCGGTCGGAAGGCCGAAACGGTCTGCGACAAGCTGGGCAAAGGTGGTTTCATGGCCCTGACCATGGCAGTGCGATCCGGTCAGGATTTCGATGGTGCCAACCGGATTGACCCGAACCTCGCCAGATTCCCAAAGGCCGACACCGGCGCCGAGCGAACCAACGGCTGCCGACGGCGCGATGCCGCAGGCCTCGATGTAGCAGGACATGCCGATGCCGCGCAGCTTGCCGCGCTTTGCAGCTTCTGCCTTGCGCTTGGCGAAACCTGTCATAGTCGGCTGCCTTCATCGCCGCATCCAAGCGTGGCATCAAAGTCGCCCGCATCATAGGCCATGATCACCGGCGTCTGGTGCGGGAACTCCGGACAAAGTTTTTGCGGCGCAAGTTCTGCAGGATCAACACCCAGTTCGCGGGCCGCTGTCTCCATCATGCGCTCGACAAGATAGGTCGCTTCGGGACGGCCTGCACCGCGATAGGCATCGACCGGCGTCGTGTTGGTGTAGACCGTGCGCACATTGGCGTGGATATTGGCGATGTTGTACTGGCCCGACAGCAGCGTTGCATAGAGATAGGTCGGAACGGATGACGAGAAGAGCGACATGTAGGCGCCGAGATTGGCAATCGTGTCGACCTTGAAGCCAACGATCTTGTGATCCTTGTCAAAACCCATTTTCGCTGTCGAAACATGGTCACGGCCATGGGCGTCGGTCAGGAAGGCCTCGGAACGATCAGACGTCCATTTGACCGGAACACCGGTTTTCATGGAGGCCCAAAGGCAAACGATTTCTTCGGGATAGATGTAGATCTTGGCGCCAAAACCGCCGCCAACATCAGGCGCAATCACGCGCAACTTGTGCTCGGGTGCAACCTGATAAAAGGCTGACAGCACCAGGCGCGCCACATGCGGGTTCTGGCTGGTTGTGTACAGCGTGATAGTGATCTTCGGCTTCATCATAATGTGGCCAGTGCCGAGCGCGGTTCCATCGGGTTTGGCGAAAGACGGTTATTGGTGATGTCCATCTCGGTGACATGGGCGGCACCGGCAATCGCCGCGTCGGTTGCCTCGGCCTCACCGATTTCCCAATCATAGATCAGGTTGTTCTTGGCTTCCGGGTGAATCTGCGGCGCGCCATCCTTGAGCGCTTCAACAGCACTGATAACTGCGGCAGAGTTTCATAGTCGACTTCCACGGCTTCAGCGGCAGCGCTTGCGCCTTGCAATGCGTGTCTGCAATCACAACGGCAACCGCATCGCCCGACATAGCGGACATATTCCGTCGCCAGCGCTGACCAGGCACCCATGTTCATCGGGCGAGCCATCCTTGGAATGGATCATCCAGCCGCAAATGATATTGCCAATGCCGTCGCCGGTCAGTTGCTTGCCGTCGAGAACGCCGGTGACGCCGGGCATTGCCTCTGCGGCGGATTTGTCGATGCTCTTGATTTTTGCATGTGCATGCGGCGAGCGGACAAAGGCCGCATAGTTCATTGCCGGCAATCTTGTCATCGTCCGTGTATTTGCCCTTGCCGGTGATGAAGCGCTTGTCTTCCTTGCGCAAGCACTCGTGCGCCAATACCTTCTACACCCATCTTGTTTCCTCCGAATGTCAATTGAAAACCGATCAGATTTCTACCCTTCGGGCCATACCGAAAGGGCCAGATCAGGTTTATCCCATGGCCTTGGCGCCAGCCTCGATGGAGTTGACGATATTGTGATAGCCGGTGCAGCGGCAGATATTGCCTTCCAGCTCTTCACGGATTGTTTTTTCATCAAGATTCTTGCCGCCTGTGGCGATTGACCATGTCAACAGCCGTCATGATCATGCCCGGTGTACAGAATCCGCATTGGAGACCATGGTTTTCCTTGAAGGCCTGCTGCATTGGGTGCAGCTCATTGCCGTTTGCAAGACCCTCAATGGTGGTGACCTCGCACCAGCTGCCTGAGCGGCCAGCATTGTGCAGGATTTGACTGCCTTGCCATCCACATGAACCACGCAGGCACCGCACTGGGATGTGTCGCAGCCGACATGGGTTCCGGTAAGGTTCAGATTTTCGCGGATCAATTCGACAAGCAAAGTGCGGTCTTCGACTTCCTTTTCGACCGCCTTGCCATTTACTGTCATGGACACTTTCGCCATGAAATCCTCCCTGATCAAAACAAAATTGCCCTAGACCCGGCCCAAGGACCGAAAACGGGAGAAAATCAGAAAATTGACCAGTAAGCTACAGCGGCAAAGTAATTTGCAAATACCACTACAAGCTGAAAGGTGCCGCATTCCTCCCAAGGACGTCACCACGCCGGGGATTTGCCCGACAATAATAGTTTGGCGCAGGATTTGGGACTCGGCAAGGGCAAAGTTGAAAATTTCCGTGGGGTTAGCGGAAAGGACTATACCACCTGTGGCGTTAACTGCGGCCCCATAACCGGTTGCTTGTCGAACCGACAAAGGCCCGGCAACTGCCGAGAACTCTCCTGGTTTGCGAATTGCACTGTATGTGCCGCGAATGCGCAGGCGCAATCAGCGAAAGGCTTCCACAAGGCCGGGGCGAGGAAAACAGGTAGTCTTCTGGCCGTTCTTTGCCTGCCAGTCACCGATCGAGCGCCTTGTCTTGAAGCCAGGCAGACCGTCAGCGCCACCAACATCGTAGCCCAGTTTTTCTAGACCGCGCTGCAAAACCGCAATATCCGAGCGGTACATGCCGCCGACATTGCCCCATTCTGTCCTGAAGGCCGTGCCGCCATATTCGATCCGGTCACCGGCATGACCAACAAAAAGCGCGTAAAGATCGGACTTGTTGTATTCCTTGATAACAAAGAAATTCGGAGTCACGATAAAAGCCGGTCCAAAGCGCCCGGCAGGCAGCATGAGATAACCGATTTGACCGCGCTCGGCGGAGGGAAAGGGGCGGCCGTTAATGCGGGTGATGCCGAGCTTTTCCCAATCGCTGATCTTCATGCCCTGGTCCGGCCCTTCAAGGGCGCAGGAAACACTGGCGGGAAGCGAAACCTCAAATCCCCAGTCACGTCCGCGCACCCAGCCCTTGTCAGCCAGATAACCGCCGATTGAGGCAAGGGTGTCAGCCTCGGACCGCCAGATGTCGGCGATCCTGTCGCCATCGCCGCTCCGGGCGTGCTGGAGAAAGGAGGACGGCATGAATTGCGGCTGGCCCAATGCCCCGGCCCAGGAACCGCGCATCGCCGAAATCGCTATGCCGCGTTTTTCAACCATCTCAAGGGCGGCAATGACTTCGCTGCGGAAATAATCCTTTCTCGTGGAAAGGAATGCCTTGGTGCCCAGAACCTCAAAGGCATTGTAAGGAATTTTGGCATTTCCAAAGGCCGACTCGCGTCCCCATACTGCAAGGATGATCCTGCCCGGCACACCGGTCTTCGCCTCGATCTGCCTGAGGGTAGCAGCGTGCTTTCCCATCCGGGAACTGCCGCCGGCAATCACCGCATCAATGATATTGGGTGCAAAATAGGCGGCGGGTGAGCGAAATTCTGCCTGACGCTGCTCCTTCGGCACCTTCTTCTTTGCGCCCGGCAAGACAAGATCCGGCAGTTTCAGATTTGGCGAAACGCCGGCAAATGCAGCATTGAAGGTGTTGGCGCTGATGCCGCGCTGCCTGGCTTCTGGCCAAAGGTCATTGGCAAGCCATGAGCGAAACTGGTCTGGGATCGATTGGGCATGTGCGGGGCCGGTAGCCGCCAGAACCGCAACGAGCGCCAGACCAATCATTTTTTTAAAGATACTCTTCATGGTGAAGGCGTATCAAGCGCCGCGATTTGGAGCAAGAGGGTGAACCTCAGCAGGACTTCTCGTGCTCGGCGAAT
>CAVQPI010000005.1:0-250627 GCA_963714735.1 uncultured Alphaproteobacteria bacterium
ACGGTACTATTTGGAGACACGTGAAAATCCCCGAAAATGCGGAGACTGAATGGTGGGCCCGGAGGGACTCGAACCCCCGACCAAGCGGTTATGAGCCGCCGGCTCTAACCAGCTGAGCTACAGGCCCTTAATCATTGGCAGCAGAATTCACCATCAATGTGCCAGCTGGAATGCCGCTCTGATAAACCGTTTGCCGGACCCTGACAAGCCGTGAAAATCAATCCCCTGATAAAGCTGTTTCAATTAACCCGGCGGAAAATTCGAACAATCCGCATGGTCAAAACTTCGCCTGCTTTACCAGCGAAAACCTGACAGCCATCCTTGTTGCAATTCCACGCCATAGAGGGTGTCAAAACATATTTATGAAAGGCTGATAATGTTCTTCCCCCCTTCCCTCAGACCACAATTTTCGCTGCCAGGCCCGTTCAGGCAAATTGCCCTTCTGTTTAACGCAATGGCAATCGCCATTCTGCTTGCAGGAATGACCGCGAGTGCCCAGGCGGAAGAAATCAAGACTGCCCAGGTTGTAGTGACCGGGGAAGGCGAGGTCAGCCTCGCCCCGGATATGGCGATTGCCAGTCTTGGCGTCACAACCGAAGCAGAAACCGCCCGCAATGCCTTGTCGGCTAACAATGAAGCCATGGCTGATGTAATTGAAAGCATGAAGAATGCAGGTGTCGAGGCGAAGGACCTTCAGACATCGGGATTCTCCATACAGCCGCGATACAATCATCACGTCCCTAGAAAGAGTGAGGAACTAAAACCGCCGTCAATTGTTGGCTACACTGTTTCAAACAATCTGACAGTCAGGATTCGAGACCTCTCAAGCCTTGGCGAAATCATGGACAAAAGCGTCACCCTTGGCGTCAACACCGGAGGAAGCATCCAGTTTGTCAACGACAAAACTGATGATGCAATAAGGAAGGCCCGGATTGCTGCGATGAAGGATGCGCGAAACAAGGCCTTGACCCTTACGAAAGCCGCCGGGGTTGAACTTGGAAGGCTGGTGGAAATCAGCGAGAATTCGCATAGGCCCGGTCCCATCGCCATGGCACGCGGGCGCATGATGGCAGAAGCTGCAATGGCAAGTCCGGTTCCCGTCGAGGGCGGCGAAAACACTTACAGGGTAAGTGTTTCGGCAATCTGGGAAATCAACCAGTAGAATACCGGATTAAAAAAACCGGACCGGAAAATTTCCGGCCCGGTAAATCGCTTCCCTGGAGGCAAAGGGGGAGCTTTGGATCACCCCGTTCTAGTAGCGGTGACGATAGCCAAACCTGTGGCCGGGCTGCACCCAGGCAGTACTGCAATGCGGGCTTGAACGGTGAAACGCCATCCGCAGACTACCTCCGCGGTAAGTGTACCCAGTTGCAATCACAAAGCGCCCTCCACCATGGCTGATGCGAACATGACGAAGACCACGACTGCGGGCCTTGTGCGCGGCAAGGCGCGGTGTACAGGTGCGAATCTGATAGTTAGGGTAATGGCCTCGCGGTCTTGAACCGTGGTGCATCCCGTGATGGCCCTGGGTTATACCCGGTTTGACAATCGGTGCGCGATGGGAATTGCCATCCCATGCGCTTGCGGGCGAAACTGCAAGAGTGGCAAGGCCGAGACCAAGCGCAATGGCTGCGGTGGATATTCCGGCTGGCAGGATTTTTTTCAACATAACGTTTCCTTTCCTTGGTGGTCAGCTTCAGCTACCGGCAATCAGGGGAAGGCCCGGCTGAAGTTGAAAGGAAACTAGACGATCAAGATTGAACGAGGTCAGAACCTGCCATTCATCTGTCATTCATGTGAGGAAATGACATGCTGAAAATTAAAAATCCCGGACCAAAGCAACGAGCAAAACGGCTCACAAGACCAGCAAACACCGGCAACCTCGCCGACCATCTCAAACGTCCATTGCGTGTTTTGGAACCCGGCGCTTGCAAAAGCCGCTGCGCCGGAGATGCGTAGTGAAAGGGAGATCGAAAAGTAAATGAACGAAATGCCCCACCACGATCGAAATCACAATTACAGAGACTGAGAATGTGAATAACAGATTGAGCGGTGTAAGTTGCTCCACCAGACCGAAACGCGAAAAGACCAGGGAAACAATGCCAATGACAAACGGGTGGGTCAGGTAGACCGAATAGGAACTCTCGCCAATGTTGAGCAAGGGCCTTGGCACCGACACCGCGTCCATACCGTTGGTGAAAACACAGGCCGAAACCAGAATGGCAGCTGGCATGCCATAGTGAACGAAACGCCAGCGATCAATAACATCATTGAAGCTTGGAACAAACAGCAGAAGCAAAACACCGCAAATAACGGCGGCGATACCAACACTTTTGCCGAACCGGTAACCTGAGCAATAAATGTATCCAAGGATAACCCCTGCACCAAATTCGAGTATTATCGGATGGGAAAGAAATTGGGCGACACCAACTGAAGCGAGAGAATCCGGGATCAGCAGATTTGCAAATAGGACGATGGCGCAGAGTATTATTACGATACCCGTCAATCCCACCTTTCGCGGCAGACCCAGCATCAGGGCGAACAAGCCATAAAACAGCATCTCATATTGCAGGGACCAGCCAAGGCCAAGCACGGGTCGCACAAGGCCATCACTTTCGCGCGCATAGGGAATGAACAGGTAGGAGGTGAACCACTGATACCAGTCGGAAGTCGCTGTATTGATTTTCTGGGGGAACATGAGGATCGCAAGGATCATCAGACTGGTTGCAGCCCAGTAAAGCGGCACGATGCGGATAAGCCGACGGCGCATGAAGTCGAAGCCTGCATTTTTCTGCTGAAAACCGTTCCAGCAAGTATACACCATAATGAATCCGGAGATCACAAAGAACAGATCTACACCGAAATCACCTGGAAAGAGCTTTGCATTGAAGTTGGCAACCTTGCCCGCGAGCATGGCAGAAAGTTCATGGGCAATATGGCTGATGACAACGCACAGAACCGCAACAGCACGCAGTAACTGGACGATTTCCAATTTGCCCGGGTTTGTTGTCATGTGTTTGTGATCGGGGGTCATTGCTGTCCTTCAGACAGGCAACTGTCTGTAGTTGCCGATATGGCTGTTCCTTCAAACGATCATCTTGACCGATAATGAATTACGAATGGTAAACGAACCGATAGTCTCCGGCCCAAATCAGGACTGGCATGGCTGGGCGCTGAAATACTGATAACCCAGAGGGACCGATCGCAGATCCAACCCTTGACACCTGGGGCAACAGGCTTGACTTCGGTCAATGCGGTTCTTTTGCTTTCTGATTATCCTCCAAGAATTCGAGATGGAGGAATCAATGAACACGAAGTCCAAGACCATGTTCGTCGGCACATCGGGTTTGAGTGCCCTGTTGATTACCGGCTTATTGTCGTTGCCTGTCGGGGCTGCGGAACTGCAACCCGGCGACAGCGCAAACGAAGCCGTTCGCCATGGCGCCGCGCTCGCCGAAGCCAATTGTGCAAAATGTCATGCCATCGGAATTGAGGGAGAAAGTACCCATCCTGATGCTCCTGCTTTTTGGGAAATGTCAGAACGCCGTGACGTTGAGACAATAGCGAAAATGCTGATTGATCAGGGTTCTCCCAAACACAGTGACATGCCCACTTTCCAGATTACGGACAAACAGGCCAACGATCTGGCGGCCTGGATCGCATGGGTGCAACCAGTCGCACACGGCAGAAGGCTTATTTCAGAGAATTGCGCTTCCTGCCATTCCATTGAGAAAGTTGGCGATAGCCCGCACAAGGAAGCACCGCCTTTCAGATTGCTTTCGAGCTATTATCCGATTGAGGCCCTCGAAGAGGCCTTTGCCGAAGGGATCGAAACCGGGCATCCTGATATGCCTGTTTTCGATGCTTCCATCTTGGACCTTCAGGACATGCTGGCCTATATCGAGAGTATTCAAGTACCCCAATAAGCGCGGTTATCAACTGTAGCAAAAAAAGGGGCGATGTTGATCGCCCCTTTTTGCAGTTATATTGTCCATTTCGCATTATCAGACAATTATTGGGAGATATCGCACTCCTCTGGATCGCCAATGCCGTCCAACGGTGTATCTACTTGCGCAATTCCGGATGAAGACTCTTGCCAAGAATATGGGCACTCGAACCGATCACGTGCGAACTTGATCCGACAATCAGGGGATCAGGCCCGCGAACCACTTTTTCATCCTTCCCGGGATAAGGCAGGCTTGAAAGGAAATGGCGCATCGTGTTGAGGCGTGCTCGCTTCTTGTCGTTGGATTTGATGACTGTCCATGGCGCATCGGCAGTATCCGTGTAGAAGAACATCGCCTCTTTTGCCTCGGTGTAATCCGCCCACTTATCGAGAGACTCCCGGTCTATCGGAGACAGCTTCCACTTTTTCAAAGGCTCGTTCTCGCGTGACTTGAACCGCCTGAGCTGCTCTTCCTGAGTGACGGAGAACCAGTATTTGAACAGTCGGATTCCGCTTCGGGTCAACATCTGTTCCAATTGCGGGGTCTGGCGCATGAACTCCAGATATTCCTGCGGATCACAAAAGCCCATCACTCGCTCCACCCCGGCACGGTTGTACCAGGAGCGGTCAAACATCACGATTTCACCACCCGATGGAAGATGCTCGATATAGCGCTGATAGTACCATTGCGTCCGCTCACGGTCCGTTGGCTTGTCGAGCGCCACAACACGCGCACCACGCGGATTAAGGTGTTCCATAAAGCGCTTGATGGTTCCGCCCTTCCCGGCCGCATCACGTCCCTCGAAAAGCAGGCAAATCTTTTCATTGGTGTTGCGAACCCACTCCTGAACCTTCAGCAGCTCCACCTGCAATTCAGCCTTTTCACGTTCATACTTGGTTCGTGATATTTTCCGCTTGTAGGGATATTGGCCCGTTTCAAACAGACGCCTGACGGTATCTCGGTCAAGCGTCTTGTGGAGTTCCGCTGCCGCCTGCGGCGCCCCATTTTCCTTGCCCGAAATGTCGGAACTCACGGCCTCTTTGGGAACCGCACGTCCGTTTCTGGCAGTTCGCTTTACAGTCGTTTCGGGTTTACCGGCCAATTCGCCCACCGGTTTTGCAGTCTCTTCAAGTTTCATGAGAACCTCCATTTCACCAAGAGAAAACAATAAACTGTTTACGCGCTTTTTCCTTGATACAGGTCAATAGGAAAGCCGGGAAAGAATTCTAGTCTGCTTATGAGGCAACCCACGGTCAGGCAAGACGACCGTTTTTCAAATCAAGGAGGTCGGCATGTCCGCAACAGAAATCAGTTACGACAAGTATGCAGAAGTTTTGAAACGTCGGCTTACTTATCTGGAAAACCGGCTGGAGAACATTGAGGATCAGCTTGATGATCCCCGTAGCGCCGACTGGGAGGAAAACGCCGTTGAAGCGGAAGGCGATGAAGTGATGGAGGAACTCGGTCTTTCCGGTCTTCAGGAAATCAAGGCCATCAAGGCTGCCTTGGACCGCATTGACGCGGGAACTTATGGACAATGCGTGAAGTGCGGCGAAACCATTGTGGAAGAACGCCTTGCCACGGTTCCCCATACCCCGTTCTGCCGAAAATGTGCTCCTGGCGCAAAAGCCTGATCGGCTTGCTTCCAGGGACCCTCAAGAAACTTGCAGGACCACTTCGCGGCGATGCGGTGTGGTTCTGTGCTCAAACAGGTAGATCCCCTGCCAGGTGCCCAGCGCAGGGCTCGCGTTGATCACGGGAACCGATAGCGAGACGGGTAACAAGGACGCCTTGATATGCGCAGGCATGTCATCAGGGCCTTCTAAGGTGTGCCGCAGATAAGCCATCTCCGGATGATCTGCCGGCGGGACGAGCCTTTCGAAAAAAGCCTTCAGATCAAGCTGCACATCCCTGTCCGCGTTTTCCTGTATGAGCAGGGAACATGACGTATGACGGACAAAAACCGTCAGCAATCCATCATCCACCCCATGAACTTCGACAAAGCGTTGAGCCTTATGCGTAAACTCGTAAAGGCCGATGCCGTTCGTCTCCAAAATAAAAATCTCACTTGCCATGATGCTTTTCACCTATGGTAATTTCGATGGGCGATTGCTGGTGAATTATCCGATTATAAACCAAAAAACAAAAAACGCGGGCGCGTACAAATCGGTAAATATCTCTTAATCGATGCAACCTATACTTGCGTTTGAAGTGAGGGAAAATGAACATTACCGACCATAACCAACTCGGGAACTTATTCGCTGAGCAGGAAGATCAACGCATCGAGCATCGTTTGAGGGTGCTCAAGCGCGGTATGATCGGCTTTAATAGCCAGTTTGAGGGACAAACCTGTATTGTCCGCGACATGACAACAAAAGGCGCACGAATTGAACTTCAGAACATTATCGCTCTGCCCAAGTTCTTCACGCTTCATATCGAAATCGACGGCATTCAGATCGACTGCAGCCTGGTCTGGCAGAAGCCGCCTTTTGCCGGGGTCGAATTCATTGGCGAAGCAAGACATTCCAACCTCGCCAGACCTCAATCAGTCGGCTCCTCGGAAGGCGCCTTGTCAGAGTCGTTCATGCGTGAATTTCAGATGAGACAGGCCCACGAACACAGGGGGCAGGAAATCCACCAGAACCAAACAGCTGATGCGCATCGCCGACGCGGAGCGAAACCGTTTGGCAAACGCGCCTTCAAGGGATCAAAATAGTTCTGTGATCTCGAAATGCCGCGGACGACAGGAAAAACTGTCAGCGAAAAATTCTCTCACCCTGCTCGCGAATAACCTGCTTGGCCTTACTCACGGAAGCATCTGCCGCTTGATCAGCAGACGCAAACATGTCAGCCCTGATCAATCTGTGCGTCTTCATCTCACCGCTAACTTCCTTTCGGATTTCAGCGCAAAGACGAAACTGCCCTCCTTCGGCAATCGGGGTTGGCGTAATGATGAAGCCTTCATGCATTTCGGACGCGGCAGCAGTCGGTGAATCCGGTTTTCCCCCGAACAGCTTCTTCAGAAAAGACATGAAAACCAGACTCCCATTATTTTGTTTTCGGTATTTTGACAGTGCAGAGGCTAACAATTGTGGCTGACTTTCGCAATTCGAAACCGGCTTCAAGAACAAACAGGATTTCGTCTGGAAACACGATGACGCCGTAGAAAAAGCAATCGACATGAAGACAACAACAAAAAACCCGGCACAATGGCCGGGTTTTCTTTTAAATTCGCCGGAGACTATTGATCCAGGAAAGAACGAAGTTTTCTGGATCTGCTTGGATGCTTCAGCTTGCGAAGCGCCTTCGCCTCGATTTGACGGATGCGTTCACGTGTCACTGAAAACTGCTGGCCGACTTCTTCCAGTGTATGATCAGTATTCATGCCGATTCCGAAACGCATGCGTAGCACACGTTCTTCGCGAGGTGTAAGCGAAGCCAAAACCCGTGTCGTGGTCTCGCGAAGGTTCGCCTAAATCGCCGCATCAATCGGCAGCAGCGCATTCTTATCTTCGATGAAATCGCCGAGGTGTGAGTCTTCCTCATCGCCAATCGGCGTTTCGAGCGAAATCGGCTCTTTGGCGATCTTCAGCACCTTGCGCACTTTCTCAAGTGGCATGGCAAGTTTTTCGGAAAGTTCTTCCGGTGTCGGCTCGCGCCCGATCTCATGCAGCATCTGACGCGAAGTGCGGACAATCTTGTTGATCGTCTCGATCATGTGCACCGGAATACGGATCGTGCGGGCCTGATCCGCAATCGAGCGTGTGATTGCCTGGCGAATCCACCAGGTCGCATAGGTCGAGAACTTGTAGCCGCGGCGGTATTCAAATTTGTCTACCGCCTTCATCAGGCCGATATTGCCCTCCTGGATGAGATCCAGGAATTGCAGACCGCGATTGGTGTATTTCTTGGCAATCGAGATAACGAGCCGCAGGTTGGCTTCAACCATTTCCTTCTTGGCCTGGCGAGCTTCGCGCTCACCCTTCTGCACCTTGTGCACAATACGGCGGAAAGCAGAGGGCTCCAACCCGGTTTCAGCAGCAAGCATTTGAATTTCGCCGCGAATTTCCTTCATCGTTTTGGATTCAGCCTTGTAGAAAGGCTTCCACCCCTTGCCGGAAAGATTGGAAACCCTGCGGTTCCAGTTCGGATCCAGCTCCGAACCGTAATATTCCTTGAGGAAATCCTCGCGGCCCACACCGTGGGATTCGGCAAGGCGCAAAAGCTTGCCTTCGAGACTCACCAGTTTCTTGTTGATCGCGTAAAGCTGTTCAACAAGGCTCTCAATACGGTTGTTGTTGAGCGAAAGCGATTTGACGGAAGAAACTAGCGTCTCGTGCAGTTCCTTGTACCGGCGCTCCTGTGCCGGCGACAGGGATTTGTTATCGAGCGCCTTCTCGACGAGCTGGTCCTGAAGGCGACGGAGTTTTTTATATGTGTCCGCAATCGTGTCAAACGTCTCAATCACGGCAGGCTTGAGTTCGGCCTCCATGGCGGCAAGCGACAATGCGTTTTCATCATCGTCCTCGTCGTCATCATCCTCTTCGGTTGTGCCTTCGCCTTCTTCGCCCTCTTCTTCGTCTCCATCGGCCTTGACCGGCGCCTTTGGCTCTTCCTGTTTCTTGATTTCAGTGCCATCAGCGGGGCGCTGGATGGTCGGCGCCTGTTTGGCCTCCGGCCCGGCATATGTGGCTTCAAGGTCAATGATGTCACGAAGCAGGATATTGCCTTCGTTGAGTTCATCACGCCAGATTATGATCGCCTGGAAGGATAGCGGGCTTTCGCACAACCCAGCAATCATGGTTTCGCGACCGGCCTCAATGCGCTTGGCAATGGCAATCTCGCCCTCGCGTGAAAGCAGTTCAACCGTTCCCATTTCACGCAGGTACATGCGCACAGGATCGTCAGTACGATCGGCAGGCTCGCGCTTTTTGGTGGTTGCTACTGCCGTGCCGCCAGTGGTCGCAACATCGGTGGATTCCGCCTCTTCCTCGAGTTCTTCCTCCTCAACAACATTGATACCCATGTCTGACAGGGTCGACATCGTGTCTTCAATCTGCTCGGAAGTCACTTCGTCAGAAGGCAGAACCGAGTTCAACTCGTCCATCGTCACATAGCCGCGCTTTTTGGCCGCCTTGAGCATTTTCTTGACAGCATCCGCAGACAGATCAAGCAGGGAGCCCTCATTGTTTTCAGGCTCTTCCTTGTTTCCGCTTGCAGATTTCTTGCCGGTTACCTTCTTGGTCTTTTTGATGTCGCCGGAGGCAGCCTTGGTCACCTTTTTTTCGGTCTCATCGACAGCTTCGCTGTTTGCGGCAGATTTCTTTGCCTTTGCCGGTGCTTTAGTCTTGGTAGCCATCAGGTTCGGGTTCCTGTCTGTATTTTCCGCAAAACACCGTTTTTTCTCGGGAAACAAACGGTCTTTGCCAATTTCAGTGTTCCGGTAGAGGGCATATTTGCCAATTTCCGGTCTATTCAAGTCTTCGTCCGTATATTCGCAAAACGAATCATTTGGCGTTTAAACTCACCTCGCGTTACATCAAACGCGGTTAATTGTGCCTTAAGCGCCTGATTCTGCGGCCTGAATCCCCAGCTCCAAACGAAGCCGTTTCGCCAGAAGCAAACCGGCAAATGAACGGTACCGCAGAAAAACCAATCTTTAGTTCTGTGATTCCCTTTCATAGCGCATTCGTCAAGTTGATTCGGCATCCTAGGAACGGTCACGGAGTTGCACATACCAACGGCTTGCCGCGAATATCCGGTTAAAAACTGCGACTGGGCCGCCCGGAAGACACACCAAATCCGTCGATAAGCGCCTCAATGCCCTCATCTTTCGCGATTTCCGACTGAATATGCAGCAGTCTTTCGAGATTTTCCTCGCTGTCATCTGATGCGAGCGCCTGTTCTGCTGCCTTCAACTCCTTATGTAGTCCATGGCTGCGAATATGCAAGGCATAAGCTTGGCGCCAACCTTCAACAGCATCTTCAAAGGCAGCCTGCAAATCACACTGCCATATCCGGTTTTGTGAAAGCTGCCCTTCCATACGTGAGATAAGGTCCTGACGCCCTTCCCTGAAAAGTGTCTCCCTGAGCATCATTGCGTCCGGCATTTCATCATCGCCGGAATATTCGGCCACAAGATCCACAATACGCTGGCGCAGTTCTGACGCCACGCTGGCCGATAATGGCATCTCCACAAATTCATCAAAAAACCGCAGCAGCAACGCTGGATGATTGAGCACCCCGATCACAAGCGCAGCCTCGCGTAGGGGAATTCTCGCATTTCCCCGTTTCATTATTGAACTGTTCAAAAGGCCGGGCGAAGCGCCAAACCGCGTCTTCCCTGCAGGATTTTGCAGCCTGTTGCCGGTTCCGCGCATCCCGGACTGGCCCCTCCGTTCGCTGCGGTAAGCGTACTCCCCGCCCTGATCATGGCCGCGTCCCGACCCGAAAAAGGCCGCGAGGCGTTCGCGCATCTCCTGCTCATAGTGGCGACGGACGCTGTCATTTCTGATAAGCGCCACGACAGAGCGCATCTTCGCTTCCAATTCGGCCTTTTTCTCCGGCGTTTCAAAAACACCCGCAGCGGTTTCCCGGTTCCAGATCATGTCTGCAAGCGGAAGCGCGGCCTTGAGAACATCCCGCATGGCCTCCGGCCCTTCGGCACGGATAAGATCATCCGGATCAAGACCTTCCGGCAACAGGGCAAACCTGGCGGATCTGCCCGGCTCCAGCCCGGGCAAAAGCATTTCAATCGAACGATACGCCGCCTTCAATCCTGCACTGTCGCCGTCAAAACACAAAACCGGCTCTTCATTCAACCGCCAGAGCAACAACATCTGGCGCTCCGTCAGTGCAGTTCCAAGTGGTGCAACGGCGTTGGGAAAACCCGCCGCATGAAGCGCGATGACATCCATATAGCCCTCTGCGGCTATTACCTGCTTTCGCTCATAGACTGACTTCCGCGCCTTCGCGAAATTGTAGAGCACATTCGATTTGTGAAACAGCACTCCTTCCGGTGAATTCAGATACTTCGCCGGAACATCCGAACTCAATGCCCGCCCGCCAAAGGCGATGATGCGATCTCTTGAATCGGGAATAGGAAACATCAGCCGGTCACGAAAACGGTCATAGGAAACTGCGATACCTTCGCCGTGAACGACCATTCCGGTCGCCTCCAATTGGTCTGGCGTTACGCGTTTTGAAACCAGGCACTCTTTCAAAACGTTGCGCCCGTCCGGAGCATATCCGATCCGAAACTCCCGCTGCACAGCCGGGCTGATGCCGCGTTCGCGCAGATAGGCACGTGCCTTTGCGCCGCCAGGGGCCTGCAACTGCTCCTCATAGAAGCTGGTTGCCATTTCCATGACATCGTAAAGCGAGGCCCGCTTTTCCTCCCTCTCCTGTTCTCGTTTGTCCATCACCGGCATTGGCAGACCGGCCTGATCTGCGAGGCGTTCAACTGCTTCGGGGAAACTCAAACCGTCAAGTTCCACCAGAAAACGAAAATGGTCTCCGCTTACCCCGCAGCCAAAACAGTGATACCGGCCTTTGCGGTCTTCACAGTGAAAGCTCGGCGTCTTCTCGCCGTGAAACGGACAGCAAGCCCAGTAGTCGCCCCTCGCCTGATTGGTTTTTTTCTTGTCGAATGTCACGCGCTTACCCACTACTTCCGAGATGGGAAGACGGTCGCGTATGTCATCAAGAAAGCGGTCAGGAAACTTCATGGCCTGTTTATACACATTAGAAGTCGTTCATCACATTTTTTTGCATGATCGCGAACAGGTTCTTTCAGTCAAATACAGGTTTCGGATTAGCGCATGTCATGCCAAGGCAAATGTGGAAACTCTTGCGAATATAAAGCGAAAATCATATCATTCAGGTGTGTTTCCAGCATTTGACTTGCTTTTTTCACGGAAGTACCGAAGTATCGAAACCGGTGGATGTGGGGTTCGCCTGCGACGCTTATAATGATTTAGCGAGTACCAAACGGGGTTGGTGCCAATCAAAAAAGCCGAGTGGAATAACAGGTTGCTTTGCGCGCGCGACCGTGATTCCGCGAAAAACAGGCATTGATCCCTGGTAGAAATGAGTGGGACAAATGGCTGTGCAAGATTCCTCCGGTTCAAAATCCGATCTACTCCTGCGCATCGTTGATGAGCAGAACATCGAGACCGCACTTAGTCTTGTGCGCGATGTCGGGCATTACACGAATGTGGTTTACCACATGGCCTACCGGACGAATTCCCCGACCGACATGCCGTTTTTCAAATCGACTTATCCTCCCCAATGGCTTGGACACTACGTCCTCAACCAGTATCAGGAAATTGATCCCGTTTTCCTTCAGGGCTTTGAACGGGTCGAACCTTTTTTCTGGTCTGATCTGGATCTGGGCGACGAGAAAGTTGCCGCCTTTTTCGAAGATGCAGAAAAACATGGCGCGGGACGCAACGGCTTTTCAATCCCGCTGATCGACAAGGCCAAGCGCAAGGCGATCTTCACAGTTACCTCCGATCTTCCTGAAAAAGACTGGAAGTTGAAAATAGATACTGAAAAAACATCCCTGGAACAAATTGGCGACGTACTCCACCGCAAGGCAATCCTGCAAATCTACGGCACTGATGAGGGACCCTCGCTGGCACCAAGAGAGATTGAATGCCTCTATTGGACAGCCCAAGGCAAGGATGTGGTCGGCGTGGCCTATATCCTCAACATTTCCAATCATACCGCGCGGGACTATCTCAAGTCTGCTCGAATGAAACTGGGTTGTCGTACGATTGCACAGGCCATTCATCTCGCAACAAAGCGCCGACTGATCAATCTCTGACATATCCAGGACAACCCTAAAGCACAGCTGAAAGGTGCCGCAAAGGGTTGTGAAAAAAGATCAACGCATCCCTGAATCGAGGATTCAGGAAAATACCCCCTAAATATGGGGGATTGAATATCCCCTGATCATTGGGCTGAATAAAGATGTGCTGGTTGGCTGCAAGTCTCGAAGTGGGTTCGATTTTTCAGCTTGCTGCACATGCTGTCCGGTCTGAGTGGGTCGGACCGGACAGCTTTCCCAATTCCGGTATACCAACTCCCGCGAAACCACCGCTCCTCGACAAAATCAGCAGTAAAAGGCAGTTTTCTGTCCTGCCGGAAGCAAACCAAACATCAAGGTGATACAGGCCAGCTGCCTTCAGCTGTTGAGCTTTTCCTTGATCATCGCACCTGCCTTGCCCATGTCGACCTGTCCGCGATACCGTTCCTTGATCAGCCCCATCACCTTGCCCATGTCGCGCAAAGACATGGCACCGGTTTCACCAATCAGTTCCTCCACCATAGCGGCAATTGCGGCATCATCCATTTGCACTGGCATGAATTCCTTGATGATGCCGATTTCCTCAAGTTCCTGGTCTGCCAGTTCCGGTCGCCCGCCTTCGGCATAGAGACGCGAAGATTCTTCACGCTGCTTGACCATCTTGCCTAGTAAATCGAGCACCTCCTCGTCATCGGCCTTGTCCTTGCCCTTTCCCCTGAGCGAGATATCCCGGTCAATGATCGCCGCGTTGATCAGCCGCAAGGTCGCTATCCGCTTCCGGTTCTGGTCCTTTTGTGCAGCTTTCAATGTGTCTGCAATTCTATCCCTGAGCATGACACCCTGCCTTTCGCAAAAACACTTCGCCTCACAAAATCCGTAGCTGGAGGCCTCTGCATCAAATATGGAGGCAAGCGGTCAAATTCACAACTAGCTGTTGATGATATCCCCATGGCCGCACTAAGATCACAGATCGCCTGCGCCTCCTGTTGACCTTGCATCGCACAGGCACTATCAGTCCGTTTCAGCCAACGATCTGAAATAAACTGGGCGACGGCGCGTTTTTGCGCGGCAATATCGATTGTCCGGACACATGGAGCTGAAGTCTTGTCTTCCATTTCTGAAAATCAAATGCAAACCGACACGGCGCAAACACAGCCATGGGAGCAATCAGCAATAACCGCAGTTCTGGTTCTCGCCGACGGCACGGTCATTGAAGGGACAGGGGCCGGCGCAACAGGCACTGCACAGGCGGAAGTTTGCTTCAATACCGCAATAACAGGTTACCAGGAAATTCTGACTGACCCTTCCTATGCCGGACAGATTGTTACCTTTACCTTTCCCCATATCGGCAATACTGGAGCCAATGACGAGGATATCGAAAATTATAACCTGCAAAGCGAAACGGGCGTGGTTGGCGCAATTTTCAAGGCCCCTGTCACACAGCCATCAAATTACCGCTCAGTCAGTCACTTCAATGAATGGCTGAAATCGCGCAACATCATCGCCATGAGCGGCATTGATACACGTGCACTGACGGCCCTTATTCGCGAAAAAGGTCTCGCTAATGCGGTAATTTCCCATGATCCGGAAGGCAATTTCGATATTGAGGCGCTGAAGAAACAGGCGGCAGCCTGGCACGGACTGGAAGGCCTTGATCTTGCAAAGTCTGTCACACGCACACAGGAAGGCTCATGGTCTGAGGCGCCTTGGGGATGGTCAAAGGGATACACTGAAAACGCAACCGGTACTTTTCACGTTGTTGTTCTGGATTACGGCATCAAGCGAAACATATTGCGTCTCCTTGCCGGACTTGGCTGCAAGCTGACTGTTTTGCCTGCGAACGCCACCGCCAGTGAAGTGCTCGCCCACAAGCCCGATGGTGTATTCCTTTCAAATGGACCGGGAGACCCGGAGGCCACTGGCAAATATTCACTGGAAACGATCAAGGGAATTCTGGAAACCGACATTCCGGTATTCGGCATTTGCCTCGGGCATCAGATGCTGGCACTCGCACTCGGCGCAAAGACACTCAAAATGCATCAGGGCCATCACGGTGCAAACCATCCCGTGAAAGACCATACAACCGGCAAAGTGGAAATTGTTTCCATGAACCACGGATTTGCGGTTGATGGCAAAACCCTGCCCATCGGTGTTGAAGAGACCCATGTATCGCTTTTTGACGGCACCAATTGCGGGCTTGCCGTTAAAGACAAACCAGTATTTTCAGTCCAGCACCATCCCGAGGCATCCCCCGGCCCGCAGGACAGCCACTACCTTTTCCGTCGGTTTATCAACCTGATGCGTGAAAAAAAGAACATGGAAGCATTGCCCGAAACCGCTTGAATTTGCTCGTTTGCACTTACGCCTGTTTTCAAGCAGGAGTAACAAATGACTTCATCAGGTCGGCAAGACTTTTACCTGGCGACTTCTGGCTCAGCCAACGGATAGCTTGCCTCCTCCCGCACAAATGTCAGGATCAGCCCGCCCAGGGCGATGAAGACTAGTACAACGATCAGTGCAACCCGGGTTGCCAGCTGCTCGGCATCGGTTTCATTCATCCCCTCAAGGATATAAGCACCGGTATTTTCCGCTATCAACCAGCCGAATAATGCCGGACCAACAACGGATGATGACCTGCCGGCAACGGCAAAAAGCCCGAAAAATTCCGCGCTGTGTCCTGCAGGGGCGAGTTTGGCAACCATTGTCCGGCTGACCGATTGGAGCCCGCCCATCGCAAAACCGGCAACAGAGCCGATTACAAAAAACATCCATCCGACAGTATTGAATTGCAACCACAATATCGCAACGGCCATACAGGCCATGGAGGCAAACAGGGCTGAACGTGCATTTCTGCGCTGGCTCATTTCGCCAAACACATAGGCGCCAACGGTATTCATCAGGCCAACAATGATAATAAGCACAATCAGCTCCTGCTGACCGTAGCCGTAAAGCACAGCGCCTATGATAGCTGCAAAATTGAGCGCAATCATCACCGCGTCATTGTAAAGAATGAAGGCAACCATGAACTTGAAATACTCGCGGTGTTTTCCGATCTGTTTCAGGGTTTTCCAAAGTCGTTTGAAACCAAGAGTAAAGACGTTCTCACCTTTGGGAAGCTTGGCCGGCTTCGCGGTTTCCTTGACGAACAGTATCAGTGGCAGGGTGAAAACCAGATAGTAGGCTGCCGTGATCACAAGGGTCAGGCGCAACACAAAATTGTTATCAAAGATAACAACCATCGGCAGAACAATGGCAAGGCAGAGAATGCCGCCGAAAGAACCGATTGCCCATCCCATGCCTGACACGCTGCCAAACTCTCGCCGTTCCGCGATTTCCGGCAGCAATGCATCATAGTAAACCTGCGCAGAGCGATAACCGATCTCGGCCAGGATGAAAAACAGCATGCCGGTAAACACATCGCCTTTTTGGACGAAAAAGAGACAGGCTGTGAAACCGGCGGAGGTGACTGTGAAGATTGCAAGCATACGCTTCTTGATCGCAAAATGATCCGCCAGAGTTCCCAGAACTGGTGAAACCAGCGCCACTACCACCATTGCGATCGCGATCGAATAACCCCAAAGTTTGGAGCCTTCGGCGCCGCCCACTACTCCCTGCTTGAAATAAGCCGAGTAAATGGCAAGCAGCACAACAGCAGCATAAGCGGAATTTCCGAAATCATAGAGGTACCATGCTATCCGTCTTCCTTTCGGCGTGCCGAACCATCTTGCCAGTCCGTTACCGGTTGCAGCACCTTTTTCCACGCTCATTTCAATTTTGCCTCCACTAGCATTGCCTTCTTACATACCCCTCATATGCGATTGGTCAAATGGATAGGCGGCAACTTCCTCTGCGGCCTGCCTGATTTTCTCATCCCCAGAAAAAACACCACGCTCGTTCGGTGGCAACAATTCAGCTATGGCCCTCATCACATCATCGCCGATCGTTGAGAGCAACTCTTTGCGTTGAGCCGTATCTGCGGCAACCTGATAAGGTCCAACCGGATTGCCAATGGATATGCGGAGTGTCGGGCGCCATTGGTTGAAGAGCCCGGGAAATCCGTTGAGGGCTATAGGAACAATCGGAGCTGCGCTTTCTGCTGCAATAAAGCCGATACCGTTACGTGGCGGACGCAGGACCTGGGCCCAGGCCCCGCCTTCCGGGAAAATACCGACAACTCCGCCCTTTCGCAGGGTTGCAACGGAATAGTCCAGCGAAGATCGCGAATAGGCGCCCCGGTGCACAGGGAAATACCCCCAAAGTGAAGGCAGGAACTTTACGATTGTCGGAGCATTCGGAAAACGAAATCCGCCAACAAACTCGACCTGCCTTCGGGATACCCAAAGCAGGGCAACCGGATCAGCAAAGTGAAAATGGTTGGCTGCAAGAATAACAGGACCTGATTTTGGCAGGTTCTCAATTCCGCTGACTTCAACACGCGCCAACAGGCGAAAGGCAACACCAGAGAGAAACCGCAAAACGGAGCGCATGAGAACCCTGCGCGGATAAGGAAGATTTTTCCTGTCCGATCTCATTTCCAATCTCATTATTGTTATCGCCCCGCCATACTCGCTAACCGGTCCCCTAATCAAAGGCTCTCTTGTTTGACAGCGAAACTAACAGACAAGGACCACAACACAATGCGCAGACGGAAATTTCGCAAAAACGATCATTTTTGTTCAGCATTCTGCCGCATTTGAGCACCAGATTCCTGTCAATTAGGTTCGCAGCGTTTCCGCCCATTGCAGCTTGATTGAAAGAAACCAGAGGCCTTTTGTAGCGCGTATCCGGCCCGCCACTTCAATCCTGACAAGTAAGACTGCAGGAAAACGAAAAGACGGAGCATGTCATGGAATATTATTCGAGGATTATGAGAATGGAGCCCGAAGCGCCTGTGACACCGGCCAATTCGAACGGCTCAGCAAACCGCAAACCTGAAAACCTGGTTTGCAACACGGCCGTCGCATCATTCCCCACGCACTTCCCGAAATACAAATCAACTATGAAACAGGCAGGCGGAAGAGGTCCTGACACCGGATTCTTTTCACCATGGCGCAGCAGGTCAAAATACGCCTGAGCATATTTTGCCAACAAAAAGCCGGGAAAATCTCCCGGCTTTTCCATGTTCGCCTGAGTTTTCGTTCAGAGCGTATTTGCGTTGAACGTGTCACAGGCCTCAATACGGCCTGATTCAAAGCCACGGGTAAACCATCTGCGGCGTTGCTCTGAGGTTCCGTGATTGAAGGCTTCGGGAACCACATAACCCTGTGTGCGCCTTTGAATGGCATCATCGCCAATCTGATTGGCTGCCACCAGCGCCTCTTCGAGATCACCCCGCTCAAGCCAGCCCTGCTTGGCCACATAGTGCCCCCAAACGCCGGCAAAACAATCAGCCTGCAATTCAACCTTGACTGACGTCTGGTTCACTTCAATCTTGCCCATGCTCTGGCGCATCCGGTTAAAGGCCGGCAGGACACCAATCACGTTCTGAACATGATGGCCCACTTCGTGGGCTAGCACATAGGCCTGTGCAAAATCGCCCTTCGCACCGAACTGGCGCGACAGCGTGTTGTAGAATGAAAGATCGATATAGACCTCACTGTCACCCGGACAATAAAATGGCCCGGCCGCTGAGGAAGCCAATCCGCAGGCCGAACGCACCTGGCCATCAAAGATATTCAGTTTTGGCAGCGGATAGCGCTTTCCGTAACTCTTGAAAATATCAGTCCAAACCTCCTCGGTTGAAGCCATCACAACTTCCATGAACTCCGTCATTTCATCGGTCTTGCCGTTGGTACCGGTCTGTCTGTTAATTTGGGGCGACTGTTGCGGAGAAATGGAAGGCCCGAGCCCACCGCCAAGACCACCCCCGGCAAGTCCGCCCAAGAGTTGCAACGGATTAAGACCAAGCGCCCAAAGGACAAGCCCGATAATGATCAGCGTGCCGCAACCCATGCCACCCGAACGGACCGGACGCATGGTGCGGGTGCCGCCGCCTGAGGGAGTGCGAAACATGCCGCCGCCACCACTTCGGCCCCGGCCCCTGATGTCATTAACGTTCTGGCTTCTTCTTCTGCCTTTCCAACGCATGATAGATGTCTCCCTCGGCAATCAAGCTTTCGAAAACTGGATCATACCTGTACGGCTGGTCCGGTTTTGACGCCAAGTAAGCATAAAACCCCCTCGTTGCAAATGTCTTGCTCCTGATGAGACACATTATTTGAAGTCAGTTTCGCGAACCCATTTAAAGATGGCATCAAACGCGGCTGGCGCATTGACAAGCCCGATATGATTAACCCCCTCCAATAAGCGGTATGTGCCTGACCTTGCATATTGGGAAATGAGGCCCTCATAGCGATCTGAATAGAACGACTCATCATTACTTCCTGAAAGCAGGAGAAAGGGTTGACTCATTGCTGCAAGATCACTGGTGTAGTCTGTGCGTGGCGCAAAGCCGGTGTTGAGACGGTAAGAATATTGCAGTGTCGCAGTTTTGCCAAAGGGGCCATCCAGCACGCTTTTTGGCATATTGAATGAAATCACCGGTAAGTGGTTGAGCGCTGTAATGCCTATCTGGTTAAGCATGCTCAGTCCTATAAGTCTGCGGGTGGCAACATTTGCCCATCCTCCAGAGCTTGGCCTTGTTGTCGGGGCATCATATTTGAGAAACGGCGCCATCAAAACGAACCCGTCTGCGAGTTTCTCATATTTCCCCCCAGCGAAGCGGACAACCAGCCCTCCGCCGGAAGAATGTCCACCGAGTATTATCTGTGCGCCATCTGTGTGTTCCGCTCTTGCATAGACTATCAGATCGGCAATATCATCCTCAAACTGGCCAATATGATCCACATCGCCACGGCGGTCTGGCAAGAACCCGTGCCCCCGTAAATCCGGCACGATGATATGACCCACCCCCTGCCTACTCAGATATTCGGCCATTTCATGAAACTGCATACCGTGCCAGCCCGACCCGTGAATGAGAATGATGATGTTGTTAGTGTCATTCACGGCGGGATATGATCGATAAGCAAGTGCGGAACCATCCCGTGATTCAAAGGTCTCCAGATCCGGAAGGTTCGAATAGTCGGCATGAACCGCCGATGCAAAATCTAGTGCCTCTCCATCTTCCAGGCTCGCTTGTGGAAATTGCGAAAACACCAGGCTGATGGCAATCAGGAGATAGATGAACGCGGTTGATGCAAGTATTGAGAAAAGCAATTTCATGATCCCTGCCCTAAACTGAAAGTTTCATGAAGCGAACCCTGTTGATCACGAACAATGATCTTCCCAAAAAGCTTCCGCTGCAAAGTCCAGTGATCGCGGCAAACGGCAACAGAAAACCATAATTCTGTGCGATTTGCGGAGCAATCGTACTTAAAGTTCCAAAGGCAAAATTGACAGCAAACAGGATCATCACGACAATCATGGTCAGCCACTCCCCGCGCAAAAGTGTCCTGTCTTTTTCAGCACCTATGAAGACCCTTGCCTGGAAAAATCCACCGGCGATTCCTCCAAGGCCATATGCAAGAAGAAAAATCGGGATGATTTCAAGCTTTCCGATTCGCACAAGCGTAGGAACAACCATCAACCCGACAAGCGGCAAAAACCAAAAAAGCCGGTTGGGGACAGATCGGTCCCGCGAAGCTGTCATTCCGACAACGATCAGAATGATGAGCAATGGCCATACCCAGAACGGAACGGCGGAAAGGGTAAGATAAAACGTGGTGGCAGACATTGTATGTTTTCCAACAAATCAGGATTCAGTATTTCGGATTTCAGGTTGTTATACGGGGCTAGGTCGAGCGTTGCGCCTGGGTGCCTCGCCACAGGTAGTAAGCGAGACCCAGAACGGCGGCCGTGATCGGCAATATCCAATGACCGCCGGCAAAGCCTGACCAGTTCTTCTCACCAAAGAAGATATCATGATTCAGGCGCCCTGGTAGGAAGGTGAAACCACCGGCGACAATCATGCCACCCAGATAGGTGCTCTTCATAATGCTCCTGTGTTTGGCAAAATTGCCCCGTCGCGCAGCCAGTACAGCCACCATAAGACTAACAGGAACCAGAGCCGAAATAATATGGATCGGGCTGTAATCGCCCCAAACCCTGATTTCATGGATGAAAAAACCGCTCAGGGCGGTAATCATCATGAGCCCTACCCAAACCTTGCCATTACGTTTGTGAGTCGCGCCACCCTTGCGCCGCCAGAGGACAAGAACTCCCAGGAACAAGGCCGCAACAGCGGCAAGCATGTGGATTTGGATAGCAGGGCCAGCTTCGATAAAAGGGGTTATGTTCACGGGCTTTCTCCTGTTTGAGCGTTTTGCACCCTTTGCGTTTCGTGATGTCCGAAGTAAAAGCAGTAACATGAATTCAAACCAGCCAAACTACGCCGATGGCGCTCAAAACTTCGCCAAACCCCGCCCGCTGCAACTCACGCTTCGTGTAATGCAGGACATTTTTTCGAATCCGAAATACTGGTTGGGGTTCGTGGCGGTGATCGCCATCCTCACGATCATGGGACCTTTCGGTACTCTTGAAGAAATGACATTTGCTCCCCGGCTGGTTTACTGGGCAGCAATTTCACTGATCACCTTCCCGGTCGGAATGGCCTCTTCGATCTTCTTCGGCACGCTGACACATCAAAAAGGCGTCCCGGAAGGCCTCTCCCGAATACTTGGCGGCATCGCCGGAGGTATTCCGATCGGCATAATCGTGTTTTTGGTGAACATGCTTTTCTTCGATAACGGCATTGGGTCCGTTGCCGACCTCACCAGATTGACGGGGTACACCATTGTTATCTCGACTGCCGTATCGATCCTTTATTACCTCATCGAATCAAGCATGCGCAGCCATGTCGCGGAAGCTACCGTGACCATGCCCATCACTCGGTCGGTGGTTGAAACCAGACCCGAACCAGCGTTTTTCAAACGCCTCCCGGTTGACCTCGGCAAGGACATTATTTTCCTTCAGGCGCAGGATCACTATGTTAAGGTGACTACCATCAAGGGATCGGAAATGATCCTCCTGCGCCTTGGCGATGCCGAGCAGGAACTGGCGGAACTGGATGGGACCCGGGTTCACCGTTCTTGGTGGATATCGCGCAGACATGTTGCCGACTTCAAACGTGAAAACGAAAAATGGACAATTACGCTTTCAACCGGCGAAAAAGTCCCTGTCTCTCGCTCCTATCTCAAGCAAGCTCGTGAATTATTCGGCCGGTAATACCGCCAATGATGCAAATGTTCAGCCGTCTGAATGCAGATGCCGGATGAACGCGAATAAACAGCGTGGAAAGCTGTATTCGGGGGTTACATAGGCCTTGCACTTACCCTATAAGGCAGCCTTAGCCAGAGATCAGAACCTTTGTCCCGGACAGCCCTGCTGCCCGGTTTTTCATGCAGCCTGACTGCCAGAGACGGACAACGACCATGCCAAAACGCCAGGATATCGACTCCATTCTCATTATCGGTGCGGGACCGATCATTATCGGTCAGGCCTGTGAATTCGACTATTCCGGCACCCAGGCCTGCAAGGCATTGAAAGCTGAAGGCTACCGGATCGTTCTGGTCAACTCCAATCCGGCAACGATCATGACCGACCCTGATCTTGCCCACGCTACCTATATCGAACCGATCACGCCAAATGTTGTTGCGGAAATCATTCGCAAGGAACGTACTGAAAACCCTGATGAGAAAATGGTTTTGCTGCCTACCATGGGCGGACAAACAGCGCTGAACTGCGCACTTTCCCTGAAACAAATGGGTATTCTTGACGAACTTGGCGTTGAAATGATCGGTGCCGACGCAAAGGCGATCGACAAGGCCGAAGATCGCAAGCTTTTCCGCGAGGCTATGGAAAAGATCGGTCTTGCAACGCCAAAATCAAAGCTCGCAAATGCCACTGAAATCAAATCTCAGGACAAGGTCAAACACACCGCGGAAATCAACCGCATCAAGAGCGAGATCAGTGACAAGGCGAAATTGGCCGAGGCCCTCGAAGCATTTGAGCGCGAATGGAATTCCACAGAGCAGGACCGCAAGGAGCGCTACAAGGCGCACGCTCTGGCAATAGCATCTGACGCACTGTCTGAAGTAGGCCTGCCGGCGATTATCCGCCCTTCGTTTACGCTTGGCGGCACCGGCGGCGGTATTGCCTATAACAAATCGGAATTCTTCGAAATTGTAGAGTCCGGACTGGATGCGTCGCCGACTACGGAAGTACTGATTGAAGAATCTGTCCTTGGCTGGAAAGAGTATGAAATGGAGGTCGTCCGCGACCGCGCCGACAACTGCATCATCATTTGCTCGATTGAAAACGTCGATCCGATGGGCGTTCATACCGGCGACTCCATCACGGTCGCTCCCGCCCTCACCCTCACCGACAAAGAATACCAGATCATGCGCGATGCATCGATCGCGGTTTTGCGTGAAATCGGCGTTGAAACCGGCGGCTCCAATGTGCAGTTCGCCGTCAATCCGAAAGACGGACGTCTCGTGGTGATCGAGATGAACCCCCGGGTCTCCCGATCTTCCGCGCTTGCTTCAAAGGCAACCGGCTTTCCGATCGCCAAGGTCGCTGCCCGCCTCGCGGTTGGCTACACGCTGGATGAATTGGAAAACGACATTACCGGCGGCGCGACACCCGCCTCTTTCGAACCCTCGATCGATTATGTCGTAACGAAAATCCCGCGTTTCACCTTCGAAAAATTCCCGGGTGCCGAGCCAACCCTCACCACCGCAATGAAATCCGTCGGCGAAGTCATGGCCATTGGACGGACCTTCGCAGAATCCCTGCAAAAGGCACTACGTGGTCTTGAAACAGGCCTGACCGGGCTTGATGAGATTGATATTCCTGGCCTTGGCGAAGGCGATGACAAGAACGCCATTTCAGCCGCTCTCGGCACACCGACTCCGGACCGGCTGCGCATGGTAGCGCAAGCCTTCCGCGAAGGGTGGACCATCGACCTTGTGCATCAGGCCTGTCGCATTGACCCCTGGTTCCTCGAGCAGATCGAGGCGATTATCTCGATGGAAAAACGCGTCCGCCAGCACGGGCTGCCTGCCGATGCCCAGAATCTTCGCATGTTCAAGGCAATGGGCTTTTCCGATGCCCGACTTGGATCACTTACCGGAAGTGATGCAAAATCCGTTGCTGCCGCAAGGTCCGAACTTAATGTCCATCCGGTTTACAAGCGGATTGATACTTGCGCCGCAGAATTCGCTTCGCCAACCGCTTACATGTATTCGACCTATGAAACGCCTTTTGCCGGCGAGTTGCGTTCGGAAGCAGAAGTTTCCGACCGTAAAAAGGTTGTCATTCTGGGCGGTGGCCCGAACCGTATCGGCCAGGGGATCGAATTTGACTATTGCTGCTGCCATGCCGCATTCGCACTGGCTGATGCAGGCTATGAATCCATCATGGTCAACTGCAATCCCGAAACCGTTTCCACCGATTATGACACTTCCGACCGGCTTTATTTCGAACCGCTGACGGCTGAGGATGTTCTGGAAATCCTGAGGGTGGAACAGGAAAGGGGTACCCTTCATGGTGTTATCGTTCAGTTTGGCGGGCAAACCCCGCTGAAACTCGCCAATGCCCTGCAGGAAGCCGGAATCCCAATTCTGGGAACCTCCCCCGATGCCATAGATCTTGCCGAAGATCGTGACCGTTTCCAGAAAATGCTCGTGAAGCTTGGACTTCGCCAGCCCAAGAACGGAATTGCCTACTCTGTGGAACAGGCTCGGCTTGTCGCCGCAAAACTCGGCTTTCCGCTGGTGGTGCGCCCATCCTATGTTCTTGGCGGTCGGGCCATGCAGATCATCCATGATGAGACTGGCCTGTCGACCTATCTTCTGGACACGGTTCCCGAACTTGTCCCCGAAGAAATCAAGGCAAGATATCCAAACGACAAAACCGGGCAGATCAACACGCTGCTCGGAACCAATCCGTTACTCTTCGACGGTTACCTTCCAAACGCGGTCGAACTTGATGTCGATTGTCTTTGCGATGGTGAGGAAGCGTTTGTTCCCGGCATTATGGAGCATATCGAAGAGGCCGGCATACACTCTGGTGACAGCGCCTGTTCGCTTCCCGTTCACACCCTTGACGAGGCGACGCTTGATGAACTCGAGCGCCAGACTAGGCTTCTGGCAAAGGAACTCAATGTCGGCGGCCTGATGAACGTTCAATATGCCATCATGGACGGTGACATCTACATCATTGAGGTCAACCCGCGCGCCTCACGCACCGTGCCTTTTGTTGCCAAAACCCTCGGCAGCCCGATTGCCAAGGTGGCGGCGCGCATCATGGCAGGTGAAAAGATAGATGCCGCCTTTGCCGACTACGGCAAACGTCCCGATCCGCGTGCACTCAAACATATTGCGGTCAAGGAATCCGTGTTCCCGTTTGCACGCTTCCCCGGTGTCGACACCCTGCTTGGTCCCGAAATGCGCTCAACCGGCGAAGTCATGGGCCTTGACACAACCTATGCCATCGCTTTTGCCAAGGCCCAGTTGGGCGCAGGAACCGACCTCCCCAAAAAAGGCACCGTCTTCTTCTCCATGAAAGGGGACGACAAGGAACGCGTGCTGGCATCTGCAAAGGCTCTGCAGGAAGCAGGATTCATAATCCTTGCCACTGGCGGCACCGCCCGTTACTTCAACGAGCACGGCGTCGAATGCGAGCGCATCAATAAGGTTCTCCAGGGCCGTCCGCATATTGAGGATGCAATCCGGAACCGTCAGGTGCAACTGGTCTTCAATACGACTGGTGGCCAGAAAACCGTCTCGGACTCAAAGTCGCTCCGTCGCGCAGCTCTAATGATGAAAGTACCGTATTTTACAACGGTCAACGGCATCAATTCAGCGACGCAGGCCGTCATTGCCCTGCGTGAAGGAAGGATGGAAGTGAAGGCACTACAGAGTTATTTCGCCTAGGCGGAAATAGTGTAGAATGGCGCTTGCAGTCTTAAACGGGAGATGATCGATGTTTCGGATTATTGCGCTTCTGGTTTCACACGGAGTGGTATTTGCAGCCGGGTTTGCACTGGGTATCTACCTGCTTCCCATTTTGACCGCCCCGCCATCGCCCGATGCTGCAATGTTGGAGCAGAAGGCTCAAAGTGCCTTGTATACAGCGCGGTTCACACGTGATTTGCGCGGTAGTGACTTCCTTCATTGGGGTGAAGGAAAAGTCAGCATCAGCGAAACCGAAATCATCCACGAAGGAAGCCTTGCACCGGGACCAGATTACAAGGTCTATCTGGTCAAGGACTTTGTCGAACACGAGGACGAGTTCGAGCCATTGAAAGATCAATCTGCGCTGATTGGTGATGTGAAAACATTCGACGGTTTCCTGCTGGACATTCCGGCCGGAACGAACATCAATGATTACAATACCGTTCTTGTCTGGTGCGAAACCTTTGGTGAGTTCATCACTGCTGCGAAGTATCGCTAAGAAATAGCTGTCAGGCCATCCCTAGATTGCCGGTCCCGGGCGCATCTTGCTGCCATCAGTAAACCGTGAAAACCGGAAGCGGCTCATATCATGACCGGCGGGTTTGCCCGCTGCCATTTTCGCGATAATCCTGGCAAAGCCCGGACCGATGCCAAACCCATGCCCGCTCATGCCGCAGGCGAGGATCAGGCCGTTGATTTTCGGCACACGGTCAACAATCGGCACGATATCAGGCATTGCATCAATCATCCCCGCCCATGTGTGGGTCAGTACCGGTCTTGCCGAGATGGGGAAATCGCTCGGCAAAGGCTGCTTTCAACTGTTCGAGTTTTTCGCCTGCGGGCTCAGGTGCAAGGACACGACATTTTTCAAATGGCGTCACATCACCACCTGACCATTTGCGACCGGTTCGCCAGCCGTCAGGGAAGCCGTCCGGCACCGGAAACTTCAGCCTTGTGTCATGCCAGTGCTCTTTTGCAACCGGTAGCCATTTGAAAAAGTTGCGAAAGGCATCCGGCCCCAGATAAAGGTCATGAAAATTACTGATGGAAATATTGTACCCCCCGTCCTCCCGGCGGCGGAAAGCCAGCATCTCGTCAGCCGCATTGCCTGAAAAGACTTCCGCCATGGGCGCAGTCGCACTTACCGTTGAGCGGACACTCAATTGCGGGATACGAACATTATGGTTTTGCAGAAACAGCGAGGACCAGGCACCACCGCACAGTACAACCTGCGAACAGCCTATTGTGCCGTTTTCGGTAACAACACCTTCAACGCGGCCATTGGTGATTTCAAGACTACGCGCCGCACAACTCTCCGAGATCGCAACGCCAAGACTTTGCGCATACTCACCAAGTGCAGGAACAGCCTCCCATGGTTCGGCACGCGCATCACTGGGCGTGTAAGTTGCCCCAGCCCATTTGTGCCCCCCCTTTCCGCCTTGATCAACAAGAGTAGATACTTCACCAGCCGACAACAGGCGCGTATCGAGTTGTGCTTCCCTCGCAATATCAAGCCACTTTTCACGCTCGGCAAGTTGTGCCTCGCTGCTGGCAAGGTAAAGGATGCCTTCGCGCCTGAAACCGGCTCGTCCCTTGATCTTTGCATCCAGTTCACCCCAAAGGCAGTTGGCTTCCATCATGATCGGCAATTCGTCCCGGTCACGGCCATGCTGGCGTATCCAGCCCCAATTGCGCGAGGATTGCTCACAGGCAAGGCGGCCCTTCTCAACCAGAGCCACCTTGTATCCTTCTTCGGACAGATAAATGGCCGAGGTAACGCCAAGAATGCCACCGCCGATAACAACAACATCCGCTTGCGAGGGAACAGGGTCGGCGAAACGAACCGGCGTTTCCAGATTTACAGGACCTGACTGGCGATAAGCTGCCATTTGCTTTTCCTTTGAATCATGTACTTTTCTCATAAAGCAGATTCCCACAGAAAAAAAAGGTGAAATTGTCCAAAAAAGACGCTATATAGAACATCAGATCACAAAGCGGCCCTGAGATATTCTGTCTGGGGTCGTTTTCTTTTTGCCAAACTCCGGCGAACAAACCGGCCGGATGCAAATATGAATTGAGAAGAAATATGGACAAAGTACCAATGACACCGGCTGGCCATGCGATGCTCGAGCAAGAGTTGAAGCGCCGCCAGTCCGAAGATCGTCCCGCAATCATCGCGGCAATTGCCGAAGCTCGCGCCCATGGCGATTTGTCAGAGAACGCTGAATATCATGCCGCCAAGGAGCAGCAGAGCCATAATGAAGGCCGGGTTGCCGAGCTTGAAGATATTCTGTCACGAGCCGAAGTCATCGATATCACGAAGCTTTCCGGTGACACCATCAAGTTCGGTGCGACTGTCAAGATGATTGATGAGGAAACCGAAAAGGAAAATACCTATCAGATCGTTGGCGATCAGGAAGCTGATGTGAAGGCAGGCAAGATCTCCATTTCATCACCGATAGCAAGGGCAATGATCGGCAAATCAGAAGGCGATTCTATTGAAGTCGCCGCGCCCGGCGGTTCCCGGGACTATGAAATCCTGGAAATCAGATACATCTGATTCCCAGATAACGCCGGGTTGCCAATCTGCGCGATAATCCACATGAAAAAGGCCATCGGGAAACCGGTGGCCTTTTACTTGTCCAGTCTAGCAATGCGGGTCCCCGCGCTAGGCCTGGCCCGGCATCCAATCTTTTTCATTTTTATCCAGCCAGAATTCCCTGAGCCAGGGTGCCGGACGGGTGCGGTAGCGCAATTTGGGACAATCGCCGACAAGCGCTTCTTCCATCTTTGGCGTTCCGTGAAAACACATGACGCGGCAATTGTCCGGCAAATCCGGAAGTTGCAGAAAATTCAGCGGAAAAAGCGGTATCGCCTGACGCTTGAAACTGCAAATCCAGCCATCGGGAAAATACTCCAGATCACCATGTTTGAGAGCCGTCATTGACGTATATTTCTGTTCGCCCTTATAGGCCACGGAGCCTTCAAAATCCGCCTCGAAATCGTCATACAAATAGGAATGTTCCGGCAGATTGAGACGGATCACCGAGCCGTGCCCGCCCGGACGCCCCCGGCGTTTTTCCAGCCAGTCACGCCCCATGCAGATCTTGCCGGGTATATAATCAAAAAGCGGACCAAGCGGACCGGTTACCACGACATCCAGATCCATCTGCAGGCAAGGGCCTGAAAGGTTACCCTCCCCCGCGCGGAAAATTGTCAGCTTGCGCCATGCGCCCCTGCGTTTGCCGGTCGTCATGGCGGTGACCATCTTGTCTTCCACCGGAACGACAGGAAGTGGAAATATCTCAACTTCATCGCGGATGCCGGCCGCATCTTCCGTAAAGCAGACAAAGCGAAACGGACGATCCATGTGACGCGCCACCCCTGCATACAGTCTGTTGACGTAATAGGCAGGAAACTTGTTCCCCCATTTGATACAGGTAACGGTCGCGATTTTTGAAGAAGTCATGGAACTGCCTGATCTGGTGATCACCGGTTTTTATCAAGGCCGTGGCATATCATTGAACCGGTTAAAGACAAAGCCCGGCCGGTCTGGTCCCATTGCTTGCCCGCCGCCTGTTGCCGAAACTCCACAGATTGCTCCCCACAAACTGCAGCAGCATCGCCCTATTCAACATAGCAAACGGGCTTACCCCCAATGTTTTGGCCAGCAAGCCTTGTAAAAACGGGCATGCGATAGTTATCTACTGGGCAAACAGGAACTGGAAATTGCAGCCATGTCTGACGAAAAAGCCAACAAACCCATCCATACCAAAATGCTGATTATCGGCTCCGGCCCGGCCGGCTATACAGCCGCGATTTACGGCGCGCGCGCGATGCTCAAACCTGTACTGGTTGCCGGCCTTGAGCAGGGTGGACAATTGATGATCACGACGGAAGTGGAAAACTATCCCGGTTACGCTGATCCGGTCCAGGGCCCCTGGATGATGGAACAGATGCTCAATCAAGCGAAAAATGTCGGCACAGAAATCATCAATGATCATATCTCCGCTGCCGACCTTTCCAGGCGCCCCTTCGTTATGACCGGCGACTCGGGACAGATTTACACCTGTGACACACTGGTTATTGCCACCGGAGCAAAGGCAAAGTGGCTTGGCATCCCTTCCGAGGAAAAATTCATGGGCTTCGGCGTTTCCGCCTGCGCAACATGTGACGGCTTCTTTTATCGCGACAAGCATGTGATCGTGGTCGGCGGCGGGAATTCTGCTGTCGAAGAAGCGCTTTACCTCTCCAACATCGCTTCAAAAGTAACTCTGGTTCACCGCCGCGACACGCTGCGTTCGGAAAAAATCCTGCAGGAAAGACTGCTAGCAAAGGAAAATGTCGAATTCTTTTGGGATCATGAACTGGAGGAAATCACCGGCAAGGAAGGCTTCCCGCCAGCGGTGACGGGTGCACGATTGCGCCATGCCAAGACCGGTGAGATTACAGAAATCGAAGTGGACGGGGTGTTTATCGCGATCGGACACGCACCGCAGACCGAACTGTTCGAAGGACAACTTAAAAAGAAACCTTCCGGTTACCTCTGGACCGCACCTGACTCTACCGCCACGGAAATTCCCGGGGTTTACGCCGCCGGTGATATCACCGATGATACCTATCGTCAGGCAGTTACCGCTGCCGGCATGGGCTGCATGGCCGCACTGGAAGCTGAAAAATATCTTGCAGCACAAGAAAGCGTGTCCGAAGCAGCTGAATAATCTGTAAATACTGCAGCGGACTGTTTTCTTGGGTACTTCGGGAGGAATGGATGGACTGGGACAAGCTACGCATTTTTCACAGTGTGGCTGACGCAGGCAGCTTCACCCACGCCGCAGAACAGCTCAATTTGAGCCAATCAGCCATTTCCCGGCAGATTAGCGCACTGGAAGCTGATCTGGGAGTGCCTCTGTTTGCCAGACACGCCCGTGGTCTCATAAAGACCGAACAGGGCGAGACGCTCTACAAGACAGTCCATGACGTTCTCCTGCGGCTCGATACCACCGTCAACTCCCTGACTGAATCAAAGGACCGTCCCCAGGGCAAATTGCGGGTAACCACCACAGTCGGCCTTGGTTCTGGTTGGTTGACGACAAGGGTGCACGAATTTCTTGAGCTTTATCCTGACGTCCAGCTTGAGATCAACCTTGTGGACGAGGAACTGGACCTCGCGACGCGCCAGGCGGACTGCGCAATTCGACTGCGCCAGCCGCAACAGGCTGACATTATTCAACGCAAGCTTTTTACGGTTCATTTTCATATTTACGCCTCGCCCGGCTATCTCGAGAAATACGGTCAGCCCAAAAACCTCGATGAGCTCGATTTCCATCGTATCGTCGGGTTTGGTGACAATTCGCCTGCCTATCTGGCTGATACAAACTGGCTGAAAACAGCCGGGCGCGAAGGCAAGCCGCCCCGCAGTCCGGTTTGTGAGGTCAACAACATGGTTGCCCTTCGTAAAATTACCGAGCGTGGCGCAGGAATTGCGGTTCTGCCCGACTATATAGTGGATCGCAGCCACACGCTCATACCGCTGATGCAAAGCGCGGAAGTGCCCAGTTTTGACACGTACTTCTGTTATCCTCAGTCCATGCGGGGCTCAGCCAAACTGATCGCCTTCCGTGATTTCCTGATCGCAAAATCCCGCCAATGGGAATATTAGGGCTTTGTTCCAAACAGGAAAATCGAACCTTGTTACCCAAGGTAGCTTCCACTAGACTTTCAAGACCGAAGCTTTGGGAGGAGCCGAATGTTTTTGTTAAAGTCAGTTGCCGCAGTGTTTTTGATGCCGCAAACCCCCGGCAGGATTGTTCAAGCCTTTTGCAAGTTTGTTGCCGGCATGCTGATTTGCCTGCTTGCTGCGCCATTGATCGGCACCAACGCGCAAGCGCAACTGCAATTGCAGATCGGCGGCAGTGAGGCCGAGTTCAAGGCGATACTCGGCAGCGATGGATATGACCGGATCGACACACACAAACTCGGTCTTTCTAGCTCTTCCTTTGATGCCTGCAAGAACGGCAAGCGGTACCGCATCAGTTTCGAGTGGACGGGTGAAAGGAATCGCAAGGTAATCGGCGATTGTCGTATCGTCCTGGAAGAAGGCAAGATTCGCCAGATACTCAATGACCGCGGCTATCGCCGTATTACCATTGAAGACAGGGCCGGAAAGTATATTGCGGTAGGTTGCCGGGGAAACGAACGCTTTCGCGCCGAAGTCAATTATTATGGCGACATTTCAATCGAACGCCGCATTGGACGCTGCGTAACGGAATTGAGCCCCGCGGATATAACAGCAAAACTGGAATCGGAAGGCTATACAAGGATCAGCTTTACCGATCGTCAACCCCCGCGCTATGTGGCTGAAGCCTGCCGGGAATCAGAGCGGCTGAAACTGGTAATCGATGCTTTCGGCCTGATACTGGACTCAACACGGCTCGGTCGTTGCAGCAGTGCCATATCCTCTGATCAGATTGTCAGGATCATGGAGGATAAGGGATACAGCCGCGTCCAGCTGATCAGTTCCCAGCGCGACCGTTACATTGCAGAGGGTTGCCGCTCGGGACAACGCTTTGAAGTCACCCTCAATCGTTGGGGAGATGTTGCAAACGAGGTGTTTTTGCGTCAATGCCGCAATGCCTTTAGCGAAGAGCAGATCGAAACAGCCATGCGGGAAAACGGATACAAGAATGTCAGCGTGCGACGGGACGGGCAAAACTTCGTAACGCGCGGATGCCGAGACAACCGCTACAATGAGATTGTACTCAGCCAGTTCGGGGAATTGGTCAATCGAAGGGATTTGGGTAGTTGCGATGCTCCGAAAATCAACGATCTTGCAGAAACGCTTCGAAGCCGGGGCTTGTCAAAATTGAAGTTCTACGTTGAAGCCTGTGAGGGTCGTTCACGTGTTCGAATTACATTTGACGAATTTGCCAATCGGACGAGCCGGGACGTGGTGGGCGGTTGCTGAAGGCGATTGTCCGCTATTGTCTGACACACTGGCAGGGGAAACAGGGGCTTTTCTGGTCATTCTGGATCAATCTGATCGCCATCAGGGCGGTGTTGTTTTCCTTGCAGGAATATCTTGAACCGGCAAAGGGCGCCGACTGGTCCCGCCATGACTGGCAATTCATGGCTTGGGCCATCTTTGCGCATGGCATAGTGCTAATCTGGCAATTCGTCGGCGTTTTGCGCGCTGCCGAACATCATCAGCAGGAAACAGGCTCAATCGCTTCAAGTTGGGGAGCGCAGTTGTCACTGGTCCCTCTCTTCTTTCTCGCTTGCATATATCTGCTTGGCGCCTGGCAGCAAATACAGCCTGTGCCGAACAGGGAGCATTTCAGCGTGACCATGGAGAAGGAGCGCAGCGGTCGTTACAAGATGAATATCATCCCCTCATTTTTGGCTGTCGATTTCAATGGATCAATCGAACTGGGCGTCACCAAAAAACTCAAGGGCATTCTGGAAAGCGGCGTTCCGATCAGACTGGTTATCCTCGAAAGCAGTGGCGGAAACATCTACGAGGCGCGCGGAATGGCGAAGCTAATTGAACGCTACGAATTGCAAACCCATGTTGATACCAGTTGTTCCTCCGCCTGCACCTCCGTATTCCTGGCGGGAAAAAAGCGCACCATGTCGGACAATGCGAAAATCGGGTTTCATCAATACCGTTTCGACGCCAACTATTCGATTATAGCAGCTGATCCGGAAAAGGAGCAGGCCAAAGACCTTGCCTTTTTTCGGAGCCGGGGTGTGAGTGATGCATTTCTTGAAAAGGTGTTCGAACAACCCTCAAACGCCATGTGGTTTCCCGAACCATTCGAATTGCTACAGGCAGGCGTGGTCCAAGAGATTCTCAGTTCGCAGTAAGCTCGCTGGGCCATCAGAAGCACAATCCTGGTTCATCAGGATCAAGATTAGTTCGAAGCTGACTAGTAATAGATCTTCTCGGTGCCAGCCATATCCGTGTAAAGATCCGCCACCTGTTCACCATACCCGTTGAACAAAAGGGTTGGCACCCTTTCCCCGGTATGCAGGATTTTTTCGCTTGCCTGGCTCCAACGGGGATGGGCAACTTCGGGATTAACATTGGCCCAGAACCCGTATTCATTCGGCGCCAGAGTCTCCCAAAAACTCTTCGGCCGTTCGCTTGTCAGCGTGATCTTGCGGATCGACTTGATCGACTTGAAGCCATATTTCCACGGCAGCGCCAACCGTAAAGGAGCGCCCATTTGTTTTGGCAATGGTTTGCCATAGGCACCTGTGACCATGAACGCCAGATCATTTGCCGCTTCCTCGATGGTAACTCCCTCAACATAGGGCCAAGGATACCAATATTGTGACTGGCCTGAAGCTGTTTCCTTGTCAAAGAAGGTTTCAAAGCGGACATATTTCGCCGCCGAAGTTGGCCGTACGGTGTTCAGTAGTGCTTTGAGGGGAAAGCCGGACCATGGAACGGTCATCGACCATGCCTCGACGCAGCGATGTCGATAAAGTCTTTCTTCAAGCGGCATGGCCTTCAGCAATTCGTCAATTCCGATTGTCTTTTCGGCCTCTACTTCCCCGTCAATCAGGATTTCCCACGGTCTGACTTTCAGGCGCTGAGCAGCATCGGCAATCTGTTTGTGGGAACCAAATTCGTAAAAATTATTGTATTCCAGATTGACCTTTTCCGGGGTCAATTCGCGGTCAAGCGTGAAATTTTCGTTCCGTTTCACCGGATAAAGCCCGCTACTTGGATCTTGCGCAGCTCTGGCCTGCGAGGGCATTCCACCCAAGCCAAAGGCGAGCGTCCCTGCTCCCAGTCCACCCAATACTTTCCGCCGGTTCAAAAACACCTCTTCCGGGGTCACAAGATATTCGGCAATCTTCCAGGGCTTTTGATGAATGATGTTCATGGTCCAAGGCTCAACTATTCGCTCGCCAATAAACTATCAGGAATTCCAAGCTGCGGATGTCACATCTTCGTGCGCGATGCAGGCACAAAAAAGGCTCCGATATGGAGCCTTGACGATATTGAAGTTTCAAGGAAACGCCGCTTAACCGTCGTCTTCCTCATCATCTCCAGTCTTGCCTTCCTTCGCGCCGACCTTTTTGAGGGTTTTGCGGTCAGAACAAAGATTTTCGTGATAACTGGTTTCAAAACCGTTCCAGCTCTCATGCCAATCATCCACATTCTGGATGTCACCACAACGGGTTACACTTGCAAGATTCCTTGGAATGCGGACCAGCGGATCAGCCGAGCGGTCCCGCTCGATGAGCGTATTGGCACTGCTTTGGCCAAAGGAATATCGTAGTCCCAGCCAGGCGCTGTGATATTCATCTTCACCGGCTTCCGCTTCGCCATAGATGCTCCAGCCTGCAGCATTTTCCGGCATATATTCAAAACTTATATTGGCCACATGCCCGCGGCTGATCAGACGATGACCAACGGCACCCCGAAAATTATCGGTGAAATAATAGCCAAGATCGATTTCATCAACAAATTCGGTATTGACGTGCTGCCCGAACTGAACACCGGCAAACACGTCCAGCGACCAGCGCCCCATATAGGCTGCGGCCTCAACACCAAGGCGACCGGCATGTTCAGGATTCACATATCCCCAATCGCCATAAATACCCAGTAGACCCTTGTCCGGGTCGCGGTAAAACAGATGAAGGCCGGCAGCAGCACTGGTAAAGTCTTCCCTGTAGATACCAGCACCCAGATCAAGTTGCGCACCGAAGGAATTGAAAAACGGCATTGGCGTTGTCACCGAACCAATAAACATATGGTTGGTATTGCCGCCAATGGCGCCGGTTATGACGCCGAGCTTGAAATTGATACCGTCAACGGCAGGCCTTTGTGCAGCAACAGGGGTCGGATCAGTCAGGCTGATACCGGGTTCCTTGTAAACGAGATCAGCAGCAAGCGCGGTTCCGCCAGTCAACGCGACGCCAACACCTGCCAACAGGCCCAGTGTCTTCTTCAGCATGTTTTCAGATAGAAACCGCAAACCCAACCCACTTCCGAAAAAACACAAAATATACCGCAGCCAGACAGGCACGAACCCGAGTTTTATATGCCAGCCGCGAAAACGCCGCAAAGCAATTTCGCGCAACAGGCACCGCTGCAAACCAATTCTGGGCAATAAACCGCTATCTGTGTCGAATTGGCAACGCTTTTGTCGAATGCGGCTGTTCTTGTTAACCATATATTTGCCAAAACCTGTGTCCAAACCATTCACAACCGACTCACAGACATTTCCTGGAAAGGTGATTCTTGAAAGAAAACAGCATTTTGCTGACTGAAAAAGCATCGGGCCCGCAGTCACCTGCGGGCCCAGTTACTACCTGCGTTATTGGACCGATTTGATTATTTGCAGTTGGCGCAGAATCGCTGAATGCGCTTGCAGGCTTCTGTCAGATCTTCCGTGCTGGTCGCATAGGATATCCTGAAATTGGGGCCCAGTCCGAAAGCCGCACCATGGACTACGGCAACGCCTTCAGCCTCCAGCAATTCGTTGACGAAGTCCGCATCATTTTCAATGATCTTGCCGGAAGGCGATGTCTTGCCAATCAATCCCTTGCAGGACGGATAAACATAGAAGGCACCTTCGGGTTTCGGGCAGTCAATACCATTGGCCTGATTGAGCATGGACACCACAAGATCGCGGCGCTCTTCAAACACCTTGCGGCGTTCGTCGATGAAATCCTGCGGACCGTTCAGTGCCTCGACAGCAGCCCATTGGGCAATCGAACAGGCACCCGAAGTCTGCTGGCCCTGGATCATGTCCATGGCTTTGACCAGTTCCTTGGGACCGGCAGCATAACCGATACGCCACCCTGTCATGGCATATGCCTTTGATACACCATTCATGGTCAGCGTACGGTCATAAAGTTTCGGCTCGACCTGCGCCGGTGTGACAAACTTGAAATCCCCGTAGCAAAGATGCTCGTACATGTCGTCCGTCAGCACCCAGACACTCTCATGGCGAACCAGCACGTCTGTCAGCGCCTTGAGTTCATCATGGCTGTAAGCAGCACCGGACGGATTGGATGGAGAGTTGAAAAGGAACCATTTGGTTTTTGGTGTGATCGCAGCCTCAAGCGCAGCGGCAGTCAGCTTGAATCCATCTTCAATCCTCGTTTCGACAAAGACCGGCGTTCCTCCGCAAATAGCCACCATTTCCGGATAACTGACCCAGTAAGGCGCAGGGATGATGACTTCATCGCCCGGATTGATTGTCGCCATGAACGCATTGAACAGGATCTGCTTGCCGCCCGTTCCTACAATGGTCTGGTCGGCAGTGTAATCCAGTCCGTTCTCACGCTTGAATTTGTCGGCAATTGCCTGACGTAATTCAGGAATGCCGCTGATAGGCGTGTACTTCGTCTTGCCCTCGGCAATAGCCCGGTTACGCCGCTTCCTTGATATTCTCCGGTGTATCAAAATCAGGTTCGCCCGCCCCAAGTCCGATGACATCACGACCGGCAGCCTTTAACTCTCTCGCTTTCTGGGCGACGGCAATAGTGGCGGAAGGTTGGACGCGGGATAGGATATCGGCGAGGAATGCCATGACTTTGTGCTCCGGTTGGTAAAGTGGGCAAATAATGGGCGTTCGCGCCCTGATCACGGGACAATCTGATAGGACCGCACTGAAGTGAATGCAAGCCTGACCTGTCGCGAAAATGCGACAAACAACGAAGTTACTGGACTGCCCGGATATTTTGGGCGAATGGATGCCTTGAAAAACCAACCGCAATGACCAGAACGCCATGGCTTGCTTCAACCGGGCCTTGTCGATCAGATGAAAAAGACGAAAACCATGACAATCGTTTATGTAACACTGGCATTATTGTCAGCCATTCTCTTGCTCTTTGCCATCGATCGTGCCGGATTCTGGCAACGCATTTATGGCGATCTGGATCTTGGTACGGTCGAGTTTGAGACACTGGAAAAAGGCAAGCGGCCAAACGAAGCGCTTGTATGCCCCGCCGGTTTTTGCCCGGCATACGCCCGCCCGCGCCCCGCCCCGATTTTCGCGGTGACCGCTTCAGCGCTGATAACAGAACTGGACCGGCGTATCTCAGGACTGGGAAATGTAAGAAGGGTTGATGATGGCAGCCACCCGCTGCGGCGCAGATATGTGACCTATTCTCCGCTGATGCGCTTTCCTGATACCATGAACATACAGGCGATTGATCTTAAATCACAAAACAGTCAGCCGCGCTCTTCCATCGCTATTTTCGCCAAGGCCAGGATTGGCTATTCGGATAATGGCGCAAACCGCGCAAGAATAAACGAATGGCTGAAAATGCTTGATGATTTGAAGGCGGAGTGAACACCACTAAAATTTTCACGGCTTCGCTTTATTGCCTGGACAAACCTTCTCGACAAGCCATTTTTCTAGGGCCAACAGTTTCCCCAGACGTTCCAGAACTGTATCTGTACAGCGTTCATCAAAAAAACCGCCCGGATAGTCTTCATTCCGGCTCCGCACAACGATGCCTTTTTGCCTCAACAAATACCCGTTCCGTTCATTTGCGTTCAGCCCTTTGGGAACCCGTTTGAGAACTGGTGCTTCAAGATGGCAACCTGCACCTTTGGCGAGAGCAATAGCATCACGCAATTCATCAAGGCACTTTTCATTCTGAACTGCCGCACGATATCGCGACAACTCCTCCGCGCCAAATTGCCAATACCCGGCACCAATGCCAAACCCGCCGGAACTGAAAACCAGGTGCAACCCCGGTGAGCGGTTGGCATGGGAGCCAGTCCAGAAAATCAGATGAAGAAACGCATGAAAGGGAGTCTTGTCTTTCGAAAAGCGGGTATCGCGGTGTATCCGTCTCAACGAGCCATTGCTCCGCGCGATACAAATATGTGGCGGATCAAAAGCGGAAATACTGCCAGACACCGCATCAATGAATGAAAGACAGGGATCAACACACAAAGCCTCGAAGCGTTCCCGATTCGCTTCAAACCAGTCGCGCCTGTTGTTGTTTCTCAGCTCTTCGAGAAATTTCGGCAGTTCTTCTGGAAAACCTTTGAACACTGTCATGACCTGTGCCCTGCACTATTCCTGCACCAGGAGTTGCCCGACATGAAAAAGCCCCCCGCTCTCGCGGGAGGCTTTCAAGAATCGCCTGCTCAGCAATCAATAAGGTGAATAGCAGGGTCTGCGCGGACCGCCATATGGCTGGAAAGTATTGGATGGCGCATCGTAAGAGCGATAACGGCTGAAGCAATACTGGTAATGTGCCTGGCTGAAGCCACCGCCATAAACCGGTACGGGCTGAGGTGCAGGCGCAACATAAACCGGCGGCTGCTGTACAACTACCGTGCGCTGGCGTGGCTGTGTCAGCGCTCCAATGACGCCAAGACCGATCCCGACCCCAACACCGGTAGCAAGGCCCTTGTGCCACTGCTTGTGAATGGCTGCTGCGTTCTGGGTTGAAGCTGCCAGCGGAACAGTTGCGAGCATCGATGCTGCAACAAATGCGGTAAGTGTCTTCTTCATGGGTATTCTCCTCTCAGGTTTTGGCAAACGGCATTGCCATGGCTTGTCCGAATGGTCGGCTCAAGAAGAACCTATCAGGTCGCCCCTAACCTGAATGTGACAAAAGTCACAATTATGACCGGCAATCGGAAGTCCGGTTTCCGGACACTAGCGGAAATAGCCATTAATTCAAGGTAAGTCTTGATAGCAATTTAAAATTGGTTACTGCCCGCGCCCAACCAATTTTCCGGAGAACCCCGAACATCGTATTTTTTGATGTTTTCTTGAATCGCCAAGATAAGTTTACGTTTCGGTAACTACGTTACGTTAGTTTCCTTTTGCGGGAAATCGGCAGTTACCCCACACGACTGCCGGCTTCGACCCCAAATTAAGGCCGGAATGTTCTTTAGCGTTGAGACGCTGGTTTGAGAACATACCGATTTCCCGCACCTTATCCTTTACAAACACCTCAAGAAGCGTCTGCCTAGCTGACAACGGGTCGAGACCGTAAAACTTTTTGCCTTCGCAAATGTTGAATTCCTGACCGTTTCCGCAGGCATTCCTGCAAATTGAAGCTATTTCAGAAACGGATTATTCCGCCGCTCGGTCCCAATTGTGCTTCCAGGTCCGTGACCACAGATAAAGGATACGTCATCGCCAAGAGGAAACAGCTTATCCTTTATGGAGGCAATCAGTTGGTCGTGGTTTCCCCCTGGCAGATCGGTCCGCCCAATCGAATTCTGAAACAGCACATCGCCAACATGCGCGAACCGCGCCTCTTCATTGTAAAAGACAACGTGACCTGGTGCATGCCCGGGACAGAACAGAACCTTGAAAGTGTGCTCATCCACCCGGACCTCATCCCCCTCTTCAAGCCACTGGTCCGGATAGGCATTTTGAAAGCCGCCAGGTACACCGAACATTTCCGACTGTTTCTCGATATTCTCCAGCAGATCCTTGTCCGCCTTGTTGGGACCGACGATCTGGACTCCGAGCTTTCGTTTCATGGCTTCTGCGCCGCCCGCATGGTCTATGTGTCCATGAGTGAGCCAAATGGCTTCAACCCGGATTCCGGTTTCGCTGATCGCATTTTCGATTCTCTCAATGTCACCGCCCGGGTCAATGACAACGCCTTTCATCGTCTCGTCATCCCAGATCAAGGTGCAATTCTGCTGAAATGGCGTGACCGGAACGATTGCTGCCGAAAGTTTTCCCATAAGATGACTACCCTGCTCAAATGCCTGTTCTTCTTATTTTCCCAATAATCAATTGTTGCAGCAACATGCAACACTCAACACCAGACTGAAACCCGCCAGTTTTGCCCAAGGCAAAAAAATGGCGGGTCAACGGACCCGCCATCTCTTCGTGATATCGATTTGATACCCGAATTATTTTTTCATCATGCCAGCCAGCATTCCGCCGATTCCGGTCAGCGCACCACCGCCAACAGCACCACCACCGATCTGGCCAATAATGCTGCCCAAGTCCATGCCGCCTGCGGCATCACCGGTTGCCATCCCGCCAAGCAGGCCGCCAAGCGGACCCATGCCACTGGCAAGTCCGCCACCGAGCAGACCACCAACACCGCCAGCCAGAAGTTTTGGCAGCAGGCTCATGGCCGCCGTTTTGACAAGGCTCCCGACAATCCCGCCGCCAGCCATACCGGAAATAACCTGAATAATGATCGGAATTAAAGCTTCCATGTAAATTCTCCCATGCGCGGAATCTGGTCCGTTCCCCTTTGTGCGAATCCTCAATGGGACCCGTGCCCAAATATTAACCATTCCCAGTTCATTTGGCAAAAGCAAAATTAACCAATGGTTAACCGATAGTCAGCGTCAATTCCACACTGTCATACGGCAAAAGACAGTGCCTTCTGTTACGACTTCCCTACTGGCCAAGAACCTCTGCCTCGTAATCTTCCATCAAGGTTTTACAGATTTCCCCAGGCACAAAACTGTAGGGCCCGATTTCCGAAACTGGCGTTACTTCCGCCGCAGTTCCTGTCAAGAAACATTCACTGAAATCTGCAAGTTCATCCGGCATGATGGCCCGCTCGACGACTTCAATGCTGCGCCGTTTTGCCAGATCAATCACCGTTCGCCGTGTAATGCCGTCAAGGAAACAATCGGGTGTGGGTGTGTGGATTATGCCATCGCGGATCAGGAAAATATTGGCTCCGGTGGCCTCGGCAACCTGGCCGCGGTAATCCAGCATCAGCGCGTCCGCATAACCCTTGGCCTCAGCAGCGTGCTTTGACAGGGTGCAGATCATGTAGAGACCCGCCGCTTTTGCAAAACACGGGATGGTTTTCGGATCAGGCCTGCGCCACTCGGCCATATCGAGGCGAATGCCCTTCAGGCTTTCCTCGGGTGCGAAATAGCTGGGCCATTCCCAAACCGCGATCGCAACATTGATGCGGTTTGCCTGTGCAGAAACACCCATCATCTCGCTGCCGCGCCAGGCAACCGGACGCATATAGGCGTTCGTCAGACCCTGCTTTTCAAGCGTTGCAACACATGCTTCATCAATCTCCTCGATGCTGTAAGGCATTTTCATGCCGAGGGTTTCAGCAGAATAGAAAAGCCGCTCGGTATGTTCGCGCAGTTTGAAAATCCTGCCGTTATAAGCTCGTTCACCCTCAAAGACAGAACTGGCATAATGCAAACCGTGCGTAAGAACATGAATCTTGGCATCTCCCCACTCTACAAATTCACCATTGAACCAGATATGACCGCCCATTTGATCGTAAGGAATACCAGCCATTAGTTGTCTCCCGTTGCGGGCAACCATCCAGCGCCCAAAGTTGTCCGATTGTTTGATCCTGTCTGGCGGGTCAATTCGGTTTTTGCTGAAACCGACTGAAAAACACCGCCGATCGACAAATTATTGACGAAATTTCGTCCTGAACGCCCGTTTTACCAAACAAAAAGCAAAATTTCTCTAGGAGCGAAACGTATTTATGTCAATACTGCTGACATATTGCCGGAGTGGTTTCAAATTGGCAATTCTGCCGTTATGGTGTTCGAAAACCCTGCGTCAACAATCAGGCATTTTGCGAATATGACGGGTGAACAGATTATTACAAAACCGCTGACAACAAGCGATGTAAGCGAACTGGATCTTATCGAGCAACTGTTTTTCGCCTATCGGGATTTCGTATCAGATCCTGACCGGCAACTGGAAAAGCTCGGCTTTGGCCGCGCCCATCACCGGGTCCTGTACTTCGTCAATCGCCACCCGGGAATGAGCGTTGCTGAACTGCTTGATATCTTGGCGATTACCAAGCAGAGCCTGGCCAGAGTACTAAAACAGCTCATCGAAGCGGGTTACATCGTTCAACAGACCGGACCGGAGGATCGTCGCCAACGACTTTTGTACCCCACCCAAAGCGGCCGCGAACTTGTGCTCGAACTCTCCCGGCCACAGTCCCGCCGCATCAGCAAGGCAATAGAAAATTCGGGACTTGCCGAAAGGAAGGTTATTGCCGACTTTCTGAGACATATGGTTGGCGGCGACGCACTGCGTATGGCGAGCCGTTCCAGCGGCAGTGAACTCATGGAAGGCGCAGGAGAAAAAAGCAATGGTTGAAGCATCAATGCAGGCACCTGCCACAAGAACCGCGGAAGTGACAGATGAGGCACCTCATCTGCTCGTGGTTGATGACGACAGGCGCATCAGAGAACTGATCAAGCGCTATCTCAATGAACACGGTTACCGAGTTACATTGGCCGCAGATGCAAACGAGGCACGCAACCAGTTGACAGGCCTCGAATTCGATTTGTTGATTGTTGACGTGATGATGCCGGGGGAAACCGGGATTTCACTCACCAGGTCTCTCAGTACCGAGCGAACAATCCCGATTTTGATGCTGACCGCACTGGCCGAAACAGATAACCGGATAGAGGGGCTGGAAGCCGGCGCTGATGATTATCTGCCCAAACCGTTTGATCCGCGCGAATTGCTGCTGCGCATCAACAATATTTTAAAACGCGCGGCCAAACCCGAAGTCCCCACCATTGAACAGGTCACATTCGGCCCCTTCCAGTTCTCAGTTAAAAAGCGTGAGCTCAAAAAGGACGGGGACGTCATCAGATTGACTGAGCGCGAGCAGGAAATAATGGTGATCTTTGCCGCAAAGGTCGGGGAAACGGTGCCCCGCCACGAATTGCTCGGTGACATGTCCGAAGCAGGAGAACGCAAGATTGATGTCCAGATCAATCGGCTTCGCCGCAAAATCGAGGACAATCCCGGTGATCCCAAATGGCTGCAAACGGTGCGCGGTGTCGGATACCGCCTGTTCCTGGGTTGATGATGACCGGCCACGTTGTTTTGGTTGGCATTTGATAAGCCAGCATTTAAGCTGGCAAGAACGATGTATGACTAATTCCCGATCCGGACCTTATTCACCTTGAAATTGGCATTCACCAGACCTGCATCACTCTACATCGCATGGCGAAGAAGCCCGCTTGGCAGGTTTTTCCGCTGGTTCGGCAAGCAGATGCCTACCGGGCTGTATGCCCGCTCGCTACTCATCATCATTGTGCCGATTGTGCTGCTCCAGTCTATCATTGCCTATGTCTTCATGGAACGACACTGGCAAACCGTTACGCAGCGTCTGTCCAAGGCGGTAACGGCAGATATTGCCGCAACCATAGACATTATTGAAACCTATCCCCAGTCTGACGACTACGCAGAGATCATTCGCATCACCCGCGAGCGCCTGCGCCTGAACATCGCAATTTTGCCGCCCGACCCGTTTCCGCCTGCAACTGCCAAGCCGTTCTTTTCAATACTTGACGATATCTTGCGCGAGGAAATCACCAAACAGATCGGCCGCCCTTTCTGGATCGATACGGTTGGTGATTCGAACCTTTTGGAAATCCGCATCAGGCTTGAAGAGCCCGAACAGGTTCTGCGGGTCTATGCCAGGCGCAATCAGGCTTATGCGTCAAACTCGCATATCTTCCTTTTGTGGATGGTCGGCGCATCACTCTTCCTGATCGCCATCTCCATTCTGTTCCTCCGAAACCAGATCCGGCCTATTCAGCAATTGGCCAATGCCGCAGAACTTTACGGCAAGGGGCGCGATCTTCCCGTGAATTTCCAGATTCGCGGCGCGAGGGAAGTGCGTCAGGCCGGCTTTGCCTTTCTGGAAATGCGCGAGCGAATTGACAGACAGATCAAGCAGCGAACAGCAATGCTCACCGGGGTAAGTCACGACCTGCGCACCATTTTGACACGCTTCAAACTGCAAGTGGCCCTTGCAGGCAACACTGCCGAGGCCGAGGAATTACAGCGCGACATTGATGAAATGCAGCGAATGCTTCAGGGATATCTTGATTTTGCCAAGGGCGAGAGCGGTGAGGAGGTCGAGGAAATCAACATCCGCAAACTTTTGACCAAACACCGCAACGAAGCCAAGCTCAAGAAACGGCGATACGATGTCAGTTGCCCGAAGGAACTGGTAATTCGTGCGCGTCCCGACGGGCTGAGCCGCCTAATTGGCAATCTGGTTTCAAATGCATTCCGCCATGGCCAGAAAGTCCGGGCAAGCGCCATAGATGACGGTCAGGACATTATGATCATGATCGAGGATGACGGCCCGGGGATCGAACTGGACAAGCGTGAGGAAGTGTTCAAGCCGTTCATCCGACTGGACGAGGCTCGAAACCAGGACGAGGGCGGTACTGGGCTCGGCCTGTCAATCGCAAGGGATATTGCCCGCCTCCATGGTGGCGACATCACGCTTGAAAAAAGCGGACTCGGCGGCCTTCGCGCCGTAGTCAGGCTGCCCCACTAAATCCGCCGCTGGCGCAGAAAACGCCAAGATGCGAGATCAGTGCATCCGCCCGCCATCGGGCACCTTGATGTCAGGACCTATCAGCACCACCGCGCCATCGCTGTCCGGAAAACCAAGCGTCAGCACTTCAGACATCAGCGGACCAATCTGGCGGGGAGGAAAATTGACAACTGCCATAATCTGTTTGCCAATCAGTTCCTGCGGTTCATAGTGAACCGTGATCTGCGCCGAACTTTTCTTGATGCCGATATCGGGACCGAAATCTATTCGCATCCTGATGGCCGGCTTGCGCGCTTCAGGAAACGGTTCAGCCTCAATTACCGTTCCTACACGAATATCAACCTTGAGAAAATCGTCTATGGTAATGACATTGTTTGTTTCAGACATGATGATCAATCGCTGTTCAGGATAATTCTTCCGAGCGTTTTCGTGCGGCAGCTATGGCTTTCGAAAACAGGTTCTTCATAGCATCACCTTCCATGAGCACACTGAGCGCTGCTGCTGTCGTGCCATTCGGGGATGTAACGTTTTGGCGAAGCGTGGACGCATCTTCCTCAAGACTTGAAAGCATTTCCCCTGCCCCTGCAATTGTCTCACGGGCAAGCCGGCTGGCGAGCGCCGGAGACAATCCCTGCTCGATACCGGCCGACGCCATGCATTCAGCAAGATGAAACACATAGGCCGGCCCGCTTCCTGACACGGACGTAACTGCGTCAATCAGGCTTTCCTCTTCCACCCACTCCACTTTGCCAATCGCCTGCAAAAGCGCATCAACCCGCTCACGCTGAAGGCCGCTTACAGAAGGTGTCGGGCAGCATACCGTTATACCGCGCCGAAGCAGGGCCGGAGTGTTCGGCATTGCCCGAACTACTGAGCCACCGAGAATACCCTCAATTTTTGAAATTGTGGTTCCTGCTGCCACACTGACGCAAACAGTGCCAGATCCGACATTGCTGCGAAGTCCGGGCAAGACCTTGTCCATCATCTGCGGTTTGACCGCCACGACCAACACATCTGGTGTGTGATCGTCCGACAGGGAGGCCATCGCATCAATGCCCCAATCCGCAAGTCTTTTTGCCATGGCCGGATTGGGGGAAGGATCGATCACTGTTACATCTTCCGCCGGAAAACCACTTTCCAGCCATCCGGCCAGCATCGCACCACCCATGTTTCCGGCACCAACGAGACACAAATTATAACGTTCGCCAGTCATCACTTCTTTCCAACACTGTTGATTGTCACTGCCTGATAGCTGCCATTATTCACCGCGTACTACAAGCCGGAACGCAAAGCGCGCTGAAACATTCGAGGCATTACTGATGTGCCCGACAGACTTTATGGCATCGCATCCCTCGGATTTATGACTTCCAATGGTCACGCATCCATTATGGACATTACCCTTGGCCAAGGCACGGTATGGCAGTGTTTTGAAAGTGTGATTTCTTGCAGGAAACGTTCTTCCGACAGTATCGTTCAAGCCGTTCCGTGGGTTTCAAAGAGCACGGCATCAAGCGCTTCGCTGCTTGTTTTACCAGCCCAGACAACAAACTGAAACGCCTGAAAATAACGCTCACATGCTTCCAGAGCACTGGTCAACAGGCATTCAAGCTGCTCGGCCGTCGGCTCTGCGCCACCATTGAGCAGAAGCGAATGCCGGAACATCACGGACCCGTCTTCCTGCCACAGGTCAAAGTGACCGATCAGCAACTGTTCATTTATCCTGCCGATGAGCTTCGTTGCCTCCAGCATGCGTGGCTCGGTGATTTTAAGATCAAAGGCACAGGCCAGATGCAACGCCTCGAAGTCTTCCATCCATGAAAGCGAGATATCATAGTCGGACCAAGCCCCCCCGATGGTCATGCTGATTTCATCCTCGGTACGCTCGAACTGCCAGTCATTGATCGAGGCGACCTGCTCAACCAGGTCGACCGGATTCATGTCCCGTTCAATATGCAGTTCAATGAGGCTCATATGCCTTGGCTCCGTCACGCGTTTTCGGTTTTCATTCGGCTGGTCCACGGCTGAAAAATGGGAGAAACAAACCACCGAAGTGGCCTGTTTCCCCTCCTGGGCCCACAGGGAGGAGAAATGGTGCCCAGGTCCGCCGCGAATCAATCCTGCCTTCACCATAGCCGCGCAAATGCGCTTCGCCAGACAAAAGGCAGGATAAACGAACCGAATCTGTGGAGAATAACGGAATCAAGTTCTTCAGAAGATTCGCTAACAAATTCTCTGAACTCGACTTTTCAGCCTGATCGCCCTGTGGATAAGTGGCGAAAAAAAATTCGACCAAAATACGGTAAAAAACTATTTGGCGGCAGGAGCTTTTTTCGCAGTCGCCTTGCCGCCTTTTTCCAGCTTGGCAACACGCTCTTCAAGAGCGCTGATCTGTGCCTGCAGCTTGTCATTTTCTTCGCGTGCATTGGAAGCCATCTGGCGAACCGCATCAAAGTCATCGCGTTTTACCAGATCAAGCGAATTGAGCATACGCTCCGCATTGCTGCGAAAGGCTGTCTCGGCTTCCTTTCGCATGCCCTGTGCCACACCGGCTGCATCTGTCATCAATTTGGCGAATTCGTCAAAAACCCGGTTCGGTCCGTCGCTCATTTTCACGCTCCTGTTCAGTGATTGACCTACAGATAATGTGAAGCAGCAATGAATTCAATTGCCCTGTTGTGGCTTCACCTTCATACCCCAGCCCGGTCCCTATGATGCACCATCGCCTTGTCCTCTTGCCAAGTCCAAGCCGGCTGGCCTAGACAACACCTTATTGTCCAAAACAGGATATTCCATTTGATGCTCGACAAACTTGCCTTTTCGGCAATTGCCTTTCCGGCAATTGATCCTGTTGCCCTGTCACTGGGACCATTGGAAATACACTGGTATGGCCTGGCCTATGTCGTGGGCATACTTTTTGCCTGGTGGTATGCTAAGCACCTGGTCACCAATGCCTCCCTTTGGCCTGACGGATCCCCGATCAGGTCGGAAGAGATTGACGACTTCCTGACTTGGGCTGTCATCGGCATTATCCTGGGCGGACGCCTCGGCTATATTCTCTTCTACGATCTTGGCACCTACCTCGCCCATCCGGCCCAAATTGCCATGCTTTGGAATGGTGGCATGAGTTTTCATGGCGGATTGACCGGCTGCATTCTTGCCATGATCCTTTTCGCCCGCCGCCGCGGTTTCGGTGTTTTCTCCTTGTTTGACATTATCGGACCAAGCGCGACGATCGGCCTGTTTCTGGGACGCCTGGCAAACTTCATCAATCAGGAACTCTTCGGCAAACCGACAGAGGTTCCCTGGGGAGTGATTTTCCCGATCACGGGCGATGGTATTCCCAGACATCCGAGCCAGCTTTATGAAGGCCTTCTGGAAGGCCTTATACTGTTCGTTATACTCCGCTATTTCAGCCATGTTCAAAAGCGCTTCAAGAATGCCGGATTTGTCGCCGGAATGTTTGTTTCGGGTTATGCGGTCGCACGCATTGCCGTGGAGTTTGTACGCCTCCCCGATGAACAGATCGGTTACTTGGCTGGTGGATGGCTGACCATGGGAATGGTGCTGTCACTGCCAATCCTCTTCATAGGCCTTTGGAGCATCGCCTCTTCGCGGACCCGTCAACCTTGGCGAAATGCCTGATTGTGTGCGGCAAATGACAGCACAATCACCCCTTTTCAAAAAACTTGCCCGAATGATCGAAACGGGCGGCCCGATCTCGCTGGCTGATTACATGCATATCTGCCTGTCTGATATCGGTCACGGTTATTACAGATCTCGCGAGGCCATCGGTGCGGGCAGCACTGAAATCAATACAGGCGGGGATTTCATCACTGCGCCGGAAATCAGCCAGATGTTTGGTGAGCTTGTCGGAATATGGCTCATCACCGCATGGCAATCGCTGGACCGGCCAAAGCCGTTTTCACTGATTGAATTGGGCCCGGGCAAGGGGACGCTGATGCGTGATATTTTGCGGACGGCACAACAGCTGCCGGATTTTCTTTCAGCGGCAGATGTTGTCATGGTGGAAACAAGTAACAGGATGATCACCAAACAGCGCGAAGTCCTCGAACCCTGCAACACATCAGTAAATTCATTGTCCTGGCAATCATCCATTGCCGACCTTCCTGATCAGCCCGCCCTGTTTCTTGGCAACGAGTTTCTCGATGCCCTGCCCTTCCGGCAATATGTGAAAGCGCAAACCGGTTGGCATGAGGTTTTGGTCAGCCTTGATGACAACGGCAACCTCCAATTTGGAAAAACGGCAACCAGGCTGGATGACCAACTCCTGCCGGAGACCGCAGGGAGCGAGCCGGATGGCTCCGTGTTTGAACACGCCCCTGCAAGACAGGCCGTGATCGAGGACCTGGCGGATTTCATCGCCAGCAAGGGCGGCGCGGCATTGTTGATTGACTACGGACACGACCACCCCGGATTTGGCGACACATTTCAGGCGGTCAGGAACCATACCTACACAAACCCGCTGGAACTACCGGGAGAATGCGACCTGACTTCCCATGTCGATTTCGCTGCACTTTGTCGTGCGACAGAAAAATTCGACGCCTTGAAAACAGGCATAACGACACAGGGCGAGTTTTTATTGTCCCTCGGACTGCTTGAAAGGGCCGGAGCCCTCGGGGCGGGCAAAAGCAGCGAGATTCAGGAAAGTTTGCGTCTGCAAGTGGAGCGCCTTGCAGCTCCTGACCAGATGGGCAGACTTTTCAAGGTCATGGCAATCATGCCGAAAGGTATTCTGCTCCCGGCATTTGGCAACGCATGAACAACAGCGCACCCGTGGCATTTTGCGCTAAACATGACTTTACTCTTCGAGCCCGAACAGGCAATTTTGCATCCTTTCAAAATACACAGGGATCATGAATGAAACGCCCCCCGCAACCTTCGCCTTCACCTGTTTTGACTCCGGTGTTTTCCGGCGAATTGTCCGAATTTCCGACGGTCAGACATGCGTTTTTCACCCGCCCCGGCGGCATTTCGAAGGGTATATATGAAGGTCTGAATGTTGGTATCGGTTCGAACGATGATCCACTGAAGGTCATGACAAACCGGAAAATGGCAGCCGAGTTCCTCGGCGCAGAGGCGGAAAACCTTGTCACCCTTTACCAGGTCCACTCGCCCGAAGTCTTGATCGTGGAAAAACCGCTCAATGGCGAGCGGCCAAAAGCCGATGGACTGGTGACCAACAAACCCGGCCTTGTACTCGGCGTTCTGACAGCAGACTGCGGACCTGTCCTCTTTGCCGATCAGGAGGCCGGTGTCATTGGTGCATGCCATGCCGGCTGGAAAGGGGCGACAGGCGGCGTCCTCGAATCAACCCTTGAAACCATGAACCGGCTTGGCGCCAAAAACAGCAATATTACCGCCATCCTTGGCCCGACGATATCGCCTGACAATTACGAAGTCGGTCCGGAATTCATTGATCGTCTTATCACGCTGGCAACGAACAATGCACAATGGATCGGCCCTTCGGAAAATGCGGGTCACGGCATGTTTGACCTCCCGGGCTATATTGTCGACCGCTTGAAGAAATCCGGCGTATCATCAGCTTGGACCGGCCAGTGCACCTATGCGGACGAATTGAATTTCTTTTCCTACAGACGCACAACCCACCGTGGCGAGCCCGACTACGGACGCCAACTTTCTGCAATTTGTATCAACGACTGATCCACTTGCAGGATCGCTTAGTTCCCGGATGTCGGGCATGGTTTCAGGAAGGAACCGCAATGGCACTTCATTTCACCCGCAAGGAATATGGCAGACGCCTTGATCGGCTAACCGCCGCAATCAAACATGCCGGTTTTGATGGGATTTTGCTTTTTGCCCAGGAAAGCATGTACTGGCTGACAGGATACGACACTTTCGGGCATTATTTCTTCCAGGCAATGTTTGTTTCATCGAATGGCGGGATCACCCTTCTGACCCGATCGGCTGATCTGCGGCAGGCGCAGCAAACCTCCATTGTTGAAGATATCCGTATTTGGCGCGATCACGGCAATGCCAACCCTGCAGAAGATCTCAAAGCCATTCTGAAGGACCTTGGCCAGTCAGGCAAGACGATCGGCTTGGAAACAAAAACCAATGGCCTAAATGCGTTTTACGGCAAAGCGGTTGAAACAGCGCTTGATGATTTTGCGGCCCTAAAGGATGCATCGGGCCTTGTTGATAATCTGCGCGCCGTCAAATCACGACAGGAAATCGAAAAAATCAGGATCGCTGCAGGCTTGTCTGATGATGCTCTTGATGCAGCCATGAAAAAGACAAGGGCAGGAGCTGATGAAGGTGATATTCTGGCCGTCATGCACAATGTCATCTTCAAAAAGGGGGGTGACTACGCAGGAAACGAGTTCATCATAGGGTCAGACCGTGACGCACTGCTCTGCCGTTACAAGTCCGGCAGAAGGAAATTGTCCAAACGTGACCAACTGACCCTGGAATGGTCGGGAGCTTGGCATCACTATCACGCCGCCATGATGCGCACGATGGTCATCGGCAAACCTACCAAACGGCACAGAAAATACCATGAGGCTGCGGCTGCCGCGTTAACTGCCGTCACGCAGGCAATGATAGTCGGCAACACATTTCACGACATGTTCATTGCCCATGCAAATGCTCTTGATGAATGCGGACTTGGCCAGCATCGGCTGAATGCCTGCGGCTACTCCATGGGAGCTTCCTTTGCGCCTTGTTGGATGGACCCGCCACAAATCTACGAGGGAAACAAAACCATGATTGAACCAAACATGGTACTTTTTCTGCACATGATAATCATGGACAGCGATAGCGGGACTGCCATGACGCTGGGTCAAAGCTACCTCACTCGCCCCAAGGGCCCCAAATCCTTGACTCGCCATGAAATTGACCTGATCCGCTGTTAGCGGCATTAATAATGCGGTCAAATACAGACTGATTCACGCAGAGGCGGCAACTGCGGATATGAGACAAACGGTAAACGTCACGGGGGCAGCCCGAAGCGAGGGACTATGATGCGGCAAGGCGGCAAGTATGCGGAACGGACAATCGGACTGAAATCTCTTTTGATTCCGGTGTTGCTTCTGCTTTCGATGGCAGTTTTGTCAGCTTGTAATTCAGGTTCGTTGAGTGACGGTCTCGAAAGTGCCGCGCGCCCGCAACCAAACCAGCCGCTTAACAACCAGACCGCCACCGCGCCATCCGGTGGACAGGCAAACCTCAACCCTGATGTCACTGTTGGCGATGGACCGACCGGCGAACCCGGTCAGACCCAAATTGCCGGCCTGCCCCCGGACAAGGCTGTCGCTTTCCTGCCTGTGTCCAATGCACCCCAGACAGCGGTTACAAGTCTCGCTCGCTCCATTCGCAGTTCCGCCCAATCCAAGGGTGTCCCGGTTGTTGCTTCCGTTCAGCAAGGTGCCCAGTATCAGGTAAAGGGTTATTTTTCCGCTCTGGAAGACGGTTCGGGAACCTTGCTGGTCTATGTTTGGGATGTGCTTGATCGCAACAACAAGCGTGTTTACCGAATTAACGGACAGGAACAGGCTGCCGGCAAATCGGCTGATCCATGGAACGCTGTTACCCCCCAAATGCTCAATCGGGTAGCAGACAATACCATGGCACAACTCAAGACCTGGTTGGAGAGCCGTTAACCTCTAATCTTATTTACGGTGTTTTCTACAGGTAATTGCCGTTTTCGGCGCATCAGTCATTGAAGCGGTTGACCCGTTCCCTTATAGGATTGGCCAACGATGGACCGCAGGGTCGCAAGCGCAGCATCATCGCGGCGACTTGAACCCCGCCATGACATTCAGGCGACGAATTCATGAAATTATTTGCAGGCAATTCCAACCGTCAACTTGCCGGCCTAATCTGCAACTATCTCGACATCCAGCTTGGCAAGGCCAATGTCAGGCGCTTTGCGGATCAGGAGGTCTTTGTCGAGATCCTTGAAAATGTGCGCGGCGAGGATTGCTTCATATTGCAATCCACTTCCTATCCGGCCAATGACAACCTGATGGAACTGCTGATCATGATCGACGCATTGCGTCGTGCTTCAGCCAAACGGATCACTGCTGTCCTGCCCTACTTCGGCTATGCCCGTCAGGACCGCAAGCCAGGCCCGCGCACACCGATTTCCGCCAAGGTGGTTGCCAACATGATAACGACAGCCGGGGCCGACCGTGTGCTGACGCTTGACCTTCATGCAGCCCAGATCCAGGGCTTTTTCGACATTCCGACAGACAACCTCTTCGCCGTGCCGGTTCTGGCACGCGACGTAAAGGAAAATTACGCGCTCGAAAACATCATGGTCGTCTCTCCTGATGTCGGCGGTGTCGTCCGCGCAAGGGCGCTGGCAAAACGCACCGACTCGCTCCTTGCCATCGTTGACAAAAGGCGCGACCGTCCCGGCGAATCCGAAGTGATGAATGTGATTGGGGATGTTACCGGCAAGGATTGCCTTTTGATCGATGATATTATCGATTTCAGGCGGCACCTTGTGCAACGCGGCAGATGCCCTGCTGGCCAAGGGAGCGACGAGCGTCACCGCTTATATCACCCATGGCGTCTTGTCAGGCGGCGCGGTTTCGCGCATCACCTCTTCCAAACTCAAGGAACTGGTAATCACCGATTCCATCGAACCCACTGCCGCGATTGAAACTGCCCACAACATACGTGTTGTATCGGTTGCCGAACTGGTTGGCGAAGCCATTCAGCGGACGGCACTTGAAAAATCCGTCTCCAGCCTGTTTGATTGACAACTGGCGTTTCATCTCAAATGCCTTTGTGCTGACGCAATTCAGGTGAATTAGCGAAGCGACGTCCCAGTGTATCAGATCAAAAGGCGGCAATCTTGCACGACTCACTGAAAATCCTTTTGGCATTTGCCTCAATCGCGCTGTCTGCGGTTGGGACTGCCTGGGCACAGAACAGCACAAAGATCGGTGAACTCGAATGTTTTGTTGCTCCCGGCACCGGATTTGTTCTGGGCTCCAGCAAGGATATCAGTTGCACGCTTTATGGCCCTAATGACGAGGCTCTGGAAAACTATATCGGCGAACTGAAAAAATATGGCGTTGACATAGGGTTTACCGAAGAAGCGCTGCTCAAATGGTCGGTCTTTGTTCCCAAAAGGAGCTTTTATGAGCCCGGCTCCCTGGGCGGAAACTATGCCGGAGCTTCCGCATCTGCCAGCCTGTCTGTTGGACTTGGTGCCAGTGTCCTTATCGGTGGCCTTTCAGAAAATTTCGCATTGCAACCAATAAAGGTCAGCCGTCAGCAGGGTATCAACATCGCTGTCGGCATTACCCGTATGGAGCTACGTCCGGTGGATGGCGGCACGATGGAAGATGCAGATCCTGAACAGGGCGAAACACAGCAGTAAGACTGTTTTCGGAAGTGTCTTTGATTAGAAAAACAGTCGCAAACCTGCCCCGGTAATCGCGGCGACAGCCAGCACCCAAAGCAGATTGGCACCGCGCCACAGCAGCAGCCCTGATAAAACAGCAATGATCAGCGCACCTGGATCAAGCGAGTAAGTGAGTGGCCAGTCAATGGAAAATGGCCCAAGACGGACTTGGCGGACCTGCAGAAACAGAACGTGAATGGCAAACCAGAAGGCCAAATTGGCGATGACGCCTACTACCGCAGCCGTGATTGCTGCAAGGGAACCCGACAGTTTCGTATTGCCGCGAAGCGTCTCGACAAACGGTGCTCCCAGAAAAATCCATATAAAACAGGGTACGAAAGTGACCCATACCGTGACCAGCCCGCCAAGGATTCCGGCAATGACCGGCTCAAGAAGACCGGCATCACGAAATGCCCCCATAAAGCCGACAAACACCAGCACCAGCACGAGTGGCCCCGGCGTGGTTTCCGCAAGGCCTAAACCGGTGAGCATTTCATCGGGCTTCAACCACGAAAAAACCTCTACTGCCTGCTGGGCAACATACGCCAGAACCGCATAGGCGCCGCCAAAGGTGACGAGCGCAGCCTTGGAAAAGAACAGCGCCTCTTGATAAAAAACAGAATGACGCCCCAAAAACACTAATAACATCAAAAGCGGCAAAGCCCAAAAAATCATGCCCCATGCCGCCACTTTTGCAACGTGATGAAGCGGGCGTTCGACCGGCGTATGGATGACCGTCTGTGTTTCCCTGACAAATAATTCGGGGAAACAGAAACCGGTTACGCCCGCAGCCAGAATGACCAGCGGAAATGGCAGGTTGAAAAATGCAAGGGCGAGAAATCCCGCAATGGCCAGCGTATAGCCAGGCCAGGCGAGCAGGGCCCGTTTCGACACCTTGACCAGTGCCTGCACCACAACCACCAGGACGGCCGCCTTCAGGCCAAAGAGCAATCCTGAAACGAGGGGCAGATCACCAAGCGTCACATAAAGCGTGGAGAGGGCCAGAATGACCAAAAGGCCCGGCAGAACGAAAAGCGTGCCTGCAATCAACCCTCCCTTCACACCGTTTAGCAGCCAGCCGCAATAAGTCGCAAGCTGCATGGCTTCTGGCCCCGGCAAAAACATGCAGAAATTCAGCGCATGCAAAAACCGCTTTTCATCCAACCACTTCTTTTCATCAACAATCAGCCGATGCATCAGCGCTATCTGTCCAGCAGGCCCCCCAAAGGAGAGGACCCCTATTTTCGCGAAGGTCGAAGTCACTTCCCCAAGTGGGGGTGTGTTTTTCAATGTATCCGCTTCAGTCATTCTGCCTCGCCCCTATCGCCCACACACTGAATCCCAACACACGCCACGCTTCAAATCCGCCTTCAAGATAGACCGCCTCGACACCTTGATCTCGAAGAAAACCGGCGACACTCTGACTGATTTCATGTCCGTGGACACAGTAAACCACGGCCGATCTGCCTGTGAACTCCTTTGCCCAGTTAAAAGCATCGAACGGATGGCGATAAATGGAACAGGGAATTTCCAGTCCCGAGTCCTGACGCGCCGGCAGTTTGCGCACATCGACTAGGAAACGCTTCCCGGTGGATTGATTTAGCCTCACTGGCGTAATGGAATAATGGTTTTGCTCTGCAGTCATCCCTATCTCCTTCGCGCACGATCAAGCGAAGGCGAACTTGGGGCAGAACCCTGAAACGGGGAGTCGCCTTTCCCCTGAGTTTTTGATACGAGCTCGAAATCAAAAAGGCAACAGCATTCCGATCATCCAACGCCACTAGCAAATCGCGGCACTTTTGTGCCAAACATGGCAGGACTTTCAGTGAGAAAAGCGATTTCCATGTCGGATAAAAATGACCATTCAAGCCAACCTGAAACAAGCCAGGCTGACATTGCCGCCAGAAATGACGCCGCCAGACGCAAGCGCCAATATGCGCTGCTGCGGTTGAAAAAGGCCGCGCGTTCGATCGGGTCCGATATCACCCCGCCCTTTCTGGTAAAGCTTTTCGTTCCAAGGCACAAACGCAAGGGTCGCCCGGAAAAACTGATGCTGACCGCCGAAGGCAAGCCTTTTGTCATCGGGGAAAACGGCCCGGGCGAATTTGCCTTCATCCCCGGCACACCGCTGATCACGGTGCCGCTTGAAAACATGCGTTATGCCGGCGGGCTGCACTTCAATCCACAGGAAAATCACTTTGTTCGCTATCTGCGTGACGGAATTTCAGCGCTTGAGGAATTTTATGAGCGTCACCAACCGGTGGACATCCTGGAAAAGCACTTCCTGCCAGCCGCCGGAAGGCCGCAAGTGCCACTGAAAGGGTTGCCTTGGATACTCTATAACAATGGCGATTTCGACAGGAAGGTACCTTCTGAAAAAGGGCTTTCCGCTTCCCACGGACATCAGCATCACGGGCCGGTCAGTCCTGAAAAAATTGCACTTGAAGCAAGCCATCTGGACCGCTTGCGCAGTTCCTTTGAAAAACACGGCTACAAGGAAAACAACGAACCACCGGCGGGACACTTCATCATTGATGACAATGGCGACTGGGCATTTTATGTAAAGGACGGGCAGCATCGCATCGCCGTTATGGCCTATTTGGGCTTTGAAACAGCCAATGTAACACTGACCAGCGGCACTGTACGGGCGGTCAAGGCCTCCAGCGCGGGTGACTGGCCAATGGTCGCCCGCTCGCTTCTTTCCGAAGACGAGGCACTCTCCATTCTGAGGGCCTACACGGCACCCGAAAGAAAGCTCAAAGTATTCAGCGATTAAGAGCTGTTTTCAGGCAGTTTTTAAGCCGATAAACGGTCGGAATTTTAGCCCTTTGCAACGCTTGCGCAGCCTTGTCTTTTCCCCTATACACCTCTCGCCCGTGCAGACACCCTTGGAGGCAGCGCGGGTTTGTTGTTTTCAACGCAATGCAATTTGCAAAAAGCAGCAATTTTCGAATGCCGCAAGGCAATCGAAAAGCCCTCATTATTACGCGAAAGGAATACCCATGAGCGACTCTATCGAGCTCAAGGCACAGGCGCGTGAACGGACCGGCAAGGGGGCCGCTCGTGAACTTCGCCGCAATTCAATGGTGCCTGCCGTCATTTATGGCGACAACAAGGATCCCCTGTCCATCGCGGTTCCCTACAAGGAACTGTCCCTGCTGATTAATGCCGGCGGTTTCATGAATACCGTTCTGGAAGTCGATGTTGACGGCAAGAGCCACAAGGTTCTGCCAAAGGCTTTCCAGCGCGAACCTGTTCGTGACTTCTTTACCCATGTGGATTTCCTTCGCATCGGCAAGAACACCAAGGTTACCGTTGAAATTCCGGTTCATTACATCAATGAAGACACCTGCCCCGGTATCAAGAAGGGCGGCGTACTCAACGTTGTTCGCCACACGCTGGAAGTATCCTGCCGTGCGGATGCAATTCCAGAATCATTTGACGTTGATCTTGCCGGTCTTGAAATCGAAGACGTGGTACACGCCTCCGCAATCAAACTGCCGGACGGCGTTGAGCTGACCGTTACAGACCGCGACCCAACCATGTGCTCCATTGCACCGCCAACCGTATCTGCTGCTGCAGATGAGGATGATAGCGAAGCACCGGCAGCTGATGAAGTTGAAGTCGTTGGCCAGGAAAGCGAAGAAGGCGGGGAGTAATCCCCGGCCTTTGGCTTATGACCGGATGCTCTGACAAGGAGGGCCTGCCATGCGCATGATCGTAGGGCTTGGAAATCCAGGGGCCAAGTATGCCGGTCATCGCCACAATATCGGTTTTATGGCGGTGGATGCGATATTCCGCCGCCATAATTTTTCCCCCTGGCGAAAAAAATTTAAGGCCGAGATCGCCGATGGTGACATCTGTGGCGAGAAGGTTCTGCTCGTAAAACCGCAAACCATGATGAACCTTTCGGGAGAAAGCGTGAGCGAGGCAATGCGCTTCTACAAGCTGACACCGGCTGATATCACCGTTCTTTATGACGAACTTGACCTTGCCCCCGGCAAGGCACGCATCAAGATTGGCGGCGGCTCCGGGGGTCATAACGGCATCAAGTCCATCGATGCCCATTGCGGCAAGGACTACCGACGGATGCGTCTGGGCATCGGCCATCCAGGATCAAAGGAGCGCGTCACCGGTCACGTCTTGGGAGACTTCGCCAAAGCCGACCACGAATGGCTGGACCTGCTGTTGGAGACAATTGCCGAAGAGGCGTGCATGCTGGCAAAGGCAGACGACAGCGGATTGATGAACAAGATCGCCCTGGCGCTGGGAGACAAGCCCCCAAAGGCAGGGAACCAGTCGCCTAACAGGAAACCGGCACCAAAGGCTCAAAGCCATATTCATCAGGCACGGAAGAACGTGCCCGGGCTTGAGCCGCCAAAGACTGGACCCCAAAGCACTGCGCAAGCAAACAAAATGGCAGACATGCTGAAAAAGCTGTTTGGAAACAAAGACTAACCAATTGCCCCTGAATCTGATTCAGAACATTAGAAAGCAACCAATATGGGTTTTAAATGCGGAATTGTGGGCCTGCCGAATGTGGGCAAATCCACCCTTTTCAATGCGCTGACGAAAACGGCAGCCGCGCAGGCTGCCAATTATCCGTTTTGCACCATTGAGCCGAACACTGGCGAGGTAGCGGTACCCGATGAGCGCATGAAGAAAATTGCGGCCATTGCAGGTTCGAAGGAAATCATTCCGACCCGTATCTCCTTTGTTGATATCGCCGGCCTTGTGCGCGGCGCTTCCAAAGGGGAAGGCCTCGGCAACCAGTTCCTTGCCAATATTCGCGAGGTTGATGCCATCGTGCATGTGTTGCGCTGTTTCGAGGATGACGACATCACCCATGTGGAAGGCAAGATTGACCCCGTCGCCGATGCTGAAACCATCGAAACAGAACTGATGCTGGCTGATCTGGAATCGCTCGAGCGCCGAACAGACCAGATGCGCAAGCGCGCATCCGCAAAGGACAAGGAAGCCCTCACTGTACTCCCGATGATGGAAGCCTCACTGAAACTGCTTCATGATGGCAAGCCGGCACGCATTTTGCTGGACGGAATCGCCGCCGAAGATCTGAAAATTCTTCAGGGCCTCAACCTGCTCACCTCAAAGCCCGTCCTGTATGTCTGCAACGTCGCTGAAGGGGATGCTGCTTCAGGCAATGCCCATTCCGAGGCCGTTGCCAAAATGGCCGCAGATCAGGGCGCAGAGGCTGTCGTCATTTCCGCACAGATCGAAGAGGAAATCGCCCAGCTTCCAGAAGCCGAGCAACCCGACTATCTGGAAATGAACGGCCTCACGGAATCCGGCCTCGACCGGCTGATTGCCGCCGGATACAAACTGCTCGACCTCATCACCTATTTTACCGCCGGGCCAAAAGAGACAAGGGCATGGACGGTTCACAAGGGAGCAAAGGCTCCACAGGCAGCGGGCGTTATTCACTCGGATTTCGAACGCGGCTTCATCCGCGCCCAGACCATCGCGTATAATGACTACGTCACCCTCGGCGGCGAAGTAGCTGCCAAGGAAGCCGGCAAGGCCCGCGACGAAGGCAAGGAATATGTCGTTCAGGACGGAGACGTGATGCTGTTCAAGTTCAATACGTGATGGCCCGCTCAATTCTGAACAGGCGGAACTTTCCCGGTTATTCCTTCCGGCAGACCTGCGAGAATAAACCCGCGCAGGGTCTGCCAGCCAGATCCGAGCAGCAGGACAATAATACCAACCGCCATGAAAGCGAAGGCAGAGACGCTGGAAACATCCAGACCTGTTTCGCGGGTGATAATCGCCAGCGCCGCCCCCAGCGAGATAAGGCCGGAAGTCACGAAGGCCCTGCGGTCTATTATGATGCCCACCAGCACCATCAGCGTCACCAAGCCGATGGCGGTCATGGCCTCGCTGATTGAAGGTGTACCGGACCACCAGAAGCCGTTGTCGCCAAACAAAATGAAAAACATTGAATAAAGCAGCAAGGGTGCCGTCGCAAGATGCAGCCAGAAGGCGACATCGGACCGGCGTGTCTTGCGGAGCCGGTCTTTCATGTCAAAGCGCATGCCCACAAAAAACATCCCAAGCGTCAACACCAGCCCCAACAGGCCAACCAGGCGGGGATAGAGCCTTGCCATGCCATCCAGGTTGCGTCCGTCACTAAAAAGGGCAAGAGCCAGCACGAAGACGAGACCAAAACCGAACCAGATCAGACCGGCAAGAGCAACGGGAACGCGATAACGCCAGTAAAACGCTGCGAGGGCAACAAGCTGCGCCACGAAAAATAAGATTCCTGCCTTGTATTCATTGCCTAAGTCATAGGAAAAAATCGAACCAACCGCCAGCAACAACATGACGGTCAGCGTGAAAGCTGGAAGCGCCAGCCGCTGCTTCCGAACAAAAAGCTCGGCAAGGCCGATGATCGCTACAACAACAAAAATCGCATTCGAAAGAGACCATAACCCGCCAAGGGCAATCACAATGCCGATGGTGATGAGAATATCATGAAAACCGCGAATTAGGCGCGGCGCTTCACGGTCTTCGAAACTCGGTTCGTCGGCCGCATATTTTCCGCAATTCAGCTCCGCAAAAAATCCACTGTTCCCGTCCGTTGGCGCTGAAGTCAGTTCATCATTCAATGAGTTGAGTTGTTGCTCAATGCCCTCGTCAATCACTCCCCTTTCCCGGGCCGTGACAATGAAACTCCGAATGTCATTCATGATTGTACTTTCTGTTCGGCTAACTTTGCCTCGGCTACGCGCCATTAATTAGAATTGCTCTTGCCCGCGAAAAATACTGCCGCCGAGTCAGGACAAGAACGATAAACACAGTGGTGACGATAAATACATATGGGCTGACAAACCATCCCAGATAACCGAGCGCAAAAAATATACCCCGCAAGCCGGCGGTAAAATGCTTGCTGGCAATAATATTCATATCGGCTGCCTGAAGCGCCTGCCTGCGCCGCTCTTCCAGTTCGCCATCCTTGGGCTGGTAAACAGCACCAATCAGGATCGAACAGTAATTGAAAAGCCTGAAGGCCCAGCCGAACTTGAAAAACGAATAGATGAAGATCAGCGCAAGGCCGAGCACCTTGAGCTCGAACAGGCCACGGCTGAACTTCGTATCCAGCGGCAAATCCTGATAAATTCCGGAGACGAGGTCAGTCGAGCCAAGTAGCGCAAAGCAGCCGCCTATCGCCAGAATGCAGCTTGACGCAAAAAACGCTGTACCCTGCTGCAATCCTGCCAGAATGGAGGTGTCGACAATGCGCAAATCGCGTTCGGCAAGAACCAGCATCCATTCGCGCCTTTTGTGAGCCATGAGGCCGCTTAGGCTATTGAACCGCAGCGCCGTATGATCGGTGATGATTTCAAAGCCTAGCCAGATCGCAAAAAAGATCGAGATCGCCCAAATGTCTGCAGCCGACATGCCGTCAATGAATTGCATCATGGGTTTGCTGTCCTGCGCCCGTTGTTTGCATCAGCGCATGAAGACCAGAAACATTGACAATGATCAACCCTGCCGGCTTCCATCATCCCTGTGCCGCCAGCTCCGCAACCAGTCAAACCCGACGCCATAACATGGTTCCAATCAGTCGATATAGCTGTCCGCCCTTCGGCCCTCACGCTCGTAGTGAACAGGAAGAACCTTCCCGTACAACTGCATGGTGCGCTCAACACTTCCAACCATGTCCGGCTGGTCGACGAAGGAGAAGATGGCGACATACCGACGGACCGACCCCTTCAACGGGGCAACCCGGTGAAGCGAGTAGCGGCCCTTGAAAATCTGCAGATCACCAGGTTCAAGAACGAGCGTTTTCACGAGGGGAGAACTCTGGTCCAGTACGCGGCTGACTTCCTCGAAGTTTTCATCGCCCCTTCGTATATCGGGAGCATATTCAAACTCGCCCCCCTCCTCCGCATTTTGCAGCGCCAATGTCACCGTAAAATTATTGGTATCGAAGTGCCAGGGAAACCCGTTGCCCTCATCCGCCATATTGACGATCACGTCGGCTAGCGGGTCGCCATAGCGAAAAAAGCGATCCTCGGCTTCGCCAAGACATTGGCGGATGAAGGGCGCAAATCGGGTAAATTCGTAAATCGCGCGAATGCCGCTGTCAGGACCGAAATTGTCCGCAGGAATGAACGCATTCGAACGATCGAAAAAACGGCGAACCGGATGATTTTCCGGCAGATCAGGCCGATCCCTGGAGAAATAGGCATTTGTCCGGTTTCTCGAAGCATGGGCGTTGACGGAGGCCCTGTCAGCCTCGCTGATCAGGCCCTTGAGCGTCTCAGTCCGTACAAACCCTTTCAGGACAGCGCAGCCATCTTGCTGCAAGCTGCGATGCACCGAATCCACAAGGGCGCCAAACTCCGCAGTTCCTGTCTGGTGGATGGGGTATTTTTCAAGATCAATCAGTCTCGCTGCGCTTTCATCAAAACGGTTCATCAGAGCCTCCCAAGACAAACCACAACAAAGCCGCGTTTAACTGCGTCCGCGCGGCACAACCTCATAGCCTGGTTCTTCCGGCTCATCATCAACCATCAGTGCGGGAAAACCTGGCGCCGTGATATCAAGCCCGGTCGCCTCTTCCAGACGCCGGATAATGTCATCCGAATTGGCACGCTGTCCGTACCGCTTTTGACCATCCTTCATGATATCGATCATAAGGGGAGAAATTTCCAGCGGAACATTATGCTTGTCGGCAATAGCCTGAAAGAGACCGATATCCTTGAGGACAAGGTCCATGGTGAACTCGATATCCCGGCTGCCGTTGAGAATGACCTGTCCTTCGGTTTCTGCCACAAAGGAGGTACCCGACGAGATGGTCATTGCCTCATAAGTGGTCGACATATCGATGCCCGCCGCCTTCATGGTGACCATGGCTTCGCAAATGGTCAACAGGTTGGCTGTTGCCAGATAGTTGGTCATCACTTTCAATACGGAGGCAGTGCCTAATGGGCCGGTGTGCAAAATGCGGCGGCCAAGGGTCTTCAGGAACGGCAACATACGCTCAAAGGCTTCCCGTTCACCGCCAACAAAAATCGATATATTGCCGGTCGCCGCGCGGTGGCAGCCACCCGACACAGGGCATTCCACTGGCGTTGCGCCAGTGGCCTCCACCAATGCACCAAGACGCTTAACTTCACTTTCATCCGTGGTCGACATCTCTGCCCATATCTTGCCGGCAGAAAGCCCCTCGACCAGTCCGTCCTCACCCTCCATGACAGCCGCACATGCCGCAGGTGAAGGCAGGCAGGTGATGACAAGATCACAGCTCTCGGCCATTTCCCTTGGACTGTCAGCCCATTTGGCTCCCTGTTTCAAAAAGGGCTCGGCAGCCGTCTTGTCTAGATCGCGAACTGTAAGATCATGTCCGTTTCTCAACAAGCTCCCGGCGAGTTTGCCACCGGCATTGCCCAGTCCGATAAAGCCAACTTTCATGATGTATTTTCCCCTAATTCCAGTTGCCGTCACAATGGTGAATATCTTAACGAAAGGAAGACGCTGCCAGCGACAATCACTTTCTGAAACCGACAGACTTCAGCCCGGGCCATGCCCGACAGAACCCATGTGCAGTTATACGCCCTGATCATGCAAGAAAGGTGCGTTCATAAAGCCACCACAGGGCGATAATGGCGATGAACAGGGAGGCGGGAATAACAATCATGCGGCGATACCAGGGCTTCTTGCCGAACCAGAAACCAACGGCCAGAAAACACATTGCAATGACTGCCAGCTGCCCCAGTTCAACCCCCACATTAAAGGCAATTAGGCCAGTAACGAAATAGGTTTGCGAGAGACCAATCTCGCCCAGAACGCCTGCAAAACCCAGACCGTGCAGCAGCCCGAACAGGAAAACGATCACCGGGCGCCAACGGTGCAGCTTGTCTGTAAGGATGTTCTCAATTGCCACATAGGCAATTGAGGCGGCAATCAGTGGCTCGACGATAGCCGGGGAAATCGAGACATAACCCAGAACACCCAGCGCCAGCGTCACTGTATGAGCGAGCGTAAAGGCCGTTACCTGCCATAAAAGGGCAGAAAATCTGGTGCTCAGCAGAAACAATCCGACAACAAAAAGGATGTGATCAAGCCCTTTGGGCAGAATATGCGTAAAGCCGATTATGATATAGTTCCAGACCACTTCCCAGAATCCGCGCTGGCCTGCGCCCTCAATGGCAATCGCTTCACTGACTTCACCGGCAGACAAATAGGCGGAATACCCTTCCTCTCCTTCGGCAGGCGAAGGCATTCGAATTACGCTGGCACCAAATTCTTCCGGCCATGACCAGACAAGCGATGATGCATTTGTCGGCAGGTTGCCGCTGATCACCACCACGCTGTCCCTCGCCAGATCCGTATCGCCCACAGGCGGCACTTCCACGCGAACAGTCTCCGGCTCAACCGCATTGCCGCCAAGCACCAGCTTTAACAATTCACGAAAGCGCGGTTCGAACCCCTCGAAACGGGCCGTTAGCGAATTGGGTGCCAGCACTCTCAACTGATTGTAATCATCAGCGTTGTCAGCCTCATCCGTATCGGAATGCTCGGAACCGATACCCGTCAGCATTGCTTCCAGATTGGTTCTGACTCGAATTTCATAACCGCCTTTTCCATCAAATGAAAAATCTGCAATTGAGGGGCGGATTTCATGGGCAAATGAGGGTGGGACACTTGCAAAAAACGCCGTCAATGCAACCATCATTGTGGCAAGCAGAATGGTCATCGGGCGCAAAAACATGGGCTATCCTGAAAAATACTGTTTGTTACCATTTGGCACTCTATCTGATATAGCTCGTTATCAAATTTTGCCACCGGGAAATCACCATGTTCGCAAAGCACTTCGCCACAGCATTCATCTCCTTCCTCCTCTCCGCGACGTTTGCAGCCGCTCATGAATACTGGGTCGAACCGGAACGCTATGTTCTCGAACAGCCCGGCAAGATCACAGGCAATTTGAAAAACGGCCAGAACTTCAAGAGCAGTAATTACACCTACATCCCAAGTCGCTTCGATCTTTTCAAGGTCACCGGCCCCGACGGAGAGACGGATGTGACAGGCCGAAACGGCGACTCACCTGCCCTGAATGCAGAACTTGCTTCACCTGGACTTTATACCGTTTCCTATCAGGGAAAATTCGACAAGATCACCTTCCGAAACGAGGAAAAGATCAAGGAATACGTTTCCTATGAGGGCTTCAAGGGCATTCTTGAACGCCATTCGGAGCGCGGTCTCCCCGCCGACAGGTTCGAGGAAAAATATGCCCGTTGTGCAAAGGCGCTCATACAGGTTGGCGATGCCGATGCGGACAACCGGACAGATTCGCTGACTGGAATGAAATTTGAACTGGTTGCGGAAAAAAACCCCTATGCCCTCGACAAGGGAGCCAGCCTGCCGGTCCGCCTTTACTGGGAAGGTGAACCGATGGCCGATGTTCAGATCAGGATTTTCAGATTTGACGGCGAATTGGAAAACACCACCACACGCACCGATCCTGACGGTCGGGCCCTGATACCCCTTAAATCCGGCGGCAAGTTCCTCCTCAATGCGGTCCATATTTATGAGGGCGACAATGACCCAGACAACGATACCCCGGAGTGGTTCAGTTACTGGGCATCGCTGGTCTTCGGAATGAAAGATACGGACGCCATACTGGAAAAGGCAAACTCGAACTAACGACGTTCAAAGACAGGGAAAGTTAGCAAATGAACACCCAAACCCACGTGTTGATGGGGGCCGTTCTGTTCGGCAAGCCGGTGCCCCGCCTTGCCTGGGTAGCAGCTGCGGGAGGGTTCATACCAGACCTCCCGATGTATGCGATTATCGGCGCCCTTCGTATGCAGGGTTATTCCCTTGATGTAATTTTTGGCCAGCTTTACTGGCAGGACTGGTGGCAGATCGCCAATGCCATCGGTCATAACTTCCTGCTCTGGGGCAGTCTTTCGGTCATTTCGGCGCTAACCATGCTCAGGGGCGCGGAAGCCGGCCAGACTTCCATTTTCGAACAGTTCAGAATTCGCTTCGCAAAGGCTCGCACCGCAGCAATGGTGTTTGCTTTCAGTGCAGCGGCATTGATCAGTTCGCTAACAGATTTTCTGTTGCATCATAATGACGGACACATGCACTTCTGGCCGCTGAGTGAATGGCGCTTCCAGTCACCTGTCTCGTACTGGGACCCGAACCATCACGGCGCAACATTCGGGTTTGTTGAGGCCGCACTCGGGGTATTGCTCGCAATCGTCCTCTTTCGCCGATATGCCAATATCGGCATCCGCATCGTTCTGTTTCTGGTTTTGCTTGCCTATATCGCGGTTCCGTTGTTCTATTTCTGGACACTTTCCGGCCATGACCACAAGCCAGGGCAAACCGGCATTAACCTGAATTTGGGTAGTGCCCGCAACGCATAGCAAAAGGTACAAAAGTTAAAATGGGAAAAATCATTCAAACGACACTCGCAACACTATTGACTGTGTCGTCGCTCGCTTTTGGTGCCCTAGCTGATGAAGTAATCGAAACTGTCGATTTTGACGGGGAAGTCATAACGATTTCCCAAACCGATGAGGGTGAACAGGTCATTTCCTTTGGCGAACAGGAGCTGGGCAGGAATTTCTTTGCCGGCTTTGACAGGGTCGCAGAGGTCAGTGGCATGCCCGTCGCGCTGTTTTATCTGGGCGATGGCGGCAATGCCTGTGGGCCATCCACGCTGATCGTTTGGCGTGAGGATGAAGCAACCCTGCAGTCCCTGAATTATACCGAGGGCTGCAATACGCCCGCACCGGCAATCAGTGACAACGGGATTTTGTTCGTCCCCTATCTCAGCCCCGGCGAGACCAGACCTTTGAAGCGCTGGTCGGCACCGGAAGGCATCCGCACAATGGGAAATCTGAGCTACACGCCTGAACTGGGAACCGGCTGGCAGGATCTGGCTGCAAACCCGGTCGGACATCCCCTGGATTTTTTTGGAAACGAGGCCGTATACAATTCTGCGGCATCACTGCTGGGGGATAACCTTGAGCAATATGCAAAAGGACTGCGCGTTGCGTCCGAGCCGCAAACACTGCAATCAGGGATGATCATGGCATCCGGTTGCATTCCGCACAATTGCGGCAGCGGCGATGCGTTTATCGCCGTCGATACAATGGGCCAAACCCTCTACCTCGCCCAGCAGGACGGAAGCGGGCACAAATACTGGCCAGACCTTGCGAGTTGGCCTGCCCCTGCACTTGAGGCGCTGGAAATCTACAAGACCAGCCGCTAGTCACCTTCTCCCTTTAACGGTTGCGCTAAATGGACAAGCCGACTCTTGCCGGTATTGAACCGGAACGCTTCGCCGTCTCCATGAAACATTGAGGCGCTCCGAGCCAGTTGCCTGATCAGGCTTTTTTTGCCGGGCAGGTTGAAACACCAATCAGCGAATATAGCGCACAGGTGCCAAACAAACCGGTCGCGAGCGGGACAATCCCGATCAGGGCCCAGTAACGCCAGCTAGCATCAGGATAGAGAAAAAACGCTGCCAGCAATGCGAGGCCGACAACAATACGCAACACGCGGTCAATACCGCCAACATTTTGCTTGAACATTTTTCTGCCTTTCGTTTGAGTTGATGATTAAAAAAATACGCCCGAACGCAGCAATTGTCGGTGACTTCGTCACACAAACTCGATTATTCCTGATTATCAGCAGTTTTGTTTCAGGAAGAGAATTTTGCAAGGCCATCCGGATCGGCAATCCGGATCAGCCCACGATCCAGTTCAACAAGCCCCTCGGCCTTCAACTGTTCCAGCCGCCTGCTGACAACCTCACGCGACGAACCGATGGCCACTGCCAGTTCCTGATGGGTTGCTGCGATCTTTCCCCTTTTGTCCGCTCTTTCCAGCAGGGTTGAGGCAAGGCGCTTGCCGATAGGCATAAAAGCCACCTGTTCCAGCATTTGCGTGACATCCGCCAACCGGTCACCAAAGGCTGCGAACACAAACTCCCTGAAATGCGAAGACGAATCCAGCAGGTCCTGAAAGACGGTCTTGGGGATCAAGATGGCTGATACAGTCGTTTCGGCTATCGCTTCACCGGTGTAGGCGCGTTTTCCCAGCAAGCCGATCGTTGTCTGGACACAGGTTTCGCCGGGTTCAACCGAATAGAGCAGGATTTCCCGGCCATTTCTGCCGGTCAGGAAAACACCAACCCGCCCTGAGAGTACCAATACGAAACCGGAAGGATCATCGCCCGGCCGGAAGAGAACCGCCCCCTTCTCAAACACTGCAGGCTTCAAATGCCCAAGCTGGCGGGCAGTAGCTTCATCAAAGTATTTGGCATACGCAGAAGCAATCAACCAACCGGCGCTCATCTTGCTGCCTTCCTCCTCAGTCACCTTCATATTCGATCAGCGTGCGAACCGGGACGCCAAGCGCCTCGATTTTTTTGCGCCCGCCAAGATCCGGCAGATCAATCACAAAACAGGCAGCAACGACATTTGCCCCCATCTGCTGCAGCAGTTTGACAGCCCCTTCCGCAGTGCCGCCGGTGGCAATCAGGTCATCAACCAGAATGACTCTTTCTTCGGGATGAACAGCATCACGGTGCATTTCCATCTCGTCAACACCATATTCCAGGCTGTAGGCAATGCGCACAGTATCGTGAGGAAGCTTGCCTTTTTTGCGGATCGGTACAAACCCGCAGGAAAGCTGGTGTGCCATGGCCCCGCCAAGAATGAAGCCACGCGCTTCCACACCCGCAACCTTCTGAACGCCTGTTCCGGTATAGGGGTGAACCAGTTCATCAACAGACCGGCGAAAAGCCCGGGCATTGCCGAGAAGGGTCGTGATGTCACGAAACATCACGCCCTTCTTGGGATAATCCGGTATCGTGCGGATGGAATCTTCGAGTGTTTGGCGCAGTGTACGATCCACGGTCTTTCCCCTGGTTGCCGGTTGAGCGGATGAATGCCGCCATGACAAACGAAAAGGGCCTCGCAATGCAAGGCCCTTAAACAGTTTATCCCTGATATTGGTTTAGCGGGGCTCTTTTCCGAAGACACGAACATATTCGTCTCTTCCACCCTTTGCCAACGCCTTTGCCTGTTTGATCCAGTCGTCACGCTCAATGCGTCCCTTGAACGACAGTTCATCATCGACAATGGCCACATCGCTCTTGTTCCATTTGGCAATCTGGGAGAAATGCCAGAAACCAAGACCATTGAGCGTCTTTTCAAGCTTGGGACCAACACCGGCGATCATTTTCAGATCATCAGCCTTGCCACTGGGCTTTGAAAGACGCTCAGGGCCTTTGGCGGCAGCCGACTTGGAAGAGGTCTTTGCGCTTGCAGAAGCCTTCTTGCCTTCGTTGAGCTTTTTGCCTTTGCAGGGGCAACGCTGGCAGAAGCAGGAGCAAGGTGACAGACATGATACCGGCAGCGCCGACGCTGGCAGCAGCAAGCGCTGCAGTTCCAGTGGAAGAACCCTCATTATAAAGCGACGCTCCATATCTTCTTCTTGGTCAGATACAACAGACCGGCAAAAAGCAGCAGGAAGATCATGACCTTGAAGCCAAGTGACTTGCGCTCAACGAGATGCGGCTCTGCAGCCCACATCATGAACGCAGCAGACATCCTTGGCATACTGGTCGACTGTCTGCGGTGTATCCGTCATCATAGTCGACAATGTCATCAGATAGCGGGTTGGCCATGGCCAGCGCATTGCCCCCGATGAAATAGGGGTTGTAATGGCTGTCATCAGCAACTTCAACGCCCTCCGGTGCATCCTGATAGCCGGTCAGCAGGGAGTAGATGTAATCAGGACCATTTTCGGCATAAGCAGTGAAAATGTCGAAAACGAAAGTCGGGAACCCACGCTCAGGCGCGCGGGCCTTTGCCAGCAATGAGAAGTCCGGCGGAGCAGCACCATTGTTCAGCGCAGCAGCCTCATTGCTGTTTGCATAAGGCGCCGGGAAAACGGTCAGCGGGAACGCCTGGACGCTCAAACATTTCGCCATCGACATTCGGTCCGTCGGTGATCTCGTATTCGCTCGCAATCGTCTTGACCTGGTCTTCGGAATAACCGAGAGCTTCGAGATTGCGGAAAGCAACCAGATCAAGCGAGTGACATGCAGAGCACAGACTTCACTGGTAAACCTTGAAACCGCGCTGCAGTTGACCAATGTCCCAGTGACCGAAAGGTCCTGCAAAACTCCAGTGTACATGCCTTGGATGCTTGATCGGGTAATGCGGGGTAGCCCCCTCTTCGCAGCATTGGCAGCCCCCAGGCCAACCATCACAGCCAATCCCAACCCGAGTGCACCGGCCAGTGCCTTTGAAAGTGTCTTTTTCAGTTTCATTTTCTCAAATCCCGTTTTCCGGCTTTAGAACCGGTTTTGGAGGAATGGTTCAGCTTACTCAGCCGGTTGCATGTTGCGTTTGCCTTTGCCACCCTTGTCACCAAGGACCGCCTCGGCAATGCTCGCAGGCAATGCCTTTGGCTTCTCGACTTGCGAGCAGCCATGGCAGGATGATGAGGAAGTGGGCAAAATAGTAGGCGGTGAAAATCTGCGACAAGCGTTGTGTAGATGCCTTCGGCCGGACGTGACCCGAGATATCCCAGGATCACGCAAACCACCGCAAATATCCAGAAAAACTGGCGATACAGCGGACGGTAATTCGCAGAGCGAACCGGCGAGCGGTCAAGCCATGGCAGCACGAACAGGATCGCAATCGAACCGAACATGGCGATAACACCGCCAAGCTTGGAGTCGATCAGCACGATGTCCGTGAACGGAATTCCGATGTTGAAAGTGATCGCACGCAGGATCGCGTAGAACGGCAGGAAGTACCATTCAGGAACGATATGTGCCGGCGTTTTCAGCGGATCGGCAGGAATGTAGTTGTCCGGATGACCAAGATAGTCGGGCAGATAGAACACGAACCAGCAGAACACGATCAGGAAGATCACCATCGCGAAGCGCATCTTTGATGGTCGCATAGGGTGTAAACGGAACGGTTTCCTTGCGCATGTTCTTCACTTCGACGCCTGTCGGGTTGGTCTGGCCGGTCACATGAAGCGCCCAGACATGCAGCACGACGACGCCTGCAATCATGAATGGCAGCAGGTAGTGCAGCGAGAAGAAGCGGTTGAGCGTCGGATTGTCGACCGCAAAACCACCAAGCAGCAATTCCTGTATGCAGGTGCCGACAAGCGGAATGGCAGAGAAGAACCCGGTGATAACGGTTGCACCCCAGAAGCTCATCTGGCCCCATGGCAGAACATAGCCCATGAAGGCTGTTGCCATCATCAGGAGGAAGATGATCACACCCAGAATCCACAGCACTTCGCGCGGCTGCTTGTAGGAGCCGTAATACATGCCGCGGAAAATATGGATATAGACGGCAATGAAGAACATTGAAGCGCCATTGGCATGCAGGCGGCGCATCAGCCAGCCATAGTTCACATCGCGCATGATGCGATTCAACGGAGTTGAATGCCAAGCGCAGTAGAAGCCGCATAATGCATCGCCAGAACAATGCCGGTCACGATCTGGACGATCAGCATCAGCGAAAGAATGCCGCCGAAATGTGTACCAGCTGTTCAGATTGCGCGGCACCGGATAAGCAACAAAGCTGTCATAGACCAGACGCGGCAGTGGCAGGCGTGCATCGAGCCATTTGCCGAAGCCTGATTTTGGTGCGTATAGGTGGAATGACCTGCACTCATGATAATTTCTCCCTGAGCTTCCGTTAGCCGATTTTCACGGATGTATCGGAAACAAATTCAAATGGCGGAATCAACAGGTTTTTTGGTGCAGGACCTTTGCGGATACGTCCGGCTGTATCGTAGTGCGAACCATGGCAAGGGCAGAACCAGCCGCCGAAATCACCGGCCAGTACCAACAGGCACGCAGCCAAGATGGGTGCATGAGCCGATCATCACGATCCAGTTCTCCGTGCCTTCACCGGCAGAGCGGTTTTCGTCGGTCGCAGGTGCCGTTCGCATCAATATTCTCGTTCTCAGCGCCAGGATCCTTCAGATCGGTCAAGCGCAACAGCATTGGCTTCCTCAACTTCCTTGTCCGTGCGGTTGCGGATGAATACCGGCTTGCCGCGCCATTTGACAGTGATTGCCTGACCAGGCTCAATAGATGAAACATCAACTTCAATCGACGCCAGCGCGCGGGTGGCAGCATTCGGGTTCATCTGGGAAATGAACGGCCATGCGGCAGCCGCAGCGCCCACTGCGCCAACAGTTCCGGTTGCAAGATAAAGAAAATCCCGGCGATTCGGGTCCTGTTCGGTTTCTGTTGCGCTCACGGTATCCCGTCCTTTCGCAAATCCGGCACAGTCCGCCAATGGCTCCATGCCCGTATCAGATTCATATTATTGACCAAGAGTCCAAGACAGCACTTTACGCTGCACAGATTCCGGCCTTTCGCGGCGTTGTTTATGCCCCCCGAGGCCCTTTTGTCCAGCTATTAGAAGGTCGCAATGGCAGTTTGTCGCGGCCTTCCCACAGCTTTGCAGGCACGACAGCATCTCACTGGCCTTCTTCTAGCACTGATTCCCGGTTCAGCAGACAATATCAAAGGAATTGCGTTGAAGTCAGCCCCTGAATGCAATAGACTCGCCTAAAACCTGCGACTTGCTATCCTGAAACCCAGCATTGAGACCGCATCGAATGCGTCCGCAGAACAAACGAAACCGGTCGGAAATCATCTTGGAACCCCCCATCCTCTTTTTGAACGATATCTCACCTGACCTTCGGCGGAACGCCGCTGCTGCGAAGGCGCCGATCTGCAGATATCGCCCCGCGACCGGATATCGTCTGGTGGGCCGAAACGGTTCGGGCAAATCCACCTTGTTGAAAATTGCCGCAGGCATGATTGAGGCTGACAAGGGTGAGCGGTTCCTGCAGCCAGGCGCAACCATCCGCTATCTGCCCCAGGAGCCGGATCTTTCGCGGCTATTCAAGACCGTGCTGCGAATATGTCGAAGCTGGCCTTGGCGCCGGGCGATGATCCTTACCGCGCCAGTTACCTGCTGAATGAACTCGGCATGAGCGGCGATGAAGACCCAAAAAAAATCTCCGGCGGAGAAACTCGCCGCGCCGCCCTTGCCAAGAACCTTGGCGCCCGAACCTGACATCCTGCTGCTCGACGAACCGACCAACCATCTCGATCTGCCCGCGATTGAATGGCTCGAAAGTGAATTGAGACAACTGCGCTCCGCCATTGTGCTGATCAGCCATGACCGGCGCTTTCTGACCAATCTGACCAAGCAGCACCACCTGGATGGATCGCGGAAAATCACGACATCTCGATCAGGGCTTTGATGCGTTTCGAGGACTGGCGCGACAAGATTCTCGAAGAAGAGGAAATCGCCTCCCACAAACTGGGCAGCAAAATTGTTCGCGAGGAACACTGGATCACCCATGGCGTTTCCGGCCGCCGAAAGCGCAACATGCGCCGCGTTCGCGAACTGGCTGATTTGCGCAGGCAGAAAAGCTGCGAAGGTAAAAGTCACCGGCGATGTGAAACTGACCTCGGCTGAAGCCGACACTTCCGGCAAGCTGGTTGCCAAACTCGATCAGGTCTCGAAAGCTTATGGCGATCGATGCGATTGTATACGAATTTTTCGACCATCATCATGCGCGGTGACCGGGTTGGAATTGTCGGCCCCAACGGTGCCGGCAAAACGACCCTGGTCAATCTGATCACCGGCAAGATTGCAGCCCGACAGCGGAACCATTCGCCTCGGCATCGGCCTTGAGCAACTGGTGATTGACCAGAAGCGCGACATGCTGAAACCGGAATGGTCCCTCAAGGATGCCCTGACCGACGGCGCCGGTGATACCATCGTCATTGGCAGTGAGACCAAGCATGTCATGACTTATATGAAGGATTTCCTGTTTCTGCCCGAACAGGCGAGAACCCCGATCCATGCGCTGTCTGGCGGCGAACGCGGCCGGCTGATGCTCGCCCGCGGCTTGCGCACACCCTCAAACTTTCTGATCCTTGACGAGCCGACCAACGATCTTGACCTGGAAACCCTTGATCTGCTGCAGGAGTTTCTGGCCGACTATCAGGGCACTGTTCTGCTGGTCAGCCATGACCGTGATTTTATCGACCGCGTCTGCACCAGCGTGATCGCCAGCGACGGCGATGGCATCTGGCATGGAATATGCCGGCGGCTATTCGGACATGGTTGCCCAAAGAAGGCAGCGGCGTTCGGCAAACAAGACGGCAAAGCGTAAAATCCGCAGAGAAAAACCGGTCAAGCAGACAAGACCAAACCAGAAACGGACCGCCAAGCGGAAGCCCTGCGACCGGAAACTGGCCAAACGCAAAACTGTCTTTCAAGCAGAAACATGCGCTGGAAACGCTGCCTGGCGAAATCGCCAAGCTGGAAAGCGAAATTGCAAAACTGAAAAAAGCCCTCGAAGCCCCGGAGCTTTTAGCCGAAGAGCCGGTCAAAATTCGAAAAATTCGCCGAGGCCTTGACGAGCGCCAGAGCCAAGCTGGAAAAGTGAGGAAGAATGGCTGGAACTGGAAATGCTGAAGCGAAGAAGGCCGGATAAGGCTGCACCTGATCGCAGCCGCCATTGCACTAATGAGCAATGTCAGACAGGTCTTATCGGCGAACAGCTTTCACACTGGAAGCGCGGTAATTCGAGCATTTGAAGCGGTTGGACATGTTGCCGCCGCATACTTCAACGCGCCTGCCGGAATGCCGTTCTTGGTAAACATGCCCACATGGTATCCGCGCTTGAAGCGCAGGACAACAATATCGCCCTTTCGGGCGGACGCGAGAGATACAGCCTTTGCCGAACTTGGTCCAGTTGACCGCCTTGTTGTGCCCGGCAGACGGGTTTGCCGCCAGCCTTGCGAACCGCATAAGCAGCCGCGGCACCACACCATGGCGTGGTGGCTGGATTGATACCGACCATTGCCTGAATGGCTTTTCGGTTTTTGCGCTCATGCAGTCCTTCAACGCGCTTGATGGCGCTGAGTCGGGCCGGATTGGCTTGTGCCTTGTTTGTAAGTTGCAATTGGCTGTAGGCAAAAATTGACACAGCAGAAAGTGCAGGCCAGCACGAAACGTGCGTGCCTTAAAGGCCCCTAATTTTTTCATATGTATTTTCGATAGGGCGTGGCAATGGAGTGCCGACCCGGCCATGCCGGGAACTGTTCTCGATCCTATGTTGTTTCGACAAAGTGCCGGTTCTCGCACGGCATTGCAGCGCTCGCACCCAGGGAAGCCGATACTTCCCCACTCCATTACGCCGCATTGCGGCATAAACAGCGAATGCCGCTTAATACAAGTCAACAAGTGTTGCAGTTGAAACATTTGTGTTGTCCGGGTTGTCAGGCTAAAGCCGTTAACTGTCCGTTTGCTCTGTTAACCATTTGCACTTCAAAAGAACGCAAATGCACCGGTTATTGCCATCGTCAGGCAGAAAACCGCCCGACTGCCTGTCCCAAAGACCCGCATAAAGCCCCTTCTTTTTCAGCAATTGCCGAATGGGTACCGCTTTCGACGATCCTGCCATCATCAATAATAATCAGCCGGTCCATCGCGGCAATGGTCGACAGGCGGTGGGCAATGGCAATCACGGTTTTGCCCTCCATCAGGCCTGAAGAGATTGTCCTTGATCGCCTCTTCAATCCCCGAATCAAGCTGCGAAGTTGCCTCATCCAGGATCAGGATCGGCGCATCGCGCAGGAACACCCGGGCAATGGCAATGCGCTGGCGCTGGCCGCCGGACAGTTGCACACCGCGTTCACCAACCCTGCGCTTCATAGCCCTTGCGCCCCTTGGCATCTTCCAGCGCCAGATGAATTCATGGGCCTTTGCCTTTCTGGCCGCTGCAATGATCTCTTCATTCACTGGCATCCGGCCTGCCATGGGCAATATTTTCGCGTACCGAGCGGTGAAACATCGCCGTATCCTGCTGCACCATGGAAAAGCAGGAGCGCAGACTGTCCTGTTGCACCTCGCGAAATATCCTGCCCGTCAATGCGGATCGCGCCGCTTTCCAGTTCAAAGAACCGCAGCAGCAGATTGACCAGGGTCGATTTGCCCGCACCGGACGGCCCAACAATGCCAATCCTCTCACCCGGCTTGATATCCAGGGACAATCCGTCAAACAGATTCGCCACTCTTGCCATAGTTGAAGCGGATATCATCAATCTCGATCCGTCCCTCGCGAAACACGAGCGGCTTTGCACCGGGCTACATCCTCAATTTCCAGCGGCCGTGCGATCAGTTCCATGGAGTTCTGAACCACACCGACATTGCGGAAGAATCCGTTGAGAATGCCCATCAGCCGATTGAGCAGCAGACTGAGCCGCAACACCAGCGCCAGCGAAAAGGCCACCTCGCCCAAGGATATCGGCCGATGCGAGCCATAGATCGATGGCCTTCCAGGCAATCAGAACAGACCATCAGTATTGCTGAGGATCGCCAGCGTCACCCGCACACCGGTCAGGTCCCGGGTAAAAAGCCGCAGGGCATCATATTGGCCCTTCAGCCCCTCCTTGATCCAGTCATTTTCACGCGCAGTCGCGCCATGCAGTTTGACGGTGATATATTGCTGTAACCGTCAACCATGCCGCCCGGTCGCAACAGCACCAGCTTCTGCGGTTTTCTTGCCATGCTCACGAATGCGCGGAATGAAAAACCGTGCCAGCAGCGACAAATCCGACCACCCAGACAACCACAAACCCGCCCAGCGTCGCATTGAGGGAAATCAGCAGGCCGAAGGTGGTAATCGCATAGGCGGAGATAAACCCGATGGTCTGGATCAGCGCTATCATCATGTCGCCCAGGGCATGGCCGGACTGGAAAACCTTTTGCGCAATCCGTCCGGCAAGATCATTCTGGAAAAAGGACAGCGATTGGCGGATGATATGGCTGTGGCTCTGCCAGCGCGCCAGGGTGAAAAAATTGGGAACAAGGACCTGCTCTTCAATCAATCGCCCCATGGCAAGTACAATCAGAATCCGACCGACCAGCGCGACCAGCACCATCCACAAGAAGGCCGGCCCGGCAATTTCCAACAAGGCCGCACCATCCGCCTTCCCGGTTCAGGGTCAAATGCGGTCAGAATATCAACGATCTCACCCACATAGGTGAAGACCAACGCCTCCACTCCGGCATTGAGAAAGCCGAAGCACAGCATCAGCACGAATGCCCATTTTGTCTGGCTCACATAAAACCAGACATAGGCAAGGAAGCTTGTCCGGCGGTTGAAATCCGCTTGGCGCGCAAACGGGTCAATCGAATCTTCGGCGCGCTTGAAAAGCGGCGCAAACAGCCGGTCAATCAATGCCATTACTCAGCCGCGCTCGCACTCTTGGCACCTGCTTCATCAACCCCGATGAAAGCCGCCCGACTGACGCGACCAAAGATCGGCATAGAGCCCGCCTTGGGCAACCAGTTCGTTGATGGCTGCCGCTTTCAATGATCTCGCCCTCATTCATCACGATCAGCCGGTCCAGCGAGGCAATGGTCGAAAGCCGGTGGGCAATGGCGATCACCGTCTTGCCTTCCATCAGTTCAAACAGGCTTTCCTGAATGGCTGCTTCCACTTCCGAATCGAGCGCCGATGTCGCTTCGTCCAGAACAAGGATCGGCGCATCCTTCAAAAACACACGGGAAATCGCAATCCGCTGGCGCTGGCCGCCGGAAAGTTTGACACCGCGTTCACCCACATGGGCATCCAGCCCCTTGCGGCCTTTCTGATCTTCAAGCGTCTTCGATGAAATCCCAGGCCTTGGCACGTTTGGCTGCCCGGATGATCTCTTCATCGCTGGCATCAGGGCTCGAATAGGCAATATTGTCCCGGATCGAGCGGTGCAGCAGCGAGGTATCCTGCGTCACAACACCAATATGCGCGCGCAGTGAATCCTGCGTCACACTCGGCAATGTCCGTGCCGTCAATCCGGATCTGCGCCACCTTCAAGATCGTAAAACCGCAACAGCAGATTGACCAGCGTGGTCTTGCCCGCACCCGAACGGCCAACAAGCCCCAGCTTTTCGCCCGGACTTGATCTCAAGAGACAACCCGTTGATACATGTGGTCCGATACCTCGGTATCCTTGCCGTAGTTGAAGCTGATATCGTCAAAGACAATCTCACCCTTGCTGACATCAAGTTCCCTGGCGCCTTCACGATCCCGAACTTCGCGCTCCTTCGCCATCATCTCCATGCCGTCATGAATGACACCGATATTTTCAAACAGCGCCGACACTTCCCACATGATCCATTGGGACATGCCGTTGAGGCGAAGCGCCAGAGCAACGGCAACGGCAATCGCCCCAACCGAGACCAGCGCCGCCCAGCCAGAGCCAGATGGACAGCGACGCAATCAGAAAACACACCAACAGCATTGTTGTAGTAAATCAGAAACTGAAACAGCGTCACCAGCCGCATTTGCCGGTGCACCGTCTCCAGAAACCCGTCCATGCTTTCGCGGGCATATATTGACTTCGCGCCCTGCATGGGAAAACAGTTTGACCGTATTGATATTGGTATAGCTGTCGACGATCCGCCCGGTCATCATCGAACGCGCATCAGCCTGCTCCTGGCTGACCTTTTTCAGCCGCGGCACAAAATAGGTGATGATACTGACATAAAGAACAATCCACAGTACCAGCGGCAAGAGCCAGCCGACAGTCGGCGCTTGCCACCATCACAATCATGGAGACGAAATAGACCACCACATAGACCAGGATATCGGCATGATCTTCATCACCGCTTCGCGAACTGCAAGCGAGGTCTGCATGACCTTCGTCGCAACCCTGCCGGCAAATTCATTGGCAAAGAAATTCATGCTCTGCTTGAGCAGATATCGGTGCATCTGCCAGCGGGCAATCATCGGATAATTGCCAAGCAGGGTCTGGTGAATGATCAGCGAATGCAGCAGGGAGATCAGCTGGAAGTCCGAACAGCAGGAACCCGCCCATCAGCCAAAGCCGGTGCCATTCACGCTCCAGAAAGCCCTCGCGGCTGGCTTTCGACAAGCCAGTCGACGATCGAACCCAGAAAACCGAACAGCATCACTTCGCCCGCCGCCAGCATGGCGCCGAAGGACGGACATGAGCAACAATCCAGACCGCAGACAGGTCTGGAATAATGCCAGCAAAACGCAAACAGCGTTTCGGGCGGCGCGGTCGGCTCTTCTGCTGGATAGGGATTTACCCGGGATTCGAAAAATCTGAACATCGCCACTATTTGCGCCTGTTTGGCGACGGTTTCAAGAAAGCGGCCAGTCAATTTTATTGAAGTTTGCCTGCAAGGAGAAAGATATCTGTAGCCTTCAAGGGTCTTGCCGCTGCAAGGCCGTCAGATTATGAACGGGCGAGACAAGCAATCAGGACTTTTGCAAATCAAACCCGCCCTCGCCCTTTATCAGCCCGACATCGCCGGAAACACCGGAACACTGATGCGCCTGTCCGCCTGTCTGGGCACCCATCTGCACATCATTGAACCGGCAGGTTTCGAACGGACGATACCAACCTCAAACGCGCAGGCATGGACTATGCAGACCTTGCCGCCATTACCCGCCATGACAATTATGCAGCCTTCAGGCACTATGCGGCAAAGCGGGAAAGCCGCATCATCCTCATGACAACGAAGGCCGCATTGCCATACGCCGGCTTCCGGTTTCGCGGCAGCGACATCATCCTAATGGGTCGCGAATCCTCTGGCGTCCCGGATCATGTTCATGAGGAAGCAGATGCAGCCCTGACCATCCCAATGGTGGAAGGAGCACGCTCGATAAACCAGGCCGTCAGCGCAGCCATGGTGCTTGGAGAAGCTTTGAGGCAATGCAATTTATTAGGAAAATAACTTAATCAGCCGTTGGCAGTCTTCGCATGGTGAATTCGATGATGTCGCCAGGCAGTTCGCGCCAGCTTTCCACTTCCGACCAGTAGGCCGCCTTGGGATATTTCTTCAGAAATTCGCGCGCTTTTTCCTGAGCCTTTGCGCGCGGCAGGGAAAACGTCACTCTCTTCCAGCTTTGCTGAGCTTTGCTGACCTGCCCCGAACGACGCTTTTGGGACCACGCGCCGTGACGGGTTTTGGCCCGGCTAAGCGCGCGATCCTGCCTGATCCAATAGGCACGGCTGGCATCTGACATTTCAGCAGCAGCATCACCGGGCTCATCATCCCGTGGATGGCTCGTATCCGGGCCATCGCGGCCCTGCGCCGAATTGTTGTTCTCAGCCATTCTAGTCTTCCATTGGCAGCCTTCCTTAAGCAACGCACCACAACGGCGAAATGTCAAGTTTGAACGCAGGCACAACCCGGCCGACCAACCTGTGGGCACCCTTCCGCTCTGGACATGGGGGGCACGCGGGCGTTAAAGATCGCAGGGCAACAAGCAAATAAGTGCGGAGTTTGCAAAAATGACCGATAATCGCCCAAATGTGCCCCAGGGCCTTCCTGCAGACATCGAGGAAAAGAAAAGCAGCAGCAGAAGCCTGGTTTCAGTCCCTGCGCAGACCAGATTTGCGCCCGCTTTGAGCAACTGGAGGAGGAACTGACGGGAACCTTTTCAGAACATGCCCCCGGCAAATTCGTTGCCACAACCTGGCAGCGCGATGAGGGCAAGGGCGGCGGCGGCGTAATGTCGATGATGAACGGTCGCCTGTTTGAAAAGGTCGGTGTTCACACGTCCACCGTTTACGGCGAATTTGCCGAGGATTTCCGCAAACAGATACCCGGCGCAAATGAGGACCCGCGCTTTTGGGCATCCGGCATTTCCCTCATCGCCCATCCCTGGAACCCCAATGTTCCTGCCGTTCACATGAACACGCGCATGGTCGTGACCACCGGCCACTGGTTTGGCGGCGGTGCCGATCTGACACCCGTTCTCGACGAACGCAGAAACCAGGAGCATGACGACACGAAGATTGTTTCACAAGGCAATGAAATTCGTCTGCGAACGCCACCCGGTCGCCGATTATCCGCGCTACAAGAAATGGTGTGATGACTATTTCTTCCTCAAGCACCGCAACGAGATGCGCGGCATTGGCGGCATCTTCTACGATTACCTCCATTCGGATGCGGAAAAAGGCGGCTGGGAAGCCGATTTCCTCTTCACCCAGGATGTCGGCAAGGCCTTCAACGTTGCCTACCCCGCCATTGTTCGCAAGAACATGAACCTGCCATGGACACCCGAGCAGCGCGAGGAGCAGCTGATCCGCCGCGGCCGCTATGTCGAATTCAATCTGCTCTATGACCGCGGCACGATCTTCGGCCTGAAAACCGGCGGCAATGTCGAATTCGATCCTGTCCTCCATGCCACCAACAGTCAGATGGCCTTGAGGCGCAGTAGGGCAACGTTCATACGATTCCAAGGTCAACTTAGCGGACTTATGGGATAGATCGGTGTGGAACCAACATTCGCAGCAGTATTAAACTGAGGTGTATGAGGGTGCGAGAGGATTCAGGGTGCCCTCCTTGGCGCTGTCTATAACCGGGAGTGAGGCTGATACGACTTAGCAAATGTGGTCAGCACTGGGTTTGTCACATGCAAGGAACCTTTGAGAAAAGGAGAAAATTGTTTTGGCGATAGTTTGCTCAGCTGAAAATGAGGAACAGGGAGTCAAATTTTCGGCGACCGACTCAATGTCCAGCAAAAAACAGTTGCCTAACTTGAATGCAGCTTTCTAGGTTTCAGCACTTGGAAAATGAAACACTGGTAAAACGATAGAGAAAAACCCAATGACAAAAATGATGACAGGTGGTGCAGCAATTGTTGATGCTATATCAGCGCATGGAGTCGATACGGTTTTCGCGTTGCCAGGCGTCCAAACTTACCCGTTGATGGATGCGCTGAAGAACGCCGAGACTTCGATCAAAGTCATTGGGCCAAGGCATGAGCAGACGACTGCGTATATGGCCATGGGCTATGCACGGGCAACAGGTCGACCTGGAGTATTCTCGGTTGTACCCGGTCCCGGGCGTACTGAACACCAGTGCAGCCCTTTGTACGGCTGTCGCTGTTAACGCGCCGTTGCTGTTGCTTACAGGCCAGATTCCCTCTGCCTTCCTGGGCCGCGGACGCGGCCACTTGCATGAAATCCCTGATCAGCGCGCTACGCTGGCTTCCTTTATCAAGTGGGCCGAACGCATCCCCAATGCCACTGCAGCGAGACGCCTTGTCGATGAAGCGTTTCATCGAATGAAGAAGGGGCGACCCGGTCCTGTTGCATTGGAAATGTGCTGGGATACGATGGCGCAGCAAGCGCCGGTTACCGGTGCTGGCAACGCATTTTTTACCCAAGAAAGCCCGCCCAATCCAACTGCAGTAGCTGAAGCGGTTGCCCTGCTGAAGAACGCGAAATGCCCAATGATTATGGTAGGATCAGGTGCCCAACATGCGCGTTCCGAAGTCCTCGCGTTGTCCGAGCTACTTGGCGCGCCGGTTACCGCTTTCCGCGGCGGACGCGGCATTGTGCCGGCAGATCATCCGCTGAGCGTCAATTCGGTGGAAGCCTATGAATTATGGCGCGATACCGATGTCTTGATTGGCATTGGATCGAGATGCGAGATGCAGGCCATGCGGTGGCGTGGAATGATGGATGCGTCCGACAGGATCACTGCATCACGAAAACTAATCCGCATTGATATTGAACCGGAAGAAATGCTGAGGCTCAAGCCAGATGTCGGTATCGTCTGCGATTCCGCAATTGGTGCCTCCGCGATCAGGGACGCCCTTGCGCTCGAAGACGTCGCTAATTCTGCCAATCTCCAGCGTATTGCAGAAGCGCGTGAGCGGGCGTCGGAGCTTGTTACCGAAATACAGCCGCAGGTCTCCTACCTCGATGTCATCCGACGGGTGCTGCCGCGTGATGGAATCCTCGTGAAGGACATGTGCCAGATAGGATACGCATCGTATTTCGCATGGCCAGTATATGAACCTCGGACCTATATCACCTCAGGTTATCAAGGGAATTTGGGATTTGCCTATCCTACATCTCTTGGAGCAAAGGTCGGGTGTCCCGACAAGCCTGTCGTTGCTGTGTTGGGGGATGGCGGCTTTATGTTTGCAGCATCCGAACTTTCGACGGCTGCACAACATGGAATTGGCGTCATAGCGATTGTGTTTAACAATCGAGCCTACGGCAATGTCGCAAGAGATCAGATCACAAACTTTGCTGGTCGAACGATCGCAAGCGACCTTCCTGGCATCGACTATCTGAAACTTGCCGAAGCGAACGGCGTGAAAGGACATCGCATTGCTTCGCCTGCGGAGCTGGAGCCGCTTCTGGAAAAGGCAATTGCCGAGGATGTGCCAACACTCATAGAGGTGCAGGTTGATCTGGAAGAAGAGACAAACCCTTGGCCGCTTATTCTGCGACCGGATGTTCCCTATTCTCCTTGAGGGTTTTCGACTGGGAGAGGGAACTTCCAAGCTCCGATCTGCGAATTTGAATAGCTAGGTCTTTCACGAATTTGAATTTCATATCAAGAAGGATTCGCGCAATCACGGAGAATGGCAGTTTCAGGTATTGTTTCACAGCGTTGAGGAATGGCGTTGAAAGGCGATTATGGGCCGAAAGCGGCGGCACCGAATTTGCCTGGAATGGCCGAGTTGGGTTTAAATCCTCCATACATTTTCAGAAACCACGCTTCAAATTCCTGCCAAACTCATCACCTATCCTCCCCGTTCATCGCACAAGACAAAGGAGGTAATACCGATGAAAACCTTTGAATGTGGAACGCTCGTCCCGGGCTGCGACTGGCACACAACCGCTGAAACCGATGGCGAAGTGGTCCGTCGCACAATCGGGCACATGAAAAACGCGCATAATGAGACGACCATCCGGCCCAGCATGGTTGAGGCGATCAAGGAGCGGACAAGGGAAACCAAATCCGAGACCGCCTGATACAGGCTATCCGTTTTCAGCTTTTTTTATCAGCGTTCTTGTCGGTGCCAAGGAGTTCATCACGCTTCAGCGTGAAGCCGCTTTTGACCCAGCGGGCCTCAAGCGCCTTCAGTTTTGCGCCCATTTCCGTTCCCGGCTGATAACCGACCGCAATCAGGTCCTTGCCGGAAACGGGAAAAACCGGTCGCTGCCAATCCTCCGCCTGTTTCAACAGTTTTGCCAGAGCCTTCGCGAGTTTCTCATCCTGCTTGTCAAAGGCAGAGGCAATTTGAAGCTTTAGCCGGTCGGCAATGCCCTGCGGCTTGCCATGATATAGCCGCTCGGTGAAATCCGTCTCGCCGGTCATTGCATCAACCGGCCCTTCCATCGCCCAATTGGCAAGCCGGTCCTGTACGGCATTGGGCATTCTTAAGCGGCGCGCCATCCCCACAACATTTTCACCATCGGGGCGGATAATCGCTTCAAGACGCAGCAGCTGATCAGGTTTCCAGCCATGCGCCGCTTCCGCACGCATCAGCGCCGGGATGAGATCAATGCCCCATTTCTCGCTTTCCGGCAGGACCTGTGAAAGAACACCGGTTGTCCGCATCCACAGGAGCGCACGCGATGGGTCTTTCGCCCCGAGCAGCTTGTGGAGTTCCTGCCAGATACGTTCGACAGAAACGCTGGAAAGCTTTGCTTTGTGCCGGGCACATGCCTTCAGCCCGTCCGCATCCGGCCGACCTGAGCCATATTGGGCAAAGAACCGGAAAAACCGCAAAATACGCAGATAATCCTCTTCGATTCGCGCCTCTGCCTCTCCAATGAAGCGCACAGTGCGTGCGGTAACATCCTTCAGCCCGCTGAGCGGATCAAAAATCTCGCCATCGCGATCACAGTAAAGCGCGTTTATCGTCAGATCGCGGCGCTCGGCATCGCGTTTCCAGTCTGTTCCGAAACGCACAATTGCATGCCGACCATTGGTTTCAATATCTTCACGCAGTGAAGTGATCTCGAAATGGCTGGTGCCTGTAACCGCGGTGATCGTTCCGTGCTGATATCCCGTTGGCACTGCCTTCAACCCTGCCGCCTTCAGCGCAGCGATGGTTTCATCGGGCACCAGCGTCGTGCAAAGATCGACATCACTGACCGCAAGACTCCATGAGCGAATTGCGCACGGCGCCACCGGCAACCCGCACCTCACCGCCCACCGCTTCAATCGCGTCGAAGACCCGGTGCAGGTCGGGATTTTCGAGCCAGGTCGCATATGCCTTGTCAATCTTCACGATGCTAGATCCCCCGCAGGATCAATCCCTGCTGTATTGATAGGCACAGGCTCTGGCCCCTTGCCTTTCAAGCGGTCATGGAAAACCCTGATAATCCCCGCCGTCACTCCCCATATGTAATGGTCTCCAAACGGCATTTCGAGATAGTGGCGCTGCTTGCCGCCAAATTCTCGGCTGCCCACAACATGGTTGTCATCATCCATCAAAAACGCCAGCGGCACTTCGAATATGTATTCGACTTCCGCGGGATTGGCTTCCAGCCGCACGCCATCCTCGACCAGCGCGACCACCGGCGAGATGCGGTAGCCTGAACCCGTGAAATATTCCGGCATGGTCCCCAGCACTTCAACATCAGCCGGGTCCAGCCCGATTTCCTCATTTGCCTCACGCAGGGCGGCGGCAACCGCGCTGCCGTCTGTCTTGTCGATCTTGCCACCGGCAAAAGCAATCTGGCCGGAATGGGAATTGAGCTTTTCCGTGCGTTTGGTCATCAGTACGGTCAACTCGTCGGCGCGCTTGACCACGGGAATGAGCACAGCCGCTGGCTTGATGGCCCGCTCGAACACCCAGTCACGAAATTCAGGGTTCATGAGGAAATCACCCGCCGCCTGCCGGGCATTATCAAACAGCGTTGCCAGTGCCAGCGTCCGAAACGCTTCACCATCCATTTTGGAGAACGCGCTTTCACCCTCAAGCAAGGCATCGAGTTCTTCAATCGTCATCGCCAAATTCCTGTTCCCGAGGAATTGCCGTCCCTCATTCTCCTGCATCCTCTTCGAGAAGTTCATCAGCCGACATGACGGGAAAAACCTCTCCCTTGCTGCGCAGCGCAAACATCTTTCTGCCATCCACGCTGATTTCCCCGCCCTGAGACATCAGTTCATACATGACCGACCTTGCCAAGAGCGCTTCCAGCCTGCCACGAACCAGCACATAGGGCTTGATGCCATCATTGCCTTCAGCGCGCTCAAACCGGAGCGGGTTTTCAGGCCCTGCCTCAACCACATCCCCGACATTGGTGCGAAAGGTCAGAACCTGTTCACCGTTCTTTTCGCTGGCATTCATTTCAACGGCAATAAAGTGGGCATCCTCCACCGTGATTTTGATTTGTTCTACAGGTGTCACCAGATAGGTTTCGCCGTCTTCGTCCTTGCGCAACACGGTTGAAAACAGCTCAACAAGCCGTTTGCGGGCAATGGCGTGACCCCATGTAAAACCACGATCCATCGCCCTTTATAACGATATCGAGTTCGCCGCTAGTGCTCCGGATTCCACTTCTCCACAGGGGCTGGACCGCGCTTTTTCTCACCGGCACGTTCGACAAGCGCCTGTAACCCGCTCAATCCGGCTTCGTGTCTGTGGGAATCTGCCATTTCATTTCCGCTGTTTCTTTTTTCCGCCATGCTTTGTGTCCAGTTTCAGCTTTCTGATAACCGATAAAAGGCTTTTGAGCGTGGAAAAGCTCGCAATGGCAACAAATCAGTTTGTGTGGGAGAAAAATACCGCTCACGCCATCTTTAGCAAGGCTGCATATTGTAATGCGCCAAAACACGCCTACCATGATAAACCAAAACAACCTATCTTAACCGCACCGTATTTGTTTCGGGCAGGCTGCACGATCTGAAATTCCAGGGAGGCTCCATGAGTGCCATCGACAAGAATATTGACAAGAAACTGACCAAGGCAGATGAAAAAGCCGTTATTGCCGCTGCGGAAAAGGCTGTCGCTGACATCACCAGGGCAAGGGAAGAGACGGCAAAGGTCATTTTCGGCCAGGAACTGGTCGTTGAGCGCTCCCTTGTGACCATACTGTCGGGTGGTCACGGCTTACTTGTCGGCCTCCCCGGCCTTGCCAAAACCAAACTTGTCGACACGCTCGGCACAGTTCTTGGCCTCGATGCAGCCCGTATCCAGTTTACACCGGACCTTATGCCATCGGATATTCTCGGCTCTGAAATCCTGCAGCAGGACGATGACGGCAAGCGCAGCTTTCATTTCGTCAAGGGGCCGGTCTTTACCCAATTGCTGATGGCTGACGAAATCAACCGCGCGAGCCCCCGCACCCAGGCCGCCCTGCTGCAGTCCATGCAGGAATACCATGTGACAATCGCCGGACACCGACATGACCTGCCCGCACCCTTCCATGTCCTGGCAACCCAGAACCCGCTCGAGCAGGAAGGCACTTACCCGCTTCCCGAAGCACAGCTCGACCGCTTCCTCATGCAGATCGACGTGCATTACCCCGAACTCGACGCCGAACGCCGCATTCTTCTTGAAACCACCGGCGAACATGAAGCCACTGCCAAATCCGTGATATCCGCCAAACGCCTGATGGAAATGCAGGCACTGGTGCGCCGAATTCCGGTGGGCGAGAGCGTGGTCAATGCTATTCTGGAACTTGTCCGGTCTGCCCGCCCGATGAGGCAGCCCGCTCGTCAGGTGATACGATGAACCAGTATATTTCCTGGGGTCCGGGCCCTCGCGCCAGTCAGGCGCTTATGCTGACTGCCCGCGCGAGAGCCCTGCTCGATGGCAGGCTTGCACCCTCTGTTGATGATGTGCTTGCCCTGGCGGAGCCAGTCCTCCAGCACCGCATGCAGCTTTCCTTTGCTGCACGAGCCGAACGCGTCACGATCCGCGATGTCATTGCCTCCATCAAACAGAAGATTGGCTAGATACATGATAACTTCGCCTATGCGGAGCAAATGAATGAGTCCGACGGTCGGCCACCAGGTTGAAACCATATCTGCAGGCGATGTGCTGGGCAGATCGCGTGCGCGAGCCGCGCTGGTGCCCGATCTTCTGGTCGAGGCGCACCGTGTTGCCAATAACGTTTTCGCCGGATGGCATGGCAGGCGCAGAAGAGGTACGGGCGAAAACTTCTGGCAGTTCCGGCCCTACGTACCCGGTGAAAATTTTGCCGCGATCGACTGGCGACGCTCTGCCCGTGATGACCATGTTTACGTGCGTGATCGCGAATGGCAGGCGTCCCACACCATCTGGCTTTGGGTCGATGAAAGCCCTTCCATGCTGTATCAGTCGTCAACGGCGATGGTTTCCAAGCAGTCTCGCGCACTTGTTCTTGCTCTCGCCATGGCAGAACTCCTTGCCCGCAGCGGCGAGAGGGTCGGCTGGCTCGGTGTATCCAAGCCGATCATACATCGCCATGCCGCGGAACGGCTGGCCAATGAACTTGTGATTGCAGGCCCCCAAACCGAATTTCCTGATACCGACGTGGTCCGTGATCATGCGGAAATCATCCTGTTCAGCGATTTCCTGGAAACACGCGCCGAGGAGGACGAACATCATTCCATGTTCGCCAACCTTTCCGACAAACACATTCGCGGCCATCTGGTTCAAATCGTTGACCCGGCAGAAGAAGCGTTTCCCTATTCCGGCAGGGTTGAATTTCGCGATCCCGAAACCGGTAGGAAACTGAACTTCGGTTCCGCCCAGTCCCTTCGTGAGGATTATGCAGCCCTGTTTGAGGCCCATACCGGATCGCTTGCAGATTTTGCCAAACGGCTTGGCTGGAGCCATACGCTTCATCATACCGACAAACTTGCTTCCGGTGCCCTTCAATCCCTGCATATCAATCTTTCCGAAAACTCTCTCGGGGAGTTGATGTAATGCTCGGCCTTCCCCTGGCTTTCGTCTATCCTTGGGTACTGTTGGGTTTGCTCGCCCTGCCGATTATCTGGTATTTGCTGCGCCTGACCCCGCCCAAGCCACAAAGCGAGGTTTTCCCACCGCTCGTGATTCTCGAAAAGCTCGGGACCCATGATGAAACGCCGGCCAAGAGCCCGTGGTGGCTGACACTGTTGCGCCTGCTCCTTGCTGCACTGCTGATTATCGCAATGGCCGCTCCGGTCTGGAATCCCGCGCGAAACCATGTTAAAGGCAAATGGTCCGGTACTTATGATCATCGATGATGGCTGGGCCAGTGGCCCTGGATGGGAAGACATGAAATCAACCGCTCTTGAGGTGGTTAGCGAAATCACGGCGGCCAACAGGCTCGTGACACTGCTGCAAACCGGCAATCCGGCCGCCATGATGCCGGAGCCACAAGCACCAGAGGCAGTACGCTCTATCCTTGAGGCGGCTTCAAACACCCCCCTTCGTCCCGATCACAACGAAAGCGCGGCAAAGGTCCGCGAGACTATCAGCACGGCGAATTACGGTGAAATCCTTTTCCTCACCGACGGTCTGGACCGAAATACAGCCAGCGACGAACTGATTGAGGCTCTCAACGCCGTCAATGCTCCTGTCCGTGTTTTCACACCTGATCTTTCAGAACTTTCAATCCTCGGCCCTGTTGAAAACGAGCCGGGGAAAATGACCGGCACCATTCACCGCGGACAAGCTGATGATGCCCTGCCCGTGCGCGTGGTCGGATATGATGAAAACGGACTTCCCGTGGCCCGCGCGCCGGTCATTCTTCCTTCCGGTGAAACCAGCGCGCAGTTCGAATTCAACCAGCCTGTTGAATTGCGCAACCAGATTGTTCGGGTGGCGCTGGAAAACGCCCCTCATGCCGGTGCCGTTCAGTTGTTGGATGAAAGCAATCGGCGCAGAATTATCGGTCTGGTCTCCGGCCAGAGCGCCGATATTTCACAGCCGCTCCTCTCACCACTTTATTATATCAACCGGGCGCTTGCCCCGTTCAGTGACATCAGAAATGCAGACACTGCCAATCTTGATCTGGCCGTCAGCGAGATGATTGCTCAAAATGTTTCGGCGATCATTATGGCTGATGTCGGCACACTACCACCGGAAACGCTTCAGAAAACCACCGAGTTTGTGGAAAACGGCGGGCTTCTCATCCGCTTTGCGGGTCCGCGCCTTGCCGCCAACCCCGAAAGCCCGCTGCTGCCGGTCGAACTGGTTCAGGGTGACCGGTTTATCGGCGGCGCCCTTTCCTGGGAAACTCCCAAGAAGATTGCCTCCTTCGAACCGGGTTCCCCCTTCTTTGGCCTAGACCGTCCGGACGATGTGACCATCTCGCGCCAGGTTCTTGCCGTACAGTCGCGCAGTCTGGAAGAGGCAACCTGGGCACGACTGGAGGATGGCACGCCGCTGGTGACCGCTGGTCAAAAGGGCGCAGGCTGGATCGTGCTGTTTCATGTCAATTCTGACAACAACTGGTCCAACCTCCCCTTGTCTGGCAGCTTTGTTGAAATGCTACGCCGTACGATCAGCCTGTCACGCTCGAGCGGGGCCAATGCCATCGCGGGAGAAGCGCTCCGCCTCCCTGCCCTTCAGGTGCTTGACGGCAGGGGAAGCCTGGTGCCGCCAACAAGTGCTGTGAAACCCCTTGTTCTCGAACCGGCAATCACTCCTGTTGCCAACATTGAAAACCCTCCCGGCCTTTACGGAACAAGTGACGGCTATGTGGCACTCAACCTGATGAATGAAGGCGACACACTGGAGCCGCTCGATACAAACGCACTCAGTTCCGCAACCGCTTCCCGCTATGCCAGTGGCAGCAGTCTTGATTTCAAGCCATGGCTTCTTGCGCTTGCAGCCCTGTTGTTCCTGCTGGATTGCCTTGCCGTCCTCTGGTTTGCCGGGGCAATGAAAGGCAGATATCGTCCTGCAAGAGCGCAACGCCTTGCAGGCTTTGCCGGCATAATGATCACCGTTTCGCTGCTTTTGGCCGGAACAGGGCCTGTCAACGCACAGAGTGCAGGCAATACGGCCAGCGGTGAGTTGACCGATTTTTCCGCCACCCTCAAAACCCGTTTTGCCTATGTGATCACCGGAAACAGTGAAATTGATCGGGTCAGCGAAGCCGGACTGCTTGGCCTCACGCGCTACGTTGCTTCGCGCACCGCACTCGAACCGGGCGACCCGGTCGGCGTTGATATCGCAACCGATGAACTGGCCTTCTATCCGTTCTTGTATTGGCCGATCGACGACAGCGCCGCACCGCCAGGCGACCAGACGATGGCCCGTGTCGATGCCTATATGAAACAGGGTGGCAGCATCCTGTTCGATACCAGAGATCAGCTGAACACCATGCTCAGGAGTGGCGGCAATATCAAATTGCAGCAGATCCTTTCCTCACTCGACATCCCTCCGCTGGAACCGGTTCCCGCAGACCATGTCCTGACAAAGTCTTTCTACCTTCTCGACAGTTTTCCCGGGCGCTACCAGGGCGGAGATTTGTGGGTGGAGCAGATAGCTACTGCGGACGAAGCGGCAAACCGACCTGCGCGCGCCGGAGACGGCGTCTCGACGCTATCTGATTACCAGCAATGATTTTGCCGGCGCCTGGGCAATCGACAACGAAAACCGCTCGCTGTTTCCCAACCGTACCGCCCAATCCGCTCCCAGCGCGAATTCGCCTTCCGCGCGGGGGTGAACATTGTCATGTACACGATCACCGGCAACTACAAGGCAGATCAGGTTCACATTCCTGCCCTTCTGGAAAGGCTGGGGCAATAGCATGGATTATAACATCGCCTTTGCACCGGAATTGCCCCTCTGGCTGATAACCGTTGTTTTGACCGGATTGGCAATTCCGGTTCTTTTGGCCTGTTCAGACAATTGCGCGGAAGCTGGCTTCGCCTGCTTGGCCTTTGCGGCCCTTACCCTCGCATTGCTCAATCCCTCCCTTCTGGTCGAAGACCGCGAAGCGCTCAAGAGCATCGTTGCGGTTGTCACCGACACTTCAAGCAGCCAGCGTCTTGACGGGCGGGCAGAACAGAGCGAGGCGGCCAAAGGCCGCCCTGATGCGGGAGATCGCAAGGCTTGACAATTTCGAGGTCCGCGAAATCGAGGCCGGCGACCAGATTTCCACCACCACCGATGTTTCAACCGCGCTCTTCAACGCACTTCAATCAGGCCTGAAGGATGTCCCCGGCGAACGACTTGCCGGGGCTGTCATGATCACCGATGGTCAGGTCCACGACCTCCCGGAAACCACTGGCCAATTGGGCGTATCAGCGCCAATCCACGCCCTGATAACCGGTGAGGAAAACGAACGCGACCGGCGCATCGTCATCACCGAGGCACCACGCTATGGCGTTGTTGGCGAAGGCTATGAAATCGCCTATCAGGTTCTCCAACAGGGATTCGACGACAATTCGGCAGTCGCCGTGTCGATCTATCTCGATGGTGAACTGATTACCGTTGAAGAGGTTCTGCCGGGTGAAATCTACAGTTTTGTCGATGAGGTTCGCCATGGCGGAAAGAACATCATCGAATTGCGGGTTGAGGCCCATCCCGAGGAACTGACGCAAACCAACAACCGTGTTTTTTCCACCCTCAACGGCATTCGCGAAAACCTGCGTGTTCTGCTGGTATCGGGCGAACCCCATGCCGGCGAACGCACCTGGCGCAACCTGCTGAAATCCGATGCCAGCGTCGACCTGGTTCACTTCACCATTTTGCGCCCGCCTGAAAAACAGGACGGCACACCGATCAGCCAGTTGTCGCTCATCGCCTTTCCCGACCCGCGAACTGTTCGTTGAAAAAATCGACGAGTTTGACCTGATCATCTTTGACCGCTACTCGCGCCGCGGCGTGCTTGCCAATTCTGTATTTCGACAACATCGCCCGCTATGTCCGCAATGGCGGCGCGGTCCTTCTTGCCGCCGGCCCCGAATACGGCAAGGAAGGCAGCATCGCCCAAACACCGCTCGACGATGTTCTGCCCGCCCTGCCTGACGGAATATCACCGAAGCACCCTTCAAACCGAAAATCTCCGAACTCGGCAATCGGCATCCCGTCACCAGGGGGCTCGATAATGGCAAGAGCGACGATCCAGACTGGAGCCGCTGGTTCCGTTCGATCGGGGTCAAGAACCGCAACCGGCGAAGTGGTCATGGAAACCGCCTCGAATGAGCCCCTGCTGGTTCTTGAGCGCTATGACGAAGGCCGGGTTGCGCTGCTTTTGTCGGATCATGCCTGGCTTTGGGCTCGCGGTTTTGAGGGTGGCGGGCCCCATGTGCAGTTGCTGCGGCGCATGGCCCACTGGCTGATGAAGGAGCCGGAGCTGGAAGAGGAACGCCTGATGGCGGAGCGCGAGGGAGACCGCCTAGTGGTCAACCGGCAAACCCTTGGGGACAATCGCCGGAAACATTACCGTTCGGAAACCTGACGGGTCGCAATTCACACTGGAGCTTGTTCCGGAAAGTGACGGCGTCTTTACTGCCGAAATCAAAGATCCCGATATCGGACTTTACCAGATTTCCAGCGGTGAATTGACGGCACTGGTTCACATGGGACCGCCGAACCCGCGCGAGTATGCGGAGGTTCTAAGCACGCCTGATCTGCTAATCCCTGCAGCAGAGGAAACCGGCGGTTCAGTCCGCCGAATTGCGCGCGATGCAGGCGACATGCCACGCGTCCTTGCCGTTCGCCCCGGCGCAAATGCCAATGGCAATGGCTGGATAGGCCTCAACAATACCGGCGCAACCGTTCTCAAGGGCATCAACCGGATCAGCCTGTTTATCGGGTTTCTTGGTCTGTCCATCCTGCTGCTGGCCATGGCCGCCATGTGGACAAGAGAAGGCCGCTGAGGCAATTGAAAAGGCCTTTCAGCAGCCAAATCGCCTTTTGGTTACACCAGTGTAATCAGCTGCCGCTCCCTTTACAAGTTCGCAGGCAAGAATGCGTGCCGGATCCGCAGGCCCCGGAAAGGTGATTCTGCCCTGTGGAACGCGTTCGAAACCGAACACCTTGTAATAGGCGAAATCCCCTACCAGAACGACAAAACGATGGCCGTTTTCGCGTGCGGACAAAAGCGTCCGGTTCATCAATTCCCGCCCAATACCGTAATTGCGCATTCCTGGTGCGACCATGAGGGGCCCTAGAACCAGGGCGTCCTTGCCGCCAATCAGAATATGGGTCTGCTTGACAGACCCAACTACCTCGCCGTCAATCGTGGCAACAAAGCTGAGCAGGGAGTCGCTTTTCACGCCTTCGCGAAGGCGGAAAGCTGCACGGCTGAAACGTCCCGGTCCGAAAGCCGCAGCGCCAAGCGCTTCGACAATGCCGTGATCATGCGGGGTTTCGTGGCGGATAATAATGTCGGGGGCAAAAACGGTCTTCGACATGGACTGCAACCTGAAAAAGGTAGGAAACTTTCCTGCGCGTTGAGCCCTCTAAACAGGCAGTACACGCAGACAACGACAAGGGAGCCACGGCCAAAACAGCCCGGCTCAATCCTGCATTCGTCGTCGTAACAGTTTTACCATTCAGGTTTACTTCTATCCGTATCTAAAAACGATTGTGAGCTATCATGCGCACAACATTTCGTAAAGTGCCAAGTTTGAATTGGTTCGTTATTCGCGATCCCTGCCGATAGGGCTCATGATGGCGATCGCCATTGAACACACTGTTCGATACACCAAAGGTTTACGTTTTACCCTCCCCCATTATGTAACGGTGTAAAGCGAAGAAAGGATTATCGAAATGGGTTTGCTGGTAGACGGAAAATGGCACGATCAGTGGTATGATACGAGTTCAACGGGAGGCGCGTTCAAACGGACCGATGCACAGTTTCGCAACTGGGTGACACCGGACGGCTCTGCCGGACCATCGGGTGAAGGCGGCTTCAAGGCGGAACCAGGCCGCTATCATCTCTATGTTTCCTATGCCTGCCCCTGGGCCCACCGCACGCTGATCATGCGCAAGCTCAAGGGCCTTGACGACATGATCGACCTTTCCGTGGTTGACTGGTTCATGGGCGAACATGGATGGGAATTCAAGGATCGCGACGGCGCAATTCCGGACACACTTGTTCGGCGCAGACAAGCTGCATCAGATTTACACTAGGGCAAAACCCGATTTTTCTGGGCGGGTGACGGTTCCGGTACTGTGGGACAAGGCAGCGCGAAACTATCTGCTCCAACGAATCCTCTGAAATCATCCGAATGTTCAATTCCGCCTTTGATGAGTGTCGGCGCCATGCGAAGGGGATTATTATCCGCAGGAGCTTCGCGGGGAAATCGACGAGGTAAACGACCGCATCTACAACACCGTCAATAACGGGGTTTACAAATGCGGCTTTGCCAGCAAAGCCCGAACCGTATGAAACGGCTTTTCAGGAACTCTTCGACACACTCGACGTGATGGAAGAACGGCTTTCGAAAAGTGCGCTGTCTGGTCGGCGGGCGCTTCACCGAGGCCGATATCCGCTTCTTTGCAACTCTTGTCCGGTTTGACCCGGTTTATGTCGGCCACTTCAAGTGCAACCGGCAGCGGATCGCAGATTATCCGAACCTGTCAAATTATGTGCGGGACATCTACCAGATGCCCGGCATTGCCGAGACGGTCGACCTGCATCATATCAAGCATCACTATTATGGCAGCCATGAAACCATCAACCCCCACCGCATTGTGCCGGTCGGACCGGAGATCGATTACGACCGCGCCTCACGACCGCGATAGGCTTGTGGACGCCTGAAGCAGGTACCGCGACCCAATGGTTGCCTGCTGTCCGACATATAATGAGTAGCTTGCCTACCAGTGATCGGGAAACCGGGCGCGCCGAACACCTCGTCCAGCCGGCTCGGGTCGGGGCTGTAATTCCAAGCGGGAGATCATCCAGCGGGAAAAAGCCGATTTCAGCAATTTCCCTGTTCGGTTTGAATTCACGGGCGGTTTCCCATTCTTGGCACAGGAAAAGGACGACATGATCACGCCGTGACGCCCGCCGATTGGCAAAGACGGCAAGCGTTTCCAGATCATCGAGGGCGCGAATTCCGGTTTCCTCGTCAAGTTCCTTGATCGCTGCCTGTCTTGCCGTTTCACCCTTTTCAATTCCACCGCCCGGCAAATGCCAGCCGGGAACATAGGTATGGCGAACCAGGAGGATCGAGCCCTTTTTATTTGGAACGATCACCCTCACGCCGAGTGTCATGGGCCTGCGAAAAAGAAAATACAGATGGAAAAGGCGGGTTCGCATTCCGGGGCCCGGGCGCGAGCCGGAATCTGACAATGGCCGATTCAAGGTCTTGCCTCCTGAATAATGCTGCGGTCGTCCAAATCACTACTCCAGCCGAGTCACCAGAATATGATACCGTTCAATTATCTTGAGCCGGTTGCTGTTTTACCATAGAGCGGTAGTCATGTTTCGTCTCGCTCACATTTCAGATATTCACCTCGGCCCACTGCCAAAGGTCAAGCGGCGTGATCTGTTTTCAAAGCGTATAACCGGTTATGTGAATTTCCGCCGCAACCGCACAAATGTTGATCAGCCCGAGATCACAAGGGATCTGGTCGCTTATCTCAAAGGCCTAGACCCGGACCACACCGCCATCACAGGCGACCTGATCAATCTTGGGCTGACAGAGGAAATCACCAACGCAACCACCTGGCTGCGGGAACTTGGTGATCCGAAGGATCAGACGGTAGTACTCGGCAACCACGATGCCTATGTGCGCGGCGCAAGAAACAGGGCAATGCAAGCCTGGCAAGCATTCATATGCGGAGATGATGGCCGGATGATTGCAAGCGACAAGGACTATCCGGTCCTGCGTCGGCGCGGCCCCGTCTCGATCATCGGCTGTAATTCGGCCCGCGCTTCAGCTCCCTTTCTTGCCACCGGCTATTTTAAAAAGGATCAGGGAGAAAAACTCGCGCGCCTGCTTGAGGAAGAAGGTGCCGCAGGCCAGTGCCGTGTTGTTCTCATTCATCATGCGGCTTTTCAAGATGCCACCCCACGCCACAAGCGGCTGATCGGTCTTAAAAATCTCCTGCGCGCAATTCGCCTGTCCGGCGCCGAGCTCATCCTTCACGGTCATACCCATCTGGCTACCCTTGAAAGCATTGAGGGGCGCGACGGGCCTGTTCCGGTGATCTGCGTTCCGGCAGCTTATCAATGGCCGGGGCACAGGAAACCACCTGCCGGACTTAATTTGTTCGAAATCGAAAACCGCGCCGGGCAATGGCAAATCACGATGGAGCGTCACAGCCTGACGCACAATGGCAGACAAGATTTTGAACTGGCGACCCGCCAGATCATTGCGGGAAACCAATAACCGCTGCTCCGGTTCAAATCATCATCAGGAGCATGTCTTGACGATAGACCGGCCCAGATCCGTTGCTGTAACGTAGTTGCAGTCGGGTTATTGCAGAAATGTCGGTATATCTCCGAACCATGCCCAGGCGATCATGGCCGAGGCACCGCCCGCGAGGCCCAGCAGGAACCAGCCAACCAGGCCCAACAGTGAACGCCCGCGCGATTGCTGCGGTGTTTCCACTGCCTCATCTTCTTCATCAAGCCCGAAATTGTAATCCCGCATGGCAACCCACTCGCCCTCAATCATCCGCTCGCGTTCCAAAACCCGTTCGGCGACGTAATTGGTCACCAGTTTTGCCATCCGCGCGCGGTCATCGGTTTCACCAAGCATGGTGCGGCCCATCCGCGTATCCTTGACGAATTCATAAACCCGGCGGTCTCTGCCCATCCGCACGAACGAAGTCATATCGACCCAAAGACGAGAATTTTCACCGTTCGTCAGGGCAAATTCAAATTGGTCATTGTCCTTGGGCAATTCCGCAAACACCGGTTGCAGGTCCTGCGCCAAGCAGTTCAAGACGCGCATGGCTTGCCTGTTTCATGTCTACCACGACATCGTCGCGTTCCGCCTGATTGTTGCGGACACGGTTCATGGCTTCGGCCAGATCACTGACCTTTTCCTCAATCTTCTTGGCATCGAGTTCGATATCGGACATTTCACCCTCCATGATGGCTGGGTCGGACAAACACTAGCGTCCTGCCATGCACCAATGGTTAACAATAGCTTAAAATATAGACCAAAAGGGAGTGAATTACAGCCCGTTATTGAAAAAACCAAAAATACACGCATTCAGCCGCTGAATCGGTATTTGTCGGCATTGGGCGTTGTTACAAACCGCTTTCCTGCAGATCTCTGATCAGGCGTTCAGCCATTTCCTTCGGCATGCCGCGCTTGGTAAAGGGCAATTCGGGATTGGCGGCAAATTCGGGATGCTGTTCCCGGATATGCCGAACGGCGACAGCCGCCCGGTGTCGATCACCCTGTTCAAAGGCGAGCGCCGCATTCAAAATGGCATAATAGAGGTTTTTCTCGACATTCGACAGATGCTCCGCTGCCATTTTGGCCTCGGCTATCCTGTCTTCCATCAACAGTGCGAGCGACAGGTAAAAATCCCACCATGTCGGATGTCTGGTAGTTGCCTTTGTCGCAATGGAGAGAACCGGAACGGCATCTTTGTATCGGCCATGCAGCACAAGCGCGAAGCCCATCGAAGCTGCGATACTTGTATCATACGGATTGAGCTTGTTGGCACGTTCGATCCATTCTAGCATTTTCCCGCCATGACCCAACCATGAATGAATAAATCCGACTTCGCGCGCTGCACGCGCGCTGGCAGGGGCAAGATCGACGCCACTCAACGCAATATCAAGCGCCTCGCGCATGGCGCCTTCTCGATCAACTGGCATCTCTGTGTCAGGATATTCACGCCCCAAACCATCGGCAAGAATTGCCCCATACATGCTGCGCATGATCCCGCCGATAGCGTTGACGCTCTGCAACTGTTTTGAACATTCAAGGGCCGCCTTGTGCGTCTCGCCCGTCCGGTTGTCATAATAATCGCGGATCAACCGGAAACAGGCGATATATGGGGTTTGCGCATCGCGTGCCGTGATGTCGGCATAAATCACACTGCCCGGCAACAACAGGCCGCTCATCTTGCTGGCCGTTACCAGTTCGCGCTCCGGCGTTGACCAGAACGCCGTCGAATAAATCTCCGAGCGCAACAAGTCCCCGCTTGCAAGGTGTATGACCTCAGCCTTGAAACGCGGCGGCTGATCAGAGCCCACCGGCAAAAGTTCGCTTACCTTCAACCCATAATCGAGAATGTGCCAATTGGCATCCTCGCTGTCATTGAGCCCAGTCGGCAGGAGAGGCTCGATAGCGACCGTATCGAATCCGGCCATGATGGACGAAATACGCTCCGCGCTTCCCATAACCTCAGGCGAACTCGCATCAACCAGGACCCGTATTCTCGGCAAATCCGGCGAGGTTTGCGTAACCCGTTGGTCTTCAAAAAATCCCGAGAAATAACCGATCATCATCGCAGCCAGAATAAGTGCCACTAATAGCAAGGCAAACCATAACAGCCGGATCTGCCTTGCAACGGGCGAAGATTTGACACGCCCCCCGGGCATTCCTGGTTCTGTTGAGCCACTTGGACCACTGGAGATACCGGCACCAAACGAACTGCCGGGTTCAACGTCTGTAACAGCACCCGTTGGCTGCCGTGACACCGGTCGATTTTCATCCTGCCCGCGGACCGTACCTTCACCCGCGCCTTTTCGCCGGGTGAAAACAGGGCGATATCCTCCCCGTGGCACCTCTATGACGACCGGATCATCGACGCCCTCATCAGCGAAGTAATGTTTGAGGTAATCACGCAGCCGACCGGCCTGAACCCTTACCAGCGGATCAGAGACAGCGTCGAAACGTTCATCCTTGCCAAAGACATCAACCGCAATAGAAAACCCCTTGATGGCATCGGCATTGCCCGAGATTTCCTCGTTGACAATATAGGCGAGCAAATCACGCGCCCGCCCGGTTTTCTCAAACGTCCGGCTGGTAAGCACTCGCTCGAGCGCATCTCGCTTGTCGCGTTCTGAAAGCAGTTCCCCCACGGGCACTCCAATTCAGGATAACAAAGCGCCCCACACTTGTTTTCCACACATGTCCCTGTTTCACATTCACCTTTTATAGGGATGTGCAAACATTTCGATGGGTTATCATAAGCAGATTAGGCAAAAAAGAGAACTCCCGCCCCTTCTATCGGTCAATGAAGCTGTGAAAGAAAAACCCCGGCCGACAGGCCGGGATTTCCCCGATTTTTGAGATTGCTTCATTCAGGAGCGGGAAAGCTTTCGATTGACCGCCGAGATAAGCGCCTCGAGTGAGGCAGCAACAATATTCGTATTGATACCAACGCCGAAAACCTTGTCGCCCTCTGCCTCAATCTCCATGTAGCAGATTGCAGCGGCATTCGATCCCTGTTTGAGCGAGTGCTCGGAATAGTCCAGCACCGTCAGCGCCATGCCAGTATGCTTGGAAAGCGCATCGGTAAATCCGTCAATTGGCCCGGTGCCGCTTCCGCTGATGAGCAGGGTTTTACCATTGTCGATGATCTCCGCCTCGACAATCCTGCTCCCCTTGATTTCAGGATTTGCGCGGCTGGTGTGGTCAACAAACTTCAGGCGGCCGTCAGGCTGGTCGACATAGGTCTTGAGAAATTCCTCATGAATTCTGGCCGGCGAAAGCTCCTTGCCTTCGGTATCCGTAATATCCTGAATGACACCCCGGAACTCGACCTGCAGGTTGCGCGGCAGGTTGATGCCGAAATCCTCCTGCAGAATATAGGCAATCCCGCCCTTGCCCGATTGCGAGTTGATGCGGATGATCGCCTCATAGGTGCGTCCCACATCCTGCGGGTCAATCGGCAGATACGGCACTTCCCAGAGCGGCTTGTTGGCCTTTTCTGATCGCCTTCATGCCCTTGTTGATCGCATCCTGGTGCGAGCCGGAAAAGGCGGTGTAGACCAGTTCACCCACATAAGGATGGCGTTCGGGAATTTTCAACTGGTTGGAATACTCATAGACCTTCTTCATCCGCTCGATGTCCGAGCAGTCAAGTTCCGGATCAACGCCCTGGGTGAACATGTTCAGCGCCAGCGTGACAAGATCAACATTGCCTGTGCGCTCGCCATTGCCAAACAGCGTTCCCTCGACACGGTCTGCCCCGGCCATCAGGCCCAGTTCGGTCGCGGCAATTCCGGTACCCCGGTCATTATGAGGATGCAGCGACAGGATGATGTTCTCGCGATTGTCAAGATTGCGGCTCATCCACTCGATCTGGTCGGCATGAATGTTCGGCGTCGACATCTCGACAGTTGCCGGCAGGTTCAGGATCAGCTTGTTGTCAGCAGTCGGCTGAATGATTTCCGTTACCGCGTTGCAGATTTCCAGCGAGAAACTCGAGTTCGGTGCCGGTAAAGCTTTCCGGCGAATACTGGAAACGATATCCGCCACCGGCTTTTTCTGCCATGTCGCGGATCATCTTCGCCGCATCAACGGCGATCTGCTTGATCCCGGCACGGTCCATGCCGAAAACCACGCGGCGCTGCAGTTCGGACGTGGAATTGTAAAAATGCACGATCGGCCTGTTCGCTCCTTCAAGCGACTCAAAGGTGCGCGTGATCAGTTCCGGCCGGCATTGCACCAGCACCTGCAGGGAAACATCATCGGGCACATTTCCCTTTTCGATGCACCAGCGGGCGAAATCGAAATCGGTTTGCGAGGCAGACGGAAATCCGATCTCGATTTCCTTGAAGCCCATGTCCAGCAGCAGATTGAACATGCGCTCCTTGCGGTCCTGGCCCATCGGGTCGATCAGCGCCTGGTTGCCGTCGCGAAGATCAACCGAGCACCAGATCGGTGCCTTGGTGATGGTTTTGGACGGCCATTGCCGGTCCGGCAGAGTCCACTGGTTGGTAGGCTTGGTATTTTCGCCCGCAATTGCCATGCTGGCACTTTGGCGATAGGCATTCTTCGCCGGTTGTACGGTCATACGGTTATGCTTTTGTCATGTCGGTTCCATGATTCTAGCGCATTATGGCGCGCAATTGAACGCCTGAAGGTTCAGGGCATCTCGTAATGTTAAAAAGGGTGAAGGGAAAGGGGGCTAAAGCGGGAAATTTCGACCGCCAGACGCCCTCTTATAAGTCGAGCCTGACGGTCGCCGCTAAGCAGAAGGGTGCCTAGAAGGAGTGCAGGTGCAGAAATGGCTCGGTCAAAAATGATCATAGTCCCAAGTATGGTGTGATTTAATTCCGAGTGCAAGAGGCAAAATCGGTTGGCGTAGCCAAATCGAATTTGCAGTCCGGCCAGAAAGGTTCACCTGCCGCGTTATCAAAATGCCAGTTTGAAGGACATCGCTCCGCGTGTTTCTGTCATGGCCTGTTCGACAACCATCTGAAGATGGCTGTCAGTACGGAACTGGTAAGATAGGCCCGCAGACACTTTCGGTGAGGTGGCATAGACATCGTCCAGCGAGTTGAGGCCCGCGATGTTGGACTGAAAATCGCCGAATGGCAGGTTGCCTGTCGTTCCACCCAGTTCAAGCCGCATCAGACCTTGCGGATCAAATGCATAGCTCATTTTCAGGCTGGCGGAAGCAAAGCCAAGTCCTGATGAATGAATATGGGCGCTGTCGATCCCTTCGGGATAATAGGTTGACGAAACGGTGCCCGTCAGCCTCGCCTTGTCGAATTGGACGGAATGGCTGACCTCCCCAAACAGGCCGGTCGTCGTATCATCAAACCCGAATTCCGGTATCGAATTAATGCCGAATCGGCCCGTTTCCTCAATCAGCGCCAGTGTCAGGCCAGTGCTGGCATCCAGTGAATGGTTTTTCACCTGGGTCATGCCGAACATGTTTGGCCGGGTGGGGTTGGCCGTGTCTTCATCCGCCATGACCGCAAAGAAACTGCGATCGCCCAGCCGGTAGGCAAAATGGGTTGAGCCGATGCTCAGCTGGGCCAGCATGTCCGGAAGATAGCCGACTTTTGAATGCTGCACATTACCATCCAGAAATCCGAATAAGCCGGGTTCAGCAATGTTCATGTCCAAAGACAGCATGTCTTCATAACTGAACCCGTCAAAGGTATAGCCGTCACCATCCAGATCAGCCACGCTGATATAGGATTTGGAAAGGCCGTTTCCGGCGGGGATCACCTGTTCGTTGATCCGTGGAATGGCCGTTTCATTGACAGCGTCAAAATCTCGCCGGAACCTGTCGATGATTTTCACTCCGCTCTTCGCCAAATTCGAAGTAGAAGCAAGCGCGGTGAACGGTACAGCCCTGCCCGTTGAAACGGTTTTCCCGGAGGATAGGCTGACCGTACCGCTAATCGGATCGAGTGCCCGGTTGATGTTCAAAACTCCGCGCCCGTACACGGCATCGGTGCCTTCCTTCCCCTTGTCCTTTGCGGTCGTCAGAAGGATGTCACGCACTTCGGTTGGTGTGAGATGATTCCACATGGATTTTATAAGCGCTGCTGCGCCCGATACCAGCGGCGCGGCAAATGATGTGCCCTGGTTTTTCTGCTTCTTATTGCGGGGGGCAGCACCCAAAACGGATCCGGGCGCAACAATGAAGTAGTTCATGTAGCGGTTCTCGTCGGTGCAGCCCGTCTCATCGCTGCCCTCAATGCATCCAAAACCGGGAGTGTTGCTGTATGCGGCGATTCCCTTTCCCTTGCGGTTCAAGGCGCCGACAATAATGAGGTTGCGCAGCGAATCGGTGAAGGCATTGTCGGCAATTGACGATGAGTTCATCGAAATCAGCCGACCGCCTGAATTGCCGGCTGCCTTGACGACCAGAATATTGGCGTTGTGGCTTTTGACGATATCCAGTTCCTCATCATCAAAAAACAGGAGATCAGGAGCAAAATTGGGGTCCGGTCCAAAAGACCAATTGGCTACCGAAGCGCCATTGAGCGCGGCGCTATTCATGGCAGCCGACAGGTAATCATTTCCCCTATAGCCGGCATCATCAAAAATGCCATAGGAAAGGATACTGGAATTGCTGGCCATGCCATACTTGAACTGGCCGCCAATCAGGCTCGAAACAAGAGTCCCGTGATCATCCTTGTTCCTGTAGGTCCCGCCATTATCGGTAAACTCCGTGCAATCGTTGAACGCCTTGTGCCGACAATCGGCAAGTCCGTCCATCACGGCAACCGTGACACCCGCACCGCGCCCGGCATCGTCAACACGGATGGCATTCCATGAGACTGTTTTCCGCCAGCTTCCCAGCTTGTTGTCAGTCGTCTTGCGTCTTTTCTTTCCGGCAAGAATATTGCTGTAGGGATTATGTGGCAAAACGCTTACAGCCGGAGCAAACCGCTCAGGGTTTAATGCGCTTTCAAGGCTTTTGAAGGAAACAACAAATTCGTCTGCTTTTGCCGAGGGGGTCAATGAGATCTGAAAGAGCAGCGCCGCGCCAAAACCCAAAAATGTGATTTTTCCCGGGGCCTTCGCCCGCCGTCTGATCTCCATCTGATTCTCCCCGGGCACAGATCAACACAAACCCCGAAATTATTGCAATTCATTTCAAAGTCAATTTGACCACTCGCAAAAATTGCAAAAAAACGCGACGAGCCGATTTAAGACGGGCCGATTTAAAATGTTTTCCAGGGAAACAAATAAAACCGGCCCACTTGTCGTCGCGAGCCATCGCATATATCGGGAGCCGCTTGGCGGGTAACCAGAATCAGTCGGCTAGGAGCAGAGTTCATTTCCCTCTGAATCCATCCTGCATTCACCGGGACCGATCGGGCCGCAAGCTTCCTGGCACTGGCTGATCTTTGGTGCGCATTGGGCGATAAACGCGTCAAGGCGCAAGTCACCATCCCAGCCTGCAGCATCGCCATTGATGCGGACAGCCTCCCGACAGGTTGCTTCGAAATTACTGCATTGCTGCAGGCACTGCTGTTTGGAGGAAACCTTTGTGAAGAGTGTCAATTCCTGACTGGCAATTCCCGGCAAATACGCCGGACCGGCAAAACTGTTCACTGAAGATGAAAGTACCAATAGGCCGCACGCCAGTGCGGATTTGAAGATAGGCGTCATGTTCCCCCCGATAGGTTTGTAGGTGCCGTTGAACCGGGGAATGACGATGGCCCGCAGGGCCGCGGCAGATCACAGGTGCAAGGCGTTGGTTGCGCCCCTCAACCAGCATGGCATCTATGGCTGGTACCGCCAAGCAAATAATTCAATCAGATTAATCAGTTATCCGGCTCAAATGGCATAACCCTGACCGGGTTTGCTCTTGTAGTGCGGCTCAACATGAATCGTCACGCGGATACCCGGACTCGCTTCATGCAGCGCAGTTTCGATACGGTCACAAATTCCATGGGACTGTTCGACGCTCATCGATCCGTCAAGGACGAGGTGAAACTCTGCAAATTTCGCAGTGCCGGCCTCGCGCGTCTTGAGATCGTGAAATTCAATGGCCCCTTGAGAATGCTCAACAATCGTCTGGCGGATAAGAGCCTGTTCATCCTCCGGCAAGGCATGATCCATCAGCGCATTGATTGAGCTCGAGATGATCTTGTAACCCTGATACAGGATATTGATGGCAACAGCAATCGCCAGCAAGGGATCAAGTACAAGGTAGCCGGTCAGATAGGCAAGCGAGAGGCCGCCAACCACTCCCACCGAGGTCACCACATCGGCAAAGATGTGGTTGCCATCGGCAACAAGTGCAGGCGAGCGCGCTTTTCTCCCCCTAGAAATCAGCAGAAACGCCCAAAAACCGTTGATCGTCCCGGCAAGGATATTGATCATGATACCCTGCCATGGCGCACCCTTGAGTGTCGGCTCCATGATTGCGCCCATTGCCTCGGAAACAATCATCATCGCTGCAAAGACAATCAGAATGCCCTCGACAACGGCTGAAAAATATTCCGCCTTCTGGTGACCGAACTGATGCGTATCGTCAGCCGGGCGCTGGGCATAGCCAATAGCAAGCCAGGCAACAAAGGACGCGATCACATTTATGATCGATTCCAGTGCATCCGAATAAAGAGCAACCGAGCCCGTTTGCCACCAGGCGATGAACTTGATGCCCATTACAAACAGACTGACAAGGATTGACCAGAAAGCCAGTCGCCGGATCTGCCTCATATCCGTGGTCAAGGTCGCCTCCTATAGCCGCTCATTTTCCTTTCGGCTGTTGCCGCGTCTTGGAAGATGCGCAACAACATTCTCGATCATGCGCATTCCAGCATCCCCGCCCAGTGTCATGATCGACTCGGGATGGAATTGCACCGCAGCCACGCGTTCTTTCTCATGCTCGATACCCATGACAATGCCATCAACAGTCTGGGCCGTTATCTTGAAATCTCTGGGAAGACGGACCGGATCGGCAAAGATCGAATGATAGCGCCCAACGGTGATATCCTTGCCAAGACCGGAAAACACGGTGCCCGGATCAAGCACCTTGATGCGCGACGGCTTACCGTGCATCGGCACCGCAAGTTGGCGAAGTTGGCCGCCATACGCTTCGGTCAAGGCCTGCAGTCCGAGGCAAACGCCGAAGATTGGCAAACTGCGCTCCCGGAGCTTTTTGATCGTACCCTTGGTGTCGAAGTCAGATGGCATGCCCGGCCCTGGAGAAAGCACCACAAGGTCGGGATTGTGCTGGTCGATGACCTCACCGGAAACCGGCGAACGCACAGTGGTGACCATTGCACCCGTCTGGCGGAAATAGTTCGCCAGCGTGTGAACGAAACTGTCCTCATGATCGATCAGAAGAATGTTGACCCCTTCACCGACTTTCGCGGTTTGGCGCTTGTCGGTTGCCGCATTCGATTTACCCGCCTCGCGGATGGCTGACAGCATGGCGGAGGCCTTCAGTTCGGTCTCGTTTTCCTCTTCCACGGGATCGGAGTCAAACAGCAGGGTTGCCCCGGCCCGAACTTCGGCAATTCCGTCCTTGAGGCGGACAGTGCGAAGCGTCAGGCCGGTATTCATGTCGCCGTTAAAGCCGACAACGCCAACCGCCCCGCCATACCAGGCCCGCGCGCTCTTTTCGGTCTGCTCGATATAGCGCATGGCCCAAAGCTTCGGCGCGCCGGTAACTGTCACCGCCCAGGCATGGGAAAGAAACGCATCAAATGCATCCATCCCGTCGCGCAACCGGCCCTCGATATGGTCAACCGTGTGAATGAGCTTTGAGTACATTTCGATCTGACGACGACCGATAACGCGCACACTGCCCGGTTCGCACACCCGGGATTTGTCGTTGCGGTCAACATCCGAACACATGGTCAGTTCGGATTCGTCCTTCTTCGAGTTCAGCAGTTTGAGGATTTGTTCGCTGTCTTCAATCGCATCACTGCCCGCGCCGGATCGTTCCGGAAATCGGGCAGGTTTCAACGCGCCTGCCGACAACGCGAACATACATTTCAGGCGATGCGCCAATCAGGTATTCATTGTCGCCAAGATTGATGAAAAACGAATAGGGCGACGGATTGATCGTCTTCAGCTTGCGCGAAATATCGGCCGGCTGGCTGACGCACTTCTCGTAGAATGTCTGGCCGGGAACCACCTCGAACAGATCGCCGCGCTTGAACTTCTCTTTCGCCTTGATGACATTCTTTGCATATTCGCCCGGCTGATGATCGCCGCGCGGCGGATCGATGTCAGACGGTTCAAACAGCGCGTCAGGTGTTTCGCGCGAAAGGCCCTCGTGTCGACTTGCCGTCGAAGGCGTATTCATACCGGTCATGCCAGGCAATCGCCTGATGGTGATCCACCACGAGAATTTCATCGGGCAGGAAGAGAACCACATCACGGTTGTCATCAGGGCGCTCCAGCTTCTTTTCGATTTCCTCGAACTGAAAGGCAAGGTCATAGCCGAAGGCCCCGAACAGGCCGAGACTCGGATCGGCACTGCTGCGGAAAAGATCGACGACCGCCCGCACCACCGAAAACACCGTTGGCGCGCGCGAGCGCTCTTCCTCGGAAGCAATCCGGCCGGCTTCCTTCACCTCGATTGCGAAACCATGTTCGGTTTCTTCAAACCGTATCACATGAGGATGATCGCGCAAGACACTGCTCGAACGCCGGCAGCAGAACCTTGCCCCGCTCATTATAGGCGATGATCGCCACTGAACGCCCATTGGCTTCAATGCCCGAGCGGCGGATCAACGATCGCCGTATCCCATCGCGTATAGCGGCCGGGATATTCATAGTTGGAGGAAAGCACCGCGCCGCGCCGGTTATTCACCCGGTCGATCATGTTGCTGATCGCGGTCGCGTATTCCGCTTCAACGCTGGTACGGCGGACAGTTATGCCGCCCTCGGTGATATATTCGATGGGTTCAGAAACCATTTTGTTCTCCCGGTCCTTGCTTGATTTGGGCTGCTGCCCGCCGGACCGCTCAATTCACAAAGAAAAAGCCGCCTGGCGATTACCAGCGGCTTTCAGACTTTCATGCAAACGCAGATGTCCAAGGCCGCTAGCAGCGAACCCAGGACCACCAGTTGTTTGCAGTTTTCATGTTCATGAAGCGGAAACTAGCCACAATTCAACAATCGCGCAACCGGACATTTACCGGCAAGCCAAAATTATTTGAAGGGACATATCGCGATATCAAAAGAAGACCCGGACCGGGCGGATTGGTCCGGGCCTTCCGTTGAGTTTACCTGGCTCCAATTCCGCTCAAAGAGGAACCGGCAGCCAGGTACACGTAGCGTTGAGGAATTAGCAGGGGGTTCAACGCGCCGTGTCTCGTTTGCGCGTGGCTTCATCGTAATACACCCTTGCCGCGCTGTTGTTCAATAAATAACACTATAGGTTGTATTTGTAAACAGAACGTTAACGGAACAAGCCCCAAGAAATAACCAGCAATAACTGTTTTTATGCATCTTTTCAATAGTTGGAAAAGCAGAAAGCAGTTCGCCAACGCTCAACAAACTTGATTCGCAGTCAAGGTTATTGATTTGAAAATTACTGCAACTTTTTGGCGAATCATTCCGGTCGAATTTGCCGACGATACTTGCCAAGAGGCTCGTCAGCCGTTTCACTGCTATCGCGTTAAACCGGAGGATAATCATGACACTTGAAGGCGGATGCTATTGCGGCGCACTGCGCTATGAGGTGACCAGTGACCCGAAAGTCAAATCCCAGTGCCACTGCCGCGAGTGCCAGTACCTTTCAGGCGGCGGCCAACTTTTTCATGCTGGTGCCAGGATGACTTTGCCTACACAAGGGGAGCCAAAAACCTTTAGCGCTCGGATATTGAAAACCCGGTCACCCGCGAATTCTGCGGAACTGCGGCACACATTCTGACACGAAGGCCCGGCATGGACATGGCAATCATAAAGGCTGGAACCCTGGACAATCCGTCAGACTATGGCTTGCCGGGTGCGGCAATTTTCACCTGCGACGCGCAGCCGTTTCATCACATTCCCGAGGGCATGCCCAGCTTTGATAAACTGCCAAAGCGCTAGAGGTTTTCCCTAAGCTCTAGCGGTCCAGCACATCCCGCATTTCAACCAGGTTGGACCGGACCCGCAGCAAATCAAACCCGATGGATTCCATATGGGATTTCACGATGCTGGAAGCCGCTTCCATTGACCACCACTGGCGGACGGGTTCTGAGCGCATCGTCCAGTTGCGAGACGGTTCGCAACCAGAGCGAATTCAAATTGCGTTGTTGGAAACACTTCCCGGAAGTCACTGTCCATCGCCGACAGGATGCCGTGATAGCCATAGAGCTGGCCATAGGCGAACCAGAAGCGGTCATCGGCCCGCCGGTCAAATCCCAGAAAACCCGCATCTTCCATGCGGCGCTGCAGAATCTCTGAAGTCGAACCGATATCGGCCGTTACGCGATCCAGAAACTGCAGCAGGTTGTCGGCACGGGTATCAAAATCCGCCTTGCAGTCTTGTCAGTTCCTCATTGAACGCCAACAGCTCCTTGCGGGCTTCTTTCAATCTTGCGGTCGTGGAAGGCTGAAGGAACGGCCATGAAAGCGTCATCACCCATGCATCTTCGCGATAGTTCGCAGATTCGCGAGCCTGCTGCAAATTCTGGTTGATGGAAGAAGTACCCCGTCACACGGCCCAAACGGTCCACCAGTTCGACCGCCGTTCGGCGCACCGACTGGTTGATGCCCAGTTGAAAAGCCGCCTTGTTGTCAAAGAAGGCGTATCCTTCCAGTCCCAGATAAAGAAGAGCCCCATCTTGTGGAACGGATTGGAGGGCACCCAGATATCATCAACCACATTGCGCTCAATAAGGTCTGCTGACACCTGCACCATCGCGGATGGCGCACATTTTCCTTCGGCGTCACGTTCGCCCGCTGCCTTGTAGGTCTGCGCAAAATCATATTTCGCCACGTAATTCGGATCGGTATTGCCCCAGAATTGGGTGATGTAAAACATGTAGAGATAACCAAGAGCCAGAAACAGCAGGATCAGAAAAACCGGGATCTTGATGAACCAGCCCTTGCCGCGCAGCCAGTTTCTGAAGGCAACAAATGGCCAGATCAGCCAGGCAATGATCTTGCCGATACCACGACCGATCCAGTAGAAAATCTTCGTGAAAAAATCGACTATCGGATCAAGCATCTCAATTTTCCTTTAATATCCACCGCGGCGTAAATGGCGTTAGCCGTACAGCTTCGCCCTTAGCCCGCTCTTGTCCTTTAGATAGGCTTCCCGGATCGCATTCACAACATATTCGCGATAGTTTTCCGGCCAGCTTTCATAGCTTTTGTAAAATCCCTGCTTGTTGAAAACGAACAGGGTCAGAAAATCAAAGCGCAGATATTCCGATATCAACCGGTTGGTCAGCCACCAGTCTTCATGTTTGGGATTGGCGCGCGAAATCAGGAAACGGTGTGCCGGGCGCACTTCATGCAGATCAATGTTTGACCAGTTGCTGCGCCTTCTTGCGGGTAAATTCCAGTAGTGGCAACGCACCATCCCGCTCAATGGCTTGGCATTCTTCTGCACCCAGGAGTCGAGCATCCGGTTGTTCAACTTGTCAAGATCAATATCCGGCTCACGGTCCACCATCATGCCGATCACCAGCATGCGCGCACGCTGTTCAAGCAGGCCGGACTTTTCTATCCATGAGCCGCGCGGCGGATCAACCCGCCGGGTTTCCAGCAGAAACCGGTAAACCAGCGCATGGTCGTTGATGTCGATATAGGAAACCTCCCAGGGGCGCGACTTGCGGAATCCCTTGGTTTCAGGATCCGCAATCACGGTAATCTGGTTCGGGTCGTTGAAAATGTAGACGCCGCCAAAATGCGCGGTCCAGAACGCGTTGTGCCGGAACACACTTCCTTTCGGCATCAGTTCATTGGTGCGGATATCGCCGGTGACTTTCGCCGCATCCACCATGGCATTGAGCATGTCATTGTCCTGCCAGGCATCGGGATCCTTCAGCAGTTTTTCAATCATCACCTGCAGTTCGGCCGTCTTGCCAAGCAGGTCGGATGATGTCGAAAGCTTGAACTCCACCTGCTCGATGGAGAGCAGATCCTCAAGGTTATCTACTTGAAGAACACTGTCCTCGATCTCGCCGTAAAGAACATCCTTGATGGTGATCGCAAAAATCTCTCGCTTGTTGTTTTCATAAAACGCCATCATCAGTTCTTCGGTATTGGAGAACTGCGTATGCACCACCGGCAATTCGGCCTGCGCCGGGGTCAGGATGATGAAACGCCGGTTGACGCCGTTGGGATCAAGATATTCCTGATCATCCAAGCGCATTGGCAACTTCCGGTGAAAACCCGGTCATGTCGATGGAAAAACTGTCGAGCTTCACCGGTTTCAGCCCGAACCCCTTCAGCGCCTTGTTGTAGCGCTCGATGAGATGCGGCTCATCAACGGTGAGCAGACCGCCAAAGATCAGATGGTTTTCGAGAAGACGTTTCACCTCATGCCCCCCAGTGGCCCGTCATCCTTCATGGCCTTGATGCGCTCCACCGCCTTTTCGCGCTGCCGTCTCGCGGCGGATGATTTCGTCGACGGCCGCATTGTCGGATTTGTCGGTGTAGCGAAATTCGGAGTCGGCATAGCGGTTGATCTCCTGCATCACCATGTCGATGGTGAACGGCCCGCGCAGTTCCTCGATCATCGCCTTCTTGTCATCATAAGCCTTGTGCATGAAGGTCTCGGGCTTTTCGAACCACTCGTCCGGCAGGTCGATATCCATCGCCCGCATCTTGATGGCGTCGGTAATGTTCTTGATCGCCCGGCCCGTAAAGCGGGGCTCGGCCAGTTTGATCATGTGGAGATAGGTTCCCACATCCGTCATTGATTTCAGCTTGCCGTTTTCCTTCATGAAACGGTCATAGACCTTTTCAAGCCCCTCCTCCTGGGGTTTCGAGTGATTTTCATAGGCGACCGAAATCGCCTTTTCGATAATCTGCGCTTCAAACAGGGTATGATCGCCGAGCGGTATATTGTGGTTCTTCCCGGCAAGCAGAACAAAGATATCGATATAATCGTCCCGGGTCTGCGGCCCGTCCACCAGCCATCTGGCCCCTGCCCTTTGGCGCAACGCATCATCGACGTTTTCAGGATAATTCGAGAACATGCCGAAAGAGCAATTGCCGCGAACGACTGTTGTCGCGCCCGCAAAACTCTCCATCAGCACGGCGGTCACTTCCTGCTGGCCGGCAGATGCGCGGTCGTCCGAACGTTTCGCAGCCACCTGATCGATATCATCCACCGTGCCGAAACCGATCGTGCGCGGGTTCAAGACATTATCGACGAACTGCTTGCAGTTCTGGCCGGACTTTCCCTGATAGGAGGAAATCTGGTCCACGCCGAAATTCTCGTAGTGAAACCCGTATCCGGCAATCTGGCAGTAATCGTGGATCATCCCGGCAATCATCTGGATAAGGATCGTCTTGCCGGTTCCCGGCGCACCATCGCCGATAAAGGTGAAGACAAAACCGCCCAGTTCCACAAACGGATTGAGCTGCTTGTCGAAATCATAGGCCATCAGCATCTTGGCCTGTTTCATCGCCTGATATTTCGCGATGTGGTTGCCGATGATCTCGTTCGGCTTCTTGAAGGTCATCACCAGCGGCTTGACCTTGGTGCCCGGCACATCGTCAAAACCGTTCAGCTGAAAACCGTCACTGTCGAGTTGCAGATGGGTGTTCTCGAACGCAGCAAGTCCGGTGAAGCGGCCCTTGCGCGACAAGCAGATCCATCAGGCAGGCTTCCGCCGCCTCACGGATGCGCACCAGCAGAACGCTGTCATCGGCGGACGATGCCGCAGCCGCTTCAAGGCATGCAACAAAGCCCTTGAGCGCATCCTGCGGGGTCGAGAAATCAAAATGCGGAGGCTCCACATCAGCAGTCGGTTCGCCCGTCGCATCCACCATCTGCTTGACATAGGCCGCCGCTGTAAACGCCGTCACATAGGCGGAGGCTTCCAGCATCGAGCGAAAGCGCTCGGCCTCTTCGCCCTGCAGCGTCGCCGAGGCATTCTTCGCCCGCAACGCGTCCATGCCGGTCTGCTTTGCGTAAACATCGCTCACTGCCAGCGCCACGGCGATCGCCCTGCGCGTCTTGAACAGGACATTGTGCTGGGCAACCGAGAGCATGTTGTCGCCGGGCGTAATCGCATTGAGCGTCGCCGCCAGTTCCACATTGCGTGAGGATTTGGCACCCGAAGTCGAAACCGTCTGTACGAAACGCCGCCGCGTCCCGGCAAGCTCGGTCTTTGATTTCGACGAGGCCGCCTCAACCACCGCTGTCTTGGTCACCAGCGATTGCGCGGTCGGCAAATGCTTTTGAATGTCTTCTTCGCGTAGGGTCGTCAGCGCTGCATCCATGTCAGGCTCCGTTGGATTAGAAGTTGAGAAGGACCTGGTCGCCCTGGATCACATGGCGGTGATAGTCCTCGAATGTGGCATCGGCATCGCCGGTGGCAAAAAGTGCCTGATAGGCTTCATGGGGCACCAGCACATGGCGCTCATAGGCTGAAACCCCCATCCGCGCGGCATCAAGATCATTGGTGTTGATATGAAACTCCTCACGCGCCGGATCGCCCCCCCAAAGCCCCCATTTGGCAGGCTTTTCATGGACCGAATAAATCTCCTGCAGCGTCCAGGTCAAAAGCCACCGGTTTTCTTCGCGTTTCACCTTCTGCAAAATCTTGTCGACAGTGGAGCCATGGGCCGTAATATCGGCATGATAAAACGGACCAAGCACAAACCGTCGCAACTGCTTGGGATGGAGATAATCAAAATCCTTGTCGAGGCTGGAGGCAATCGTCGAAAGCGTCAGCGAATAGGCCGAGTTCTTTTCGCAAAACTCATCGAACCGGTTGGCAAGCTGCGGATTGAGAAGCCCGTCCACCGGCAACGGCACATCAACCTCCTTGTTGAGCTTGCCGTCCTTCGTCACCAGCGTCTTGATCATGTCGTCGGAAGAATCCTCCACCGCCAGCATGTAGATCATCGGCAAATTGGCCGCGCCGTCAAACACGCCCCAATGGACGATATAATAGGGCCGCTTCGTATTGGGATTGACCGAAACACGGATCGTGCGCGGCAGAACCAGCGGTGAAAAATGCGCCCCCTGCTGCACGGTCTGCAGGTAGCGCCGCTCGGCCATGGTCTTTTGCAATTCTGTGGGAAACGCCTTTTTCTTCAGGATGAACTCCACCATTTCCCGGCGGATTTCGTCTTCATCCTGCAATTCGGCAAGGCGTAATTGCGCGGTCTTGCGGTCCTTTTCCAGATCAAGAACATTCTGAAAGGAGGGAAATCCGCTTTCCGATTGGGAGACACGAAACTTCTCGGCAAAGGCAAGCCGGTGATCCCAACTGTCGAACGAGCCGCGCAACCGCTTGAGATAGGACGCCACCACAGCACCCACCAGTTCATGCTGGTAGAGCGGCGAATCCTCCGTTTTCAGATAGTTGTCGAGCCCGTCCAGCGCCGCATTGATCGCTGCGAAATAGCGCTGAACCGGAGTGTTGGTCTTGGACTTTACGGGCATGGAGCGCCGACCTTTCGCGCCGCGTTACCCACTCGCTTTCAGGTAATCGGCGGAATTGTGCTTGCGCAGCACTTCCTCAAACCGGCGGGCAAAGGCATCATCGGCAAGCTGTTTGCGCCGCTGGATGTCCTTGGTGGAAAGCATGTTCTTTTCATGCATTTCCAAAAGGTCGCCGATATGTGACTGCGCCGCAGCGCCAATACCCGGCCATGGTTTCCTCGGCGGCCGTATCGACCTTGTTGCCTAGCGTGTTGATCTTGTGGGCAACATCCTGCTGGGCAGCGGTTTTCAGCGAGTCTTCCAGCGCCTTGTAGAGCACCACGCGCTGCTCGGTATCAATCTCCAGCTTGTTGATCAGCGTCTGCTGGGCCGCAATCTGGTTGTTCAGTGAATCGACAAAGGTCTGGAACATGGAAGTGTAACGCTCCAGCGTCTGGCTTTCGGCGAGCAGTTCCTGCTCTTTTGCCTGCTGCTGATTGTACTCGGTCGCCATGTCCGAACGCTGGACTTTCAAGCGTCGTGCGCTCTTTCTGGTTGGTGGTTGCCGAAATCTTGTTTTCAAGATCAAGCAGAAGCGGGTTGAGTTCCTCGATGCGGGCCTGGGTCGTCTCAAGCGAATCCATCGTGGTCTTGCGCCGTTCCAGCACCTTTTTCAGCGATGTTTCCGAAGCCTTGAATAGCGGTTTTCCAGTGCGCCCTTCTGGGCTTTCAATATGCCGATGATCTTGTCAGACTTCTCCAGAAGCTCCGACAGATTACCCGCAAGGCTCATATTGCGCACCCGGTCGGAGCGCATCCGCTGCATGCGTTGCTTGGAGAAAATGCCGATGAATTTTTCCCAGCCCGTATAGCTTTTCATGCTTTCGAATTCGGCACCGAAAACATTGGTTGCATCTTCAAGCCCGATGATCAGATCAGCAATATTGCCTTCCATCACGCCCTGCTGGCGCAACACATCCTCGATGCGGGCATTTTCGATGTCGAAGTCAACTTCGCCAATGGTCTCGGCCTTGGCCAGTTTTTCAAGAATGATGCCGCTCTGGTCGAGCTTGGTCCGCATTTCCTCGACGGTTTGGCGGGTCTTTTCGATCTCGGCATCGAATTTCTGCAAATCGGACATGAAATGGTCTCCTCCCCAAAAAGGGTGTCAGGTTCAGCAAATTGGTAAGCAATCGGGCAGGACGCCCAACCCAGGTCGTTCGGTTGAGTCCCAAACTAAATTTGAGTCCCGGTCAATATAGTGACTACCGCGGAGTTTTGAAGCGCTCAAATGTGCAAAAGCTCACATTAGGGAAATAGGGGCAATTCATCATGCAGTTGTAGGATCAATAAGATAGAAACCGAAAAGCTGACATTCGGCCACAATTGCACCCTTATAAAAAAGATTGCCTTGAAATACTCTCAGTAAACAAAATCGGAACAGGCATATGAGTTCAAGCAATTCCACCTCCGGGACTTTACTCGTTCAAAATGATGTCATGGGGCATATTCTAACCTTTTCAGAAGGGCTCAGTTTTTGGGGTGGGGTTGATCCGGATACCGGGATAGTAATTGACGCACATCATCCTCATCACGGCATTTCATTAGCAGGCCGTATAGTACTTATGCCTACTTCACGAGGATCCTGCAGTGGCAGTGGTGTTTTGCTTCAGTTGGCGCGGAATGGACAAGCGCCTGCCGCTCTAGTTTTTCGCGAACAGGAGGATATTCTTACCCTCGGTGCAATCATTGCAGGACGGCTGTTTGATAGTCCAGTTTCTGTGCTTCGCCTTCCAGCGCAAAAATACAATGAATTGTCAAAGGCAGAAACTGCTGAAACTCGAGGATCTTTGCTGATATTTGACGGGCAAACAGTAGAGCTGAGTCAGCTAGAATTTCGATCTTTGGATTTAAGCGAAAGTGATCAAGCCTTTCATGATGGCAAGCACGGCCTTGCGGCGCAAATTGCGATGGAAGTGTTGTGCCTCATGGCTGCCGCGCAAGGAGCAACGGAACTCACATCAGTGTCGCGGGGGCATATTGACGGTTGCATACTGGCACATGATGCCAATTTGGATTTTGCAGAAAAGATGTTGCAAATGGGCGCAAAGACAATTGTACCGACAACAATAAATGCGATTTCAGTTGATCGGGAGAATTGGCACACGCAAGGTGTTGGTCAGGACTTTGGACTTAAGGCCAGCCGCTTGGCTGATGCCTATGTCAAAATGGGTGTTCAGCCAACATTCACTTGTGCGCCATATCTTTTGGAAGATCGGCCAGATCAGGACGAAGCCATCGGTTGGTCAGAATCCAATGCTGTTGTTTACGCCAATACGGTGCTTGGCGCGCGCACCGAGAAACACCCCGATTATCTCGATCTGTTCATTGCGATGACCGGCCGAGCGCCACTTTCCGGCGTGTATGTGACTGAAAATCGGGCCCCTGCATGTGAGTTGCATGTCCAGCCACCTAGTGAAATTGATGATGCATTTTGGCCAATGCTGGGCTGGGTCGCCGGATCCAAGTCACCACTAGCCATTCCGGTGATCATTGGCCTCGAATCCCTCGTCCCGTCGAAAGATGACTTGAAAGCCATGTGTGCAGCATTCGGCACAACCTCAGCAGCTCCAATGCTGCATGTCCGTGGTCATACGCCTGAAGCAGACATCACGCCTCGGCATGGAGCAGAAATACATGACATCACAATGGCAGATTTCGCGAAGGTTTGGCGCAACTTCAATGTTTCTGCCGAAACCGTCGATTTGGTGGCCATAGGCAGTCCGCACGCCTCATATTCAGAGTGTTTGACTTTTGCAAACGCCATGGGTCATCGACATTGTCATTCCGCCACAGACACCATCATTACCATTGGACGTCATGTTCTCCATCAGTGTGCGTCCAGTGGATTGCTCGATCGCCTCAGAAACGCTGGCGTTCGGATTATTCCTGACCTTTGCTGGTGCTCGATAACCAAACCTCTCTTTCCCGAGAAAACGGCTGTGCTGATGACCAATTCTGGTAAATACGCCCACTATGCCAAGGGATTGACTGGATGCACCGTTAGATTTGGAAGTTTGGGCGCCTGCGCAGAAGCTGCTGTCACCGGGAAGGCTTCTGATAAACGACCGGACTGGTTGGATATTTAGTGGCCTGCCTTGCTTAGGTGCTCCAACTGTTCTGTTGGAGCCGGCAGGTTTGTTGAGCAGCGTGCCTGCGGACACTCCATCGTAAGGCAGCATGTGCGATGCAGGCAAGATGGTTTGCGGTGCAGGTGGTCTGTAACCCAGTGAAGAATGTGGGCGCTGTGTATTTTAGTAACGCTTCCAGCTTTTGATCAAGATTTGTTCTTCCTTCAGGGCGTGGAAGGTTTTCCTTGCAAGAAGCTCGTCACGAAGCTTGGCATTAAAGCTCTCGCAATAGCCGTTTTCCCATGTATTGCCCGGCAGGCGAGGCGATTGCTTGGAATCGCTGAGAGGGGCGAGCCCGGCTCAATGTATAGCGTTTGCACGTTGAGGTGTGAGAGCCATTGTCTCAAGGCATTGGCGATGAACTCAGGCCCGTAACACCTTCGGAACAACGCTCTGGATAAGGCTATGACCACCTGCTCAGCCCCAAATAGCGCAGCAGGTAGTCATAGCCGTGCCTCAGGCCTCTACAGTGGTTTTTGCACGAACCACACGGCAAAGGAGACCGACTATGACCAAGAATGATATTACACTAACAGCCCCTGTTCTGGCAGCAATTGATATTTCCAAGCACCGTCATGAAGTGCTGATTGAAGTCCCGGACCAGAAGCGAAGGCGCCGGGTTACGGTGCTGAACACGCTCGATGAGTTCAACCGGCTGATCAAACTGCTTGCCGGTTTTGGCCATCCCGTGCGTGTCGCCTTCGAAGCGACTGGTAATTATCACCGGGCACTGGCCTGGCATCTCAGTGCAGCAGGGTTCGAGATCAAACTAATATCTTCCGTTGCGTTGGCGCGAACCCGTGAGGCGCTGCACAACAGCTGGGACAAGAACGACCCCAAGGATGCGCAGGTCATTCTGCACATGATGACGATTGGTGCTGAACAATTCTATCACGATCCACTTGTCCACGGGCTCAACGACATTCAGGAACTGTCCAAGACCCATGACATCGTCTCAAAATCAAAGACCGAACTGTGGCACAGAATCCTGACTCACTATCTGCCATTGTATTTTCCAGAGGCTGACAAGTTCCATCGTTCGTCACGCAGTGACTGGTTCTTCGCGTTTTTGGAACAGTTCCCGTCGCCACACTTCATTAGCTCCATGAGCAAGGAAGAGTTCATCGCAGCGGCATGGGACGTCGTTGGCCGTCGCGTGTCAAAAGAACGTTTGTTGGCAGATATTTACACCACTGCCTCAAGCTCTGTTGGGTTGCCGGTCGCGCCGCGATCAGATGCCATAGCTATGTTCAAAATGGTATTGGCGGAGGGGCGTAGTCTCATCTCTCAACGCAATTCAATCGAGGTCCGCGCCGTTGAGATGCTTAAGGACAATCCTGATTATCAGTTACTGTGCACCATTCCCGGAATAGGCCCGATCAACGCTCTGACGATCCTGGCGGAAGCCGGCGACCTGCGACGGTTCCGACATCACCGCCAGTTCCTCAAATTCTGCGGTATGGATCTGGCAACCATGCAATCCGGCATGTTTCGGGGGCAGACCAAACTGTCCAAATACGGCAATGCACGCTTACGCCGTACATTATGGATGGCTGGACAAGTTGCCATTGTTCAACGGGCAAACAGCTTCCGCGACAAATTCGAGCGCTACATCGCCAAAGATCGCCATAATACCCATTTGCGCCGTAAGGCGTATACCGCAATCGCCGCAAAAATGGCCCGCACTGTTCATGCGGTTGTCAAAAACGGCGAACCCTATCGTCCTTTCTTTGAGGGGATGATCCACGACACAAGGACCTTTCTCTGACAGGGCCGTGGAGGCAATGATCGAAAGATCGACGACCTCGTAGATAATGTTCAGGCCTTGTGTTCAACGGTAAAAGGATCTCGTCTTAAGGACGGTGAGAGCCGCTAAAGCGTACTCTGTGTTTGTTATGGGAGAGACCGTTCGTTGACGAAGCAACGAACATAAGACAAGATGCACACGTGCCGGGATCACCCGACACGACGACGACCTGATGCCAAATCCAGATCTCGTTCCGAATATAGGACGTTGTCGGACCGGATGCCAAGCCACGGAAATAGCGAGGTTATTTGCAGGTAAAATAGGAAGGCAGAAAGTAGAAACAATGGCTGGCTGTGCACGTTTTACCGAGCTAACTGGTCTCGAAAGCATGTTTTATGAAGCATTGATAAGTATAATTAAATCAATAAGATAAAGTGGAAGCCGAAATGAATGCTTGTGCGATTATTCGATTATTAGGTGAGTTGGATATCATAATTCGCTATTAAGCTGTGTCGTATCGCGGGATTTGATTGCGGTTTCATGGAATTGAATTGCCATATCGTGGGAATTGTTTGCATTTTAGCGGGATATGATTGCGCCTAACCAGGAAGAAGTTGCGGTCAACCGAATTTGTTTTGCGCTCTGGCGAAGCGAAAGCATCGTATTTTGAGATGATATTGCAGTTTTGCGAAGTCCAACGGGATTTGTTGACCGGAACTGTTTTGCCCTTGCTGATTTTTGGTGTGAGGGCATTACGTGAAGCGCAATGCGGATAACAGGTTTTTGATACTTGGCGAAGCTCGCATGCGCCAACTCAGCGATTGCTTAGGGCGGAAAGCGGTCATAGAATGGAAAGCGTCGCAAACCTTGAATCGATATGTTCACGATGGAATGCGGACATTCATTCCATAATCATCGGCAATCCAGCAAAAAGGTTTTGCACAGTCACATCATGACCCAATTGACTTGGCCGCTAACGCAATGGCGGTTTCAGTTTTTTCTAGATCTTCTGCAGTCAATGCCAGTGACGGGTAGAGTTTTCCCGGTGACTTGAATACTCCGTTTTGGCGAAGTATTTTGTTAAATTCGCCATTCATGAGGGTGTTGGCTCCAAAACCATCCCGATAATTGCGAACTTGTTTGTCTGTAAATACCACATCGAAAAGCGTCGGATCACCGACGATCTGATGGGCGATACCTGCCTCACTCAAATGTCGTTCCAGCAAAGCAGAAATGGATTTCCCTGTCTCGCGAAGCTTGTCATAGGCACCTTCACGGCGGAGAATCTCCAGCGTCTTCAATCCTGCTACGGACGCAACAGGATTGCCAGATAATGTACCGAGCTGCATCAGCCATTTATCATCGCCTACGTCAGCTTTGTTGAAATGTGTCATAATGTCTGCTTGGCCAACAATTGCCGCTAATGGAAACCCACCACCGATCACTTTGCCCAGAGTGGAGATGTCCGGTGTAACCCCATAAAGTTCCTGCGCTCCGCCATAAGAAAAACGAAAGCCTGTAACGATCTCGTCAAATATCAGCACGACCCCGTGCTTGTTGCATTCCTCGCGAACAGCTTCCAGAAAACCCGGCTGGGGCGGAATAATGCGTTGCAAGGGTTCGACAATAATACCAGCAATCTCAGCGCCATGCTCTGCCATGAAAGAGCGCAGAAATTCGATATCGTTGAAGGGGGCAGCCCAAACATCATTGCGCACCGCCTCGGGAATACCCGCTGAATCAGGTACGGCTTGTGGAAAATTGACCATCCTTGAAGGTGCCAGGCTCATTTGCGCTTCTGCGCTCATGCCGTGATAACCACCCTCAAATTTGAGGATTTTATCTCGTCCCGTAAACGCGCGCGCCAAACGCATGGCATACATATCCGCTTCGCCCCCGGTTGAGACATAGCGCAATTGCTCAGCACATGGCACGGCCCGGCAGATTTCTTCAGCCAATTCGATACCAGCGGCATTATTGGCGAAAAATGTCATGCCCTTTGGGATTTGCTCGAAAATGGCTTCCTGCACTTCTTCATTGCCGTGTCCCAGCAGCATGGGACCAGAACCAATGAGATAGTCGACATACTCATTGCCATCCTCATCCCAGACCCGTGAGCCTTTACCTTCGCGGATGATGATGCCCGGATCAAAATTACCAAAGCCACCAGCAGGTAGAACCGCATTTGCTCGCTCGATCCATTCTGATTGGGATTGAATTCGTTTCATGACTAGTACCTAGCTAAATTCTGCAATTGGAGTTCCAAGAACGTCAAGGTCGGGCGAAATACCCAAACCGGGACCATCGGGAGGCGATATACGTCCTTTCACGCGGACGGGACAATCAAGCGCTATCCTTGGGCTTACATAACCGGAAAGATCACAAACATTCATCAGGAATTTGGTTCCGGTCGTCGCACCAAGGTGCAACAGAGCAGCAGTCGCAATGTCGGAACCCCAGGTATCTTCGACACACATTTTCACACCCAGATGGAGACACAAGTCACGCGCCTGACGACTGGCAGACAAGCCTCCAAACTTCGAGAGTTTAATTGCCACTGCATCCATGCATCCGCCGCCATAAGCCTTGAGCAGACTGGCTATGTCATGGGCATTTTCATCCAGCTTCATCGGCAGACCTGTTGCTACTTTGACCCGAGCGCATTGTTCAATGGTCTCGCAAGGTTGCTCCAGCATGATGTCGAGATGACTGACGGCATTTCCGACTCGGCTGGCATCGAGCGATGTCGACCCGCAATTCCAATCGCCATAAACCATCGGCCCGCCGCCGACAGCTTCACGAACCAGTGTCAGACGTTCCACATCAGCCTGCCAGTTGCTATCGGCGCCTAATTTTACCTGGAACTGCCTGATGCCGGAGTTGTAGGCTTCAACGGCCATACGTGCCATTTCATCGGGTGCAACGCATGTAATTGAGTGGTAAAGCGGCATATCTGCCTGCTGTTGCCCACCGAGCAGGGAGTGTGCCGGCATTCCAGCAGCCTTCCCCATCAAATCCCAAAGTGCGATATCAATGGCGGATTTGGAATAAGTATGGCCAATCAGGTGACTTTCCAATTTGGCCATCATTGCTTCCGGCTCTTTCAGTTCTGATCCGATAAGTATCGGCACCATTTCACGAATGGATGGTTCTACTCCATCCGCATAGGCAGGTAGATAATGTGGAATGGGGCAAACCTCACCCCAACCTTCCATTCCATTGTCCGCTGTCAATCGAAGGATAATACTATCAACTGTATCACACGCCTTTCCCTCGGCCATGTAATAAGCCGTATGGCTGGTTAGTGAAACTTTCCATAATGTAATTGAGCGGATGCGCATCACGCTAATCCATATATTGCGATCGGATCACCCAGCGCGGCCTCATCCGGTTCGACACCCAAGCCCGGCGCATCAGGCAAATGCAGGTGTCCATCTATGTTACGCGGGCCTCGGCCAGCTGCGATATCCAGTGTCACCATATCCTGGCAGGCCCAGACCGCCAGACAATTGTGATCGGGGATCGTAGCCGCCAGATGCAGGGCTTCCGTATCGGCCAGAACCGATCCACCCGTTGCCATGACAAACATGTCAATGCCGTGGGCGAGCGCTATGTCGCGCATACGGGCAGCTTTGGTCAGTCCACCGACACGGTTTAGTTTGATGCCTAAAACTTCTGCAATCCCGTCTCGGGCAATTCTGGCGGCATCTTGCAGTGTCACCAGGCTTTCATCGACAGAAACGGGGGCGGCGTGCTTCTGGCTGATTGCCGCAATATCATCAAGAGTCTCGCCGGGCTGCTCAAACATCACGTTCAGGTCTTCCGTCGCGCTCATCACCCGCAAGGCCTGCTGCCGTGTCCAGCCACGATTAACATCATAAAGTACAATTTCTCCGGGCTTGCGAATGCTCTCCACATCACGAATACGCTTGATATCGCGTTCCACATCGCCGCCGATTTTTACCGAATGAGCAATGTAGCCGCGTTTGCGATAGCGCTCCATCACCTCACGGGTCTCCTCGACTGTCTTGGCTCCGACAGACGACGCAATCGGGCGGGGCGTTCTGGACCCGCCGCCCATCAGATCTGCAATGGGTAGCCCTGCAGCTTTTCCGGCTATGTCCCAACAGGCCATATCAATCGGAGATTTGACATAAAGATGACCGGGTAGAGCGAGATCCATGGCGCGTTCAATTTCCAACACTTTGCGAGGATCAAGCCCCATGATGAACGGAGCGATGGTTTCAATCCCGGCGCGAATACCCGGGCCATGGGCAGGCACATAAGTGTGTCCCCAGGGTGTGCCTTCGCCCCAGCCGATGATACCAGCATCCGTTTCAATCTTGACAATGGTTGCATCCAGCACTTCGAACTTTAGCCGTCCGCCGGATAACCAATAGGGATGCTCTAGGGGCAGATCGACTTGATAAACGGAAATGCGGGTGATTTTCATGGTTTTATTCCATTGTGACGACGATATTGCCTGTATGTTTTTTCTGCACAAAAGCGCGCTGCGCTTCATGCAGTTTTTCCAAAGGATAGCTGGCTGCAAGCATGGGTTTGATTTCGCCTGCTTCGATATATTTCACCAGTGACGGAAAGACCTTCGGCTCGAAAATCGTATTGCCGAAAAACGTCAGGTCATTCAGGTAAAAGGTGCGCAGATCCAGTTCAACGATTGGTCCTGCAATTGCACCAGAACAAGTGTATCGTCCGCCGCGCTCAAGCGCCTCAATAAGAGCCGGGAACTGCCCTCCGCCCACAACATCTGCAACAACAGATACCGTATCTCTACCAATTTCAGATTTGAGCGCTGATTTCAGGTTGTCAGGCTGACGTGGCAGAATAGCTGTTGGGTTCAGTTTTTGCAGGTCTGCATGCTTTGCTTCTGAAGCCATAGCGATGGTTTTCGCGCTACGGCGATTGGCCAATTGCACCAGCGCCGAACCAACCCCGCCGGATGCACCGGGGATCAATACTGTATCGCCTTTACCGACTGATGCTCGATTGAGCATGTTTTCTGCTGTTGAATAGGCAATGGCGATGGTCGCCAGTTCCGCATCGCTCCAATCGGTTCGGATGGGGCAAACATTGTGCGCATCAATCACCATATAATCTGCAAAACCGCCGTCAACTGCAGATCCCAGATATCCGGTCTTTTTCAGATTAAGCGGGTCGCTCCAGTCGCGCAGTATCGTGTCTACAAGGCAGCGTTTGCCGATCAGTGAAGTATCCACTCCCTTGCCAACAGCGACAACAATCCCGACTGCATCACCGCCTTGAATGCGGGGAAAAACAATGCCGCCATCCCATCCGCCATCGTTATCGAGGTCTCCTTCATAGGTGCCACCGGTTGTTCCGGAAGTAACAGCTTTTGAGTACCAGCCCGTACGGGTGTTAATATCGGTGTTATTGAGGCCGCAGGCCTTCACTTGAACGAGTGTTTCACCAGATCCCAGTTGCGGAACCGGCCAGTCGGAATGAAATCTTAATTGGTCAAAATCACCATGTCCGTGAAGGACAAACGCGCGCATGGTTGTTGGAAGTTCACTCATTCCGCAGTTGCCTTTTTGGTGTCGTTTCGTGGCAGAATGCTTTGTGGATCGTGAATGGGCTCCGCCAAAACGCGCCCTTTCCGCCATTTCTCATTCATGATGACTTCAATTTCAGTGCCCGGTTTGGCCGCATGCGGTTTGATATAGGCGAACGCAAGCACTTTATCATAGGTCGGTGAGTAGGCGACCGAGGCAGTGGAGCCGACATTTTTGCCATCGCAACGAACGGCTTCACCACCATTGCCATCCCAAATGCCATCTGGTTCAATCTCGAGATAAGCGCAGACCCAAGGCATCGAACCATCTTCCGCCGCTTTCATGCTTGCAAGCGTGGCTTCGCGACCAAGAAACTCGCCCTTTTCCGGTTTTACGAAACGCATCACATCGGCTTCCGGCAGCGTCACTTCATTGGTAAGTTCTCCTGCCCCCTTGAACCCTTTTTCCATACGCAAAGCGTTCATGGTGAATGAGCCATAGTCAGCAATGCCATGGATTTCACCTGCTACCCAAAGCGCGTCATAGATTGCTAAAGCATGATCACGAGGAATGTGAAACTCCCAGCCCAATTCGCCGGCATAGGACATCCGGAAGGCCCATAGCTTGACACCGGCAACCGTGATTTCCTGGGCGCTCATCCAGCGGAACCCGGCATTTGTGAGATCAGCATCGCTGCAGGCCGCCAAGATGTCCCGCGATGCCGGGCCGTTAAGCGAGAGGGCTGCCCAATCGCTGGAACGGTTGATGATCTCGGCTCTTTCACCTGCCATATTGAAGCGAATATGATCAATCAGGCGTTGCTCAAAGAAGGCCGCGCAAACCAAATAAAAACGATCCTCAGCCAACCGAACCACGGTGGTTTCCAGTTCAATCCGACCACGCCGATTGAGCATGTGCGTAAGGGCAATGCCGCCAGTCTTTTGTGGCAGTCTGTTTGCAACCAAACGATCCAGCAGTTTTTCGGCGTCTGGTCCCAACACCTCCACCTTTGTGAAGGCTGAAATATCCATAATTCCAGCATGTTCTCGAACGGCTTTCGATTCCAGGGCAACTGCTTTCTGCCAATCAGGTCTTGCAAATGCATAGGTATCGCGCTGCTCAAGTCCGTTTTGACCATTGGCAAACCAACGGGGACGCTCATGACCGAAAACTTCTTCATAGACCGCGCCTTTTTCCTTCAAACGCTCATAGAGTGGTGAAGGTTTGACAGGGCGGCCATCCAGCCGATTGAAATGAGGAAACGGAATTTCATGACGCAGGCAGTAATCCTCTTTCGCCTTTACTACTTGCCATTCTTTCGTGGCATAGGGGCCGAAACGGCGAGGATCGAATTCGCGCATGTTGATGTCGGCGGAACTATGGACGATCCAACGGGCCAGTTCGCGGGTCAATCCCGGTCCCCAGCCGATGCCTATCTGGGTGCCGCAGCAGCACCAATAGTTCTTTGCGCCGAAGACCGGACCGATCAGCGGGTTGCCATCAGGCGGGTGGGAGATCGCGCCATGGACTTCACGCTTGATGCCCAGTTCGGCAAAAATCGGCATGCGTTCCATGGCATTCTCCAGCCAAGGCATGATCCGGTCATAGTCCGCATCGAACAGTTCATTTTCAGCTTCCCAGGGACAATTATCGTGCCAGACCGAGTTGGGGTTGGCTTTCTCATAGATGCCGATCAGGCCGGACTTCTGTTCCATGCGGATATAACCTGAAACCTTTTTATCATCGCGAATGACAGGCAGTTCTTTTTCGAGATCGAGAAATTCAGGAACGGTATCGGTCACCAGATAATGGTGCGTCATGGAAGTGGTAGGCACAAGCACATTGGACCATTCGCCCATCTGGCGGGCATAAGTGCCGCCAGCATTGACAACATGCTCGCAGGTAATGTCGCCTTTTTCAGTGAATACTTTCCACTCGCCAGTAGGAAGTTGCTTGATGTCGGTAGCGCGGCAACGTCGGATGATCTTTGCGCCCAATTGCCTCGCCCCGATGGCCATGGCTTGCGTTGGCCCGGACGGATCAACATGGCCGTCATCGGGCGTATAAAGCGCACCAATGACACCTTCCAGATTGTAAAACGGGTGCAGTTTCGCGATAAAGTCTGGCTTTACCAGTTCTATATTGAAGCCTAGTGCCCTGCCTACGGATAGGGTCTGTCGTAGCCAGTCCATTTCATCTTCGGTATATGCAAGCCGGAACGATCCGCAGCCGTGCCAGGTACAGGACTGGCCTGTCTCTGCTTCCAGTTTTCCTGAATATAGTCCGATATTGTAATCGACGCACTTGCCGAGGCCATAACTGGAAGTCGAATGGGTGATCTGACCGGCTGCGTGCCAGGTGGAGCCGGAAGTCAATTCTGCCTTTTCCAGCAAAACAATATCGTGCCAACCCTCATGCGCCAGATGGTAGGCCAATCCACAGCCCATAATGCCTCCGCCAACGATTACGACGCGGGCCGTTGTGGGAAAATCATCGCTCATGAAAAGCTCCGTTTAAAAGTGTTGGACAAACTAATCAAACAAATGTACTTTCGTCAATCATGAATAATATGATTGTACCAAATAGCAAAAACACGGCCGCCGCTTCTGATGAAGTGCTGGAAAATCTTGCACAGCAATTGTCAGAAATGACGCCCGAATTGCGCAAGGCAGCCGCTTATGTTCTGGAGAACCCGAACGATGTGGGTGTTTCTTCCATTCGGGAAATGGCGGATGCCGCAAACGTCAAGCCAAACACTCTTGTCCGGCTTGCGCGTACTATCGGTTTTGGAGGGTACGAAGATTTTCGCGAACCGTTCCGCGAAGAAATTAGGCAAGGTAAGGCAAGTTTTCCCGATCGCGCCCGCTGGCTTCAATCGCTCAGGGCTGGCGGCAAGCTCGATGCACTTTATGCGGACATGGCGTCATCAGCCATTTCCAATTTGGAAGAGACTTTCTCGCGCATTTCTTCGGAGCAATTACGGTTGGCAGCCGAAACCGTTTGGGCTTCTCGAAGGGTATATACGCTGGGAGTTGGGGTGAATCATTCCAATGCTGCGAATTTCACCTATCTGGCCTCGACAGGTATGGTGGATTTTTATGCCATTCCCAAACCGGGTAGCGCCCCAGTGGATGATTTGGCTTGGGCCGATGAACGCGACATATTGATTGCCATCACCTGCAAGCCTTATCGAAAGGAAGTGGTGGAAGCCGTCCGCATCGCCCGGGAGCAAGGCGTCAAGGTCATTGGAATTTCCGACAGTCCCGCCTCACCCATCATTATCGGCTCCGACCACGGATTTGTGGTCTCGGCAGATACACCGCAATTTTTCCCTTCCTCGATTTCAACGCTGGCACTGCTGGAAACACTGCTGTCTTTTGTGATCGCGGTCGCATCGCCGGAAATCGTGGAGCGGGTGGAACGCTTTCACAAAAGGCGGCACGAACTGGGAATCTATGCGATGGAACAGGAAACAGGCAAATGAACGAAACACCAACTATCGAGCCTCTCCGCTCACTAGAGGCGCGTTACTATACAGACCCTCAAATCTTTGAAATTGAGCGCGAAGGGCTGCTTGCAAAAACCTGGCAATTCGGCTGCCATATTTCCCAACTTTCCGAGCCGGGCGCTTATGCCACTTTTGAAATTGCCGGGGAAAGCCTGTTTGCCGTTCGCGGCCGCGACGACAAGATTCGCGTGTTTTACAATGTGTGCCAGCACCGCGCCCATCAACTCGTCCAGGGAAACGGAAAGACGGGACTTATCGTATGTCCCTATCACGCATGGACGTATGAACTCACCGGCGGCCTTCGCGCTGGCCCTAATATCAATGCCGTGGAAGGGTTCAAACGTGAAGAGATTTGTCTCACCGAAGTTCGTAGCGAGGCCTTTCTCGGCTTTCTTTTTGTCAATCTCGATCCGGAAGCTGCACCTATGGAAGACTGGTTTCTAGGCGCCCGGGAAGAATTGGAGGAATGGGTACCAAACTGGGCTGGTCTGAAACCATTGGAGTGGGTCGAGATCCCCGAACATTGCAACTGGAAAGTCTCTGTAGAGAATTATTCCGAATGCTATCACTGTTCGATCAATCATCCCACTTTTGCCAAAGGTGTTGTGAAGCCGGAAACCTACGACATTCAGCCCCAGGGCAAGTGCCTGCGCCATACGACCGAATGCCAGAGCCTTGAGCACATGACCTATGACATCCAATCCGGCTTCCTACACTTTGACGAGTATTCAAGCTGGTTCCTGTGGCCGATGTTCTCTTTTCAAGTCTATCCCGGTAATATCCTAAACACCTATCACTGGCGTGAAGTGGACTCAAAAAACGTCGTTGTTTGGCGGGGCTGGTACACCCTTGACGGGGTGGATGATGAGAAAGTGAGGAAGCTTGCAGTGCAGGATCGGCAGTCAACGGTTGCCGAAGACATCACACTTGTCGAATTTGTTCAGCGAGGTCTTCAATCACGAGGTTACCGCCCCGGCCCCTTGGTCATTGACCCAAAGTGCGGTGTTAATTCCGAACACCCCGTAATGCACCTGCAAAGATGGATGAAAGAAGCAATTGATGAACGAGTTTAGTCTTATTGGCAGAAATTGACCTGCTCTCCTGATTGTACCCGTTTATAAGTTAGCTCTGTTCCAGTTTTGGACTTGTGTCCGGGTTGCAAATTCGTGGGGTGTGAACCCATCGAGGCTCGAGTGAGGGCTGCTGACGCTAGAATCTTGGCCAAGCAACTGGCAGCAGACATCACCACACCACCCGACCTCGTTAACCTGCCCAACTACCGGATGTTCGTCAAACTGATGGTGGAAGGGCGGCAGACCAAGCCGTTTTCGACGTGGACTATGACGTTACAAGTCACAAAGGTGAGACTAGAAAGAGACTAAGATGACTAGTGTATCTTCTAAGCTATTGAAAACATTGGCTGGGGATCCTGGATTCGAACCAGGACTAACGGAGTCAGAGTCCGTCGTTCTACCGTTAAACTAATCCCCATCACGTTCGCGCTCTTGCGCGTCCAATGACATGACGAAGGGGTGAGCCCTCCGAGCGGCGTTGCTATACGTCTCATGCTATTCATTTGCAAGAGTGTTTTGCCAGTAAATTCTGCTTCTGGCTTTTGAGGGACATTTGAAGCGAGACATTCATTCGTCGCACGAACTCCGGTAAAATTAACTTTGAGAATTTGCGCGCTGGTGCTACCCTTTTTGCAACTTGAAACAAATGGCTCTTTGAGGAGCCGAAGGATAATGGTTTGAGCAAACTTCCCGGCGATCTCGCCAACAAGGGGGAAGGGCCAAACCGTCACAAATCGACCAGAAAACGGAACCGCAAGGCAAAACCGTTTTCCGGGACGACAAGACAGCAAGCGGTCTGAAGAAAATGTTGATACAATCCGAAGTCCAGAAAAGTCCAACGGCAAAGCCGGACGTAGGAATTTCGGACGATCAAACAACGGTTTCGACAGAAACGGAAGACCTGCCGGTTCCCCTGGGGACGATATGGCAGTTGAAACCACCAGCGCAGGCCACCGTGACGGACGCCCGGGTGTAGGAAGAAACACCCGCCCTGACAGCTACAGTAAAGACAATACTGAACGTACTTTTGGCGGTCAGGAACGTGCGAGCCGACCCTTGGGCGAAGGCAGGACCGGCGCCTACTCCGGAACGCCTGAAAAACCATTTGAAGATCACGGGTCGAAAGCACGCAGCAAGAGCCGGAACCGAAAACGCGGCGACAGAGGACGTGCACGACCGCTAAATGATGAGGAACGGCTTGCCCGCAGTTTGCGCCAGCCACCGCAGCGCACTCCGGATGTTGCCTACCAGCCGGCTAACGGCAGGAATACTGCAATTGCCGAGAGCCCTGCTACCGCAAAAGATCCTGTCCGCAACCCTGCGAGGAATTAGACCAGAAACCCATCTAGGAATAATGGCAGGCAACAGGAAGTCCGTTCGGATGAACGTGGGCAACAGAGCGGAAAAAATGCGGCGGCAACTAGAAAGCACCGAGTTCGAGCCTTATGCGGCGCTTGATCTTGGCACCAACAATTGTCGCCTCCTCGTGGCGCTACCGCAGGAAAGAGGGCGTTTCCGGGTCATAGACGGCTTTTCCAGGATCGTCCGCCTAGGGGAAGGGTTGGGTCAAAGCGGGCAACTGTCCGAGGGAGCAATGGACAGGGCGCTGGAAGCGCTTAAAATCTGCTCGGAAAAACTCATCAGCCACAATATCCGCCGACATAGGCTGATTGCGACTGAGGCATGCAGACAGGCGGAAAACGGCCAGCTTTTTCTTGAGCGTGTGCGCAATGAGACCGGTATGAAGCTGGAAATCATTGATCGCGAGACAGAGGCGCATCTTGCTGCAGAAGGTTGTGGCGCGCTGATGGACCGCAAAGCCGATGCCGCTGTGCTTTTCGATATTGGTGGCGGCTCTTCCGAACTCGTGCTTGTCAACCGGCGTCATCGCAAGATGAGGATCTCCGAACAGATTGTATCGTGGACCTCGCTTCCGGTCGGGGTTGTGACACTTGCAGAGCGTCATGGAGGCCGGCACGTTGATCACAAGGTCTTTGCCAGCATGATTGACGAGGTGAAAGAACATATCGATGCTTTCGAAGGACGTGATGAGCTGCGGCGACTTTGGAAAAACGGCCGTGTGCATCTGCTTGGCACATCCGGGACAGTGACAACGCTGGCGGGTATTCATCTCGGCCTTGCCCGTTATGAGCGTCGCCTGGTCGATGGTGTCTGGCTTAATGCCGGAGACATCGACAGGGTTGTGAAAGAATTGCTGTTGATGAATTATGAGCAGCGCGCTGCCAGCCCCTGTATCGGAAAGGAGAGGGCCGATCTTGTCATGGCAGGATGTGCCATTCTCGAGGCGATCCGGCAAACCTGGCCCAGTGAAAAACTGCGAGTTGCCGACCGCGGCCTGCGGGAAGGCATCCTGACCCAGATGATGGAGCGGGATGCGGCATGGTTGCCGACCAAGACAAACCGCTGGCGTCGAAACAGGGCCGGGAACCGGCATAGCCGACCAACCGGCAGCAATGAAAAGGGCGGGCAGGAATCATGACCGGAAAGAAAGGTCCTTTCGGGGGCGCGCACGGTGGTAAAGGTAGCAGCAAGGGCGGCGCGAAAAGTGCCGGGAAAAAAACTGGCAGCCAATCGGCAGCGGGCAGCAGTGCGCGGATGATGCACACCAAGGTGAAGACAGCCCGCGGTCGAAAACTTTCTTCGACACTCTGGCTGCAGCGCCAACTCAATGACCCTTATGTGAAAATGGCAAAGGCAGAGGGATATGCTTCTCGCGCGGCATACAAGATCAAGGAAATGGATGATCGCTATAATTTCCTCAAAAAGGGGAAGCGGGTGATTGATCTTGGAGCAGCTCCGGGCGGATGGACCCAGGTTTGCGTTGAGCGGACGGGCTCATCTGCCGAAGATGTGCTGGTTGTGGGAATTGACTACCTTGAGATGATGGAGGTGCCAGGGGCGACTATTTTGATGAAGGACTTTTTGGACGACGATGCGCCGGATGCCCTCATTGACGCACTTGGCGGACACCAGCCTGACGTGGTTCTCTCCGACATGGCGGCACCAACAACCGGTCACAGGCGTACAGACCACCTGCGCACTATGCATCTTGTTGAAGTCGCCCTCGATTTTGCCTTGAAAGTACTCAAACCCGGCGGGCACTTTCTCTCGAAAACGTTTCAGGGCGGGACCGAAGCCGAATTACTCAATCTTCTGAAAAGAAACTTTCAGGAGGTTCACCATGTCAAGCCTCCGGCATCGCGGGATGGATCGGTTGAACTGTACCTGTTTGCCCGCAACTTCAAGGGCCGAAAGGATGACAATCCGGATGCCGCGGTTGAGGAAGAAGCGAATTAGCGGGTCGAATTGCCAATCTTCAATCATTGTTTACCATGACCGTTAAAAGCGGGGGAAATTTACGGTTTCGCACGGTTCAAAAGCTGTTTTGAAAACCCGTGTTTACACTTCTTGCCTAGCCTTTCCCTGAGCATTCCATGAACCGAAGGCCAGAGGCAACTCATGATGAAAATACTGCAGACGGCAGGTGTGCTGATATCCGGTGAACTTGTAGTGCAGCGGAAGGCATTTTTCACTCTTTCGTTTCTGATGCTGGCATCTGCCGGGTTTCTCATACTGGGCGAATATATCCTGCAGGCAGAGGTGAGCAGGTTTGCCCTTGCCATGTTCCTTGTGATTGCTGCAGCTTATGTGCTTTTTCTTGGCTCCCGTGCTGGCATTGCAGCGCAGGCTGCCGCCATGCATTCTGCTGATACGCTACAAGTTGCACAGGGTGCAGTGGCTTTTGCGGCTGGCATGGATGAAAGGAATGGCGGTTCGCAGCCGCTTGAAGAAAACCGGAGTGAATTGGAGTATACCGACAAGGCGACAGGGCTCGGCAACGCGCTTCGTCTCAAGGAAAAATTCAAAACTCTGCAGGATCGCTATAATTTGGCGAGTGAAGGGGAGGCAAGGGCTTTCTCGATCGGGTTCGTCAACCTGGATGGCATGAAGCCAATCAATGACCTGTTCGGCCGCGATGGCGGAGACCGGCTTATTGAACAGTGCTCCATGCGCCTTCGCGCTGCGGTCGAACCATTCGGTTTTGTTTTTCGGGGCAAAGGCGATGAGTTTGCCTTTGTGCTTCCGGGGATCGGAGACAAGGAACAGCTCAACAAGACAGCAAGGCTGTTGCAGGAAGTGCTCGTGGCACCCTTTGATATTGATGGCTCTTCCGTTCGGCTTTCGGGCTCTTTCGGTTTTGCGGTATATCCCGAAGCCGGCGACACGCTCGAAAAAATCACAGCCTGCATCGAGACGGCGCTTTATCATTCCAAGCGTCAGGGGCGCGGCCGCCTGACGATTTATTCGCCCGAGATTGACAAGATGGTTCGCGAAAACGCGATCATCGAGCAGGCGTTGCGGAAGGCGATTTCCGAGGACAATATCGCACCGCACTATCAGCCGATCGTATCGCTACAGGATGGCAGGTTGTTGGGCTTTGAAGCCCTTGCGCGCTGGATAGATGCTGATCTCGGATTTGTTTCTCCGGCAAAGTTCATTCCGCTCGCCGAAGAACGCGGCATCATTACCCAACTGACCGAAGTCCTGCTTCTGAAATCCGCCCGAACTGCAGCAGAATGGCCGGAAGAGTTGTTTCTTTCCTTTAATCTTTCCAGTGTGCAGCTTGTGGATCCGGGGACTGCGCAAGTCATTTTGGATACGATCAAGCGTGCCAAGCTGCCACCGCACCGTCTCGAGATAGAGGTGACCGAGACCGCCATGATGTCGGATCCCGAAACCGCGACGATGATTATTGCACAACTGCACGATGCGGGTGTCAGAATTTCGATGGACGATTTCGGAACCGGACAATCAAGCCTTGGCCGGTTACGGGAATTGAAACTCGACAAGGTGAAAATCGACCGGGCCTTTATCATGGCGATCGGTGAGGACAAGCCTGCCGAGCATATCGTTCGCGCCATTCTTGAAATGTGTGTTGGACTTGACCTCAAGGTAGTGGCCGAAGGTATCGAGGAAATCGATCAGGCGGAAAGCCTCAAGAAATTTGGTTGTGATGCCGGCCAGGGATATCTCTTCGGCAAGCCGCAGGATGCCCATCGCACCATGCGTTATATTCGCGAGTTTGACCGGATCGCCAAGTCCGACCGTTCCGCGAAAGTTGCCTGACGGGCGCTTGCCATTCCAATCGAACTGTGGAGAAAGCCCGAGCGATACGGCTCCATGCTTGCACGCTTTTGTGCAATCGGCTTGTTTTGCCTGTAGCAAAGGTGAAACATGGCCAAACTTTACTTCAATTTCGCTACCATGAACGCGGGAAAATCGACCCTGCTGCTTCAGGCCTCCTACAATTACCGTGAGCGGGGCATGAACCCATTGTTGTTTACAGCCCGCTTTGATGACCGCGCCGGTCTTGGAAAAATCGGCTCGCGGATTGGCCTTGAAGCCGAAGCGAGGACGTTTGACGCCGACAGCGACCTTTATAGCGAAATCAGCGAGCATCAGAGCCGGGAACTGACACACTGCGTCTTTGTCGATGAAGCGCAGTTTCTCACCAAGACCCAGGTTTGGCAGTTGGCCCGTGTAGCCGATCGGCTTGGAATTCCGGTAATGTGCTACGGATTGCGAACCGATTTTCAGGGCGAACTGTTTCCCGGTTCGAAAGCTCTTCTGGCGATTGCCGATGACCTGCGCGAAGTGCGCACTATTTGCCGGTGCGGGCGCAAGGCGACCATGGTTGTCCGCCTCGGCGAGGACGGTCGTGTCGTGAAGGACGGTGCGCAAGTCGTTATCGGCGGAAATGATAAGTATGTCTCCCTTTGCCGCCGCCATTTCGAAGAGGAAACCGGGCGGTGGCCCGCCGAGGACATGATCGGCTTCAAAGGCGAATAGCGCCAAATCCCCTTGCAGCCTCCCGATAATTCGACCAGACTTCTCCCATGACAAACAAGAACCACGACAACCATCACCACGAAGATCACGACCACTCCCATCTCGACGAAATGGAGTTGAAGGTTCGTACTCTCGAATCGCTCCTTGTTGAAAAAGGCTATGTGAAGACAGAGGCGCTGGATGAGATCGTTGAGACTTACGAAACCCGCGTCGGCCCCAGAAACGGAGCTCAGGTTGTCGCGAAAGCCTGGAGCGATCCGGCCTATCTTGAGCGCCTGCGCGAGGATGCGACCGCAGCCATTGCCGAACTCGGCTTTTCCGGCCGCCAGGGCGAACACATGCGCATTGTCGAGAATACGCCGGACACCCACAACATGGTCGTTTGCACGCTTTGCTCCTGCTATCCGTGGAGCGTTCTTGGCCTGCCGCCGGTCTGGTACAAATCCGCGCCGTACCGCTCGCGCGCCGTGATCGAACCCGAAGCCGTGCTTTCCGAATTCGGCGTCACGCTTGCCGAGGGAAAACGCATCCGCGTGTGGGATTCAACCGCCGAAATGCGATACCTCGTTCTGCCAGAACGCCCAGAAGGCACGGATGGCTGGAGTGAGACGCAACTTGCCAGTCTCGTTACCCGCGACTCGATGATCGGTACCGGCCTGCCGCTTTCGCCGGGAGAAGCTCGCATGAACGGCCCGCATGACATGGGTGGCATGCAGTGTTACGGGCCGGTCAATCCCGAAATCGATGAACCGCTGTTTCATGGCGAGTGGGAAAAAAAGGCGATGGCGCTGACGGTCGGCATGGGCTTTACCGGAATGTGGAACATTGATGCCTCGCGCTTTGCCCGTGAAAGCCTGCCACCGCAACAATATCTCTCCTCGACCTATTACCAGATTTGGCTGGCGGCGCTTGAAAAGCTGATGCTCGAACGTGGAATGGTCACGAGCGAGGAACTTACCACCGGCCATATGCAGGTGCCGCCTGTTGAAACAAACCGCCAGCCACCTGACCGAGAGGGCATGCGCGTCGGCCTTGCAAAAGGCGGGCCCACCGAACGCGAAGTTTCCGTTTCGCCGCAGTTTGAAATAGGTGAGGACGTTGAAGCCCTCAACATCAACCCGCCGACCCATACGCGGCTACCGCGTTATGCGCGGGGCAAGCGCGGGCGTGTTCTTCATATCAATGGTGCGCATGTCTTTCCCGATACGAATTCGAAGGGCGAAGGCGAGTACCCGACGTTTCTTTACACCGTCGAATTTTCAGCGGCGGAGTTGTTCGGATCCGGCGTTCATTCCGTCACGCTCGATCTGTGGGAACCCTATCTCGCGCCACTCTCGGGCGAACCGTCATGAGCGCACAGGATGCCCTTGCCGCGATTTCCGATATTCCTCGCGCCGACAACGAACCCATATTCGCCGAACCCTGGGAAGCGCGCGCCTTTGCGATGGCGGTTTCACTGAATGAAGCCGGGCTTTTTACCTGGCCGCAATGGGCGGAAAAATTCGCCGCCGCCCTGAAAGCAAACAGTGAAGCGGGCGGCTGTCTTTCCTATTATCAGGTCTGGCTCGAAACGCTTGAGACAATCATCGTCGATAAACAGATCGCTGATGCCTCTGCCGTATCTGCCCGCAAATCCGAGTGGGAGGCGGCTGTCGCAAGGACACCGCATGGTCAGCCGATAGAGTTGTGACGGCAGGCTTCGATCTCAATCGAAGTCAATTTGATAATTGTCAAAACACTACTTCAGACAAGGTCTAGCTTGAATGTTTCAAGGGCAGGCCCGGCTGCATTTTCTGGAGTAAAGACATGTCAAATTCGCAGGATCACAATCCATTAACCCCTTGGTATATCGGGCTCACGATCATTGTATTATCCAATTTGATCTTCCTTTATTACATAATGACACATGAATGCGGAATACCGAACGGCATCATTATCGGGTTGCTCGTTCTTTTGCCGGCTATTTACCTGGCGCTGATGTACAAGACATTCAAAAGTCAGAAATAAGTTCATTTCCTGGCAACCTAACAACGAACATATCGCCTAGTGGTTATCTTTTGCCCCACAAAGAGAAAAACTGTTTTGATGCGCCCATCCGTTCACTCAGCGGAATTCCGCTAACGCTATGAGAAAGAACAGTTCAATCCGTTTCAGGATTTTGAACGCAATTGGGCGCATTCGGTACTTTGCCCATTATGGTTTGGGCAAAATGCCTTACACAACGCTGGGCCTCTCGACATTTGCTTTGCAAATTGTCTTCGGCCTAACGGCAAAAACCGCTGCGCAGTTTTCGCCAAGCAAACACAGGACAGCTTCCGCCTTTGTCCTGGGGAATGTGTACAGCCCCCTAGCCCGGCGCTTGCGCTTGGGCGTTGGCAGTTGAAAAAGCCAAGTCGTTGGCTTTTTCTCAGACTGCGTCTGATCACTTCTCACTCCTGCGCGGAGATTTTTAGTCGCGGAAGGCTCTTCAGCAGAGCGAAATGCAGTTTCGCGACAGGTGCGGCAGGCGTTTCCTGAAAGGAAATACCGAGAGCACTACACTTGTATCCGGACCTTCGCCATGGCTCAGCTCGTACTTCGCCAAGGATGCAAAATGAGGTACGCATTCGTTACCGAGCATCGCCCGCTGTTTTCAGTGCGGACGATGTACCGGTGTCTGCGCATCCATCCAAGCGGGTTTTATGCCTGGCTGAAGACCCCGTTGAGCAGACGGGTGAAGAAAGACATTCGCAAGACCTAGCTCATCCACAAGGCTTGGAAGGAAAGCGGCAAGGTCTACGAGTACCGGAAGCTTCATGATGATCTTCTGGATCAGGGTGAGAGCTGTTGTCCGAACCGCGTTGCAAGTCTGGCAAAACTGGCAGGCATCAAGGCCCAGATAGGCTACAAGCACCGTCTGGGAAGCTTACAGAAATTAGCTTCGATCAATGCTTTGATATACAACCATTTCAACAAGGTCCGGCATCTGGCATCTCGTCACATCTTCAAGCTCAATCGCATCGCTACTTACGAAGAGTAGCGTCAATTGTGCATCGCATTAGATCGAGCTTGATGCACCTTACTGAGACAAATTAGAGCTTGTCTGACAAAGCCCTCACTGATGTTATGCTGGTTTACAGAAACATGGCGCTCGATTAACGACAAGTGGCGTGTCCACGATGATTACCTACATGAAACACCATAGGGAGAGTACATTTGGATTACCCTTCCATCTCGAGGCAATTGCAACGACTTTATCTGGAAGCAGGCTGTAAAACTCGCATTTCTGTGAAGTTTGAGGAAAGCCTTCCGGAGGCGTCACTTTCGGAAGAGGGCATTCCTGAGGAGATCAAAGGGCTCACCAAAACGAGAAAACTGATGTACCTGGCAGGCAGAAGAGCGGCCACACGCGGCCTGAAGTCGCTGGGATGTTCTAAGCCGTTTGTGGGACGGGGGACAAATCGAGAACCTTTATGGCCAGCCGGTTTCAGCGGCTCAATCACCCATACCGGCGATTTCATTGCTGCTGTTGTTTGTGAGCAGGCATCTGATGACGAAGTGGCATTGGGCATCGATGCCGAGGCTTACGGAGCCCTTGAGCGCGAGGACTATGAAGCCGTGTTCACACAACACGAACTGGAAAAACTTGATCGCCTACCAGGCGAGGACCAGCATGATCTGGCCTTGTGTCTTTTCAGCGCCAAGGAAGCCTTGTTCAAGTCACAATATCCGTTCACTGGTGCCTTTGTGGACTTCTGCGAAGTAACACTCGAATTGGTAAAAGCAGCGGACATTAATGAAGACTTCGGATTTCTGATTCTAAAGCGAGAGCCTGAAATCCTGAAGCCATTCGACTTTGGCCTGTTTTTTTACCGCCTTGATTCAGTATTGCTGACAGGTGCAGTTTCGCTAAAGCGATAACCGGGAATGCCCCGCGATCAGGCGGTGGCGAAGTGATATTCTGCTATTTCCTGAGCACTGATCGACTGTTTTCCCAGCGCGCGATGGAAGTATTGCAAAATTTCGAACTCCGGATCCCCGTCCCAGTCCTTTTCCAGATACTGCAAAAACTCCCTGGAACCGGCATGATGCACAAAATTCCAGGTAATAGAGACAGAATCATCGGTCGCCAGAACATCATGGAGCCAACCGTGGGGAATGTAGATCATCTCTCCAGGCCCAATTGTTCCATGATAGTCAGGCGTAATTGATAATTCCTCCAAGGCATTCTCGCGCACATCAACAAACCCTCCGAAGGATGATCCGTCCGCAGATTTTGTGAGTTCTCCGACCCGGTCAGGATGATACAGTGCAGCCTCTTTAGTGCCATAGAACATGCAGACGATTGCATCGCTGAAAAACGGATCGCGATGCATACGGGTGCGCGCGCCCTTCGCTGCCACCAGCAGTCCGCGATAGGGGAAAGCATCGGTGACCGGGTTTGTCCCGCCCGCCCGATCTACCGGCAAGACAAGATCGGTGGAAGGAAGGCAGGCAGGGCGCCGCCAGGCGGAAGCCACACGCCCAAAAGCCTCGTCACCCCAGGCAAATTCGACATCACGCAATTTGTTGTACCAGCGTACATACGGCGTGTCCGGCTCCATCTCATCATTGCCGAACCATGTATCAATATAGTCCTCGAGGGTCTGGATGTCGTCGAGATCGAACAGGGAACCATAGACCAGGGCTGTCAGGTCACCAATCCGGCGCTTCATCGCTTCCGGTTCCCATTCCTTGGCATCAAAATCGACACCTCTAATGACTACCGGCCGGTTGTTCGCAACATACTCGTTTACGAAAACCTCCTGACTTGGCATATCGATAACTTCAAGTGGTTTTACCATCGTTTCACTCCCCTGTATGGTTCAACTTTGAATTCCTTGCCGGATGGATCATGTGCCGGATTGCCCATCCAATGGGTGCCCGCCTCCATGACCGTCCCTTTCATCAAGAATGCATCAGCATCAAGAACTGCATTGTCATTGATATCTGTTCCGTAGTGTACGAAACCATTCACGCCGACAGTGCAGCGCCTGCCGAGTTGAATGCGGTCGGACTTGAAAGTGCCGTCCTCCAATGAATGGCACTGCAAAACGGAATGATAATTGAGTGTGCAGTCGTCACCGATTTCCACCATGCTGGGCTCGGTCAGGCCGCAACCGTCGTCAAAAACCCTTTTGCCAATCTTAACACCCTGCAGGCGCAGGAAGAACGACTTCATGGGTGTGCCATTGAATACCAGAAGGAAGGCGTTGTAGTTGAGTTTCCAGAACCGCTCATGTGCCCAGAATCTCGGGTCATACAGGGAGCAGTATTGCGGCTCCAGGCGCCGGAACCGGGAAGACAGACGCTCGGAGAATATTGAAAACACCGCAGCTATAAAGACGTACAGAACTGTAGCCGTAGATAGCACCAAAGACAGTTCGGCATTGCCTTCGACCGGAGAGACCGCGAGCAACAAGAGCGGCAAGGCAAGAGCAATGAAGGCAAGCATCCAGGACCGCGCAAGGTATAAGCCAAGCGTTATCAGGTTGGAACGCAGTTTCATGCGTAAACGCTGCTCGAATATTCCAGGCTGTTTGTAGTGATCAAACTTCTGATCACGGACGACTGAACGCGGTATCTCAAAGGGGGGAGAACCGAGTATCCCCACATTGGTTCTGACCAGCCCGTCAACCGGCAATGCGGCCTTGGTTGCAATGAGGCAATTTCGGCCCAGTTTTGAATCGGCTGGATAATGAACAACATTCCCCACATAAGTGTCGGGCGGCATTGCGACATGGCGCATTACGAACGAGGACGAAGAGGTTTCCATGTTCAACATCCGCAGGCCGTCCGAAACCAGGGTGTTTTCATGAAATGAACAAAGGAACGGAGAATGGTGTCGCTGGTCAACACCGAAATTCGAACCGGTTTGCGTTGTCTTGGACAGATCATAACCAACTGCCGATAGCCAGTGTACGATCATGGAACTGTCGCCGAACAAGGTATTCATCAGGCGATTGTTGCTGAATTCGGCGGATTGCCCTGAATAATTCGTACTGGACGCCATAGATCGGATGGGTAACTTCTGGCACCGCAAAGCGGTTGAGCAGTCTTGGAACTGTCACAACCGTGATCATGGCGAGCAGAAGACCACCGAAATAGAATATGCCTGAAGCAGCGAGGATGTTTATCACGGCATCTGCTGCAGTTGAAATATCGGTCGTGATCTCAATCGACAATCCGTTATCAATGATCCAGGTCCCTGCAAAAACCGCGAGTGGCAGTGACAGGAAGACGAGAGCAAAAATCTGCGTAGTACTGAAAAGTACGGAACGCGTTTTCGACAATGGCAGGGGCTTCACCCTGTTGAAATTGGTATTTGACGGTTCTGCAGGCGATCCTTGGAAAACCTTTCCTTCTGGGAGTTCCTGCCCCTCAAGCACCGCCGAGCAGGCGCCAATCTGACTGCCGTCCGCAACTGACGAGTTGATATCAAAAACGGTTGCCTCACAAATCAGGACATCGGATCCGATTTTTACAGTTCCCGGATAAAGATAACCATCACGTGCGGTGTAGCCGTTGAATATCACTTCTTCGCGGATAACGGTCCTTGATCCGATTTCCACAAGGTCGGTGCAAACCGGAGGGAGTGACAGCACAATCGTGTTTTCGCCAACCTTCATTCCCATCAGACGAAGGAAGATGTTGTAAACCGGTGTACCCATGAACAGGTTAAGCGGATTTGCCCTGATTGCGCTTCTGGCTATCCAGAACCGGAAGTACTCAAAAGACCAGATTGGTATTGGCTTAGTATCGAAACGTCCGACCGCGATCCATTTAACGGCAATCAGTCCGGCAGACGTTCCGAGGAACGCCAGATTGGTCATCACCAGGGCAGTCAGGTAGCGGGTTCCGATTGTTGGGCTGTTTTTGGTCAGATAGAACGCCTCAATCGCCAGCCATGTTGCCAGAAAAACAGCCAAAGCATAAACCAGCACCTGTCCTGCCCCCGTGGTAATCATGTTAATTCGTTTTGGGATATGCGGCTGGTCTGCGTATCTCGCCGAAATTCTGGAGCCAATGGCGACAGGCGAGTATTTTTCGACCTGTACTTCCTGCTTTGGGCTAGCAGGCGCTGGCATAGCAGCCGATTCCTCTTCAGCCTCTTTTATCAATATCGGAGACTGCGGACCGTTAATTGGTGTGGCAACAGTTTCTGCCTTGTCCTGCTTCGGATTTACTCCCGACCCCGCCTGCATTTTTTCCACCTCAATGGCGAGATCAGCAATCGTGGTATGTTCATAAAGCTTGCGCATGGAAATTCTGCGCAGGCCAAGCTGCTTCCTGATAATTGTAACAAAGCTTGCCAACTTGAGGGAATCCGCTCCAAGAACATCAAAGAAATCGGCTTCCACTGAAACCTGTTCAAGTTTCAGAACATCTGACAGGAGAAGAGCAAGTTCGGCCTCCAGCGAGGTCCTTGGCTCAACTATTTCCGTTGTCTGTTCGACAAGGCGCTGTCCTGAAGGCTCCGGCAAAAGGCTTCTGTCAACCTTGTCGCTGGTCAACATGGGCAATGTATCAAGTTGATCGCAATAGGTCGGCACCATGTAGTCCGGCAAAGCTGCCTTCAAGGCTGCATGAACGCGGGCGAAATCCACTCTTGCGTCGGCAACTGTCGGCGTTAACCAGATAGACAAAACGATACCGGTTCCGTCGGGATCGTATGGTTGGACCACGGCATTACCAACGCCTCCCACCCCTCTTGCAATGGCCTCGATCTCGCCAAGCTCTATCCGGAAACCTCTTATCTTGACCTGAGTGTCAATTCTTCCGAGATAATCGATCTGATTATGGGAGTTTATCCTCCCCAGGTCTCCGGTTCGGTAAATCCGTCCACCCGGATTATCGGGTAAATCAAACCGATCCTCCAAAAGCACATTGGCCGATTGTTCAGGTCGGTTAAGATAACCCTCAAAAACGCCAATTCCGGCAACGCATATTTCGCCTACCTCTCCCTGACCGACCGGATTTCCCGTATCTGGATCGATGATCAAAATACTGTATGTCGGCAGCGGGCCTCCGATTGTAATCGCACTATCAGGTTCAACGACCGACCAGGTGGCTGTTACGGTGGTTTCCGTCGGCCCGTAGGCGTTGAGGATTCTTCTATCGGCGCGCTGCCACCGGTCGATCAGGTCTTGTGGACATGCCTCACCTGAAACCATTAGAAATCTCAAATCGGGAAGATCATTCCTGATGGTGGCCAGCAGGGTCGGAACACAACATAGCGCGGTTATGCTGTTGGTTGACAAAAACTCAAACAGATCATCCCCGACCAGTTTTGCCTGGGAAGGGGCAGGAACAACTGTTGCCCCGGACATTAGAGGAACCCAGATTTCCTCAAAACAAAAATCAAAGGCTATCGAGAGCCCCTGAAAGACCCGGTCGTCCGGCTGATAGCCGTAGACAGAACGGGCAATATTGAGAAAATTACAGATCGCGGACTGGCGGATCGGCACCCCCTTGGGCTGGCCGGTGGAACCTGATGTATAGATGATATAGGCGAGCGGATCCAAATACTCCTGCTCAACAACGGAAACGAAGGTCGAATCCGGCATGTCTTCGATTTCATTTTGTTCCTCATCGAGTTTTATCGTGGTGGTGTTCCGGTCATCAAATCGGTCAGAAAACCTGCCCAGGGTTATAACATGGCCAACTTCGCTATCTTCCAGAATGAGCCGGATGCGATCCTTGGGAAAAACCGGGTCCAGCGGCACAAAGGTGGCCTGAAGCATCGAAAGCGCCAGCATGGTCGCATAAAGATCAATGGATCTGTCAAGCAACAGGGCAATCCTCTCACCAGGCCTGATCCCCGTCTTCTCCAGAAATCTTGCGATCCGATTGGCGCGCGCCAACAAATCGTCATAGCTGTATGAAACCTCGCCATAGTCGATTGCAACCTTGCGCGCAGATTGGTCGCCAAGCTGGCGGCAATATTCCCGAAACAGATGATCAAGCCGCCTTGCCAAAGGCGCAAGCGACAGGTCATGGTCATCAGTCACCAGGGCGCAAGGGCCCTGATCATTTGCGTCACTTGAACTTCCGGACCGGTTCAGCGGGATAGTCTTCCACGATGGCCGGAAGTCCTGTGGATCTGCAGACGAACAGGAGTTTTCCGGACGGGCCAGACTCATGACATTGCTCATCTTGCTAACCCTTGTTCATCAGGCAGTGTTTGATTGCTTCTCTGAGAATACGAAGCCCATCGAGGAGAATTGCATCGGGAGTGGAGAGTGGTGCCAGAACCTTTATGACCTGGTCATGCGGGCCTGCCGCTTCAATAATCAATCCGTTTGAAAAACACTGCTGCAGGACTTTGGTCGCAAATTCGCCGTCGCGCACATCCAGCCCGCGAAACATCCCGCGTCCCTTGACACGGAAACCGTCGGAAAGGGCGGTCATTTCATTCAGGGCTTTTTCTATGATTTGACCGCGCCGTTTTACGTCTCCGGCAAAGGTGTCATCGGCCCAGAATTTTTCGAGCGCGACCGTTGCCGTTACGAAAGCCAGATTGTTTCCGCGAAAAGTTCCATTGTGTTCGCCCGGATGCCAAATGTCGAATTGCGGGCGAATTAGCACCAGTGACATCGGCAAACCGAAACCAGAAAGGGATTTTGAGAGTGTGATGATATCAGGTTCAATGCCAAGAGGCTCAAAGCTGAAGAATGTTCCGGTTCGGCCACAGCCAGCCTGTATTTCGTCTATGATCAGCAATGCGCCGTTTTCTTTTGCAATACGGGCTATGTGTTGCATCCATTGGCCGGTTGCAACGTTCAGCCCACCTTCTCCCTGGACGGTTTCCAGCAGGATTGCTGCCGGTTTATCGAAACCGCTTGATGGATCCTTGAGAACCTTTTCCAGCATTTGGGCAGTATCAATATCCGGACCGAAATAGCCGTCAAAATGTGCCCGGGTTATATCTGGTAAATTGACCGCACCTCCCATGCGGTTGCCGGAATTCCCCGTTGCCGCCAGTGCGCCAAGGCTGACTCCGTGAAACCCGTTTGTAAAGGCGATTACATTGCTGCGGCGTGTTACCTTCCTCGCCAGTTTCAGGGCGGCTTCTACAGCATTTGTACCGGTTGGTCCGGTGAACTGAAACTTGTAGGAAAGCGACCTTGGGGCAAGTATCAGGTTCTGAAATGTTTCCATGAACCGCTGTTTTGCCTCGGTCTGGAGATCAAGCCCGTGCACCATTTGGGCTGAGGACAAATACTCCATCAGCGCGGCGATCATGTCGGGATCATTATGGCCATAGTTCAACGCCGAACATCCGCTCAGGAAATCGGTATAAGTTCTTCCATTCACGTCCGTTACAGTGCTGCCAGATCCTGCGGCAAATGTTACGTTGAAATTTCGGCAATAACTTCGAACGGCCGACTTGAGTTCAAAAATCCCTGAATTTTGCTTTGCATTCTCGCCGGCAGATTGCATGGGTTGTATAAAAGACATGGCTGCTCCTCTCATCTGGCTAGATGCATTTTCCTGCAAGAAACCGCATGCTTGTCGGAATCGCTCGCCGCTTTGATTCTGCAGTCTCAGACCTATCAGGGAGCACGCGCCAAGATCGACGGACCTAGGACTTGCAATCTGCAAGCAAAGGTCTGAGACCTTCCGCTCAGATGAGAGCTTCACTGCTGTATTGAAAGCGTGATCGCAGGACTGCCCTTGAACTTGCGTCCCAGAAACCGGGGATATTCAGGTGATTCCGGGCTAAAGAAGAGTAATTGCCGGACCAAGGTCCGATTGAGCGGGAGGCCTCCATGGACTAATGTTTGCAGATGGTACGCGATGAAGCCCGCTCTATTGGTAACTTCTCACCGGTAAAATACTGGCAATCGTTTTCGCTTGCCCGAAAATTCGTTGTCATGGGCGGGTTGGTGGTGATTGTCGGTGCGTTTGTCATCGGCTCGTGGGTATCAAGGCAGATCGCGGACGGGGTAACCCGAAACACAGCTATTGCCACGGCCTTGTATGTCGACAGTTTTATCTCTCCTCTGACAGGTGAACTGGAAAACAAGGATATCCTTTCTATCGGCCCCATCCGGGCTCTTGATGAAGCCTTCAAGGACAGCCCGCTCGCCAGTCGCCTGCTTTCGGTAAAGATCTGGAAGCCGGATGGAACCATCGTTTACAGCAATGATTACGAGCTGATCGGCAGGAAATTCGAGATAACCGAAGAACTGGAAGGAGCTTCAAAAGGTGAGGTCATGGCCTCCTTTGATAATCTGGGAGATCAGGAAGACGAGGAACAGCGCAAGTTGGGCATACCGCTTCTGGAAATCTACAGTCCAATTCGTGCTCCCTGGTCCGGGGAGGTTATCGCCGTGACCGAGTTTTATGAAAACGGCGAGGATTTGATGAGAACCATCGCTGAAGCCAAGCGTCGCAGTTGGTTGTTGGTCGGGGCAGTCATGAGCGCAATGGCGGGCTTGCTAATGACAATTGTTTTTCAGGGAAGCAGAACCATAGACAAGCAGAGGTGGGCGCTCCAGGAACAATTGAAGGTTGCCAACGAAGCTTCGGATCAAAACAGGAGATTGCGGAACAGGGTTCAAAAAGCATCGGAGCGCGTATCAGAGCTCAATGAACATTTCCTGCGCAAGACCAGCGCCGAATTGCATGATGGACCTGCGCAGTTGCTTGGCTTTGCAGCGTTGCGGATTGGTGAAATACGGAAAATCCGCAACACAAAAGAAAAGAAACGCCGAGCTGGAATTGATCGGAAATACTCTCGACACGGCCATGAAGGAAATCAGGAATTCTGTCAAAGGGCCTTTCCTTGCCGGAAGTGGATGAACTCTCGGTTCAGGCAATCATCAAGCGCGTCATTCGCCATCACGAGGAGCGCACCAAATCGACGGTTCTCCTCAGTACTCCGAAAGAGGAAATCGAAGTTTCAAAACCGGTAAAAATAGCAATTTACCGTTTTGTTCAGGAAGCACTGAACAACTGCTGGAAGCACGCGGAAGGTAGCGAAGTCTCGATCCTCTGCAAGTACGAGGAAAATACCGGGCAGTTCGAAATTGATGTTGTTGATCAAGGACCCGGTTTTGATCCACACTCAATAGAAACCGGCACGGAGGGTCTCGGTATAAGCGGCCTTCGTGAACGGACACGAAGCATTGGTGGTGAACTCCAGATCGTAAGCCTGCCGGGTGAGGGCACAACTTTGAAATTCAACGTCAATTTAATGGGGAATCTGGAAATGTCGGATCAACGGATATGAGCAATTCCATCGGCATCGTTGTGGCTGACGATCATCCGTTATTGCGTGACGGGGTAATACGGACCTTGCAAAGCCAGCCGAACATTGACGTCCTTGGCGAAGCGGGCACTGCAGAAGAAGCGGTGCAACGGGTGATTGATTGCCGACCTGACATAGCCCTGCTTCGATATTTCAATGCCGGGCAGTGGCATTGAAGCTGCAAGGCAGATTTCCCAGTTGAAGTTCCCGCCACGCATCATAATGCTGACTGTATCAGAATCCGAAGATGACATCATGGCTGCCCTGAAGGCCGGAGCTCATGGTTACGTCCTAAAGGGGGTGAATGCAGAGGAACTGGTCTCGGTGGTTCGCTCCGTTCATGACGGTCAATCCTATATACCACCTTCTCTTGCTGCCCAGGTTCTCATGGCAATGAGTGAGCCCAAATCCAAAAAGCCCGCATCAGACGACCTGATTGACACTCTGTCGTCCCGCGAAACTGACATTCTGAAACTGGTCGCAATGGGTAAAAGCAACAAGGAAGTCGGGCTCGAACTTGATCTTCAGGAAAAGACGGTAAAGCATTACATGACAATCATCCTGCAGAAACTGCAGGTGAAGAACCGTGTTGAAGCGGCCATACGTGCACAGGAAGCCTGGAACAAGTCCAATTGAGAACCAAGCAGCTATGCTGTCCGGGCGGGAGGCAAGAAGCCCCTTGCGTTAAAGAATGCGGCAATTTGAATAAGAACATGAAGCATGAGGACCCAATTGCCTATCCGAGATTGCTGCTAATCCGAGATTGCGCGCAAGCGGCTCCAGTCCTTTGTTCTTGCGCGTCTTGAAATGACCGGAAAACCCAGCGGGTTTTTCAAGCTGTAAATACCCCACTGGATCGTTTCCTGCCATCCGTCTGAATAGCGCACCTCTATCCTGTTCGGGGTTGAATTTTTGTAATCAACAGTCCCGAAACGATCAGGGATATCCAGAGAAAACCTTGCTCCACGCTTTTTCTTGCGGTCCCCGCCAAGGCGGGCCGACTTTCTTGAATGGCCTTTCGATCCTTTGCCGGAATTCTGGGAACCCTTTCCGGAGTTTCCGGATCCCTTTCCACCGGAACCGTCCGAGTCCGAATCGCTGTCGGAATCACTATCACTGTCTGAATCAGAGTTGCCGCTGTCGGAGTTCACTATCACCGTCATCGCCCGATTTGCCTCCCCCATCGGAATCACCCTCGCCATCCTTGGCCAAGGCATGTCCGAGTGGCGCGAATTCGCCCGGATTTAGGGATACGGGGAGACACGTCATTAGAATCCATATGGCGAGGGTTGAGCCCACCCACAAGAAGCCTTTAAAGCCAGACCGTTTTCCAAAAAACATCGTTAACGCTCCAGAACCTGAAGATTTCACTGGACGGCAAATCCAGCCTTTCTTGCTTTGACGCGTAGTCACAGCGGGACAGGTAAATGTGGTGCATCAAATAGCAGCGGTGACGCAAATACCTGACAAGGCTGCCAATTTCCAAACCACGAATGCCCGCCCACGCTATGTGAGTATTCAACTCGCTTGCAGGGTAATCTAATACATTCACAACAAGGGAAGCGACAGGTATCGGACTTATGCGCAAAGCCATCAGCCGTAAGCGGGAAAGAGTTCCGACATTAGTCTTAACAGGAAGGGAAGCGCACTCAGGTTCACTTGAAACCACCGACCCAAATCGGAACATGGATTCGCTTCATTATGCAATCACCCCGATCTGTCCATTAGGCGCTGATGGGGAACACTTTAGCCATCATTTGGTCGGATATCTGCAGGTCTTCTCTGGTCAATGCGAATGACGGGTAAAGCTTGCCCGGCAATTTGAAAACTCCGTTTTGGCGGAGGAGCTTGTTGTATTCGCAATTCTTCTTGGCATCCACTCAAAATTCTTCGCGTATCTGCAAAACCCGTTTCAGCATAGGCTTGGGCCCGCAAACACAAGAGTCTTGGCAAAAGGCCGTCAATTAATCGGCCGTCCAGCCGCCATCAATCAGCAGAGAGGTTCCCGTAACAAGCGCAGAGGCATCACTGGCAAGAAAAAGGACTGCACCCATTACGTCCTCGATTTCACCGACCCGCCCCAGCTTGATCTTGTTTTCAAGCCACTTGACGCGTTCAGGATTGTCGAATGTCGATTGTGTCATTGGAGTTCTGATGAACGTCGGCGCGATCGTGTTGACGCGAATCCCGTATTCTGCAAGCTCGATCGCAGAGGCCTTGGTCACACCTTCAATGCCCCATTTTGCCCCGCAATAGACGGACCGGTCTATTCCGCCTACATGGCCCATCTGGCTTGATGTATGGATAATCGACCCCTTGATGCCAGCCTTGACCATGCCCTTTGCAACGAATTGAGCAACAAAAAACGCGGACTTGAGATCAAGATCCGTGATCATATCAAAGTTTGCCTGATCAACTTCAAGGTAGGGCCTGGGATCATTCGTGCCGGCATTATTGAAAAGGATATCGAATGGCTCCATTGCAGAAAGCGTCATCTCAACGGCCTCAAGGTCTGCGACATCCAGAGAGATGCCTTCGGCGGAAAAGCCCGCCTTTCGGACAGCTTCGGCAACGTCTTGCACTTTCTCTAGGCGGCGGGCAGCAATAACGACGTGCGCACCAGCTTCCGCCAGAGCCATGACACCGCCCAGGCCAATTCCGCTCGACCCACCGGTCACAAGGGCGCGTTTTCCATCAAGCCGAAAGGACGGCGTTCTGGGTAATCCTGTCATTGTCTTGTCCATCCATCATTTAAAAACTGATTTGAAAAACCGGCGGAACGCATGCAACAAACCATCAACTGGAACACGTCATACACATACACATCCACCATTGTTTCGGGAACCCGTCATTGCCCAACAATCATTTCCCAATCCCGAGCAAAGCGCGCCCGGTCAAAACCCGGAAGCTTGCCAATAACCGTCAGGGTCCCGCTATCTGCATATCCGCTGAATGGCTCAACGGTAATGTGTTCTCCGACCTTGTTAACGATTATTTCGTCACCGCCGGACAATTTCAGAATGCCCTTGGCCCTGTAAATACCATAGTCCTTATTGCCCAGCAGCGCCGTCAGGGCCTCTTCGGAAATCTCGCCCTTTCCCTGCCAGCTCCAACTGTCAAACGGCACTTTATGGGGCTTGAGCGCAACTGCCCCAAACGGGGCTCCAGTCCTGGCGGGCACCTCCTGCCGAATGACAAGTTTGACCATTTCCGCCATGGAAAAAGCCACCTGCATGTCTGGTGCAATTTGCCTCAATAGCAGGAGTGCGTCCGCAACACGGGTTTCGCTGGCGGTTTCATGCTTGTTCAACAGGAGCAAGTCCCCGTGCCTGATCTGGCGCTCAAGTGTATCTTTCAATACCGGGTCACCATATAGCTCCAGCAGGTTTTCTGCATCCACAACAACAAGTGTTCCGGACAATTCCAGCTCGGGCTCGGCTTTGGCGATTTGGGAAATCTTGGAGGGATCGGCAACACCGCTGGTCTCAACCACCAGATGATCAATGGCATCCTTCATGAGGAGAATGCGGTCGATTGTGCGGTAAAGGTCCCCACCGATCTGGCAGCACATGCATCCGTTTGCCAATGAGATAACATCACCATTGCGCGCTGCGATCAGCGTTTCATCAAGGGATATTTCGCCAAAATCGTTGACGAGTACGGTTATACGATAACCGTCAGCCTGAGCAAGCAGGCTGTTGACAAACGTGGTCTTGCCCGCGCCAAGATAGCCAGTAACAACCGTCATTGGTAGGGCAGCACCGAAACGGCCCCCTGCCGATTTTTCATGACCACTCATATCAACCTACATACATCGCGTTTGAGCGACCCATCAAACCGGAAAATGCCTGCCGCCCATCACGGTACCAAGAACCCTGATATCCTTCAGATTCTCGGGAGCGGCCACAAGTGGATCTTCTCCAAGCACGGCAAAATCAGCCTTTTTGCCGACCTCGATCGAACCGATTTCACTGTCCAGCTTGAGCGTATATGCAGCGCCAAGCGTGAGCGCATAAAGCGCATCTTCGACGGAGATTTTCTGATTCTCACCCAACACCCTGCCTGACGGGGTGATGCGGTTCACAGCGCACCAGGCAACATGCAGCGGCCCCATCGGCGTGACAGGCGCATCCGAATGAATGGCTAGCGGAACACCATTACGCAAAGCAGACGCACAGGCATCCATTTTCATCGCCTTGTCCGGCCCCATCGTCAATTCGTAGTGTTGGTCTCCAAAATACCAGATATGATTGGCAAAGAGGTTTACGCAAACACCCAACGCCTTCATCCGGCGAAACTGGCTTTCATCAGCCATCTGGCAATGCTGCAGCACGTGGCGGTGATCTCCCCTTGGAAATCTGATCATCGCCTCTTCAAGCGCATCGAGCCCCACTTCCGACGCCTCGTCTCCATTCACATGAATATGCAGTTGCACGCCCTCGCCATGAAGCTTGATGATCTGGTTGCGCAGTTGTTCGGGAGGGGCATTCCAGATACCGTTCGGCCGGCTTTCAAGATAGCCCGGCCATTTCAATCTTGCCGTATAGCCCTGAATAGAACCGTCCGCCATGAGCTTCACCGCCCCTAGGCGCAACCGGTCCGTTGACAGTTTCTTCAGCGCCTTGGCGCGTTCGGCAATTTGTGCGGCAGGTTCTGAAATACCGTTGAGAGCAGGAACAATCCTCAACTGAAAATCATCGGCTCCGGTGACTCGCAAAAGAGCCTCAACATCCTCGTCTGGCAAGTCATTAAACAAATCGGTCGAAGTCGTGACACCCACTCTCTGCGCGGTACGGGCAAAGTTGCGCATCGCCTTTTCGGTTCTCGCCAGCGCCCCGAAATCCATCCCGAGGCGCCGCATAATCGGAAACATCACATGCATTTCCTGCAACTCGCCGTTGGGTTCGCCGTCTTCAAAACGGCCAATGCCCTCAATGTTTGAATCGCGGCTGTAACCTGCCAGTTCCAATGCCTTGCTGTTGACAGTCATAAGGTGAAAATTCGAATGCATCACGACAACAGGACGCTCGGTGGAAACCGCATCAAGATGTCTGCGGTTTAGTCGTTCGCTGGTCAGGAATATCGGGTCAAATCCCCAGGCAATAACGGCTTCCGAGTCATGCAGTTTTGCCGCTGCCTTCTCAAGACCATCAATAACCAAACCGATCTCGGTAAGGCCCGGCCACACCTTCCCGTCAGGATCAACCCTCTCCTGATACCCGGCATAAAAATATTCCCACATCGCGCCGGCCATCATGTGTGCATGGCCCTCGACAAAGCCCGGCAGCAGCACGGCATCCTTGTAGCGCTCATCAAGTTCGCCCCCACCCCATGGCGCGGCACAGCTCTCATCGCCAACCGACAGCACCATTCCATTGCGGACTGCGACATGAGTTGCCACAGGAATCGCCGGGTCCATCGTGATGATTTTTCTGGCAGCATAAACTGTTGTCTTCGCCATTTTGGAAACTTCCTTTTTCAACAAATGTCAGCCTTCACGGGCGCCCGGAAAGTAAGCGCCTTGTCCCCACAAATGCCCACAACCAATTGGACCAGAACTGTGTGTCAGCAAGCCGAGGCCTCTACTTTACTTGACATGTTCACCATCTCGTGCAGGATTTTGAACACGCTTTCACAAGCTACGGCATTCATGCCGGTCCCACAAACGAATGCAACTGGCTTATGAAACAGGGAGAAAAATATGCTTAGAAGAACATTCGTAAAAACCGCCGCCTCGGTGGCTGTTGCCGGAGGCGTCATGCTGGCAGCGCTTCCCGCACTGGCGGCAGACATCACCATGAACCTCGGATTTACTGCGCCTGAAAAGTCTCTTTATGGCCGACTGTCCGATATTTTTAAGGAAAAGGCCGAAGCATATACCAATGGTGCCGTTGAAGTGAAAATTCGCTGTTGCGGACAGATCTCAACCGAAGATGAAGCCTTTAAGGCAATGCAGCTTGGCACAGTCGATGCCTACATCATCACGTCAAACAATGTTTCCCCACACTGGCCGCTGATGGATGTTACCGTGCTGCCATACATCTTCCAAAGTACCGATCACCTTGAGAAAGTGGTGGACGGTCCGGTTGGCGACATGATGAAGAAAAAACTTCAGGAAGACACAAGTGTTCATCTGCTGACATTCGGTCCTGCGCTTTATCGTGATTTTTACAATTCCGTTCGCCCGATCAATACAATGGCCGACATGGAAGGACTTAAGATTCGCGTTCCAAAGAACGAAGTCATGCTTGCAACCTTTGAAGCCTTTGGCGCAGAGCCTGTTCCACTTGCGTGGTCGGAAACACCAACCGCCCTTCAGACCGGTACAGTTGATGGCGGCGACAACGGAACTTCCTTCATCAAGGACATGAAGTTCTATGAATTCGAGAAACATCTTGTCATTCTTGAGCATTTTGTGGCGATGGCTCCCCTGTTTGCCTCCGACGCATTCATGAAAAAGCTCAATGACGAACAAAAGGCGCAAATCCTGAAGGCGGCAAATGACGCCGGTGCTCAGTTCCGCGTTGAAGTGGCCAATGAGAGCGAGGAAGTCCGCAATTGGCTCGTCAAGGAAGGCGGCATGGAAATGACCCGCCCCGACAAGAGCGATTTCATCAAGGCAGCGCAGAAAGTTCAGCAGGATTTCGCGGCAAAACGCGGCCAGAACTTTATCGATATGGTGGCGGCTATCAACGCCGCAGCCGAATAAGTTGAAAATCGAAGGGGGTGCCGAGGCACCCCCTTTTTCTTCAGGACACCATCGGGACAATTGGTGTCTGAACGCCCGGCACGAGGGCGCCTTGCAAAACCGGGGAATTCCAATGGCCGTATTACGCTGGCTTGAAAAACATTTCGAAGAAGTCATCTCCTGTGCCTGTATCGTCATCATTGCCTGCTGCGTATTTCTTCAGGTACTGGCGCGCTACGTATTCGGAACAGCCGTTCACTGGACAGAAGAAGTGGCTGCTTTCGGCATGGTCTGGGCCGTATACATGGGCGCTGCGCTCTGCATAAGGGAGCGTTTCCACGTCCGTATCCTTGTTGGCGTTGCCTCCCTGCCCCGCATGCTCGGACGGCCAGCTATTTTTCTGGCCGATTTTTCCTGGGCACTTTTCTGCATTTTCATGTTGTGGGTCAGTTGGGATTACTTGGCCGTCCTCTGGAAATTCACGGCCACAACTCCAAGCCTCGGCATTAACGAACTCTACCCGCAATCCATCCTTCTGATCGGCTACAGCCTGATGCTGCTGCGCCTCATTCAGGTTTATGTGAACTGGTTCAAGGCCGGTGCAAAAGGCCTGCCCGGGATGTTGGAGGATGAATGGGAACAAATCGGCCACACAGCAGAGACTGAAGGGAGGCCAGGCAAATGAGCCCACTTCTGATTCTCGCGCTTTGTTTTATCTTTTTCACCCTGATTGGCACACCGCTTTTTGTTGCAGTCGGCATTACCACCGGCCTCGCCCTTTATCTGATTGATATCCCCTATACGCTGCTTGCCCAGACTGGGTATGGCAGCCTGACGCCCTTCCCGCTTCTCACCATTCCGCTCTTTGTGCTTGCCGGAAGGTTGATGGAAGTGGGCGGGATGGCAAACCGGATGATCGGCATTGCCACAAACCTCGTCGGTGCTTATCGGGGATCCATGGGACTTGTCACAGTCTTTGCCTGCATGCTGTTTGCAGCCCTGTCAGGTTCCGGCCCTGCAACAACTGCCGCAATCGGCTCAGTTACCGTACCTGCCATGAAGCGCGAAGGCTATGATGTACCGTTTGCCGCCGCCATTACTGCAAGCGCCGGCGCGCTCGGTAGTCTGATACCCCCTTCCAACCTGATGATCATTTACGGCCTCGTATCTGAAACATCGATCCCCCGGCTATTCCTTGCAGGTCTCTTGCCAGGTGTTGTCGTAACATTGCTGCTGATGATCACCACCTACATCATCGCCCGCCGTCGCGGCTATGGTGGCGAGGGTGCCAGATTTTCATGGAAACCATTCCTGTGGGCCATGTGGGAAGGCAAATGGGCGATTGGTGCACCGGTTATTATCCTTGGCGGCATTTACGGAGGTGCATTCACACCGACCGAGGCTGCCGCCGTCGCGGTGTTCTACGCTCTGTTTGTCGGACTTTTCGCCTATCGAGAACTCACATTGCAGAAGATCATCGATGCCCTGCGCTTCACCGCACTTTTGACCGGCATTCTCATTCTTATTTCGCCAACGCTCGCCTTTGGGCAACTGACAGCTTTCTATGATGTACCAACCGCGGTCCAGGAAGCCATTACTTCGATAACCTCGAACACTTTCCTGATCCTGCTGCTGATCGGTATTTTTTACATCTTCATCGGCACCTTCATGGAATCCTTTGCCCAGATCATTCTGTTCACCTCGGTGTTTTTCCCGCTGGTCACCTCGCTTGGTGTCGATCCCGTACTATTCGGAATTTTCACGGTCATCACCTGTGAGATCGGCTTTCTTACTCCCCCCCTAGGTGCCAACCTGACAGTTGCGGCAAGGCTATCGGGAGTAACAATCGAAAAAGTCTCCATGGCGGTCTTGCCGTTTATTCTGGCTTACATTCTGGGCATGGTGATCATCATCGCATTCCCCGAGCTTTCCCTCTTCCTTCCAAACTGGTTTTATGGGCCAAGCCGGTAAAGAGGTTACAAGAGTCTGCGGTAGAATAATGGCAACAAGGGTTCAGGGAGACAATTGAGATGTTCGATTTGGTTCTCAAAAACGGACAGATTTTCGACGGCAGCGGCGCAGAAGGATATACCGGCGATATTGCTGTCAAGGATGGGAAAATTGCAGCCATCGGAACCCTTGATGCCGATGCGGAAAGTTCGGAAGTCATTGATGTTTCGGGGCTGGCCGTCTCTCCAGGGTTCGTGGACATGCATACCCACTCGGATTTCACCCTGATTGCCGATGGCCGGGCCGAAAGCCAAGTGCATCAGGGCGTCACCACCGAAGTGATTGGCCAATGCGGTATTTCCTGTGCGCCGGTGTGCAATCACTCGCACATCCGCTCTGTGTCTCCCTGGTACAATGAAAACGCCAAGCATCCCAACTGGCTCGGCTTCGGCGAATATCTTGACGCTCTTGGCAAAACAGGCCTCGGCGTTAACGTCATGGCCTTTGTTGGGCACGGCACGATCCACAGGGCCGTCCTAGGCGATGCGCTTCATGCCGGAGAGGTTGATGACATCGCCGAAATGGCGCGGCTTGTGGAAATCGCGATGGATGAAGGTGCCGGAGGGTTCTCATCCGGTCTTGAGTATTTCCCGGGCATTCTGTCCGCGCCTGAGCATCTTGTGCCAATGTGCGAAGTTGCAGCACGGCGCGGGCGACTTTATGCAACCCATGTGCGCAATCGCGACACCCAGTATGACCTTGGATTTGCGGAAGCCATCGCAACCGCCCGTCAATCGGGGGCCCGCCTTCAGATATCCCACATTCAACCGAAATTCGGCGCCCCCTCATATGCCATGAACCACACACTGGAAATGATCGAAACTGCCCGCAAGCATGATGTGGACATTGCCTTTGATGTCATCCCCCACGACTGGAACAATACCCTCATGGCAGCCATCCTGCCAAAATGGGCGCAGGCAGATGGAATCGATGCCATTTTGAAGCGGCTTGCGGACCCCGCAACCCGTGAACGCATAAAAGCCAACCCGCAGCCCATGTGGCTGATCGTCAAGGCAAGGCGCTGGAGTGATATTGTTATTCTCAATGCGACCGTCAACAAAGACCTGATCGGCGCCGATTTTGCAGAGATAGGCAGGATGCGCGGCGTTGATCCCTATGACGCTGTTCTAGACATCCTTCTTGAAGAAGGCGAGAACATGATGAGTGTTTTTTGGGCCTCCAGATCGTTTCAGGATGATGACATAGACCTCTGCCTTCAACAGCCTGAATGCGCAGTTATTTCAGATACGATTGCCGCGGCTCCTGACGGCATCCTGAAAGACGCTGTCGGCTCGCTAAGCGGATATGGCTGGGCAGCCCGTTTCCTGCAATATTATGTCCGCGACCGCAACATCCTGTCACTTGCCGAAGGCATCAGCAAGATTACCTCGATTCCGGCAAAGCGCCTGGGACTGAAGGACCGCGGGCTTTTAAAGAAGGGATTCAGAGCTGATATCTGCGTATTTGATCCCGCAAGCATCGCCAGCAACTGCACGGCCAAACATCCTCGAAGATACGCCACTGGCGTCGCCCATGTTCTTGTCAACGGCAAACTGTCCATGCGCTCAGGCAAGCGCATGAACGTGAATGCCGGTGAGGTTATTCGGGATTTTGCCGCCTGAATTTTGCTATTCTGCCACGTCGACCTTGAGTTCCCCTGATCGGATTTGTTCCATTTCGATACTCTCGAAAAGGGCACGGAAGTTTCCTTCGCCAAATCCGTCATCGCCTTTGCGTTGAATGAATTCAAAGAATATCGGGCCGATTACTGTTTTTGAAAATATCTGCAACAGGATACGGGTCATACGATCGCCGTTGACATCATCAAAGACACCTTCTCCATCAATCAGTATGCCGTGTTTGCGAAGCCTGTCGAGCGGTTCATCATGACCGATCACTCGCTCCTTGCTCATTTCATAATATACGTCCGGCGGCGGAGGCATGAACCGCAACCCATTGTCGGCCAACCTGTCCGTACCTTCGTAAATGTTGTTGGTTCCAACAGCTATATGCTGAATGCCCTCGCCCTTGTATTTTCGCAGATAGGTTTCGATCTGACTTTTGTCGTCCGTGCTTTCATTGAGCGGAATACGGATCTTGCCGCATGGCGACGTGATTGCCCGACTGATCAGCCCCGTCATCTTGCCTTCTATGTCGAAAAAATGGATCTGCGTGAACCCGAAAAGGTCACGGTAAAAAGCCCACCAGGTATCCATGTTACCGCGGAACACATTATGCGTCAGGTGATCAAGGTAGTAAAATCCTATCCCTTCCGGCTTTGGATCACGTTCACCAAGCCACTCGAATTCGCCGTCATAAACGGAACCGGTCTCCCCGTACTTGTCGAGGAAATACAGCAGCGATCCGCCAATTCCGATAATTGCAGGCACATCAAGTGTCTTGCCATCACCGTGATAGGGCTTTGCCCCGTTTTTTACTGCATGTTCAAACGCGTGGCGGGCATCAACCACCCTCCATGCCATTGAAGGTGCACACGGGCCATGCTCTGTCACGAAGTTCATGGCATGGCTGCCAGGCTCTGAATTTACAACATAATTGATATCGCCCTGGCGCCAAACCGTAATCGATTTCGACTTGTGCCTTGCCACAGGTGCATAGCCCATACGAACGAATAAGGCTTCAAGCTCATCAGGGTTTTCATGGGCGAATTCGACGAATTCAAAACCGTCGGTTCCGGCAGGGTTTTCAGGCGAAATCACTGATCTTGCCGCATGATGGGGAAATGGACCCATTTTGATATCTCCTCTTGCATCTCCAATCGCAATAATAACGCATCTGTCATGCGTTTTTCTTGCAATCTGAATTTCAGCATGAGATAAATTGCATGACTTGTGAAACAAACAGCATTTTTATGCACAATATGAGCAATATCGATCTCTTCGACCGAAAAATTCTTGCGGCATTGCAGAAAGACGGGCGGCTAACCAATCAGGAACTCGCTGATAGTGTGGGCCTGTCGCCATCGCAATGTTCCCGCCGCCGCAGCGCCCTTGAGGCAAACGGCATGATTACCGGATACCACGCACGCATTGACCGAGAAAAATTCGGCCTCGGCCTGACCTGCATTATCTCTGTCACCCTTGCCACCCATAACGCCGACAATGCCCGCAGGCTCATGGCCCTGTTTGACCGACTTGACGAAGTGCAGGAGGCCTATTCAACAACAGGAGAGATGGACTACCTGGTGAAAGTGGTTGTGCCTGACCTCAAGAGTCTTTCCGAGTTTATCAACTCCGAACTCCTGCCGCACGAGGCCGTGCAGAATGTAAAGACCGCCATTGTTCTTGACACGCTGAAAGAACGAACGGCATTACCTGTGGATACGACCAGCCGATAGACTACCGTCGGCTATCTCAGTGCGCCTTCACTCTTGAGTGCTTCGATCTCGGCCGCGCTGAAGCCGACCTCGCTCAAAACGGTTTCGCTGTCAGCGCCGGGTGCCGGTGGACTGCCGACCACTCCAGCCGGGGTACGGTCAAAGCGCGGAGCCGGTGCAGCCTGTAAAATTCCGTCTTTTCTGACAAATGTCCCGCGCACCTTGTTATGCTCATGGTCCATAACTTCACCGAACCCAAGAACCGGTGCCACACAGGCATCGCCTCTTTCAAATATGGCAGTCCATTCATCACGGGTCTTTGTCCTGAACAGCTTCTCATAGGCCTCGTGACGATCCGCCCAGCTTGCAAGATCGTACTGGCTCTGAAGATGTGAAGGATCAATCCCTGCTTTTTCAACCATCTCGGCAAAAAACTGCGGCTCAAGCGGACCTACGGAGATGTATCTACCGTCTGCCGTTTCGTAACAGCGATAGAACGGTGCGCCGCCATCCAGAAGATTGCTTTCACGCGCTTCCTGCCATTGGCCCTTTGCCGCCATAGCGTGTATTAGCCCCATTAGCGCAGGCACGCCATCCACCATGGCGGCATCCACCACCTGACCTTTTCCCGATTTCTGGCGTTCATAAAGCGCGGACAGCACACCAAACACCAGAAACATGGTTCCACCAGCATAATCAGCGGCAAGATTTAGCGGCGGCACGGGCGGCTCGCCCTTCCTGCCAATAGCGTTGAGCGCTCCGGTGATAGAAAGATAATTGATGTCGTGCCCTGCAGAACTGGCCAATGGACCCTCTTGTCCCCAGCCGGTCATCCGGCCGAAAATCAGGCCGGGATTGACTCTGTGACAATCCGTGGGTCCCAAAGCGAGTTTTTCCATGACACCGGGACGAAAGCCCTCAATCAGGATATCAGCGTTTTCGATCAGCCTTAACGCAACTTCCTTCCCGCCGACGGATTTGAGGTCAAGCGCAATTGAGCGTTTGGAGCGGTTATTGATATCAGCCGGATCAGCCTTCCCCGATTTCCTGTCAATCAGGATAACGTCTGCACCCAGATCAGCAAGCAGTTGCCCCGCCAGCGGACAGGGGCCCAGCCCCTTCATCTCAATAACCTTCAATCCTTCAAGCGGCCCTGGCATGGCATTAAACCCTATAGTAATCGCGGTACCAGGAAACAAATTTTCCGACCGCTTCATCAAGGCCCGTTGAAGGCTTGTAACCAACGGCTTTCACGAGTTCGCTGACATCGGCATAGGTGTCAGGGACATCACCGGGCTGCATCGGCAACATTTCCATTTCAGCTTTTTTCCCGACAGCGTTTTCTATGGCTGCAATGAAATCCATCAATTTTACCGGCACCTGATTCCCGATATTGTAGATCCGGTAGGGCGAGGATGACGATTGCGGGTCGGGTGACAGCGCATCCCAATCCGAATTTGGAGAAGCGGCCTGATCATTCACCCTAATGACGCCTTCGACAATGTCATCGACATAGGTAAAGTCCCTTGAGTGGTTTCCATAGTTGAATACCTTGATCGGCTTACCTTCAATAATGTTCTTCGTGAATTGAAAGGGGGCCATGTCCGGTCGACCCCATGGACCATAGACTGTAAAGAACCGCAATCCAGTAGTCGGCAGATTGAAAAGATGGCTATAGGAATGGGCCATTAATTCATTTGCTCGCTTGGTGGCAGCATAAAACTGTAGCGGGTGATTTGCCCCGTGATGCTCTGAATACGGCATTTCGCGGTTTGCGCCATAAGCACTTGAGGTTGACGCGTAAGTCAGGTGTTCAACACTGAAATGGCGGCACGCCTCAAGCAGATTGGTAAAACCGACAATATTTGATTCAACATAGGCATGGGGATTTTCGAGACTGTAGCGCACGCCCGCCTGTGCCGCCAGATTGATCACCCTGTCAGGGCGATGTTCCTCGAAAACCCGGTTGATCAAATCGCGATCAGCAATATTGGCCCGAATTTCCTGATAACCCGAGTTTGACCTTCGGTGGGTCTTTTCGAGTTCCGCAAGACGCGCTTCCTTCAGTTTCGGATCATAATAATCATTGACCTCATCAATCCCGATGACGTGATCGCCCCTTTCAAGCAGTCTCTTTGCAGTATGAAAGCCGATAAAGCCGGCTGTACCCGTAACCAGTATTTTCATCAAAAATCCCGCTTTCTTGCTTTCGCACTTGTCGCATATTCGAAGCGGAAATCAAGAAAAGTGTAAAATCTCCATTTTCCTTGAATGCCGGTCCCGACCGTGTTCTTGTCAGACAAACAAATGCGCATAATGAGGCAATGGGAGAGGCAATTTGAAGATATTGATTATCGGGGGCGCAGGAATGGTCGGCCAGAAACTGGCCAATCATCTGGCGAGAGATGCAGACTGGTCCGCGCGAATATCCGAAATGCTGCTATACGATGTCGTACAAGCGGCAGATGTTGCTGCCGATTTTCCGGTTTCTGCCCTCGTCGGCAGCCTCGCAAATCCGGCTGAAAGTGACAAACTCGCCTCCCTTAAACCGGACCTGATTTATCATCTCGCTGCAATTGTCTCCGGCGACGCCGAACAAAACTTCGAAAAAGGCTGGGAGATCAATGCACGTGGCTCCTGGCATCTGCTTGAAGCCATGCGCACGGCCCATCATGCCAGCAAGGGCGAATACAGGCCCCGCCTCGTCTTCACATCATCAATTGCGGTTTTCGGACCGCCATTTCCCGACAAGATCGGCGATGACTTTCTGTGTGCTCCCATGACTTCCTATGGCGCACAAAAGGCAATGACGGAACTCCTTGTAAGCGACTATAGCCGAAAAGGCTACCTGGACGGCCTTTCCGTTCGCTTACCAACAATATGCGTGCGCCCCGGCAAACCCAATCTGGCGGCTTCCTCATTCTTCTCAGGCATTATCCGCGAGCCGCTCAATGGTCAGGAGGCCGTTTTGCCGGTTCCTGAAACAGTACGTCACTGGCATGCATCGCCGCGATCTGCTGCGGGCTTTCTGGCCCATGCTGCGACTATCGACACCGCCAAACTAGGTGGCCGCCGTTCTCTCAACCTGCCGGGCGTTTCCTGTACCGTTGAGGAGCAGATCGAGGCACTGCGCGAAATCGCGGGCGAGGATGTGGTGAAACTGATCAAGCCGAAACCGGATGAAACCATCATGGGGATCGTCAAGAACTGGCCACGCGATTTCGATCCGAAAATGGCAATCTCGCTCGGTTTTACTGCCGAAAGGGATTTTGCGGAGATCATCCAAGTTTACATGACTGATGACATGCAAAAACAGTAGAACCCAAAGATAGGGGGCGAAATCCATTTTCTTTCGCCCCTTAATTCCTTTTTCTTTCCTTCAGGCCGTCATCAGGCAAACGGCAATTCAACCAGTTCGCCCGGAACGCCCCTGCCCTGAAAGATCACGCGAATCGCATCGCCCGGCTTGTGATCAACTCCCACAAGCCCGTAACCGATATTCTTCTTGAATTTGTATGACCAGTTGCAACATGTCATGTCGCCGATTTTCTCATCGCCCTTCATGACATCCTTCCAGGAAAAACCGAATGCTTCAGGGCCAAAGCCTTCAAGAACAATGCCCAACTGGTGCCGCTTTACACCCTCTTCCTTGATTCGGCGCAGCGCGTGTATCCCCACAACATCATCCGCAACATCCAGATCGACATATCCGCCCAGACGAACCTCAAACGGATTTGTGGTATCGTCCGTATCGCCGCCAACTGAAACCAGTCCGCTTTCGATCCGTTCAGGGGTCGCCGGTGCTCCCGGACCGATCCCCCAGGGCTGGCCCGCTTCCTTGAAAATATTCCACAATTGGGTGCCCTTGGTGCCGTCGCGGAGATAAATCTCGAAACCACCCTGCTTTGACCAGCCGGATCTCTGAACGGCAACCGGAATGCCCTCGATTTCGGTTTCCTTGAACCAGAAGTATTTAGTTTCACGAACCCAGTCGCCGACCACATGAGCGACCACATCTTCAGCTTTTGGGCCTTGTATTGCCATTGGCGAAACATCCGGCTCGCTCACTTCAACATCAAGACCGCGCTCATGGGCAATTGCCCGGGCCCAGAACCAGATGTCGCTGTCTGCAATTGAAAACCAGTAGAGATCATCTGCCAGTTTCAGCAATATCGGATCATTGATGATCGTGCCCTTGTGATTGCAAAGGGGAATGTATTTTCCCTGCCCGACCTTGCATTTGGAAAGGTCCCGCGGTGACAATATCTGTGCCAGCTTGCCCGCATCCGGCCCCTTGAGCTGGACTTGGCGCTCAACACCGACATCCCACTGTGAAACCCCATTCATGATCCGCCAGTACTCAGCTTCCGGATCGCCATAGCTTGTGGGCATGATCATGCGATTATACACCGACGCGGCAACTAGCCCTTCTGCCACGGCAGCTTCATAAAACGGAGATGGTCTCAAACGGGCAGACGGGAAAATCGAAAACATCGCGAACTCCTTGGTGTGAACGCGTATCCTTTAAGCTGTCTGCAACACCCGCACCTGCTCAAGACCGTCGGACCGCGTCGCCGAGCAACAAATACTCCTAAGCGTCCTGGGTTCTTCATAGGGCCAGGGTTGGCCACGATGCAGCACCGCCCGCTCATCCCAGATGAGAACATCATCCACCTGCCATTCATGACTGTAGACATTTTGCGGTCTTGTGCAGAATTCGATTGCCTGATCGATCAGTTCCTGTCCTTTTCCGAGACCCAGCCCCTCAATGGCGAAGGAATGCGAGGCAATGTAAAGCGCATCTTCACCTGTTAGCGGGTTGGGCCAGATCGCCTTCCACGGCCGGTCAGGCCACTGGTTCATTTCCCGAAGCGACGCAAGTTTTGGCGAAATCCTTGCCCTCGAATGGGAAAGGCGGTGCCAGATGATCGCATTTTGCAGCTTTTCCCGCATCTCTGCTGGCATTTCTTTCCATCCGACGCGGGTAGATGCCAACTGTGTTTCACCACCTGAGGAAGGGACCACCGTTGCCGTTAGTATATTCACCAGTGCGGGTATCGGTAAAAATGTACTGTCGGTATGCCAGAGCATGTTGGCCTGAAGGTTGAGCGTATGAAGCGATTGCGGATCGGTAACGCCGCCATTGGCCGTTTCGTTGGAAACCGGGGAAACCTCGAACGCGACATCACTGCCCGAGGCCATCGCTTCACGGTTTTCCAGGGGGCCAAACAATTCGGCTAGCGCCGTGTGACTGGCATCATCCAGTGATTGATCGCGGAACAATAGAGCGGAATGACGCTCAAACAATTCCCGGATTTCCGGATAGAGATGGTCTTTAGTCACTGTGCGGAGGTCTACCCCTTCAACAATCACCCCGAATTTCTCATGCAGGGGAGAAGTCTTCAGCCTTGTTGCCATTGCCACTCCAAAAGCCTTTCGTCACAAGGCCGGCATCAAAAGAAAGCCTGAATACCGGTTTGCGCCCGTCCCAGAATAAGCGCATGCACATCATGCGTTCCCTCATAAGTATTGACCGTTTCAAGATTGGCTGCGTGCCGCATGACTTGATACTCGATCTGGATACCGTTGCCACCATGCATGTCGCGGGCCTGACGGGCAATATCCAGCGCCTTGCCGCAATTATTGCGTTTCATGATCGAGATCATTTCAGGTGCCATCCTGCCTTCATCCATCAGGCGACCAACGCGAAGCGAGCCTTGCAGGCCGAGCGAGATTTCCGTCTGCATGTCAGCCAACTTCTTTTGAAAAAGCTGTGTACCGGCCAGCGGTTTGCCGAACTGTTTGCGGTCAAGACCATATTGGCGTGCCTGATGCCAGCAGGCCTCAGCGGCCCCCATCACTCCCCATGAAATACCGTAGCGCGCCCGGTTGAGGCAGCCGAAAGGCCCCTTGAGGCCTGAAACATTAGGTAGCAGGGCATCCTCGCCAACTTCGACGCCTTCCATGACGATTTCACCAGTAATCGAGGCGCGAAGCGAAAGCTTGCCGCCGATCTTTGGCGCACTCAAACCTTTCATTCCCTTTTCAAGAATGAAACCCCGAATGGCACCATCATGGGCTTCGGATTTTGCCCAGACCACAAACACATCGGCAATCGGTGCGTTGGAAATCCACATCTTGGAACCCTTGAGACGATAGCCGCCGGAAATCTTTTCGGCTCGTGTCTTCATCCCGCCTGGATCAGATCCAGCATCAGGCTCGGTCAACCCAAAACAACCAACCAGTTCGCCCGAACCAAGTCCCGGCAGATATTTTCTTCGCTGGTTTTCATCGCCGTAGGCATAAATCGGATACATGACGAGCGAGGATTGGACGCTCATCATTGAGCGGTAGCCTGAATCGACGCGTTCAACCTCACGCGCAACAAGCCCGTAGGAAACATAATTGGCACCCGCGCAGCCGTAATCTTCCGGCACCGTGACCCCCAATAGGCCAGCCTGCCCCATCAGTTTAAAGAGAGCCGGATCGGTTTCCTCGTTCATGTATGCATCATTAATCCGGGGAATGAGTTCTGCATCGGCAAACGCTCTGGCGCTGTCACGGATCATGCGCTCGTCTTCTGTAAGCTGATCCTCCAGAAGAAAAGCATCATCCCATTTGAACGATGCCTGTTGAGGCGCGCTTTTCAGATCTGCAGCAGCTTCACTCATCAATTCTCTCCATCCTGGAATTAAATAAAGTCTGTCGAAGACTTTGACCTGAACGCTCGATGCCAGTCAATCCGGCCTCGTGCAGATCGGAAGTGAATTTATAAAGAGGGTAAGTCAAGATAATGCCTGGTCAGTTCAGGAAAATTCAACTCCACCTGAACCGGCATCGTCACGCTCCGCGGGCAGTACGTACCCATTGAACGATTTCGGGAAGATTCTCCGGTGTGGCTAGGCCGCACTGGTTAAGCTCTGAAGCCAGCTCCAGGGTAATGCCATCCTTGCCTGCGGCAAGGGCATCGGCAATCGGTCCATTTGTAATCTGGGTCGTAACATTCTGCAGATCAGAGACACCCTGGCAAAGGTGAACCACCTTGCCGCCCGCACTCCACCAGACATTGTCCTGACCGATCAACTGGGTCACAACCTGCGATTCAACGGCCGCCTGCTCCTGCGACAATGGTTTGAAATCAATCCCCATCACCGTTGCCGCGATAGCAACAACAACCGCAGCCGCCCCTGCGATACCCTTCTGTTTGGAGTCCATATCCTTGTTAAGGAAAATCATGGCAATCAGCGGCAGAAACGCCAGCAATGCGATGAAAGCGCCTAGCTGATTTTGAATAAAGAATTTCACCGGCTCCTTCCTGGACGCCGGATCAAGCCTGTTCGCCTTCTTCCAAAGCAGGGAACCGGCGATGGCAAGCACACCAATTACCGCAATGAACCCCAACAAGGTCCACCATCGCCATTGGGGAAAACCCTGGCTGGCAACCAGCTCTTCAAAGGAAGGCCGTAACAGCCACACAATTGCAACGACCTCCAGAATGATCGCAACCAACCATAAGCCAAGCGCAATGAAGCGGTTGCGTTTTGCCTGCGCGAGCGCCTCCGGTGTTGGAGTGAATAACGGTTTATCAGCTTGACTGGTTTTTGGCGCCTTGGTCACGGTGTTCATCCTTGTTGGATTTTGTCTGGTCAATTTTGCTGCAACGGAGAATGAAGCACAAGGGCAGAATTACGCTCTGCCACAAAGATCACAAGGCATTTCTGTCCCGACTTATCGACGAGCACCGAGGTAATTCAGGGCGCCCTGCAACCCGAAGTTACTACCTTTGTAGAGATAAACCGGAACAGCTCTTCGAAACCCGGAATGCCGTCCACCACTGTTAAACGCTTTCAGGAAAACATCATTTTCAAACATCCACGGATTGGAGGCGATAACACCGCCGACCAAAAAGACACCACCGGTCGCGGCAAAGGTAACGGCCATGTCGCCAGCAATTTCCCCAAGATATTTTACAAACAGATGCGTCGTCTTTTCTGCGACCCGGTCACCACCACTGAGGCTGGCTGCAAAAATTTCGGCAGCCGTGAGCAGGTTCACAGGCAAACCCTCAACATCACCAATGGCGCGATAAAATACCGGCAAGCCTGTTCCGCTCAGAATCGCTTCGGCTTCAACGGCATGTCCATCCCCCATGCGTGTTTCAGGCCAAAGGGCTCCAACCCGCTTGAAGATTTCCAATTCTTCCTCCGTGTCGGGAGACAGCCTGACATGACCACCTTCCCCCTGAACCACAACCGGCCTTTCTTGATCCCAGACAAGGCCACCAACCCCAAGCCCGGTGCCCGGTCCGATGATTATTCTGCTGGCACGCCTGAGTTCACCATCGCCCTGCAGGGTCAAAATATCATCAGCGCTGACATTGCAGAGTGACCATGCGGCGGCCTCGAAATCATTGAGCAACTTGCTGGTTTTGATCCCTGCGGCCTTGTTGACAATCGCCTCACTGATGAGCGTTCCGGTATTGGTAAGCTTGACACTGCCGTTCCTGACAATTCCCGCAGCTGCAACAGCCGCATTTCGCGGGGCACTTCCGGCGGAAGCAACATAATCAGAAATGACTTCGCCAAGCGTTCTTTCACTAACCGTCGGGAAAGTCGCACGATCCTCTATCCGGCCATTGCGCCCGGCGGCAAGGCGCATGTTTGTTCCGCCAATATCGGCTACTAAATCCCACGGCATTGAGGTATTTCCGCTTACTCAGGAATGAAATTAAGCTTTCCATACTGCCAATCAACGTTCATTGGAACAGCAAAGCGGAGAAACATGAAACGCACTCCTGAATTCCGCGATCCATCCTCAGCGGATACGCAATTCGCTTGCTGCATCAAAAAGATAAACACGCTCAGGATCAACGCCGACACTGTAAGTCCCGCCCGCCTTCGCCGTGTGCCCGTCTTCCAGTTGGATAGTAAGGGGATGGTTAGACTTTGAATTTGCATATCCGAAAGAGGTGCCGCCCAAATTCTCGATCACATCAATCTTTGCCTTCAGCTTTACCCTAGCGCTTTCAGAGAAATGCTCGGGACGCACGCCCACCTGAACACGGGTACCGGCTTCGCGAACTCCTTCCCTTAGCGGAACAGAAAGTTTGGCTCCCCCGAAACCGTGAAGCGTAATATTGACGGTTTTTCCTCTCGAGCCGGTTATCTCCCCCTCAAGGAAGTTCATTCTCGGGGAACCAATAAATCCGCCAACAAAGATGTTATCAGGATCGTTATAAAGGTGCATAGGCGATCCTACCTGTTCGATTACACCTGCCCGCAACACCACGATCTTGTCCGCAAGGGTCATTGCCTCAACCTGATCATGCGTCACATAAATCATCGTTGCACCGAGGTCTTGATGCAGCTTGGCAATCTCAAGGCGCATTTGTACGCGTAATTCAGCATCAAGATTGGAGAGCGGCTCGTCAAAAAGGAAAACCTCGGGCTGGCGGACAATTGCCCGGCCAATGGCAACCCTTTGGCGCTGACCGCCGGACATCGCCTTTGGCTTTCGCTCAAGTAATTCGCCCAGTTCCAGGATATCTGCTGCCTTGCGCACACGCTTGTCGATATCGGCCTTGTCATGCCCATTCATTTTGAGTCCGAAGGCCATGTTGTCGTAAACACTCATATGGGGGTAGAGCGCATATGACTGAAAGACCATGGCAACACCGCGCTCTGACGGCTCCACATGCGTAACGTCGCGCTGGCCGATGGCTATCGTACCTGATGTGGTTTCCTCCAGCCCCGCAATCAATCGCAAAAGCGTGGACTTGCCACAACCCGATGGCCCGACGAAAACAACAAACTCCCCCTCATTAATATCAAGGTCAACGCCGTGAATAACATCGATATTGCCAAAGGATTTCCTGACATCTTTTAGATTCAGTCCGGCCATTTTTTCCTCCCGGTAATTCGGACGATCAATGTCGACCGTCCGATAGTAAGTTCAATTATGCACGCGGGCTCATTTTTGTGCCCATGTCTTCCATTATCCCACGTGCCGCCTCGCGCACCGGCCCGGCCCATTCGGCAAGTTTTTCCATGTTGACGCGATAGGCAGGGCCAGTGACCGAAACACCGGCATAAAATCCGCGCTCCGTAGAATAGACCGGCGCGGCAACACAGCGAATACCCGCTTCATGTTCCTCAAGATCATAGGCATTGCCTGTTTCGCGGATTTCCGTGATGGCCGCACGCATCGCCTCCGATGAGGTGATCGTATTTTCGGTAAAGCGATGGTAGCTGATCGAGGCCAGACAGCTCGAAAGGGTAGGCTCGGGCAAAACCGATAGAGCCGCCTTGCCTACGCCTGTGCAGTAGACAGGTGAAGCGTTTCCGATTTGCGAATACATACGAACTGCTTGTGTGCCTTCCACCTTATCGAGATAAATCACCTGGTTTCCGCGCAATACGCCAAGGTGAACAGTTTCGCCAGTGAGCTGATGCAATTTCCGCAGATGAGGCTCAGCGATCCGCCTGAACTCATTGCCCGCCCATGCCCGGGCGGCAAACTGCAGAAGCTTGAACCCGAGTTCGTAGGACGAGTCGCGCCGCTGGTTCAAAAGTCCCTCTTCAACAAGATTTTGAAGCTGGCGGTGTAGTGTTCCGCGCGGTTGGTCACTTTGCTTCAGTATTTCGGTAAAGCGTGGTGGCTCGGCAGAAGCAGCCACGATATCGAGTACTGACATTGCCTTGCCCAGCGTACCGGTCCCCGAGCCAGTACCCGCATTTGCACCAGCAGATTTTGCAACAGCTTCGCCTGCCCCTGCTGCCGGATTGTCCGACGCGGTCTGATCAATGCCGGAGATATGTTTCACTTCCTTTTCCAAACGCACCTCGTTTCCAAGTCGCCAAACCACTTGACATTTCGCCATCATAGCATAATAATTCTAAATAGTCAAACTATGTTCCAATATATGGAACTTTTGAAAAGGGGCAAAGGTGTCCCTGCCGGACTTATAAAGATTGATCACTCACGTTTTCCATGGGAGGAAAATTCATGAACAAGCTGTTCAAACATGCAGCAATCACGGGTCTTGCGTCAGCGCTGATGGCAACAACTGCGCTCGCAAGCGACCTTTCAATCATTTTCGACGATACCAACCCGGCTCCAAAGGCGGGTTTTGAAGCAGCGGTTGAAGCTTTCAAAAAAGAGTATCCGGAGATCAACGTTACGGTATCTTTCAACGACCGCGAAGCTCACAAGACAGCCATTGGCAACTTCCTGACTGCCGATGCACCGGATGTGACTACCTGGTATCCCGGCAACCGAATGGCTCCCTATACAGATGCCGGCCTTATGATGGATATTTCAGACCTTTGGGCATCCGACCCAAACCTGAAGGACAACTTCAACGCCATCAAGGCAACCATGACCCGTGACGGCAAACAGTGGGGCGTTCCTTATTCCTACTATCAATGGGGCGTCTATTATCGCAAGGACATCTTCGACAAGCTTGGTCTTGCCGAACCAAAAACCTGGGATGAAATGCTGGCTGCCTGTGACAAGATGAAGGAGGCAGGCGTCACCCCTTTCACCATCGGGACCAAGTTTCTTTGGACAGCAGCAGGCGTTTTTGATTACCTGAACCTTCGCACAAACGGTTATGACGTACACAACGACCTGACCGGCGGCAAGATTACTTACACCGATGACCGCATCCGCGCTACCTTTGCAAACTGGGAAACAATGCTGAACCGCTGCAGCTTCGTTTCGAACCATTCCTCGATGTCCTGGCAGGATGCCTTGGCACCTTTCGCAAATGGCGATGCAGCTATGTATGTGATGGGTAACTTTGCCGTGGCAGGCATGAAGGATGCCGGCTTGATAGAAGATCAGATCGACTATTTCCAGTTCCCGACAATAAATCCTGATATTGCACGCGCTGAAGAAGCGCCTGCCGATGCTTTCTTCATCCCGGCAAAGGCGAAGAATGTCGAGAATGCCAAGAAGTTCTTATCCTTTATCGCGCGTCCTGAAATTCAGGCCGAGTGGAACAAGACTATCGGGCAGCTTCCGCCAAACTCGAAAGCTTCCGTTGGCGAAAGCAAATTCCTTCAGGAAGGGTTCGCGACCCTGTCAACAGCTTCCGGACTTGCGCAGTTCTATGACCGCGATGCTCCCGCAGAGATGGCGAAGGCTGGCATGGAAGGCTTCCAGCAGTTCATGAACGATCCCTCAAAGCTTGAGGAAATCCTCACCCGTCTCGATGGGGTTCAAAAGGACGTCTACAAATAAACCAGGCATCGGAGGCGGTGCAAACCGCCTCCCTTTCCCCATCTGCAGAAGGTTTCCGGACCTGCAAGGTCCGGCAGTTTTCCGCTGATCGGGAAACGCCGACAACGTTTCCGGTGAGACTGCCGTAACGTACAGGCGCATTACCTGCGGGGAGGAGTGATATGCCAACAGCACTTTCAAAACCGGTCAAATCCGGGAGTGCAGACAACCGCACCTGGTTCCAGCGCAACCGCATGCAGATCACTCCCTGGCTGTTTCTGGCACCTGCAATCTTGTTCTTCCTGGTCTATGTCATATTTCCGATTTTTCAGTCCCTGTGGATTTCACTCTTTGAATGGGATGGATTGTATCGCCCCGATGGCACCTGGACGGGCCAATGGGTCGGGTTAGACAACTATGCCAAACTCTGGGGCGATCCTAAATTCTGGACATCTCTCAAAAACAATGTGCTCTGGTTGCTCCTGTTCATGTTGGCTGTTCCTGCCGGTTTGTTCATTGCACTCTTCCTGAATCAGACGACGCCCGGCATGCGCCTTTACAAATCGCTTTTCTTTTTTCCCTTTGTTATCTCGCAGGTCGTGGTCGGGCTGATTTTTGGCTGGTTCTACAACCCGGATTTCGGCGTGGTCGGACAGGTCTGGAAGTTTTTCTTTTGCGAGGAAATCATCAATATTGTCGGCAACGTTTCAACACGCTGCACCGTTGATCCGCCTGCATTGTTGGGAAGTGAGGAATATGCGACCTACGGCATTATTGCCGCAGGCCTTTGGCCCCAGATCGCATATTGCATGATCCTTTATCTCACCGGTCTCAATAACGTATCGCCCGACCAGGTCGAGGCGGCACGGCTTGATGGCGCAAAGGGCTGGAAAATGCTTTGGCATGTAATTCTGCCGCAGCTCCGCCCAGCAACCTTTATCGCCGTGGTGGTTACCGTAATCGGCGCTCTGCGCTCTTTTGACATGATCGCGATCATGACAGCTGGAGGTCCCGGCGTCGGATCAACCAACGTGCTTGCCTACTACATGTACGAAACCGCCCTCAGCGAATTTGGCTTCCGCTATGGATACGGTTCAGCAATCGCTGCCGTCCTGTTCGGCATCATGCTCATCTATATCAGCTATTTCCTGTACCGCATGTACCAGGATGAAAAGGGAGGCCATTGAGATGTTTCCAAAACCGATTGGAAAATCCACTCCCGGTATCAGGCTTGGTTACAATATCCTCGTGCCTGTATCCCTGATCATCTGGCTGTTACCGCTCCTTGCAATCTTCCTGACGTCCATCAGACCGGAGGTCGATATCACATCCGGCAACATCTTCGGCGTGCCCTCGGATTTTCTGCTGATTGAAAATTACTCCAGGGTGTTGGAGGAAACGAAAGCATTGAAGTTCTTCTGGAACTCACTGGTAATCACCATTCCGACCGTGATCCTGTCAATTTCGCTGGCTTGCCTTGCCGGCTATGCATTGGCCATTTACCGCATTCCCCTGCCATTCAGCGGAACCAATGTCGCGCTGCCTCTTTTCCTGCTGTTTGTCGCTGGCAACTTTGTGCCCTTCCAGATCCTGATGGTTCCGGTTCGCGATCTGACCAGCAATCTGGGGCTTTATAATACGGTCGCCGGCCTTGTCCTTTTCCACGCCGCTTTCCAGACCGGTTTCTGCACCCTCTTTATGCGCAATTTCATAAAGGCCCTGCCCCATGAACTGATCGAGAGCGCCCGGATTGAAGGTGTAGGAGAGTTCAGGATTTTTTGGCATATTGTCCTTCCACTGGTGCGCCCGGCTCTGGCGGCTCTGGCTGTTCTGATTTTCACTTTCATCTGGAACGAGTATTTCTGGGCAACGGTGCTCACCACGGATGAATCAGCAAAGCCCATTACTGCAGGCATGGAATCAATCAAGGGCCAGTATCTGACAAGCTGGAGCCTCTATTCGGCTGCAGCAATCATGGCTGCCGTTCCGCCTGTCATGATGTTCTTCCTGATGCAGAAACACTTCATCGCAGGCCTCACGCTCGGCGCGACCAAGGGATAAGATTGAATGGGTGTCGGACACACACTGCGGCTGGACGGGCGGGCAACCACGATCGTCTTCTCATGGGACAAGGGCACACCTGCCGCGATTTACTATGGTCCGATGCTGGATACAGATGTTAGCCTTGAAGAACTGCTGGCGGCACACCGCAGACCGCTTCCAAAGGGAGCATTGGACATCAATTTGCCAATCAGCCTGCACCCTGAACTTGGCCGCGGGTTCCTGGGCCACCCTGCCCTCATTGCCCACAGGCCTTCAAGTGATCGCCCCGGTTGGGCAGGTAGGTTCACCTTTTCCAGATATACGTCAATTGAAAATGGTGTCATCTTCGGCCTGCAGGATGGAGAGCGGGGCCTTGATCTCGAACTTGCATGCGTGCTGGATCCCGTTTCTGATGTGCTGACTTCCAGCGCGCGCCTTACCAACATTGCCGACAGTGAAATCGACATCGAATGGTTGTCTGTGCCGGTTCTTGCTCCCTCTCAGGAGTTTTCCGAACAATTGTCGTTTTTCGGACGCTGGTGTGCTGAATTCGACATTGAGCGGCTCCCGGTCACCATGGGTCTGATCGAAACACGAAAATCGCCGGGGCGCACTTCCCATGAGGCCTTCCCCGGCTGCATTTTGCTGAACCCGACCACTGACGAGGAAAGCGGGCCATGCCTTGCCATGCATTTGGGTTGGAGTGGCAATCACCGGCTAATATTGGAACGACTGTCCACTGGCGACATCCAGATACAGATGGGCGTGCTGTTCTTCTCCGGCGAAGGACGGCTCAAGCCCGGGCAGACCATGCAAACGCCTTGCCTCTATACTGCCCATTCTTCCAGTGGTCTCAATGACGTTTCCCAAAAACTGCATCAGCATGTCCGCAAGGAAATCCTGAAATTACCCAACCCCTCAAAACCGCGTCCGGTGACCGTAAACACCTGGGAAGCGATCTATTTTGACCACACTCATGAACGCCTGACCGCGCTTGCGGATGCGGCGGCTGAGGTTGGCGACTGAGCGCTTCGTGCTTGATGATGGCTGGTTCCGGGGTCGCCATGACGACACATCAAGCCTCGGTGACTGGTATCCAGATCCGGATAAGTATCCCGACGGTCTCCAGCCCATAGCCGATTATGTGCGCTCAAAGGGGATGGAATTCGGCCTTTGGGTCGAACCGGAAATGGTCAACCCGAAGTCCGAGCTCTATCAGACCCACCCTGACTGGGCGCTTGGGGTCGGTAATTACCCGATCATCACCGGGCGCAACCAGCTCGTTCTCAATCTGGCCAATCCCGATGTCAGCGAATACCTGTTTGAGCGCATTTCCAAACTGGTGGCTGATCACGAGATTGCTTACCTGAAATGGGACATGAACCGCGATCTGGTGCTTCCCGGAGACATGAGTGGTCGGGCAACCATCTACCGCCAGACTGGGGCGCTTTATGCTCTTCTCGACAGACTACTGGCCGCCTTTCCCGCTCTGGAAATCGAAAGCTGCGCTTCGGGAGGCGGGCGCGTCGACTATGAAATCCTGAAACGAACCCATCGTTTCTGGGCTTCCGACAGCAATGATGCCGTTGAACGAACCCGAATTCAGACCGGGTTTTCCTACTTTCTGCCGCCGGAGGTCATGGGCGCCCATATCGGCCCGGCCTGGAGCCACACCTCCGGCCGCGGATTGCACGCGGGTTATCGGGCACTGATCGCAAGCTACGGCCATATGGGTATTGAGGCGGATCTGACGAAAATGAGCGATGTTGAACGCGCGATCATGAAAGAGGCGGTCGCGCGGTACAAACAGGACAGGCACATCTGGCATTCGGGCACATTCCATCGAATTCGCACCGTCGATCCGAACCTGCTTGGTGCCCTGAGTGTTGCAGCCGACAAGTCCGCAGCACGCCTGATATTGTCCCAAATTGATCGGCCACGCTCAACGATACCGCCGCGCATCAGAATTCCTGGTCTCGAACCTGCCAGGCAATATCGGGTAATCTCGCAATTCATGAGCGAGCAGGTTGCCGATGCCAACCGTAATATGGACAATCCGTTGTTCAGTGACGGTATAGTCCTTAATGGACGGACACTGGAAACTGTTGGTATTGGACTTCCCTCACTTTATGCGCAAACGGGGTTGGCCATTGCCATTGACGCTGACAAAAAGGAATAGCGAAGCATGTTGAAAGAACTCTCAAGCTGCTTCCACGATCTTAAGGGAAAGTCTGTCTTCATTTCAGGTGGTGGCTCCGGCATTGGCGAATACCTGACCGAGGGGTTTATCTCACAGGGAGCGCGTGTCGCCTTCTGCCAGCGCTCCGATGCGAGCGCCATTTGTGAGCGGCTTGAAAAACAATATGGAAATCGCCCCCTGTTCATGAAATGCGATGTCACGGATATTCCCGCCTACAAGGAAGCGCTTGCACAAGCTGCCGCTGCCAATGGTGACATTGCCGTTTTGGTCAACAATGCCGCCTGGGACAATCGCCACACGCTCAGCGAACTCGATCCTGACCAGTGGGATCACATGATGAATGTGAATATCCGTCATCACTTTTTCGCCGCCCAGCAGGTTGCACCCGCCATGAAGATAAACGGGGGCGGATCGATCATAAATTATTCTTCAATTTCCTACATGATGGGAAATGCCGGTTATCCGGCCTATGTTTCAGCAAAATCTGGAATAACCGGACTGACAAGAGGGCTTGCGCGCGAACTTGGGCCTGACAACATCAGGGTGAATGCCTTGATGCCGGGCTGGGTGATCACAGAGCGCCAAAAAGAATTGTGGGTGACTGACGAGGCACTCTCTGCACATATTGACCGCCAATGCCTCAAACGCCCGATCGCTCCCGAAGCAATGATTGAACCCACCCTGTTTTTGGCTTCCAATGCTTCCGCCATGATGACCGGGCAGGCACTCGTGGTGGATGGCGGGGTGGTGGTAACCGGATGACTGTTTTTTGCGCTGCAGCAGATTGGGGTACAACCCGTTTCCGCCTCTGGCTGCTCAGCGCAGACGGGGAGGTTCTGCAGGAAACCAGAAGCGATGAAGGTTTGATTGCCTCAGGCAAGTCGGGCTTTGGCAACGTGCTTGAACGCCACCTTTCCGGGCTTGGGTGTGATGACCGGTTGCCGGTTGTAATCTGTGGCATGGCAGGCGCCCGCCAGGGATGGGCAGAGGCAAGATATGTCGATGCCCCTGCTGATCTTCATGATGTGATCAGCAACAGCGTTCGGGTAATGAACCATCCACGCGATGTCCGAATTCTGCCGGGTATTGCCCAGCGCAATGAGGAAGCGCCTGACGTCATGCGCGGCGAAGAAACCCAACTGCTTGGTCTCTACAATTCGGGCGCACTGCACGGCCGTAACATGCAAATGGTCTGCATGCCCGGAACACATTCCAAATGGGTCGAACTTGAAGGCTCAAACGTAAGGCGTTTTTCAACCTTCATGTCAGGCGAACTATTTTCAATACTTGCAAAAAACTCGGTTTTGAAGATGAGCGTTTCACCGGACGAAAAGGTTGCGCCTGATCACCCTGAATTTCTCAAAAGCGTGAAACGATCATTGGCAAATCCTGAAACCCTAAGCGCCCGTTTGTTCTCCATCAGGCCTTCGCAATTGCTGGGCTTCACAAGCATCCCTGATGGTCTGTCTGCCCTTTCCGGCTCGCTGATTGGTGCTGAGTTGGCCGGCGCTTTCGCGGTTCACGGCAAGCCTCATGAGGTAATCCTGCTGGCGAGTGGTAATCTTGGCGATCTTTATAAGGCTGCACTGGCCGAATGCGGTATTGGCGTTGTCAGGAGAAACGCTGAAACAGCAGGATGCGAAGGCCTTTTCCACGCCGCCAGGAATATCTGGAGTGGCGAACCAGCAATGCAGATGAGGAATGTCTGAAATGCCGAAAATTGCCTGGCCCGCGATGAAACGTCCGCTGGTCGCCATCCTGCGCGGAATTCGTCCTGATGAAAGTGAAGCAGTCATTTCCGCTCTAATTGAGGAGGGCTTCACCACGATCGAGGTTCCACTGAATTCTCCCGATCCGTTCTGTTCGATAGAGAAGGCGGCACGCCTTGCTCCGCCCGGGTGCCTGATTGGTGCCGGAACAGTTTTGACTGTCGACGATGTCGAGCGTCTCGCCGATGCGGGAGGAAAACTGATGGTTAGCCCAAATGTTGTTCCTGAGGTGATCTCACGGGCCGGCGAAAAAGGGATGGTAACCATGCCGGGCGTTTTCACGCCCACCGAAGCCCTACAGGCCGTAAGCGCCGGTGCTTCCGGCCTCAAATTCTTTCCCGCAAGCGTTCTGGGGGCTTCCGGCATCAAGGCAATCATGGCAGTTCTGCCTTACAATATTACCATTGGAGCGGTTGGTGGTGTTTCGGAAGCAGACTTTGCCGATTATGCCAAGGCCGGAATTTCAGCTTTCGGCATGGGATCTAGCCTTTATAGTCCCGGCGCTTCCGCCGATGAAGTACGCCTCAAGGCGCGATCGGTAATAACCGCCTATGACGCTGTTTTTGGAGACTGATTTGAACATCACCTTTCTCGATCATACCAAATCGGAACTTGGCGAAGGACCGACTTACGATCCTGCGAGCGGGACCGCCTGGTGGTTTGATATCGAGGGTAAAAAACTGTTTGAGCATGCATTCAAAACCGGCACTACCCGCACTCATGACCTGCCATTCAAGGCTAGTATGACTGGCATCATCGATGTTGACAGGCAGGTGATTGCCTCCGAGAACGGCCTTTATCTGCGCAATATGCATACGGGTAATCTAGAACTCTTGCAGCCACTGGAAGCGGAAAAAACATGGACCCGGTCAAACGATGGCAGGGTTCATCCTTGTGGTGCAATCTGGATTGGCACTATGGGTCATAAGGCAGAAACCGGAGCGGGAGCGATTTATCATTACTTCAAGGGAGAGTTGACTGAACTCTACCGGGAAATCACCATCCCCAATGCGATCTGTTTTTCGGCGGATGGTCGTAGCGCGTATTTTACCGACACGATGGTAAACAGGATCATGAAGGTGGCGATTGACCCGGCGAACGCCCAGCCGATCGCCGAAGCGGAAGTCTTTTTTGATCCGGCTGAGCGCAAGGGCGGTCTCGATGGCGCCGTCGTTGATTGCGAGAACAATCTTTGGATCGCAGTCTGGGGGGCTTCCTGCATTTTGAAACTTTCTCCTTCCGGCAATATTTCTGTGAAAATACCCCTGCCCGTCAGACAGCCGACCTGTCCCTGCTTCATCGGCCCTGATCTCGATCGTCTATTGGTGACATCCGCTTGGCAAGGTAATACGGAGGCAGCAAAAAAAGGCGATGCCGGGAAAACCCTGATTGTTGACGTGCCTGTCAAAGGCAAGGCCGAGCCAAGGGTCGTTCTTTGATGAGCGCCACCAAATTATCACCTGCCGGGCGAACCATCGGCGTCTGCTATTACCCTGAACACTGGCCCAAGGCGCGCTGGGAGATCGATGCTCGCTTGATGGCTGAAACTGGAATTACCCATGTGCGTATTGGGGAATTCGCCTGGTCGCACCTTGAACCAAAACGCGGCGAGCTTGATTTTAATTGGCTGGAGGATGCCATCAACACGCTCGCCCACTACGGTTTGAAAATAGTACTGGGAACCCCGACGGCAACCCCGCCAAAATGGCTTGTGGATGAAATGCCGGACATGCTTCCGGTCGGACGCGATGGGCAAACCCGAAAATTCGGCTCACGCCGCCATTACAGTTTTTCCCATGTCGGCTATCGCAACGAATGCAGACGCATTGTCACCGAACTGGCAAAACGGTTCGGCACCCATCCCGCGGTTTCAGCCTGGCAGACAGACAATGAGTATGATTGCCATGACACAACCCTTTCCTACGGCCTCGCTGATCTTTCGGCGTTTCGCGAGTGGCTGGCCGCAAAATACCAGTCGCCCCAGGCACTCAATTTCGCATGGGGCAATATATTCTGGTCAATGGAAATATCCGATTTTGACGAAGTCGAACTGCCCAATTTGACCGTAACCGAAGCAAACCCCTGCCATTGGATGGATTTTCGCCGCTTTGCTTCGGACCAGGTTGTTTCTTTCAACAAACTGCAAACGGATATCTTGAGAAAATACTCGCCGGGCCGCGATATCATTCATAATTTCATGGGCAGGACATTGGCCTTTGACCATTTCAAACTGGGTACCGATCTCGATATTTCATCATGGGATTCCTATCCCCTTGGCTTTCTGGAGGACCGTTCCGACAGGGATGACGAATTCAAGTCCAGGTACTCACGCACCGGCGATCCGGACTTTCAAGCCTTTCACCATGATCTCTACCGAGCAACTTCTTCCGGACGCTGGTGGGTGATGGAACAACAGCCCGGACCTGTGAATTGGGCTCCGCACAATCCTGCTCCGCGCGAAGGAATGGTTCGTCTTTGGGCACTTGAAGCATTTGCCCATGGGGCTGAAACCGTCAGCTATTTCAGGTGGCGTCAGGCTCCCTTTGCACAGGAGCAGATGCATTCGGGCTTGTTGCGTTCAAATGGCGATTCGGCTGAAGGTCTTGAAGAGGCAAAGGAAGCCGCTGCCATCCTTCAGGAAATCGACTGGCCGCAAAATGAAAAGGCGGAAGTTGCCATTGTGTTTGACTATTCCTCAGCATGGGCCTGGGAAATCCAGCCGCAAGGCAGGGAGTTTGATTATTTCCGGCTCATCTTTGATTTTTACAAAACATTACGCAAACTCGGATTGCTCGATTGATTTCCTTCCCGCAGGCACTGGCAGTTTTGAAGGACATAAACTGGTATGTATCCCCGGCCTCTTTACCTTTAATGATGCCCTGACCTCCGCAATTGCTGCGTTCAACGGAAATATCCTGATTGGCCCGCGCAGCGGCTCCAAGACATCGAATTTTGCAATACCCGAGAGATTACCGCCAGATCTTCCGGAAGCGATTCTGGGTATCAGGATCAGCCATGTTGAAAGCCTGCGCTCCGACTGTCCTGTTTCAGTTGGTAGCGGAACTTTCCGTTTCTGGCGTGAGTTTGCAGAAACGGGAAAATCCGCTTCAGTAAAAATGGAAACATCGGACGGAAAACCGGCTCTGATAGAACAAGGCAATGTTTCCTATCTTTGCGGATGGCCGGATGAAACCCTGATGCAGCAACTCCTTTCGGATATTTCCAATGCTGCAGGACTTGAAGCGCTTTCCTTGCCCGATGGACTGCGCATTCGCACAACCGGAAAAACGGTTTTTGTCATAAACTATGATGACCAACCCTATGACCTGACCGAGTATGCACTGGGAAAACTTGTGCACGGTGACATGATCATACAGCCTTCAGGTTTTTCCGTATTCGTGGCGAAGGCATGATTGAGAATTTTGGAACGCTGCCTGACGGGCAAACCGTTCAGCGCATCAAATTGCAAGGCGGGCGGCTAACAGCATCGGTAATCACTTACGGCGCGAGCCTTCAGGACTTGCGCCTTGTGCCCCATCAGCATTCTCTTGTGCTGGGCTTTCCCAATATTCGCGGATATCTCGAATATTCCTATTTCGGAGCGATGGTCGGGCGTGTTGCCAACCGGATTGCCAATGCCCGCTTCCTGCTGGACGGCAGACCCATAACCCTCGACAAGAATGAAAAGAAAATCCAGACACTGCACGGGGGAAAACACGCAATAAGTGCCCGCAACTGGCAGATTGTTTCCAGTGACCAAACAAGCGTAACACTGACAATCAACGATAAGGAGCGGGATACCGGTTTCCCCGGCAATTGTGAAATTGTCAGCTGCTACAGCCTTGTTGACGACACAACACTCAGGATCGAAACCAGCGCCACATCTGATCAAAATACGGTCTGCAACATTGCCCACCACAGCTATTTTAACCTGTCTGCTGGCCCATCCATTCTTGGCCATGAACTTGAAATCGGAGCAGACAATTACCTGCCAGTGGACAGCAACCTGATTCCAACCGGTGTCGTCCAGAGTGTTGAAAACAATGGCTTTGACTTTCGTGAGGCAAAGCCGTTGATCAAGGAAGTGGCCCAAACTCTCGACCATAATTTTTGCCTGAATTCAAAACAGGAAACCGCTACAAAAATACCAGTGCATGCAGCCGCGCTTTACGCGCCCCAATCCGGAATATCCATGAGAATTTCAACAACCCAGCCCGGGCTGCAGGTTTACGCAGGTGCTGGTCTTGATACCAAATTGCCGGGCCATGCCGGCCTGCCCTACAAGGCATTTGCGGGCATGGCACTGGAGCCGCAACATTGGCCGGATGCGCCAAACCATCCCCACTTTCCCGATATCACACTTCGCAAGGGCGATATTTATCAGGAAATTTCCACGTTCAGCTTTGCTGATCATGCCCCTTGAAGCAGGTCAGGTAGCATCAAAGTCAAGAACAAGCCGTTCGGATTTGGGCCGTGACTGGCAGGCAAGCACAAATCCCGCCTCGATTTCCCATGGTTCCAGAGAATAGTTCACATCCATTTCCGCTTCACCCTCCGCAACACGACATCGGCAGGTGCAACACATGCCGCCAGCGCAGGAAAACGGCAACTCGATACCCGCATCATGGGCAGCGCCAAGCACCGTGGACTTCTTGCCGTCCATCCGAAATCTGCGCCGCGTGCCGTCCAGAATGGTTTCCACCTCAACATCACCGGCTGCGCTCTTGCTGTTTTCAGCCGCAGCCCTGGCAACCGGAACAGAACCGTCGGCAGGGGTGAATAATTCATAGTGAATTGTTTTCTTGTCCGCACCCATATCGGCCAGTTTTGCCGAACAGGTTTCAATCATTTCCTGGGGACCGCACAAGTAAATTCCGTCATGTACCGCCGGGTCGATAATGCCTTTTGCCACAAGCAATTCAAGTTTATCGCCGTCTATGCGCCCGTTGATAAGATCAACATCCTGATCTTCCCGCGAAAGGATATGAAGCAGTGACAACCGGTTCATGAATTGATCCTTGAGCGCCTCCAGTTCCTCACGGAACATGATCGACGTGCTGGTTCGATTGCCATAAATAAGTGTGACCGTGCTTCGAGGCTCACTCTCCAGAACCGATTGGGCAATCGACAAGACCGGTGTGATGCCTGAACCAGCCGCAATCAGCAGAATATTGTGCGCCTTGCCAGGATCAGGATTGAAGGTAAAGCGGCCTTGAGGCACCATGACCTGCAATGTGTCGCCGGGCTTGAGTTCATTGGCAAAGTTCGAAAACACGCCGCCTTCAAGACGCTTTATACCGACTTCGAGACCGGCTCCAGAAAGAGGAGAGCAGATCGAATAGGATCGACGCTCATCCTTGCCGTTTATGTCGGCACGAAGCGTGAGATACTGGCCGGGAATAAAAGCATAACTTTCCTTGAGCTCCTGTGGAACATCAAAGGCAAGCGCAACAGCATCCCCGCCCTGGGGATGAACAGCAGAAATAGTCAATTCATGAAATTGGACAGCCATGGTCTTCCCGTCAGATACACTTGAAATAGTCGAAAGGTTCGGCGCATGCCTTGCAGCGATAAAGCGCCTTGCAAGCAGTCGAACCGAATTCGGAAACCCGTTCGGTTTGGGTTGAACCGCAATGCGGACAATCAACACCGGTCTCTCCAAACAGCGCCATCTTCGAATTACTGCTGTCGACAGGTGGCGCGATCCCGTATTTGCGGAGTTTCTCGCGGCCTTCAGGTGTTATCCAGTCTGTTGTCCACGCCGGTGAAATCACCCGCTTAATCACGGGTTCAAATCCCGCATCGCGTAACGCTGCCTCAACCGACATTTCAATCGCCAACACTGCCGGGCAGCCTGAATAGGTTGGAGTAAGTTTGGCAATTGCACGACCGTCTTCGTCCACTTCAACCGAACGCAATATGCCAAGGTCATGGACCGTTACCACAGGGATTTCCGGATCGGGCACGCTCGCTGCCGCCTCAAAGGCAAGCCTTTGCTGACGCATCAGTTCAAGGTCCATGGAAGGATTGGCATAGGCCATTTCAGATTACCACTTCATGCCAGGAAAAGTGCGTTGCATGTATTGCAGGTCCGCCAGCAGAAAACCCAATGCCTCAGTGTGCCGCCCCTTGCGGCCGCCGCTTTGATGTCCGTCAATCGGTGGAGCATGGGCAAGCATTGCCTCGCGGAAGATTCCCGCTACATCTCCCTGCCACGGCTCTTTCAACTGTTGCGGATCAACCGCAATGCCAGCGGCCACCATGGACTGACACACTTCATCACATTCGAACATCTCCGCACAATAAGGCGAAAGCTCATCAAGTGCCGTTTCAAGTCTTGCAGCGCTTTCTTTTGTGCCGTCACCAAGCCGGATCACCCACTCCGCCGAATGACGGACATGATATTTTGTTTCCTTCAGGGCCTTGGCAGCAATTGCCGCCAGTGTCTTGTCATTGGAGGCTAGCATGCCTTCCCAATAGAGTTCCATGAATGTGGCAAAGAGATAAATCCGGAGCATTGTCCGGGCAAAATCACCATTCTCACGCTCCAGAAGCAGCAGGTTCCTGTAGTCCTTTTCAAGACGCAGATAGGCGATCTGGTCCTCGTCACGCCCCTTGCCTTCCACCTCGCCGGCATAGGTATACAGGAGCCGCGCCTGTCCGAGCAGATCGAGGGCAATATTGGGCAATGCCAAGTCTTCCTCAAGCATCGGCGCATGGCCACACCATTCGGAGATCCTGTGAGCCAAAACCAGATGATCATCTGCCAGGCGAATGATGTAATCGAAAAGTTTTTCATCCATGGTTTTTGGCTCCACGCAACAGGCCGACAAGGAAAAGCAGGGAAGCTACCAACAGAACGGGCCAGATCAGCAGCAGGTCAATTCGGATATTTGCCGCGGGAGTAAAATACTGCACCGCACCCTCCCAAAGCGCATAGGCGATCCAGATCATTGCACCCCACTTTATCAACCGATTACCCTTCATCTTCACAAAAGCGATGGCACCCATCACGACAGCAACGAGTATCACCACCCAGTAGTGCTCAACCAACCAGTTCATAGGGCTGTAAAAAATCATAAGCCGCTCCGCCATACCGTCTTACATATGGCCTACTTCGTCAGGTATTTCGTAGAAAGTGGGATGGCGGTAAATCTTGTCCGCGGTCGGGTCGAACAATTCTTCCTTGTCCTGAGGATCAGATGCCACGATCTGGGATGATCGGACTACCCAGATGGACTGCCCCTCGCCCCGCCGCGTATAGACATCGCGCGCAGCCTGAACAGCCATTACTTCATCAGCGGCATGAATTGATCCGCAATGCTTGTGGGACAGGCCATTGCGCGGGCGGATAAACACTTCCCAAAGCGGTATTTCGTTATTGCTCATGAATTTACTCCGCTGCCTGTTTCAAGGCTGCCTCACGTTCTGCACGTTTCGCAGCATGGGCAAGTGCAGCCTCACGCACCCACGCACCTTCTTTCCATGCCTTGTTACGGGCACGAAGACGATCCCGGTTCATCGGACCCTTGCCCTTGACCACATTCCAGAATTCCTCCCAGTCGATCTCGCCAAAGTCATAACCGCCCTTGCCGTTGTTCTTTTCAGAGTTCCACTTGAGATCGGGATCAGGCATTGTCAGGCCAATGAACTCCGCCTGCGGTACCGTCGCATCCACAAATTTCTGGCGCAGTTCATCATTCGAAAATCGCTTGATTTTCCACTCCATGTTCTGGTCGCCATGTTCACTGGCGCTGTCATGCGGACCGAACATCATCAGGCACGGCCACCACCAGCGGTTCAGCGCGTCCTGGGCCATTTCCTTTTGTTCGGGGGTTCCCCGGGCAAGCGTCATCATGATTTCATAGCCTTGCCGCTGATGAAAACTTTCTTCCTTGCAAACCCTGATCATCGCGCGCGCATATGGCCCGTAAGAGCAGCGACAAAGCGGAATCTGGTTCATGATTGCAGCGCCATCAACCAGCCAACCGATCGCGCCCATATCCGCCCAGGTGGGAGTCGGATAGTTGAAAATGGAAGAGTATTTCGCTTTGCCCGAAAGCAATTCCTCGGTCATCTGTTCGCGAGAAACACCCAGTGTCTCGGCAGCTGAATACAGATAGAGACCGTGTCCGCCCTCATCCTGAACCTTTGCCAATAGCGCTGCCTTGCGCCGAAGTGTGGGAGCGCGTGTAATCCAGTTCCCCTCGGGTAACATGCCGACGATTTCCGAATGTGCATGCTGGCCAATCTGGCGAACCAGCGTCTTGCGATACCCTGCAGGCATTAAGTCGTTAGGTTCGATTTTCTCCTCGGCATCAATACGCTTCTGGAACTCGGCAAGAAACTCCGGCGTTTCATCCGTGCTTGTATCAGCACCAATCAATCCCTGACTGTACATTGAACCTCTCCCGTTTATGCTGCTACCTGTTGATCGCAACATAACAATAATCCATGAGCAAACTTAACATGTTACAAAATATGAGGCAATAATAATTTTGTAACAAATCAACAGGCAGGCCATTTATCTGGTGGCTGTCAGGGAGCAGAGAATGATCGAACCCTTTGGAGAAAAAGAGTTTCAACCGGTGATGGACGAGATATTTGCGCCATGGGTACAGCAACTTGGCCTCAAGCTCGTGGCGCATGGTCCCGATGAATGTACATTCATGATGCCGAAATCATCGGCCCTGGTCCGTGAAGGCGGCCCGGGAGGCGGCGTGGTCTGCGGACAGGCATTGGCTGCGGCCGCTGACACCGTTTCCGTTTTTGCCCTTGCACTGATGAAAAACCGGTTACGGCCAAACACAACAACCGATTTCTCAATCCGCTTCCTCAGGCCGATCATGATGGGTGAAGTTCGAATCGTCGTCAAAGCCCTGTCAAACGGCAAGCGCCTGGGGGTCAGTGAGGTATTCTTTTATGCCGGAGACAGTGACAAACCAGGCGCCCACGCAACCTGCACCTTTGCCTTTCTGGACTGACAATTTCACAATGCCAAGTTGACGGAACTCAGGTGGCAGGGAATCTTTGAACCGGTCGGATAACGGGCTGCTCAAGCACTTCATCCAACCATTTCTCTCCACCGACCGTCAACAGACCGTATAATCGGGAAACCAGTTCACGGCTCCGCTTTTCGGGCCAGTTAGCAGGCTCAAATTCTTCCGGCAACACCCGCAGCCGAAGCGCAATCCGTCGCCAGGCATGGATAAGCAGGCAGCGCAAGGCGAGCGCCTGCAGGGGTGTAACTTCCCAACCATCCTCAACAGCCAACAGAACCGGTTCAAAAACGCCATTGAGATGATGCATGGCAACCGCCAGTTCGGGAAGAGCTACACGGTCGATCAACCATTTCGGCAATTGCGCGAACCTGCCCTCAAATACAGCATGGTTTTCGCAGAGCCCATCCTTTACAAGGCTCTGGTCAACCAGCCACCACTCACGTGACAAACGGATGGCATCATCGCACGGCGCTTCAGCCACCTGGCTCCCCCCTGAAACCATGACGAACTCAGGCGCGACAGCCTGCCCCTCGGGCAAGGCATAAATTCTGAGTGCCGCCTCGCGGAACTGGCGCTCTCGATCCTCGGCGAGCCGGTATATACTTGAGCGGCCATCGCGTTCGCGTTTGATAATGCCGTCATTCGCAAGCCTGGATAGCGCCGTCCGCACTGCTCCAGAATTCACACCCATCGCTTCCATGATGGCATTGAGATGTGACGCATACACCTTGCCGCCGCGGGGCATGATCGCATCGCCGAAAACCGTGACAATGAGCGACCAGGTCTTCATTCTAACCGGCTGGCTGAGCTGATCGGCGACAAAAGCAGGGGTTGGAACACAGTCCAGTTCGCCCGGCTTATCCCCATGAGCCATTATCCCATACTTTGGTGTCTTCAAATCCGTACTCATTCATCGTGTGCAATTCATATTCGGCAACCGGATCATCATCCTGATTGTACAGAGAAACATTCCAGCGGACTTCGCCATACTCGTCGGTCCGCCTTGTCTTGCGCTTGACGGTCAGTCGAACACGTATGGCATCCCCCGGCGAGACAGGCTTCATGAATTTCAGGCCTTCAAGCCCGGTATTGGCAAGCACCGGACCGGGATCAGGCTGCACGAACAGTCCTGCGGCAAACGACAGCAACAGATAACCATGGGCAACACGCCCGGGGAAAAACGGATTGGCCTTCGCCGCCTCCTCATCCATATGTGCGTAAAACGTGTCGCCAGTGAATTTGGCAAAATGCTCTATATCCGCCAGCGTAACTACGCGAAGCGGAGTGTTGAGCGTTTCACCGATCGCCAGATCGCCGAATTTTCGCGTAAACGGATGTGCCGGTGCAGCTATCTCGCTGGCCCCGTTTACCCACACATCTCCGATTTCCGTCAGCATGTCCGGCGACCCCTGAATAGCGGTTCGTTGCATGTAATGCTTAACACCCCTGATGCCGCCAAGCTCCTCACCGCCACCGGCCCTGCCCGGTCCGCCATGAACCATGTGGGGAAGCGGGGAACCGTGGCCCGTCGCCTCCTTGGCGCTGTCGCGATTATTGATGTAAAGCCGTCCATGCCACGCTGCCGATTGCATGGCAACATCGCGAGCAATAGCACCATCGTGGGTAAACAAAGATGCTACAAGGCTTCCCCCGCCCCGGTTCATCAAATTGCAGCCATGGCCAAGATCGCGGTACCCCATAACCGTGGAAACAGGACCGAAAGCCTCTACTGAGTGCAACCTGTCTGCATTGTCCGCATCCTTGCAATGGAACAACATGGGGGGAAGGAAGGCCCCCTTGTCAGCATCAGCGCCTTCAACTGAAAAATTACCAGTCCCGGTAACCTGGGTTGCTTCTCCTGCAATGATCGCAACCTTGTCACGAACGTCCTGACGCTGCTGTTGCGACACCAGCGCGCCCATGCGAACAGTTTCGAGCCTTGGGTCACCAAGCACAATTTTTTCGAGTTTGGCCGTCACAGCATCAACAACCGGTTCCATCATCGCCTCAGGAACAATTATCCGGCGCATCGCTGTGCATTTCTGACCCGCCTTGGCGGTCATCTCACGCACGATCTCCTTGATGAATAAATCAAATTCCGGTGTATCAGGACCGGCATCCGGTCCAAGAAGCGTGGCATTCAGACTGTCCTGCTCGGAAACAAAACGAACCGAGTTCTCGAGCAGGTTCCGGTTCGAACGAAGCATGTTTGCCGTCGCTGCCGAGCCGGTAAAACTGACCAAGTCCTGGCAATCAAGAAGATCAAGCAGGTTGCCCGTGCTTCCGCAGACAAGTTGTACGGCGCCATCAGGCAAAAGCTCGCTGGCAATCATCATTTCAAAACAGGCATGGGTAAGCCAGGCCGTTGCGGTTGCAGGTTTGACGATGGCAGGAACGCCGGCAAGCAGGCTTGGCGCAACTTTTTCCAGCATTCCCCAAACCGGAAAATTGAAGGCGTTGATGTGAACCGATACGCCTTGCAGCGGAAGACAAATATGCTGGCCGACAAAAGTTCCGCCGCGCGACAATTGTTCGACGTCACCATCAAGATAGACATACCCGTCCGGCATTTCCCGCCGCCCCTTTGCGGCGAACACCATCAGCGTACCAATACCGCCATCGATGTCTATTTTTGAATCCGCGAGTGTTGCTCCGGTCAAATAGGACAACTCATAAAGTGTTTCTTTTCGCTCGGAGAGATAAAGCGCCAAGGCCTTGAGCATCTTCGCACGTTGATGAAAGGTCATCTCGCGCAACGCCAGACCGCCACGTGTTTTCGCATAGGAACGCATACCCTCAAAATCGAGATCTGCACGCCCAAGACTTGCAACACCTACCCCGTCAATCGCCGATGGTAACAAGACGGGATTATCATTCTGACGAACCCAATTACCTTGTGCAAAACTCCGCAGTTCGATTACACTCACGCCAAATACCTCCGGTCACCGCCATATGTGGAAACCCGCAAATGGCTAAAAATTGATTTGTTACAAATATTGACAGTGTTCGAAATTTTGTAAAGCATCGAGTTTTTAGTACACCTCATCAGGAAAATGGGAAATGACAAAACCTGTACTGACAGACTTCAGGGACGGCGTTCTGGAAATCACTCTTAACCGTCCCGACAGTTTGAATGCCTTCAATGTGGAAATGCATGAATTGCTTCGTGAGGCATTTTCCCGCGCCCAGTCAGACAGTGATGTCAGGGCAATCATTCTTACCGGGGCCGGCAGGGGCTTTTGTGCAGGACAGGACTTGTCAGAGCGCGATCCGGAAAAGGGCGAAATCGTTGATCTCTCGCAAACCCTTGCGACCAACTACAACCCCCTTGTTCGGAGAATAAAGGCTATGGAAAAACCGGTCATCTGCGCCGTTAATGGCGTTGCAGCAGGTGCCGGAGCCAATCTTGCCCTGGCTTGCGATATCGTTTTCGCCGCTGACACGGCAAAATTCATTCAGGCATTTTCAAAGATAGGGCTGATCCCCGATGCCGGCGGCACATGGACCCTGACCCGACATTTGGGTGAAGCCAGAGCAAAGGCCCTCGCAATGACCGCCATGCCGCTTCCGGCTAAAAAGGCGGAAGAATGGGGGCTGATCTGGCAATGTATTGAAGCAGAAAAACTGATGGAGACAGCGAGGGAAATGGCCACTTCGCTTGCAAAAGCGGCAACCCTCGGAATCGGGAAAACCAAAAAGGTGATCCAGGCAGCCAGTACAAACAGCCTTGACCAGCAGCTTGAACTCGAAGCCTCTGTGCAGGGCGAACTTGGCCGCAGCAATGATTTCCGGGAAGGCGTACAGTCATTCCTTGAAAAGCGCGCACCGGATTTCAAGGGCAACTGATTTCAGGAAAATCAAAATGGCAATGAACAATCAGGAACGTGCCGAAAAAAGTGCGGCAGCCATGTGGGAAAACGACAACGCGTCAAAAGGCATGGGCATGCGGATCGATGCGATCTCTCCGGGCGAAGCCGTCCTTTCAATGACCGTGGAACAACACCATACCAACGGCCACGCCATTTGTCATGGCGGCTTCATCTTCACGCTTGCCGACAGCGCTTTCGCTTTTTCCTGCAACTCCCGAAACAAGGTGACCGTTGCGCAGCAATGCGCGATCAACTTTCTTGCACCGGCAAGACTGGGCGACAGACTGACCGCAACCGCCAGGGAAATTCACCTTCAGGGCCGCAGCGGCATTTACGATATCACTGTCACGGACCAGAACGGGGCTAAAATCGCCGAATTCCGGGGCATGAGCCGGACAATCAAGGGTGAATTATTCGACGAGAACGTTTGAATCCGCGAACGGGCGAAACAACACGGTAAACATCGACACGATCCCAAGCCTCACACCGGCGAGTTTTCAAAGATCTCTTCCTTGCCATGAGCAAGTACTTCAGCTTCGCCCTTCATCAGGTCTTTGACTTCCTGTTCCACCTCGACCGGTGTTTTGAACATGGCGTTTGCAAGAGCGGTATTATCCCTCCCCACCCGTTGCCAGTAATCCGTTATGGTGGAAAATGCCTCCGCCGGATTTATACACACAGCCAGTTTCACAGCGGTTTGCACATTATCGTTCATGCGCCTGCCAATATAATCTGCGACTGCTTCATTTTGTGACGAGAGGGTCTTGCCAAATGCCTGCATGAAATCGGCAGCCGGCATTCCGTGGTGAATTCTGCCATCGCTGGCCTTTTTTCTGTTTTCTACCATTGGTCATACCTCCTTTGTTTCAAAGGCATGCTGAGCAGCATTCGAACACGTCTGCATTGATGTGCGTCAAGAAATTAGTGCAATCGGGAAATCCGGGTTGGAAAACGTGGTGCAATATTCTTGAACCGTGGCTCACACAGTTTCTTCTGCCTCCCGGCCATATCCGGCCAGCAGCGAACAAAGCTGCCTGGCTGCCTGATTACCCGTTTCCAAGGCGTAGACATAGGCATGGGTGAAATAAAAACAGGCGGCATCAATATCGCCGACCATCTCTTTCAACTGTCCGGCACGCTGGTAGAGAGCAACTAGAACATCATGATCTTTGCACGCATGGGCTGCCAGCAGCGCACTTTCGAGCGCTGCCAGTTCCTCCGCAAATTCACAAGATATCTCACTGGGTTGAAACCCCATTTCAGACACCCTTTTGCCGTGCCTGCTCAATCTGTGTGGCGACCCAATGATGGAACATGTGGGTTGGTCCATCCATGGCGGGCGAGAATTTGCCACCATCGAAGTATTCACCATGCCGCCCTTTCTGCATTCCTTCGACCACGAACACGTCTTCCTCGAAAACCGTTTTCCACAAGGTCGAATTATTCTGGCGCATCGCATCATAGTCGGGAGATGTGGCACCTTCCGGTGTGTAATAGAGTTCAATATGCTCAACCGTGTGATCCACAGCCTTCGGCTCAAGGATAATGGCAAAGGCATGATCGCGTTGCACACCAAGAAGTACATTGGGGTAAAGCGCAATATATTCGCCGCCCGTATCCCATTTCTCCGACAGGTTCATGAAATCCGGGAATACGCTTCCATCCGATCCCTTCAATTGCTGATATACAACAGTACCCTGCCCGGAAAACCTGCCCTTTTCCTCAATATGATAATGATCCTCAAGGCGTGAATAGGAATTAAGGCCGGGATGAACCCAGGGCAAATGATAGCTTTCGCAATAGTTTTCGACCGCCAGCTTCCAGTTGGTTTTCACATCCAGCTTGAAGGATGATATATCGCCGCCATGGGCAATCGGCTGCTCGAATTCCTTCCAGCGTTCGATCGCATCAGCCGCATAGTCCTCGAAAGCGGGAGCATCACCGGAAATGTTCACGAAAATAACGTCGCGCCAGACATGGGAACGGATCTCGATCAGGCCCAGTTCATCGCGCTTGATGTCTTCATGGGTGTTATGTCCCGCGCCGCCTACATGTGGTGTCGTCACCAGACGGCCATCAAGCCCGTAGCACCACGAGTGATAAGGGCAACGGAACGTACCGCGCAACTTGCCCTTTTCCTGAACAAGCGTCATTCCGCGATGGCGGCAAGTATTCTGAAAAACGTTGATCTTCCCATCCTTGTCCCGAACAGCGACCAGCGGCATACCAAGAAAATCAACAGGATTGGCATCGCCATGCTCCGGAATATCCTTGCCGAACCCGATTGCGGACCAGTTGGAAAACAGGACATGCCGTTTTTCCACCTCAAAGGTCTGCTGATCGATATAGTGCCGATTGGGAAGCCCCCTGGCTTCGTTCACATCCTTCAAAACATCGGAAAGATATTCGGTGCCTTCGGTTCCATTCGCCTCGCCGGTAACGTTTTTTGAATGCACATTCATGGCAAATCCTCCATGCGCCCGGATTTTCGCAAAGCCTCTGGCGCTGTCAAACTGTGATAATTTGTTTCCCTTGCGGCGCTTTCTGCCTTTTTGTCAGGCTGCCCGGCCATGCAGCTGGGCGTCTTGGTGACCGAAAAAAGTCGTAAAACACATTGTCGGAAACAGATCATTTGATCGGCCCCAATTTTGTTCCCAACCCAAGCTTTCAGCAATGCCAGAAAAAGACACCACTGACGCAATTGGGATATCATCTGAACCCAACGAAAAAGCCGCTGGATGATGGTTATGTAGTCAGACCATGAGAACAGGTACAGTTTCCGCTGACCCGCTTTCGCAAAGTGCGCCCAGCGTTTAAACATGCATGATGACGAATCGACCAATCCGCGAGACCGATCTTTATCAGCCCGTCAAAGCCGTCCTTGAGGGTCAGGGCTATGAAGTGAAGGGCGAAATCGGCGCGGCGGACCTGGTGGCCGTGCGCGGCGAGGAAGACCCTGTCATCGTGGAACTGAAGACTGCCTTTTCCCTATCTCTGGTGCACCAGGCCATTGAACGCCAGGCCCTGACGGATAGTATCTATGTCGCCATTCCGCGTGGCAAGGGACGCGCATTTCTGAAGGCACTCAAACGCAACACATCCCTTTGCCGGCGGCTGGGAATCGGGTTCATCACGGTGCGCCTCAAGGATGGTCTGGTGGAATTCCATTGCGATCCCGGTCCCTATCAGCCGCGCAAGTCAAAACCGAAAAAAGCCCGGCTGTTGAAGGAATTCGCCAAACGGTCCGGTGATCCCAACAAGGGGGGCGCAACCCGGCAGGGGCTGATGACAGCCTACCGTCAGGATGCCCTGCGTTGCCTTCACCTCGTTTCGCAGAACGGCTCCATGAAAGGCTCACATGTGCGCGATCAGACCGGCGTCGAACACGCCACGCGCATCATGGCCGATGATCACTATGGCTGGTTTGAGAGGGTGTCGGCGGGGATTTACGGACCCAGTACCAAGGGCCTGGCTGCTGCGCTGGAATTTGCCGAAGCAATCGCCGCGCTTGAAAGGTCGCAATTCTAGCGTTTTTTCCGCTTCCGCCCGTATAGCTCCAGTCTGTGATGCTCAATATCATAACCGAGTTCGTCGGCAATCTGCTGCTGAAGCCGCTCAATGGATTCAGAATGAAACTCGATCACCTTGCCAGTATCCAGATCAATCAGGTGATCGTGATGCTCACCATCGGCATTTTCAAACCGCGCCGGGCCACCCTCGAATGAATGGCGGTGCACGGCGCCCAGTCTCTCAAGTAGTTTCATGGTCCGGTAAACCGTCGCCAGTGAAATGCTTTCATCCACCTTTACCGCGCGCCTGAATATTTCCATCGCATCCGGATGGTCTTCGGTTTTGGCAAGAATGTTGAGTATGACCTGTCGCGGACGGGTAAGGCGGACACCGGCCTCGCGCAATTCGCTTTCATAATCACGCGATGAATGATTTCCCGCCGACTTTTCATTCATGACATTTCCTTCACCACAAGCCGTATTGCAAACGATTGCCTGCTACTGCCACTTTTCCCTGTTTGCTGCCGTCTCCCGCATCCCCTATCAAGGGAAGCCTCTCCTGTCCAGTTGCGTCTCATTTGCAACTGGGACGTATCGTTGAATTCAAATCCAAATCGACCAACCTGTCCCCAATCCAGTTGCAAACGATTTGCAATTGCAAAAGGTTTGACTTTAGCCGCAACGCGCCTATTGTAAATGCAATTCGTTTGCAACTGAATGAAGGTCTCAATTGGTTTTCAACCCGCATTTGTCATCAAAAGAAGGCTACAGATATTCTCCTTCAAGGGTTTCGGCTGCGCTCTTTGCGCTGCTGTTATCTCTTTTCCTTGTTGCCTGTTCAGAACAGGCAAAGGAGCCGGAGGTCATTGGCAAGTTCAAGGCGGTCACAACTTTCACCGTCATCGCAGACATGGCGCGCAATGTAGCTGGTGATGCAGCCGAGGTAGTCTCGATTACCAAACCGGGCGCTGAAATTCACAACTATCAACCAACACCTCGTGACATCATCAAGGCACAGGATGCAGACCTGATCCTGTGGAACGGGTTGAACCTCGAACTTTGGTTCGAGAAATTCCTCGCCAATCTGGAAGATATTCCAAGCGTCACCGTAAGCGATGGCGTGGAGCCGATTGGCATTGGCAGCGGCCCCTACTCCGGCAAACCAAACCCCCATGCCTGGATGTCACCATCTGCGGCCCTGATCTATGTCGACAACATCGCGGAAGCCTTTGCCCTGCATGATCCGCAAAATGCCGCCATTTACCGCAAAAATGCCGCCGCCTATAAAACTGAGATATCAGATGCCATAGCGCCTCTTCGAAAGGCCCTCTCTGACATACCAACAAACCGCCGCTGGCTGGTTACCAGCGAAGGTGCTTTTTCCTATCTCGCGAGGGACCTTGATCTCAAGGAAGCATATCTTTGGCCGATAAATGCTGATCAGCAGGGAACGCCGCAACAGGTGCGGGCGGTCATTGATCTGGTCCGCGCTAATGACATTCCCGCTGTGTTCAGCGAGAGTACGGTACCCGATGATCCGGCAAGGCAGGTCGCCCGTGAAACCGGCGCGGCCTATGGCGGCGTCCTCTATGTGGATTCCATTACCGGTCAGGACGGCCCCGTTCCCACCTATCTTGATCTTTTGAGTGTCACAACATCGACCATCGCGAAGGCTCTGGGCCAATGAACACAAAAGCGGGCGAACCGAAAAATGGGTCAGGCATCAGGGTGAACAATGTCACCGTCACCTATCGAAACGGCAACACCGCTCTCAAGAATGCCACCTTCGAAATTCCGACCGGAACCATCACGGCTCTGGTCGGTGTAAACGGCAGCGGCAAGTCCACCCTGTTCAAGGCTATCATGGGATTCGTCCCGCTCGCGGGAGGAAAGGTTGAAATTCTTGGCCAGCCGGCAAAGACATCCCTCGCCAAGGTCAAGGTCGCGTATGTTCCCCAGGCCGAAGAGGTGGACTGGAATTTTCCCGTTTTGGTCGAGGATGTAGTGATGATGGGCCGATATGGCCACATGAACTTCCTGCGGATTGCTTCTGCTTCTGATCGTGACAAGGTCACCAATGCCCTTTCCCGTGTCGGCATGCTGGAATACCGCAAACGCCAGATTGGAGAATTGTCAGGGGGGCAGAAAAAGCGTGTTTTCCTCGCAAGGGCCCTCGCACAGGAAAGCGAAGTAATCCTGCTGGATGAGCCCTTTACAGGTGTTGATGTCAAAACGGAAAAAGCAATCATCGATTTGCTTGCTTCGCTACGGGATGAGGGCAAGGTCATGCTGGTGTCCACCCACAATCTCGGCAGCGTCCCGGAGTTCTGTGACCGCACAATTTTGATCAATCGCAGCATTCTGGCCTATGGCCTCACTTCCCTTATATTTACACCGGAAAATCTTGAAGAGGCCTTTGGCGGCGTATTGCGCCACTTCATTCTTGGGGGCTCTGACCTACATGACGACGAGGATCCAAGGCAGGTAACCGTTATCACCGATGATGAACGCCCATTGGTGCTTTACGACAAAAACTTTGGCGAAGCCGATCACAAGGACACTGGAGCGACTTCGCGCGCCGGCAAGGAAACTGACGAATGATTTCGATTCTGCTGGAGCCGTTTCAGTACGATTACATGGTCAATGCCATGCTGGTATCCTCCCTCGTGGGAGCCGTTTGCGCGTTCCTTTCCTGCTACCTGATTCTCAAAGGCTGGTCCCTGATAGGCGATGCGCTGTCTCATGCTATTGTTCCGGGCGTTGCGGGAGCTTATATGCTCGGCCTGCCTTTCGCTTTCGGAGCCTTCCTTTCCGGCGGAATTGCCGCAGCAGCAATGTTGTTTCTGAACACGAGAACAAAGCTGCGCGAAGACGCAATCATCGGACTGATTTTCACCTCCTTTTTCGGCCTCGGCCTTTTCATGGTTTCTCTGTCACCGACTTCAGTCAATATCCAGACAATCGTCCTTGGCAACATATTGGCCATTTCACCCGGTGACACGATCCAATTGCTAATTATTGCCGCGGTCACGCTGGTAACCCTGTCACTTAAATGGCAGGATTTCATGGTTGCCTTTTTTGATGAAAATCATGGCCGCTCGATCGGTCTCAATCCGGATGTGCTTAAGATTATTTTCTTCACGCTTCTTTCCGCGTCAACAGTCGCGGCACTTCAAACTGTGGGTGCCTTTCTGGTTATCGCGCTTGTTGTCACTCCAGGTGCCACCGCCTATCTCTTGACAGACCGCTTTCCCTCGCTGATCAGAATTGCTGTCTCGATCGGAGCGTTGACGAGTTTCCTTGGCGCCTATCTGAGTTACCATCTAAATGCGGCAACTGGCGGCATCATTGTCATTTTCCAGACCGCCTTGTTCCTGCTGGCATTCTTCTTTGCCCCCAAACACGGCATGATCGCTACGCGGAAACTGGCAAGACAAAGTCAGGAGGCTCCATGATCGAGATCCTGTTTCAGCCTTTCCAGTTCCCCTTCATGCAGCAGGCCTTTGTGATGGCTATTGTGATCGCCATACCCGCAGCCCTCTTGTCATGCTTTCTTGTCCTGAAAGGCTGGGCACTGATGGGTGACGCGATTTCCCACGCTGTCCTTCCCGGAATTGTCTTGGCGTATATTACCGGGATGCCTCTTGCCATTGGCGCCTTTGGAGCGGGAATGGTTTGCGCCCTTTCAACCGGGTTCCTCAAGGATAACAGCCGATTGCGTGAAGATACCGTCATGGGTGTCGTCTTTGCCGGCATGTTTGGCCTCGGCCTTGTCATGTACACAAGCATTCAAACCGATGTTCACCTGGATCATATCCTGTTTGGAAACATCCTCGGCATATCCTGGCGGGACGTTTTTGAAACCACCATGATCGCGATTGTTGTAACCGGTTTCATTCTGGTCAAGCGAAATGACCTGCTCCTGCACGCCTTTGATGAACAGCAGGCACGGGCAACGGGTCTGCCCGTGCGCCTTTTGCATTATGGCCTGTTGAGCCTGCTTGCCCTGACAATAGTTGCCTCGCTGAAAGCCGTTGGCATCATTCTCGCAATCGCCCTGCTAATTTCACCTGGAGCAATAGCCTTTTTACTGGTGAAACGTTTCGGGCTTATGCTCGCCACTGCCACACTGGTGGCAATCAGTTCATCGTTTATTGGCGTTTATGCCAGTTTCTTCATCGACAGCGCACCAGCCCCGACTATCGTTTTGACAATGGCAATTTGGTTCATTGGCGTTTTCCTTTGGCGTTCCAGACAAACTGCTAAAACGGTCCGTCAGGAAAACACCTGATTTCATACCACTCTTGAAACAAAATTCTGCTCATGGTTGCACGGCACTCAAAGCTGGATTAGGCAGTCTGGAACATTTTTGTTGAGGCCACCATGAAATACGATTTCGACAAGATAATTGATCGCAGAAATACTCATTCATCAAAATGGGACGCAATGGCCGCAGCAACCGGCGCAAACGGTGATGATGCCATCGCCATGTGGGTTGCCGATATGGATTTTCAGGCCCCGCCGGAAGTCAGGCAGGCCTTGATGGCGGAAGTTGAGCGCTCCACCCATGGCTATTACACCAATGACATCACCTGGCGCGAAGCGATGAGTGACTGGCTAGATCGCCATCATGGCTACAAACCGGATCCGGACTGGATTACCCCGACATCGGGCATCGTCTCTGCCCTTGGATTGATCCTTCAGGCTTTCACCGAAGAAAACGATACAGTAATCGTCTTTTCTCCGGCCTACCACGCTTTTAAGAAAATCATCGATGCCAATGGACGCCAGATCCACAACCAGCCCATGATAAATGAACAGGGCCGTTACCGGATGGATTTTGACAGCCTGAAAAAGGAAATGCCGGACAATTCGAAAGTGGTTTTCTTCTGCTCGCCCCATAATCCCGGCGGCCGTGTCTGGGAGGTGGAGGAAATCAGGCAACTTGCGGATTTCTGTACTGAGCACAATCTCATCCTGGTTTCAGACGAAATCCACAATGATCTGGTTTATTCAGGCTACAAGCATCATGCCACAGGAAAGGTTGCCCCCGATATAGAGGATCGCCTTGTCACCTGCGCAGCCGCCACAAAAACCTTCAACCTGGCCGGAGCCCATATTGGCGGCTGCATCATCTCGAACCCTGAAATGCGCAGGAAGTTCCGGGCTGTCTGCAACCGTTCAGGGCTGTTGTCGCTACCGCTATTTGGCATGATCGCGACCGAGGCTGCGCAGCGCCACGGCGATGATTGGTTGGCACAACTACTTCCTTACCTGGAAGCAAATCGGGACCTCCTGGCAGATCGCGTCACGCGCGCCGTTCCAGGTTCCCGCCCAATGCATTTGGAGGCAACCTATCTGGGATGGGTCGATTTTTCCGACACGGGGCTTGAGCGCTCCGATTTCATGGACCGGATTACAAACAAGGCCCGCCTTGGTGTCAGCCCAGGACCGCAATTCGGACCTGGCGGAGAGAACTGGGTGCGCTTCAACTTTGCGACTCCCCGCAGTGTTGTCGACGAAGCCATGGACCGTCTCGGGGAAGCATTCAGCGATCTGGTCTGATCCGGATTAAAAATTCCGGAACCGCATAATTTACCAGTTGATTCTTACGTTACGTAAAGGTATTCAGATCGCAGGAGGTCAGAGGGCGGACCCCCCCACTTCATCCGTCATCTTGTCGCGCATCGCGCGACAGTGGACTGCCACGGCCTCCACACTTTTCCCATTATCCTTACCAACAAAAGATGCGTCAAGATTGGGTGCCTCCGGAAAGAATTCATCCCAAGGCACCCGATTGGTAGGCAGCTTCTATCTCTTCGGCGTCCATCCCGATTTCTGAAAGAATTTCGCGTGTATCCGCCCCCTGTTCTGGCGGCTCGCGCACAATACCGGTCTGCGGTTCGGAAAAGGAAATCGGATTGTGGATTGCCAGATAGGTTCCTTCGCTAGGATGTTCCCGGACTTCGGCAAAACCGGTATCCTTAATCTGGGGATCCTGCAAAACGCTTTCGAGGGTGTGGACGCGCATGCAGGGCACATTGGCCTCCTTTAGCACTTCCATCCATTCATCAGTTGTGCGTTGCGCTGCTATCACCTCGGTTATCTGGTACAGTTCATCAATATTGATCGTGCGATTGGCATAGGTGGAGTATTTCGGGTTATCCGCCAGTTCCGCCATGCCGCCGAGAGCAAAAAACCGCCGCCAGTTCTCATCCGAATAAGGCATCATGGCGATATGACCGTCCTTGGTCGCATAGGGTTTGCGGTTGGGTGAAACCGACCGGCTGTAGGCCGTTTCACCCTCCGGCGGTACAAACACATGCCCGAACAGGTTTTCCACCATGTTGAACGCTACCATGCATTCCATCATGGGGATTTCGACAAACTGTCCACGCCCTGTCCGCTCCTTGTGCAATAGCGCCGCAAGTATCGCATTCGAAGCGAAAAGGCCCGTGGTCTTGTCGGCAACAAGCCCCGGAATATAACGCGGAGCCTTGCTGCCATCCTGGCGCGGCAACATCGTGGTCAGGCCGCTTGCAGCCTGCACCAGATCATCATAGGCCTGCCTTCCTTCATAATGCCCCCCGGAAGCAAACCCCACAGCATGGGCATAGACAATGTCATGTTTGATGGCCTTGACGCTTTCATAATCAAAACCGAGGCGCTTCATTCCTCCGGCCCTGATATTGTGGAAGAAAACATCCGCAGTGGCCACCAGCCGTCTGAGTATTTCCTTTGCACCAGCACTGCTCAGATCAAGCGTCATCGCACGCTTGTTGCGATTGATTGTCATATAGATCGGGCCCATGCCGGGATTTCGCATCGGCCCCGCATGGCGCATGATATCACCGCCCGGATTTTCGACCTTGATCACGTCAGCGCCCATGTCGGCAAGCAACTGGGTCGCAAATGGGCCCAGAACGACAGAGGTCAAATCCAGAATTCTGTAACCGGCAAGGGCACCTTTGGTCATCGAAACTTGCTCCGTTCAAATTCCGGACCTTGCTAACACAGACGCAGATCAAGAAAAGCCCCAATTCAATCAATTCTCTGCTCAAACCCAAGATATCAGACCCCCGAGCTTGACGCGGCATGACTTTGCCACAAATACTTTCACAATGGGGGCACCAGTGACAGAAGGAGTTATGCCAGTGAACCGGTATTGCGTGCTGCCACCTGTGACCATGGAAAACAGAACCAAAAGACCAAGCAGGCTTTATGCCTTGGCGGGGCGACCGGAATATCCGAAAACAGCAACACAAGGCGCGTTCCAGTCCGGACTGTTCGCCATGTTTTTGCTGTTCAGCGTCCTTGTAGCGTCAACTGCCTTTGCCCAATCAGCAAATTCCGTAAAGCCAAGCACTTGTCTGGCCATTGCCCAAAAACACCAAAACGAAATACTGCCCCGCATAATTCCCGCCTCGTTTGCAAGCCCCCTGCCGTTATTGCTTGCCCAAAAATCCGATTATTCTGTCAATATCCGCTACGCCACCCATTCCACTTACCGCATAGAAAGCCCGCAGGGCATTATTGCGGCAACCGATTTTGCAGGCTCCGCCGGAGCCGGGCGACTGCCCGACATTGTTACCATGAACCACGCCCATAGCACCCATTTCACACTTCAGCCTGACCCATCGATTCCCCACGTCTTGCGCGGCTGGACCTCCAGCGGAGAACCCGCAAAACATCATCTGGAGGTCGAAGACATATTGGTCCGTAATGTCACCACGGATCTCTACCGTTCGGGTGTATTGGTGGAGGCAAGCGGCAATTCCATTTTCATTTTTGAAATCGCAGGCCTGTGCATTGGCCATGTCGGGCATCTTCACCACACACTGACGCCAGAACATATCGCCGCCATTGGCAGGCTGGACGTGCTGATGATCCCCGTTGATGGCTCCATGACAATGAGCATTGAAGGCATGAGTGATCTCGCACGCCAGTTCCGCTCTTCGGTCATTTTGCCAATGCACTGGTTCTCAGGCATGTCACTGCGTCGGTTCATCGACGACATGCAATCAAGCTTTGCGATTGACATACGTCAGACAAGCGACATTGATCTGGCTCTCAACACATTACCCGCAACGCCCACTGTCATTGTTCTCCAACCCGAGCTTGGCACCGGTTTCGGTTATGGCTGGCAGGATCCGTAAGACTCAAACAGAGACGTAGTCCGAAAAAACGTCACCAATTTTACGCTGTAGCACCAGATCGCCATGGCTATCCAGCGGAGTGTGATCGCCATTGATGATCACCAGTTCCGCCCCCGCGCTTTTGGCGGCCAGCGGCAAATCAGCCGCTGGGTGCACAGCAAGTGATGTACCGATCGCCAGGAACAGATCACAGCTTTCCGCGGCGGTGAATGCACGCTCAGTTTCAGCCAGCGGCATTGCCTCCCCAAACATTACCACATCGCTCTTGATGACTCCGCCACAGGTAACACACACCGGCGAATGACCGGTTTCCTCAACCTGTCTGCGGCAATCCGCAAGAGATGCCTCAACGCCGCAAACCGTGCATCGCGCCGATCGCGCGCTGCCGTGAATTTCGATGATAGCATCATCCGGGGTTCCGGCAGCCGTATGCAGCCCGTCAATATTCTGCGTAATGAGACACGAACATTTTCCACTTTTGACCCAGTTCGCGATGACCGCATGACCGATATTGGGCCGCACTTCGCCAATCATGTCCTCCATGGCAAAACGTCTGCGCCAGTCTTCGAGCCGCGCTTCCTCACTATCCATGAATTCGCGATACTCGACAATCCGATACCGGCTCCAGATACCGCCCGGTGACCTGAAATCCGGAATGCCTGACTCGGTCGAGATACCGGCGCCAGTCAGAACAACCATATTGGACGCTTGATCAACGAGCCTGCGCAATTCCTCGATTTCAGGTGTCATTTTCAGGTTTTTCAATTGACCTTGCGATGTCCTCCGGCCCCATTTCAAACGCTTGGCCGAAGCCGCCATTGAGTGCAACACGCTCTACAGTCATCTTGTAAAAGGCAAAATCCCCAAAATCGATATACATCTGCGACTTGGGATGCTTCTTCAGCCAAAACGCGCGCCGCGCGCCATGATTGGCATCATCTCTACCAAGTTTCCAAACCTTGCCGATTACCGTTACCCGTGGAAAGGCCAGCGGATCCCCCTTGCCCGGCGGCTCACCGCATAAAAGCGAGGCGCGGCCATCTTTCGCCAGCGCCTTCGAATGACCGGAAAGATCAGATGCCAGGAAAAAGGGCGAACCGTCAGCCTCCATCGCGACCGCCACACGCGAAACCTGCGGATAGCCGGTTTGAGGATCCAGCACGCCAATCGCGGCAAACTGCGCATCCTCGATCAGGGAGCGCGCCAGCGCCCTTGCTTCATCGGTGGTTTCGCGAATGAGATTGATCTTGTTGGGTTCAGGCATCGTGTATCTCTTTTTCCCGGATAATTGCAGCAACTGCTCACAGAATCCGTATTTGGAAAATCATATCAGTATCTTGATTGATAAAAATCAAGTGGATGTGTCTGCATTTGATTACGCTTGCGCAATCAGCTTCGCCATCAAACAGGTTTCCTGTTGCCTGGCACCCACGAACGAAAGGACCTTGGGCATGAAAATTCTCGATATTCTGGCGAAACTCGGAATCCTCAGGGTTGGCGCAAAGAAGGCAACCTGGACCAGCGCCAAGGACATGCCCGCCGAATTTCTGATGGATGATGTTGTGAATGCCAAAAGGGATTTGACAACAAAGGAAGATATAGAAAAGGCGAAACAGGTTTTGGCGGGGAAAAAAACCGATTGACCGATCAATACGTGCCTGATGACAGCCATGCGTCAAGTCCACTTTATTGAGCAACCCACGAAGGGTTTTTGTTCTTCAGGTCCTTTGCCTGTTTTGCCACTTGCAGCATCGCATCAAGAAGTTCCGGGTTCCATTTTGGCGCATCACCCAATTCCAGCATCAAAAATGCGGCTGCGAGACTGCAAGTCAAACCCGGCATCAAATCCGAAAATTCCGGTGTCCCGATAGAAACAGAATATAGGCTGTCTTGGCGATCAAACCACCAGATTTCCTACAATCTCATTCTCAGTAATATCCTGCCAGCGCATTCCGGCATGATCGAGTTTCTTTGTCAGGCGGTCAAAATTCTCCCGCTTGGTGGTTTCGATACCGATCAGCACCGAACCGAAATTGCGGGCTGATTTTTTCATATACTCAAACCGGGCAATATCATCTTCCGGTCCGAGCATGAATAAAAAATCCTTCAGCGCGCCCGGGCGCTGAGGAAACTGAAGAATGAAATACTTCTTGAGCCCGTCAAATTTCAGCGCCCGCTCCTTCACTTCCGGCAGGCGCTCAAAATCAAAGTTGCCACCCGATGTCACGCAGACAATCGTCTTGCCGCGAAGGCGTTCGGGGGCAAGGCGTTTGAGTGCGTCAACGGAAAGTGCGCCCGCCGGTTCCAGCACAATCCCTTCCACATTCAGTAATTCGATAATGGTGCCGCATATCCCGTTGGTCGGAGCCAGCAAAACCTGTTCGGCGCTGAATTTCTTCAGATAATCGAATGTGTGTTTTCCGATCTGGGCAACAGCTGCCCCATCAACAAAACTGTCCATGTTTTCGAGCTTGATCCGTTTGCCAACCTCAAGGCTGTGGTGGAGGCTCGGCGCACCATCAGGTTCCACGAAGATAAATTCCGGCGCAAAACCGCTATCCTCGAAATAATGCGTAACACCGGCAGACAGGCCACCCCCGCCAACCGGCAGGATCAGAAGGTCGATCGCCTTGCCGCCCCTTGGATGTATGGCGGCAAACTGCTCGATGATCTCCTTACCGACCGTAGCCTGCCCCCTGATAATCTTGGGGTCATTAAAGGGCGGCACCATGACACCGCCTTCAGACCGGCAATAATCATAGGCAGCCTTGTTTGCCTCATCAAAACTGTCGCCTTCAAGGCGGATTTCGACGTAGGGCGTGCCGAAAGAGGCAGTCTTCATAATCTTCTGCTGCGGTGTTGTGACTGGCATGAAGATCACGCCCTTCTTTTTGTAGTGACGGCATGCATGAGCAAATCCCTGCGCATGATTGCCCGCTGACGCACACACGAAGAGTTTCTGGCCTGGTTTCCTTTCGATCACTTCCATCAGGAACGCATAGGCGCCCCTGATCTTGTAACTGCGCACCGGCGAAAGATCCTCACGTTTGAGATAGATTTTCGCACCGTGACGATCAGACAGAAACTGGTTGAACTGGAGAGGTGTGGGATCAAGCACAGACCCCAGCCGTTCATGCACTCTGTTCACCTGCTTTGTAAAATTACTCAAGGTCAGTCCCTCAACTTGTCTGTGGCCTGAATACACCCAAAAAAATCCGTCTGAAAAACCTGAAACGAAATACGAAAATCGGTGGTTCACAACACGCTTTAATGAAACTAATGTCACGTCAAACCAGTGATGACAATTGCAGGCAAGCTGAAGCTGCCAGTGCTCGGGAGGAAACACATGCAGGGATTGATGATGGATCGCGAATTGCTGATTTCAGCAATTATTGATCATGCGGCTCAATATCATGGCGATACGGAAATCGTGTCCGTTAACACGACCGGCGGAGTGCACAGATATGGCTACGCAGACTGCCGAATCAGAAGCCTGAAACTGGCATCCGCCCTTTCAAAGCGCGGCATGAACAAATCCGACCGTATCGGCACGCTTGCCTGGAACAATCACCGCCACCTCGAACTTTACTACGGTGTTTCCGGCTCCGGCCTTGTTTGCCACACCCTCAATCCTCGCCTTTTTCCCGAACAGCTCGTCTATATCGTGAACCATGCCGGAGACCGGATTCTGTTTTTTGATCAAACCTTCCTGCCACTGGTGGCAGCCGTCAAGGATCAATTGAAATCCGTTGAATGTTTCGTGCTGATGGAAGGTGCCAGCGAAGAAATTCACAACGACTATCCGTGGATCGAATTTTACGAAGACCTGATTGAAGAAGGCGATGACAACTACGCCTGGCCCGCAGGTCTTTCAGAAAAAGACGCCTCATCTCTCTGCTATACTTCCGGCACAACCGGAAATCCGAAGGGCGTATTGTATTCTCACCGTTCCACTCTCATCCACGCCATGATGAGTGCCACACCCGACGTGATGAACTTTTCCGCACGCGACTGCCTGCTGCCGGTTGTTCCAATGTTCCACGTCAATGCATGGGGCACACCCTATGCCGCTCCGCTGGTTGGCGCAAAAATGGTAATGCCGGGTCCAGGCCTTGATGGCAAAAGCCTTACCGACCTATTCAACAGGGAAAAGGTTACAATCTCCGCCGGTGTGCCGACAATCTGGCAAGGGTTGTTACAACATCTTGAAACCAGTGGCGAAGAGCTTCCACACATGACTCGAACTGTCATAGGCGGTTCGGCCTGTCCGCCAGCCATGATCGACAAATTCCGTGATGTTTACAACGTCGAGGTACTGCATGCATGGGGCATGACCGAACTCTCGCCGCTTGGCAGTGTAAATAACCTCAAGAACAAACATCTGGAACTTTCAGAAGCAGAGATACGCAAGCTCCGCGAAAATCAGGGTCGACCGCCTTTCGGCATCGAGCTTGGTGTTTTCGATGATGATGACAGCCAGTTGCCGAATGACGGGGAAGCCCAAGGCAATCTATACTGCCGCGGCTATTGGGTCCTGACGGAGTATTTTGGCGGTGACGGCGGGGACCCGCTTCACAGCGGCTGGTTCCCGACCGGCGATGTATCAACCATTGATGCCGACGGTTACATGACAATTCGCGACCGTTCAAAGGATATTATCAAATCGGGCGGTGAATGGATCTCTACCGTTGATCTAGAAAATCTTGCAGTCAGCCATCCCGATATTGCCGAAGCTGCAGTGATTGCTGCACGCCATGAGAAATGGGACGAGCGGCCGCTTCTGATTGTTGTACCGAAGACCGGGAAGGCACTGGAGGAAAAGAACGTTCTGGATTTTTACGAAGGCAAGGTCGCTAAATGGTGGATACCCGATGCGGTTAAATTCGTTGAAGAAATCCCGAAGGGAGCAACAGGAAAGATACTGAAGACATCGCTGCGCGAGAAATTCGCAGATGCCCTGATTTCAGGCTGAGACAATGCGGTCAGCACACTACCTGACCGTTTTCTCTACTTTGTAAATTGAGATTTTTCACAATGCCGCTCTTGCATTTGGGCAATGAAAAGGGCAAATGTTTATTTGACGTAAACGTAAGAATTTACGGTCAATAATTCTGCCCAATTTCAATCCGGGCACCAATAAAATCTCATTGAGGAGCTTATAATGAGCATTGAAAGCATAGCAGAAACAATAAAGTCAAAAATGGGCGACAGCTCGGGCCTGGATGCTACCGTCAAATTCGATTGCGGTGACGATGGCGTCGTCATGGTCGATGGTTCCGCCAACACGGTCTCAACAGAAAACGGCGATGCGGACTGCACTGTGAAATGCGATCTCGACGTTCTGGAAGATCTCGTCGCGGGCGATCTTGATCCCACAGCAGCGTTCATGCAGGGAAAAATCAAAATCGAGGGCGACATGGGTGTCGCCATGAAGCTTTCCTCAATTCTGTAATTCCTTTTCCCAGGGGTAGTAGCGCAGCATGCTGGAAAGCCCGGCGCTTTCACGGCATCTGAAAAAACAACCACTGTAAAAATCAAACCGCCGCATCCGGGGGCTTCGGGATGCGGCGGTTTTCATTGATGCCAGCCTTTCAGGCTCTCATCAACCATTGCGCGGGAGCGGTGCCTGCCTGATATTCGTCTTCGATCGGACATTGCAGCCGTCCAGACTGAAGCTCGTTGTCGCAGTTTCGATTGGCGATGGCTGCGGTGACGGCGCAACTCTCTGCGGATAATTCTGCATTGATGTTGAGCGTTGGTTGTCCACTCTGACGGGAATAGGTTTCCTTACCCGTTTGCGTTTACCCACATCATCAATGCAGTTGGAAACAGCACCGAACTGATCGAAAAGCCCGATTGCCGGATCATCCTGCCGGTGGCGCGCTTTCAGGCTCTTGGGTTGGCCAATATAGAGCCTCACGCCCGCCATCAGCGTTGTTTCATCATTACCAATTGAGGCATTGGCATAGACCGCCGGCGCAAAATCCGTGCCATCCAGCATCATCTCCATTCCGGCGATTGCGGTGGATTGTTCGAAACTGTGCTGCACCCCGGCAGATAGTCTGAAATTGTCGGTCGCATACCAAGCAATCACCACTTCACCGGCAAAAAAGTCCTGATTGCCAATCGGCGTATCCAGCCTGTCGATGCCGGCAAAGCCTTCGAAGCTGATCTGCCCGCCATACCACTCCAATTCAGCACCCAACCTTGTCACGTCAATACTGTCACCGTACCCAACATGGTGACCGTAGAACCCCACAAGTCCAGTCGAGGGATCGCGCCAGAAAAAATGCCCTCCGATGCCCTGTGCAACGATTTCATCGGAATCGCCACCACCATTCAACGTACCAGCGTCGAATTGAAAACCGAACTGCTGCCCGACAGGCAGGGAGACCGCCCCCTGCAACAAGTAAGCCTTTCCGTCACCATTCTCGAGATCGAAATGGGCATAAGCTGCCTCGACTTTCCCGTTAACGCCGGAAACAGCCGGTAGAAACATCCGCTCTTCGACAGAAATCTCTTCAAGCACATCAGCGGATCTTGCCACTGTCGCCGACAGTATGACCGCAAGACCGGCAAAACCAATCACTGCCTGACGACCGCCAATCCCATTAAAACCTTTCATTCCCACTACCTCAAATATTGCGGTTGGCCCCGGCATCGCGGTCACCCGGATACAGGGCTGCAAATAACGACAAATGTGAAAGAAGGAACACGGGGCAGTTTTGACAGCATCGCCACAGTCAGCAGGCGCATGCACTGTCGGGCGCGCCGCGTTCATGCCTGTAATAACGGTTTGACCCGCGTTACATCGGCTTGACGCAAATCCTTCTTCACTCCACGATAGCCAACAAATTTACAAAGGGGAAAACACCAATGACAAAGGCAGGATATGAAACCGGTAGGCTGAATCTGCCATTTGTCGGGCATGCCACATTTGCAAAGGCGCCGCCCGTTCTTGACTGGGACAATATCGACGCCGATATCGCCATTATCGGCGCGCCGTTTGATTTTGGAACGCAGTATCGCGCCGGAACCCGTTTCGGCCCGCGTGCAATCCGTGAGGCTTCGACTCTGTTTTCCTTCGGCCATGGCGGCGCCTATGACCATGAGGATGACATCACCTACCTTCCAAGTACGGTTAGAATCGCCGACATGGGGGATGCCGATATCGTCCATACCAATACCGAAAAATCTCATTCCAATATCGAACTGGCCGTTCGCAAGGCGCTTGCCGCAAAGTCGCTCCCTGTTGTCCTCGGCGGTGATCACTCGGTCAACATCCCAGCAATCAATGCCTTCAGTAATGAAGAGCCGTTTCACCTTGTCCAGATTGATGCCCATCTTGATTTTGTCGACGAACGCCACGGTGTCCGCCATGGCCACGGCAACTGCATGCGCCGTGCTGCCGAAAAGCCCTACGTGACCGGCCTCTCGCAAATCGGCATCCGCAACGTCTCCTCCACCGCAAAGGAAGGCTATGAGGCAGCGCGTCAAATGGGGGCTGATATCCTTTCTGTCCGCCAGTTCAGGAAACTTGGCGTTGACGCCGTCGCCAAACGCATTCCCACTGGTCAACGCTATTACGTCACGATCGACATTGACGGCTTCTGCCCGTCGATCGCACCGGGAACAGGAACGCCATCCCATGGCGGCTTTCTGTATTACGAAGTGCTCGAACTGCTCCAGCAGATCAGCAAACAGGGAGAGGTTGTCGGAATAGACCTTGTTGAAGTTTCCCCTGATCATGACCCCGCGGGAGTGACCTCCTTTCTTGCTGCCCAATTGCTGATGAATTTTCTCGGCTTCATCATGCATGAGCGCACAAGATAGCAGTGGCGAAAAATGCGGGGATTACTGCACCCGTTTTTTCAGCCACTCGCCCCATTGACGCACGGAACCGCGAAATATGTTGATATCCGTATCCCCTTCAATACCAGGCATTATCCCTGTACCGGTATATTGCCAGAACACCCAGTCCTGTCCCGGATACAGGATGTCAGGATGTTCAGCGACTGAGCGCAGCCAGAAATCAACACCCTTGACCTTGCCGAGATCATTGTCCCGATAGAAGTCAATTGTCGTGTAAACAATCGGCGCCCTGCCATAGTGGCTTTTCACGCGGTTGATGAAAACGCCCATTTCCCTGCGAACCGCCTCCGGCTTCGGCCGAAACTTGCAGGTCGGGGATTTGTGATTCCATTCCATGTCGAGAACAGGCGGCAAGGCCCCTTTCTCCTTCGGAACATTCTGGATGTACCATGCAGCTTGCTCAAAGGCTGGACGGCAAAAATAATAGAAATGATACGCCCCGCGGGGAACTCCCGCCCGTTTCGCACCTATCCAATTTTCCTTGAAGCGATCATCAAACAAATCCCCGCCTTCAGTTGCCTTGATAAAGGCGAAGGAAACACCGGAAGCTTTTGCCTTTCGCCAGTCAATCGTCTTCTGGAATTTTGAAACATCAATGCCGTGTACCTGATAGTCCCAAGGCTTCTTTCCCTTCCAGTCATGTGGATCATTATCACCATAGCGCGGATTAGTGATCATTCCGCGAACATCCAGAACGTCTGACGGAGACGCCGTACATGCTGTAATCAGCAAGGCAAGAAAGACTATTTTTACAGAACGTGACAACAAGATTTTCAACCGCGCTCGAATCGGGAAAAGGACAGGATCAGTTGCTTCCTATCACAGGTTGCGCAATCGGGGATTTCAAAAAGCCGTAACCGGATTTGCATCATCGCGTTCCTGCCTTTTCAGGAAATAGCGTCTCGGGATCGCCGGCCTTCCATTGTGGATATTTCGTCATGATGGATTTAAAGCGGTACGACTCAATGAAATTTTCCAGCCATCCAATCAGGTTCGGCCAATCCTGCTGCCAGAACCAGTCCCTGTCGACATGGGCAAACTGGCGCACAAACGGAGCAACAGCTGCATCAGCAAAAGTGAAGCGATCGCCAAAAAGATGAGTGTTTTTACTAAGCCGCTCATCCAGCCGCTTCAGAAACGGAATTGCCAGATCACGCTGCTCTTTCGCGACAACCCCGTCATAACGGTTTTCATACTTGTAGCGGTCGAGGGCGGATTTGAACGGACCGTCGAGCTCTTCAATCAACTTGTCTATTTCGATGAGCGTCTCGTCCGGAAAATTGCGCAAGCCTTCCGGATCATTTTTCGAAAGCGCCCATTTCATCACATCAAGGCTTTCTTCCAGCACCTTGCCGTCCGGCAAAATCACCACCGGTACGGTTGCTTTCGGACTCGCCTCAATCATTTGCTCCGGCTTGTCGCGCAGAACCACTTCGCGCAGTTCCATCTCCTGACCGCTTGAAGCGATCGCCAGCCTTGCGCGCATTGCATAAGGACAGCGGCGGAAAGAGTAGAGGATGGGGCGCTTGGCTGTCACGCCGCAGTGCCCTGCCTGCTTTTTTCGATCTGTTCTTCGCGCCGCTGTCGCTTTGCCTCGCGCTGTGCTTCCTGATCGGCAGCGATGTGATCAAAGCCGCGCTCTTTAGCGAGCGCAATCTGCTTCTGCCGTTCGGCAAACCGCCTGCGCTGCTCATCACTCATCATATCATGACAATGCGGGCAGGAAATGCCCTCGGCGTACTGATCACTTCTTTTGTCTTCCTCGCTGATCGGATGACGACAGGCGTGACAAAGATCATACGGCCCCTGTTTGAGACCGTGACCGACCGATACGCGGTTATCGAAGACAAAACACTCCCCTTCCCAAAGACTTTCATCTTCCGGAACCGTTTCGAGATATTTGAGGATGCCGCCCTTGAGGTGATAGACTTCTTCAAAGCCTTCCTGTTTCATGAAACTCGAAGCCTTTTCACAGCGAATGCCGCCAGTGCAGAACATGGCAATCTTCGGCTTGTTGTGAAGACGCTCCTGCTCGCGGACCCATGCCGGAAACTCCCTGAAAGTGACTGTCCTTGGATCAATCGCTCCCTTGAACGTGCCGATATCAACTTCATAGTCATTGCGCGTATCAATCAGAACAACTTCCGGATCGGAAATGATATCGTTCCAGTCCGCAGGCTCCACATAGGTTCCGACAACCTCATTCGGGTCCACCGCCGGAATGCCCATTGTCACGATTTCCTTCTTGAGGCGCACCTTCATCCGGTAAAACGGATTCTCGCCTTCCGCCCAGCTTTCCTTGTGACCAAGGTCGACAAACCTCGGGTCGGATTTCAGCCAGTTGAGCACTTTCCATATCCCGACTTCCGGCCCGGCAATCGTACCGTTAATGCCCTCACGCGCCAGAAGCAACGTGCCCATCACCTCATTTGATTTGCAGACTTCGAGCAAGGGCTGCTGCAATTCTTTGTAATCATCCAGGCGGACGAATTTATAAAGGGCGGTCACGAGATATCGGGTCATTGTAATCTTGCTTTGGCTGAAGTGAGGTTTGCCGCTCCAATACACCCGTCGGGCCTTGCGGTTCAAGGGGCTGCGCGGTCTTGTCCGGTTCTGCGGCTTCCGCAAGGCGTTCTGGCCGGCCCTCCATGCAGCAGGGAATGCCGATGCGTGAATAGGTCCCGCGGGTGCCGCCGGCACAACGTTTCCTGACCTTGCAGGCTTTCACCGAACACTCTTCCCAATAGCCCATGAAAAAGGCGATGGCGCGAAGCTGACGATAGCGCTTCAACGGGTGAATAGCAGGCTTGAGTTCAGGTTTGAGGTCGAAAGACATATGGGCAAGCTTCCTTTGTTCACACGGCAGCAATTCCCGCGTCGTGATTGGGTGAAAATCACCTGGAAATTGAACACAATCATGCGCACTCGGCATTTCGCTTCGCTAAACGCCTGTTGCTTCTTCCGCAAAAATTGCTGCGCAATTTTCGCAATGCACAAACCACAGGACGGTCTCACCGTTTCCATGGGGCATGTGTGCGGCCCTGACCGCCCTGTGGCGGAGATTTGCAGAATTGCCGGACTCTTCAGCACACCGTTCCGACAACCTTCAAGCCGACCCCGACCCAAACGGGCAAAGGCACGACGCTCCGCTGCTATTGTATCCAACCTGCAATGACGGCGATCACCCGGCGTTTGTACGTGGACAATAGTGGCGCAAGGATAGGAGCGGTTTTGTCGGGCGGGGATAATTTTTTGGAAGACGCGGGATTTATAAGGGTTTGGCGGGGCAGTTGTGCCCGTCAAGAAAGGGAAAACCGCCTTAGTGGCCTCTCGTTCTTGGCCGAAATTGTTCGACCGGTTTACGATAATACCCTTTCATGGCACTATTCCTGTCAGCCGCATCGAACATCAAATCGTAAGCAGCCTTGATTTAGGGAGGAAACAACTATGAATTTAAGACCAGATCCAACGTTTCATGCGACACCAAGATTGGCCATGGAAGCACCAGCCGAAACAGTGGCTTTCACGCTGATGTTAAGCCCTGACGCCTCACAACCCGATGGGCTGGCAGTCGTTGATGTGAACCCCAAATCGGACAATTATGGCAAGATAGTACATTCGCTTTTCATGCCAAACAAAGGCGATGAGTTTCACCATTTTGGATGGAATGCCTGTTCGTCCGCGCTTTCGCCTTTGACCGGACATGCTTTCCTTGAGCGCCGGTATCTGATTATTCCAGGCATCCGTTCCTCACGCATCTACGTCATTGACGTGAAGGAACCCCTTGAGGCCAAAATTCATAAAATTATTGAGCCCGAGGAAGTCTTCGAAAAGACCGGCTATTCAAGACCTCATACAATCCATTGTGGTCCCGAAGGCATCTATGTCTCAACGTTGGGTGGAGCCGGTGAAGACGGCACTGACGGCCCTCCGGGAATTTTCATCATGGATTGTGAGACTTTCGAGATACTCGGCCGCTATGAGATGGACCGTGGTGAACAGGACAAGCATTATGATTTCTGGTGGAATCTGCCACGTGACTACATGGTTAGTTCCGAATGGGGCCTGCCGCCCCAATTCGAAAACGGAATTGTTGCCGAGGACCTTTTGAGCAACAAATACGGGCACAAGATTCATTTCTGGAACCTGCGCCAACGTCGCAATGTCCAGACCATCGATCTTGGCGCGAACCACCAGATGGCTCTCGAAATAAGGCCAGCACATGATCCGGCAAAAGACTATGGTTTCTGTGGAGTAGTAGTCGACACAACCAATTTGCAAGGTGCAATATTCACTTGGTGGCAAAAGGACGATGGCACCTTTGAAGCGAAGAAAACCATCACCATCGACCCACGTCCTGAAAAAGCTGAAAACCTACCACCGCTCTTGCAGGGTTTTGAGGCGGTGCCACCGCTGGTGACCGATATCGATCTCAGCCTTGATGATAAATATCTGTATGTGGCCTGTTGGGGGCTTGGCGAGATGCATCAGTATGATGTCTCCGATCCGATGAACCCGAAACTGGCCGGCAAGGTCGAAATCGGCGGAATTGCCCGTGGAACTAGCCACCCCAACGGCAAGGATTTCGCCTATGGTCCGCAGATGGTCGAGATCAGTCGCGACGGCAAGCGCGTCTACTGGACAAACTCGCTGTATTCAACTTGGGATGACCAGTTTTATCCCGATGGCGAGGGTGGCCAGATGGTGATGGCCAATGTCGGCGCAAACGGCGGAATTGAACTCGACAAGGACTTCTTTATCGAGTTTCCAAAGGGATATCGAAGCCACCAGATTCGGCTTGAGGGCGGTGACTGTTCGACCGACAGTTTCTGTTACCCGTCAGTCTGACGAGTGGGCGAACCAGGTACAGCAACGGCCCTTTGGTGGGCCGTTGTCGCATCAGGCGTTTATCACGGCATAAATCCGGGAATGGGTTGGCCGCTCGCCGTTTCAGCAGCCTTGATGGAACGGTCAAATAGCAGCCTATACAAGGCATTGGTCGCGCTCGCCATAGGTCACCTGCTGGCAATGGCAGCCATCCTGTTTCCATTTACCGCCCTGTTTTTCCTGGTGGAGTGGCAGCTCGAAATACAGATTAGTGCAGCGCTTCTGGTGATCGGACTGGGTATTTATCTTTTGATCAACCGCCGCCACCCTCGGTTCCTGTCGCGCGTGCCGCCAACCCGGCTTGCCCTCTGGTCGTTCCTCGCAGCCATGGCGCATGGTGCCGGCTTGATGCTGGTGCCAATCTATCTGGGGATATGCAGAACTGTCGACACGGACGCCGGACATGCGGCTGCCGGAAGCCTGATGGCAGGAAATGCAGGTATCGCAGTCACTGTGGCGCTTGCCCACACATTGGCCATGACGATATCCGGCGGTGTATTGGCAGCTGGTGTGTATCATTGGCTGGGTCTGAAATTCTTATCGCGGAGTTGGTTCAATCTTGATTTGGCCTGGGCGTTGAGCCTGATTATTGTGGGGTTGATATCGCTATATTCGATCCACTGATCTTCAATCCGGATTTTGCTGTGTCTGGAAGCTGAGAAAGCAGTTCGCCACCTGTCGCGGCGTAAGCCTGCCTTGATCTTGTTGAGAAGTCCCCCCTCCCCATCGCCGCAGTTTTCCGCTAGTCTCATCCCATGAACGCGCCGAAACTCGATGAGATTGACCTAAAAATCCTGCGGATTTTGCAAGCAGAGCCTGAAATCAACATCAATGATGTTGGCGAAAGGGTCGGCCTGTCGCACACGCCCTGCTGGCGGCGCATCAGGAAAATGCAGGACACGGGCCTGCTCAAGGGCCGGGTCTGGCTGGTGGATGGTGAACTCGCCGGGCGCGATGTTTCCATCTTCGTTTTTGTCCGCCTCGACACCCACTCGACCGAAGTCATGGATGCGTTCGAAGCCGCCACGCAATCAATCCCCGAAATCCTGCAATGCTACACGGTTTCCGGCGAATTCGATTATTTGCTGCGGGTGGTTGTCGGCTCGGTGCGCGATTATGAGCGTACCGTCAAAGGTAAGCTGCTCACCCTCCCCCATGTCGGCATCATGAATTCGCATTTTGCCCTGAACGAGGTGAAAAACACGACAGCCCTGCCGATTTGAAATGGGCAAACGGAGATCCTGTTCTCGAGCAGGATAAAACGCCCCTGACAGCCATACCCGCTTCTTTAGGACAGGAATTCGTTTTCTTCATATTTTTGGACTGAAAATCCAAATTATTTTGATGATACGGTCAAAAATGGACTACCGATTTTCGGCTGATAAGCCATATTGTATTGGATGGAGATTTTCTGAATGCCGCACGCCCGAACCCACCGGGCGGCTTTTGCCGGTTACGGCATTCAACCGAGGAGGAAACAATGGGCGTGAACAAGCCGGACTTCAATCCGAAAAACGTGATTACCCTCGAAGACAAATACACGGCCACCGAGGGCAAGGTCTTCATGAACGGCACCCAGGCGCTGGTCCGCCTGCCCATGGTTCAGATGCGAAGGGACCGCGAGGCAGGCCTTAACACCGGAACCTTTATCTCAGGCTATCGAGGATCGCCGGTTGGCGGCTTTGATTTCGCCCTAGGCGGCGCCCGCCAGCATTTGCGTGAACATGGCATCGAGTTTCAGCCCGGCGTCAACGAGGACCTCGCAGCCACAGCCGTTTGGGGATCACAACAGATTTCGCTTTCTCCCGGCGCAAGAAAGGATGGCATCCTTGGCATCTGGTACGGCAAGGGTCCTGGCGTTGACCGTTGCGGAGATGTTTTCAAACATGCCAACTCCTTCGGCACTTCCCCCAATGGCGGGGTCCTGGCAATTGCCGGTGACGACCATGCCGCCAAATCCTCAACCGTCGCCCATCAGTCAGATCATGCCTTCATGGCGGCGATCATGCCGGTGCTCTACCCTTCTTCCGTTCAGGAATTCACAGAGCTTGGCCTCCTCGGCATTGCCATGTCACGCTATTCCGGCCTTTGGGTCGGCTACAAGGTTATCGCAGATACAATCGAAACTACCGGCGTTGTCGATCTTGCCGGCGAGAAGCGCCAGTTCCTGAAACCCAATGATTTCGAAATGCCCCAGGGCGGGCTGAACATTCGCTGGCCCGATGACCGTCTCGCGCAGGACGAACGACTTCAGGAATACAAGGCCTATGCGGCCATTGCCTTTGCGCGGGCCAACAAGGTCGACCAACTGGTAATCGACTCGCGCAAGCCGCGCTTCGGCATTGTTGCCTCCGGCAAGGCCTATGAGAATGTGCGCGAAGCACTGCGCCATCTCGATATTGATGAAAAGACCGCCGACAAGATCGGCCTGCGCCTTTACAAGGTCCGCATGCCATGGCCGCTTGAACCGGAAGGCATCCGTCACTTCTCCGAAGGTCTCGAAGAGGTTCTCGTGATCGAGGAACGGCGCGAGGTCATCGAGCACCAGATCAAGCAGCAATTGTTTAACTGGCGCGCTGATGTGCGCCCGCGCATTGTCGGCAAGTTTGACGACAAGGACAAGCACATACTGTCGCTGCATGAGGAAATTTCCGCCGGCGTCGCCCTGCGCGCCATTGCGACCAGACTGCTTGCCTTTGATCTTCCGGCCGGACTGAAGAACTCCATCCGGGAAAAACTGGATTATTACAATGAGCGCCTGAATCTCAAGAAAAGCCACACTGCCCCCGTGGCACGCATGGCGCATTTCTGTTCGGGTTGCCCGCACAACACCTCGACTAAGGTGCCTGAAGGATCACGCGCTTTTGCCGGTATTGGCTGCCACTTCATGGCGCTGTGGATGGACCGCAACACCGAAACCTACACACATATGGGCGGTGAGGGAGTAACCTGGACAGGCATCGCCCCCTTCACCGATGAGAAGCACGTCTTCGTCAACCTGGGCGACGGCACCTATTTCCACTCCGGTGTCATGGCCATTCGCCAGGCTGTCGCCTCCGGTGCCAACATGACCTACAAACTGCTCTACAATGATGCAGTGGCAATGACCGGCGGCCAGCAGATTGACGGTTCTCTCAGCGTTCCCGAACTCGCGGCCCAGCTCAAGGCCGAGGGCGTGCGAAAACTCTGGCTCGTCTCTGACGAACCGGAAAAATATTCAGGGGCAGCCCTTCCTTCCGGCATCAGTATTCACCACCGCGATGACCTTGGCGAAATCCAGGAGAAAGCGCGCGAGACGCCCGGCTGTACCGCAATCATTTACGATCAGACCTGCGCAACGGAAAAACGCCGCCGCAGAAAACGCGGGAAGATGGTCGACCCGGACAAGCGTGCCATCATCAACCCTCTGGTATGTGAAGGCTGCGGAGACTGCTCGGTTCAGTCCAACTGCATCTCCATTGAACCGCTGGAAACCGATTTTGGCCGCAAGCGCCAGATCAACCAGTCCTCCTGCAACAAGGACTTCTCCTGCGTCAAGGGCTTCTGCCCGTCCTTCGTGACAGTGCAAGGTGCCTCCCTGAAAAAAAGGGCCCTGCCCGAACTCTCCGATGAAGCCATGCCCGAGCCTAAAATCGTGCCGCTCGAAGACGATGTCTACAACATCGCAATCACCGGCGTTGGCGGAACCGGCGTTCTGACCATCGGCGCAATCATCGGCATGGCCGCCCATCTTGAAGGCAAGGCGGCAATGATCCAGGACTTCTCGGGCCTCGCCCAGAAAGGCGGCGCAGTCCTTTCCCATGTCCGCCTGTCAAAGGAGGTCGACATGGTCTCAGCCGCGCAAATCCCGACGGGCGAAGCCGATCTCCTGATGGCTGCCGATACTGTGGTTGCCTCTGACAAGGGGCCGATTGCGCTTTATTCAAAGGACCGCACGAAAGCGATCCTCAACACCCATCTCACCCCGGTTTCCACTTTCGTTTTTGACCGAGATTTCGACTTCAAGGAAACCGCAGTCATCAATGCGATCAGCAAGGGTGTCTCTGATAATCCGGACAAGGTGGATTTTACCAAATTCGCCGAACTGGTTTGTGGTGATGCCATTGCAACCAACATCATGATGCTGGGCTTTGCCTCACAGAAGGGCACTCTGCCAATCAGCCCGGCGGCACTCGACCGGGCAATTGAACTGAACGGCGTCGCGGTAAAGATGAACCGCCTCGCCTTCAACTGGGGCCGGCGCATTGCGGAAAAACCCGAGGAAGCCATCCGCCTTCTCAACGAAGCCCATGGTGCGCCCCGGGAGCCTGAAACCCTGGAGCAACTGATTGACCGCCGTACCGAATTCCTGACCGGTTATCAGGACGAAGCCTATGCGAAGCATTACCATGATCTCGTGAAAAAGGTCGAAGCCGCTGAAGCCAAGCTCGGCAAGAAGCGCGATCTAACCAATGCTGTTGCCCGCTATTATTTCAAACTCCTTGCCTACAAGGATGAATATGAAGTGGCGCGCCTGTTTACCGATGGCAGTTTCGACAAACACCTCAAGGATACGTTTGATGGAAATCTCAAGCTGACCTTCAATCTTGCGCCGCCGATTTTTGCAGGAAAGCCCCTGCACAATGGCCGCCCGCGCAAAAAGGAATACGGGCAGTGGATCCTGCCCGTCTTCAGGCTGTTGGCCCGGATGAAACGCCTGCGGGGTACTTCTCTTGATGTGTTCGGTTATTCCGCCGAGCGCAAAATGGAGCGCAAGCTGATTGCCGATTACGAGGCGATGATTACAGGCCTGCTGCCGAAACTAAGTGCGGAAAATCATCGTTTCGCCGCTGCCCTTGCCCGAATCCCTGATGAAATTCGCGGCTATGGCCCTGTTAAGGAAAAGTCCATCGAAAAAGCGGAAAAGAACCGGACAGCACTGCTGGCACAGTTCAGAAATCCGCCTGCAAAAACGGCAGAGGAGCAGGCTCTGGAAGCCGCAGAATAAGGCGCTCGCGAACCGGTTTTCCACAGTCACCAAACTGTCACGGAGCTGTCAACCGTTTGTCACTTGAGAGCGATAGCAGTTGAAAACCCGACAAGACCTATTGGCTTTGCCCGATGTCCTGGCGGGGATAATTCGGGAGGCAACAGCGCCCCATTGCCTCCCGTTTCTTTTTCAACGCTATGCGAGGAAGCCAGATGAGCGACAAGATTGCAGACGTGAACAGGAATGATCTTTCTTTCGACGAGATTGACGAAATCATCAACCCCGCCCCTGAAACAACCGGTTTTGACGAAGTGGTCGAGACCGCTATTTCCCGCCGCGGCTTTTTGTGCGGCGTGCTCGCCTTTGGCGCAGGCACCTTTGTCAGTTCCGTTTCTCCAAACGGCATTGAACTGGGAGTGACAAAAGCCAATGCAGCCGGAAGGTTTGGTTTCAAGCCCGTTGCCGCCAATTCCCTCGATACCATCACCTTGCCGCAGGGCTTCAACTGGCAGGTGGTTGCTAAATGGGGAGATGAATTGTGGAGTGCCTCCAAGCCCTTTGACCAGGCAACACGCGGCACCAGCGAGAGCCAGGCCTTGTCTCTTGGTGACAATAATGACGGAATGGACCTCTTCGAAGTAGACGGAAAGAGCGTCTTCGTCGTCAACAATGAATATACCAACCGTGACATCATCTGGGGCAACCGCAAAGAGGGCAAGCCCGCCAATGATGATGATATCCGCAAGGGCATGTTGGCCCATGGTGTGACCGTCATGGAAATTGCCAGTCAGGACGGGAAATGGTCAATCGTGAAGGATTCACCGGTAAACCGTCGCATCACACCTGATACCGAAATGGACATTACCGGACCAGCCAAGGGACACGAGTTGATGCAGACCGCCTTCGACCAGAAGGGAGAAACGGCAAAAGGCACATGGAACAATTGCGGTAACGGTCGCACACCATGGGGCACCTATCTGGCCTGTGAGGAAAACTTCAACGGCTACTTCTCTGCAGCTGATGAAAACCACGAAGTCTCCGCCGAACTCAAGCGTTACGGCGTGTCGGCAAAGGATTGGGGATATGGATGGGCGAAAATCGACGAACGGTTTGACGTTTCCAAACATCCCAACGAACCCAACCGCGCCGGTTATGTGGTGGAGATCGATCCGCTCAACCCTGAATCAAAGCCGCGCAAGCTGACTGCTCTTGGCCGTTTCAAACACGAGAACGCCGAAGTCGTTATCGCCGCCAATGGTCATCTGGTGGTTTACATGGGAGATGATGAGCGCGGAGAGTTCTTGTACCGCTATGTCTCTGATGCAAAGTACTCTCTCAACGGCGACAACTCCGCATTGCTCGAAAACGGCAAGCTCTATGTTGCCAAATTCACTGATGACTTGCGAGGTGAATGGATCGAACTCACCCAAAAGAACACCGGCATGGCATCGCAGGCTGAAATCTGCATCCATACCCGTCAAGCAGCTTCCGCAGTTGGCGCAACGACAATGGACCGCCCGGAATGGGTTGCTGCCAACCCGACCAGGGTCGAGGCCTACGTCGCGCTGACCAATAACAAGAACCGCGGCGTCAAGCCGAATGCCGGTGGTGATGACACATCACCAAACGGTCCCAATCCGCGAATTGGCAACAAGTACGGCCAGATTGTGCGCTGGGTACCTGACAACGGTGATCACACCGCCAACGGTTTTGCCTGGAACCTCTTCGCGCTCGCGGGAAATCCGCTGGTTCATTCTGATGACCGGGCAGGCTCACCGAACATCAATTCGGGTAATCTGTTCAACTCACCGGACGGTCTGCGCTTTGATGACAACGGCTTCCTGTGGATACAGACCGATGGCAATTATGGCGACAAGGATGATTTCGAAGGCATGGGCAACAACCAGATGCTGGTTGGCGACACAAACACGGGTGCCATCGAACGCTTCCTAGTTGGCCCCAATGAGTGCGAAGTAACCGGAATCACCTGGTCCGGCGATCGCCGGACGGCTTTCATCGGCATACAGCATCCCGGAGAAAAGGGAAATTCCCACTGGCCGGAAGGTGGTGACAGCGTCCCGCGCTCGGCGATAATTGCTGTTCGCCGCGATGATGGTGGCATCATCGGCTAACCACCGCTGGCATGCCTTTACTGACAAAATGAGAACCCGGCAGGAAACTGCCGGGCTTTTGTTTTACTGCACCGCAAAAAATTGGGGTGTACACCCGATACCGCGCTTGCAGGCTCTCCCCTAGCATCAATGGCAGTTCACCAGAACCGACCACCAAAAAGGGAGATACCCATGACCACCGGTTTCAACAGCCTGAAAAAACACCCCTCATCCCGGCTTTTTACCGTTATAATCAGCGCCATGCTTTTATCAACAGGCGCAAACTTCTCAGCCTTGGCACAAAGCTATCAGAACAATGATTACGGGTTCAGCCACCAGCAGCGCCCTGATAAATACCAGCAGCCGAAACTCAAGTCAGGGCGCTATTGCACGCACAAGGCCGTCGCTTCCCTGAAAATATCCAACTCATCAGCAGCAGTATCCATCAGCGGGCAATACCCCGACCAGCGGGGTTACTCAGGCAATCCCCGCAGAGGATTTTCAGGAGAAGGATTTTCAATCATCCCGGTCAACAAAAACACGGTCCGCATTACCCAGCATCAATATGGCGCTACCAGAAACTTCAAGCGCTGCTGAAATAGGCACGAACCCTCATGCACAAAAGGCCCGCAGACTATCCGGGCCTTTTTGTTTGAAGTTTCGGATGATCGACCCGTGAACCAGCTTCCCAAGATTGGCGCAATTCATGGCGCGAAATCCGCACCTTGCGAAAATGGCTGACAATCTGCCGTCGGCCCACCGGCTGGGCACCGAGCCGTATGGCCCGGTCCCGCTCAAAGCCTGTTATGTCATAATGCGGAGCCCTGGTTTTGGGCGGCCCCTGATAGGACGAAAGCTTCAAACCAAGCCGGTAGGCAAAACGGTGCAGTTCGTCCACGTCGTCAGCCATGAGATGGCACCACTTGCGCCCTTTCCAGGACCAGATAGCCTCATCCACATAAACCGCCAAACCCGGCCTCCCCTTGCAGTATCAAGCCTTATTTGTCACGCAGTTCACGGCGCAGGATCTTGCCGACATTGGTTTTCGGCAATTCGTCCTTGAACTCCACATATTTCGGGCGTTTGTAATTGGTAAGACCCTTGGCGCACCAGTCCTTGACGTCCTGTTCACTCAAGGAGGGATCGCTCCTGACGACAAAGAGTTTGACGACTTCACCGGAATGCTCATCCGGCACACCAATTGCCGCTGCTTCAAGAATACCGTCGTGACTGGCAGCCACTTCCTCGATCTCGTTTGGATAAACATTGAACCCGGACACCAGGATCATGTCCTTCTTGCGATCAACGATCTTCGTAAAGCCCTTCTCATCCATGAACCCCATATCGCCGGACCGGAAGAAACCGTCGTTGGTCATGACCTTGGCAGTTTCGTCAGGCCGCTGCCAGTAGCCCTTCATGACTTGCGGCCCGCGAATGCAGATCTCGCCGACTTCACCAAGCGGCACATCCTTTCCCTCATCGTCACGAATCGCGATATCAGTGCCCGGAATTGGCAGACCAATGGTTCCGGAGAATTCGGTCGCATCGAACGGGTTGGAGGTGGCAACCGGTGAAGTTTCAGACAAGCCGTAGCCTTCGGAAATATTGCAGCCTGTCAGCTTCTGCCAGCGTTCGGCAACCGGGCGCTGCACGGCCATGCCGCCACCGAGGGTCAGTGTGAGGTCCTTGAAGTTCAGCTTGCGGAAATCCTCATTGTTAAGGAGCGCATTGAAAAGCGTGTTCAGACCCGGAAATGCATGGAACTTGTACTTGCCGAGTTCCTTGACGAAACCGGGAATATCACGCGGATTGGGAATAAGGATGTTGTGTGCGCCCTGCTCCATTCCCATGATCGCATTCACGGTCAGGGCGAAGATGTGATAGAGCGGCAGCGCGCAGATATAAGTCAGATCATCAGGACGGCCGTTCTTGCGGTAAGCCACTTCAACCCAATGCGTGTTTTGTTCGGCATTGGAAAGAACGTTTGAATTGGTCAGTGCCGCCCCTTTTGAAACACCCGTTGTACCACCGGTATACTGCAAAAAGGCGAAGTCCTCGTGGCCAGTCGCGACAGTGGCAAAAGATCCGCTATTGCCGGCCATTACATTGGTGAACGGCGTATGGCCCGGCAGCGACCAGTCCGGCACCATTTTCTTGACTTTCCGCACCACAAAATTGACCAGCATGCCCTTCAGACCGCCCATCTGGTCACCCATCGCGGTGATAACCACATGCTCGACCTTGGTCTTCTTGATCACCTGCTGAAGCGTATTGGCAAAGTTTTCCAGAATGAAGATTGCCTTCGCACCGCTGTCATTGAGCTGATGCTCAAGTTCACGGGGCGTATAAAGCGGGTTCACGTTCACCACCGTACATCCGGCCCGCAAAATCCCCATCATAACTGCAGGATATTGCAATATGTTCGGCATCATGATCGCAACACGGTCGCCCTTTTCAAGACCGTGGGCTTTCAGCCAGGCTCCGACAACAGAAGACTGGACATGCAGTTCCTTGAAAGAAATGGTTTTTCCCATGCAGGTGAAGGCGGGTTTGTCGGCAAATTTCCTGCAACTGTCTTCCAGCAATTCGGCGATTGAATTGTATTTCAGTTCGCCAATTTCTGCCGGAACGCCCTGCGGATAGGATGCCAGCCAGGGCTTTGCATCATAGGGTGATTTTGCTGTTGTCTTTTTCGCCATGTTTTCCTCCCACGGACAATCACGAGCAGCAAGGCTGCCAACTTGCTATATAGCATGCAGCATCGCATTTTCCTGCAATAAATATATGGGAGCGCCCTCCCTCAGCAAAATCTGTTAACCCAAGCTTACGTTTACGTCAATGTAAGACAGCATCAAAATCCGGATAACCGAAAATTCGCCCATTACAGGCGCTCCGCATGCCATCGGATATGGTCTTCCATGAAGCTGGAAATGAAATAGTAGGAATGGTCATAGCCTTCCCGCATGCGCAATTGCAGGGGAATGCCTGCCTTGGCACAGGCAGCTTCCAGCACTTTCGGCCTCAAACCTTCTTCCAGAAAGCTGTCAGCTGTTCCCTGATCGGCAAGAAATCCGGAAAACCGCTTTCCGTCTTCGATCAGCAGGCTGGCATCATAGTCACGCCATTTGCTCTCATCCTTACCCAGGTATTTGCGGAATGCACCGGCAGACCACTCCGATTTCGACGGCTCGCAAATCGGGGCAAAGGCGGAACAGGACTTGAACCGGTCTGGATTTTTCAGCGCAATGGTCAGCGCCCCGTGCCCACCCATCGAATGCCCGAAGATACCCTGGCGCGCCATGTCCACGTTAAAGTTTCCGGCAATCAGTTCCGGCAGTTCGCGCGTAATATAGGAGTACATGTTGTAATGACGGTCATAGGGTGCCTCGGTTGCATCAAGGTAAAACCCGGCCCCCGATCCAAACTGCCAGTTATCTTCATCTGGAACCTCCTCTCCCCCCTCCGTGTTTCTGGGCGAGGTATCCGGGCAAATGATCGTCACACCGTGCTGCGCTGCGGCGCGCCGATATTCGCCTTTCTCCATCACATTGGCGTGGGAACAGGTAAGCCCCGATAAATACCAAAGAACAGGCGTTTTTTCTGTCTTGGCCTGGGGCGGTTCATATACCGCGAATGTCATCTTGCAACGCGTTGTTTCCGAATCGTGGGAGTAAACGCCCTGTACTCCGCCATGGGCGAGATTGGTTGATATCGTTTTCATGAACTTCTTTCCTGTATTGAACGCATGGCCCGCCTTACCAACTGGTCAAGTGCCTGCAGAAAATTGCTTCTGTCGCGCTGACTGAAGGGGGCATTGTAGCCTGTGATCGCTCCCGCCTCGCGCAAATCCTGGTTGAAATCACGCATTGCCGATTGAACCCCGATCGTATCCGCGGTGAACAATTTGCCGGCATGGCTGGTAACATGCACGCCTTTCTCCACGAGCCGTTTGGCCAGAGGCACATCCGCAGTGATCGCGATATCGCCTGAAACCGCGTTGTCGACAATCCAGTCATCTGCGGCATCAAAACTGTCGGAAACCACGACATGACGCACCAGCGGATCGCGCGAAGGACGCATGCCCGAGTTGGAAACGATGACGACCGCCAACGAAACCCGTCTCGGCAACCTTGAGGATTTCAGGCTTTACCGGACAGGCGTCGGCATCAACGAAAATGGTGATATCGCGCGGCATGCAAAATCGTCAGTTCTCTTGCGACTGCAGGCGCACCAACTCATCAAGCGCCTGCTTCCATGGCAGAAATGGCGTTGGAAGTCCTGTCCCGCATCTGCTTGATTTTCGCCAACTGTTGGCGAAGCACCCTGATTTCCGGTGAGATTACATCATCTTCGGGGGCTTCCCCCACACCGCCAAACAGCCAGGTCGGTGTCACCCCGAGCAATCCGGCCACCCGCATGGCCAAATGTGCCCTTGGCTCCGAGCGGTCCGTCTCCCATGATTCAACTGTCGATTTTTTCACACCCAATTGGCGGGACAGTTCACCGGTCGTGAGCCCGGACAGTTCACGTGCCCGCAAAATGCGGTTACCCATCGTGTCTTCATCAATATTGTTGTCGAATATGGTTTTCCTGGAAGGCAAAAGGTTCTCCTTGATTGGATTTAAAGATTCTGCACTCCTGCCTAACGCGGCAGGTTGCAACGGATCAAGTCAAAACCTGCCCTTCCCTCGATATTGGACAGCTTCAGGTTTTGCCCGTTCACCATCTCGATCCGCTTTACATGGGTTGCGGTTTCACCCTCGGCCCGGCAAGTGGCAACCATCTCATGCAGGTTGGAAGCACTCTCACGGGGAACATAGGTACATACTTCCTCGAATTGGCGAATTCCCGATGGCGTGATTACCGCAAAGGAATCATAGGCACCCTGATCAATCAGGGAGCAGCCTGGAGCCGATGCCGCCCAAACGCCAATATAGGGAATGCCGCTTTCGTTGCGGTCATGTTCGGCAGCGACAATCGTGTCTTCCTGCAAGCGGTTTTTCGGCTGCAGGATCGCTTCGGGATTATCCGGTGTGATTGAACTTTCCAGTTGTTGACCGTTTCCTGCCTGCTGGCCTGGAGCAACAGTTTGCGTGCAACCGGGAAGCCCGATCAGCAGTGCACCCAACAGGATCAAGACAGTTGTTGCCGTCTGGGTGCAAGGACAACTCAGCCTTCCACACGCCCTGCACCAATATGACATAGGATTATAAAGTGTGCAGTCAATTGCCGCAAATCCCGAGTGCGGTTGCAAATATAGAAATAATTAAGACTTTGGATATGGGCTTTGCGCGGTTGAAGAAAAGTAATAACGGCATTTTATCGATAAATCAAATTTGCCAAAAAATAACATTTGACGTTTTGAATTGATTTGCTAAGTAAATAAAAAGATGAATTGTTCACACCTAGTGACTTCTGCATGTTTCCCCCCAATTTCCCAATTGGGGCAGTATGTCATAACGGGCCTAAAACACCACCACGGAACGGATCGATTTTCCCTCGTGCATCAGGTCGAAGCCCTTGTTGATGTCTTCAAGCTTCAGCGTGTGGGTAATCATCGGGTCAATCTGGATTTTGCCGTCCATGTACCAGTCAACGATTTTCGGCACGTCCGTGCGGCCCCTTGCACCGCCAAAGGCGGTTCCGCGCCATGACCGTCCGGTTACCAGTTGGAACGGACGTGTGGAAATTTCCTGCCCGGCACCGGCGACACCGATGATGATCGATTCGCCCCATCCCTTGTGGGCGCATTCCAGAGCGGCGCGCATCACCTTCACATTGCCGATACATTCGAAAGAATAATCCGCCCCGCCGTCCTGTCAGCTCGACAAGATGATTCACCAGTTCCTGATGTTCCATACCGGTCGGATTGACAAAATGAGTCATGCCGAATTTCCGGCCCCACTCTTCCTTGTCAGGGTTCATGTCAACGCCAACGATCTTGTTCGCACCGACCATTCTAGCGCCCTGCAGAACATTGAGGCCAATACCGCCAAGGCCGAAAACGACCACATTGGAGCCGGGCTCAACCTTGGCCGTGTTGATCACCGCGCCAATACCGGTGGTCACACCGCAGCCGATGTAACAGATGTTTTCAAACGGCGCTTTGGGTTGACCTTGGCCAGGGCGATTTCCGGCAGCACTGTATGGTTCGCAAAGGTCGAGCAGCCCATGTAATGGAAGATTTTCTCGCCCTTGTAGGAAAAACGGCTCGTGCCGTCGGGCATCAGTCCCTGCCCCTGGGTGGAGCGGATCGCCTGACAAAGATTGGTTTTCGGGTTGAGGCAATAATCACACTCACGGCATTCGGGCGTATAAAGCGGGATAACGTGATCACCCTTTTTAAGCGACGTTACGCCGGGTCCCACATCAACAACAATGCCAGCGCCTTCATGGCCAAGAATGGCCGGGAATATCCCTTCGGGATCAGCGCCTGAAAGCGTGAACTCATCCGTGTGGCAAATGCCGGTCGCCTTGATCTCGACCAATACTTCTCCGGCCTTCGGGCCTTCAAGATCTACTTCTACGATTTCAAGCGGTTTTCCGGCCTCAAAGGCCACGGCAGCACGGGTTTTCATGAATTCCTCCCAATAGACTGATTTTCAGTGAGACTAAGGGTGCATGGCCCATGGGGCAAGGGGGCAAGCGCCATATACTAGCCTGAACGTCCCTTTCCTCAACCATTTTCCCTGCTGATAAATTTGGAATAAACCGGTGCATCCTGTTTCAAGAGACCATTTTCATCGAAATCAGATTGCGGGTTGAAACGGATCAATTGCCTCATCTCCAGATTTTCAATGAGCTGTTGCTGCCCGGCAAGCCTTTTATCGAGCGCCGCTTCAAGTTCTGCTTTCGCCTGCCCCTCGTGAAAACCATGAACGCCGTATTGGATGATCGGTTGGAAAACATCAAAGCCGCAATAATAAAGTGAAAACGCTAGAGGCCATAACAGCATGCGCGTATCCGCCTCAAAGCCGGAAGGCGCCCCCCCGTTCTCATCGACACCGCAGGTAACACAAAAAAGCGCACGCTTTCCGCTGGCCAACCCCTTGTCGAAACGCTTTTCGCTGGTGTGAAATTCACCATGAACCAACACGCGCTCAAACCAGCCCTTGAGCATTGCAGGCGGGGAAAACCACCAAAGCGGAAAATGGAAGACAACCAGATCGGCGGCATGCAATTTGCCAATTTCCTGTTTCACCGCTTCAGGCAGCATGCCGGCCTGTTGGGCATCTGACTGAACCCGCAACACATCAAAGCCATTTACTGAAACCAAATCGCCATAATGCTCAGCGCGTTCAGCCGGATCAAAACCAAGTGCAAAAAGATCGCTGGTCAATATCTCGTAGCCGGCATTTCTCAGTGCGGAAAGACTGCTTACGAACCAGGCATGATTGAAGGAGGCAGCGGAGGGATGCGCCAGAACGACCAGCGCAGTTTTCAACCTTCCATCCCCTCAACAGCTTTCAAGATCGCTTCCGGCGTTGCCGGCGCGTCAAGCTTTGGCACCACACCCGGCTTGATGGAGGCAATCGCATGGGTGATCGCCGAGAACACCGAAGTCGCCAGCATGACGGGCGGTTCGCCCACCGCCTTTGGAGCGATAGATCGTTTTCGCCTTGTTGGCCCCGCCTCGCCGCCGCCCTTGTAGAGCGCGACGCGAAAATCCTCCGGCACATCGGAAGCCGTCGGAATCTTGTAGGTCGATGGCGCATGGGTGCGAGCCGGCCCTTGTCGTCAAAGACCAGTTCCTCGGTGGTCAGCCATCCCATGCCCTGCACAAATCCGCCCTCGATCTGGCCGATATCCAGCGCCGGGTTGAGCGACGCACCCACATCATGAAGAATATCGACGCGTTCGATTTTCATCTCGCCGGTCAGCGTATCAATCACTACTTCGCTGCAGGCATGCCCCATAGGCGAAATAAAGAAACGGATTGCCGGAAATGCTGTCACGGTCCCAGGTGATGTTCGGTGTCGAAAAATAACCGGTGGCAGAAAGTTGCACCCGCTCAAGGAAACAGGTCTTGGCCAGTTCGCAAAAGTCGATGGCTCGTGCTTGCCGATTTTCACCTTGCCCTTGGCAAAGGAGATATCGGACGGCTTTGCCTGGTAAAGCCGGCAGGCCGTTTCAATCATCCTCTTCTTGATGGTTTCGGCAGCCTTTTTTGCCGCCATGCCGTTGAGGTCCGAGCCGGAGGAGGCAGCTGTCGGCGTGGTGTTGGGCACCTTGTCGGTCACCGTCGCGGTAATGCGAACCTGATCCGCGTCAACACCGAATTCCTCGGCAACCACCTGCGCAACCTTCATGTAGAGCCCCTGCCCCATCTCGGTTCCGCCATGGTTTACCGAGATCGACCCGTCCGTATAGACATGCACCAGTGCACCAGCCTGGTTGAGATGCTTGAGGGTGAAGGCAATGCCGAACTTTACCGGGTTAAGCGCGATACCGCGTTTCACATATTGGTTGGCCGCATTGAACTTCGCAATCTGCCTTGCGCCGCTGCTGATAGCGCGATGTCCGCTCCAACTCGTCGACCACCTCATTGAGAATATTGTCGGTGATTTCCATGCCGTAGGGCGTTGTCGACTTGCCGCGCCGGTAAAAATTGCGACGGCGGATTTCCAGCGGGTCTTCGCCCAGTTCAATCGCGATCTGATCCATCATCCGCTCGGCAAATACCATGCCCTGCGGCCCGCCAAACCCGCGAAACGCGGTATTGGAAACCGTATTGGTCATGACCCGCTGTGAGTGAATGCGGCATTCGGGATACCAGTAGGAATTGTCCGCGTGAAACATCGTGCGGTCATTGACACCCAGCGAAAGATCCGCCGAATATCCGCAGCGTCCCGGCGAAATTCACATCAACGCCCTCAAGCACCCCGCCTTGTCATCGAAGCCGACCTGATACTCAACCTGGAAGTCGTGGCGCTTGCCGGTCGCCACCATGTCAGCATCCCGGTCGAGCCGCATTTTGCAGGGCCTGCCCGTGAGGCGTGTTGCCAAGGCCGCCAGACACGCCCATTGCGCCGCCTGGCTTTCCTTGCCGCCAAATCCGCCACCCATGCGCCGGCATTCACACGTTATTGCCGCATCCGGCAATTGCAGCATACGCGCCACCAGATGCTGAACCTCTGTCGGGTGCTGGGTGGAACAATGAACTTTGAGATCACCGCCTTCGCCGGGAACAGCCAACGAAACCTGGCCTTCCAGATAGAAATGCTCCTGTCCGCCAATCGTCAGCGATCCTTCCAGTTTTTCCCTTGCCTTGCCTATCGGCCTGCTTGTCGCATTCCCCGCCTGAACGTATAGGGATCAAGCACCTGCCTGCCGGCTTTCAACCCGTCTTCGACGTGCACCAAGCGGCTTCTTCTCGCTGTATTCGATTTTGCCGAGCGCAGCTGCATGACGCGCCTGTTTGCGGGTTTCAGCAACAACTGCAAAAATCACCTGTCCGTGAAAGAATATCTCCTTTTCCGCCAGTATCGGATCACCGCCAATCGACGGGCTGCAATCATTGACACCGGGAATATCGCTTGCCGTCAGCACGGCGAACAACGCCCGGTGCATTGCGCACCGCTTCAAGATCCACGGATTTGATCCTGCCGCGTGGCAATTGTCGGCAAGCCCTGGCGCCAGATGCAGGCAACCCTCCGGCTCCAGAATGTCATCCACATAGGCGGCGTTGCCCTGCACATGCCGGGCCGCACTGTCATGGGCAAGTGCCTTGCCGACGGTCAGCGTGTCGCGCTTCATTTGTTTCGACTGATCTCATTCTGCCGCCTCCCGGATACCTGCTCACCCGTGTTTCGCTGGCCTGCCTCCGGCAATTTCCGACCAGTGTTTTGCGCAGCAGATTTTGAACCACTTTCATCCGGTAATCCGCCGAGGCACGCATGTCACTCATCGGCGCATAATCCTTTTCAAGCGCTGCAATCGCACTTTCCCAGCTGTCCGGCTCTGCCAGGCTTCGCACCGCCAAGTGCAGCTTCTGCATGTTTTGCCCGCTTCGGCGTTCCCGCCATGCCGCCACAGGCAATCCGGGCCGAGACCACACGACCATTCTGCACGGTCAGTTTCGCCGCAAACAGGGCTGCGGAAATATCCTGGTCAAACCGCTTGGAAATCTTGAAAGCGCGGAAATGATCGTGCTTGCCCGGTTTCGGAACAATGATCTTGGTGACCAGTTCGCCCGGTTTTCTGTCCTGCTTGCCGTAGTCGATGAAGAAATCCTCAAGCGCCATGGTCCGCGTTTCCTTGCCATGTCGCAGTTCAAGACTGGCCCCCAGCGCAATCAGCATGGGCGGCGAATCCCCGATCGGCGAACCGTTGGCGATGTTACCGCCAATCGTTCCGCTGGCCCGCACATGGCGCGAACCGAGCCGACGCATCACCTCGCCAATATCGGGATCAAGCCGCGCCATGGCGTCAAATGCCTGGGCGTAGGTCGCGCCAGCCCCGATCACAGTCTGGCGTGCAGTTTCCTTGATCGCGTCAAAACCCTTGGCGCGCCCGGTCCAGATCACGCTCGGCAAAACCCGCAACTGCTTTGTCACCCAAAGCCCCACATCGGTCGAGCCCGAAACAATCACTGCATCACGGTAGGTCGCGCAGGCTTCCGCCAGATGATCAATGCTGGCAGGTGCGCCAAAGACCCGCTCACCCTTGCGCACAACCAGATCTTTTCCATCCTGCAGTTTTTTCAGGGCCTTTTCGGTTGCATTCCATCTCGCCATCAGCGCATCACCGGGCTTTTGCGCAACACTTTTCATCGCGGCATCAGCAATGGGCCGATAACCGGTGCAGCGGCAAAGATTGCCGGCAATCCAGTCATTGATCGATTGGCGCGTTACCGCTTCTCCGGAACGGTGAACAGAATGGTGCATCGTAAACAGCGTCATGACAAAACCCGGTGTGCAAAACCCGCATTGCGAGCCATGACACTCCACCATCGCCTGTTGCACCGGATGCAGTTTGTCGCCCTCTGCCAGATCATCAACCGTGATGAGATCGGCCCCATCAATCTGGCCCAAGCAGCAAAATACAGGCATTGACCGGCTCATAGGTGAGCTTGCCATTTCGCAGCCGGCCCAGCGAAACCGTGCAGGCACCGCAATCGCCCTCATTACAGCCTTCCTTGGTGCCGGTCTTGCGCTCGCTAAGGCGCAGATAATCGAGAAGTGTTTCATCCGGATCGAAGCCTTTCAATTCGGTTCGAACGCCGTTTCTCAAGAAATACGATAGTCTCGCGCATGTTTCACCCCATGCTTCGCACCTGCCAGGAATTCAATCCGGTAACGGTAACAGCATTTTGCTGTTTGTGAAGGCTGCAAATACAAATGCTATGAGCAGTTTCAGTTTTGACATGAAATATGTTGCGGGAATGGTCAAATGCGGGTATCTGAAAGGCCAGACATTCAGTTTCAGTGGCGATCCTTCCAGGGATGGGCGAAACGGCTATCCTCCACGAGGAAAGCGGCGCTGTTGTCATCGATGAAGAAGGCCGCATCGCCTGGGCGGGAAACGCCGTGCACCTGCCGGAAGAATATTCGCGATATGCAGAGCGGACCGATTACGGCTCGAAGCTGATCCTGCCCGGCTTCATCGACGCCCATCTGCATTTTCCCGCAATACCGGATGATCGCAGCCTATGGCAAAGACCTGCTGGACTGGCTAAACCGCTATACCTTTATCGAGGAGCAGCGCTATGGCGATGGAACTGTTGCCGATGCCGCAGCGGTAAAGTTTATCGATGAACTGTTCCGCAACGGCATTACATCCTGCCTTGCCTTTTCAACCATCCACCCTCGGGCGCTGGATGCCCTGTTTGCGGAAGCACAAAACCGGGGAATGGCGATGGCATCCGGCAAAACCCTGATGGACTGCAACGCCCCTCCAGGCCTTTGCGATACGCCGCAATCGGCCTATGACGATTCAACCGGCCTGATCAGAAAATGGCACGGCAAGGATCGCCTTTCCTATGCCATCAGCCCGCGCTTTGCGCGTTACCTCCACCGAAGCACAGCTGGAAGCAGCCGGCGCGCTGGCAAAGGAAAATCCGGGCCTTCTGATCCAGACCCATCTTTCGGAAAACCACGGTGAAATCGAATTTGTGGCGAAAACCTTTCCGAAGGCAAAGGACTACACCGATGTCTACGATCACTACGGACTGCTGACCACTATCCAGCCTGTTTGCCCACGGCATTCATCTTGAGCGAGCGCGAACTGGCGCGTCTGTCCGAAGCAGGGTTCGGCCATCACCCATTGTCCCGACTTCCAACAACTTTCCTCGGGATCAGGCCATTTTCGCCTGCACCATGCCCGCGATCGAAAAACGCCCGGTAAAGGTCGGTATCGGATGTGACATTGGTGGCGGGACGAGTTTTTCAATGCTCCAGACCATGCGCGATGCCTATACGGTTTCGCAGCATGCAGGATCGCGAATTACGGCCTTTGAGGCTTTTACATGGCTACCCTTGGCAATGCCAGGCTGCTCGGCTTTGAAACGGATGCCGGATCTCTCGATGCGGGCAAATACGCTGATCTGGTGGTGCTGGATCCCCAGGCGACACCCATCATGGCCGAACGCCATCAGCTTTCAAAGTCATTGCATGATGTTCTGTTCGCGCTGATGATCATGGGTGACGACCGGGCCGTGGCGCAGACCTATGTGGCAGGCAACCGGCAAACGCTGAGGCTGACCGGGAAAGACCGGCAGAAAAGCCTGCGCGTAAGTCCGCGAGGTTACGGATTTACCATTTTTTCAATCGCCGCCGACATCTGCAGGACGCGCGCATCATCATTCGGCTTGCCCATCAACTGAAACCCGATGCATTTTTCAGGTAATGGCAGTGTGGAAGCACACCCGCCCATCAAGTTGACATGGCGTGTATTGCGCAAGGTCAGCAGATTGGTTTTTGAAAACACTTCCGGCACATTGATGATGTCATCAATCTTCGGAGGAAGACCGGCAAGCGTCGGAAGAACAAATCCGTCAAACGCCGTTATTGTCCTGCCAGAAGGAAGCGCGCTCCTTCTTCAGCGCCGCCCATGCAGCATCATATTCCTGCCTTGAAATATGCTCGCCCTGGCGGAAACGGTCCTCAACCGGGCCGGAACATCACGCCCGGATTGGCCGCAATCAGTTCACCCCATTGGTTCCAGGCCTCATAGGGAAAAAGCGTTGGGCCCAGCGCCAACGCCACCTGCCATTCGGCCAGGTTCCACGTCGACCAGTTTCACCCCGGCCTTTCTCAACCGCTCCAGCGCTGCTTCATAGGCGGCAACAACAACCGGCTCACAATCATCCATCGCAGCCTTGCCGATCACACCAAAAGTGAGATCGGACGCCGACGGGATTGCGTCCAATATCGACCTTTTCACCGCCGAGGGCGGTAAACATCAGCGCTGCATCTTCCACGGTTTTCGCCAAGCGGCCCAACCGTGTCAAAACCCGAACAAAGCGGCACAACATTTTCCAGCGACAACAAGCCGTGGGTCGTTTTCATGCCCACCAGTGAGTTCCAGCAGGCCGGAATGCGCACTGACCCGCCCGTATCCGAGCCAATCGCAATCGGCGCAAGGCCGTGGCTAATGGAAGCTGCGGCCCCTGATGAGGAGCCGCCGGGAACATGACCCGGCATGTGGATGTTGGGCGGCGTTGCGGTATTGGGATTGATGCCGATACCCGAAAAGGCGAACTCGGTCTGATGGGTTTTGCCCAGACATACCGTTCCGGCGGCGGCCGCGCTCTGCAGAACAACGGCATCTTCGTCCGGCATCCTGCCCTTCAGCAGCGGTGAGCCGCTTTCCGTCGCAATTCCCTTGGTGTCAAAAAGGTCTTTCCAGGAAACCGGAACACCGTCCAGCGGACCATTGCGCGTGCCGGACTTCGCTCGCGCACTCGCCTTTTCGGCCTCTTCCAGGGTTCGCTCTTCGCAAAGCCGGACATAGATTTCATCGCGTTTGCGGATGCGCCTTTATCGCGCCAACGAATGCCTCGGCCACTGCCAGCGGATCTAGTTTTCCGGCTTCAATGAACCTGCCGATTTCGGCAGCTGTGAGTTTTTCAAGTTCCAACCCGGTTCCTCCCCAAGCAATTTTCAGAAATATTCGTATCGAGCACTGAAGTTTTCTGCTGACACGAATTAACGCCATCGCTAAGGTCTGCGCAAGGGAGGACGTGATGGCAAGTTATGATTTTACAGGAAAAAACGTTTTGATTTCGGGCGCAGGCGGCGGATTCGGCCTTGCCGCTGCAAAACGATTCGCGGCAGCAGGTGCAAGACTGGTCCTGACCGATTACAGCGAAGACAACCCTGGCTCCAGCGCGCGACTTTGTTTCGCAAGTCAGGCTGCGACGCGCAAGTGATGGCAGGCGATGTGGTCGAGAGGAAACCCACACCAGACTGGTTGATACCTGTCTCTCCGCCTATGGCAGTCTTGATATTGCCCTCAACAATGCCGGCATTGCCCATGAGCAGTTACGCCTTGAAGCCATAGACACCAAAACGACCCGCCGGGTCCTTGATGTGGATATTCTTGGCAGTGATTTTTGCCATGCAGGCCCAATTGCCGGTCATGCAAAAGCAATTCGAGGCAACCGGCAAGGGCGGTGTCATCACCAACACGGCCTCGGTGGCCGGGCCTTGTTGGCGCACCGACCATGTCGGTCTATGCCGCCGCAAAACATGCCGTTGTCGGCCTGACCAAGGCGGCCGCAATCGAAAACGCCCGCAAGGGTATCCGGATCAACGCGATCTGCCCTGCCTTCGCCGAACCGACATGGTGACCAAACCGATTGAACAATCGCCTCATGGCGCAGAAAAGGCGGAAGCCCGTCTGATATCCAACATTCCCATGGGCCGGATGGGTGAGATCGATGAAATCGTTCAGGCCATGATGTGGGTCAGTGATCCCGAAAACAGTTTCTATACAGGTCAGGCACTGGCGCTTGATGGCGGCCTGAGCGCCGTTGAAGAGTTAACTGCAACAAAAAACCCCGCCAAAAGCGGGGTTTTCAATTTCATCAAGCAGATCGAGACTTATTTGCCCACGGCACCATAGACCACGGCCAGCGCACGCGCCTGAACCTGCGCATCCTTGTCGATCGCCACATGGTCGGCATTGGTGAAGGTCTTGATATTCACATTGTTGATGGAACCGCCAAATCCGGCCGCTGAGCGGTATGGATTACCGCGTGGCCTGGTTTGGAATATAGAAGTTCACAACCCGTGGCGAACCGTATTTGAACGGCTGCGGCGCAGCAAAGCCCGGGATCAAAACCGACCACCAGTTTGACGGGAACGCCGGCCTTGCCGAGTTTGTTGGCCATGGCGGATGCTTCCTGACCACCAACCGAGTGACCCATGATCACGATCGGGAAGGAAACAGAGCCCTGTTTGTGCCGCTTGATAATATTGTCGGCAAGTCCGGTCCATCGACCATTTGAATAGGCCTTGGCATTAATGCCGCGGGACTGCATTTTCTTCGTCATCTGGTTCATACCGGCGGAGAAAACATCAAATGCGCCCCGAAGCACATAAACTTCTTCGGCAGATGCCGACTTTGGAGCCGCAATTGCAGTCGCGGCTACGGCCAGAGCGAACAGTGTCGCGGTGGTTGATTTCAGCATAAGCAGTGTACCTTTTTCGAATCTCTTGTTTGGCTTGCCCCACGCGAACGGGATAATAGACAATAAATATTCCCTGACAAGACGGCGCGGATTTTCCAAGTATAAAGGTAAACAATGAGGCGTTTTTTTGACCCGTCCTTGTACTCGGCTCTTTGCCTGTTCGGCTAGTGGCGGCCGCTTAAATGGCGTGCCCTCCGCATCTGTGGAAACAGAACTGCCCAAAGCCCCGCAACACCGATGGCTCCCACACCACCCAGAACAACCGCCGGCACTGCCCCGATTAGCGCCGCCATGGTTCCGGCCCGAAATTCGCCCAGTTCATTGGATGCACCGATAAACACCATGTTGACCGCATTGACCCGGCCGCGCAGCCTGTCAGGCGTCCACAACTGTATGAGCGTTTCGCGGATATAGACACTGACCATGTCGGCGGCGCCGAGGCCCGCAAGCGCCAGAATGGACAACCAGACAAGGGTGGACGCGCCGAAAAGGATAGTGAAAAAGCCGAACAGGCCCACACAAAAAAGCATGATGATACCCGGCATGATCGCGAATCGGCCTTCCGGTAAGCCAAACCGCCATCAAAACCGCACCCACACCCGGCGCGGCCCGCAACAGGCCAAGGCCCCAGGGCCCAAGCACCAGAATGTCGCGTGCGTAAACCGGCAGCAGCGCCACCGCACCTCCCATAAGAACCGCAAAAAGGTCCAGCGAAATGGCCCCGAAAACAATCTTCTCTTTATATATATACCGGAAGCCTGCAAGGATCGAGGTGATATCCACCTTTTCACGCTCGGAATGCTGCTTCGGTTTGGGAATCATCACGGCCAAAACAGCAGCTGCAAACAAAAGCACCGTCGCTGCCGTATAGGCGGCAAGCGGGCGAGACACCATACAAGAGGCCACCTGCAACCGGCCCCACAATCGTTGCCACTTGCCAGGCGGATGAGTTCCATGCCACCGCATTGGCAAAGACATTTTCAGGCACCAGATTGGCAATAAGGGCAGAGGTCGCCGGTCCGTTGAAGGCGCGGGCAATCCCGAAGACGACCAGCACCGGGAAAAACGGCCAGACCGTACTGATCCCGTTTATGGTCACATACAGCAGAACGAGGGCGCAGCAAGCCTCGATGATATCCGTACTCGCCATGATCAGACGCCTGCCAAACCGGTCTGCAACCGAGCCGGTTACGAGCACAAGCAAAAGTGCTGGCAGGAACTGCGACAGCCCAACCAGACCGAGATGGAACGGATCGCGGCTGATATCATAAATCTGCCAGGCAACGGCTACCGAAAGGATTTGGGCGGCAAATGTATTGCAGAACCTCGAAAACCAGTAACGCTGATATGCCTTGAACCGGAAAGCGGCGTAGCGGTCTTCCGCAATGGCATTGGGATCGGCTTGTTCGGACACGATTTTTCTCGACGGGCTGGAAAGCGGCCCGGGAACAGGCGGCCTAGAATTTGCCTATCACGTTCACGAAGACACCTTCATCGTCAAGGGTCAGATCCGTCAAATCATCAGAGAAGCGTCCAAAATTGTAACCAACGCCGACTTTCAGATTGTCACCGATATGACGATAAATCCCTGCCAGCACGCCCCATTCAATCTGGTCAAGCTCGGGCAGGCTGAGGGCCCGGCCCTCCAACAGAATGTCCCAGTTTTTGACGACATGATAATCGGCCCGCAAAATTCCCAGTTGAGCTGTGCTTTTGACAAAATCACTGTCGCCGTCATATGAAACTTCGCCTGTCCGGTAACCGACCTTGGCACCTACCGACAACCGCTCGCTCAAATCATAAATGAAATCAGCGGATACAACGTGGCTCCGCTGTTTGGGTCCGGAGACAATATTGTCCTCGTCCAACTGGTTCGGCGCTGGCAGATCATGCAGATAGGTATATTTGAAAAGGGCATTCAAACGGTCGTTTTTAACCGGTCTGTATGCCCAGCCGATACTGGCCTCTATATAATCAGCGTCCTGGCTGACAGAATTGTTTGTATCTGAAATGACCGCATCAGCCTTTGCCAGAAAGCGCCAGTTGGGATTGTACTGGAAGCCGAGGCTGGTTTGACCAAGATAGGTAACCTGGTCTGCACGATCAGAGTCGGATGTCTCGAAGCGCGCCTCCAGTTTGGCACTGACGCTCTTGCCCTCCTGCTTGAAGGAAAAACCGGCTGAAGGCGCTATCCGGTCAAAATCCCCGTTGACTTCGTCGCGCACACTGCCCGCTTCAAGCACCGGTCACAATTTTCCAGACCGGATCGGGTGTATATTCAACGCCATAGGTCTGCAGCAGGCCCTGGCTCGTGCCCATCATGTCGAAATTATGCTCGGTCCAGGCAGTGACACTGTCCGATACTTTGTCGGCGATGGCCAAGCACAGACATTGCCATTGTCACGGGCAAACGGATCATAGGTTAGCAGGTCACCGCCGGAAGTATCCGGCACCATGCGGTATCCGATGAAATACTTGTCTTCGGCCGTTGGCTTATAGGCAAGGCCGCCCAAAAGCCCGATGCCGCTGGTACCATGGAAACCTCGCCGCTAGCCCGCAGCTTGTCGGAAATATCAGCCTCAAACCCGGCACCAACACGGTCATTGCGCAAACGGGTCTTGTCCCTTTCAACCGTCGTCTGGCCAAAGACATAAATCTTGTCTTCGCCACACGCCTTCAAGGGTGACCCGCGCTCCGACATCGGTCCGGGAACCTGTGCCGTCGACGAGGTACCGCTCGCTTTGCGTCTCGGAGTTTGTCACGCCCAGCTGAACCACGACATTCTCGTCAATGCTGGTTTTGAGTTCGGCAGACGCTTCGCGCTTGATAACTCCGTCCGAACGCTCGATCTGGTCCATGCGCGCCAGAACGAAACCTCTTGGTGATGTCGAGTTGAACATGGCGCATCAATGATGGTCTCATCGACGTCCGTGTATCGCCCCGGACCATTGAAACCGGCTTCGCGCTCTTCGTAGCCTGCGCCAATGTTTCCCTTCAGCGCGTTGTCGGTCAAGTTCGCCCATATCCAGGAGGAGCCTGGCCCGCCATGCTTCTGCCGTACCGTCATCGCCGTCACCTGACACCGGATTGAAGATGATGCCGCCATCGGTGGAAACAACAGACGCAAATGTGTCGCCCTCGCTTCGTGCCCATTCGAACTGAAAATAGGAGTGTTCGGAGAAACGCCAGGTTACGTCCGCCCCGACCAGCGACTGGTCCGCCTCTCCCGGTTGTTTCGCTGAAACCGGTAACACCAAGGCGGACAGCATCCAGAACCCAGGCCTCCGCACGGCCACCATAACTGTAGCCATCGACCTCACCGAGCGTCGGCGTGTACTCGTAATTGACCACCAGGAACTGGCGGTAATCGGAAAGGCCAGAACCAAGAACAGCCGAATCCGAGCGTGACAGTGGAAGCCAGCGGCTTGTCGAGGATGATGATGCCCTGAACATAGTCAATCGTGTAGTCTGTACCCGCTGTCAGTGACTTGCGTTCGACAATCGAGTCCCGTTGTCTCGTCGCGAATTTCAACGGTTACCTGTTCGGAACCCTGATTGATGTCGCGCCGCTTTAGAAAATAGGCCGAGCCGCCGGACCCGAGAAATTCGTCGCGTTGCGGCAGTGTGCCGGGCTGCGCAGCGAAAGCCGGTAACACGGGCAACCGGTTCGCCATATCGCGTCGTCCGCTCGGTTTCCAGATTGACCTTTGCACCATAAAGGCCGCGCTCATAACGGGCCAGTTCAACACCGTCTGATGACCGTTTTGAAATTGCCCCACATCACATGGCTTTTGCCACGGTCAACACGGATATAGAATTTTCCGGAGGTTGGCGCGTCTTCCTTCAGGATCGAATCGTCACCATAAACCGGATAGTAATCATCGGGATCAAGACGCCGCAACAGCTGACGCGGGTCTTTCTTGTCCATATTGGAAAACAGCGTATCGAGATCTTCTTCCCGCGTATCAAGAGCGGCCGTTATCAGATAGCGCCCCTTAACCTTGCCCTTCAGATAAAAGGCGACCCGGCCCTTTTGATAGACACTGTCATATTCACCCGGTGCGGCCGGTGCCAGCAGATGGCTGTCCTTGCCCATGCGCTTGCCGACAGTGACATCGGCAATGCCCACATAGAACCACTCATTGTCAGGAATGTTGATTTCACGCTCGAACTCGATGCTGCGATCCGCGGCTTCATCACGCACAAGAACATCGACAACATGTTCGCCGGGCGGCAGAATGGTTTGGGTCACAAAATCATTCAGCATCACTGACCGGCACATCCCGGCCCTGAACATGGACGCTGAGACCTGGAGGAACATTGCGTCCATATACCGTTACCGCGCCGCCATGCAGCGGAATGTTGGAAACCGACAACTGGTTCCGGTCCAGTCCCGGATAGGCTGACGCCGGGCGTTCTTCGACAATGCCGCGGCCATCGTGTGCCTGCGGCAAGGGTTGTTGTCTGGACAACCTCGGCGCATCCTCACTGATGACAATCGGAAGCGGCCCGGCTCTCGTCAAACCGGCCGTTGAAGTCATAAACCCGTACCGAATAGATATAGTCACCCTTGTAGCCTTCCGGCAGAAGCCATTCGCCCTGCTGGTTCTCAAGATCAAGCGGCACGATTTCCATCGGCGTTGAAAAGGCAGGATTGCGATCAGCTTCGCCGCGCGGCGTAAATTCTACTTCAGCACGGGAAATCCAGTCAGAATAGTTCCAGCTTCCAACGAAGCGGACCGGCAGTTCGGGAGCGTGGATTCGACGCGGTCGGCCGTCGACACCGATAGCGTCCGTTCAACACCAAACCCGTCAAATTTCACCTGTATATCAACAGATTCCAGATCAACATCTGCCAGGCGGGACGCATCATCCCTACTGCTCGTTCCGACCAGCGTTTCCCCGTCAACGCTAATGGAAATACCGTGCGTTGCGGCCTCCCTGACACCGAGGCCCGATTCCTCTGCCGCCAGGATTGCCGCCAGATCATTGGAGCACCCTACACCGTCAAGACAGTTCGCTGAAGCATCAACTGCGATGTGCATCGCCAGAAACGCATAGAAAACTGTTCCGAAAACAGATGTTTTCAGAACGGATTTGCCCTGTTTCAGGCACGCATGACCCCTGCTCGTCTGCATGATTCGCCGTTGATGCTGGAAATCTTTTAATAGTTGTATTGTATTGCTGTACAACTTCATTAAATTTTTTCCGTTCAACAGAAATACGATTTTCAGTTCCCTCTAACTGCGCTTGAAGCTGTAAAAAATTTTCATTTGCTTTCAGTTGCGGATAATTCTCAACGGTAACAAGAAGTCGTGATAATGCCCCGCTTAATTCACCCTGTAAAGATTGAAATTTAGCAAAAGCTTGTGGATCATTAAGAAGTTCTGGTGTAATATTAAATTGGCTCACTTTCGCTCTAGCTTCGGTAACTTTAGTTAAAACATCTTTTTCAAAATCTGCATAACCTTTTACCGTACTTACAAGATTTGGGATAAGATCGGCACGCCGTTGATATTGATTTTCGACTTGAGCCCAATGCTGAATAACTGATTGATCGAGTGAAACCATGTTGTTGTAAGAACTGATTCCCCAAACTACTAACATTCCGACTGCTAAAAGAACTACTGCACCAATAGCACATCCGAACATCATTCCTTTATTTTTCATTATCTCTCCTTAAATTGCTTAAAGAATATTTGGGTTTATCTAAAAATCACTTTTAAGAATTTGTGATTAAAATATAATATTTAATTGACGAAAAAATGTAATTTTTAGTTAAAATTATGTTTTTATGGCTTTTTGCCGGAAAAATTATACTGCAAAAAATATAAAGCATTATTTGATATTTTTAAATTCTTCTGCAAGACAAATTTTTCTGCGTTTTGAATGTTGCCCAAATAAAACCTTAACCACAAAAAATTTGCGGTTATAATTCCATCAAAAACTCTGTCTTCCAATATTGAGTTTATTGATAAATATCCAAACAGAATATTCCATGCCAGTGAAAGAGTTCCACTTAAATATTCCTCAGTATAAAATTGTCCCAACCCAGGTATTAAATAGGAACTATATTTTGCAAAATCTTCATTGTACTTTTCTTCAACTACTGTTTTACAAATATTTGCAAGCGCAGTATCCAAATTGCTTTGAGAAAATATTTTGTATGCTTCTTCCCAATCATCTAAAAACATAAAGTTCCAGCCCTTCCAATATTCAATTTCACTTTTTAGAGAATCAAATCGTATGTCATTTTCTAAATCAGATAGAATTTTAGTGGCTTGATTATTTGTACGTCGTAAAATATTTGTTCGTGCCTTCAATATTTTAGATGAGAATATATCACTATTACTTTTTGCATTTATTTCTGCAAGAGTAAAATATTTTATCGCATCATCAAATTTTGCACCTGATTTATAACACTTACCTACCAATAGATTTGTTTGAAAAGAATAATAATTTTCTTTATCAAAAAATTGGAGTCTTTTAAATTCTGTAATTGCATCAAAATATTTTTCTTGATTGAACAAATGATTTGCATAGTTGAATTGCTGCTGAAGCGAGTTTTGTGAAAACACATTTGAAACAAATAAAACCGCAAACACAATAATATTTTTATTTACAGAAATCATATCGTGGTGAAAAATAATTATTCTCGTGCAAAAAAAGTTTAACTCCCTCATTAAAATCAAAATTCACCTTAGCATTAAAGATTTGCACAGATGAAATTGAGCCATAAATATTTCCTGCGTAAAATCCGGCGCCAAGTACAGTAAAAATCCAGCCACGTGTTGTATGGTTATGTTCAAAATTAGTATAAGCCAAATAACCGAGCAGACCCGTTAATATAAAAGATGTTATTCCATCACCGTAATTTTTCGTATAGATTTTTCCAGCCCCGGGAATAATAGTTGATAGTATTCCCGCCAATATTTCACTTTTATACGGTGGATTTTTTTTCAAATCATAAAAATTATTAAATGCAATTTTTTCATCATTTGTAAATGGAATTAGATATTTTTCTTTTTCTATCAATTGATTATCAAGCAACAACAAATAAGCGTTTTTTAATTTATAAGCATTGTCTGCGTATAGTGTTGTTGATTCTATCATTTCATTGGCTGTTATATAGAAAAGCGAATCATTGTTTTGAAAATAAAGTGATTTTAATCTTTCCATTTTACTTTGTAGATAAAAAGCTGAGTTATTTTTTATTAACCTAAATTTTTCAAAAGCATTTGTTTGGTCGTTTATATATGAATATGCGAGAGCAATTTTAAATTGAATTGTATCGTTATTAACTACATTTAAATAATTTCCATATTCATCTATTGCACGCAAATAATCTTTATTGCAAAAAAGATAGTCAGCAAATAATTTTATGTTTTGTGGTGATTTGAAAATTAATCTGCTGAGGAAATGACATTGAGACAAGTAGTAGTAGTATACTAAATATTTTTTTCTTCATTCATCTACATAAGTGTTTGCTGGAATGAACTTTATTTTTTTTACATCCAAAGTATATAAAGTTACCGGATCATAAAGATGTTTTGAATCAAAGAGTGGATAATGATCAAGTCTGCCGTAAAAATTCGTATCGCGTGTAAATCTATCAAAAAACATTAAGATGCCTTGAGCAAAATTCGTTTCATTAATTGATTCCATAAAAAAACTTGAACAAGTTGGATAGAAAGGACAATTTGCACCATCAACGTCTGACACAAAAAACCAATATGCATTTATTATTGGTTTAACAATTACATCCGAAGGTGATTGAATTGTGAGATCATATTCTCGTTCCAAGTAAGAATTATTATTCTGATAGTTCGGGTCAGATTTTTCCCATCTGACCCAATCCGTTTGAGAATAAACTGTGAATTGTAAAACAAAAATAAATAACAATAGAAAATTTTTATTTATTATCAAGTAAAGCTCTTGCAATTACTACCTTTTGAATTTCAGAAGTACCTTCATAAATCTCGGTAATCTTAGAATCGCGTAAATATCTTTCAACTAAATATTCGCGCACATAACCGTAACCACCGTGTATCTGAATTGCATCTAAAGCATTTTGTACAGAAATTTTTGATGCGTAAAGCTTTGCCATTGCAGCTTCTTTATAATATGGTTTTCCAGTATCCTTAAGCGCAGCAGCCTTTAAAGTTAACATTTTTGCTGCATCTACTTTTACTGCCATATCAGAAAGCATAAATTGAATTGCTTGAAAATTAGAAATCGTCTTACCAAATGCTTTTCGTTCTTTTGCATATTTAATTGATGCATCAAGTGAAGCTTCTGCAATACCAATAGCCTGAGAGGCAATTCCGATTCTTCCACCATTTAAAGTATTCATTGCAAAGTTAAATCCCTTACCTTCTTCGGAAACCAAATTTGCTGCAGGTACTTTACAATTTTGAAATGTAAGTGAACAAGTATCCGAACTTCTGATACCAAGTTTATCTTCTTTAGCACCGTGATCAAAACCTGGTGTTCCTTTTTCAACTAGAAAAGTTGATATACCTTTGTGTGCTAATTCTTTATCTGTAGTTGCCATAACCAAAACGTAATCAGCTGTTGTGCCGTTTGTAATCCAATTTTTGATGCCATTTAAAGAGTAATAATCACCTTCTTTATCTGCTGTAGTTTTTTGTTTTGTTGCATCACTACCAGCTTCCGGTTCTGAAAGAGCAAACGCACCAAGTTTTTCTCCCTTTGCAAGAGGAACTAAATATTTTTGTTTAATAAAATCTGATGCGTACTTTTCCAGTCCATAACAAACCAAAGAGTTATTAACAGACATTATCACACCAAGACTTGCATCCACTTTAGAAATTTCAATCATTGCAAGCACATAACTTATTGTATCTAAACCTGCACCACCTAATTCAGGCGAAACCATCATCCCCATAAAACCAAGTTCGCCCATTTTTTTAACAATTTCTGTTGGAAACTCGGCAGCAATATCTCTTTGAACTGCAGAAGGAGCAATTTCATTTATTGCAAAATCTCTTGCAGATTCTTGAATCATCAAATGTTCTTCCGTCAAATTGAAATTCATTTTAATTCCTTTTTAATTTTGATAAAAACCTGTTAATTTTGATACGCGTGTTTAGGGCGTTTATTTTACTTCAAAAATAAACTAATAATTAATATGTATCAATCTTGGGGATTTTTGTTATGATTGGTATTTTTTAACAAATCTTATTTTTAAGTTTGTGATATGATTGAATCAACTACAAACGAGGACTCGGTTAGCAAAACTATGCTAAAGGGTTTATCACTTAAGGAATTAAAAGACTTTTTTACTGCAGCGGGTGAAAAAAGATTTAGAGGGGATCAAGTATTTGAATGGATTTATGGGCATATGGTTAGCAGTTTTGATGAAATGTCCACAATTCCCAATTATTTAAGAAAAAAGCTCAATCTTTATTGCGATCTTAATACACTTACTTTAGAATCTTCCGAGATTTCTGCTAAAAGCGGAACTAAAAAATATTTATTTAAAACTGTTGATAATTTAATTGTTGAATCAGTTGTTATTCCTGAGCCTAAAAGAACAACACTTTGTATTTCAACACAAGTTGGTTGTCCGTTAGATTGCCAATTTTGTGCAACGGGTGTAATGGGATATAAAAGAAATCTTTCTTCTGCAGAAATTATGGATCAATTCTTAATGGCATCCAGAGATTATGGGAAAGACAAAATTTCTAATATTGTTTATATGGGAATGGGTGAACCACTATTAAACTATGCGAGCACTTTAAAATCACTACAGATTTTTGCAGAAGGTAAATCTAAAGACATTAGTTTAAAGCGCGTAACAGTATCAACTGCAGGAATAGCTCCTAAAATTATTGAGTTAGCAGACAGTGGTTTGAAAGTTAAACTAGCGCTATCATTGCACTCTTTGTTTGAAGAAACACGTAATAAATTAATGCCCATCAACAAAAAATATTCCATTTCAGAAAACTTAGAAGCAGTAAGGTATTACGCTAAGCAAACCGATACTCGAATTACCTTTGAATATTTGATGCTTAGAGATATTAATGATAGATCTGATGATTTGAATGCTCTTATTAAACTCTGCAAATCACTTTCATGTAAGATTAATATTATACCTTTTAATTCAATTTCACATATGAACCCAACCGGGTTTGCTAAAGAGCTTGAGCCATCTCAAAAATTTAGAGTTGATGAATTTGTAAAAACTTTAAGAGATAATGACATTGTTGTAATGATACGTTACACTCAGGGTGATGATATTGCTGCAGCTTGCGGACAGTTAGCTTATAAGTTCGAACAGAACCAAGCTATGAATGCGTAAACTTACTCACGATGAAATTTCTGCAAACAGAAGCACGCTTGATACCATTCATTCCGTAAAAAAACTACCTGTTTATGTTTTATTAAATTCTATCCGAAGTTCATATAATGTTGGTTCGATATTTAGGACTTCGGACGGAGCAATGATTGAAAAACTTTTTCTTTGCGGGTATACTCCTCATCCACCGATTGAAGGAGAAGAATAATAAAGGCAACAAAGACGTACTTAAAACTGCTCTCGGATCTACGCAAAGTGTAAAATGGGAATACACAAAAAATGCACTTGATACAATCAAAAAAATCAAAGCTGAAGGAATAAAAATTTGTGCTTTAGAATTAACTGAGAACAGCAAACCATACAATACTATTTCTAAAAAAGATTTTCCGATTTGCTTAATTGTTGGAAATGAAATTACTGGGATTTCTCAACAAATTTTAGATTTATGCGATTACTCAATTGAAATTCCGCAATATGGAATTAAGCAATCTTTAAACGTTGCTGTAGCTTATGGCATTGCAATTTTTGAACTACGAAGAATATTTGATCAATAATTATTTTGATTAATTTGCAGCAGTAAAAAACTCTTCTCCATTATCTTTAGTGTGAATCATAAGCAAGTTTGCCCGAACCATTTTCACTAAAGTTCGTGAAGCTCGCCTTTCAGAAATATTTACAAGATTACTCAATTCTCTTACACTTATTGTCTCAACTTTTGATAAATAACTAAATACTGTTTTTTCATTTGGGCCGAGTATATATTTTTTTAGTGCGACTTGGTTTGTTTGAGCACGCAATATTCTTATCATTTCTTTGCTAGCTTGTACACTTTTATCATTAACACGAATTGTTACTGTTGCTGTTGTGATATCAAAATCAGATTGAAAATCTTGTATTCGGTGCGGTTTATTTTCAGATTCAGGTATTGAAACAATTACAATTTCTTTTCCTTCAATTTCTCTGTAATCAATTTTATAATCAAGAGGCGGTTCGCAATGATTTAGAATGGTCTCTTTTACAAGTTCAGTTGTTTCCTTTTCACTTTCAACACCAATAATTTTTTTATCATCATCTACGCCAAATAATATTTTACCCCCTTTAGTGTTCGCAAAAGCTATCATTTCACGAGCAATTTTTTCGTAAGTAGAGAACTTTCGTTTAAACTCACACTGAATATTTTCCCCTTCCTCAATTAATTCCAATACTTCTCTATATCGCATTGCAGTATTATTATTTTTGAAAAAGAAAATACCTAATTAAAATGTTTACGCGGGTCCCAAAGTGGCTCAAGCTTTTTCTTTTGTAAAGTCACAGTCTGATTATTATCAATAACAATTTGCTGCGGTTTTAGAATTTCGTTTGATTGGTCAATCGGTTCCTGTTGATTGTAACCAAATGCATCTTCAGTCAATTTATTTTGATCATCTTCAACAATGTTTTGGGCTAGCAAAGTGCTATCGTGCTCCACTTGCACTAAAACATTTAAACTATCTTGAAGCTCTTTTTGAATTCTTGCTTTTTCTTGTTTATAAGCTGTTATTTTTCTAGAAATCTGCTTTACATAAATACTTGCAGGATATTTTGTAATTAAAGTATCATAAATTGCTGCAGCTGAATCTGGCATAAACAGATCGTTTTCAAAAATCCATCCAGAAGTATAAAGTGCTTGCGGCGCAACTGAAGATTTTGGATACTCTTTATAAATGTTAAAAAATTTACTCAACGATTTTCTATAATTTCCTGCAAGCATT
>CAVQPI010000006.1:0-173813 GCA_963714735.1 uncultured Alphaproteobacteria bacterium
TAGCATAGGCTCAGAGGGCAGCGGGTCCAACCAGAAAGACTTGTTGACATTCCTGACCGGCTGGTCAGAGCACGGCCCGTCGTCGCCGCCGCGATACCACGCGAAGGCGGCGAAAATGAGACCGCGACCTTCACGGATTTAAGCAAGCTGGCCGCATGGGTGGCAGACCGCAACGGCAGGAAGAACATCTACTTCTCTGTCAACGACCTGTCCGCCAACACCCGGAAGAAAGCGAGCAAGGATGAAGTCACTCGCATCCGGGGACTGCACGTTGACGTTGACCCACGCCCGGTGGAAGGCGGTGCCGATGGCAAGGCGCCAGGGAGCTTGCTGCGCACTTCAATGCTGAGCGTGCTCGCATCCGAGCGATGGCCGATGACTGGCTGCGGGACGGCAAGAAGCTACCATTCCCCAGCCCACTGCCATCATCGATAGTGGCGGCGGTTTCCAGTTTCTCTGGCGCTTCGAGAACGACGAGAAGGTCAGCCCAGAGCAGGCTGAACATGAACCGAATGATCTCAATCGCAATGGGCGGTGACGACGCGCATGACGTGAGTCGCATCATGCGGCTGCCGGGGACCACCAACCTTGCCGACGAAAGAGAACGGCAGCGCCAACGGTGCGATGCTCCGGCCCAGCTGGATGTCTACGACTTCACAAGGCGCTTTCGTGTAACAGACTTCCCAGAGCCGCCCAAGGAGATGGAGTTTGCGGCTGGTGGTCGCTGGGTCGTCAGCCTGCCTGCCGACCTGCCTAGCGTCAGCCTAGATAACCTCCCAGACACCGTTTCGGCACGGACCAAGATGCTAATCGCGTGTGGTCGCGATCCCGAAGATTCGGGACGCTATCCATCGCGCTCTGAGGTGCTGTTCGCAGTCCTGTGCAAGATGGTCCGCGCTGGGGTAGATGATGACACCATCGCTGCCGTGATCCTTGATCGCGACCACGCAATCAGCGCCCACATCTATGACCAACCGCGCCCAATGCAATATGCCCAAGGGGCCCCGACAGATCCAGCGGGCACAAGACGAGGCGGTCCACCCGAAGTTGCGTGAGCTAAACGATGACCACGCCGTTCTAAGCAACCAAGAAGGCAAGTGCAGGGTAATGGAGTTCTCGAGACGGCAACCGGCATGAAGGGCAAGACGCGCCTCGTGCCGTCACTCCAGAGCTTCGAGGATTTCCGCAACCGATACCTGAACCAAACTATGGCTGTGGGACAAGACAGCAATGGGAACGACCGCCTTATGCCGCTTGGGAAGTGGTGGTTGGAGAACCCGCTGCGCCGCCAGTTCCACTCGCTGACATTCCAACCTCGCGCGGGCGAGGTCGTTGGCGAGGGCGCGAAGAGCGCCGATTAAATCTCTGGCAGGGCTTCTCGGTAATGCCAGTGGCAGGCGACTGGACCCTAATGCGTGCACATATACATAACGTGCTGGCGCGGGGTGATGCAAACCTAGCCGCATACATCAGCGGTGGATGGCATGGACGGTCCAAAACCCGGATAAGCCTGCTGAGGTCGCCGCTTGTTTTCCGGGGTGAGCCCGGTACCGGCAAGGGCGTGTTCGGGCGAGCTATGGCGCAGCTGTTCGGGCAGCACGGCCTGCACACTGGCGGCAGCGAGTTGATCACTGGACGCTTTCATTTTGCACTTTCGAGACTGCTGCCTGCTCTTTGCTGACGAGGTAATCTGGGATGGGGACCGTAAGGCCGAAGCCAAGATCAAAACCTTCCTGACCGAACCAACCTTGACAATTGAAGGCAAAGGTAAGGATGCGGTGTCTGGCCCAACATGTTGCATGTTGTGATATCGAGCAATAGCGAGTGGATTGTGCCCGCCGGGCCGTATGAGCGGCGCTACGCCGTACTTGACGTGTCGGATAGGCACCGACGGGAAAGAGAATACTTTAAGTCGCTCTATGCGGAGATCGAGAACGCGGGACTTCAGGCGATGCTCTACGACCTTCTGGCGATCGATCTTGGCGACTGGCATCCGAGGGATGACCGACCTGATACAGCCGCTTTGGAGGACCAGCAGGCGCGCAGCCTTGACCCTTTGCATGCTGTGGTACTGGACATGCTGCGAGAGGGGAATCTGCCCTTTGAGGCTGCTAATGACCCACGTGGTACCGACGCAAGGCCATTCATTGCAACAAATGAATTCAAGGATGACGTCCAGCGGCTGACGCGCGGCGTAGTTACCGCAAATGCAGTATCGACTATCTTAAAACGGATCGGATCTGAAAGAGCAAGGGGCGTCCATCGGGCTACATTTTGCCGACTTGGCAGAGGCACGGGCGAGTTGGAACAGGTGCCCCGACTTACCCACACAGGAATGGGATGACACGCCCGACTGGACTGATGGCAAGTCCTTCTGAACCGACTTTCGACCAACTCCGCTCTGGGGTCGGTAGCGATAAAACCTTGATCTGTTAACGGTTTACTGGTTACCGAGCCGACTTACCGACCTTGATGAGGTTTGCCCGAGCGAGCGTTTCTTGACTAGAGGACACGCGCCTTGAGCAGCGGCTCTATACCTCCTCTTAAGTCGGCAAGTCGGCTGGGTGAGAATCGGCTTTTCTTAAGAGATACAGTCGTTTACGGACAACCGACCTTTACCGGCCTTAGCGACACGTTCTGCCTGCAACCGCGAAGCTTTATTTCTCTGAAAGACCCAATTCTGCTAGCGAGTTTTTCTCACCATAAATGACTTTGAATTAATCGGTGCAAGTCATTCCGGCGGCAATACTTAGATTGCCCATCTGTGGTTGCAGGCGATGAAGGTGCCTTGTTGTTGCTGCTTCTGGATAAGGGGCAAAGATTTGCTGTTAATTGGTGGAGGATTTAAGCCTCAAAGCACCATATCGGCTTGATAAAAAATCAGATTTTCCAGCTATGAGGTAATTTATTTCCCATTCGGCTGACCATGTCTTTATATATTGGGTCTAGTTTTTCGCGAAGCCGCAATTTATGAGCGTCGGGTATTTCCCTCATTAGTGCCACATTTGTATGATGGGCAAAATTCGGTTGTTGGTAGCTGATACCCAAGAATTTGCAAAAATCCGCAATTACGTTTTCGGAAAACATGGTTTCATAGCACTGAATGTAAACACGATCCTCTCCGAAAACAGAATGAACCGCATCCATTGTCGGCCCGTAATCGCTTCTAAAGTAATACGGGCTTGCGGGATCAATGGTCGCAAGGATTTCCTCCCAGGCTCAAAGTCAGCGGTACGCGCCATGTATGCCTTATGCTTGAACAGGTCCGCTCTACGGGATCGCGTAACAGAAATATGATCCGCATATCGGAGTGGGCGGCTGCCATTTTTTTGTAGCCTTCAACACCAAGATGCGAATAGGATGGTGAAATCTCACCAAAAATGCGCTCATTGCCAATTCGGCTGGCAAAATAATCGAAATAGGCCCTTTCATCCGTTCCTATTTTTCCGGTCGCAGCAATATCAAGCAATCGTTGGATGCGATTCGAGTTTATCGGCCAATCAGGCAGATAAAGCAGGATGGTTTCGATACGCCTTAATCGAAAATTCGCATCATCGTTATTCAGCGGATTATCCAACAATTTGTTGAAAAAGTTCAGTTCCTTGACCGGTGAATGGAATACCTCCGGATGACTTTTGAGGTAATCAGACAGCCATGACGTTCCTGCTTTCTGCGCGCCGATACCAATAAACATCCGCCGGTCTTTCAAATCATCTGCAAAAGGCTTCTTCTTAAATCCTCCAATTGCTCACCGGGCTTCTCTTTATCCTCGGTTGAAAGCCAGTTCGAAGGATGTAGTGAATGATTTTTTCATTATCCTACCCACAAAGAAAAGTACACCGGTTAGCTTAAATGCTACATTTCTGTCACGGATGCCAAACTTATTCGACATCCGGCAAATCACAGTTGGCTGCTGTATCCATTAGAATAGCATTTTGCATGAAGGTTTTTCTGACCAACAACAACCTCTCTGCAGGCGCCCCGGTCGTTTAAATAAGCCGACCAGATACTATGAGGAAAGCGTTCGATCGTCGAAGGCGCTGAATGACTGAAATAACGAATGGGGCCATGAACCTTTTGCAACTTGAATTCGTTGACAGGTAAGGTTTTGGTGGTAACCAGATAAAAGCCGAAGATCGAAAATAGCTGGGGGATAATAATGAATTTGTTGAATTGGTTAATTAATAATTCAAAAAGCAAGGTCTTTTTTGATGAGGAGACTTATATCAAGAACTACGGTTCACTTTTTAGACAATTCCCAGTTTACCCCCGAGCAGCATTTTTTTTTCCATCGGCATCGAAAATGGTCTTATGCCCAACCCGATGTTCGACCCAACGGTATTTGCAGCTCTTTACGAAGACGGGAATACGACACAACTCAATGAGCATTTGAGGAACGGCAACAAAATCAAGAATGCCAATCTGGACGATTTCCTGAAAACCTTCAAACATGACATAAACCCCAAAAGGGGTGTGACGATGTTTGTTTCCAAACCTGTTCAGCCGCCGCTTGTCTCTCCACGGCGAGCCCGCCAGCTGGGCAATCGCAGAAGCATCTTGAAGTGGTTGATTCGGTGGAGTTTCATTTCTTTGCACCCGGCTTTGATGAATTCGTTTCAAGGATCAATGCGGGAATACCTACTCGGTTCGCCAAGCTACCACATGGATTGTGGGATAGTCTGGCAGCGGTGGAAAAACTAATATCGATAATGGAAGAACATTCGGGATTTTTAAGGCTAAATAAGGCACAAAAATTTGCTCTGGGGTTGCAGATATGCCAGGATATTATGGCCTGAAAACGGGAATTTTTCTGAAGGTTTTTTTTCAGGAGTTTTTCAGTTGGCTCGATACGAGGAAATGGCTAAGCGATACAAATATTGGTTTGGCACTTTCTGGATATCCTGTTGTTATTGGCGATGCCGCCCTGCCGATGATACCAAACTTTGATCACCACATAAACAATCTACGAGCAATAAACAATCAGTTGCCGGGAATCACCAGGTTCTGGGACGGAACGATTTCAAGAGATGGGCTGTCAGCGGTCATACATTCCTTAATGAAGACCATTTGCGACCGGCCAGTATTGCTTGTCGGACCGGGAAAATTCTCTGACTTTTCAGACCGGACCGGACTTGGCAATTTTCAACACTTGATGATCCCCGACAAAAATACTCACACTATCCGTAAAGAGGTTTTTACCAAAATATCAGCATTCCTCGAGGCGAATAGGGACAAAAAACCGGTTGTGTTAATTCAATCCGGTGGAGCGCTCGCATTCTGGTTTTCAACAAGACTGGCTTTGATGTTTCCTGAGGCAACCTTGCTTGATATGGGACAGGCTCTAAACGTCTTTTTATCTGGAACAGGAAGTCCGCAAGAAGCCGTGGCTGAGATCATTTTCCCGGGCGATTGTTGAAAATAATGGATTGGAAAACTTGTACTCCGATTTGGGTCATCCTCAAATCTGGAAACAGTTCGAAGTCGAAAATCAGAATAGCAATAAATCAACCTATCTCAAAATGGTATAAGCCCGCATATCCCAAATGGGTTGACAAGATGGGCCTGATGGATTCTGGTTTGCTGAAGCAAATCAATGCACTAGGTGGACGAAATGCCGGAGTTTCCGAGGTGATGTAGCGGGTGAATCGATTTCATCGCCTTTGACGGTTGGATTTGACCACGATTGAAGCTCCAGTTCCACGGTGCCAAGCTCAGTTCGGATGGCGGATTGTTGTTGTTTCGTGAACTGGACGATGCGCTGGGTTTGAGCGATAACCTCATGAAAACTGCGTGACAATCGTACCGGCCAGAACTCACGTCATGGGACCCACAGCCATGTTCCGCCAATCAGTGTTTGGCCGTATTGCAGGATATGACGACGTCAATGACGCTGGACGCTTTCTCGTGATCCGGTGATGCGATTGATTGCGGCGGGCGGGACTTCGATCGTCGCGTCGCGTCAGAAAGCCAGATGGGACGGTTCGAGACCAGTACGCTGACGGCATTGCGAAGAACCTTGCGGCGTTGGCCGATCTTTCCGGCAGATGGATTGATCGGATTCGACGGTTGCGCAGACTCCCCAATCTGATCCTGGATATCGAAGTTCCGAAATCCCGGTTCATGGCAACCAGGAAGGCTCCGCCTATAACGGCCATTTCGGTTGTAGACTTGTTATCATCCGCTGTTTGTCTTCAACTAGTTCGGAGGCCTGGAGACGATGTGCGCTTCGCCCCGGCAATGTTCACAGCGCCCATGAATGGCAGAGCGTGCTTGATCCAGTTATCAAGCGCTAACGCTGGTCTGGCCTGTGGCGCAGATATCTGCGCGCCGATGCCGCCTTCGCCATTCCAGAACTTTTCGACTATCTGAAAGCCAATGAGTTCGGCTATGCCATCCGGTTGCGAGCCAACAAGGTTTTGGAGCGTCGCATTGCCCTGGCTGCTCAAGCGCAGGCCAGGTCGCCCATCCAACAACGTAGAACGTCATTATGCCAACTTCACCTATCAGGCCAACAGCTGGAGCAAGCCAAGTCGGGTCGTAGCCAAGGTGGAATGGCATCCCGGTGAACTGTTCCCTCGGGTTGGCTTTGTCGTCGCCATGCTGACGGGATCGGATGAGCGCCTCTATGAGTTCTACAACCGGCGTGGAACCGCCGAACAGTACATCAAGGAAGGCAAGCACGCCCTCAAATGGACGCGGCTATCTTGCCAGACCTTCAAGTCCAACGCTGTCCGGCTGCAGCTTCACGCGCTGGCCTACAATCTCGCCAACTTCCTGCGCACTTTGGTGTTGCCGAATGCTATTTCAGACTGGTCGCTGACCAGCTTGCGCGATCGACTGATCAAGATCGGCGCAAAGGCCATCCGTCACGCCCGTTCTATTATCCTGCAATTGGCAGAGGTCGCGGTTGCGCGCGATCTATGGGTCGAGATGCTGGCGACAATCTCCGCCTTGAAGGCAAAGGCGCAAGCACCACGACAGACGGCATGATTGTGTACCCATTCCATCTCGGGCGCAGCGAACGCAGATGCGCAATTGCGTCTGAAGTTCATCAGAAGTCGCGGAGAAAATACCCTGCACGTCGCCACAAGCAGCGAAAAACCCGCCAGACAAGGCTGGCACGCGCTTCAGACTTGGAAAAGGAGACCATTATGCCAATCTCACCGTATCAGAAAATCTCATCTGGGGGATATCGGATTAGTGGGGTTTCATGAATTATCGCGCAGATATTGACGGATTGCGTGCGGTCGCAGTCGTGCCGGTCATCCTTTTTCACGCCGGCTTTGAGATATTTAGCGGCGGCTATGTCGGGGTGGACGTCTTCTTTGTCATAAGTGGTTATCTGATTACCACAATATTTCTCAATGAACTGGATCAGGACCGGTTCAGTATCGTGAAATTCTACGAGCGCCGCGTTCGGAGAATTCTTCCTGCTCTTCTTCTGGTCATTGCCTGCACAATACCGTTTGCATGGATATGGATGCTGCCGACAGAGTTCACCAGCTATGCAGACAGTATAATTCACACGCTCTTTTTTCTGTCCAATGTCTTCTTTTACAATGCCGAGGACTATTTCGCTCCAGCTGCGGAACTGCAGCCTATGCTCCATACCTGGAGTCTTGCGGTAGAAGAGCAATATTACATTTTTGCCCCGCTGGTTGCTGCCTATTTTTGGCGTTTCGGAACCGCAACTTTCGCAAAGATTTCGGTTGCTATCGGATTGGCAAGTCTCATTTTTTGTGTGGTTCTTATCAACATCGATCCGTCATTTACGTTCTACATGCCGTTTACCAGAGTATGGGAACTCCAAGTCGGTGCATTATGTGCCCTGATCCAGTTCAAGAAGCCCCAGGGAGCCAATTCTGCGCTTGGCCTTTTGGGGCTTACACTGGTTGTTGCCCCGATTATTCTTTTTGATGCTTCAACTCCGTTTCCATCACTTTACACGCTAATGCCCGTCTTGGGCGTAGCTCTGATTATCCTGTTCGGCGGACCAAGCACGCCGGCTACAACCATCCTGTCCATGAGACCTTTTGTTTGGATCGGTCTTGTGAGCTACAGCGCATACTTGTGGCACCAACCCCTGTTCGCGTTTGCCCGAATACGCAGTGTTGATGAACCAACTCAAACATTGATGGGTATCCTGGCAGTGGCATCGTTGATGCTGGCCTTCTTGTCATGGCGTTTTGTCGAACAACCGTTCAGGAGTCGCCCCGAGCCTTTGCTCGCGGATTATCGCAGTTTGTTTGGGACAGCTCTGGCTTCAATCGTCGCAATAACGTTGTTAAGTCTTCTTGTGATCAACCAGAAAGGTTTCAACTCAAGGGCCATGGCGAAAGAAAACAGCGAAATTGAACGCAGGCTCACCAACCATCATAAAAATTACAGGATTTGCGCGAAAAATGACATGGAGGACCAGAACTTCAAAGATTCCTGTATTTTCGGAAGCGGCGAACCGTCGCTGATGCTGTTCGGTGACAGTTTTGCCATGCACCTGTTTGAGGCCTTCAAGCAAAGCGCTACAAGTGGCGCTATCATCATGAAAACCATGGCGAGTTGCGCGCCCATACTGGGCCTTGTCAAGACTGACAACAAGCGCGGGTCAGGTTGGCGCCAGGAATGTATGCAGCACAACGATCAAGCATTGAAATACCTAAGCGAAAACGTTCAGCTTGAAACGGTTGTCATGTCCTCACCATTTGCAACTGCAAAATCGGCGATGGAACTGCGGGATGGGAAGAATGTGCCTGCGGGCGACAACCTTGATTTGCTGGTCAAACAGTTTCTGGAGACAGTACAGAAGATTCGAAGTTCTGAATAAGCAGGTTGTAGTCGTCAGCCCGACTCCAGCATCCGGCATCAACACAGGCGAATGCGTGAAAAAATCGATTATATACAATTATGCGGAAGATTATTGCGATTTCGCCACTGCTGACGGCATAAAAAACCGCGTGGGCTATGAATTTATCTCGAAAATCAATGACTACGTCCCGGTTCTTCGCCTCGATCAGCTAATATGCGATGATCAAACCTGCGATGCGCTCCGCGATGGCACGATCATGTATCGTGACGAAGGCCATTTATCCAAGGAGGGCGCGCAGTTGCTGGGTAAGGAATACGACCTGAAGAAGTTGGCGATTGAACTTGCCAGTTGATGGAACAGGGTTTGATCAGAAACCATAATTGAGTTTCAATCGCTTTCGCTTATAATCAAAACGAAAGCAATTCGAAACTATCGGTAATCCAGCGAGCGCTTCATGTATCTCAGCCCACGCCATGAGCAAATCCTCGAAGTCGCCAAGATCGAGGAGCGGGTGCTGGTCGATGATCTTGCCGCACGGTTTGAGGTTACACCCCAGACCATCCGCAAGGACCTCAATGACCTTGTGCGAGCAAAGACTGCTGACGCGCATCCATGGCGGCGCGGAACTGCCCTCCGGCGTTGCCAATTTCGAATATGAAGACCGGCGGCAAGATTGCTGCGCTGGAAAAGACCGCAATCGGCAAGGCAGCTGCGGCGCTCATCCCGAACGAATCTTCCCTGTTCATCAATATCGGCACAACAACCGAGGCCGTCAGCGAAGCCTTGCTCGACCATGCCGAGCTGATGGCCATTACCAATAACATCAATGTTGCCAACCGGTTACGGGTCTATCCCAAAGTTCGAAGTCGTCATGGCCGGCGGTGTGGTGCGCAGCACCGATGGCGGGATTGTCGGCGAGACGGCGGTGGATTTCATCCGCCAGTTCAAGGTTGATCATGCCGTCATCGGCGCATCCGCCATTGATCATGACGGAGCGCTTCTGGATTTTGATATTCGCGAAGTGAAGGTGGCGCAGGCAATTATCGAGAATGCCCGCAATGTCATTCTGGTTGCTGATTCCACAAAGTTTGAACGCACTGCACCGGTGCGCATCGCCCATATTTCGCAGGTTAATACTTTCGTGACCGATTTTTGCGCGAGCGAAACCGTACGCAATCTGTGCCTGGAAAATGAAGTGCGGCTGATTGAAGTCGGCACGCTGCTGACAATCACCTGAGGCAAGCAATTGCTGCCGAATGGCTATGCTCGAACCTTACGGACTAACCGTAGTAACCGAGTGTCAAGGCGATGCTCTTTTCATACCTTCGATATTAATTTCGTTTGACATTCGTTTCATTTTCGTTTTTTCTGATCTGAGGTTTCACTATTGAGGAAAGTGCATGCCGATTTCCGGGAGGAAATTTTGTCCAGAAGTTTTCGACATCTTCGTCATTGGTGGCGGGATCAATGGCTGCGGTATTGCCCGCGATGCAGCAGGCCGTGGCTATTCCGTCTGCCTGGCGGAGATGAACGATCTTGGCTCCGGCACTTCCTCCTGGTCGACCAAACTCATTCATGGCGGACTTGCGCTATCTCGAGCATTACGAGTTCCGGCTGGTTCGCGAAGCACTGATCGAGCGCGAAGTTCTGTTGAACATGGCGCCGCACATCATCTGGCCAATGCGGTTTGTCCTGCCTCATCACAAGGGCATGCGCCCGGCTTGGCTGTTGCGGCTCGGTCTGTTTCTCTACGACAATCTGGGCGGACGGAAAATTCTGCCCGGGCACAAAAGTGCTGGACCTAGAAGTCGATGTCGCCGGTGAACCACTGAAGACCGGAATTTTCCAAGGCCTTTGAATATTCCGACTGCTGGGTCAACGATGCCCGTCTTGTGGTGCTGAACGCCATGGATGCCAAGGCAAGGGGCGCTGAAATTCATACGCGCACCAAGGTGGTGTCGGCCAGAAAGATCGGATGATGATTGGGAAATCAAGATCGCAGTCAGCGACAACGGGACCAATCGGACCGTCTCGCGCAAAGGTGCGTTGTCAATGCCGGTGGCCCGTGGGTCGATGAAATTCTTCAGCTGTCCTTCGGCAAGAATGATGCCCATAATGTCCGCCTGGTGCAGGGCAGTCACATCGTCATTCGCAAGAAGTTCGAGCACCCGAAGGCCTATTTCTTCCAGAATTCGGACGAGCGGATATTTCTTTGCCATCCCCTATGAACAGGACTACACGCTGATTGGCACGACCGATCAGGATTACGAGGGCAAGCTCGCGACGTGCAAATTTCACCGGAGGAGATCGACTATCTGTGCGCAGGGTGCCAGCGAGTATTTCAGCGAACCGGTGACCCGAGACGATATCGTCTGGACTTATTCAGGGGTCCGCCCGCTTGTTCGACGACGGCGCCTCCAAGGCTCAGGAAGCCACGCGCGACTATGTGCTGCGTACGGATGGCAGCAAGCGGACGATCCAAAGGTGATCAACGTCTTTGGCGGCAAGATCACCACCTACCGCCGCCTGGCGGAAGCGATGCTGGAAAAGATCGCCGATGCGATTGGCACAAAGGGCGCTCCCTGGACCAGGGACAGTGTGCTGCCCGGTGGTGAATTCGGTGTCAGCGGACTGGCTGATCTGATGACGAAGCGTCAGCCGAGCAATATCCGTTTCTGGGGCCTCTCAGAGCGAGCGCTTGTGCGCTCCTATGGCCGAAAACTCTTTGAAATTCTCGACGAAGTGCCAATTCCGCAACGGATCTTGGGCGAGGATTTTGGTCACGGTCTGTTCGAGGCGGAAGTGCGATTACCTGATCCGGTCATGAGTGGGCGCAGACCGCGGATGACATTGTGTGGCGCCGCAGCAAGCTCGGAATTCGCTTTACGAACAGCACAGATGGCCCGGCTGCAGGCCTTCATGGACAAGCAACAAACACCTGCAAAACCTTGCAGCGGAGTAGGAATTGTTCGATGTTGGAACTGAAAAATGTCAGCAAGAAGGTCGGGAATTCCCTGCACATCAGTGATGTGACGATGTACGCTTGAAAAGGGTTCGGTGAATGTTCTGCTCGGACCGACCCTGGCAGGCAAGACTTCGCTGATGCGGCTGATGGCCGGTCTTGACCGCCCGACATCCGGGCAGCATCCTGATGAACGGCAGTGACGTGGTTGGGGTGCCGGTGCAAAAGCGCAACGTGGCGATGGTCTATCAGCAGTTTATCAATTATCCGGCCATGACGGTTTACGAGAACATCGCATCGCCCATGCGGGTTGCTGGCGTCGACAAGGCAACGATTGACCGCCGCGTCCGTGAAGCGGCCGAACTGATGAAGCTGACGCCCTATCTCGACCGGATGCCGCTCAATCTTTCCGGTGGCCAGCAGCAGCGCACGGCCCTTGCAAGGGCCCTGGTCAAGGATGCCGAACTGGTTCTGCTCGATGAACCGCTGGCAAACCTCGACTACAAACTGCGCGAGGAGTTGCGGGTTGAACTGCCGAAAATCTTTGCCAGAGACCGGCGCGATCTTTGTCTACGCGACCACCGAGCCGCAGGAGGCCTTGTTGTTGGGCGGCAAAACCGCAACCTTGCACGAGGGCGGGTAACACAGTTCGACCAACACCATCGATGTCTACAATCGTCCGATCAGACCTGCTGACTGCGCAAACCTTTTCTGATCCGCCAATGAACGTATTGCCAGTGAAAAAAACCGGCTGGCAAGTTCATTTTCAATGGCAACGGCATTGAGGTTCCCAAGAATGTTTCCGGCCTTGCCGATGGAGACTACACGATTGGTGTGCGGCCGCATCACATGCTGCTGCAAAAGCCGCGCGGCAAGGCGATGAAACTCGATTGCAGGGTTTCGACAACGGAAATCACCGGTTCCGAGAGCTTCATCCATCTGCAAGTGAAGGGCGCCCACCTGGTGGCGCTGATGCACGGTGTGCACCGGGTCGGAGATTGGTGATGATCTTCCTGCCTATCTCGATCAGAAGAGCCTTTTCATATTTGACCACAACGGCAACCTCGTTTCCGCCCCGACAGCTTAGACAGTCGGAGAATTGAGGACAGGTCATGGCAAGTATCACGCTCGACAAACTGGCCCATTCCTACTATCCGAATCCGAAGACGGATGCGGATTTCGCACTCAAGGAAATCGACTATGAGTGGGAAGACGGCGGCGCCTATGCGCTGCTTGGGGCCATCCGGCTGCGGCAAGACCACCCTGCTGAACATCATTTCCGGTCTGCTGGTTCCTTCCAAGGGCCATATCCGGTTCGACGGCAAGGATGTAACCCATCTGCAGCCCGAAGAGCGCAATATCGCTCAGGTTTTCCAGTTTCCGGTCATCTACGACACGATGACCGTGCGCCAGAATCTGGCTTTTCCGCTGATCAACCGCCGGGTGTCCTCGGATGAAATCACCAAACGCGTCAGCGAGATGATCGAGGTTCTCGATCTTTCCGACAAGGCTGACAGGAAGGCGCGCGGGCTGACCGCCGACGAAAAACAGAAGATATCGCTGGGCCGCGGTCTTGTGCGCTACGACGTCAATGCGATCCTGTTTGATGAGCCGCTGACGGTCATCGACCCGCATATGAAGTGGCAGTTGCGCACCAAGCTGAAGGACCTTCACCGCCAGTTGGGCCACACCATGATTTATGTGACCCATGACCAGACCGAGGCGCTGACTTTCGCTGACAAGGTTGTGGTGATGTATGAAGGTGAAGTCGTTCAGATCGGTACGCCGGAAGAACTGTTCGATGAACCGGCACATACATTTGTCGGTTATTTCATCGGCTCACCGGGCATGAATGTTCTGCCATGCACGATTCAACGGCAAAACGGCCAGTATCGGCAACACCAAGATCGATCTGCCGCGCGGTTACAAGTTATCGGGCGGCAATATCGAACTGGGCATTCGTCCTGAATTCGTTTCGCTGTCGTCAGACAGGAAAGGGCATGCCGGTGCGATCGATGCAGTGGAGAACATCGGTCGCTTCAAGATCGTGCGGGCAAATCTGGAAGGTCATGCCGATCAATGCGGTACTGAAAGAAGGTGAGCCGGTTCCGGCCGATCCAACCATGTCATTTCGAGACCGACAGAATCAATGTGTACGAGAATTCACATCTCGTCAGAGCGGGAGGCTGAGCATGGACAAGCCCTATAACAACAAGGCCTGGCTGCTGGTCATTCCGGTTTTCATCCTGGTTGCCATCAGTGCCATCATTCCGATCATGACGGTGGTCAATTATTCCGTGCAGGATACGTTCGGCAACAACCAGTTTTTCTGGGCCGGCACCGAATGGTTTCAGGATGTATTGAGATCGGATCGGTTCTGGGATGCGCTTGGCCGAAATCTGATGTTTTCCACTATCATCCTGACGATCGAAATACCGCTTGGTATCGCCATTGCCCTGACCATGCCCAAAAAGGGCATTTGGGTTCCGGTCTGTCTGGTTCTGATGGCCCTGCCCCTGCTGATCCCCTGGAACGTGGTTGGCACGATCTGGCAGATTTTCGGCCGCGCCGATATCGGCTTGCTGGGATATTCCCTCGACCAACTCGGCATCAACTACAATTATGCCAGCAATATTTTCGATGCCTGGGTGACCATCATTCTGATGGATGTGTGGCACTGGACCAGCCTTGTTGTGCTGCTTTGCTATGCGGGTCTGGTTTCAATCCCGGAAGCCTATTATCAGGCGGCAAAGATCGACGGCGCATCCAAATGGTCGGTTTTCCGCTATATCCAACTGCCGAAAATCCGCGGCGTTCTGATCATCGCCTTCCTGCTGCGGTTCATGGATTCGCTTCATGATCTATACCGAGCCGTTCGTGCTGACCGGTGGTGGACCGGGCAATTCGACCACCTTCATGTCGATTGATCTTGTGAAGCAGGCGGTTGGCCAGTTTGACCTTGGCCCGGCAGCAGCAATGTCACTCGTCTACCAATTGATGGTTCTGACCGTCTGCTATGTGTTCTTCACGGTGATGAGCAATGTCGGTGTCGATAAACCGGATGCAAGGGTGGAAGACTGATGACCAGTCAAGCAAAAAACCGAATTCTCAGTCGACTGGCGAGTACATGGCTGGAACGGTCAATAGTCGATCGACACAAGCAATGTGCGCGCCAGCAATCGCTTTGCCAAAAAGAGCATTTCGCGCTGGCTGGTGCCGGGTCTTTACATCCTGTTCCTGATGCTGCCGATCTATTGGCTCATCAATATGAGCTTCAAGACCAATCAGGAAATTCTGTCGACCTTTACGCTGTTTCCCGGCAAATCCGACCTTGCACAATTATATGGTGATCTTCACTGATCCGTCCTGGTATACGGGTTATATCAACTCGCTGATCTATGTCGGCATGAACACGATCATTTCGATTTCTGTCGCGCTGCCGGCAGCCTATGCGTTTTCGCGCTACCGGTTCCTTGGTGACAAGCACATGTTCTTCTGGCTGCTTTCCAACCGCATGGCACCGGCCGCGGTGTTTGTGCTGCCGTTTTTCCAGCTTTATTCGGCCTTTGGCCTGATCGATACACATATCGCCGTGGCCCTGGCACACTGCCTGTTCAACGTGCCGCTGGCCGTCTGGATCCTTGAAGGCTTCATGTCCGGCGTTCCCAAGGAAATCGATGAAACCGCCTATATCGATGGCTATTCGTTTCCGAAATTCTTCGTGAAGATTTTCACGCCGCTGATTGCATCGGGAATCGGTGTCGCAGCCTTCTTCTGCTTCATGTTTTCATGGGTGGAACTGCTGATCGCCCGCACCCTGACAACAACTGATGCAAAACCGATCGCCGCCATCATGACGCGAACCGTTGGCGCTTCGGGCGTTGACTGGGGCGTGCTTGCCGCCGCCGGTGTACTGACCATCATCCCGGGTGCACTGGTTATCTATTTTGTTCGCAACTACATCGCCAAGGGCTTTGCCCTGGGCCGGGTATAGGGAGGAAGAATCATGGATCTTGTCATGGATGGCCTGGACCTTGCCCACCTTCCTTTTCTGGGCGAGCATTATCGGACTGCTGATCGCCATGGGTGTTTGGGAGTATTTTTCGCCCGGCGGAAATCCGCGGGTCGGCATCCTGCGGTTCGAAACAACCCGGGGCGATCGCCTCTTCATATCGCTGCTTGGCAGCGCCTTTATCCATCTCGCATGGTTGGGTCTTGTTGGACCCAATCTGTGGTGGGCTCTTGGAATTTCACTGGTTTACGCCGTTGGCGTTTTCAAAACAGTGTGATTCCAACTGAAATGGAGATGAAGCCCCAAATTTCATCTCTTCAACGCGCATAAACTCTAAAGGGAGGAAATACTATGCGAAATCTTCTACTTAACACGACGGCCTTTGCGGCCCTCATGTTGGCAACGGGCTATGCCCATGCTGACATGGCGGCGGCCGAGAAGTTTCTGGCAGAGGAAATTGGCGGACTGTCCGTTCTTTCCGAAGCTGAGCAAAAAGCTGAGATGGAATGGTTCATCAATGCTGCCAAACCATTTGAAGGCATGGAAATCAAGGTGGTTTCCGAAACCATCGGTACCCATGAATATGAGTCCAAAGTTCTTGCGCCTGCCTTTACTGCCATTACCGGCATCAAGGTCACGCACGACCTGATCGGTGAAGGCGATGTGGTTGAAAAACTGCAGACCCAGATGCAGTCAGGCGAGAACATCTATGACGGCTATGTCAACGACTCCGATCTGATCGGTACACACTGGCGTTATCAGCAGGTGCGCAACCTGACAGACTGGATGGCAGGCGAAGGCAAGGATGTCACCAATCCGGGTCTGGATGTTGATGACTTCATCGGCACATCGTTCACAACCGCACCTGACGGCAAGCTGTATCAGTTGCCTGACCAGCAGTTCGCGAACCTTTACTGGTTCCGTTATGACTGGTTCAACGACGAGCAGAACAAGGCCGACTTCAAGGCCAAATACGGCTATGATCTTGGCGTTCCGGTAAACTGGTCTGCTTATGAGGATATCGCTGAATTCTTCACCGGTCGTGATCTGTCCCGTCTTGGTGTTGAAGGCAAAGTCTATGGCAACATGGACTACGGCAAGAAAGACCCGTCACTCGGCTGGCGTTATACCGATGCGTGGATGTCCATGGCAGGCATGGGTGACGTTGGTGAGCCAAACGGGTCTGCCGGTTGATGAATGGGGTATTCGCGTCAACGAAAACTCACAGCCTGTTGGTTCTTGCGTTACACGCGGTGGTGCAACCAATGACGCCTGCTGCCGTTTATGCTGTTGAAAAGGCAATTGACTGGCTGAAGAAGTACTCACCGCCGGAAGCTGCAGGTATGACATTTGGTGAAGCCGGCCCAATCCCTGCACAGGGCAATGTTGCCCAGCAAATGTTCTGGTACACAGCCTTTACCGCTGCAACTGTTGAGCCTGGCCTTCCGGTCATGAATGAGGATGGCACGCCAAAATGGCGTATGGCTCCTTCACCGCATGGCGTTTACTGGAAAGACGGCCAGAAAGTCGGTTATCAGGATGCCGGTTCATGGACGCTCATGAAATCAACACCGGTTGATCGTGCAAAAGCTGCCTGGCTCTATGCACAGTTCGTGACTTCCAAAACCGTTGACCTGAAGAAATCTGATGTTGGTCTTACATTCATCCGTGAATCCACAATCAACTCTCAGCACTTTACCGATCGTGCAGACAAGCTCGGTGGTCTGATCGAGTTCTATCGTTCACCAGCTCGCGTTCAGTGGTCACCAACCGGCACCAATGTTCCTGACTATCCAAAGCTGGCTCAGCTGTGGTGGCAGAACATCGGTGATGCCATGTCCGGTGCAAAAACTGCACAGGAAGCATTGGATGCCCTCTGTGAAGCTCAGGAAAAAGTTCTTGAGCGTCTTGAGCGCGCAGGCGTACAGGGCGATATCGGTCCTAAAATGAACGAGCCACAGGAAGCATCCTACTGGCTTGAGCAGCCGGGTGCACCTTATCCCAAAGCTGGATAACGAAAAGCCTGCCGGTGAAACCATCGCTTATGATGAGCTGATCAAAAGCTGGCAGTAAGCAGATGGGCGTTCGAAAAAACGCTAAGTAGAAAGCTTCTGTGAAAATCTGCCAAGGGGGCCGGAACAAACTGTTTTGGCCCCCTTTTTTAAACATCAGAATGAATGGCAATCCGGCTATGTCCGGTTTGCGGTGACACTCGACAAACATGATGGCATGACTTGTCTGATCAGGGGGCTTCAAAGACCAGATCCAATTCAGCCTGGTGGCTGATGCTGCCGGCACTTGGGGTGCTCACCTTTGTTGGTGTGCTGCCGCTGCTGACCATTTTCAACTATTCATTCTTTGACATTTTCACTCTGGAAGACCGCTACTGGGTCGGCACCGAGTGGTATCGCGAAATCCTGTCCTCCCAACGGTTTATCGAAAGCCTCGCCCGAAGCCTGCTGTTTTCTGCCATCGTCTTGCGCATCCAGATCCCGCTGGGAATTTTCATCGCCCTGTCTGCTGCCCCGAACAGGGCATGTTGCGAACTGCCATGCTGATGATGCTTGCTTTGCCGCTGATGGTTCCATGGAACACCGTACCCTCCATGTGGGTAAGTTTTCTGGGCAATCCCGAGGGCTTTGGCGGAAAGATGCTTGCAGTGACTCGGAATTGATTTCGACTACAAGTTCAACGCCTTTCACACCTGGATATTACTGATCGCCATGGATACATGGCACTGGATCGGACTTGTCGTCATCCTGTGCTATTCAAGCCTTTCGACCATCTCACCTGCCTATTATCAGGCTGCCGCCATTGATGGCGCATCACGCCTTCAGGTCTTTCGATTTGTCGAATTGCCAAAGATGAGCGGTGTGCTGATGATGGCACTGCTGCTGCGTTTCATGGACAGTTTCATGATTTATACCGAGGCATTCCGGGTTAATGCCGGCGGGCCGAACCACGCAACCACGTTCCTGTCACTTGGACCTGGGAGAGGAAATCGCCGCATTTGACTACGGCCCGGCTGCTGCGCGCTCGGTCATCTATTTCGTGATTGTCCTTGCCGTCGCATGGTCGTTCAAAACGATCATGAATACCGCCAGCAACGGCAGGCGGGAGGCACAGGCATAGTGGTGCGCAATGTTTCATTCAAAGGTAGGCTGAAAATCGCTGCAACGAGCTTGCTTCCTGCGCTGCGGCCGCTTCATTTTGTTGCCGTTTATCCAAATGCTGGTCCTCAGCTTCACCTCGACCCTGCCACGGAACGACATCTCCCAAGGGCAATTCAGTTTCGTCAACTTCCGCAATATCCTGAACTCACCCCTGCTTGTCAGGATCGATCGTCAATTCACTGGTTTATGTAACGCTCAATGTTGTTCGTCACCATTCTTGTTGCATTGCCTGCAGCCTATGCGATTTCGCGCTACCGCTTTACCGGTGACAGGCATGTGTTTCTGCTGCTGATTGCCTTCCGCATCACGCCGCCGGTGGTGCTTGACCTTGCCGGTTTTCATTCTGTTTGCCAAGGCCGGACTGGTGAACTCGCCGGTTGGCATTGCGCTGGTGCATTGTGTTTTCAATATCCCCATTGCGATCTGGATTCTGGAAAGTTTCATTTCCGCCGTACCGAAGGAACTGGATGAAACCGCCATTCCTTGACGGGTATCACTTGCCGCGATTTCATTATCAGGCAGTTGCTGCCGCTGATCGCGCCGGGCATCGGGGTAACCGCGTTTTTCTGCTTCATGTTTTCATGGGTGGAGGTCGTATTTGCACGAATCCTCACGGTAACCGGCGGAAAGCCGATCACCATGGCGATCAATTCGCTGTACGGCTTCAGAACCGATATTGGACTGGTAATGGCCATGACGCTTGTCTCGCTGATACCAGGACTGGCTGTCATTTATTTTGTAAGGAACCACATCGCCAAAGGGCTTTATTGTCCGCAGCTAAAACCCTGCTTGCTCATTCCTCGGCAATATCCTCAGCCTAAAGCCCGGACTTTTAGATGATGATGCAGTCCGTCAGTTCAAAGCAATCAGGATCGTTTGCGACAATAACCTCAACATCGCGCTCGCGCAGGAACGCCTCATCGCCTTCGAAATTCACATTCTCGCCGATCACAAGGCGTTCTATTCCGAATTGGATGAGGGTTCCCGAACACATCATGCAGGGGGCGACAGTAGTGGCGGCGGCCTTCTATGAGAATATGGAAACCCATGGCTGTTCAGCCGAACCATATTCCCTGAGGAAACAGAGCGATGAAACAATAGGAAAATCTGGAGCGGGTAGCGGGAATCGAATCCGCATATTCAGCTTGGAAGCGTTCAAGACTTTGTTTCTATTTCAACGGGTTATAAGGTGTTTGTCTAGGTTTTGGCACGGAATTTAAGCTTTGGAGCTACTAAGTTGTTGATATGAAACACTATGAATAGCGGCAAATGCAAAGAGTATCAGCCTTATTCCTGCTGACATTTCAATTGCTTATCTCATTGTTTTATATAAAGAAATCTGGAGCGGGTAGCGGGAATCGAACCCGCATATTCAGCTTGGAAGTTCGCCCAGCGGTTTCCATAGGCATCCATTTATATCCACGAAATGTGTCATTATATCAACATCTTACAAAGATATGCTGAGACATCCGAAGCTGCTCGCAATGGCCCGAAATGGCCGCGAATTCGTTCCGCCTGCTATCTATTTGCTATCCAGGATTCCACGATGCGGGTAGGTTCGAAACAACACGAAGCACCGGTTCATGGATCAAGATGGCAGTACAGAAGAACATCGCCCGGATCACCAAACGGACAGTGGATGCCATGCCCCTGCCCGTCAAGGGAAAGGCGCGGCTCTGGGACAGCGAACTGAAGGGCTTCTGCGTCTGCGCCTATCCGACCGGGCGCAAGGTCTATGTGATCGGATACCGCGACCGCTCCACTCGCTTTCGCTGGTTCACCATTGGCAAGCACGGCGATCCATGGACAGCCGAGGCTGCGCGCATCAAGGCGCGGGAACTGCTGGGCAATGTCGCGACTGGCGACTTCCCCCATGAAAAGAAGATCCGTGAACGGCTGGACGCGACAACTGTTGCCGAGCTCGTCGAGCGGTATCTCACAGAAGGTCCACTGGACCGGCCCAACAAGCGCGAAAGCAGTTGGCTCAACGACAAGGGTTATCTCTACAACCACGTTGTCCCGCATCTGGGGCATATCCCCTTCCGCGAACTGCATCGTGACCAACTGGTCCAATTTCAGCACGCGGTGGCCAACGGCATAGCTGCGCGGCGCAAGCCCAAACGCGGCCCTACCGTGCGTGGTGGTCGTGGTGCCGCCGTTCACGCCTTGCGGTGCCTGTCCGCCATGTATGGATGGGCGATCTCGCGCGACATGGCGGAAAAGAACCCTTGTCAGTCTGTCCAACGCCTCGCTGATGGCAGGCGCGACCGATATCTGAGCCTGGACGAAGCCAAACGCCTGTTCTCGGCGATGGACGAACTGGAACAATCCAGGGTGATCAATCCGCTCCATGCCGATTGCCTGCGCCTGATTGCCTATACAGCTGCGCGCAAGGGCGAGATCATGGGGCTCAGATGGTCAGAGGTCGATGCGGACAACCAGAGGCTCCTGTTGCCGCCTGCAAGGCACAAGACCGGCGGTGCCAACCGGCCCAAGGCTATCCCGCTGTCAAATGACTGTATGACGATCCTCGAGCGGTGCCATCGTCATGCCGGGACGAGCATCTTCGTCTTCCCGATCGCGCCGGATGGCGACATGCACATCAAGACGCTGGCCTACACGTGGGACAAGGTGATGGCCAAGGCAGCGATCAGCAGATTTCACGATTCACGATCTTCGCCATGCCTACGCCTCTTTTGCGATCAATGCTGGTTTCTCGCTGAAGGCGATCGGCGAGAATCTGGGCCATGCCCGGGCCAGCACCACGGAGCGCTATGCGCACCTGCTGCTTGATGCCCGCAGGCCGGTTTCAGAAGTCGTTGCGAATGCTTACAAGGGCACTACGGCGGCCAATTGAACAGGGATCGATAGCATTCTGACATCGTTTCGTCGGTACAGCTCCTCCTGACAACATCGACATTCCATGGAACGGATGATAGGTGTAATAATTGGAATAAGCATAAGTATAGTCCGAATGTATTGCCATCTTTCGGGCTTCCTCGGACTGCAAATAGTCTTCCTGCCTTGGGTATTTCGTCATCTGCCAGAAGGTTTCCTCGTAGGAAGGAAACCAACGCGCATTGAACCAGCCATCCAGGTTTGCAACAGCAATGAGCACTGGATCCGGCCTTGCAGCGCCTTCCAGCATCTGGACAATTGCCCCCCCAGCGACAATCCCATGAGAACCGGATTCGAGCCCATGCCTGGTCCATAGTGGAAATTGCGGGGCACGCCGACCACCAGAATGTCAGCGGGATCTTTTGTTGGCAGTTCGACGTTTGTACGCCTTTTTGCAAGCGGCCAGCATTTCTCCTCTACGTAATCAAGTGAACCTGCGTGCACTCCCAAGACACCCGCAAACTGTCCGATCACGGCATCAACGGCAAAGAACTTCTTGCCAATCCCGTCTTCCATCGCTTTGCCGATTGACTGGAACTGATCGCGCATCTGGCCCTTTGGTGAAGCGCCCAGCCAGTCGTCGCGGTGCATGGTTTTGGGAACATGGTGCGATGCAATTGAACGCCATCCGGTGATACCCGTCGCCACCATCTTGTGGCCGCCGGAGAAATCCGCCATAGGGATTGCCCGCGCAATGGCCGATGACAATTGGGATATCGACCTCTGCCATCAGCGATGATTGCATTCAACTGCATTGCCCATGGCGTCGTTGCCCAAGATCCAGGAGCTCGGGACTGTTCTGCGTCGTGGTTGACCAGCCGGTCGGGCCAGAACTCATCAACGAGTTCTGCACCCAGATATTCGCGCCATTCTTCGTAAGGTGTTCATCCGATGAAGGCCGATCGCGCAGATCAGGGTGATGTTCTCGATCTTCATGCCGCCCTTGAGCAACTCCTCAATGACCAGAGGGATTGCGACCTTGCGATGTGCGCCGTGGGTGGCTACCGCCTTTGACACGATCAGGAAATGCGATGGCCGCAGTCTTGTCCGGGACCAGCCAATTCCGAGAGTGGCGGCATGCCCGCCAGGAGCGGCCAGCGCGGCGCGGGCTGCAGCGACAGCGATCGACTGCGGGCGGATCCTGGTAAGTTTGACCGAACCGAACAACGGTCGCGCTTGCGGGCAATTCCACATCGAACTTGTTGTCGCCGTAGTCGAGCTTGACGTTCTGCATTGTGCCGATTCTCCAAATTTTCAATCAAAAATGAAACTATTTGCAGTTGTTCATTGATTGTATTTTTTGCATAATGCGTCAATAATTTTTTCCATTTTACCAGAGGCTATAAGGCTCTTTTTCACTGGAAGCTTGACAGTTTGTCATGGATGAGCGTAACAATGAATGTAACTAGTTGCAAGAGGTTCGGACGTGACTCGGAAGCAGAACATGCGAAGAGGTGGCGCGAAAGGGCGAGTGTGTCCGTCGCGACGGTCTCGCGCGCGCTGCGCAGCTGCGTGCTGATGGGGCTTGCGATGATGGCCTACATCGCCGTGATCGCAAAGCGGCGCAACTTTCCGCGCGACCCGGAGTTCGCCGGCATGGGCGCAGTCTGGCCGCGTTCGTCAGCGCGGTTCCGTCGCTTCTGCTACCGGTCATCATCTGGGCGGGATCTGGGGCAGCATCATGAGCCCGACCGAAGCGCCGCGCGCGGTGCTCTATTCGCTGTTCTAGGGCTGTCGTGCATCGCAGCATGAATTTCTGGACGGTGATCGAAAGCTTCCGGCGGCGGCACGTCACCGCGACAATCATGCTGATCGGCGCGGCGAACATCTACGGATGGCTTGTCTCGACCGAGCAAATCCGGTGGTCGTGCAGGGTTTTCGACCAACGTCACGGAAAACCAACGATCTGCTATGATCATCGCGGTTGGCTGCTGATCATGGGGATGTTCATGGAGCTGATCGCAATCTTGACGATGCGGTTCCGGTGTTCTGCCTTATCGAAAAGGTTCCGCTTTCCTGCATGACTAATGACAAGACCAGCCAAGCTACGAGTGTCCGATTTGACTGGGACCGTCAGATACGTGCCACCGTACCTGAGGCTGTTTTTTGCGAGGGAAAGGCTGACGAACATCTGGACCAGATACTGAATGAAGCGAAACTGCGTTCCCATCGGCTGTTGCTGACCAGGCTCTCGCTACAACAATTCAACCATTTGCAAGAAAACCATAGGATTGACTATTGCAGCCTATCTCGCACTGCGTTTTTTGGGGGGGTTCAGGAACGGGAAACAACAAAGGCGAAAGTGGCCCTTGTTTGTGCTGGCACTTCAGATCTGAAGGTTTTAACTGAAGCGCGGCGAACACTTGAATTTTGTGGGATCGAAACCCAGACTTACGCCGACATTGGAGTTGCAGGTCTTTGGCGTTTGCTTTCGGTAGCCGACGAACTGGCAACTTACCGCGTCATTATCGCAGCGGCTGGAATGGAGGGCGCGCTGTTTTCAGTTCTGGCAGGCCTGGTACCAGGGCTTGTTATCGCGGTGCCAACGTCCATAGGCTATGGTGCCTCCGCAAGCGGTGCAGCTGCACTCAGCTCGGCATTGTCCAGCTGTGCCCCAGGTATAGTCACGGTGAACATTGACAATGGATTCGGCGCAGCTTCGGCGGCTTTGAAGATACTGGGTGACGACGGTAGGTAACCCCATTTCAAGCGTCACGCTACACTGACAATGCCCAGAAGGCCCTCATTGCGCAGACTGCAGAAGTGTTATTGCACGCCGTTGAAAGGCCGAAAGTCCTTAGGCAGCATGGCCTAATGCCAACCGACGGCGGCAATGTGGGATGTAGCAATCCAGATTTAGCGCATCAAATGGCGGTGGAGATGACCGACTTTGGAAACAGGCACCAGAAATCGCGCAATCATTGCTCATTTCTCGTCATTGCAATCACTTTTAGGAGTTGGCCCGCCACCTCAATCCGCCATTGACAAGCGTCCCGCTTCCACATCGCGAGATGGGTCAATTGGTGGTTAATTGGATTTTGACCGACGCAGACAGAAGACTTCACCGCGAATCGCCCGACTGGAATGTCCGATGGTCTGACGCGAATCGTGTGGGAAGAGATTTCCAGATATCCACAACTTTTCCCTCCATTTGCTATCCAGTTGCTATCCAGCGCAACCCATACGCGTGGAGCGTGGTGCCAGCGAAAATCTAACGAATTGAAATAATATAGGAATTTTGGAGCGGGTAGCGGGAATCGAACCCGCATATTCAGCTTGGAAGGCTGCTGCTCTACCATTGAGCTATACCCGCGGAACCGTCAGACATATCTTGCGAAATGTCCCGGCTGAATGTTCCGGCACGCCGATGGTGGAGGAGGCTGGATTCGAACCAGCGTACGCTAAGCGAACGGATTTACAGTCCGTCTCCTTTAACCACTCGGACACTCCTCCAAACGCATCGGCGGTGCCAGACAGTCTTTTCAGGCAATACCTGAAACAGGCCGGAACACGTGTGTCACGGCCTGCGGCGGGTTATGCCGCCCGGCCTCTTTTCTGTCAACATCGCAAATGCGTTTTGGTGAAAATTGGTGCATTTTGACCTGTTTACCCATTGAATTTCGCATGTTTTTCCAGCGAGGGCCGAAGCGGCCACAAGTTTCACCTTGACCATTGCCGTAATGCGGCGTTAGTGCGGCCGGATGAGCGACAATCCATCCAAACCATCCGACCGGCCAAAACGCAGAATCATGAGTGACGAGCATAACTCGCACCATGCCGAAAAGCGTCGCAAACGCCGCGAGGCTTCGCAGAAATCCGGAGGCAAGGGGGGAATGAAGGCCAACCGACCCGACAAGCCGAAATTCGGGCCCGATGATCCCTCGCGACATTTTCTTTATGGTCTTCACACCGTGCGTCATGCGCTGGAAAACCCGGAGCGCAGAAAGGTTCGCCTGTTTGTGACCCCCAATGCGCTAGCCCGTCTTGAAGCAAGCGATGAAGCCCTTGCAGGTATTGAGGTTGCTGATACCTATCCTAGGGATCTGGACAAGATGGTAGGGTCGGATGCCGTTCATCAGGGCTGTGTTCTGGAGGTGGAGCCGCTCAAGGCCAAGCCCTTGAGCGAGATATCCAAAAGCAGGCTGCTGCTGGTTCTTGATCAGGTTACCGATCCGCACAATGTGGGAGCCATCATGCGCTCTGCCGTTGCCATGGACGCCGGAGCCCTGATCACCACCTCGCGCCATTCGCCCGTTGAAACTGGTGTGCTTGCCAAATCGGCATCGGGCGCCCTCGACATGCTTGACCACATCGAGGTGCGCAACCTCGCCGAAGCTCTCGAAGAACTCCATCAACTCGGATACCAGACGATTGGTCTCGACAGCGAAGGCCCTGACGTTCTTGAAAAAAGTATCAGGGGCGACAAGGTCGCGCTGGTGCTGGGTTCTGAAGGCAAGGGCCTGCGGCAGAAAACACGGGAGACCTGCACAACGCTTGCGCGCGTGGACATGCCCGGGGCGATCAAGTCGCTGAATGTCTCGAACGCGGCTGCGCTATCGCTCTACATTGTCCGCAGCCGGTTGTTCGGCGCATAAAAAAGCCCCGGCCGGGTAGGTTGGCCAGGGCTTTTGCGGTGCCTCATTACTCGAGACTATTTGGCACCGTATCTGCGTTCCAATTCCTCATCGCTGAGGTTATCGATGTTTTCCTCATCTATGGTCCCGTCTTCGTAGTAATCCGCTACATCATTATAGGTGATGATTTTCGGACCACCGAGATCAATGGTGCAGTAAGTGCCATATGCGCAATCATCATTGGCGATCTGCGCCGAACCCTGTGCACCTGCCCCTGCCCCGGCAATTACAACCAGTCCGCCTGCGGAGAAACCCGTTGCCACTCCGCGGCCACCACCATAGTGCTGACCGCCGCCACGCAATCGCCGCTTGGTGACAACCGTGCGGGTGCCCCCGGCAATCTGGCGAAATGTGCTGGTATTCCTTTGGCTCGCAGACAAGCTTACACCACTGCGGCTTTTTGCGAGTTGCCGGTTGCCGATATTAAGCCGGATATTGTTTTCCACTGTAACATTGTTCGTATTGGTGTTGGTGTTCACATTTGTATTGGAATTGGTGTTTCTGTTGGTGTTCGAATTGAAATTGCGGTTCCGATTGGAATTGAGCAACTTGTTGCCGCCCTTGCTGCCGCCATGGGCCATCTGACCGCCCAGCCTGCGCTTGCCGCCCGATTTCATTTGATGACCACCATCAAGAACCGATTTGCGGGTTGTATAGGTGCGTGAACCGTGATTGCTTCCACCCGATGCCTTTCCCATTTGGCGGCTGCCCATCCGCATACCGGATGACCGGGTGCCAGATGAGCGCATCATACGGTGTCCGCCGGATGCCGATGGCCGCCCAAGCGATCTCGTCTTGATCCGCTTTGCGCCGCCTATTTTCACTCCGCTGCGTTTGGCTCCGGCGTCTGCATTAGTGGCCTGGAAGCCAGGCGCGACAAATCCGACAGAAAGCAACGCAGCCAACAGGGCCACCTGGAAGAAGCGACCCGTGGAAGTGCGTTTGTACTTGTTGAAAGACAGACTACGGATGCGAAACATGATCAAACCCCTGTTCAGGATGTTAGCGGGCACAATGCCGGTTCATTTGCGCGGCAAGGCCGCCGGATCCGCATCCACCCCGATCCTAAACCGCCCTTCCTTCCTCAAGCAAGGCGTCAGGGGCTGGTTAACAAAGTTTCAATAAACATGGTTAACGCCATTCAAACTGCCAATGACCATCTGCCATGGCGTTTCGCACAAGCCCTAAACCAAATGAGGCCGGATGACCCCAAACAGCAGAAAAACAAGGGATTGGAATTACATTTGTGCCGGTTTTTAGCACTCAATCAAAAAACGGTCTGGACAGACACAATAAATCTGGTATCGGTTCGCCCGTATTCGACATGCAGTCAGTTTGACGGGCAATCGCCCTTGCCGCATGTTTGAAGCGTGCCCTTGTAGCTCAGCTGGTAGAGCATCTGATTTGTAATCAGGGGGTCGGCGGTTCGAGTCCGTCCGGGGGCACCACAATTCTCCGATTTTCACCGCGCAGAGCGTTCAACTAGGCTTTTGCAAAAGGCATTACAGCCTGAAGTGCATCAGGCCGTTTCTCCCAGAAGCCGCAGGGCGTTTTCCTTCAAAATCAACGGGCGTACATCATCCTTGAACGGAGCTGCCTCGAAATCCGCCAGCCAGCGGTCCGGGGTGATGGCGGGCCAGTCCGAGCCGAACAGCATTTTCTTCTTCAGGATCGAATTGGCATAGCGGATGAAGATCTCCGGAAAATATTTCGGCGACCAACCCGACATGTCGAAGTACACATTGGGCTTGTGCTGCGCGACAGCCAAACCCTCTTCCGTCCAGGGAAAAGACGGGTGTGCCAACACGATTTTCATATCAGGGAAATCAACGGCGACATCGTCAAGATGCATCGGGTTGGAGTATTTCAGCCGCATCCCCATGCCGCCCCGCATGCCCGAGCCAACTCCCGTCTGGCCGGTGTGAAAAAGCGTAATCACCCCTTCTTCGGCACAGGCTTCCAAAACTGTATATGCCGCCTCCCGGTCATTGGGAAAAAAGCCCTGCATCGTCGGATGAAATTTGAAGCCCCTTACACCGAAATCGCGCACCAAGCGGCGCACTTCGCGCGCTCCGGCCTTGCCCTTGTGCGGATCAACCGAGGCAAAGGGGATCAGAATGTCGTCATTTTCTGCGCATAATTGCGCAACTTCCTCATTGGAATAACGTCTGAAGCCGGTTTCGCGCTCGGCATCAACCGGAAAGATCACTGCTGCAATGTTGCGCTCGCGGTAGTAATTGGCCGTATCCTGAACGGTTGGCAGCATGCCCTTCGCGCCTGCCGGATTTTTGAAGTATGCCGCCATCCCGGCCTGGAATTCGTTGTACCCATCATCGCGGTGATCGCAGCAGGGCTCTTCCGCATGAGTGTGAAAATCAATTGCCTTAACTGCCGAAAAATCAACCACTGCCTGTTCCCTTCTTCCCTGCGATACCCATTTCGTAGGCGTTGTCGCGTCTATCGGCGCTGCCACTTCAATGAAAGTAGTTATTTGCTAGCACACCAGATTGCTATACTCTATAACAATTATATCATTTAACACTTCTGACGACGGTTCAAATTGTGCCACGATCAGCACGGGGAGCACAGCAAAATGCAGAAAAAAATCCTGAAGCAGAAAGTCACCCGACTGGAAATCGAGGATGACATTGCCATTCTCAATTTCGCGCGGCCTGACAAGCGCAATGCCATGAATGATGATCTCGTCAGCGAACTGGATGCATTCTTCTCCGACCCGCCTGAGGGCGTGCGCGCTGTAATCCTGACCGGCGATGGCGGGCATTTCTGTTCCGGCCTTGATCTTTCAGAGCACCAGCACCGAACACCGATCGAGGGCATTTACCATTCGCGGAACTGGCACCGGGTGGCTGACCTGATTGAATATGGGGGCCTGCCGGTTTTGTCGGCCATGGCCGGAGCCGTCATAGGCGGGGGCATGGAGATCGCGACAGCCACCCATGTCAGGATTGCCGAACCCAGTGTACGCTTCCAGCTTCCGGAAGGCCGGCGCGGTATCTTTGTTGGTGGCGGGGCAACCGTCAGGGTTGGCAGGATCATCGGTGCGGACCGAATGCGTGAGATGATGCTGACCGGCAGGCGTTATAATGCCGAAGAAGGCCTCGCCCTTGGTCTCGCCCATTATTGTGTTGGCGATGGCGATGCCCTGCCCCTTGCCAAACAGCTTGCCCGCAAGATTGCCGATAATGCACCCTTCTCCAACTACCTGATGATACAGGCGATCAGCCGCATCAATGACATGTCCCGCTCGGACGGCCTTTTCACAGAGAGCCTTTCGACAGCGCTCACCCAGACATCGGAAGGTGCGAAGGAAGGACTGCGGGCATTTCTTGAAAAGCGCGAGCCGGATTTCCACAAGAAGGATTAGTCCGTTTCACGGGAACTGCGAAACTTCCTCAATATGGAGGCAATTTGCCGACGCTCCTCATCGCTGAGTTCGGCGAACAGTCTTTCCTCGTGATCACGGACCCGCTTCAAAACGGAGGCATGCATTGTCTTTCCGCTGTCAGTCGGAGATAACGCCTGAATACGTCTGTCACCAGGCACGGCAATGCGCTCGAGAAATCCTGCATTTTCCAATTGATCCACGATCGCTACCAGGCCGGAGCGCTCGATGCTCAACATCCGGGAAAGTTCACTTTGTGTAATACCCGGTGTCTCAACAACCAGAGAAAGAACTGAGAAAATGCGCGGCGTGAGCCCGTCATCGCCCAGTGCCCTGCGAAAATCAGCCTGTACGATCATATAGGCGCGTTTGAGATTGTAACCGATCAGGCTGTCAAGCGTGTGGCCCGCATCCGCACTGGCGGCATGGGAAAGACCATCCTCGTATATTTCAGTCTTTGCCAAGAGATGATTTCCCAATTCATTCGCAGATTGTGTAACAGGCTACAATCAGGATTCATAATAATGTTTAACTGGTGAACAATTAGGCGAGCAAATCAAAAATGTCCAATGTGCTGTGAGGCAGCTTTGATCTCAGGAAACTGTATTATGCTCAAGATGACCGGTATCCGGTCAGGCCGAACATGCGCGAGGAGGTATCCTCCGATTCTATAATTGAGAAGGTCAGACGCCTTCGCCGGACGCAATCATGATCTTCAACAGCGCGGTAAAGTCCGCATCCCGCTGATCGAGCGCCATCACGCTGGCTTCAATCTCCCTGACCCGGCTTTCGGGCAGGGCAGATGCGGCGAACTCCCTGAACTTGGCAACCACTTCAGCTTCGTCGGGCTGGGGATCGGGGCCTCCAGAAGCTGTCGTCAGTCCGCTTTCCAGAACCCTGCCATCCTTTAGGCGTATCTGCACAGACGCTTGTCGGCGGGCCGGAAAACCCGCTTCAATTTCCGGTTCAATTCGCACTTCACATCTGGCCGTCATCGCGATGATTTCAGGATCATCAAAACTTGAGGGGAGGACTTCTTCCACCCCTACGCGGTCGCGCACCAGCATGGCCGCAACTGGCCAGTTGATCGAATACTGTGCAATGGTCGTATCAGTGGGTACGCTCTGGTTGAGTTCTGCAGAGTTCCTGAACGTCGCTATCTCCAAGCGTTCAACATCGTGATGCGAGAAGCCATATTGGCGCTTCAACATTCGCACGGCGTCAATTGGCGCGTGAGCCCATCTGCAGATCGGATAGGGCTTCACATATTGTTCGCATGTCAGCCAGCGCTCGCCGAGATCAGCCCATGCAAATGCTGTATCGTCAAATTCTATGGTTGCCGCAGGCGCACCGGTGAATCCGTCCTCGGCAATCAGCATGGCATAAATACCGGTCGGAGCACCCCATCCCGTCCCGTCATGCAGCATGGTCGGATTGGCAATCTCGCGCATCATCTGACTGCGCGGCCCGTGATACTCCGATATTCCCAAGGCGTTGCGAAAGACGTCACGCGAGCTACCTCGAAGCCGCGCACCAATCGTGGCGCAACCCAATGCATTCCATGCGCCGGAAGTGTGGTAATCCTCAACGCTTGCATGAAGGGCAAGCGCTGCGCGGTAGGAGAGCTCATAACCGATCACCATTGCCGCCAGCGCATCCCGGCCCGAAAGCGTTTCCCGGTCAAAAGCGAAAGCGGCAAGAGCCGGAAACAGGGCCGCTCCTGCATGCCCCTTGGAGGGTTGCCATCCGTCATGGGCATCAAGGTTGTCGATTTGGGTTGCCATTGCAAACCCGAAACCGGGCAGCGAAACTTTTCGCCCATCAAAAAGAAGCGGGGCATGGGGCGCGCCCTCACCCGCCGCCCAGTGTCTTGCAGCATGGTTGCGCGCAATGCGTCCTGCTTCCAGTCGCGACGCCGCGGCAAGCACACCAATCAGGTCAAGAACATAAAGCTTGGCGGTTTGCAGCGTTTTCTGTGGCAACTCGTCAGGCATCGTATCAAGACAAAAACCGGCGACCCGTTCAAAGGTGCTGGACGCATTGGGTATGGTTTGCATTCGGGTCATTGCAACTCACTCTAGCCCTGATGTATGTCGTGCAATCCCATTCGAATGCCTGGAAAATAGCGGCGGATACCGGGTTGTCACTTCTCAAACATGGAAAGGACGATTTTCCTTTCCCGCGCCAACAAATAAAGCAATGAAACCGAACTTGGCTGACGCTTTATGAACAGGCTATTTGCGCCCTTGAGGTTCAGGTTCCGCAGAAGGTTTGAGTGATTTCTTCGCCGGGACGGGGAGGCAAGGCGTAGCGTTCCTGCCCCTCACGTCGTGCAAATGGATCAAGGACTGCCTGCAGCAGCTTTTCCATGGCCGAATAGTCCTGATTATCTTCCCCTGCTCGTATGGCTTCCTCGACCAGATGGTTTCGCGGAATGTAAACCGGATTGGCCCGCTTCATTCGCCCAAGAACCGAGGCGGGCTCGGAATTTTTCAACTCTCCTCGCCATTCAGCCAGCCATTTGTCCAGCAATGGATCACTATTGAAATGCGAAGAAAGTTCCGTCATTTCCGGTTTTTCAAAACCACTTTTTGCCGCTGAGCCAAGCGCTGCAAAAGTCGAAGTGAAATCCGTCTTATGAATTTGCATCAGCGTCAGAAAGCTGCGGATAACTTCTGATCTTTGAGCGGTTTCTCCGTTCGAAGCGGATTCAAAACCGAACTTCCTGCCAAACACTTCCCGCCAATGAGCCGTAAATCTTCCGGCGAATGCCTGAATGGCAGAGGTTGCACGCTCAATCGCCTTTTCTTCATCCGTATCAATCAGCGGTATCAGTGTTTCCGCGAGCCTCGCCAAATTCCATTGGGCGATCTGGGGCTGCGCGCCGTAAGCATAGCGGCCATGCTGGTCGATCGAACTGAAGACCTTGTTATGATCGTAATGATCCATGAAAGCGCAGGGGCCGTAGTCAATCGTCTCACCGGAAATTGTCATGTTGTCGGTATTCATGACGCCGTGAATAAAGCCAAGGCTCATCCATTTGACGACCAGATATGCCTGCCGGTCGATCACAGCTTCCAGCAATTCCAGTGGCGGATTTTCTCTCGCTTTCAGTTCGGGATAATGCCGGTCAATTGCATATTCTGTCAGTGCGACAAGCCCTTCACGGTCGCCCCTCGCCGCAAAATACTGAAATGTGCCGATGCGCAAATGGCTATCCGCTACCCTGGCTAAAACAGCACCGGGATGAAGCCGCTCACGATAAACGAAATCGCCGGTGAGAACGATCGCAAGGCTTCTGGTTGTCGGCACACCCAGTGCCGCCATTGCCTCGCTGACAACATACTCCCTCATCACCGGACCAAGCGCTGCCAAGCCATCGCCGGAACGCGAAAACGGCGTTGGTCCCGATCCCTTCAGTTGAATATCCCGCCGTCTGCCATTGATATCAATAACCTCGCCGACCAGCCCCGCCCGGCCATCGCCGAGTGTGGCATTGAAGTGACCGAACTGATGTCCGGAATAGGCCATTGAAAGCAGCGTGCCATCGCCGGGGAGATCATTGCCTGAAAAGACACAGGCAATTTTCTCCCTGTCCACGGATTTGATATCCATCCCCAATTCGCGGGCAAGAGGTTCGTTAAAACCGACCAATTCCGGTGCCTTGGCCTTTCGTGCATTCACCTTCGCGAAGAATCTTTCAGGCAGCTGTTCATAGCTGGCCTCAAGGTTCAGACCGGGCAATGCATCGATTGTTCCAATATCCGTCATTGTTATGCTTCCAAGACTCTTTTTCTGCCTGCCAGATCCTTTAGGGCAAGCTTGCGCATAGCCGAGACAAAAGGCTGTCAGGCCCGGCAAGAGCTTACCCCTTTTCTATTTAGGACGTTTCAGGCAAACTTGCAGTCAAAATCGCAATTGACCCGATTGAGCCGAAGTCATGCCAAGCGTTCATGAAATCGAAGACGATATTGAAATGGAACTCGCGCCAGAAGACGGGGTTAGCGTGTTCAAGCCGCATTGGCAGATTTTCATTCCGACTGTTGTTGTGCTGTTCGGCTATGGCGCCAGCCTGATATATCTTTGGGCGACAGGGCGCAGCGATACCGCGCTATTCCGTTTGTTTGCAATTGTTGCAGCGGTCGGTGTTCCGCTGCTCGCAGCGCATGCGTTTCTCCGTTATGAGACCGTTCGGGTTCAACTGATGCGTAACAGTCTTCGCTACCACCCGGGATGGCCAAAGGACAGGACGCTGGAAATTCCGCTTGAATTGATTGACGACATTCGTATCAAACGCGGCCTGTCCGGGAGGCTGTTCGGCGGTGGAACCCTTGTCGTGCGCACCAGTACCGGCGGCAAGATCGCTATCGCGGATTTGCGCGACCCTGATCAGATTGTCGATCACTTCCCGCAAGACCGCTGGGACCCGGCCGCTTGATTTTGCCGCCCCTGCCAAAAACCTAGATCGAGTGTCCTTTTTCTGGTTTTTCCCGACCCGTTTCGACACCTTCAACGACATATCGCAGTGGCCCGCGCGATGAACCGTCCAGCGGCCAGCAGGTTGTCAGAACAATGAGATGCTCATCGCTGTCTGCATTGATGCCCGGTGCGTCAAAGCGGGCAATCCAGGCACGGCGAATTGTATAGTGGATTTTACTGCCATCACGCCGCTCGACAGTTACTCGGTCACCATTCTGCAATTCGCCAAGCCACGCAAAATGCGTATCACGATGGGCTGATATGACAGACGTTCCGCGTTCGCCGGGCAAGGGTGTGCCTGGCAAATGGCCCGGCCCGAAAGCAAGCGCTTCGCCGCTTGTTGCATCCAGAACCACATTGCTTTGTTTGAGGCGCGGTGCAACGACCCTCGCGATCGGCCGGATATCAGCCCAAGCCCAGGGTTTTTGCGGCCCAGTTTCCGGTGACAAGAATGCCTGATTCAACAGGATTTGCGCCACAACCGCCTTGCCCTTGATCCACAAGCCGTCTGTCAGAAAGCCTGCTCCGGCCAGAAAAACCGAAGCAAGCATCAGGTTTCGAAGAGTAAGATATTTCGTCACAGCGACCATCCCTACGGCAAATCCAGTTGAACCCGGGCGTTGCGCCGACGCTCGGCCCTGGTCACCTTGCGCCTTACACCGGAATACATCCGGCTCAACGCAAATCCGAAGGCTGCCAGAAGCATCAGCAGGATGCCGAGGACAATATTGCGTTCGGCAAGAGTCGCGGTTTCAGGAAGACTGACCGCGCGCCGGTTGGCTTCGGCAATGCTCGCCGCAGCCTTTTGATTGGGGGCAGCCGCCACCATCGGTACAAGCAAAGCACGGGTTTTCTGCATCATTGCCTTTTGAGGTGCAGGCACTGACGAGGCGTCGCTGTCAAACCATTTTTCCGTATCCCAACCAGCGGGAAGATTGAGCGGCAGTTTTGTTGAAGAAACCTCCTCACCCGATGGACGCGTTACCTCTAGATCCACAGCCACCAGACTGGTGCGGCTTGAGACGAGGTGATGATCAATTGCCACTGCCTCAACCTCGTTGTCTATCTGCTGGTAGTCATTGCCATAAGAACGTCCGGCTTCCAGCGAGGCTATCTTGCGGCGCGCCCACAGTTTTCCGATGCCCGAACCCTCGCTTGCCTGAGAAAGATCCATATTTACCTGCCATGGCCGGCCGGCATAATCGCCCGACAATTCCAGAACTCCGATAGTGTTTTCTACCTGTGCGGCGAGCACAATCGGTTCGCCCTTGTAAAGATCGGGCAGAGGATCGGGACTCACCTCAGACATATTGGCCCCTCTCCCCTGCACCGACAGCCCGGTCATGACCGGGTTTTCTAGTTTGGCGAAAAATGATCCCATACGGCTTTTGACCTGATCGGTTGATCCGATATGGGTGAATGTACCACGGCCGATCTCGGCCGCACGGTTCATGAAATAAGAATTGGGTGCAGAACCAATGCCCACTGTGAAAACACGGCTGCGGCCACGGCCCTCCCCGATCGCGGAAAACAGCTGCTGCTCATTGCCGATTGCACCATCAGTGATGAAGACAACCTGACGGATGCGATCCGTATCGCCCGTATTGCGGTCAATGAGGGCTGTTTGCAAAGCCGGAAGCATTTCCGTTCCGCCTTCTGCTTCGAGCGCGCGTACAAAGCGAAGGGCAACAGCGATGTTTTCGCGATCAGCAGAAACCGCATCGCGGAAAACGATCTCATGGGTATCATCGAACCGGACAATATTGAACTTGTCGGAAGGCTTTAGGCGTGCCAGCGCATCTTCAAGCGCCAGCTTGGCCTGCACCATGCTTTCACCAGCCATCGAGCCGGAATTGTCGATCACGAAGATAACTTCACGGTCCTTTTTCGGCAGATTGTCCAGATTTATTTCAGGTGGCGTAATGAAGGCCAGTACATAGTTCTTGCCGTTTACGGATTCATGGAACAAGGCGGCATTGGGCGCTTCGCCCTTTGCCCGCCAGTTCAATTCGAAATCACGGTCTGCCGGCACACTGTCATTGGCGAGCGTCAGGATCCTTGCAGAGGCATTTTCCTCTTTTGAAATCATCTCGTGAAACGGGCTGTCGACTTCGCCAATCGGAAAACCTGCGGCGAGTTTGACGGTAAGCGTCACCGGATTGATCTTTGCATTTTCACGCGGATCAAGCACAGGAGCCTCGATCGTTCTGCGGTCAGGTACAGGATCAACCACGCCAAATCCGCTGCCGCCATTGTTTGAGAAATCAACCGTCTGAACAATCGGTTCGGGCGAATAACGCGGCGCAACTACCATGGGATAGCGCAAGGAAAAAGTGCCTGAATCCTGGCGAACGGTCTGCTGATATTCAATGTTGACGATGATCGTCTCTCCGGGCCCGATATTGGCAACATTGTTTGTAAACAGGTTGTCGCGCTGCTGTTCAAGAAGGGCAGCCTTTTTGCCCTCGCGTTTTGCCTGCTCATATATTTGCCGGGCTTCCTCGCGCACCTTGATCACGCCTTCAATGAGGCGGTCGCCTATGCGCATTTTGAGCGTATCAACGGCACTTTCTTCAGGCAGCGGAAAAACGTAAATCCCCTCGACCCAGCCGTTAGTTGGATTTTCAAATCGCTGAGTGACGCTGACACGGGCAATCGGGCCGCTTATTTTGATATCCACATTCGTTTCAAGGCGCGGCGCCTCCACGTACTGCCCTGGCTTTCTGGAGGGCAGGAGCAATGCTCCAGTATTCATGTCGTTGGGGCGAACCATCTGAACCGATGCTGGCACAACATTATCGGCAACTGTTTCAGCAGCAAAAGCCGCATTGAGAAAACCGAAACTCGCCAGTGCGATGGCAAGAATCACAACTAGATTTACTGCAAGCAGGGTCGCAGACCGACGCAGGCGATTGAGCGGGACGGTACGCTGTGAGCCTGCCGTGCAGGCAACGATTTCCGGTAAAGGCCGAAATGTGTGAGAATTCATTAAAGACATGGGTTCCCCTCCATGATTAAATATCAAGCGGAGGAAACGCCCATTTTTCACCTCCGGCTTCCCCGTTTATGGCGGGGCAAGGCGGCGGTGAAATGCTCAAAAAGGGGCCAAAGCGGACAGAAGTTGCGGCAATAATGAGGCGATTATCACCAAATATGCGCACATCGCATGTTTAAACGCCAAACTAGTGTCCGACTGGGCAAACTGCCGGATTATCGTCCGGCGTGATCGGTGCCAACTGAATTGTTTTTAAGCGCTGCACTGACAGACGGACGCATGGTACGCTCTGTCAGGTTATGACGGACATCAATGGAGTGACGGGCACCCAATTTCAATCCGTATGCAAATTCACGAATGATATCGAACATGATCTGATCTCCAAAGTGATTGCCATTGACCGGAGTTTCCCGGGGAGGCAAGCAAACGAAATTGCCGGAATTTTCCGGATAGCGGGCATATAGTTTCTGCAGGCTGAATAGACAAATGCCGTTTTCACATGCCAGCCCTGCAATGGCTGCATGAATTTTAGGCATGGAAAAGCCAGCTGAATTGGAACCATGGCGCCCAATGCCTAATTAAAAAGCAAGGAGAAAACCGATGCCTGAAAAACAAGCGACACGCATCGAGCACGATTCGCTTGGCCCGATTGACGTTCCGGCCGACCGTCTTTGGGGTGCCCAGACGCAGCGATCGATCCTTAATTTTCCGATCGGCGATGAACGAGTACCCATGCCCTTCATTCATGCGATTGGCCTGATCAAACAGGCTGCCGCGCAAACAAACCGTGATCTTGGGATCATGGACAGCAGGCTCGCTGATGCGATCATGACGGCTGCCGAAGAGGTTGCCGGCGGCAGGCATGACGGTGAGTTTCCACTTGTTGTCTGGCAAACCGGTTCCGGAACACAGACAAACATGAACGCCAATGAAGTGATTGCCAATCGCGCCAGCGAGTTGCTTGGCGGGCGACGGGGGCTGAAAGAACCGGTTCATCCTAATGACCACGTTAATCTCAGCCAGTCGTCGAATGACACCTTTCCCACCGCCATTCATGTCGCAGCTGTTCTGCTGGCTGACGAGCTGCTGTTTCCTGCGATTGAACGGCTTCATGAAAGCCTTGCAAAAAAGGCAAAAGAGTTTGTCGGCGACATCAAGATTGGCCGGACCCATACGCAGGACGCTACTCCGGTGACGCTCGGGCAGGAGTTTTCCGGATATGCGGCGATGATGGTCAGCAATCGTGCGAGCCTGAAACAGATGATGCAACCGCTCCTGCTTATTGCCCAAGGCGGCACAGCCGTCGGCACGGGGATCAATGCTCCCGAAACCTTCGGCGAAGACTTTGCCAAAAATCTTGGCAACCTGACCGGCCACGCATTTCTTCCCTCCCCCAACAGGTTTGAGGCGCTGACTTCGCACAATGCCGTTCTTAATTTTCACGGCGCCATGAATACTTTGGCGGCAGATCTTCACAAGATTGCCAATGATATTCGCCTGCTGGCAAGCGGCCCGCGGTCCGGCCTTGGCGAGATTTCGCTGCCCGCCAATGAGCCCGGCTCCTCGATCATGCCCGGCAAGGTGAATCCCACGCAGGCCGAGGCGCTCACCATGGTTTGCGCGCAGGTTATGGGAAATCAGCAGACGATCACTTTTGCCGCCAGCCAGGGACAATTTGAACTGAACGTTTACAAGCCGGTGATCGCGCTGAATTTTCTGCAATCGATCAGACTGCTGGCGGATGCGATGAACTCGTTTGCAGGACGTTGCGTTGACGGCATTACCGCCAACAGGGAGCGGATGGCTGATTTGTTGTCCCGTTCTCTCATGCTCGTAACCGCACTTGCGCCAGCCATCGGCTATGACGCTGCTGCCGGGATTGCCAAAAAGGCCCATGAAAACAGCACCACGCTGCGCGAGGAAGCAGTGAAAAGCGGGCTTGTATCCGAAGAGGAATTCGACCGCATTGTGCGGCCTGACAAAATGATATGAACCGTTGCACCAATATTTATCAGCACTCGTTTTGTGAACAGTGTGTTTGAACATCTTGTGTAGAGACGATTGTCGAAAACCTCTAAATTCCGCCGACCTAAACAGATGAGGGAAACATCATGAACAATAACGTACTGCTTCTGGTCGGGCGGATACTGCTCGCCTTTATTTTCATCATGGCCGGTTTCAGCAAGTTCGGCGCGATTGCCGGAACTGCCGGATACATCGCCTCCAAAGGCCTGCCGGCGGCCAACGCTTCTTGCCTGGGGCGCAGCCATCTTTGAACTTCTCGCCGGTATTGCCATTCTTGTCGGCTTCAAAACACGCATTGCCGCCTATCTGCTTGCTGCTTTCTGTATTGCTGCCGGGCTGATCTTTCATTTTGATCCGTCAAACCAGGCCGAATTCATCAGCTTCATGAAAAACCTCGCCATTGCCGGCGGTTTCCTCGCCCTGAGCGTTTCAGGCCCCGGAAGTTACTCGGTCGATGCGCGCCGCAGCTAGGCGAAAAAACGCCACTTTATAGCGAAAACGCAATGCCGGGCCTTCAACAGGGTCCGGCATTTTTGCACGCGCGAACATCAGTCCGATTGAAAGACTACACTGTCGCCTGAAGACGTGAACAAATCTCTTTAAGCGAGGCACGATCCGGCTTTGACAGGCGGATTTTCTTCGAGGCAATCAGATTGGCCTCGGATTTAAGGATGACGCCATCCTGCAGAATCTTCAGATGATTGGCTGTCAGTGTCGAACCGGTCGAGGTGATATCGACAATGATATCGGCGGTGCCTGCGGCAGGAGCGCCTTCGGTTGCGCCGAGGCTTTCAACAATCCGGTACATGGCAATGCCGTGATCGGCAAACCAGTTCTGGGTCAGTTGCCAGTATTTCGTGGCGATGCGCAATTGCCGGCGATGGTGCTGGCGGAAATGATTTGCGCCACATCATCAAGATCGGCCATGGTCTCCACATCGACCCAGGCCATCGGCACCGCAACAACCACATCCGCCCCGCCAAAACCGAGCTCTGCCTTGAAATCGAGATATTTGTCAGCATCGGCAATCGTTTCGCGCGCCAGATCCTCGCCCGTTACGCCAAGGGCGATCTTGCCGGCGATCAGTTCGCGGGCGATTTCGGAAGCCGACAGGAAGGCGATTTCCACGTCCTTCATGCCGATCAGACGTACCGCGATAGGAGCGCTTATCTTCGGCAGACCGATCTTGCAGCCCGGCCCTGTGCAAAGCAGTCGATGGCCTTTTCCTTGAGGCGGCCCTTTGAGGGAAGCGCGATGGTCAGCGTCATGCCGCCCTCCCTGCTTCTGGGCCCTGCCATGACCGGGACTTTTGCACCGACACGGTCCACATAGACCGCAAAGCCGATGGCCGGAATTTTGTGCTTTGGCGCCCAGCACGATCAAGCAGGCGATCATAGCGCCCACCGCCGCCAAGAGGCTTTTGCACCAGCTTGTCCGATGCGCCGGGGGCGCGGATTTCAAAAACAAAGCCGGTATAATAATCGAGCCGGCGGCCAAAGCCGGTGCGATAGCGGATCGAAACATTTTCAAGATCGAGCTTGTCGATGGCCTGGATGCGCTTGTGAAATTCCTCCAGCGCATCGCCGAGGGGAATATGCGAACGGCGGGCAAAGGACCAGAGTTTGCGGTTGGCGTTTGCCAGCGGCAGGTCGAGCGCCAGAAAGCTCTCCAGAATTTCGCGCTTTTCCGGCGGCAAGACGCGTTTGCGGCAAGTTGCGGCCTTTTCCATCAGCCGTGTGGCAATTTCGTCGCCGGAACGCCCGCTCTGTGCCGACAGCCCGGCCTTTGTCGATCTCCGCTTCGACAAGGTTGATCAGCGTCTTCCGGTCTTTTGCGCGCGACCGCCTCAACCATTTCCGGCGGCAGATTTTCGCAGCGCCTTCGACGCTTTGCCCGACAGTCGGTCAAGATCGGCCTTCAGACGGTCACTGTCGCCAAAGGCGCGGCCAAGACGCTCGCGCCAGGCTTTTGGCAGGCCGAGGGATTTCAGCACCGCCTCGAAAATCGCCTGATCGCCGATGGTTATCGCCAGCTTGTTCTTGCCAAGATGGCGCAGCAGTTCAACGGCTTCACGCAGGCATTTCGCATCTGCGGCAATGGCGTTTTTCGCGCCGATATCCTCGATGCCCGGCCTGCATGAATTCGGCGGGTTCATCAGCGCGCTGGCGGAACACCTTGCCGACATAGCCGTAGCGCTTCTTTCGCCTTGCCGCTCTTGCAGATGATCAAGGCAGACGGGAATGGTGAATTCCGGACGCAGACAAAGCGTCGCGCCGCGCTGGTCGGCGGTCATGAAAATCCGGCGGCGGATATCCTCGCCCGCCGCATTGAGGATCGGATCGGCAGGCTGCAACAGACCAATATCCGGCAGCGCGCATTTGCGCTCGCGCAGAAAGGTTTCGATCTGCGGCGGTGAGAGCGGTCATTGAGAGACTAACCCCCTCTGCTCCTGTCAGGAATGCTCCACCGCAAGGGTGAGATCGCAGGAGGCAAGAATCTCGCAACTCGCGATCTGCCCCCCGTCTGCGAGGGGAGATGTCACGAAGTGACAGCAGGGGGTGCAATCGCTCAGCCATTCCCGGTCGGCCTTCTGCTCACCAAGCCGCTTCTGGCACTCTCCGCGACCAACATCGCCTCGTCGACCTCGAACTGGCCGGGGCGGGTTTCGCGCCATTCCTCGTTGGATTCAATCGCCGCGGCCTGTTTGCGGCCCTCGATCATGTCCTTGATCTGGACGATGCCCTTTTCGCGCTCATCGGATCCCTGAATGATCGCAATCGGGCAGTCGCGGCGGTCGGCATATTGCAGCTGGTTGCCGAATTTGGCGTTCGCAGTTGCCCTGATACATCTCGGCGCGGATGCCGGCAGCGCGCAGGTCCTGCACCATCTTCTGGTAGCGGCCGAGGGCTTCGGTATCGCCGTCCATGACGGTGACGAGGACCGGCGCGAGCGACTTCGGACCTGGCCGAGCTTGCCGAGGTTTTTCAGCGCCGTCATCAGCCGCGAGACGCCGATGGAAAAGCCGGTCGCCGGAACGTCCTGCCCGGTGAAGCGCTTGACCAGACCGTCATAGCGCCCGCCGCCGCCGACCGAGCCGAAGACCACTTCCTGGCCCTTTTCGTTGGTGACCGGGAAGGTCAGTTCGGCTTCGAAGACCGGGCCGGTGTAGTATTCGAGACCACGGACGACGGAGGGATCGATACGAATACGGTCAGCGTCGTAACCAGCATGCTTCGAACAATCGCTTCAAATCTGACTAAGTTCATCGAAACCTGCCATTCGCGTAGCATGCTTCGTCAAGTTCACTGTCAGATTGTCAGTCATCAATTCGTTCAGAATATCGCTTGCATCGTCGGCTCGACTGTTCGATCGAGTTCAACTGCATGTCGACAGATCAAGTCTCAATCATCTGATCTGCTCATCATCCAGACCCAGCACCCTTGGTGAAATCGCCCTCGCCTTCCTTGCCGCCGTCCCAGCGGCCTGCGCCGAGCAGCAGCCGCACGCCTTCAACGCCGAACTTGTCGAGCTTGTCGATGGCGCGCAGCACGGTGAGGCGTTGTTCGGCATTCTCATCGCCGCCAAGGCCGATCGCTTCCATCACGCCGTCGAGCACCTTGCGGTTGTTGACGCGGATCACATAGTCGCCGCGCTCGATGCCCGAGCGCTTCCATCGTGTCGGCCATCATCATGCACATTTCGGCGTCGGCCTGGACGCCCGGCGCGCCGACCGTGTCGGCATCGAACTGCATGAACTGGCGGAAACGGCCCGGGCCCGGCTTTTCGTTGCGGAACACCCAGCCATCGCGATAGGTGCGGTAGGGCAGCTGGATTTCGTTGATGTTTTCGGCGACGTGGCGGGCGAGCGGCGCGGTCAGGTCGTAGCGCAGGCTCATCCACTGCTCGTCATCGTCCTGCGACCGAGAACACGCCCTCGTTCGGGCGGTCGCTGTCGGGCAGGAACTTGCCGAGCGCATCGGTATATTCGAACATCGGCGTTTCGACCGGATCGAAGCCGTAGCGCTCGTAGACCTCGCGGATTTTCGCGACCATCTCGTCGGTGGCGCGGATGTCCTCCGGCGAGCGGTCGACGAAAGCCGCGCGGCAGGCGCGCCTTCAGCTTCTGTGGTTTTTTCTTCTTGTCGGACATGATGAAACCGTTACGGGATGCCGGAAGCGGCGTGGCCCAAGGGCGATGGTCCAAGGGAAGGAGTTGAATTCGCGCCTTCCTAACCGATTGGCCCATAAGGGACAAGGTGTTTGGGCGCATTCAGGCCCGTTCGGAAGATAGATTTTGAGTAAGTGATACGCCCTAATCTGTATCGTTCGATCAGTCGATGCCTTTCGCTCCCCTTGACGGGGACGACGATGGTGCCTGTCGCCACGCGAACCTGGGTGACGCAGTTCGGGCGCGTGTTGCGAGGACATCTCACCCGCAAGCGGGGCGAAGGGCACCGCGCACGCCTATCTGTTCACGCGTCGAGATTTCAACCGTGTTATTCGGATTTCAAAGAGCAAAGCAAACACGCGACCTGACGCCATTCCTTTGACCCATTGTGTACGGGCCTACAGGCCGCGCGCGGAGATTTTGTAGTGCCGGGAGGCTCTTCAGTACACCGTCCAGCCCGACCATCAAACTGATCCCCCTGGGAGTCGAACCCTCTCAGACCAGCGCTCCGCTGCTGCTGCTCCTTGTTCCGATTGGCGAATTCAGACCAATGTTTGCTCGGGCAACAGTGGGAGGAAATGTACCGGAGGAAAAATGAGCGGGGACAATTTGAGAGTCATCATCCCCGTCCTCAAGGCTATTCTGAGGCCGAAAATCCCGTATCCGGTTGATTATTCGACGCATTATACTGCGTCGAAAAATCGCCTTTCCCGCCACTTATCCCCGTTCACAAGCCTGTGTGCAGCCCCGGCCTTATGGCCAATAGGGCGAGCGGCAGGCGCGGCGTGACCCATGATAGGGCTGGAAACTATTGTCCCAGGCGCGATACGAGCGGTAGCGGCTATAGCAATAGGACAGATGCGCGTTGGAATGACCGCGACGGTAAACAACGCCTGGCGCCTGGTTCGCGATGATGGTTCCAAGCACTACGCCGCCAATGAACGGGCCCGGATAATAGCGGCGGTGGGAATGATAATGCCTTGGCACCCGCTTGACGATCACCCGGCGCTTGCCCCTGATGACGCGGATTTTACGCTTGCTGCCAACCTGTACCAGATCAGACGGCGGTGTTGCTGATGATTTGGTGGCGGCAGGCAGCGGCATCATTGGCGCAGCCATTGCAGGGCCAGCAAGCGGCAGGGAAGTAATCGCAACGGCTGTTGCAACGATCATTCCTGCAAATTTCCTGATATTCATGATGAGGTCTCCCATAATCAGATGTTCTTGAAAAACGAGGCATTGAATCCGGCACTTCATCCCACTCGAACCTTAAGCGGGAACTCCTGCGACATTCAACGCTGGTTTGCGTTAATTGTACAGACTAATGAAACGACAGTGCACCTGAATTGACCAATATCAATCAGATTGTGATTATTTGCGGAAAGTCACTATTTGCAAACCCATCCGGAAAACGCGGTACACGATCGCTCAGCGCCCCCGTTCAGCGCCTGTTATAGGCCAGTGCCATTGCCATGCAGTGGGCGATGATTTTCTTCGGTAAAACCTTGGTGCTGTCTATGATGATGGCGCGGTTGCCTTCAAAGGCCAGATTGTCCGGATAACGTTCGCGAAAATCCTGACCAGTGTCGTTGTACAGATGAAGTACAGGCCAACCGCTTGCCGTTATCCTTGAGCGGGGCAATGCGAAACGGACTGCCGGATTTTGGTCTGATGGTAGAAAAGGTCGGCTGGCCCCATTTGAGCGATTCCTCAATCTCGCCAATGCCTTCAAGTCCGCTGCTGTATCCAATACCAGTTCGCGCAGACTCTGGCATGCATGCCAGTTGTTGCGGCAGAACCTTGCGCATAGGCGGCCTTTATTTCAGCCGAGGGAAACGGTTTCAGGGTGATCCTTTTGCCGCCTCTGTCGCACATTGCTTCACAGGCCCTCAGGCCGGACGCTTGAGCGCGGCGCGTTTTTCGCTGACGATTTCACGGCAATGACAGCCCTCAATGTGATCGTTGACGAGGCCCATCGCCTGCATGAAGGCATAGACGGTTGTCGGACCGACAAAGGACCAGCCGCGCTTTTTGAGATCCCTGGATATTTTGGTTGAAGATCCGTGTAACCCGGGAATTGAGGCTTTATCGGTCATTTGCCGGCCGCTCTTGGCCATCGGGTTCATGGCTCCAGAAATAGGCGGCAAGGATCCGAATTCCTTTTGCAGGTCAAGCGCCCGGTTCGCATTGTTGATGGTCGAGACAATCTTGCCGCGATGGCGGACGATGCCCGCATCCTTCGACAAGGCGCTTCGATATCGGCTTCGCCAAAGTTGGCGACGGCGGCAATGTCGAAACCCTTCAAAGGCGGCGCGGAAATTTTCGCGCTTGCGCAAGATGGTCAGCCAGGAAAGACCGGACTGAAAGCCTTCGAGGCAAATTTTTTCGAACAGGCGGGTATCATCGGTCACCGGGTGGCCCCATTCCTTGTCATGATACTCAAGATAATCAGGCAGATTGCCATGCCACCAGCATCGCACTTTCCCGTCTTCGCCCGCAATCAGGCCCATGGTTTCATTAATTCGGGACATTGCTGATCTTGCTCCGGTTCTGTTTAGTGGCTCAAGCGGGGATGTTGACCCCGGGGAATCGGTTTTGTTGCGGGAGCATAGCAGAAGCACCTGTCAAAACCTGTCAGCAGGTGCGACAATAAATTTGATGCCGGTGAATTCAACCTGGAAATTTTTGTATTCAGCAGATGCAAAAAGCAACTATAAGCGGTGTTGATTGATCAACTGACGGGTAATGACAGTGAAAATGAAAATCGCAGGAAAAATTACCGTCTTCGCAATCGCGCTGCTTGCCCTGTTTGTCATGCCGCTCCAGAGCGCGAGAGCCGCCACGGACAGCGAGTTGATCCGCGGCTTCAACCTGACGGTATTTGGCGCCGAATATGCGCCCTTCGGGATTCAATCACGCTATATCCGCAAGTTTTCCTCTCCGGTGAGACTCAAGATACACAATCTGTCGAGGAAGGACCGTACAGCGAGCGTGGAACGGTTCGTTCGCCAGTTGAACAATTCGATTGCCGGGCTGAGCATCTCGACCACCGGCAGCGCTGCGGCGGCCAATTTCAACCTGTACGTGGTGGACCGGGCGGATTATGTGAAAACCGCGCGTGAAAAAGTATACAAGAGACCTACGGCACAAATCCCGGGCAAATGCATTGTACGTTCGGTGTTTTCTAGGGTCGGAATTATCCGCTCGGATGCAGTCGTGGTTTCCGATGGCGGGGAATCGCTCTTCCGGCGCTGCATGATCGAAGAGATATTGCAGGGGCTGGGTCCGCTCAATGAACATCCGTCCTTGAGCGAGAGCATGTTTAACGACCTTTCGCGACACACCCGATTTACACGCTTTGACCGGACGATCCTCAACATGCTTTATGACAAGCGGATCAAGAACGGTGCCACGATCACCGGTGTTCAAAAAATCCTGCCGGCTGTCCTTGCCGATGCCAAGCGGCGATAGGCTTCCCGAATTGAGCTCGTGACCGGAACCGTAACAGGCGCCAGATCGGTCGCCCGACAGGAAAGGCTCTGCATTGCACAGGGTCACAGGCAGGCGCAAGGTTTTGTTAACCTCATTCCTGAACCTCGCATTTACCACAAAAACATCGAGTTTGAGCAAATCGGTTAACGTTAATAATCCGGTGCGTTTCAACCTGCATGATGCCGTGCAGAGATCGGCATAAAAACCGTTCGAACCAGTGTGCAATCAATGTAGCGAGTAAACGATGCGCAAAACCCTACTGGCCGCGACAGCCGGTCTTTTAGTCTCGGTCGTGATGACCGCCCCCGCTTTTTCACAGGCCCGCTACAGCGCGCCTAAAGCCAACGGTTCTTTCCGGCGATCTGGCATCTCCGTGGATCCTTCAGTTGAAAAACAATCAGCTGTATCAAAAGACCAAACAACGTAACGCCATGCTGCTTCAGCGGCTTGAGCAACAGCGCGCAAGGCTCAACAAACCGACCCGCGTTGGTCTTGCCCGCCCCCTGGTTCAACCGGAACAGCGCCCGACTCAAACCGCCCCGGCGAAGTCCGTTAAACCGGAGCTTGATCCGAAATTCCTGCCGCAGATGGTTGCCTATTCAACCAGCGAAAAGCCGGGAACGATCATTATCGAGACCTCCCAGCGCTTTCTTTACCTTGTAGAAGGAAATGGCATGGCCAAGCGCTATGGTGTTGGCGTCGGCAAGGCAGGGATTTGAATGGTCGGGCACTGAAAAAATTACCCGTCGCGCGGAGTGGCCGGATTGGCGTCCGCCTGCTGAAATGCGTGCCCGCGAGCGGCCAAAAAGGGGCGCGACCTGCCGGTTGTCATGGCTGGCGGACCGTCAAACCCGCTCGGCGCAAGAGCTCTTTATCTCGGCAGCACACTTTACCGCATTCACGGCACCAACCAGGCCGCGATACGATTGGCAAGGCGATGTCATCAGGCTGCATCAGGATGCGCAATGAAGACGTTATCGACCTTTATGAACGCGTAAAAACCGGCACAAAAGTGATCGTTCGATAAGTTCCCGCGAATGAACCAGTATCCCGGCAAACTTAGCCGACTTTGCCTGAAAAACAGTCCCGTCGACCCAATGTACGGCAGGGTTGGCGGCCGGAGTTTGTTGCTTTTTTTCAACACTCAAAGCGAAATTCTCCGACGCTCACCGCCAGATGACAAAAATGTCAGTGGTACATGCCTTGCAAAATCGATTTGGTTAACGTATGGTCTGCACCAGAAGGCCGGAATACGCCCATTCCAGGCCACTAGACCATATGGGAAATACAATGTTTACGAGGATTGGACTGTCGATTGCGATTGCTGCCGGGGCATTTATAGGCACAAGCGCAATTTCACAATGACACCGCGGAAGCCAGGTATTTCGACAGCGCGAGAGGGATTTGGCTTGACGAAAAGCCAAACGTGGTCAAACGCCGCCTGGACCAGCGCAAGGTGCCATCAAAATTCAAACGCCGCGTGGTGAGTATCAGAACCAACCAGGCGCCGGGAACCATCATCATCCATACGGACAAGAAGTTCCTGTATTATGTAAAGAGCGCCAATCAGGCTATCCGCTACGGCGTTGGCGTTGGACGTGAAGGCTTTGGCTGGAATGGTGAAGTCGCCGTCAAGCGCAAGGTTGAATGGCCAACCTGGACACCGCCAAAGGAAATGATCGAGCGCGAACGCGAGCAGGGCCGTGAATTGCCGGCCAGCATGCCAGGCGGCATTGAAAATCCACTCGGTGCACGCGCCCTTTATCTTTACAAGGGCAATCAGGACACGCTGTACCGTATCCACGGCACGAACCAGCCGTGGTCAATCGGCCTCAACCTTTCCTCAGGCTGCATCCGCATGGAAAACAAGGATGTCGAACATCTTTATGAACTGGCCGAGTGTCGGCACAAAGGTGATCGTAATCGGACCTGGTGAAGATGCCGGCCAGTATCTCCAGGGCGGCGGCTTGGAAATCCGTTCATGTCCCTTTTCAAGCTGCAGTAAGTGTCAGCCTGACAACAGCAAAACGTTTGAAAATAAAACCCGCGCTTTTTCGCAGCGGGTTTTTTTGTATTCAGCGTCTATCGCGCCCGTACGAATCTTCGTGGAGCGATCTTTATCCCGCAATCCTATTGCGCGGCTTCACGGATGGTATCCGTCATTGCCGACCCGGTTTGAAAGCTGATCCCGCTTCCGGAGAGTTTGCCCGGCATCTCGCCGCCATAGGCCCAGTTCAGCAATTCTATCGTGTGGATAATCGGAATCGCCGGTACCGCTCGCCGATCTGGGTAATGCAGCCGATATTGCCTGCGGCGATCAGGTCCGGTTTCATGCGTTCGATATTGGCGACTTTACGGGCCTTCAACTTGTCGGCTATTTCCGACTGCAGGATATTGTAGGTGCCGGCCGAGCCGCAACACAAATGACCCTCCGGGACATCAAGCACGTTGAAACCGGCATTCCGCAGAAGATTTTTCGGCTCATCCTTGATCTTCTGGCCGTGCTGCATGGAGCAGGCCGAATGATAGGCCAGACGGACACCTGAGCCCAGATTCCGACCGGGGCCAGTTCAAGGGTCGGACAAGATATTCCGTGACATCCTTTGCCAGCGCCGAAACCCTTGCCGCTTTTTCAGCATATTGCGGGTCATTGCGCAGCATATGGCCATAATCCTTGACGGTCGTGCCGCAGCCCGATGTCGTGATGATGATTGCATCCAGACCGCCATTTTCGGCTTCGGCCAGCCAGGCATCAATGTTGCGTTTTGCATCGGCATGGGATTCATGTTCACGACCCATATGATGGACCAGTGCCCCGCAGCACCCTTCGCGGGGCGGTGTCAAAACCTCGATACCCAGCCTTGTCAGCAATTCGATTGTTGCCAGGTTGATTGAAGGATCAAGGACACGTTGGGCGCAGCCCTGCATTACAACCACCCTGCCCCTTTGCCCTGACCCTCAATATTTTTTGCTGGATGCAGCGGTTTGGCCAGTTTCGGATCGGGCCTGGGGAGACGCGAAGGAGCGAGTGCCAGCATGGCCGCCATCGGTTTGCCGCCAGGCAGCCTTGCCCAACAGTCCGGCAAAGGGTTTGCCCAGACGGGCAGCAGTCAAGCGCCAGCTTGAACCGGCCCGGGATAGGGAAGCACCATTGCAAGCACAGCGCGGTACAACCGGTCTATCACCGGGCGCTTGTAGGTTTTTTGGATATGGGCGCGGGCATGATCGACCAGATGCATGTAGTGAACACCGGACGGACAGGTGGTCATGCAGGCAAGGCAGGACAGGCAACGGTCGATATGTTTGACGATTTTTTCATCTGCCGGCTTGTCGTTTTCCAGCATGTCCTTGATGAGATAGATCCGGCCCCGCGGGCTGTCCAGTTCATCACCAAGGGTCAGATAGGTCGGGCAGGTTGCCGTGCAAAAGCCGCAATGAACACATTTGCGCAGGATTTGCTCGGAGTGGGAAACATCGGGATCGGCAAGCTGGGCGAGGGAAAAATTGGTCTGCATCGCTTACACCCCTTCGGCTTCAACAGTTCGCGCAGCGCCATTCGGCCGGGGTTGAGGATACCTGCCGGATCAAATTGGCGACGGAGATTTTCGGATATCTCAGCGATACGCGACGCTTCAGGATGGAAGGCTCGAGACTGATTTCGTCCACCGACGGGTCCCGCCTGAAAAGGGTGGCGTGACCGCCCTTTTCATTGACTGCCCATCGAATGAGATTGCCGGCTCCTCGCGTCCCCTCGGGCAGCAACATCCAGATCAAGCCCGCCAGCCCAGTCATACAGGGTTTCCACATCTAGGGTTTCGCGAATTCGTGCAAGCGATTGACGGGCCGTCACCTGGCTTGGCGGAAATGCGCCAGACGGCTCCCTTGCCTGCCATGGAAGGCTTGAACATCACGAATCTGCTTCCAGTCAGCGGTCGTTTGCTTCTGGTCAAGGTCGATCGAAATACCGGCGTTTTTCGGCAGAAGCGGAGCCAGCAGATCCTTCAACTGTTCCGTGCGGTATTTGATCGAGTCGGAAAAGCCTTCAACACGGATCATGGTAAGCGGCTTCACCATTCGAACCGCCTGTGGCATGGGCTGCACCCGAAACATCAAAGGGTGAGGATGCCGCCTTGGCCAAAGCTTCCACCGCAGCCTGATCATCCAGTCTCTCAATTCGGAACCAGTTCCGGTCATTTCCGGTTTTGGCAGGACCTTGAAAGAAAGCTTCAGTCAGGACGCCAAGCGTTCCGTGGCTGCCGCACATCAGCTTGACGAGATCATAGCCGGTGACGTTTTTCATCACGCGGCCACCATTCTTGATGATCTCGCCTTCACCGTGACAACGAACCGAACGCCGATCAGGCTGTCTCGGCAGCCGCCTGCCTGAATCCTGCGCGGACCGGAGACCCCCGTTGCCACAACACCGCCAATGGTGGATTTTCCCTTTACGCCGAAAAGGCCTGCAGTAATCAGCCGGTTCAAAGGGAAATTGCTGGTTTTCCCTGGCCAGCGTCTTGTTGAGTTCCTCAAGCGGTGGTTCCGGCCTTCGCCACAATCGTCAGGGCACCGGGCTCATAAAGCGTAATACCCTTGAGGCCGGCAGGTTCGTCAGCACCATCCGTCGCATCAACCGGATTGCCGACAGGCCGTGTACCGCCGCCGGCAATTGATATGGCTGTCCGTTTGCGGCTGCATCACTCGACGAGCACGGCGAGTTCCGCTTCGGTCTTGCGGGGTATGGGATCTCATGGATCAGGCCGCCTTGCTTGATGTTGCCGGTACGGCTGGTGAATGGCTTGTCGCCATGGGAAACACCTTTGCCGGATTGAGCAGCCAGTCAGGATCAAACACATCCTTGACCCGCATCTGGATTTCAAGATCTGCCTCGTTGAACTGGTGGGTCATCAGATCGCGTTTTTCGATGCCGACACCATGCTCACCGGTCAGGCAACCGCCAACCTCGACACACAGTTTCAAAATATCCGCACCAAAGGCCTCGCATTTTTCAAGATCGCCCTCCTTGTTTGCATCAAACAGGATCAGCGGGTGCAGGTTGCCGTCGCCGGCGTGGAAAACATTGGCAACGCCAAGGCCGTAATCGACCGACATTTCCTGCATGCGCCGCAGGACAAACGGCAGTTGCGATGTGGGGATGGTTCCGTCCATGCACATGTAATCGGCCATCTGGCCCATGGCACCAAAGGCCGCCTTGCGGCCTTTCCAGATCAGATCGGACTGCACTGCGGAAGTGCTTTCGCGCATTACCTTGGGATTGTGGCGCGCAGCAATTGCCTTGATCTTTTCCAGTTGTTCGGCAATTTCTGTTTCAGAACCCTCTACCTCGACGATCAGCAGGGCTTCCACATCCATCGGATAACCAGCCTTGGCAAAATTTTCGCAGGCAATGATCGCGGGCTTGTCCATGAATTCCATGGCGACCGGCAAAACACCGGCCTTGATGATATCGGAGACGCAGGCACCGGCAACTTCGTTTTCGTCGAAGCCCAGAAGGATCGGGCGCGCACCTTCGGGCTTGCGGAAGGATTTTCAGCGTTGCTTCGGTTACCATGCCGAACTGGCCTTCGGAGCCACACATCACGCCGAGCAGATCAAGACCGCCGCTATCAAGCCAGGGGCCGCCGATCTCGATGATTTCACCATCCATCATCACCACGGTGACGCCCAGCAGATTGTTGGTGGTCACGCCATATTTGAGGCAATGGGCGCCGCCGGAATTCATGGCAATATTGCCGGCTATCGCACAGGCCAGCTGGCTTGAGGGATCGGGCGCATAGAAGAAATCATCTTCCGCCACATTGCCGCTGACGCCAAGATTGGTAATGCCTGACTGCACCCTGATGAAGCGGTTGTCATAGTCGATTTCGAGGATCTGGTTGAGCCGGGCGACACCGATCACGATCGAATCGGCGGTGGGCAGAGCACCCGCCGGCCAGTGAGGTGCCGGAACCACGCGGAATGACCGGAAGACCATATCTGCGGCAAATCTTCAGAACCGCGGCAACCTCCTCGGTGGAGGCAGGAAGGCAAACGGCCAGCGGCGGACATCGGTAGGCGGTAAGCGCATCGCATTCATAGGCAAGGGTTTCTTCCGGTTCGTGAATGACACCCACCTCGCCTATCGCGGCTACCAGCATCCTGACCACTTCATCCTTTTTGGAAATAAGTGCCTGATCGGGTTTTGGCATTTCAATCATGGACATGCTTGCTCTCCCTCTTCCTGCCTTTTGCAGCCGCCCTTGAGAGCGCCGCCAAACCGGCAACAGAACCAAGGTTCACAAAATTGGTAAACTATTTTTACCAATTTTGCAATTGAAAGAATTCGTATCGCCTGTTCACACCCGTCACCAATGCTATTGTGGCCTGGAACAACGAGTTGAAACCTGCGCCTGAAACAGCCTGATGGCAAGGAAGGCAATGGAAATTGAACTGACTGCGCGGGCGAACTAGTGATCCATATGGCGCTTCTGGATCGCACGGACTGTGAACCAGATGAAAAATATGGCAACCGGCACAAAAAACCCGGTAAGCACTTTCGGGCTCAACCCGGCCGGCAACCAAGACTGAATAGCCTGTGCCATATAGTAGAACAGGCCGACAACATAATAAGAGACTGCCGCCACCGAAAGCCCTTCCACCGTCTTTTGCAGGCGCAACTGCATTTCAGTGCGCTTGTTCATCGACTTCAACAGGTTCCGGTTCTGGCTCTCAATCTCGATTTCGACCTTGGTGCGCAAGAGATTGGCAATCCTGGCCAGTTTGCGGGAGAGGTTTGCCTGGCGGTTTTCCACCGAGGCGCAAGTGCGCAAGGCTGGCGGCAGGCTTCGATTGAGATAGGCCCCGACCGAAATCTGCCCCGGCAGGGAACGATCACCCAGCGTCTCAATCCGGTCCATGACGATGCCGCCATAGGCACTGCTTGCACCAAAGCGAAACAAGCTGGCTGCCGCATCGCTTTCCAGATCCGCGGCAATCGAATTGATCTTGTTGAGCAATTCCTCACTTTCGTCAGTCTCCGCCTGCTTCATTTCGCCTGTGAGGCGCGATAGCTCGACCTCCATCCGGCTCAGGCGGGCAGATAGCGATCTGGCAAGCGGCAGCCCGAGCATCGTCAATGTGCGGTAAGTGTCGAGTTCGATCACTGTTTTGGCATATGATCCTATCCGGGAAGGCGGCAAATTCTTTTCAAGAAGCAGGAAAACCGTCATGCCGTTCTCGTCTTGACGGAAGTCCGTCGCCAGAATGCTGTCACCATCACCGATGATCGTGACAGTGAGGCTTTCAGGATCAAACCGGTCCAGCAGTTTGCGGCTGGTGGCTGTGAGCGGTCTGATTTCGACCCTCGTTGCCGAGATCAAGGATCCAGGAGCGGTAAATCCAGGCCCGAAAGGATGATTGTTCACCTGCCCCTGAAAAGTGCGCGGAGCCGGGCCGTCAAAGGTGAAAGATGAAAATTCGCTGTGACTTTCCCAACGCAACTCACCTTTGCCCCAGGGAATCTCGTGATAGCGCATATCGCTTGATGGCACTGCCTGTCCGCGCGAGCGGCAGAGTTCGGCAAGGACCGCATTGGCAACACCTGCCCCGCCTTCTGACATGAAAGCATAATGCAGAATGACCCGATTTGTCGGCACCTGCGGGAAGGGCCTTGAATGGATCTCTCCCAGTGCCGCAGAATGCTGCATGTGCCTAGAAAAATCCGGAAGCGAAGCCTGAATTGGCTGTATTGGTTTGATTGTTTGCCTGCCACAGTCGTGTCCCCGAGACGATTTGTTTGCCGCACATTATTGCAGGTTGCAAATTGTACCAACGGGCAGAGTGACGCGCCGAGGACAAGGATTCACAACATGCTTTGCCAAAGGCGCGCAACAGTGGTAAGAAACATTTACCAATGAAGCCGATTGGCAATCACTCGCCCGCCCTGAACAGGTGTTTTTTGACCATTTTTCAACAGATCAAACACGGCAAGTCCTCTGATGAAGTTGCCCACCAGACTCGAAGCGCTGGTGCTGGAGGGCGTATTGCGATCCGGGCGACCAATTGCCGTCCGAACGGGATCTTGGCCGTGGAAATGGGTGTTTCCCGGCCGGTCCTGCGCGAAGCAATCGAAACGCTGGAGACCCGGAAAATACTACAGCGTCGACAGGGCGACGGGACATTCGTTTGCGATATCATCGGGCAGGTATTTTCCGATCCGATCGCCTCCCTTCTTCCCAAGCACCGCAAGGCCACCATTGATTATCTTGAATACCGCCGCGAAATCGAAGGTGTGGCAGCCGGATTTGCAGCCCAACGAGCAACCCGTTTCGATATTGACATGCTGGAAAAATGCGTTGAGCGCATGAAGACTGCCCATGACAGCAAGACTTCAAGGAAGAGGCGCTGGTTGATGTGGAGTTTCACTCGCTGATCGGCGAAATGGCACACAACCTTGTTCTGCTTCACACGCTGCGGTCCTGCTACAAGCTGCTGTCCGAGGGCGTGTTTCAGAACCGCAGCAAACTCTATGAAAAAGCCGGCGGCCGCCAAACCCTGCTTGATCAGCATCTGGCGATTGCCGATGCGGTGATGGCGGGCAATCCCGCTGCCGCCACAATGGCCGCCCGCGATCACATGACCTATGTCATTGAAAAAAGCCTGGAACTTGAAAACGAGGAAGAGCGGGAACGCATTTCCGGCTTGCGTTTTCAACAAAGAATTTCCTGACAATGAAGAATGGAGTGTCCGCCGGATGAGTGAACAATTGCGTGTTGGCCTGTTCGTAACCTGCCTGGTTGACCTGTTTCGACCAAGTGTCGGGTTTGCCGCCGTCAAACTGCTGGAAGATGCGGGCTGTGAAGTTTATGTGCCGGTCTCCCAGACCTGTTGCGGGCAACCCGCCTGGAATTCGGGCGACAAGGCTGATACCGCCGATATCGCCAAGGAAGTGATCAAGGCTTTCGAGGAATTCGATTACATCGTGGCACCGTCAGGCTCCTGCGCTGGAATGCTTTCCAAACACTATCCCGAACTGTTTGCAGGGAGAGCAGGTCTGGGGCGAACGCAGCCGCAAGTTTGGCGGTGAAGGTTTTTGAGCTGGTCAGCTTTCTGACCGATGTTCTGAAGGTCGAAAAAGTCGACGCGGCACTTGATGCCAGAGTTACCTATCATGATTCGTGCGCGGGCCTGCGCGAACTTGGCATTCAGGGCGCAGCCGCGCAAATTGCTGAATACGGTTGACGGGTTGACGCTCAAGGAAATGAACAATGCCGAATGTGTGTTGCGGTTTCGGCGGCACCTTTGCTGTGAAATACAGCGATATTTCCAATTCCATTGTCACGCGAAAAAACCGAAAACATTGAAAAGGCGGAGGCAGACCTGTTGCTGGCGGGCGATCTTGGCTGCCTGTTGAACATGGCAGGCAAATTGCGGCGGCAGGGCGCGAAGACGGAAGTTCGCCATGTGGCGGAAGTGCTTGCGGGAATGACGGACACACCACCTATCGGAGGAAAGGCCTGAACCATGCAGATCACCAGCCCCACCTTCAAGAAAAATGCCAGCGATGCCATCAAGGACCCGCAGTTGCAGCGGGCGCTTGGCCACGTGAAAAGCAATTTTATCGACAAGCGCGCTGCCGCTGCAGCGGCCCTGCCCGAGTTCGATGCGCTGCGCGACAATGCGGTGGAGATCAAGAACCATGTGCTTGAACATCTTGATCTCTACCTTGAAGAATTCGAGAAGAATGTGACCAAAAACGGTGGCAAGGTGCATTGGGCCGCAACCGCCAGCGATGCACGCGGCGCGATCCTCGATATTTGCCGGCGCGTTGGTGCCAAGACCGTCACCAAGGGAAAATCGATGATCTCGGAGGAGATCGGCCTGAACGAATTTCTTGAGGCCAGTGATCTCATTCCGATTGAAACCGATCTTGGCGAATACATCATCCAGCTGCGCGGCGAGCATCCAAGCCACATCATTGCGCCAGCGGTTCATCTGAACATGGATCAGGTGCGTGAGGACTTTCAGAAGAACCATACCCATCTGCCGGCAGACCGCGAAACTTGATGAACCCGAAAGCCTGCTCAAGGAAGCGCGCGGCATTTTGCGCGACAAGTTCCAGAGCGCCGATGTTGGCATGACCGGTGCCAATTTCCTGATTGCCGAAACAGGCACGCACGATCATCGTGACCAATGAGGGCAATGGTGACCTGACCCAGACACTTGCCAAAGGTTCACATCGTCATCGCCTCGATCGAAAAAATCGTTCCTACACTGGAAGACATGTCCCAGATCATGCGGATTCTGGCGCGCTCTGCAACCGGGCAGGAAATGTCAGTTTATACGACGCTTTCCACCGGCCCCCGCCGCAAGGAGGATCCAGACGGTCCGGAAGAGTTTCATGTTATCCTGCTCGACAATGGCCGATCTGGCATGATTGGCACCGAATTTCAGGACATGCTGCGCTGCATTCGCTGCGGTGCCTGCATGAACCATTGCCCGGTTTATCATGCGGTTGGCGGACACGCCTATGGCTGGGTCTATCCCGGCCCGATGGGTTCCGTTCTGACCCCGCAATTCATCGGCGTCGACCAGGCCGGCCAGTTTGCCGAATGCCTCGACCTTTTGCGGACGCTGCGAGGCAGTTTGCCCGATGCGCATTCCACTGCCAAAAATGATGCGGCACTGGCGCGAACAGGAATTTGAGAAACACCTCTCTCCGCCCAGTCACCGGCGAAATCTGAAGCTCTGGGCCTGGGCTTGCCAAACGTCCCGGAACTTTACCGGCTTGGCAACAGGCTTGCCGCACGCGGACTTTGGGTATTGGGCGGTTTCAAGACGGCGCACGGCTGGCTTGCCGCTGGCAGGGGCATGGACCAAACACCGCGATATGCCGACGCCGCAAGGCGGCACATTCATGGCCCAATGGCAAAAGCGGCGGTGACGGCAGCGAGGGGCCGGCCACCGTGCAATCGCCAGATCGCGGAAGGCCAGCGATCATGACCAAGTCCTTTATTCTTGAAAAAATCGGCAAGCAGATCAAATCCGCAAAGCAGTCGATGAAACACGTCGCAATGCTGGTGCAAGGCGAGGCTTTCAAGCGCATCCAACCGGCGTTCTGCCGGTCGATGACCGACAACGCGGATCAAGCAGGTCAACCGTTTCATCGAAAAGGTCGATAGCCTCGCAGGCGACCATTGAGCAGATCACAAGGCGCAATGCTTGCCAAGGCGATAGCAGAGTGGCTTCGCGATCCACAATCTTCCTGGCGAAATTCGCATGGGAGACGGACAACCGCCTGGAACTTGTCCGCAAGGAAGGTGCCAAAGGTCTTATCATCAGGGACGGGCGCAAGTGACGGGCATGATCTTGCCAGCGTCAGCCATGCGGATGCGGCGTCGTGGAAACCGGAACGCTGGCGCTGTTTTCCGGCCCGGACAATCCGACCACGTTCAATTTTCTTCCGGAAAACCATATCGTGGTCATCAACCAGTAGGACATTGTTTCCCATTACGAGGATGTCTTGGACACTTGTCCGCGAGACAATATGGCGCGGGAAAAATGCCCCGGACGCTCAACTTGATTACCGGGCCGTCGCGATCGGCGGATATTGAACAGACACTGCTGCTGGGTGCCCATGGGCCTATCCGCCTGCATGTACTTCTGGTTCGGGACTGAACCGGTGAGTCTGCAAAACCGCGTCAGCTCCGGATGGAAATCTTCATGACAAGTATCGGCCCGCGGAATGTTTACGGGCAATCGCGGCATCATTCATGATCCCGATACCAGAACGCTTCAAGGGCAGGCGCTGGACAACCAATGCCTGGATTTGCTGTTCGCTTGAATGGAAGGGCAGGCGGCGGGATGTCTGGGGCCGCAATTATGAACGGCCCGGATGGCACGAAAGGCGCAGGCTGGAGTGAATTGTTTTTTCTCGATGAAGTAACTGCGCTCGCAGCAGGCCACCGGCCCTGCCATACCTGCCGCAAACAGGACGCAAATGCCTTTCATGCCGCTTCTGTGCCGCGAATGGCACAGATGGACGCTAGCAGAAAAGAACCGATTCTGCAGCGCGAACGCTGGTTCTCGAAACGCGCAGAAGCCCAGCGCATCAGCACAAGTGATCTGCGAGACTTGCCCGATGGCACCATGATCAGACGCCGGAAGCACTTTTTCGCCATCAGAGATCGGACTCTTCTGCCATGGCGTTTTGAAGGATATGGTGAAGCAGTGCCACTTGGCGCGATGAGCAGCGCAGCCAATGCTGCTTGTCACGCCCACGTTCATTGTTTCAACCCTGCGCGAAGGCTATCGGCCAGTCTGGCATTCATCCGCAATTGCCGCATCTTGAAAACCGCGGCTTTCGCCAATGGTGCCAGCATGGAACGCTATGATTTCAGAACCCAACGGCTTTTTACCGGTCATATGCTGGTGGACGGGTCTGTAATCGAGGCAGATCGGGCGCAGGCCAATTATCTCTTGAATGTGCTGCGCCTGAAAGGCAGGCGCATCACATCCTGCTGTTCAACGGCAGGGACGGCGAATGGCTGGCCAGCATCGAACCCATCAGGGCGCAAAGCCTGTTCGCTTGAAACTGGACAAGCAGACCCGCCCGCAGCCGGCACCCTATAGGATCTGACTATTACTGTTTTGCACCTCTCAAGCAGGCCCGACTTGATTACATGATCCAGAAAGCGGTCGAAATGGGCGCTGGCAGTTCTGCAGCCGGTTCAGACCCATCACACCCAGGTCACCAAACTCAACATGGAACGGATGCGGGCCAATGCGCTGGAAGCGGCAGAGCAATGCGGCATTCTCTCCATTCCCGAATGCAGGGAAACCGATTCGCCTGGACAAAGCTGCTGGAAGAGTGGGACGACGACCGCAGTGCTGGTCTTTGCCGATGAAAGCAGCCGCGGATGAAAATCCGCTCATGACACTTGAAAATCCTTGCAGAACCGGAGAGCCGCTGGCTTGCTGATCGGCCCTGAAGGCGGGTTTTCGCAGGATGAACGCAGCCTATTGCTGCGCTCAAAGCCCTTTGTCTCCACATTTCGCTTGGGCCGCGGATTCTGCGGGCCGATACGGCGGCGGTTGCAGCGCTGGCGGTGCTCCAGGCAGCAATCGGTGACTGGTATCGATTGAAGTACGGCATGTTTACAAAGGTTAGCCATGAAACCGGCATGGCACAAACAGTCAGTTCAATAGAATTCGCTTGCGGAATGCGTTCCTGAGATTTTCAGGGATTCATCGACAGGATAAGAAAGACAGGATTGCATGGCCAGAGATACAGTGGATGACCGCCCGCTTGAAAGCCGTGACCAGATGATCGAATGGTTTTCCCAGGGCTAGCAAGCCAAAGGCCGACTGGCGCATTGGCACCGAGCATGAAAAATTCGCTTTTTATACGGATGATCATTCGCCGGTTCCCTATGAGGGCGAACGGGGCATTGAGGCACTGCTGAAGGGCATGCAGACAGGAACTGGGCTGGGAAGCCATTACCGATGAAGGCCGGATCATCGGACTTGCCGGAGGAGACGGCGAAGGCGCGATTTCGATTGAACCGGGCGGGCAGTTTGAACTTGTCCGGCGCTCCGCTCGAAACCATTCACCAGACCTGCCGCGAATCAAACCAGCATCTGTCGCGCTGTCAAGAAAGGTCGCCAAGGAATTCGGCATGGGCTTTCTGGGCACCGGTTCCAGTCCGGTCTGGACGCTTGAAGAAACGCCGAAAATGCCCAAAAGCCGTTACAAGATCATGACCCGCTACATGCCGAAAGTCGGCACGCGCGGTCTCGACATGATGTACCGGACTGCGACCATTCAGGTGAACCTCGATTTCAGTGATGAACGCGACATGCAACGCAAACTGCATACTTCGCTGAAACTGCAGCCACTTGCCTCTGCCCTGTTTGCCAATTCACCCTTTACCGATGGCACGCCGAATGGCGAACTTTCCTGGCGCTCCGGCGTTTGGCATGATGTCGACAATCAGCGCGGCGGCTATCATCCCGAAATGCTTGATGCGGATTTCGGGTTTGAGGCCTATGTCGACTGGTGCCTTGATATTCCGATGTATTTCATCATCCGGGACGGGAAATATATCGACATGACCCATGTCACTTTCCGCGAATTCATGGAAGGCAAAACCGCAAAGGAAATGCCGGGGGTGGAAGCCACCATGGGGGACTGGTCGAACCATGTCAGTACGGTTTTTCCTGATGTTCGGCTCAAACGCTTTCTCGAAATGCGTGGCGCTGATGGCGGTCCATGGCGGGGAATCTGCGCCCTGCCCGCCTTCTGGGTCGGATTGCTCTATGATGATGCCGCGCTTGATGAGGCGGAAGCCTTTGTAAGGGACTGGAGCGCCGAAGATGTGGGGCAGTTGCGCATGGACGTTCCGGCAAAGGGCATTCACGCAGAAATTCGTGGCAAATCACTCCAGAGCATCGGCCGGGAGATACTGAAAATATCAAAGGGCGGGCTCGAGCGCCGCAACCGCCTCAACAGCGAAGGCTTTGACGAGCGGCTTTTCCTCGTTCCGCTTGATGAGGTTATCGCTTCAGGGCGCACATCGGCCGAGCAGTTGCTTTGGCTCTACAACGGGCCGTGGCAAAAGGATATTTATCGCATTTACGACGAAATGGCGTTTTAACGGCAGGTCGGCTTCAGGTCGGCTTCACGAAGATTTCAGGCCACTGCCATAATCGCTTTCGCCTGCCGGAAGGAGACCAGCTTTCGGGCCTTCTCGTCCCAAAGCGCAAGCGGCATCCCCTTGAAGCTGTCCCAGGCGGTCAGCCGCCCGATGGATTTGAGTTCGGGATATTTGGCAATCACCGAATTCAGGCGATAGAACGGGATAATCGAATTGATGTGGTGCACATGGTGGATGCCGATATAACCCGTTGCCCACATCAGCGGTGCAGGAAGCGCCAGGTATGAACTTCCATTGAGTGCGGCCTCGGCACGTTTCCATTCATTCTGGCGATACCATTGGGTTTCATCAAACTGGTGCTGCACAAAAAACAGCCACACACCCAGTGATGCTCCGATCAGGATGATGCTTCCATGGACAACCGCAAATGCGAGCGGTCCGACCAGCCAGATCATCGCGCCGAAAACCAGCAAAATGGCGAGATTGGTAAACATGGTGCTTGCCCAAGGCAAAACCCCACGATTCATCATCCCAACCGGAACCCGGTAACGCAGAAAGAACAGATAAGCTGGAGCCAGCACCAACAAAATGAACGGATTTCGATAAAGTCGGTACTTCAGCCTGCCGGATTTTGACAGGGCCTGATACTCTTCCACGGTCAGCGTATCCACATCTCCAAATCCGCGCTTGTCGAGATTGCCGTGGCTGGCATGGTGCAGGGCATGAAGGTAGCGCCAATAATCATATGCGGTAACCGTCAGTACGCCAAGGACGCGCCCGGTCCAGTCATTGGCGGTTTGGGATGTGAAAAAGGCGCCATGGCCACAATCATGCTGGATAATGAAAAGTCGAACCATCATGAAACCACCACAAACAATCGCCGGAAGTGCGGCAATCAAGCTGTACTGGTAAAGAAAAAGGGCAGCCCCCCAGAACGTTGCGAAAAGCCCAAGCGTTAGCACCAGTTCAAAGACCGCCCGGCGGTTATCGGCCTGGCGAAAGGCAGACAGTCTCTGATTCCAGTTCACCTTTGCGGCGGCGCCATCTGATCTGGTGGCGCTACTGTCAACAGAAGTGTCTGTAAGCGTGCTTGTTGTGTCATTCACGCAAAGCGCGCTGGAAGTATCCATCATGTGCGGGAGCCCCAAATACAAGAATCGGCTGAGACATAGCAGCTAGCGCCAAAAAAGGGGAAAAAATCTGCCTGTGTAATTGTCGCACAAGTGCGAACGGCGATGGCAGAAGTCGGGACGGGAGAATCACTTGCCAACAGTCTGTCCATGGCAACCGTATTGCATCCCAAAATTTGAAAAGGAAATAAGAAGAACTGCCTAATTCAGCGGCGGGCAACAAGGTCGCGATAGCGCATGTTTTGGGTTGTGCCGGTGAATTCCACCCGAACCGAATTGCCCTTGCGCAGATTGACCCGGCATTCGTATTTCACGCTGTCAGGTTCGATATAAAGTGAAAAACTGTCCGGAATTCCCATAAGACCGGAAACTGTCAGTTGCGCACCTTCCTGGGAAAATTCGCGCAAACTGCAGTGAAACCCCTGATTCTGACCGTCAACGACCAACCATGCCATCCGATTTGACCGCCTTTGCGACAACCGTCTGACACCTTGGACATTTCGATTGTTGGCGGGAGTGTCGGTAATTGTTCTGGAAACCGATGCGGTTTTTGATGAAGCTGTTCTTGTTATAGCGGAGTTGAGCAATTAATTGTTCCGTTAATAGGTGTTTACAGAACAAGACTAGGTCAGCATGGTTAATGGCTGCTTAAACCTGTTCAAAAACATCGCGTGGATGCGGAATTTTTGTTTTCAGAGAATTGTGGGCAAAAATCAGGAAGCTGGTCCCGAAGGGGCAATTGTTACGGGAGTTAATGATGAACAATCTTTTTGACATGCTGAGCAAGTTTCAGGACCAGGCTACACAGGCACAAGCTTCGATCCCCGAACAAATGGCAAAACAGTTTGGCCTGCAACAGCAGCAGGCGGAAAAGGCAATCGAGGCATTGATGCCGGCCTTTAGTCAGGGCCTCAAACGCAATGCAGCTACTCCGAAAGGATTTGCAGGTTTCATGGAAGCCCTCGCTTCGGGAAATCATGCTGACTACATGCAAAACCCGATGAAGGCGTTTTCCCCTCAGGGAATGAATGAGGGAAATGCCATTCTGGGGCACTTGTTCGGCAACAAGGACATCAGCCGCGCTGTTGCCGCACAGGCAGAGGCAGCGAGTGGCGTCTCCCAATCAATCATCAAGCAGATGCTGCCGGCACTTGCGCCGTTGATCATGGGCGGCCTTTTCAAACAAATGACCGGGCAGGCCACGCAGGCAGCACAGCCACAGGCGCAGCATTTCGGCAGTAGTGGCGGCGGGATTTTGGGACAGATCCTTGAGGAAATGATGAAAGGCGGCCTTGGCGGCGGCCTAGGTGGCGGAATGGGCGGAGGAATGGCGCAACCTCGCCAACAACAGCAGCCAAGGGCGAAAAATCCGCTGGAGGAAATTCTTGAGCAAATGACAAAAGGCGGCTTCGGTGGTGGCCTTGGCGGCGGAATGGGCGGGGGCCAGTCGCAAAATCCCTCAGGCAATCCTGGTGGCCCACTTGGAGACATCTTTAATGAGATGCTGAAAAACGGCCCTCTCGGTGGCGGCATGGGCGGAGGATACCCCGCACCCGAAACCGAAAAGCAGCCGGAAAGACCTGATCTCGATGACGTTTACGGGCGCAGCAGTAAAGACGCGCCGGAGACTGAAAGCGACGACTATTCACCCTATCCAAGGGGTACCGGACTTGAGGATTTATTTGGCGATCTCTTCAAACCGGCACAAAACACTTCCAAACAATATGAAAAAGGTATCCAGGATATTTTCGACCAGTTCATACCGAAAAAATAGCCTTGGCTCCAACGCTGCGGCATCTGTTCCTTCCAGGAAGTCACCATAGCCGGTCAGTATTGACTTGGTTTTGACCATTGGCGTTTACGCTAGCGAAACCCCTTTTTGGTAGCCTCCCGAATGATTGCCGGTTTCTACGGTGTAATTCGGGGAAAAAGCATTGAAAAACAAGGATTTTCAACCGGTTTCAGGCATGGACCTGCCACGTTTTGCCGGTGTACCGACTTTTATGCGCCTGCCATTGATAATGCCGGACAACCCGGACATCGCTAAGGTTGATATTGGCCTGATCGGCGCCCCATGGGATGGCGGAACAACCAACAGGCCCGGCCCTCGCCATGGCCCGCGCCAGATTCGTGACTATTCCACCATGATCCGGGCCCAGAACGGCCACAGCAAAATACGTCCTTTCGAATTGGCTAATTGTGCAGATCTAGGCGATGTTGCACCCAATCCCGCGAGCGTCGATGACAGCCTTGTGCGAATGGAAGCCTATTATTCAAACGTAAAGAAACTTAGTGTTTTGCCAATGACTGTCGGCGGTGATCATCTTTGCACCCTGCCGATTTTACGGGCGCTGGCAAAAGACAAGGATACCGTCAATCCGCTAGGCATGATCCATTTCGACAGCCACACCGATCTGTTTCACTCCTATTTCGGCGGCTTCAAGTACACCCATGGCACCCCCTTTCGCCGAGCTGTCGAAGAAGGCCTGCTCGACCCGAAACGGGTTTGCATGATCGGTATTCGCGGAACGGCCTATGACAGCGAGGATCGCGAATTTGCCGACAGTGTCGGTATTCGCGTCATTGCCATCGAAGAGTTTTTCGAGCGCGGGGTTGCCAGCGTGATGGCAGAAGCGCGCGAAATCGCCGGAGACCAAAAAACCTATGTTTCCTATGACATCGATTTCATCGATCCGACCTTTGCGCCGGGCACTGGAACTCCGGAAATCGGCGGTCCCAATTCATTTCAGGCAATCGAGGTGATCCGCCACCTTGAAGGCCTTAACTTTGCCGGGGCCGACCTGGTGGAAGTATCACCACCCTTCGACCAGGCGGGCAATACAGCCTATCTCGCCGCCTCACTCATCTTCGAAATGCTTTGCGTGATGGCCCCGACCATCCGGACAAAGGGATCATGAAGCCCATGACATCAGCACTTTCCATTCGCAATCTTTCAAAAACCTATCAGCGGCCGGCCGTGAGCAATCTTTGTCTCGATATCCGCCCTGGTGAGTTTTATGCCCTGCTTGGCCCGAACGGTGCAGGGAAAACAACCACGCTGAAAATGGTTGCGGGACTGCTGCAACCCGATCAGGGTTCCATCAGTGTTTTCGGCCATGATACCAGGACCGACCCGCTGGGAGCAAAACGGATCACGGCGTGGGTTCCCGATGAGCCGATGATTTATGACCGACTAACGCCCCTTGAATATCTCGAATTTGTTGCCGGCTTGTGGGAAGTTCCCGGCGACAGGGCAAAGCGGGGAGCAGAGGAAATCCTTGATGTTCTCAATCTCGAGCCGCACGCGCATGAGCGCTGCGAAGGTTTTTCCAAGGGCATGCGCCAAAAGGTGGCCCTGGCCGGAGCGCTGATCCACGAGCCAAGGCTGATCATTCTTGATGAACCCCTTACCGGGCTGGATGCCGGATCGGCTCGCCTTGTCAAGGATGTGCTGCTCAACCGGGTGGAAGAGGGATGCACTGTCATCTTGACGACACATATTCTTGAGGTTGCCGAACGCATGGCGCAACGCATCGGCGTGATTGCCGACGGGCAACTGGTTGCCGAGGGTACGCTTGATGAACTGCGCGCTGACAGCAAACGCAAGGGTGCAAAATCCGACAGTCTTGAAGAGATCTTTCTGGAGGTAGTGGCCCGCAGCGCCAAAACGCCGGAAGAATCAGAGGAAATTGCGGCATGAGCCGGACAAACACATACCGCTGGTTTGCCAGGCACGAATTCATGCTTTCCTGGCGTGATCTCTATGGCATGCTTTCGGCAAACAGGCCGGGGCGCGGCATGCGCATTGCATCGGTCTTTGCGGTCATTCTTGCAGGGTTGCATTTTCTGGCATGGGCGGTGCTTTATCCGGTTCTCTATTCGAATGTGAAGCCTGATCTTCCCACGCTTGTCATGGTAAGCGGGTTCTTGTTCCTGCCCGTCTCACTAATGGCCTCGCAGGCGATGGAATCCATTACAAGGGCATTTTACACGCGTTCCGATCTTGAACTCATTCTCGCCTCCCCTGCCCCGGCAACGCGGCTGTTTACTGTTCGCATGTTTGCGATATCCGTTGCCACCACTTCACTGACGCTGATCGTCTCGGCACCAGCGATTGTGGTCCTTTCCCTTTTTCAGAATGCAGGATGGCTATGGACCTTTCCGGTAATCTTTTCGTTCGGCATGCTCGCAACCAGTTTTGCAATTCTGCTTACCATGGGTCTTTTCACGCTCATGGGACCTTCCAGAACCCGCCTGGCCGCGCAAATTGTTGCGGCGGTTGTTGGCGCAGGGTTCGTCATTGGTATCCAACTGGTGGCTATCTCCTCAATCGGGTCGATCTCCCGATTTGAACTGTTGCGTTCAGAACTGATTCTGGCCAGTGCACCGGCAATTGACAGTTGGGTCTGGATCGCCGCCAGAGGTGCGATGGGCGATGCTGCCTCCAGCCTGCTGCTTCTGTTGATGGCGTCCGGTGTGTTCGCTGCGACACTCTCATTAACCGCCAGACATTATGCTGGCATTGTATTGCGTGCCGCCTCAATCGACCTAAACAGCGGTCCCGTTAAACAACGCGAAATCAAATTCAGAAAAATGAGCGCAGCGGCAATGTTGCGCCGCAAGGAGTGGAAACTGCTGTTGCGTGACAAATGGCTGCTGTCGCAAACACTCATGCAGCTTTTCTACCTTATCCCCCCGGCCTACATGTTGTGGGAGGGATTTGGCGATGGCAATTCGATTGCCATTGTTGTCGTGCCAGTGATTGTCATGGCCTCCGGGCAATTGGCTGGCGGGCTGGCCTGGCTCGCCATTTCAGGTGAAGACGCCCCCGAACTTGTGACCACCGCACCGGTCAGTGCCAGACAGGTCATCCGCGCCAAGGTCGAAGCAGTTCTGACAGGTGTTGGACTGATTAGCCTCCCGCTTGTGCTGCTGGTCGGCATCATATCGGCCAAGGCATCAATGGTTGCTGCGGTCTGCATTACCCTTTCGGTCGTATCCGCAACTGCCATCCAGCTGTGGTTCAGGGCGCAGGCCAAACGTTCCAACTTCCGTCGGCGACAGACTTCTTCGCGAATGGCGACCATGGCCGAAGCCTTTTCATCAATCCTTTGGGCAGGAACTGCAGGCCTTTGGGTTGCGGGTTCCGTCTTCGGTTTTATCCTGGCGGCAATGGTCATAACGATTTTGGCATTTACATGGTGGATGAGCCCAGCACGTCAGGAAACACTGCGTCCGCATTCTGCGCCGGTTACAGACCAGGCGCACCAGCCTGCCATTTAGGAGTGGGTTCGTACTTTCCGTCAGGGCGGGCGACAAGTTGTCAAGGCAGTAAGGCCGGGTTTTGTTCATCCCGGCTTTATCAGGAATACGAATTTGCTAGTGTTGGCCGGATTACCAAAGAGGCAGGCAATTGGCAGACGATTACTTTGACAGTGACACCGGCATTGAAAGGCTGATCCGGCGATGTCGAATGTCGCCGAATTTTCGGTCTCGGAAATTTCCGGCAAGCTCAAACGCATGGTCGAGGATGCGTTTGGCAGGGTTCGGGTCCGGGGTGAAAATGCGGGCGTGGTATCACGCCCTGCTTCCGGCCATATTTATTTTGATCTGAAAGACGACCGTTCAGTTTTGGCGGCAGTTACCTGGAAAGGTGGCGTGTCGAAACTTGCCCACCGCCCCGAGGAGGGAATGGAGGTCGTCGCCACCGGCAGGCTGACCACTTTTCCCGGCTCGTCAAAATACCAGATCATCGTTGAACAGATTGAACCGGCGGGTGCCGGGGCGCTAATGGCACTGCTTGAAGAGCGAAAAAAGAAACTAGCCACCGAAGGACTGTTTGCGCCCGAGCGCAAGCAATTACTGCCCTTCATGCCGATGGTGGTCGGTGTGATCACTTCACCGAGCGGGTCTGTCATCCGCGATATCCTGCACCGGATCGCCGACCGTTTTCCTCTGCATGTAATTGTCTGGCCGGTTCGGGTACAGGGAGAGACTTGCGGCTCGGAAGTCGCCAATGCCATCAACGGGTTCAACCAACTCGAAGCGCAATCAGCAACAGGAGGGAAGCTCAGGAAACCGGATGTGCTTATTGTTGCGCGCGGCGGTGGATCGGTTGAGGATCTTTGGGGGTTTAACGATGAGATTGTCGTTCGGGCAACTGCGGAATTCAATGATTCCGATTGTTTCGGCTGTCGGACATGAAACCGACTGGACACTGATTGACCTGGCTGCGGATGTGCGAGCGCCGACACCGACCGGTGCTGCGGAAATGGTCGTTCCGGTAAAGGCCGAAATCGAGGTGAAACTGGCGACACTGGCAGCGCGGCTGAGCTCGGGGATTGGCCGGAATCTGGAAACGGCGCGGACCGGTTTGCGGGCTGCGGCGCGCGGATTGCCGACGCCTGACAGTCTTTTCGCCATTCACAGCCAGCGCTTTGACACCGCTGCCGCATCGCTTGGCAAAGGGCTTGTTTCAGTCATCCAGAAAAAGGGCCTCCAGTTTGAAAAAACAAACGGAAAGCTGGGCTTTTCACTTCTGTCTTCTCCCGTTGAGCGCAAAAAACAACATCTGCTGCACCAGAGTTCAAGGCTTGAATTTGCAGCCAGAGCCCGGATCGAACATCATGCCAATCGCGTGGCGCGGGCGAGACTAAGCCCCGGCATGCTTTTGCCGGTCATAGCAAGCGCAAGGCAACGAACAGGATTTGCCGGACGTTCCATGGACCGGTTGCGGATTGACCAGTTTGAACGGCTGCACAACCGGCTTGACCAGGCGACCCGGCTTCTTGGCTCTTACAGCCATGCAAAAACACTGGCCAGAGGATTTGCCCTGGTACGCAACAGTGAAGGCCGGGTAATGACCCGCTCTGCCCAGATGAGTCCGGGATCAGCGTTCGAACTCGAATTTGCAGACGGCAAGGCAAATGTGCTTGCGCAGTCGGGGGATACAATTTCACCGCCTCAAGCCGTCCGTAAAAAACCCGACTCCGGCCCTGCGGGTTCGGGCAATCAGGGCAGTCTTTTTTGACAAATCGCCGGGCAAAATGCCGCTTTCCTCCTCGATGTCATAATTAAGTCATTTATTTCAGCTAGTTAACATGGTAACTTGTATTAGGGCTCGTAACACCATAAATGGTTGCGTGTCGTTACCTTTAACGTTTCGTTAAAGTTTACCCTTTGTTAACCAGTTGGATACGAGAATGCCGGTGAAAACCGGAAACCGCCATGAATTTGCCTGTCGCCAATACAACACTCCTGCGTCCTTTTACGGAGACCCTCAAGCTTCTGCTGCAACGCCCGCCACGCAGGCAGGTTGCAGCGCTTTGCTATCGCAAGGGCAAAAAGGGAACTGAGGTCCTGTTGATTACCAGTCGAACCTCAAAACGGTGGATCATTCCCAAGGGCTGGCCAATGGCCAATCATTCAGCGCGCAAGACCGCGCGGATTGAAGCTTATGAGGAAGCAGGAGTTGTCGGCAAGGCCAGCAAGGAACCTATCGGTGATTTCCTGTCTTTCAAGGGCCTGCGTAACGGTCTGAAGGTCCGCACCATTGTCAGTGTCTACGCCATCAAAGTTGACAAGCAGATCAAGAATTTTCCAGAAAAGGGTGAGCGCGATTTCGCCTGGCTTTCACCGGACAAGGCACTTGAGCAGTGCAATGACCCCGGTTTGCGCGACCTTCTTCAGCGCGAAGAAGTAAAAAGGTTGTTGAGGGAAAACAAAGGCGCTTAAGTTTTCTTGATTAAAACACTACGGCGTTTATACCGAGGCCTATTCTTGAAAGCGGATAATGGCCATGGACACCAAGAAACCAACCCTAGACAAAGACCTCGACAAGATTGCCTATGTGGAAGAGGCCACAGGGAGCGTTGCACGCGGTTATCGTTGCTCCAGGACTGGCAGTCTCTGTTCATCGTCATGGTGATGGTTGTAGCCACGGCCTTTGTTGCCGGGGAGACCGGCGCGTGGATCATAGTAGCTGCGGCTGCAATTGGCGGCTATATGGCGCTGAATATCGGCGCAAACGATGTAGCCAACAATGTCGGGCCTGCGGTTGGTTCCAATGCCATGACCATGGGCACAGCGCTCTGATCATCGCCGCCGTGTTTGAAAGTGCGGGCGCGCTTGATCGCGGGCGGCGATGTTGTGGGAACGATTTCAAAGGGCATCATTGATGTAGATGCGGTATCGGACAAGAACGTGTTTATTGCCGCGATGATGGCCGCGCTGGTTTCTTCGGCGCTCTGGGTCAATCTTGCAACATGGGTGGGTGCGCCCGTTTCAACCACCCACTCGATTGTTGGCGGGGTGATGGGAGCAGGGATCGCTGCGGCCGGATTTGACGCTGTCAACTGGCCGACAATGGCCGGTATCGCGGCAAGCTGGGTCATCTCTCCGGTGCTGGGCGGGATCATTGCCGCGCTGTTTCTGTTTTTCATCAAGGAAATGATCATCTATCAGGATGACAAGATTGCTGCTTCAAAGCGCTGGGTGCCGGTGCTGATTGCCATCATGGCAGGGGCGTTCTCCACCTATCTGGCACTCAAGGGTATCAAGCAACTCATCAAACTGGACATGACAACCGCTCTGCTTATCGGAGTGGCAATGTTCTTGTCACCTGGCTTGTGACAAACCCACTGATTGCCAAACAGGCCGAGGGACTTGAAAACCGCAACCAGTCCGTCCGCAAATTGTTTGCCATTCCGCTGGTGTGTTCAGCGGCGCTGCTGTCCTTTGCCCATGGTGCCAATGATGTTGCCAATGCGGTTGGCCCGCTTGCAGCCATTGTTCATACGGTTGAACTTGGGCGATGTCGCCGCGAAAGTGTCCATTCCGCTCTGGGTGATGGTTGTCGGCGCACTGGGCATTTCCATTGGGCTTTTGCTGTTTGGGCCCAAACTCATTCGCATGGTCGGACAACAAATCACCAAGCTCAATCCGATGCGCGCTTACTGCGTCGCCCTGTCCGCGGCAATCACCGTGATCATTGCCTCGTGGCTGGGCCTACCGGTAAGCTCTACCCATATTGCTGTGGGGGCGGTATTTGGTGTCGGATTTTTCCGGGAATGGTATACGGGAAACTCGAAAAAGCGCCGGGACTATGTTCATGCAAGAAGTTCCAGGGCCGATAATGAGCAACCGGTTATCAAGGACCGCGAAGAACTGCGCCGCCGCAAACTTGTAAGGCGCTCCCACTTCATGACGATTATTTCCGCATGGATCATTACTGTACCGGTTGCAGCTGTCATGTCCGGTGTTATATTTCTGCTGCTCTCAACGGTTCTGGTGTAAAAAACTCCCGGGCCAAACCCGGGAGCAGATATGAACGCGGAAAAACCGGGCTTTCTACTTCTTGAAAGCGTTCAGACGCGCCAGCAGGCTTGAGGTGTCCCAGCGTGCTCCGCCCAGTTTCTGAACATCGTGATAGAACTGGTCAACAAGAGCCGTAACCGGGAGCGAGGAACCGTTGTTATTAGCCTCATCAAGGCAAATCCCGAGATCCTTGCGCATCCAGTCTACCGCAAATCCATGCCCGTAATGGCCATCATTCATGGTCTTGTGGCGGTTTTCCATCTGCCATGACCCGGCAGCGCCCTTGGACAGGACAGCCATGAGTTTTTCAACATCCAATCCCGCATTCTGGGCGAAATGGACGCCTTCGGACAGGCCCTGAACCAGACCGGCAATGCAAATCTGGTTGACCATCTTCGCAAGCTGCCCGCTACCCGTGGGACCCATCAGTCCGATCATTCGGGCATAGCAGTCGATAACTGGCTCGGCTTTTGCAAAAACATCCTCGTTGCCGCCGACCATCACGGTCAGAACGCCGTTTTCTGCCCCGGCCTGGCCGCCGGAGACCGGCGCATCCAGAAATCCGAAATTCTTTTCGGAGGCGATGGCGGCAAGTTCGCGGGCCACATCGGCAGATGCAGTGGTATTGTCAATAAAGATCGCGTCCTGTTTCATTGAATGGAAGGCCCCGTTTTCACCAGTGGTCACGGAGCGCAGATCGTCATCATTGCCGACACAGGAAAAAACAAAATCACAGTCGATGGCAGCCTGTCTGGGTGTTGCGGCATGGCTGCCGCCATATTCAGCCGCCCATTTTTCGGCTTTTGCAGTTGTGCGGTTATAGACGGTAACATCATGTCCGGCTTTTGCAATGTGTCCGGCCATTGGATAGCCCATCACGCCCAGACCCAGAAATGCGACTTTTGCCATTAAAAAACTCCTCAAGAAACAGATAACGGTGATGTAACGCAAAGCGGTGCGTGATCAAACCCTCATAGTCTGAATTTATAGCGGAGGCGTTGGCGGCATTCCTGAAGAAATCAGTTATCCTCGATTTCGTCATCAAGCAGGATACGCTGCGCCGCGCCGTCAAGGTCTTCATACTGGCCGGAACGCATGCTCCACAAGAACGCTATCAGGCCAAGAAAGCCCAGACCGAGAGCGACCGGTATCAGGAATATCAACAGGTTCATGACACATTACCCGATATTTGCGGCACGCCTGATCCTGATTTTTTCCCGCGGACCGATGGTATACCATCCCTTTTGGCAACCTTATCAGAGATTGATCCGGCATTTAAGGCTTTCGGTGAAAATACCAGCTTGTGCCTTGCAAGGCGCAGACTGTTTGTCACCACGAGAATGGACGAGGCAGACATTGCAATGGCTGCTATCAGGGGTGTCACATACCCCGCCAGCGCCAGGGGTACAGCGATGCAATTGTACAAGATGGCAAGGCCGAAATTCTGCTTGACCAGAGTGCGCGCCTTGTCCGCCAAAGTCTTTGCAAACAGGACAGATGAGAGCGAACCGCGGGTAAAGACAAAATCCGATGCGGCACGCCCGACATCCGATGCCGATGCAGGCGCCATGGAAACGTGGGCGGCAGCAAGTGAGGGAGCATCGTTGAGGCCATCACCGATCATCGCAACGTGTTTCCCGTCCCGCTGAACCGTGTTGATGCGTTCAATCTTGTCTGCGGGCAACTGTCCATGAAACCAGCTTTCCAGATTCAACAGCCTTGCAATCCGCCTGACAGCGTTTTCATTGTCGCCGGAAAGGATTTGCGGATTACGTCCGTCAAGCGCAAGTTGTGCGATGGTTTCGCGTGCTTCCTCGCGCAGGGTTTCCTCAAGGACAAAGCCCTTGGGCGCCTGGCCTTCCAGCGCGAAACAGACGCCATCCTTAATATCCGGCTGAACCGAAGCGATCTCGCCAACCCATTCGGGCCTGCCGAGACGAAGGCGTGTCTTGGCTAGCATTCCTTCAACACCATAGCCTGGCACTTCACGAATGTTCTTCACCCCGGAATCAATACCGCCGGGAAGCCAGGATGCGATTGCCCGTGAAGCTGGATGGATCGAATTGAGCGCGAGTGTCTTTACTAGGGCGGTGTCCTTGTCATTTGGGCTCATTCCAGAGGCAACGAGCGGTGCACCTGTTGTCAGCGTTCCGGTTTTATCGAAAACGAATGTGTCAGCCTCAGCCATTCGCTCTAGCGCCGCGCCGTCCTTTACCAGAATTCCTTCTTCAAAGAGGCGAGCTGCACCGATGACGTGCACTACCGGTACAGCAAGAGCAAGAGCACAGGGACAGGTGATGATGAGCACCGAAATCGCCACATAAAGCGAAAGGTGCCAGTCGCCGCCACTCGCGATCATCCAGCCGACAAAGGCCAGTGCTGCCAGCGCATGAACAGCCGGAGCGTAAATCTGGGCCATCCGGTCAGCGATCCTGACATAGGCACCGCGACCGTTTTCAGCGGCCTGAAGCATTTCCATGACTTCAGCAAGAAATGAATGCCTTGCATCGCTGACAGCTTCCATCGTCAAAAGTCCGGTGAGGTTCAGCGTTCCCGCTTCCACCATCAGGCCCTTGCCGGAAGGAACAGGCGCATTTTCGCCGGTAACCACCGAGCGATCGAGATGGCTTTCCCCTTCCAGAATGACTGCATTGACCGGAATTCGTTCTCCGGGAGCAACGCGGATTTTCATGCCCGGCCTGATCTCATCAATTGCGGTATATTCCACTTCGCCATCGGCCCTGATGACGCTCGCTCCCTTTGCCGCCATGCGTCCCAGCCCGACTACGGCAGAACGGGCCCGCTCGCGCATCATGTTATCTAGATATCGCCCGATCAGAAGAAAGAAGAGCAGCATCACAGAAGCATCAAAATATGCTTCCTCACCACCTGTGAGCGTTTCAAAAACACTCATGCCGATTGCAAGAATCACTGCCAGGGAAATCGGAACATCCATGTTCAAACGGCCATGGGAAAGCGATTTGAACGCGGAACGGAAGAAGACCTGTCCTGAATAGGCAACTGCGGGTATGGCAATGAGAGCAGAAATCAAATGAAACAGATCGCGCGTCGATCCTTCCGCGCCGGACCAGACGGAAACCGAGAGCAGCATCACATTGCTGGCAGCAAAACCTGCAACGGCCAGAGCCCGCAAAAGGCCGGAGCTCGTCTTTGAAACCTCCGTCTCACCCAGATCACCAAGATCGAGCGGAGTTGACGGATAGCCAAGCGCATCGAGTTCACGGGTGACCTTGATTGGCTTGCGGTCCTTGCTGTCGAGAACCACTGTCACACGGCGCAGGGTAAGATTTACCCGGCAGGAAAGAACGCCTTCCATCGCGCCGATGTGGCGCTCAATGGACGCAATACATGCGCCACATTTTACGTCCGGCACGGAGAATACATACTGGATTGATCCGTCTTCCAGAGATTTTCCGGCATGGAGCAATTCCTCGGAGCGGACCAGTTCTGAGATTTCATCTGCCCTGTCGGCTATTGTTCCGGCATTGGGTCCGCCACAGCAACTCACCGCACTAACCCTTTACCACGAAGCGTACAGACCTGTTCCAGACCGCTCCAGTAGGGCCTGCAACGGTAATGTCTGCCTGCCACAATCCGCTGGCCAGCGGCGTATCAACTACATAACGCCCTTTTGCTGATTCACTGAGAATCACCTTGCGGTCGTCATTTTCATGGGCGGGGCGGCCAATCATCGCCGTTGCCTGCACATTGGAAATTGCCTGTCCTGCAGCATCTACGAGATTGATTTCGAATCGGCCGCCTTCATAGTTGGTGACTGCCTTCCAGCCGAGCTCCAGCTGTTCCTGGCGCTCCTTGGTATCCTTGTCGAAAGTCTGGCTTGCATGATAGCTGTTCTTGACGACCAAACCTGTCCATGAGTGATTTGCCTGATAGGCGAGAAACAGGTTTACAGAAATTATGGTCCCGAAGAACAGGCACATGACACCAACCATGTGCCATCCAGTGAATTCTTCGGGCGAAAAGAAGTTTTTCAAAAGTTTCATGGTCCATCCCTTCTAATCAATCTTGTAGTCATCATTTCGGCAGTCATTTTGCAGGTGCGTCGAACCTTGCGGAGTACTCGTCCCTTTCAAAGGACTGCTTGTCCTCGGCAATGATCGTGAAATCCTTCTGGCCAGGTTCAGCATATTGTTGCGGTTGCTGAACAAAGACCCTCAAGGCGCGCAGTTTGTCAGGTTCAACCGGCACTGCGAAGCTTACGCCATCAGGCTGGTCAATACCATTGATGTGCATGGTTGCACCCGGCAGGCCCTCGATCTTTAGGAAGATGACCCGGGGCTCGGGTATCATGTTCAATATCTTGACCGTATAGCCGTTGCGGATCGAGCCGTCACTCAGGGTAACAAATTGCGGGTTGCGGTCATGCTGAACGTTGACCTCCAAACGATCGCGGGAAAGCAAGGTCACCAGCAGGCCAAGACCAATGGCAGCCCACGCGCCCATATAGATCAATGAACGCAGCCGGAAGATTATTCTCCAGTCGAAATTTCGGACCACTTCACCGAATTTTCCATGGCTGTCATGGAGTCGCGTAGGATCGATCCGGTTTGTCTCGGGATCGGTCGCGATTGCCATGTTGTGATTGTAATCACGCAAGGTGGCGTATGCGATCAGGCCGGTCGGGCGATTGATCTTGGTCATGATTTCATCGCAGGCATCAATGCACAGCGCACATGTTATACATTCAAGCTGCTGACCGTCACGGATATCAATCCCGGTCGGGCAAACTGCCACACAAGCCTTGCAATCGATACAATCTCCGACCGGTTCCCCGCCGGCTGCTGCCTTTTTCACACCCTTTGTGCGGGGCTCACCACGCCATTCATTATAGGTTACGACCAGTAAATCCTCATCAAGCATGGCGGCCTGAATGCGTGGCCATGGGCACATGTAGATGCAGACCTGCTCGCGCATGATGCCGCCCAGAAGGTAAGTTGTAATCGTGAGAACCGCGACTGTACCATAAGCAACAAACGCCGCCTGCCCAGTGAAGAGGTCCTTGAGAAGGGTTGGTGCATCGGCAAAATAGAAAATCCATGCGCCCCCTGTTGCAATCGCAATCAGTATCCAGGTTGCATGTTTCATGACCCGTTTGCGGATCTTGTCAAACGTCCACGGCCCTTTGTCCAGTTTCATTCGGGCATTTCTGTCACCCTCGAAGAAACGCTCCACGACGAGAAACAAATCCGTCCAGACAGTTTGCGGGCAGGCATAGCCGCACCATGCGCGACCAACAATCGAGGTAACAAGAAACAACCCCACCCCGGCCATGACCAGAAGTCCGGCAACGTAGAAGAATTCCTGCGGCCAGATCTCGATAAAGAAGAAGTAAAACCTGCGATTGGCCATATCGATGAGGACAGCCTGATCCGGTGCGAACTCGCCGCGGTCCCAGCGAATCCACGGAGTTATGTAGTAAATGCCAAGCGTGATCAGCATGACAATCCATTTCAGGCGTCTGAACTGGCCATTGACCCTTTTGGGAAAAACCTTCTCGCGAGCCGCGTAAAGCGGCTGGACAAAGGCTTTCTTGGCACCCTTGTTGACAGCCTCAACATTGTGTTCGTCAATATCGGGCTGTTTCAGCAGGTTCGTTGTCATCTCGATCCACTCAAATTTGGCGTTGTCTGAAAGCCTTTCTAGGCAAGACGCGCCAGATTCACCTTGATCCAAATCAAGGCAATATAAGTGAATGCTTATTTTAAGACCGCATTATGCGGCATGCTGCCGCCGAAGCTGCCTGAGCTTTTGCGGATATTGGCTGCCGCCGTATGCCCTAATGCCCTTGGCTTCCGTGGCTCGCCCGGTTCCAGATTGCAGACAGGACGTTGGAATAGTCGTCCGTCCAGACAGTCGCGCTGCTTCCCTGCGGCACCTTCCAGCCATCATTTTGCGGCAAGCGGCTGATTGTCTCCATGCTTTTTGACATCGCAACAACCATTGAGGGTTTAGCCCCTTCCCTCAAGTCCGCGTCATCGGGCCAGAAGGTGCCAATCCTGATATAAACACCCAAGTCGTTTGCAATTGCTGCAACAACAGGGCCCAAATCCATATACCGGTTTGAAATATGCATGGCGACGACACCGTTTTCCCGCATCTTTTCGAAATAGAGAGCGATGGCCTCTTTCGTGATGAGGTGAACCGGGATCGAGTTTGAGGAAAACGCATCCAGCAACAGGTAATCATAAAGTGCGGCGGGCTCTTTTCTGAGCGTCAGACGGGCATCGCCGATCACCATTCTATCGTCTGGTTTTTCACATGATTTCATGAAGTTGAAATAGCGCGCATCGCGGGCCAGCAGCACAACATCTCGGTCAATCTCGTAGTGCGTCCAGCGCTCTGAACCATTTCGGTGGCAGATCAACGATCCTGTTCCGAGCCCCACTACCCCGATTTCACGCGGGCGATCTGTTTCAAGCGGAAGGCTTTGCACCGCAAACAGGGCTTTGGCGATGCCGCCACTGGAATGATAGTAAGACAGCGGAATTGGCGGATTTTGAGGTTCGGCCTTCATCCGCCCATGCAAGGTATTGCCATGCACCATTTCCACAAAACGGCCGTCCTTGGACATCTGCGCCTCAAGGACGCCGAAGAAGGACCGTTTGGCGAACAATACATCCTCTCCGTTTTTCCAGACAAAAAGACCACAAAGAAGGAATACCGCGATCAGGGCCAGTGGCTCTTCGCCAAGGCGACGAATCATGAAAAGGAGCAATGCACCGCCTGCGCCCAGCATCAGTACCATAGGAACGACTTCCGGCTGCAGAAACAACGGTAGGCAAAGGGCTATTACCACGCCAATGCCCATGGAGGCAGCTAATGGCAGCGGGCCGGTTTTCCAGAAGGATGGACGCAACAACAGGGCGGCGACGATCAGCAGGGGATATTCGGCAAGCCAGTTGAACATGTGGGGCGCTGCGAGGGTTGCAAAGATTCCACCCAGAACACCGCCGAATGACATCCAGAGATAAAAACCGGTCAGATCTGCAGCTTTCGGGCGGCGCGAGGCCAGAACCGTATGCGCGAGAAGTGCTGCCAGGAAAAAATGGACAATGTGGATTGCCAGTTGATAGCCAAAGCCGATCCGGTCTCCCAGCATCAGGCTGGCAATGGCCATGAGACTTGTTACAGGCAGGATACGCTCCAGCGTACTAATCGAAAGCCAGGGCCGTGTCGCAAAGGCTGATACAAATGTCAGCAGGAAAAGTGCCAGCGGAACAATCCACAAAAGCGGAATGGATGCCACATCAATCGTCAGATGGGCGGTAACGGCAACCAGAAGGCCCGAGGGTACAAAAGCCAGCAAAATCCATATTCCGCGATCTGCCCAAGTGACTTCCCTCGATCCCGACAGTTTCTGCGCTGGTACCTTTTGAACTGAAATATCTGCAAATTGGCTGTGTGCCACAGCCGTTCCGCCCCGCATGAACACCATCAGCGCACAAATGCCGATCATGGTTGCCAGCATAGCGAAGCCGAAGGCCCACATCCAGGCTTGCGTCTTGAGGGGGAATAGCGTTTCGAAAAACACCACGTAAAGGATCAGGGATGCAAAGCTGCCGATATTGGAGGCGCCGTAAAGGAAATAGGGATCATCGGCATGAGGGTGACCGGTCCTCGCGAACCAGGCCTGAAGCAGTGGGCCATTGGCGGATACCGCAAAAAAGGGAAGGCCGACGGAAGCCGCGAACAGGCCGATCAGCCAGAATGCCTGCCCCGTTTCCGGTGGCTCACCCCAACTTGTGGCAACTGAAATCGGCAAGGCGGCCAGCGCAATGAACAATACCGCCATGTGAACGGCAACTGCTGATTTGAAAGACAATTTCTTTACAATCAGATGCGCGTAGCCATAGCCGCCGAGCAGCACCGCCTGGAAAAAAACCATTGCCACGGACCAAACTGCCGAGGTCCCGCCCAGTTGCGGCAAAACCATTTTGGCAAACATCGGCTGAACCGAAAAAAGCAGAAATGCGCTGATGAAAATCGTAAACGCATAAACGCCGAGAAGGCCAATATTGGAGTTGGCGCCCAAAAGGCGCCCGGAAAAGGCCGGCTTTACAGTTGTATTTTCCATCTGCTTTTCATCCCCTTGATATGCATGTCTTTCTACCGGCGCGGCCTTAAAATTTGGTTAGGCCGGAATTTGGACATCAAGGGAACGTTTGCCGGAGAGCGGCGGACTGCGTTCATACAGGCAAAAAGCCAAAAAAAACGGGGTCCTTTCGGACCCCGTTTTGGGAGCAGCGAGCTGGAGCCGGTATCGTCAATTGACGACGCAGCTCCAAGAGGAGGGATGGAGTTTACTCGCCGCCACCAAGACTGTGCACATAGGCCGTCAGCTGCTTGATGGTTACTTCGCCCAGACGGGCACCCCATCCGGGCATGACACCCTGTTGAGGTTTTGCGATTTGTGCCACCATTTCTTCATGTGACATCACACCGTCGCGACCACCATAGAGCCAGATCACGTCAGTCAGGTTCGGGGCACCAACTTCGCGTAAGCCCTTACCGTCTTCACCGTGACAGGCCGCGCAGTTTTCCTCGAAGATGACTGCGCCACGGTCTGCCGCAGCAGCATCAAACTCGAGGCTTGCGATCTTGCCGACATAATGGGCCACATCCGAAATCTCTTCCTTCGAAAGGATTTCATCCGCACCATAGGCAGGCATGTCGGAAAGACGGGTGTCGTCATCCTGTGCATAACGGATGCCGTGCTGAAGCGTGACATAGATATCTTCAGGCGTTCCGCCCCAGATCCAGTCGTCATCGTTGAGGTTCGGATAGCCGGGAGAGCCGGCAGCACCTGACCCATGACACTGGACACAATTGACCTTGAAGGCTGCCGAACCGCCCGCAACTGCGAACTGATTCAACTCGGCATCAGCAGCAATTTCCGAAACATCTGTTGCAAGAAGTTTCTCGATATTGGCGCCCTGGGCCTCTTTTGCCTGTGCGATACTGGCTGCCACGTCGCCGCGGCTTGACCAGCCAAGCAAACCCTTGGTGTTGGTGTTCAGCAATGGCCATGCCGGATAGGCGATGGTGTAACCGATTGCAAACAGGATGGTCAGGTAGAATGTCCACAACCACCAGCGTGGCAGGGGATTGTTCAATTCCTTGATACCGTCCCAGTCATGACCGGTCGTTTCGACGCCGGTGTAGTCGTCAATATGTTTTTCGTGGTCAGACATTTTCAGTCCTCCTTGAACGGAATTTGGGCGGCATCTTCGCCGGCGCGCTTTGCCCCGGGCCGCATGACCCAGAGAATGACGCCCACAAAAATGAGGAACATGTAGAGCAAACCCCAGCTGTCAGCGAAGGTACGCATGGCTTGATAATCGAAATCCATGATCCCCCTCCTACCTGATGTTTTCTTCAGGCTTGTAGACTGAGAAGTCGACCAGCGTTCCGAGCATCTGAAGATAGGAAACAAGGGCATCCATCTCTGTCAGACGGGTTGGGTCGCCGTCAAAATCTCCAAGCACTGCTTTGGGATAACGCTCTTCAAGGCCGGACCAGTCCGCATCCGGATCAGCCTGAGCCGCCAGATCTGCTGCTGCGTTTTCGATCATCTCATCAGTGTAAGGCACGCCAACCATGCGGTTTGCCTTCAGATGCGACTGAAGGTTTGCGACATCAAGATCGGTTTCCGACAGGAACTTGTAGGCTGGCATGATCGACTCAGGCACAACATCACGCGGATTGTTGAGGTGAGCCACATGCCATTCATTCGAGTAGCGTCCGCCGGTGCGGGCGAGATCAGGCCCGGTCCGCTTGGAACCCCACTGGAACGGATGATCATATTTGGATTCCGCTGCCAGTGAGTAATGGCCATAACGCTCCACTTCATCACGGAAAGGACGGATCATCTGCGAATGGCAGACATAGCATCCTTCACGAATGTAGATGTTACGTCCGGCAAGCTCCAAAGGCGAATATGGTCGCACCCCTTCAACATTCTCAATTGTGTTCTCGAGGTAGAAGAGCGGTGCAATTTCGACAATGCCACCCACGGTTACCGCCAGGAAGGAAAATACCAGCAAGAGACTTGCGTTCTTTTCCAGTGCTTTGTGTTTGTTCAGGATAGACATTGTTGTGTCTCCTATTCAGCGGCTGAAAGGGCCGGAGCTTCAGCACCCATGGATGCTTCTTCGCGGATCTTTACCGCGGATTGTCATGTAGATGTTGTAGGCCATGATCAGAGCACCAGCCAGGTACATCAGACCGCCGACCATACGCAGCACGTAGTATGGATACATGGCCTGAGTAGTCTCAACGAATGAGTAGACCAGATAGCCCTGGGCATCATATTCACGCCACATCAGGCCCTGCATGATACCGGACACCCACATCACGGCGGCGTAGACAACGATGCCGAGGGTCGCCAGCCAGAAGTGCCAGTTGACCAGACGCAGGCAGTACAGACGTTCGCGGTTCCACAGTTTCGGGACGAGGAAGTAGATCGCACCAAAAGAGATCATGCCGTTCCAGCCAAGAGCACCGGAATGAACGTGGCCAATGGTCCAGTCAGTGTAGTGTGACAGTGAGTTCACCGCTTTGATGGACATCATCGGACCTTCGAAGGTGGACATGCCGTAGAAGGCAACGGAGATCACCAGCATGCGCAGGATCGGGTCGGTGCGGAGCTTGTCCCATGCGCCGGAAAGCGTCATCAGACCGTTGATCATGCCGCCCCATGAAGGCATCCAGAGCATGACGGAGAAGACCATGCCAAGGGTTTGCGCCCAGTCTGGCAATGCAGTGTAATGCAGATGGTGAGGTCCTGCCCAGATGTACAGGAAGATCAGGCCCCAGAAGTGAACGATCGACAGTCGGTAGGAATAAACCGGACGGTTGGCCTGCTTCGGAATGAAGTAGTACATCATCCCCAGGAAGCCGGCCGTCAGGAAGAAGCCAACGGCGTTGTGACCATACCACCACTGAGTCAGGGCATCCTGAACGCCAGAAAAGGCCGAGTAGCTTTTCACGCCGAGAAACGATACCGGAATGGCCAGATTGTTGACAAGGTGCAGCATGGCAATTGTCACGATGAATGACAGGAAGAACCAGTTTGCCACATAAATGTGCGGTTCTTTGCGCTTGATGATCGTTCCCAGAAAGACGATCAGATACGCTACCCAGACAACGGTCAGCCAAAGGTCGACATACCATTCAGGTTCGGCATATTCACGGCTCTGGGTGATACCCAGCGAGATAACCTGTGGCGGCCATGACGATGAACAGCTGGTATCCCCAGAAGACGAACCATGCGAGATCACCGCCGAACAGGCGTGCGCGTGCTGTACGCTGGACCATGTAGAATGATGTTGCAATCAGCGCATTGCCGCCAAACGCAAAAATAACCGCAGAAGTGTGCAGCGGGCGCAATCTGCCAAAATTGAACCACGGGCCGAAATTAAGCTCGGGCCAGGCCAGTTGCGATGCGGCAATCACACCGATCAGGAAACCCGCGATCCCCCAGAAGGCGGTGGCGATGATGCCATATTTGACAACACCATCGAGATAACCCGAAGTGTCTTCAACGGTCGCACCGTGCGCACCAAACTTCACCCTGCGCAGCAGCAGTATTGTCGACAATGACAAAACCACCAGCAGGACAATCATATGCTGCTGAAACAGCGTATCCTGTGCAAATGCAACGCCAAGCAATGCGACAAACGCAAAGAGCCCGACGGCAATCGCTTCAAATCCATTTTTCATCTGAAATCCCCTTCAGAACTTATTCGGCGATTCCGGATGTTGGTTGAATTGGAATCGCCGTTGTGCAGCGGAGTAATCGCAAGAAGGCGGATCAAGTGCTTTGATCTGGATCAAGGAATAGGGAATGCCGCAGCCTTACACAGTTTGTGTACGGAATCTTCAGTCGTAATGATTACGGCCTTCCGAAAGGGACATCACATGAGTGCCAGGGACAGGGATGAGGGCAACATCCGGATATTGCGCACTGGTTCGCATGCCGGAAAGTCTGTGGGAGCACGGCAAGAGGGTTACAATGGCGACCCGGCGGACCATTCTTCGGAAGATGCGGCAGGGATTCCGGCTTGTAATGGAGGCGAGGTTTTTGCTTTCGCAGGAAACTTTCGGGATAAAGGTACCAGCCGCATTGCCAAGCGTTTATGCGAACACATGAACCTCAATTACAATCTTTGTTGCCAGCTCGAGCACATTGCCGACGGCTTGCCGGACAATGTGGACAAGCAGGAATGTCTTTATGTGGCCCGTTCAATCATACCGGTGGTAAAGCACTCGCATGAATTTGAGGAAAACGTCCTGTTTCCGCTGTTGCGCGAAAAGGCAGGGAATTCGAAAAATCTGGAAAAGACCCTGGACCGGCTTCAGGGAGAGCATTGGGAAGACGAGAGCTATGCCTCGGAAATCCATAATGGCCTGGTTTCGTTTGTCAGCGATCTTGCCGATTCCAATGTTGAGTCACTCGGTTACATGCTGCGCGGGTTTTTTGAGGGCATGCGCCGACATCTTGCCTTTGAACGCGAACATGTGTTGCCAATGCTTCATCGGCTGGATAGCGCAACATGATTGACCCGCAAAGAATTCTTGAGAAATTTTCCAATCCTGTACCGCGTTATACGAGTTATCCGACAGCACCGCATTTCAACGAGGGGAGCGGTTCTGTCCTGATACGGGAGGCATTGACCTCAATTGAGCCGGATGAACGGATTTCGATTTATGTCCACATTCCGTTTTGTGACCGGATGTGCTGGTTTTGCGGCTGCCATACCAAGCAGACAAACCGCTATGATCCGGTTGCCTCCTATCTTGAGAGCCTTTGCTCGGGAAATAAACCTGATTGGCGGGCAACTCGACTTTCCGCCCGAAGGTGGGACATCTACATTTTGGCGGCGGTTCACCTAGCATGGTCTGCGAGGATGACTATCGACAAGCTGCGCGGCAGGCTGGATGCGGTCTTTGAAATCGATGGCGAAAGCGAAATAAGTGTTGAGGTCGACCCGAACGATCTCAACACCAATACACTCGCCGGCCTGAAGGCACTGGGTCTAACGCGCGCCAGTATTGGCGTGCAGGATTTTGATCCTGCAGTTCAGGCTGCCATTAATCGCCCGCAAAGCTTTGAAGATACAAGGAGCGTCGTCGAGCAATTGCGGGCAACCGGCATCCATTCGCTCAATATCGATGCGCTCTACGGGCTTCCCCTGCAAACTCGCGAGACAATTGCCAGAACCATTGCAGAGGTTATCAGCCTTGAGCCGGACAGGGTTGCCCTGTTTGGGTATGCGCATGTTCCATGGATGAAAAAACATCAGCAATTGATAAGGGAAGCAGATCTTCCCGACACCATGGAGCGTTTTCATCAGGCACAGATTGCTGAAGATGCCCTTCTCGAGGCAGGGTATCGTAAAATCGGATTTGATCATTTTGCCAAACCCGGTGACAGCATGGCGATCGCCGACATGAAGGGCGACCTTCACCGCAATTTTCAGGGTTATACAACCGATGACTGCCAGACGATGCTCGGGCTTGGGGCCTCTTCGATAGGGCGTTATCGCGGCGGATACATTCAAAACATTGTGGCCACAGGACAATACAAGGCTGCGGTGGAAAGGGGCGAATTGCCCGCCGCAAAAGGTTTCCGTCTAAACCGGGATGATGAAATCAGGGGTTACATGATCGAGCGTTTGATGTGTGATTTCAGGATCGACGGTAAGGACCTGCAATCCCGCTTCGGCAATGAGGCCGAAGGGTATGTCGATGAGCTGACTTACCTAGCCAACAGTGAAACTGATGGTTTGTGCGAGATGCGTGACGACGTCTTCACAATTCCTGTTGATGCGCGCAACTTTGTCCGCATCGTCGCCTCCCGCCTTGATGCCTATCTGCCGGGTAGCCAGTTTCGCTATTCAAAGGCAGTTTAGCCGCTTTCAGTCAGTACTCTCGCAGGCATCTTCGAGTTTTTGAAGCGAGGGGATGATTACCGTTCGATTGTCTTCGAGCTGAATAATGCCCGCCTTGCGAAGCCTGGTGATCTGGCGACTGACGGTTTCGATGGTGAGTCCCAGAAAATCAGCGATATCAGCGCGTTTGAGCGGCAATTCGAATTGTGTTCCAAGTCGCTCCACTTGGGATTCGGGATTGATGTTTGCTGCAATCAGGTAAAGAAAACTGGCGACCTTTTCGCTCGCTGTCTTGCGGCCCAGGGTCAGCATCCAGTCGCGCGCCTCATCAAGTTCCTTGAGGGTCTGCTCGTGAAGCTTGTGCTCCATTTCCGGCGACTCTCTGACAATCTGTTCAAGGACGGATTTGGGAAATGAACAAACCCGGACACTTGTAGCCGCCTCGGCGCTGACATCGCTCTGCCGACGAAACGGGCGGCCCATGAAATCGGGAGCAAACTGCAGGCCAACGATCTGTTGACGACCATCAGCCATCAGCTTTGTCAGTTTGACCACACCACTGAGAATATTCGAATAATTGTGAACATCCTCGCCAACAGCAATCAGTTCCTCAGCGCTGTCATAGACATGTTTTGAGGTGTGCTTGCTGAGATGGGTCAGTTGCTCAGGGGACAAGGCGCCGCATATTCCCTGATGCCGGGCTTCGCAAGAACGACAGACAACCGGCACCTCGGAATTATGAATTGTTTTATGCGCAACATCGTCTGTTTCGCTGGCCATTTTGTTCTCTTGATGTTCAGATACCGCAAAGAGTTCGGCAAAACCTCTTTGTTGGCACCGAACTCCATCCCTGTGGTGAATTGGACCACAGTTTTGGCTTGCAGGCAACAGTGTCAGCACGGCCAACTTGCCACAGTTATAATCCACGAAGGCCATCAAGCTGAGCTATGCACCGGACCGGCAGCGCCGTTCAGAACGGCAACCCAACGTAATTTTCAGCGAGGGATCTCAGGGCACTTTCTGATGAGAACAGATATTCGAGTTCGGTTTGCTGGAGCTTTTCCTCATAGGGAATATTGTCTGGAAAGCGGTGGAGCATTGTCGTCATCCACCATGAAAAGCGTTGCGCCTTCCACACTCGCGCCAATGCCTTGCGCGAGTATTCCTCCAACCCGCTGTCATCACCCTTGTGATAGTGGTCAAGCAGGGCATGGTAGAGATAATAAATATCCGAGCCCGCGCTGTTGAGGCCTCTTGCGCCAGTGGGCGGAACGATGTGGGCTGCATCCCCCGCGAGGAACATGTTTCCGTAACGCATCGGTTCAGCGACAAAACTGCGCAGGGGCGCGATGCTTTTTTCAATGGATGGACCGGTTTCAAGAACGGCGGAAACTTCGCCCGGCAAGCGCAGTTTCAGTTCTTCCCAGAATTCGTCATCCGACCAGTCCTCGACAGAATCCGTAAGTGGCACCTGGATATAATACCGGCTGAGGACCTGTGAGCGCAGTGAACAAAGTGCGAAACCGCGTTCATGCTTGGCATAAATCAGCTCCGGCGAAACCGGCTTCGTGCGCGACAGGACGCCAAGCCAGCCGAAGGGATATACCCGCTCATATTCTTTCAAAACATCTGCGGGAATGGATTTTCGGCTCACACCGTGAAAACCGTCTGCACCAATGATGTATTCGCAATCAATCCGCCTGATCTCGTCGCCGGCACGATAGGTCAAATAAGGGGCAGAGCTTTTCATGTCGTGTGGCTTGACGTCTTCCGCGTTGTGAATCACCGCGCCCCCCGCCTTGTCGCGCGCTTCATATAGGTCTCGTGTCAGCTCGGTCTGACCATAAACAATGACCGAACTGCCACCGGAATATTTCTTCAGGTCCACCCTGCTCTTCATGCCGTCATGCGCGATATAAAATCCGTCATGGATTTCACCCTCGCGATCCATGCGCTCGCCGCACCCTGCCTCACGCATCAGTTCGGCGAAACCGTGTTCCAGTACTCCGGCACGAATCCGCCCAAGCACATATTCGCGCGACTGGCGTTCAAGCACCACATTGTCGATGCCTTTCAAATGCAGCAATTGCGAAAGCATCAGGCCCGAAGGTCCTCCACCAATTATTCCGACTTTCGTTTTCATGTGATCATCCTCTCGCTGTGCAACTTCAGGCAACGCATTCCAGCAACATGGTGCCGGCTCCGGTATTGGAAATCGGTATGTGATAATTGCGGTGCAGCGGGTTTACCCGCTCTCCAAGGGCACCGCGCATCATCATCCACATCAGGAACTCGGTTCCCTGCGCCCCTGCCTGACGCACCAGTTCAACGCGGGAAATCGAGGTGAGTTCCTCTGGAGCCGTGACGATTTTTTCCATGCACATCTCGTCAAATTTCCTGTTGATGAATCCGGCCCGCTCGCCGTCCAGCTGATGCGAAAGCCCGCCGGTTCCCAGAACCACAACCTTGATGTCCTCGGGATAGGAAAGAATGGCCTTGCGCAGCGCCTTGCCAAAATTCAATGCCCGATTGAGAGTAGGTATGGGGTGTTGGACGGTATTGGCGCTGATCGGAACGCTGCGTGGCATATCCGGATTGTTTGGCGCTCCCGGCCAGAACAATTGCATCGGAACGACAAAGCCATGGTCCACGGCCAGTTCCTGACAGGAGGTGATGTCAAATTCATCAGCAACCATGGATTCGATAATATGCCATGAAAGTTTCGGATCCCCGGGAAAAGGTGGCAATTGCGGGATGCCCCAGCCCTCATCCTCGTTTCGGTACTCATGCGCGGCACCGATTGCAAAGGTCGGCATCTGGTCGAGAAAGAAGCCCAGACCGTGATCATTGTAGATATTGATGGCAACGTCAGGCTTGTGATCGCCCAGCCATTCGCGGATAGGCGGATAGCCGTCAAAGAAGGGCTTCCAGTACGGATCCTGTGACAGATCCCTGGCTATCGCGTTTCCAACTGCGGGAATGTGAGAAGAAGTCAGTCCGCCGATAATCGTTGCCATCTCAGTCACCTGCCTTTCTGAGTTTTTCCTTGAACGCCTCCTTGGTCATGCCCGTTTGCTGAGCACCCACATCCTGCACATCAAGCTTGAAGATCCCGGCAAATTTGGCGAGGTAATAGATGTTGCCTCCGGCAGCAATCATGGCGAGCACGTTCCTGTCACGACAAGCCTGTTTCTGTTCCTCGTTAAGCCCGAATTTTGTGTAATAGGCCTCCGGATCAGCGACGTACTCGTTGCGGGCCGAAGCGGCGTTGAACGAATAGCACATCTTGTTAAGGGCATAGCCCTTCATCGCCATCGCGCCATCAAAAAGGGTGGTACCTTCAATGTGAGTGTGATGATCGAAATCAGCAGCGTCCATGGCTTCCTCTCAGTATCCTGAAATTCTTCAATTCGTTCCTATGCCTCTTCGCGGCCAGTACAGGCGCATCGGGTTGTCGACGAGCAGCTTTTGCTGAAGCTCGGCAGTTGTTGCGATGCGGGGGATGAAATCGACCAGTTTGCCGTCGTCAGGCATGTGTGATTTCAAGTTCGGATGCGGCCAGTCGGTTCCCCAGAGAACGCGGTCCGGGTAAAGTTCGGCAACGCTTCCTGGCGAAAGGCACCACATCGTCATAGGTGTCCGGGCCCGTTGACCGACAGACGCTCGGGACAGGTGACCTTGGACCAGAATTTCGTTATCTTCCATCAAGTCGAACGAAGCGTTGAAAATCCGGATGATCAACGCCCTTGGAAACGTCCGGCCGGCCCATGTGATCGACAACGACGATGGTTGGCAGTTCGTTTGAGGAACGGCGATCAGTTCCTCGAGATCGGCGGCCTCGAAATAGACAACAATGTGCCAGCCAAGCGGCTGCGATCTTTTCGGCAATGCCGATAGAAACACCTCCTGCGGAGTTGCATCGACCAGGCGTTTGACGAAATTGAACCGCACGCCGCGTACACCGGCGTCGTCCATCTCCGCTAGTTCGTCGTCGCTGATATCCTTGTCGACGAGGCAATGCCCCGCGCAAGGCCGTTGGAGGATCTGCAGGCGTCGACCATCGCCCGGTTGTCCTTGCCGTGGCAGGTTGCCTGAACGATCGACATTGCGCGAAAAGCCCAGATGGTCGCGCAGGGCGAACAGCTTGTCCTTGCCGACGCATCACAGGGCGTGTACTTCCGCTCGGGCGCGAAGGGAAACTCGTCGCCGGGACCGAACACATGGCAATGGGCATCGACCGCGCCTGGCGGCAATTTAAAATCCGGCCTAGACGGATTCGGATGAAAGGGCAGCCAATCGGCATCCATTGTGAATTTCGTGCTCATTGAGAAAATACCTCCCCGTCAAACAGTTTGCGTGCGGTTCGAAGCACGGCGGCGCTTTCCACATTCGCGTTTTCATCGAGGGTCATGATTACGGTACTTTCGCCAATCGGGTGTTCAATGCTCATCGCCTTGCGGTTACCCGGCGGTATATCTGCAAGATCATTGGCAGGGGACCCAGGCAAGAGGCATGCGGTTGCCACGCTGACTGCACCAAGGACACCGATGGATGCATGGCAGCGATGGGGGATGAAAGTCCGGGTTGAAACCGCGCCGCCATTTATTGCGGGGCTGACCATGGTCATCTTGGGAACGCTCTTGTCCTTTACATCGCCCAGATTCATCATCGGCCCAGCGATCAGTCGGATCGCCTCAAGGCGCTCCCTGAGCTGCGCATTGGCTTCAAGTTCCTCTCTCGATTTTCAGCACCTGAAATACCCATATCGGTCGCCTTTAGAACGACGACCGGCATGCCATCATCGATAAGGGTGACCGGGATCCCGTTGATCGAAGTCGACCGGATTTCCGGTCGGTAGAAGTGCCCCGCAACTGGAGCCGGCGGTATCCTTGAAGGCAATCGCCACGGGAGCAGCCTTCCCCGGAACGCCGTCGATCACCGCGTCGCCGCGATAGGTCACCGAGCCGCTGGGCGTCGGTACACGCGCAACGGCCATCTGACCGGTGTTTTCCATGAAAATGGTCACATCGGTTTCATCGTCTGTTGGCGTAACCAGACCGCGCTCAATGGCAAAAGGCCCCACGCCCGCGAGAATGTTGCCGCAATTTTGTGCATCGGTAACAATTGCCTGATCGACGAAAACCTGGAGGAACAGGTAGTTGACGTCGACATCTTCGCGTTCGGATTTCGAGATAACAGCAACCTTCGAGGTCAGCGGATCCGCCCCGCCCATGCCATCTATCTGGCGGGGATCAGGAGAACCCATCATGCCAAGCAGAAATTCATCGCGGGCAACCGTATCGGCAGGTAGATCGGACGCCAGAAAATAGCCGCCCTTGGAGGTTCCGCCCCGCATCCACATGCAACGTATCCCAAGAGGCTCAGACATATTTCAGGCCCTTGTCGGCCAGGCGTTCACGCATATTGTAGATATCAAGGCCGAGTTCGCCCGCTTCAAATCGGGCGCGCTTAGCCGCTTCATTGGCTTCGCGCTGCTGTGCCTTGATCAAAACATCTTCGGCTTCCTCGCGGGCAACCACGCATACCCCGTCATCATCGGCCACAATAACATCGCCGGGATGAATGGCGGCACCGGCGCAAACAATCGGCACGTTGACCGAGCCGAGCGTCTCCTTGATCGTTCCCTGGGCAAACACCGCCTTCGACCAGACCGGAAATTTCATTTCGGTCAGATCGGCCACGTCACGAACACCGGCATCAATGACCAGGCCCCGGCATCCTCGCGCCTTTGCTGATGTTGCCAGCAAGTCACCGAAATAGCCGGCATCAGACGGCGATGTCGGAGCCGAGCACCATGATGTCGCCCTCCTTCAACTGCTCGATGGCAACATGCAGCATCCAGTTGTCGCAGGGCGGTGAAGATATGGTCACAGCCGATGCTCCAAGCCGCGCGCCATAATAAATCGGGCGCATATAGGCTGCCAGCAGACCCTTTCTACCCTGTGCTTCATGGACGGTTGCAACGCCGCATTTTCCAAGGCCCTCGATCACTTTTGGATCGGCACGTTCAATGGTCTGAACGACAATCCCCTGTTGCCCGAATTGACCCGCCATTACAGTTCATCCACCGTGCGCGGGAAATACCGACTGGAAACCTTCAGCATATTTGGCGGACCGTCCGCCCGCCTGACCGCCGGAATTGCGACGGAAATGATTGCCGCGGTTTTCAGCCACATTGGTGTAGAAATTCCACAAATGCTCCTGGCCCTGCATGCACTCGATGGCCGCTTTCTTCATTTCCCAAACATCGGTAATGTCGAGGAAAACATCCGGCTTCCAGCCCATCTGTTCCGTTTGGTGCGGCTCAAAGAGATAGAGCTGCGGAGCGCCCAATACCTTTTGCCCCGGATTGTGGCCCCAAGCCTGGGCAATCATACGGCATTCGAGGACGAATTTGGTCGTGTTCATGTGGTCGGTATTGTAAGGGTCCCACATGGAATGGCTCATCATGAAGGTTGGTTGAACCTTGCGGATGAGGTCGACGGTGCGGTCACGGGCTTCGGGTCCGAAATCCAGCGGATAATCCCCGAGATCGAAAAACTCGATATTGTGCACATCGAGCGCCCTGGCCGCGTTTTCCGCTTCCTTGCGGCGGTCGGACTTGACCTTTTCAAGCGTCATGCCGTCCTGCTTCCACAGTTTGGCACTTTCACCGCGTTCACCATAGGACAGGCAGGCGACTGTCACTTCATACCCAAGCGACTGATGCAGGGCGATCGCCCCGCCCGCGCGCCAAACAAAATCTGCAGCGTGCGCACTGACAACCAATGCGGTTTTCTTTTCTGTCATAGCCAGGTTCTCCAATCCGGAAAAACAAATTCCCCTCGATGATTATGACGACAAAACAAAAATTGGCTATTTCAAACTTTGCGACGTATTATAATTTTTTGCTATAACGTCTTTTGAAAAGGGAGAGAGACCTGGGTGCTGATTTTCCGAATATCCGCCATTTGAGGGCGTTTCGCGAGGTTGTGAAAACAGGCAGCATCAGCGAAGCGGCCAATCGGGTTCACCTGTCACAACCTGCTGTTACACAGGCCATCAGGAAGCTGGAAGAGACGCTTGCAGTACAGCTGTTTGTGCGGCGGTCGAACGGGCTGTTTTCGAGCGAGGCATGCGAAATCCTTTCCCCACGGGTTGAACGGTTGTTCGAATATCTTGAGAGCGGTGCCGAGCAAGCAAGCCGGATCGGCAACAAGAGCCGGCGGCAGGGGTTTTTCAACTTTCAGGACATAATTACAGCTGCCCATCTAAAGGCACTTGTTGCCATAGCCGATACGGGAAATTTCAGCCTTGCTGCGCGAAGTGTCGGGCTATCGCAACCTTCCATCCACCGGGCAGCGCGTGATCTTGAAAAATTGGCGGGCTTTGAGTTTTTCATTGCCAACAGCAAGGGAGTGGGGCTGACGCCAGCGGCCGAGAGTTTTGTTCTGCAGGTCAAGCTTGCTGCTGCCGAGTTGCGTCAGGGAATGGAGGAGATAAACAGCTACAAGGGAAAGGATTCGACCAAAATCCATCTTGGTTCCATGCCGCTTGCCCGTACCAGCATTCTGCCTGCCGCTATTCATGCCATGCTGCAGGAAGCTGGTAATGTTCAGATTCTTGGCAGTGGACGGACCTTATCCCGAGCTTCTGCGACGCCTGCGCCATGCTGACCTCGACTTTCTGATAGGGGCGCTTCGCGACCCCCTACCCAGCGACGATATCGTCCAGGAAAGGCTTTTTGACGACCCGCTTTCGGTAATCGTAAGTGCCGGGCACCCCTTGGCCGGAAAGAAGAACACGACGATCTCCGATACGCTCGAATATCCGTGGATTGCACCGCCCAAGGAGACGCCGGCGGGAAGGTATCTAACCGAAGTGCTGCGTATTCCCACTTTGAAGGATACGCCCGTTCGGACGGTATCGAGTTCGCTGGTTCTTGTACGTGGGCTCCTTGAACTTGATCACTATGTGACCATCATGTCCCGGCATCAAATGAGCCACGAAATCCGTGACGGACTTGCCGTTCCGCTCGATATCGACCTTCCTGACAGCCACCGCTCAATCGGACTGACTTTCCGAAAGGACTGGCGACCTACCGGCACACAAACCCGCTTCCTTGATCATGTCAGAGACAAGAGCCGATTGATGACTGCAGGCCAATCGGCAAGGGATGAATAACCTGCCCGGGAACTGCCTATTCAGAAATTGAATAGGAATGATTGTTTATTTATTTTACGACCCCGATGAGCGGTGTTAAGTCAGACGAATGTTAAAGGCATTTGTCAGCGGGGCTATTGATTGCCTGCAACCGGGTGCCGGATTTTGAAACACGTTCGGGGTTTGAGAAACGATGGACACACTTCCCCTTTCGCTGATCGGCTTTGGCGAGGCAGGGCAGGCTTTCATGCAGGGATGGAACAATGCGGGATTAGCTTTGGCTGTCCAGGTGTTCGACATCAAGACCGACAGTCCGGATGTTGGCGTGGTGGATGCCAAGCTTGCGGACTATGCGAGGGCGGGGATCAAGGGATGTGCCAGCAACGGGGAAGCCGTCGCCGGGAGCCGCGTCGTTTTTTCTCTGGTGACGGCAGACAGGGCGCTTGATGCGGCGCGCACTGCCGCTTCAGCAATTGAAGAAGGTGCCTTCTTTTTTGACTGCAATTCCTGTGCACCGGGTACCAAGCAGGCATCGGCTGCGCTGATCGAGGCGGCTGGCGGACGCTATGTTGATACTGCCGTGATGGCACCGGTCCATCCGAAACTGCATCAAACACCGGTTTTATTGGCCGGGCCGCATTCGCACGAGGCGGAGAGATTTCTCAAAGAGCAGCTTGTGATGGCATCAGCCCGGGTTGAAGGGCAAGTGGGTGCCGCTTCAGCAATCAAGATGGTACGCTCGGTTTTGATAAAGGGGTTGGAAGCGGTTATGCTGGAGTGTGTCCTGACCGGAAGACGTGCCGGCGTGGATGAAGCGGTTCTTGATTCACTTGAACAGACCTATCCCGGTTTTGGCTGGAAAAAACGGGCTGCCTATATGATGGAACGCGCCGCGACCCATGGCATCCGCAGAGCTGCCGAAATGCGGGAAGTTGCCAAGACGGTTCGCGAATACGGCTTTGGCGGCGTAATGAGTGATGCTGCCGCTGACTGGGAACAGATGATAGGTGAATTGCGGGTTGATCTGTCGCATCAGGACATAAATGATCATGGAAGCATAGCCGACACGCTTTTGGCTGCAATTGACAGCGCGGCAGATACAAGCGGGGCGAGGGAGCAAGGAAAATGACCACGGAAAAGGAATATGATGATATTCCGGGCACTTTTGTGTTCGATGCGGACCGCTCACGCGAAGGGTATTGGCTGAACCAGTTTTGCATTTCCCTTCGTCTTGAAAAGAACCGTCAGCAACTGCGCGATAACCCTGAAGCCTATATGGCAAAATTTGCGATGAGTGACGAGCAAAGGCAGGCCGTGCGAGACCGCGCCTGGAACCGCCTGCTCGAACTGGGTGGCAATATCTATTACACGTCCAAACTTGCCGCTTTTGACGGGATCAATTTTCAGGAGCTTGCCGCCCTGATGACCGGCATGGAGCGCGAAGCCTATCGTGACATGATGCTTCACGGCGGCAGGTCGATCGAGGGCAACCGATACAAATCCGAATGGGAGAAGAAATAGTGGCAAAGATAACTGCAGGTGTCGGCTGCTCTCACGTCCCGGCCATTGGTGTCGCCATGGATACGGGCATTACCGACCAGCCCTACTGGCAACCCGTATTCAAGGGGTTTGAATTTTCCAGAAAATGGATGAAGGACAACAAGCCGGATGTCATCTTTCTGGTCTATAACGATCACTGCACAGCATTTGACGCTTCCTGCATTCCGACTTTCGCGCTTGGCTGCGCTGCAGAGTTCCAGCCCGCTGACGAAGGCTGGGGGCCGCGTCCGGTGCCAGTGGTCAAAGGCCACCAGAAACTGGCATCCCATATCGCGCAATCCGTCATTCTGGACGAGTTTGACCTAACGATCATGAACGAAATGGAGGTCGATCATGGCCTGACGGTACCGCTTTCGGTTATGTTCGGCGAACACGGGGTGGATGATGAATGGCCATGTCAGGTTATTCCGCTTGCGGTCAATGTGGTCCAATACCCTGCCCCGCTCGGCAAGCGTTGCTATGCGCTTGGCAAGGCAATCCGCAAGGCGATTGAATCCTATCCTGAAGATATCAAGGTCATGGTGTTCGGCACTGGCGGCATGTCGCACCAGTTGCAGCATGAGCGCGCCGGTCTGATCAACCCGGAATTCGACAAGCGCTTTCTGGATTTATTGACACAGGACCCGGTTGCAGGGGCCAATATCAGCCATCTGGAATATCTGCGTGAAGCTGGTTCAGAAGGGATTGAAATGGTGATGTGGCATGTGATGCGCGGAGCGCTCAATGACGAGGTGGAGGAGGTTCACCGACACTACCATGTTCCCGCCTCCAACACGGCTGTCGGCCATATCATTCTTGAAAACAGATAACGGAGATTTCCAATGCGGATTTGTGTAGCGGGTGCCTATGGCGCTTTCGGCATCAAGCATCTTGATGCGTTGGCCAATATTGATGGCGTTGAAGTCGCATCAGTCATGGGGCCGACAACGGAAAAGATTGAAGCCCTGGCGAGGGAACGCGGCATACCACACGCTGCGACCACGCTGGAAGAATGTCTGGCACAGGACAGTGTCGATGCGGTAATCCTTTCAACGCCAACCCAACTGCATGCCGAACAGGCGATTGCCTGCCTTGACGCAGGAAAACATGTTCTGGTGGAAATACCCGATGGCCGATACGCTGGCCGACTCTGTACGTCTTGTGGAAAAACAAAAGCAAACCGGGCTTGTGGCAATGGCCGGACAAGTTCGCCGGTTCAATCCGTCGCATCAATGGATACACAACAAGATCACGGCGGGTGAATTGAAGGTCCAGCAAATGGACGTTCAGACCTATTTCTTCCGCCGCTCGAACATGAATGCCAAAGGCGAACCGCGCTCATGGACGGACCATCTCCTGTGGCATCATGCCTGCCATACGGTTGACCTGTTTCAATATCAGACCGGCGAGACCTGCTCGGAGGCGTTCGGGCTTCAGGGGCCGCATAATCCCGATCTGGGTATTGCCATGGACATGGCAATCGGCATGAAAGTACCGTCAGGGGCCATTTGCACGCTTTCGCTGTCCTTCAACAATGACGGGCCACTCGGCACGTTCTTTCGCTACATATGCGATAACGGAACCTATATAGCCCGATATGACGATTTGTATGACGGCAGGGAAAATCCGATCGATCTTTCCGGCGTTGCGGTTTCCAATAACGGGATAGAATTGATCGACCGCGAGTTCATTTCGGCAATCAGGGAGGGGCGTGAGCCGAATGCCTCTGTTGCGCAAACACTCGGTGCCATGCAAACTCTCGACATGATCGAAAAAAGTTTCAAGAGCTAGGGCCAGATGACTGACTGGATTGAAACCGATGGCGGTGGGCGGCGAAAGCTGGGCGCGCTTAGTGTCAGGCCAATCGGCCTTGGCTGCATGAACATGTCCTTTGCCTATGGCAAACGCCCGGACGAGACCTATTCCACCCGACTATTAAATGAGGCACTGGATGAGGGTTATGATCACTTCGATACGGCCGCCATTTACGGTGCGGGGCACAATGAGACACTTATCGGAAACGCCATAGGCCACCGCCGTCAGGAATTTACCCTGGCCTCCAAATGCGTGCTTTGTGTCGATGAGGACGGAAACCGGCTGACTGATGCCAGTCCGACGCGCATTCGCCAAACGCTGGAAGGCGCGCTGAAGCGGCTGAAGACCGATCACATTGACCTTTATTATCTGCACAGACCCGACCCGAAGGTCGATATCGAAGATTCCATGGGCGAAATGGCCCGCCTTGTCGAAGAAGGCAAAATCGGCTCGATCGGACTTTCGGAAATGGACTCGGACCGTATCCGGCGAGCGAATGGAGTCCATCACGTTGCTGCGCTGCAAACAGAATACTCCTTGTGGACGCGCAATCCGGAAATTGCAGCGTTGGAGACCTGCCGGGAACTGCGCATTACCTTCGTTGCGTTTTCGCCGGTGGCCAGACAGTTTCTGACTGGCAAACTTCAGGATCTTTCCGTTCTGGAAGACAGCGATCTGCGGGCAACAATGCCGAGATTTTCTGAAGAAAATTATCCCCAAAACCTGAAACTACTTGATGGTTTTGCATCCCTTGCAAGTAAAGCCGGATGCTCCATGGCCCAATTGGCGCTGGCTTGGGTCCTTGCGCAAGGCGAGAATATTGTTGCCATTCCCGGAACCAAGGATATCGGTCATATGCGTGAAAACTGGCATGCCGGCGGCGTGAGGATTAGCAGCGAAATTCTTGCCGGTGCCGACAAACTGATCAATCGGCATAGCGTTATCGGCAATCGTTATAACGCCAGGATGCAAAGCACGGTAACGACAGAACGCTTCCCCGAGGAACTACAGGCAAGCTGAAAATCCGGGACCTTTAACAACAATAACAAAACTGGGAAATGGTACGGTTGGAAGGAATTGAACCATCGACCTCTTGCGCCACAAGCAAGCGCTCTAACCAACTGAGCTACAACCGCACGGTCTTTTCAGACGGTGTGGGAATACGGATTCAAAATCCATTTTGCAAGTGTTTTTGAGATTTTGAGTGAAAATGATTTCAGGTCCCGTCGCTCGTCACAATCCGGCATGAGAATTCCAGTTTGCTTGTAAGCGGAGCGGGTTCGCGAATACCCGGGCGGCTGTGGCCTGCATGTTTCCCATCAACTTTGGAGTACTCACAAATTAACTGTCTTTGGCGAAACCTCGCCTCGTAGCTCCCCGCTGCTGGACCGAAAACCCGAAAATGGATATTAACAAGAGGTTAACAAGGCGTTCTGTGCGCAAATGCGCCTGTGCGGCACGGGCCGGTCAAGCCAATGACATGTTGGTGTGAACCGGCGAACAAGAGCAAAAAGCCAGAGTTTTGAGTATGGACCGATCGAATTATTCATTTCTGGACTACACCGTAATGCCCTTTCTCCGGAAAAAGGTCATTTCGTCAGATGCTGCCGTGCTGTTTTCTTCTGATTTCTCAAAGGTTCTGTGGGCCAATGCGGTCGGTACACGCCTGTTTGGCGGAAGCAATGTCATAGACCTTCTGGAAGCCGGACTGTCGCAAACCCATCCCCTTGTCCGGCAACTCACCAATGCCGCCCGTCAGATCGAAGACAATGAGCCGATTGTCAGAAACTTTCAGATTTCGCGCGGACTGAAGACGGAAACCATTCGCGGCGAAATTTCGCTGATTACGCTGCCTGATGGAGCAAAAACCATTTTGCTAACCTGTCCGCAGGATGATCACAAACATCGTTACCGCGAGCACGAACTTGCCGGCATGTCTGTTGAAAGCCTCGATGGTTTTGCGGACGCTGCCGCAATCATCGACGAATATGGGCTTATTCTGGCGTCTTCACGCCAATTCGACGCGTTTGAAATTGATCCCGGCACGCTGGAAACACTGGTTGGCATGGTGGCGCGTGAGGATGACAGACTGGTAAAGCGACCCATTGAAGCGGGAAACGGCGAAACGATTGCCGCAGGCCTTGGCAGGATCAGGGATTTGCCCGCCCGTTTTCTGGTTGTGTTGGCATCCACCCATGAAGAAGATGAAGATACTGGCGAAGATACTGGCGAAGATACTGGGGAAAATACTGGGGAAGATACTGGCGGAGAGAGCGAACACGAAAGCCCGGAGCAGATGCTCCAGTCGCTGCGTGCGGATGCTTTTGAAACACCCGTTGAGGATGATAGTGCCAGTGATCTGCCGCCCTGGATGGTTGTGCCCGAGATCGATGAGGGTTACCGCGAAGAAACTGTGCAGGATTTTCCTGAGGATATTCGCGAACCCGAAGCCGTTTCTGGCGACACCTCAACAGGCATAGAAAAAAGCATCAACGAAATCGCGGAAAGCGCCCCACGCGGATCTTTGCTGGACCGTTGGTATTTCGACCCGTCGCAAGAACAAGAAAGCGATCTGAAGGAAGGGATCGCGGAAGAGGTCGAAACGGATGGTGGGCATAATGCTGCTTCGAAGACTGAAAAAGTAGACGAACACGAAGCCGATCCACCATCGAAAGCTGAGCCCGGCTTCCAACAGACAAGTGACAGGGATTCAGACGATCGGGACATGTCGAACACGGCTCCTGCCCGGTTTGCCTTTACCATTGACGGTGACCGGGTCATTCAGTCCGTTTCACCCGAACTCATCGAAGCGGTTGGCCCCGTATCAGGCGATATTGTGGGCCGGAAATGGGAAATGATCGCCAAGGCCCGAGGCATTGATGAGAACGGTGCTATCAATGCCTTGCTCGCCAAGGCTGATACCTGGTCGGGAAGAAGCGTCCTTTGGCCAATCGACAAGACCGATATGGCCGTGCCGATCGACCTTGCCGCCCTGCCGGTTTTCGGAAAGGAACGTAATTTCGAGGGATTCAGGGGATTTGGCATCATTCGCACTGCCGATACGATGGTCGATCCTGCCGGAAGGGGCTTTGCCCTGGCACTTGAGGACAATGAGGGGCATGCGGACAGTGGCCATATAGAAGACGGACCGATAAACGGCGACAGTCAACTTGAGGCAGACGACGGCAGCATCCAGGATACAGACGATGAAGGGCTTATCGGCTGGCGTTCAGATATCGAGGAAGAAGACAGCCCCTCTGATCTTGCCGGCGAGATTATCAATGAGGCAAAACCGGAATACAGTGAACCGGAGATTTCCGCCAGGGATGTGAGCCAATCCGAATGGGCCGAACGGGCCGAAAGGGCCGAACGTGAGAGCGAGCGCGGCAATATCTTCCACCTACCCAATTACAGGACTGACAAGAGACAGCGCACTGATGACCGCGACGATCAGGATTTGGACAGGGCGCTTTTCTCGGTGCCCTCGGACTTTGGTGACTCCGGTGAAGACCTCGAAAGCGATGCTTCCAAACCGACAGCAACTCATTCCGGCACCCCAGAACTGAGTGGGCGCGAAAAACGTGCCTTTGGCGAAATACGGCGCAGCCTTTCAGCCGATGAAGAAGAGACTGTTGAAATAGCCCATACCGGGGCTGATGAAACGGAAACCGGAACACTGCTGGGCGGCCAGAATTCTATCCTGGGCAGCCTGCCTATCCCTTTACTTGTCTATCAGGCATCGAAAACGCTTTTTGCCAATGAAGCACTACTTTCAGAGACGGGCTATGATGGTGTTGAAGAACTTGATGAAGCCGGCGGCATCGAGGCTTTGCTGGCAACGGGGGACGGTGAAACCGGTTCGACGATCCGCACAAGGAGCGGAGAAGTGCTCGCGGTAAACTCGCGGCTGACAAAGGTTGACTGGAATGGTGAAAGAGCGCTTTGCCTTTCCTTTGAACGTCGGGTCAATAATGATCAGGACAGTACAACACTCGCACCTGAAGTCAGGGCCGGCAATGAAAAGGCCGCGCTTGACATGGTGCGGGTCACCGAACTTGAAAACATTCTTGAGACGGCTGCAGACGGCCTGTTGATCATTGATGGCGAGCGGAAGATCGAATCGCTGAACACTTCCGGCGAAGCGCTGTTCGGGAAAAGCCAGTCCGAGGTTGTCGGCAAGCCGTTCGTAACGCTATTTGCCAGTGAAAGCAGAAACCTTCTTGAAAGACACATGGACGACCTTCAGGCGTCTGGTGGAACCAGTTTTGTCAATCATGGGCAGGAAGTCATTGGCATTGAGGCCAATGGCGGATTTATTCCGCTGTTTGCAATGATCGGTAAAGTTGGCTCGAGCGGGCGGCTTTGTGCGGTGCTGAGGGATCTGACAGACTGGAAAAAGGCTGAGGAGGAACTGGTAGAAGCCAAGCGCAAGGCGGAAAGTGCCAACGATCAGAAAAGCGAATTCCTGTCGCGGGTCAGTCATGAAATCCGTGAGCCGCTCACTTCGATTATCGGATTTTCGGATGTCATGATCGAGGAACGTTTCGGCAAGATCGAGAACGAGCGTTATCGGGAGTATCTGAAGGATATCAATCGCTCAGGCATACACGTTCTGGATCTGGTGAATGACCTGCTGGACATTTCAAAGATAGAGGCCGGAAAGCTGGAACTTTCCTACGAAGCCGTTGACCTCAATCAGTTGGCCAGCGAAACGGTCGCGCTGCTGCAACCAAAGGCAAACAACAAGCGGATCATCATTAGGACATCGCTCTCACGCGCCGTACCGAAGGTGGTGGCAGATGCCCGAAGCATTCGCCAGATCATTCTCAATCTGGTTTCCAATGCGATCCAGCATTCCCACCGCAACAGCCAGGTTATCGTTTCAACAACCTATGAGGAAACCGGCGAAGTGGCCCTTCGCATCAGGGACACAGGCAGTGGCATGAGCGAGGCCGAACTGAAGCGTGCTCTGGAGCCGTTTGCACAGGTTGGCGAGGATCGCATGGAAAGCTCCGGTGGAACCGGCCTTGGCCTTCCCCTTACCAAGGCGCTGGTTGAAGCGAACCGGGCCTACTTTGAGCTGGAGAGTGAAAAGGGTGATGGAACCATTGCCCATATCCAGTTTCCGTCGCAAAGAGTGCTGGCTGATTAACGCCAGTGTTCCCGTTCTTTTCCGGCGTGCCCGCGCTTTGTCATGCATTCATTTGCCATGAGCGCCACGAATGCGTAAACCGAAGGTATTCGGACCCGATTTTCTTCACAGCTGAAGTCCCATGCCTGATATGCCGATCACCCCTTTTGAGACCGGTTCACCGGAGGAGCCTAAGATTTCCCCTCGTTCGGGCAAATCCATGTCGGCCAGTGAGGCCAGCGGAAGGAGTTGGGCATTTGCAACCGGGCTTCTGGTTTTGCTGGCCGGAATGCCGCTGCTCGCCCTTGTCTGGCAGGCCACGGGCGACAGCAAGGGGGTTTGGCCACATCTGATTTCCAATGTTCTGCCCGATTCTGCCTGGATAACCTTCCAGTTGCTCGCGGGCGTTGGAGCCGGAACGCTTGTCATGGGCAGCGGCACTGCCTGGCTGGTGAGCCGTTATCGCTTCCCGCTGCGCAATTTCCTGCAATGGGCACTAATCCTCCCGCTTGCGGTTCCCACTTATCTTGCGGCCTATACATGGGGGGAGTTCGTTGATTTCACGGGCCCGATCCAAAGTGCCTACCGGGCTCTTTTCGGCTTCACCAGTTCAAGGGACTACTGGTTCCCCGATATCCGCTCGACCGGTGGAGCGGTGTTTCTCCTGAGCATGGTCCTGTTTCCCTATGTCTATCTTCCGGCACGACTGGCTTTCAGCCAGCAGGCGACCTCCCTTCTTGATGTGGGGCGGGTTTTGGGAGCAGGGCCATGGCGCCTGTTCTCAAGAGTGGCGCTTCCTGCGGCGCGCCCTGCCCTCGCTGTCGGTGTCATTCTGGCGCTGATGGAGACCCTCAATGATATTGGGGCTGTTGAATATCTTGGCGTGCGCACGCTGACATTTTCTGTCTTTGACACCTGGTTGAACCGGTCCAGCCTGGCCGGTGCTGCGCAGCTTTCCCTCGCCCTGTTGGTGATCATTGCGGCACTGATCCTGCTCGAAAAGAAACTCCGCCGCGGCCAGAAGTTTCACAATAACCGCGCGAATTCAGGTGCGGTTGAGCTTATCCAAATAAATGGCGCAAAAGCCTTTCTGGCCAGCATTGCCTGCCTTTTGCCGGTTATTCTGGGGTTTGGTATCCCCCTTCTGCAGATGGTACGGTTCACGGTAAGAAGGCCCGGTCAGATGTTTGATCCGTCACTGATTTCAGCCGCCTGGAACAGTATCGAGGTTTCCCTGCTGGTATCTGCGACCTGCCTGATTGCCGGTTTCATCCTGATTTATGCCAAGCGCAGAAGTGGACTCAACTTCTTTAAAACGGCGACCCAATTGGCAGGGCTTGGATATGCCATACCGGGCACGATCCTCGCCATAGGTGTTCTGACCATGCTGACCGGGCTTGATAGCCGACTTTCGCGCATCACCCTCGTCCTGTTCGATTTCCGCGCCGGACTTTTGTTTTCCGGTACGATCGCCATTATTATCTTTGCCTGCAGTGTGCGTTTCCTGACAATCGCGATGGGTAATCTGGAAGCAGGATATGAACGGATTTCCCCGAACATGACGATGGCAGCACGAACACTGGGCCGCAGCGAATTTGAAGCCCTGCGCCAGATCGAAATTCCGCTCATGGCAAAGACAATGGGAATCGCGGGACTTCTGGTATTTGTGGAAACGATGAAGGAATTGTCGGCAACCATCATGTTGCGGCCGTTCAACTTCGACACGCTGGCGACGCATGTCTATTCGAGAGCCTCGCGTGCCCTCTTCGAGGATGCCTCCTTTGCAGCATTGCTCATCGTGTTGTTCGGGCTCATTCCAGTTTATGTGTTAACGCGGGTGATCATTTCGGAACAACATCGCTGAAAATTCCATCCGCGTGATATTGGCAAAAAAAAATGGCGGACCAGATAGGTCCGCCAGTAGAATTCTCTTAAGGGCACAGTGGATGCTGGAGAGTGCGAAAACTAAACTTTTCCGCGAAAATTAAAATCTTGAACCCATACTGCCCCGATTTTGTTAACAACTACTTAATGGAGCTTAATATATTTTAACAAACGTTGACGTATGGCGAGTTAGAGTTAATTTCCCTTTTAACTTTTGTTAACCAACCCTGTTAGGAGTTGGCAACAAAAGGTCGAAATACAAGCATCATGAGCCGCCGGATTGGTCAGACAATCGTCGCTTCCGTGGCTGCTACCAGTTGCTCACGGGTTACGCCCGGAGCCAGTTCCACGATCTGAAGTCCCTTGTGGGCAACATCCAGCACGCCAAGATCCGTGATGATCCGGTCAACAACACCCTTTCCAGTCAGGGGAAGTGTGCATTCTTTCAGCACTTTGGATTCACCTTTCTTGTTGGTGTGATCCATGACCACAATGACGCGACCAACTCCGGCAACCAAATCCATCGCACCGCCCATGCCCTTGACCAGCTTGCCCGGAATCATCCAGTTGGCAAGGTCGCCATTGCCCGCGACTTCCATCGCGCCGAGGATCGCCATTGCGATCTTCCCGCCACGGATCATCCCGAAAGAAGTGGCGCTGTCAAAATAGGCGGTTTGCGGCAATTCTGTAATGGTCTGCTTGCCTGCATTGATCAGGTCCGCATCGATTTTGTCTTCGGTGGGGAAAGGACCCATGCCAAGCATTCCGTTCTCGGACTGCAAGGTTACATTGACCCCTTTGGGAATATAGTTTGCCACCAGGGTGGGAATGCCAATCCCAAGGTTTACGTAGGTTCCGTCTTCCAGTTCCTGTGCAGCGCGGGCCGCCATTTGATCTCTTGTCCAAGCCATCTGTTAAGCTCCCTGCACGGTGCGTTGTTCAATGCGCTTTTCATGTTCACCCTGAATCAGGCGGTGAACATAAATCCCTGGTAAGTGAATGTGGTCCGGATCGAGTGAACCCACCGGCACGATCTCTTCTACTTCCATCACGCAAATCTTGCCGCACATGGCGGCTGGCGGATTAAAATTTCGGGCTGTCTTGCGGAAGACGGCGTTGCCCGTTTCATCTGCCTTCCAGGCTTTAACAATCGAAAGATCGGCAAAGATACCTTCTTCGAGAATATAGGTTTCACCGTTGAATTCGCGGTGATCCTTGCCTTCGGCAATGATGGTTCCGACACCGGTTTTCGTATAGAATCCGGGAATGCCGCATCCCCCTGCCCTCATGCGTTCTGCCAATGTGCCTTGCGGGTTGAATTCCAGTTCCAACTCACCTGAAAGATACTGACGCATGAATTCGGCGTTTTCCCCGACGTAGGAAGAAATCATTTTTTTAACCTGATGGGTCTGCAACAGGATTCCGATGCCAAAATCGTCAACTCCGGCATTGTTGGAGGCAAAGGTCAGGTCCTTGGCACCTGAATCCCTGATCGCGGAAAGCAGCAGCTCGGGTATGCCGCAAAGGCCAAAACCACCCGCCGCAATAAGCATGCCGTCATGGATGATGCCCGACAGGGCCTCCCCGGCAGATTGATATACTTTATTCATCTAGAACCCCATCCTGGATTGGCTTGATCTGAAATTCCCGGTAATCACCGGCCAACAAAACGACTGGCAGTCGCTCACGCAATCGCCGCCGGTCTTGTCGGTCTGAAGTATCGAATTCATCGGTTTTCCTGTCGGGTTTGCATTGGCAACTCCTGTCTTGAATTTCAGGCAATCAGGGTTTCAATGCAGGTGCAGGCATTATCGGCTTTCCTCGTCTTTTTACGCGGCTTTGGCTGAAAATTGCAAGCATCACCGTCAGTATTTGGCCGCAATGCCGGTCAATATGCGGCCATGGATACCGATCAATATCTTCTCCGGAGCAAATGAAACGCATGGTTGTCATATTTTGGGTGAAAGTGCTCTTTTCAGTGGGTGAATGCATTGCAGTCTTGAAATCGCGCTAAAATGAATTGTAACACCTGCCGGAGTGTGAAAAGTTGAAAGAGGGCGGGGGAAAGGGTAGTCCGCTACCTCGGGAGCAGGCATGAAGAAGCTTTTGATTGCCGGACTGATTTTGCTGGTCGGCCTAGTGGTAGTGACCATTGCGCTTCCGCTTTTCATTTCCAGCGAGGCGGTTCGAACAAGCCTTCTGCAAAGAGCCAAGGAAATAACCGGCCGCGAAATGGTGTTTCGCGGTGATCCGAATGTTGCGTTTTCACCCTTTCTGGGCATTGAAATCCAGGACGTGGAATTCAGATCAGGCAGCGGATCGGAAAAGCCCATTCTTACCATGCCTACATTACGGGCAAAGCTGGGGATTGCCTCGGCATTGCGCGGCAAGGTCGCCATCGAGGAATTCCAGTTTGTCAGACCTGTCTTTGACATAACAATAGCCAGAGACGGCCGAACCAGCTGGGCCTTTCGTGATGGGGACGTTTGGCAGGTACTGGGTGAGGCGCGGCAGGTCCGCGATGAGACGGAGACTGGCAGTAAGCCGGACATGTCAAAAGTGCCCAATATACGACTGGGCCTATTTACCGTCTTTGACGGAATTCTCAATTACAATGACGAGCGCAGCGGGCGCAAGGAAGTTGTCAGTAATCTGAACGGAACGCTTTCATGGCCTTCCACCCGCATGCCCTGGAAGCTTGGCGGGAATGGAATCTGGCGGGGTGATACGGTTGAAGCGGAGTTGGACGCGCAGACGCCCATCATGCTTCTGGCTGGCGGCAAATCCGATATTGTGGCTTCCATAAATTCCGAGCCGCTGGTTCTCAACTTCAAGGGTGAGGCAAACAGGTTTGCCGATCTTTATTTTGCGGGTGACCTGAATGCCAATTCTCCCTCTTTGAGGAGGACCATCAATTTTCTGGGCGGAGACGCAGGTAGCGGATCAAGCTTTTCAGGTTTCTCGGCAAAGGGAAAAATTTCCGGCACGCTCAAAGACATACAGATCCAGGAAGCCCGCCTTGAACTGGACGGCAATGCCTATTCGGGAAGCCTTCGAGTGAGCAAGACAGAAGACAGCAAAAACCGTCTGAGCGGAACGCTGGCGACAGACTCTATAAATGCATCGCCTTACCTTTCCCAACTCGGCAGTACGGAGGGTATCAAATCCCTGTTCGACATCCTTGACGGGTCAGAGATGGATGTAAGGCTGTCCTCTAAAAACCTAAGTCTTGAAACCATTTCCGTTACCAATTTTGCCGGCAGTCTCATTACCCGCGATGAACAGTTCAAGATCGATATCGGCAATGCCAATATCGGGGATGGAATTGTCGTCGGCAAAATGATCGCCTCCAATAAATCAGATGGTGTTTCAGTTGGGGCTGATATTACCGCTTCTTCGATCAATCCTTCTTCGCTGCCGATTTTCCAGAAACTGAGCGGTTTGCAGCCAAATGGTATCGGTTCGATTGATCTCAGCCTGAAGAGCGATGCCCAGCATGCCGGAAGTTTTTTGAACAATCTCAACGGCACTTTTAGCCTCAAGATGCAAAGTGGTGTTCTGAAAGGCCTCGATTTTTCACAATTGCGCCCGAGCATAGACGGTAAACAGACTTCACCGGAAAACATCCAGATCGGCGATACGCTGGAGCAAACGCCAGTCAAGGATTTTGTGCTGAACGTGGGCATCAATCACGGAATTGCATGGGTTGGCGACAGTTCGTTCAACGTGGAGGAATTCAAGGCCAGGCTTTCCGGCAAGGCTGATCTGCGCAGCGGCAATCTTGCGCTGTGGGGTTTGATGCAAAAGCCGGATGATGAGGGCGTCATGCGCTCGCTCAGCCAGTTTTTCCTTGGCGGCACTCTGGCGGAACCGCTCTATATTCCGCAATTTACCACGAAATCACCAATCGCCCCTGAAACCGCAGACCCTGAAAGAGCTGGTGACCCTGAAGGGGAACGCGGCACGAATTGAAGTCACTCGGTGATTTTGGGTTGTTGGCAAGAGACGTTGAAATGTGGCAAACACACTATACTATCTCAAGCGGGGTGTGACGAACTGAGGGAAATGCCTGATCGTCAGCTCCGTGAATTGTGCCGGGGTCCAGGTCAAGATGCTTCGATTGCTCTCAACACTTGCAAAGATTGCGATTGCCTCAATCCTGACCGGAGTGGTGCTTGAGAAACTTGATCTGTCTGCCGAGCAAATTCTTGCCGAACTGGGAATGACTCCTGAATCCGTAATGACCATGGTGGAGAACGGGCTTACATGGGCCGTACCTCATCTCATCCTTGGCTCAATGGTAATCGTGCCGGTATGGCTAGTGGTTTATCTGTTTCGCCCGCCACGCGGCTGAATGCCCCGGGCTATCTGAAATCGAAAACACTCAGTCCTGATACAAATTCATCAAGCCCTGCGGGCCTGGTGATTGGGGGTTCGGCGCGGGACAGACACCCCTGGCGCTCACACAATCTGCAGGCCGGGCCTACAGGTGTCGGCTTGATGGCGTTGCCGCGCAGCATGTCACCGTAAACCGTCTCCGAAATGTACCCTGCATCGCATCCCAGCATGACCGCAGTTCTCCTGACCCGCTCGTCAAAAGCGCCCTGCGGCCCTTCAAGGGTTCGGGCAATCACCATGAACTGCGACGCGTCAGGCATTTCCACATCTTCAACAAGGATTTTCCCGGGCTGGGAAAAGGCGGCATGAATAGGCAGCTTAGGACAGGAGCCGCCGAACTGCGCCTGGGGGTACCCGTGCGACCCCGCACGGCGGAAGCGGTTTCCAGCGTGATCTATTTCCAGCATGAAAAACGGAATGCCCGGATTGCCCGGTTTTTGCAGCATTGTCAGCCGATTGGCCACCTGCTCAAATGAAACCGAGAACCGCGAGCGCAGAACATCGATATCGTATCGGGCACGGATTGCAGCCTGCAGAAATCCATCATAGGGCATGATCAGTGCGTGAGCGGCATATCGTGCCATTTCAAACCTGGCAATCCTGATGGCTTCCGGGCTTTTCAGTTTCAGTTTTTCCAACTCGCCATTGATCGCGTCCGACATATAGAGAAGGCTTGCTTCCATGGCCACTTCGCGCAGTTGATCGAACGGGGAAAGGCGCTCCGACAGAAACAACCGCATTGAGTGTCGGTCGAAGCGGCGACGCCATAGCGGCATTGCATGAACCGGAAGCAGCCGCACTACTATATTATGTTCTTTCCGAAGCCAGTCTTTCAGGCTTCCCAGAAGTTCGGTCCCCCCCGTCAGCCGGGAGGCAAAGTGCTCAGCCCTTTGCTCGATGGACGCATAATAGTTCGGGCGACCTTCCAGGATGCCGTGAACTTCATCGGCAGGCAGTTTCGCCGAGACCAGTGTTGTCTCGTGGCCTTCGCGAGCGAGAATATCGTTGAGGTCGGACAGTCTTTCCTGCGCTTCCTGATAGGCCCGGTAAAGTTTGATGATGCCGTTGGCGGCATTGGGAGCGGCTTCTGCAATTTCGATTAGTTCCTGATCGCCGGGCAACTCATCAGCCAGCAGCGGGTCGGCGAAGACTTCCTTCAGCGCTGCCTGGGAACCACTGGCCTCTCCCTGCAATTCCTCAAGATTCACGTCATAGGTGGATGCCAGCTTCAACAGGAGTTGAACGGTCAGGGGGCGCTGGTTTCTTTCAATCAGGTTGAGATAGCTTGGTGATATGCCCAACTCCTCCGCCATCGCGGTCTGGGTCAGGGAGAGCGAATTCCGGATACGACGAATTCGGGGACCGGCAAAGATTTTCTGTTCAGCCATGACATAATTCCGGAACACTGGCCCTGCCACCGGTCGGATCAAGAAAGAAGCCAGGCGTCACAGGGTTTTTGACAAATTTTACACAGCCTCGTGTAAATTCACTTTTTACAAATTTTTACAAAATTACTTCGAATGTTTGAAAATCTCAATACATAATAACACGATTGCCGGGCTCGCCTTTCCCTATTCAGTTGAATTTTCGCAAGTTTCTGCAAACTTGGCTTTCGAAATCCCATAAAACAGGTTCACAAACCAACGGAGCAGTATGATGGTCCATTTCAGGCTGATTATTTCGACAGTTTCCAGTTTCGCATCAGATTGCATGGCCAAATTCATGCTTCCTGAACAAAAGTTGGTATTGAAACCCGTGCGGGTGGTGGTGCTTTCCGTGAAGTGATCGTTTATAGAAAGCATCGAACAAAGGTTTTGCTGATGTTGCCTGGAGCATAAATCATCAGATTCAACAATACAGGAGAATGACAATGAACACGAAACCGCCGGTAAAGGAACGTACCGAGGAAATGGGGTCAACGATGAACCCGGACGAACAATCCGCCATCCGAATGGTTGCCAATGATCTGCACCGGCTGAACCAGTCGGTCATGAAAGCTGTTGAAGCCGGCGTATCGGTCGAACTCATTCGCTCGGCGCGGCACCATGGTGGTAATGGCAACTGGGGCGATCTCTTGACCCCGATTATCGTGAAGCAGGACCGTCAGGGGTAATCTGCACACGGGAAGGCACTTCAGATACACAATCGCCGGAAGGCGCAAGACCGTATTACACTGCGGACTTGCGCTTTTTTTCGTTCATAGGCCACTTCGCAAACGCTACGTGAAAACTCAACGCTTGATCTTTTAAATCGATTTAAATAGACTTGTCGCAAATCAGCACCATTTGTGTGCAGACTTTCGTTTGTTGATCGGTATCCATCATGACAAGCCAGTTCATACCTGTTGAAGCCTTCGATTATTTGGTGTTTGGCGGCACCGGCGATCTTGCGGAGCGCAAACTGATACCCGCCCTTTTTCGGCGGTATTGCGACGGCCAGATACCCCATGAATCGCGAATTATCGGCGCTGCCCGCGGTGAAATGACAACTGAAGCGTATCGCGATTTCGCCAAGAATGCCCTCGACACCCATGTGAAAGCAACCGAGTTGAGCCGCAACTGTGTCGCCAGTTTCCTCGATCTGCTGCACTATGTGCCAATTGATGCAAAGTCGGACAAGGGGTGGCCGGAACTGGTGAAACTCCTTGGAACGGAAGAAAAGGTCAGGGCTTTCTATCTGGCAGTCGGCCCTGCGATTTTCGGCGATATTGCTGACCGCCTCCACAAGAACGGCTTGGTGCGTGATCGCTCCCGGCTGGTTATTGAAAAACCGATCGGAAAGGACCTTGCAAGTGCGCATGCGCTTAACGAGGCGGTTGGCAGGCATTTTCGAGAGGACCAGATTTTCAGGATTGACCATTATCTTGGCAAGGAAACCGTGCAGAACCTGATGGCGTTGCGGTTCGCCAACACGCTATTTCAACCCGTCTGGAACGCCTCTTATGTTGACCATGTGCAGATAACGGTCGCAGAAGATCTTGGAGTGGAGGGGCGCGGGAATTATTACGACAAGTCCGGTGCCATCCGTGACATGGTGCAGAATCATTTGCTGCAATTGCTTTGTCTTGTTGCAATGGAGCCGCCTGCGTCAGTGGATGCCAATGCGGTACGCGATGAGAAACTGAAAGTCCTGCGCTCGCTCAAACCCATTGATGCCACAACAGTAAATCAGGTGACCGTGCGCGGCCAGTACAAGGCCGGCGCGGCCAAGGGAGATGCGGTCCCAGCCTATCTCGACGAAATCGACGACAATGCGTCCGATACAGAGACCTTCGTTGCCATCAAGGCCGAGATCGAAACCTGGCGCTGGGCAGGTGTTCCGTTTTATCTTCGGACAGGCAAGCGGCTTTCTACCCGGGTTTCGGAGATCGTCATTCAGTTCAAACCGGTACCGCACAATATTTTCGGAAAAGACGCGGGGACCATTCATGCAAACCGTCTGGTCATCCGGCTTCAGCCTGATGAAGGTGTCAAACAGGCTATTACAATCAAGGACCCGGGCCCGGGCGGCATGCGCCTTCGTGAAGTGGCCCTCGACATGAGTTTTGCCGAGCATTTTGATGTCGGTGCGCCTGACGCCTATGAGCGACTCTTGCTGGATGTCATTCGCGGCAACCAGACGCTGTTCATGCGCCGCGACGAGGTTGAGGCGGCGTGGCAATGGATTGACCCGCTGATCGAGGGATGGGAAGCGACAAACCAGATCACCGCAAAATACACTGCAGGCACATGGGGGCCAACCGCCTCTATTGCCCTGATCGAACGCGATGGCCGAACATGGCATGAGGGGGAGGTCTAGGCTTTGCATTTCACGGCTTTTGACAATGGTGAAGTGCTTGCCGAATGGCTGGCCGGGCGGGTTGCCGACAAACTTGCTGCGGCTATCAATGAAAAGGGCAATGCCACTCTTGCGGTATCAGGGGGGTCAACTCCGTTGCGGTTCTTCAAACTGCTTTCGGCCAGGGACATTCAATGGGAAAGCGTCTGGATCACACTTGTCGATGAAAGATGGGTCGCTCCGGGTTCGAACCGCTCGAACCAGAAACTGGTGACCTTGGAGCTCCTGCAGGACAAAGCCGCCAAGGCACATTTCCTGCCACTTTACAGCGAAAACTTCATGGCAGAAGAGATATCGGATCATTCAAAAGACGTCGCCAAACTTCTACCTTTTGATGTCCTGGTACTAGGTATGGGAACCGATGGTCATACCGCTTCGCTGTTTCCAGGCGGCGACAATCTGGGTAAGGCCAGCGCCGATGACTGCAAGCATGTCCTGATGGCAATGAACGCGCCGGATGCAGGTGAGACAAGGGTAACCCTGACGGCGCCCGTCATAGCCGGTGCCCGCGAATTGATCCTTCATATCGAGGGCGAAAAGAAACGCGAAGTGCTTGAGGAAGCCAGCGAGCCGGGAGATCCCGCTAGACTGCCAGTCCGGTTCATCCTTTCGAAAAGGCCGGACTTGCGGGTCGTTTGGGCACCATAAAACGGCGACCTTTGCATACTCAGCAAGAACGTGAAACAGCAAGATCAATGCATGGAAATTTATCATGAGCGTTAGACAGGAAATCGCAGAAGTTACCCAACGCATCATCGAGCGCAGCAGACCCAAACGCCAAGCCTATCTGGCACAGATCGAACACTATGCTGGGAAAGGACCTCACCGTTCAGGTCTTTCCTGCTCCAACCTTGCCCACGGCTTTGCCGCATGCGGGGTTTCGGACAAGGCGCAGCTTGCCGGGGACATTGTGCCCAATCTGGGCATCATCACCGCTTATAACGATATGCTTTCCGCACATGCTCCCTATGTCGATTATCCCGATCTGATCAAAAAGGCCGCCAAGGAAACCGGCGGAGTTGCGCAGGTGGCAGGCGGAGTTCCGGCCATGTGCGACGGCGTCACCCAGGGACAGCCCGGCATGGAGTTGTCGCTCTTTTCTCGCGATGTCATCGCAATGGCGGCAGCCGTGGGGCTTTCCCACAACATGTTTGATGCAGCGGTCTTTCTCGGTATTTGCGACAAGATCGTTCCGGGCCTCGTGATTGCCGCGCTCACTTTCGGGCACATTCCCGCAGTCTTCATTCCTGCAGGGCCTATGCCATCGGGGCTTCCCAATGACGAGAAGGCGCGCGTCAGGCAGTTGTATTCAGAGGGAAAGGTGGGACGTGATGAACTTTTGAAGGCTGAGTCCGCCTCTTACCACTCCCCCGGCACCTGTACGTTTTACGGCACTGCCAATTCCAACCAGATGCTTATGGAAATCATGGGCCTGCATCTTCCCGGTGCAAGTTTCATCAATCCGGGCACACCGCTTCGCGAAGCCCTTACCCGGGAGGCCGCCAAACGGGCGCTTGCCATAACCAATCTGGGAAATGAATTCCTGCCTGCCGGGCAGGTGATAGATGAGCGTTCGTTCGTCAATGCGGTTGTCGGCCTGCATGCCACCGGCGGCTCCACCAATCACACGCTGCACTTGGTTGCGATGGCGAAAGCCGCAGGGATTACCCTTACGCTTCAGGACATTTCTGATTTGTCGGACACGGTGCCATTACTTGCGCGGGTCTATCCCAATGGCCTTGCCGATGTGAATCATTTTCATGCGGCCGGCGGCATGCCGTTCCTGATCCGCGAATTGCTCGCCGGTGGATATTTGCATGAGGATGTTAAAACAGTCATGGGCGAAGGACTTTCGGCTTATTCGAGGGAGCCGAAGCTCATTGATGATGAACTGGTCTTTGCTGATGCACCATCTGCCAGCGGAAATGAAAAAATCCTGACCACCCATGATAAGCCGTTTTCTGCTTCCGGTGGCTTGAAAATGATCAACGGGAATATCGGGCAGGCAGTCTCGAAGATCTCCGCCGTGAAACCCGAACTGCGTATCATTGAAGCGCCTGCAATCGTCTTCCATGATCAGGCGGAAATTGTCGAGGCGTTTCAAAAAGGTGAGCTGGACAGGGATTTTGTAGCGGTTCTGCGCTTTCAGGGGCCGAAGGCGAACGGGATGCCGGAACTTCATAAAATGGTCCCGCCATTGGGTGTTCTGCAAGACCGGGGCCACAGGGTTGCGCTCGTCACTGACGGACGCATGTCCGGCGCATCAGGCAAAATACTTTCGGCCATTCACATCACACCGGAGGCCTGCGAGGGCGGCATGATCGGCAAGATATGCAACGGCGACATGATCCGCCTTGATGCAGATGCCGGAACTTTGGAAGTTCTTGTGGACGACAAGACAATGGCAGCGCGGCCAATAGCTGAGGCTGATCTTACAAAAAACGGATTTGGTATCGGGCGGGAACTTTTCGACAATTTCCGCAGGGCGGTTACCGGAGCAGAAACCGGGGCTACAGCTTTTTAAGCCAGTATTCGAACATGAAGCCGTCAGTCGGCAGGGGTGAGCTTTAGCAGCCTGCCGCCTGATCCATCTTCCAGAACATAAAGCGCGCCATCTGGCCCCTGCTCCACTTCGCGAATACGGTTTCCCCATTCAAAGCGCTCGACTTCGCCGGCCGTTTCGCCATCGATGTCGACATAAATGAGCGCTTCTGATACCAGCCCGCCGATCAGCGCATCCCCTTTCCAGTCGGCGAACAGATCGCCGTCATAAATGACCAGACCGGCCGGAGCGATGGAAGGCACCCAGAATTCCTTTGGGGATTCGAAGGAGGGATCGGTATCATGGTCCGGTATTTTTTCACCGGAGTAGTGGTCCCCGTTCGAAACCAGCGGCCAGCCATAATTTTCGCCGGGAACAATCAAATTAAGTTCATCGCCATGGCGCGGGCCCATTTCATGGCTCCATAATCTGCCATTCGCGTCAAAGCTTATGCCAAGCAGGTTGCGGTGGCCGGTACTCCAGAAGGTTTTTGCGAGATCGCCCTTGTCCTGCCAGGGATTGTCTGTCGGAACGCTTCCATCATCATTGAGGCGAATGATCTTGCCCAGCGCCATCGAGAAATCCTGTGCAGGCGTCAGCTTCTGGCGGTCTCCGGAAGTAATAAACACCATGCCATCCTGCGCTGAGCCCTTTGGGCCGAAGGCTATTCGATGGGAAAAATGCCCGCCTCCTGAAACTTTTGGCTGCTGGGTCCATATCCTTTCGATATCCTTGAGCATGGGTTTATCCGACAGATCGAGGCGGGCGCGGATCACGACCGCTCCTCTGGTTGACCCGCCGTCAAGGCTCTCCACATAGGAAAGATAAACCAGCGAATTGTCCGCATAATCGGGGTGTATCACGATATCGCCAAGACCACCCTGACCGCCATAAGCAACACGGGGCATGTTGCCGACTTGTGCTTTTGAGGCGCCATCAGCGGAAACCAGCAATAACGTGCCGCTTTTTTCCGTCACCAGCATCCGGCCGTCAGGCAGGAAGGTCATCGCCCAGGGTTCATCAAAACTCGCCAATTCCTGCGCCTCAAGAAAACTGCCCTCATTGCCTTCGACCTCAAAGGCACTCGCAATTGCCGGAAGCAATCCGCATAGAGAGAAAAGCGCTGTGACTGCAACAAACCGGATCTGCATCATTGTCTCCTCAACATCGTCTGGAACCAAAGGTTATCATCACACATAGGGTGCGCAAAAATACGTTCCAATGATGACGAGAAGTTCGACTGCACCTTGCGGAGCCACTATCTGTGTGAAGGTCATGCATGATTGGCGGCACAACCATTTTTCAGTGTCACGGAAGCCGGACGGACTGGCCTGTCCTGCAGCTAAATCCAACCGGCCTGTTTCTGGCGTTCAAGGGCGGTAAGGGCGTTGCGCATCAGGATGGCCACGGTTACCGGGCCGACACCGCCGGGAACCGGGGTGACCCAACTGGCCACATCCAGCAGGCCTTCGGTATCGCATCGCCGACGATCTTCGACATTTCCGTTCTCATCGGTGATCTGATTGATGCCGATATCGATTACCGCAGCACCGGGCTTGACCATGTCGGCCTTCAGGAAGCCGGGAATACCGACGGCCACCAGAACCGCATCAGCGCGGCGTGAATGGGCCGCAACCGAACGGGTCATGTGGTGGCAAACGGTTACCGTTGCGCCTTCGGCCATCAGCATGAATGCGGCAGGCTTGCCAACGATTTCCGAGTGGCCAATCATCACCACTTCCAGCCCCTTCAGTTCGAGTCCGGTCTCCTTGATCAGTTCGACCGAGGCGGCAGCGGTACACGGTGCCAGGGCCGTGTCATTATAGACAATGTTGCCGATGGAGGCCGGGTTCATGCCCTCGACATCCTTGAGCGGGTGAATGGCTGATTGCAGGGATCGCACATTGATATGCTCAGGCACCGGGCGCTGCAGAATGATGCCGAGCACCTGCGGATCATCGTTCATGGCAGCGATGCGTGCCTTGCATTCGTCCTGGGTCAGGTCGCCACGGCCAATACTGGTCATCGAAGGGAATACCGACCTCATCCGCTACCCGTTTCTGGTTGCGGATATAAACCGCCACCTCATCGACATCGCCGATGGAAATGGAAACGAGCTTGCCAAGGTACCTTCAAGGTGATGGGCCGCGATCTCGCGGTGCAACCTCGATCGAGAATTCGTGCCTTGACACGGCCTTCCCGTCAAGAAAACGGGGATCTATTTTCGGGGTCATGATCGCGATCAATAGGAAGGAGGTTCAACGCCTGCTTCACGGCAGGCAGCAGCAAGGGTATTGGCCATCAGCATGGCAATGGTCATTGGACCGACACCACCTGGAACCGGCGTAATCGATCCGGCCTTTTCAGCAGCGCTCTCGTAGTGCGACATCGCCAACAAGGCGGGATTTGCCCTCACCCTTTTCCGGCGCATCGATCCGGTTGATACCGACATCAATCACGCAGGCACCCGGCTTGACCCAGTCGCCGGTGATCATTTCAGGACGGCCGACAGCTGCAACCAGAATGTCGGCAGTACGGGCAAGGGCTGGAAGGTCCGGCGTTCGGGAATGGGCAATGGTAACGGTGGCATTGGCGGCCAGAAGCAGATTGGCCATCGGCTTGCCGACAATATTCGAACGACCAACAACGACCGCAGTCAGCCCGGACAGGTCGGACTTTCCAAGCGCCCGGCGAATGAGCACCATGGAACCGGCCGGAGTGCAGGGAATAAATGCCTTTTCGGTTTCACCGGTACCCAGCATGCCGACATTGATGAAATGAAAACCGTCCACATCCTTTTCGGGTGCAATGGCCTGAATGACCTTGCCCTCGTCGATGTGTTTGGGCAGCGGCAATTGCACCAGAATTCCGTGGATTGTTGGGATCAGCGTTCGAGTGCCTCGACCCTTGCCAGCAGATCCGCCTCGGTGGTGTCCGCAGGCAGGGTATAGGTTTCGGAGTGGAAGCCGCAGTCGGCGGCCTTTTTTCCCTTGGAGCGGACATAGACCTGACTGGCCGGATCCTCCCCGACGATGACCACGGCAATGCCGGGCTTAATGCCGGTCTCAGCAATCAGTTTTGCTGTTGCCGCCTTGACGGTTTCCACGACATCTGCGGCAACTTCCTTGCCGTCAATTACACTGCGTTGGCTTCTGCGCTGGCGGTCATCAGACACTCCTCAAAAGATCGATTGTGGGAAATCTACGCCGGACATCGCCGGTGGCAACATCGAATAAAGGCCAAATTCTTTCCGATTTTCGCCATTGCGACATATATTTTTAACTTATTCGTTCAGACCTCAAGGATAGATTTGCCTTCGGCAAAGGACCTTTGGGGTCATTTGTCTTTCCTCAGAAAGGTGTGAGGAGCATCTTTCATCCAATGGGGCATTTTGGATGAAAGGCTATTGGGGCAAATGCTCTTCACACCTTATCACCTCACACTCCTTGAATCTTTCCGACTTTATCCGGTATAGGCAACACCTTCAGCGCCGGCAATGAACCACGGATTGCGAAATTCTGGCTTGGCATAGGCAAGAGGTTTTCCATCAAGCGTGTTGACAAATCCACCTGCCGCCAAAAGCACCGCATGGCCGGCTGCCGTATCCCATTCCATGGTCGGGCCAAAACGCGGATAAAGGTCTGCTTCACCTGTGGCCAGCAAGGCAGAATTTCAGGGATGATCCGGCATTTTTGGTATCGGCCACCTTGTTGGCGTCAATGAATTCCCTGGTTTCATCGGTGAGATGAGAACGGCTGGCGACAACCATGAAGCGCATTGTTGTCGGGCTTGCTGACACTGAATCTGACTGTTTCTTGCCGTTGACAGGTCTGTGAGAAAGCTCCCTCGCCGACGTGCCGTAGAAAGCGCATTGAGCGCAGGAGCGCACACAACACCGGCGATCGGCTATGCCATCGCGGACCAAGGCAATATTGACGGTGAACTCATCCCGCTTGTTGATGAATTCCTTGGTGCCATCAATCGGATCAACCAGAAAAAACATTCCCGTTTGAAACATCCAGATCATGGGAGGATGCCCGCTCTTCGGTGACAACAGGAATATCAGGGAAAGTTCTTCGGCAAGTTTTTCAAATATAGGCATCAACTTCCAGGTCCGCTTTGGTCAGCGGGCTGTCGTCATCCTTGGTCATTACCCCACTTTCCTTGTCGAAGGAAGTGTAGTGGCACATGGCGATGGCACTTGCCTCACGCATCCATTCGCCAGCTTAAATTCATCAGGCGGTATGCGGGGGAATTGGGGAATTTGAGGTCATATCGGTTTCCGGAGCTTGCTTTTATATTTGCGCCTGCCGCTACACCAAATTGCACGTTTTCCAATTGCTGCGGGAGGGGCGAAGAGAACTGATGGCCAAACAACACAGAAAAAATCCTGAAAAGATCATTATCGCGATGTGGTCCGGGCCGCGGAATCTTTCCACCGCCATGATGCGCAGTTTCGGTCAACCGCCCGGACTGCACTGCGATGGATGAACCGTTTTATGCAGCCTATCTCGCCGCGACCGGCCTTGAGCATCCCATGCGTGATGAAATCATAGCCGATGGCGAGACCGACCCCGAGAAGGTCATCGCCCACTGCCTTGCCGGCGGGCATGATGCGATGCCGGTCAGCTATCAAAAACACATGACCCATCACATGATGGATGGTTTTGATATTTCTTGGATCAGTGAAATGACCAATGTGTTTCCTGATCCGCGAACCGGAAAGGGTTCTGGCAAGTTATGCCGAAAAAACCGAAACGGTCTGTGCCGCTGATATCGGCTTTACACGTCAGCGCGAATTGTTTGATCTGGTGCGCACTTCAACCGGAAAAACACCGGCCGTCGTCGATGCCCATGATATCCGCAGCAATCCGCAAGGGGTCTTAAGGTCTTATGTGAAGCGATTGGGATTGATTTTCACCCTGCAATGCTGACCTGGGCTCCCGGGGAACGCCCGAGGACGGGATCTGGGCAAGACACTGGTATGACGCAGTCTGGCAGTCAACCGGCTTTGCTCCCCCTGAAACCGGCAGAGCCCAGCCGCTCCCCGACGATCTTGAGCAAATCCGCAGGAAGTGATTGGCGATTACCGCTATATGCGAACAGTTCAACTTGCCTAGGATGACGGTTTGCGGACATCGTCAAATTTGGCAAGCAAGGTTTTGGCTGCTGATACCAGCAGGGACTGGTCCGAAGCGATCGCAACGAAGTCATATCCCATGGCGATGTATTCCCTTGCCTGATCCGGATTGAAGGACAGGATGCCTGCAGGTTTTCCCGCTGCCTTGATCCGCTTTGCAGCGGTCCGGATCTTGGCCTGGACATCGTCGTGGTCGAAGTCGCCGAGATGGCCCATGGAGGCCGCCAGGTCTGCAGGTCCGACAAAAATCGCATCAACGCCCTTCACCGCAGCAATCGCTTCAATTTCGTCAACTGCGGATGCTGTTTCCACCTGCACGATGATACAGATTTCCTTGTGGGCATTCTGGTGATAATCGGCGACCATTCCAAACCGGGTCGCGCGCGATCCTCCGGCTACGCCCCTGATGCCATCAGGCGGATAACGGGTTGCGGCGACCGCTTCGCGCGCTTCCTCTGCGTTTTGAACATAGGGAATCAGGAGACTGGTTACACCTGAATCAAGCAAACGTTTGATTAGCACGAAATCATTCCATGGCGGGCGGACAATAACCGGCACCGAACCTGCCTCCATCACCTGAAGCTGGGAAACGATATCGCCGAGGTCATTAGGGCCGTGCTCCATGTCCAGTACAGCCCAGTCGAACCCGGTGCCGGACAATAATTCGGCCACCATGGGGCTTTTGAGGTTCGACCAAACCCCCAGAAGAGGTGCGCCCGATTTCTTCAATCCCGACTTGAACCGGTTTTTTGGGAGTTTCATTTCGTTTGGCCTTTCATACTTTGACTTTTGGGGCTTTGACTTTTGGGGGCGTCAATTTCTCTGTCGATGATTACTTCGTACTTTATCGGTTTGGTCAATTGCTCCGGAGGGATATGCCGTATGGGGTAAAAACCGACTTCGAGCGTTTCGTTTCCTCAATGAGGGCGAGGTTTTTCTCGCGGACTTCAGCGCTTTTGTATCCCCGGGGATGATCAAGATGCAGGCAGATGGTGGAGTAGCGAATGATCTTCGGGGCTATGCCTGCATGTTCCAGCCGGTAACCGAATTCACGATCTCCGCCGCCATAAAGAATCCGTTCGTCGAAACCACCGACTTTCAACGCGTCGGCCTTGAAACAGGACGAATTATTGCCATTGAAGGTCTTTGCCGCAGGGGTCAGCGCGTTCAGAAGGGAAGACCAGGATTGGCCTGGCGCGATGACCTTGAGCCATTTTGGCGTGAAACCGTATCCGTTTTTGGAGAGCCAGGTAATATCGAATATTTTCCCTGGAAAAATATCGTCCCTATTAATAGACTTGCTGGTTGTCATCGGCAGTTTGCAATAGCCGCCTGAAAGAAATTTCCCGGCCTCGGCGTTTTGCCGGTGGACCCTGATCAGATCGGGATGGGGAATACAATCGCCGTCAGTGAAAATGAGATAATCACCGGTCGCCGCGATGATTGCCTCGTTGACGATTTTCCATTTTCTAAAACCGTCATCCTCATGGCGGACGTGCCGGAGGGAGAAGGCGGGCGACTTTGAAAACCTTTCGATCCGTTGCCTTGTCGGTTCACCGGAACCATCATCGGCGATGACAATTTCAAATGCGCGCTCGCTTTGACATTCATACCCCCAGAGTACCTTTTCGAGCCATTCAGGGGAATTGTAGGTAGAGATAATGACTGAAATCTTCATTTGCTCTTCTTTTGCTTAAGAGCGGCTTCGGCCTTGAGGGCGTCGGAAAGGGAGACACCCAAAGTTCTGGAAAGCGATCTGGAATTCTTGCGGTTGGTGTAGCACATGTGCCCGCTTGCCAGCGGCGATTCGAGGCCTTCACCGGTTACATCATATGATTTTTCAAACGGGAAAGACGGATCTTGTTGCGTCAATGTTTCAAAGTCGATCACACGAAGCTGGCGGTCATCCCAGAAGAAATTCTGGACATGCAGATCACGGTGGGCAAAGCCTGCAGAATGTATCTCGCGGGCAATGGCCAATGCCTTTCCGGCGATTTCGGTCTTTTGTTCAACAGTCAGTTTTTCCGCTAGCAGGTCCAAACGCCGCGAGGGGTCGTGATAGGCCTGCAACATCCAGTTCGGACCAAACTCCACCCAACCGCCCGACCAGGGCATGTCGCGGAAATTTTCATACGCACGCTTTTCGGCCTTAAGGGCGGCGCAACCGTCCTTGTGATCGCTGAAAACCTTCAGAACATAAGGCTTGCCGTCGCGATAAACGAGATAGGTGGTCGCCCTTTTTCCTGAGCTGAGCTTGAGGCGAGTATAGGGATCACCACGATAACCCTCTGCAACCATTTCGCGAATGGTCCCGACCTTTTGCGGGCAAACCGATTCGATATAATCCCATGCCTCCAGATCATCGTCGGCGCTGTGAACCGGATTGGTCTTGAGATGGTCGGGAAGATACTTGTTCACGCCATCACGGATCAGCGCCTTGATGTTCACAAAGCGGGCGTTTCTTGCAAATGGCTGCTTGCGCCGCAATTCGGGGTCCGGCGGTTCCGGAGCGTAATCACAGGCAACGATCATGGTTGTCGGCGGGCCACCGGAGACCGGCCAGGGCCCCCGGTTCCAGTTACCGCCGCGAATTCGGGTGCGGGCGCGTTCACGCTCTTCATCATTGAGCTCGTGCACCCATTTTACATCAAAACCATAATGGCGAAGATTGGCGGCAATCCAGGGCACCAAATAGCGTTTCTCGGCCCATTCCCTGACCACGAATACGCAAAGCTGCGGCTCGATGCCAACAGGCTTTACGGCATTTCCGTCCATCTCAAGAAACAGCCTGAGAACAGGTCGATGGAGAGACAATTTGCGCAGCATGTCTATTCCTGGCATCCATTCATTTTCCCGCAGAAAATGATGGACTCCATATAGCGAGGGAACGATGCCCATATCACATTCGGCAGCAAGCCTTTCCAGCTCTCCGCCATAATCATGGTCCTTGACCGGCTTTAGCGGTGGTTCACCAAGATTCAACGGCAGGCCTGAATTATGGGCCTTGTGATAAGCGGCATGATAGGCAAGCGAGAGCAGGTGGCGGCGGGTATCGGGCGCTCGAAAAACGCCCTTGACCATAACGGTATTGTCGAGAATCTCTTCAGCAAGACGCTGTTCGTAATAGGGCAGGCCCTCAAAATTGCTGCCCGGCAGGCCGCCGGAGCTGTAGACGTCGCACTTGATGCCACCACGCTTTTGACCGGGGATGAAAAGGTGATCGATTTTCTCCATCGCCTCATCCTCGAAAAGCAGGTCGATATCCTCGCCCTCCTCGATATGAGGTAAATCGTCAAACCAGCGCAGAACCGCATAGCGCACGCCCAGCTTGTTCAGCGCCTCAAAAAATCCCTCTACGCCCAAAGTGGCAGGAATATACCGTCTTTGCCGATTGCGTGATTTCTTGCGTTTTTTCTTGCCGCTTTCACCATCAACCGGAATCTCAACGAGGCGACGCTGGGCGTTTTCATCAAGCGGCAGCGGGGCTGCCTCATCGAGATCCCAATGCGGCGTCCCGTCCTCAAACGTGTGGCGGAATTTCTTTGGCTTTATACGGACCTTGCGGAACTGCCACCTTCCCTCATAATACACGTATCCATAGCGGAACTTCAAAAGAACCGGATTGACGGCCCGCGAAAAGGCTGTTTTCAACTTGTCCACACGCTTGGACTGTCTGTTCTTTTTGGGTACAAGCTCGGAATGCAAATGCCCCGCCTTCCAATTGGTCAATTCTTCGACTTTTGTTTGCCTGTTGGCATACAGTGTGCAGAAATGTTTTCAAAGAAAAAAGCAATATGACATTTTACGAGTTGATCAAAAGCCCAGGGAGACTGAATTGGGTTGGGAAACAATAAATTGACGACAGACCCAAATTCAAGCCGTGATATCACCGGCTCCAGCGGGCACGAAGCGGTTGCAGTTTACTTTCCCCAATCGCGAAATGCCCGGCGTTTTGCTTTGGTTTCCAATGTTCTTGCGGCCATGAATATTCATCATGTTGCCGTCATTCCACCGCTGCAAAGAATACGGCTTGGGAGCCTTGTCAAAACCTCAACAAGCAGCCCGTATTGCAGAACCGTCTTTTGGAAACCGGCCAGTGCGGACATCATCATCGGCGAAGCAGGCAGAATTCCTGCAGGGAGTTTGAAAACCGCGCGAAAGACGCTTTTCCTGTCCTACGATACCAAGGCTTTCCTTGCCTCGAACAAGCAAATGGACGTTTTTTTTCATCCCATTTTGTTTCATCCCAACATGATAAAGCATGTGGCTTACCAGCGGGCAAACGAACTGGCACAAAACACCGAGCGCCCCGTCGGCATATTGTTCGGTGGCAATTGCGATGAAGGCACCTACGCCAGCAAAATCATGGAGCAGGAATATGGGATCCTGAACCGGATAGAAATTTCCCGTATCGCGGCAAACATGCCGGATACCAGTGTTTTCTTCCCCACCAGCCGAGAAGCATTTGAAACGGCCCTTGCCAAGGGTGAATTGAGAAAAAAGCTTGTCTGGATTGATACGACGCTGTTCCGAATTCCTCAGGCCGAATGGCTCAACCTTGTTTCAAAATCCCGTTTTTTCATCTGTACGCCGGGTGTGCGCTATCCCTATTGCCAAAATCTCAATGAAGCGATGGCATGCGGATCAGTACCCCTTTTACAGTTTCCCGATGCCTATTTCCCGCCGTTGGAAAGTGGCACTAATTGCCTTTCCTTCAAGGCAAGTGAAGATTTTCCCGACACTGTTGGCCAAGCGCTTAAGATGAATGACAGTGCCTGGAAGGGTTTGCGAAAGCGGGCGATCGCCTATCATGAGGATCATTTATCCCTCAACTCCTTGGCGGGTCGGCTGCAGGCGTTTTTCGATGACCCTGAGCGGAAGGAATCTACATGGGTACTGGCAGGTAAAGGCGCCTAGGGCCAAAATCCAGGGGCAATCCGATCAGTGTTTCGGCAGGTTGTTTCAATTCAGCACCCTGCAATGATTTGTGGTGTTATTTTCAAAATTTTACCAATTGATAAATTTTTTTGCTTGCCTATACTGTTTCCATCGGCAGGCTCAGATTTCTTTGTGCCTGTCGGGATATGAGGCTTGTTTCATCCGGGAGGGAGTGCATGAGCAGCAGACAGTTGAAAGACGGAATTGTTGCCGGGCGGTTGTCGAACCGAGAGATAGAGGCAAATTTTGCCGATCTTCATCCTCCCCTTGATCCCCATGAGGCGCTGGTTGCCGCAGACCGTTGCTATTTCTGCCATGACGCGCCCTGCGTAACCGCTTGTCCGACCGCAATCGATATTCCCATGTTCATAAGGGAAATCGCCACAGGAAATGTACACGGTTCTGCCGAAACGATTTTCGAACAGAATATTCTCGGCGGCATGTGCGCCAGAGTTTGCCCGACCGAAACCCTTTGCGAACAGGCATGCGTGCGCGAACTTGCCGAAGGCAAACCGGTCAAGATCGGCCAGTTGCAGCGTTACGCGACTGATGCCGCAATGACTGCCGGGAAACAGTTTTTTGATCGAGGCAAGCCGACCGGCAGGAAGATTGCCGTGGTCGGTGCAGGGCCAGCGGGTCTGGCCTGTGCCCATCGCCTTTCCATGCATGGTCATGATGTAACGATTTTTGATGCTCACAAGAAGCCAGGCGGCCTGAATGAATACGGCATTGCCGCCTACAAGACAGTTGACGGCTTCGCCCAGGCAGAAGTCGATTATGTGACCGCAATCGGTGGCATTGATATCCGCTACGGCAAAAAGCTGGGCAAGCATTTCACCCTCGTGGAATTGGCGCAGGAGCATGATGCGGTCTTTCTCGGGATGGGTCTTTCCGGTGTCAATGACCTCGGTCTTTCCAAAAAGGATCCTGAAGGGCTTGAGGATGCCGTGGATTTCATCGCCAAGCTGCGGCAGGCCAAGGATAAGAGCAAGATTTCCATTGGCAGACAGGTTGTTGTCATCGGTGGCGGCATGACCGCAATCGATGCGGCCGTTCAGGCCAAACTGCTTGGCGCGCAGGATGTCACGATCTGCTACAGGCGCGGACAGGAACAGATGAACGCCTCGCAGTTTGAGCAGGATCTGGCCGCATCCAAAGGCGTCACCATCCGCCACTGGTTGATGCCGACGAAGATCAGAGCAAGCAAGGGCAAAGTCAGCGGGATTGACCTTGAATACACGGAACTCAAAAAGGGTAAACTGGTAGGCACAGGGGTCAAACTGAAACTCGAGGCTGACCAGATCTTCCGGGCAATCGGACAAAGCCTCAAATCGTCTCATCTCAACGAGGCGGACGAGGCAATCAGGCTCGAAGGCGGTCGCATCAAGGTAGACAATGAAGGCCGTACGTCCCTGAAGGGCGTATGGGCCGGCGGTGATTGCACCAATTCGGGCGAAGACCTGACGGTAACCGCAGTTGCCCAGGGCCGCGATGCAGCCGAGAGTATTCACCGAGCGCTTTCGGCAGTTGACACCTTGTGAGGGAGGACAAAGATGGCAGACCTTAGAAACAATTTTGTTGGCATCAAGTCACCCAACCCGTTCTGGCTTGCTTCAGCACCGCCGACTGACAAGGCCTATAATGTCGAGCGCGCCTTCAAGGCCGGATGGGGTGGTGTTGTCTGGAAAACCCTTGGCGAGGACGGTCCACCGATTGTCAATGTCAACGGGCCGCGCTATGGCGCGATCTGGGGGGCAGACCGCCGCCTGCTAGGGCTCAACAATATCGAGTTGATTACCGACCGCTCACTGCAGATCAATTTGCAGGAAATCAAGCAGATCAAGAAGGACTGGCCGGATCGTGCGATGATTGTCTCCATCATGGTGCCCTGTGAGGAAGCCGCCTGGAAGACAATTCTGCCGCTGGTCGAGGAAACCGGTGCCGACGGGATCGAACTCAATTTCGGCTGCCCACACGGAATGAGTGAGCGCGGGATGGGATCGGCCGTCGGACAGGTGCCCGAATACATCGAAATGGTGGCGCGCTGGTGCAAGGCAAATACGCGCATGCCGGTGATTGTGAAACTGACGCCGAACATTACCGATATTCGTTACCCTGCGCGGGCAGCGAAGGCCGGAGGGGCGGATGCTGTTTCCCTGATCAACACGATCTCCTCGATTGTTTCTGTTGATCTCGACAGTTTTTCACCCGAACCCTCGATTGACGGAAAAGGTTCTCATGGCGGCTATTGCGGCCCCGCCGTCAAACCGATTGCGCTCAACATGGTGGCTGAAATCGCCCGGGATGCCGAAACGCAAGGCCTGCCGATTTCCGGTATTGGCGGAGTGACAACCTGGCGCGATGCTGCCGAGTTTCTGGCGCTGGGAGCTGGCAATGTACAGGTCTGCACGGCGGCCATGACCTATGGCTTCAAGATAGTTGAAGAGATGATTTCCGGCCTCAACAACTGGATGGACGAAAAGGGCCACAAGAGCCTCGATGACATTATTGGCCGTGCGGTGCCAAACGTAACCGACTGGCAATATCTCAACCTCAATTATGTCGCCAAGGCGAAGATCGATCAGGATGCCTGCATCAAGTGCGGTCGATGCCACATCGCCTGTGAAGACACTTCGCACCAGGCAATCACTTCGATGCTCGACGGACAACGCCATTTCGAGGTGATCGAAGAGGAGTGTGTTGGCTGTAATCTCTGCGTCAATGTTTGCCCCGTTGAAAACTGCATCACCATGGAGCCGCTCGCACCGGGAACCCTGGACAAACGCACGAAAAAGAAAGTTGTAAAGAAATACGCCAACTGGACAGAACATCCCAACAACCCGTCCAAAGTGGCAGCGCAATAGCGCCTTGGAATATTTCCTCTCGGGTTTCCTCCCGGAACGGGCGGGGTTAAGCTTCACGATGAAACTTGCCCCGCCCTTCTTGTCCGGGATATTTGCGTTGTTGCGAAAATGGCAAACGAAAAGGCCACCACATTTCCGGATTGCCATTTGGTTTTAAGGCAGGTCGACTGAAACGGACATCATCCATGCGCCAAGGTGAACCACAACCTGCTGCCGCCAGAATTCAGACCCACGCAACCGGCCGCGAAAAGCTGCTCGGCCATTTGGCAGCTCTGGCATTTGCCGCGCTTATTGCCGGATCTTTTTCGATTGGCGACCTTGCCGCGCCGCACCTTTCGCCAGCCGCGCTCAATGCTGTTCGTTTTATTATTGCCGTCGCGATCCTGATTGCCGTCAACCGGGCGATGTTTGGCAGGATGCCGACGTTTCCAGAAGCGCCCTGGCGGTTTTTGATCCTTGGCGGACTGATGGCACTTTATTTCGTGACCATGTTCATGGCACTGCAAATTTCCCAACCCGTCTCCACCGGTGCCGTGTTTACGCTCATTCCGCTGATGAGTGCCGGGTTCGGTTATCTTTTCTTGCGCCAGAAGACACGGGGCCCTGTATTTATCAGCCTGATCATCGCAGCCCTTGGGGCAATCTGGGTGATTTTTCGCGGCGACCTGGCGGCCATACTCGGATTTCAGATCGGCCGGGGCGAAGCGATCTTCTTCATTGGCTGCATGGGGCATGCCGCCGTCGCCCCGCTGAACCGGTTGTTCAACCGCGGGGAGCACGGCGCCTATTTTACCTTGTGCGCCGTAACCGCAACAATGCTCTGGATTGTCCTTGCCGGTTCTCTGGACATTATCTCGACTGACTGGCTGGCCCTGCCGTCAATCGTCTGGATTGCTATTTTCTATCTTGCCGTTTTCACAACCGCCGGAACCTTCTTTCTGGTGCAGTTCGCATCCATGCGACTGCCCGCTTCGAAAGTGCTTTCCTATGGCTATCTCACGCCTTCCTTTGTCATAATTCTGGAAGGATTGCTGGGCCATGGCTGGGTCGCGCTTTCCGTGATGGTTGGTGCGCTGGTGACTGCGCTGGCGCTTGTTATCGTTGCCTTTGCGCCGGATAAATGATTTTCGGCAAACTCACGCCTTCAGACCGCTGACAAACAGCCTGTCGAGATAGCGGGCAGCATCTTCAAAACGCCCCTCGCCCGATTTCTGTTTTCCGAGCACCGTTCTGACCTGTGCGTCGAAATCGGCATAATGCTGGGTCGTCGCCCAGATTGAGAAAATCATGTGATAAGGATCAACTTTCGCGATCTTTCCTTCACTGATCCACTTTTCTATCACCTTGACCTTTTCATCAACCAGATCCCTCAAGTCCTGCAACTCTTCCTGAATACGCGGCGCGCCCTGTAAAATCTCATTGGCAAACAGGCGCAACTCCCTTGGAAAATCACGCGCCATTTCGAGCTTTCGCCGGATATAGGACTGGATTTCGGAAAGCGGGTTTCCCTCCGGACTGATTTCACGCAGCGGGTCGAGCCAGGTTTCAAGAAGCTGGTCAATCAACAGGCGGTGGATCGCTTCCTTGGTGGGAAAATAATATAGGAGGTTCGGTTTTGACATGCCTGCCTGATCCGCGATCTGGTCAATCGTTGCGCCCCTGAAACCATGATTTGCGAAAACTTCCAGCGCAGCTTCCAAGAATCACCGCTTCACGCTCTTCCTGAATGCGTGTTCGGCGTTTCGTCTGGGCTGCACGCGGTTGGCTCAAAACAGGTTTCCTGCCGGTTTGGTGTGTCAAAAAGTTTGTTGCAAAACCACTTTACACCTTGAGTGTAAAATCGGAAGCTGTAATCTTTACCAACCGGTCAATTTTTATGGGAGCCGAAATTGGTGGCACGGCCAGCAGCATCCGCAACAACACTGGTTGATGATGACCGGGTCCGCGTGACGCGCTTTGACTTTGCGCCCGGTGCGGAAACTGGCTGGCATGTGCATGCCCACGACTATGTGGTGACGCCGATCACGCCGTGCGAATTCCTGCTGGAGGAGCCCGGCGGAAAGACCCGTTCGGTGAGCATGGGACCCGGCGAAGCCTATCGCAGGCAAACCGGTGTGGAACACAATGTCATCAATGGCGGCAGCGAACCGATGTCATTTGTCGAAGTTGAATTGAAATAGGGAGCAGGAACATGGCAGCGCCGGGAGAGAATTTGCGGATCAATGGTGACCGGCTGTGGGAACTCGATCCACGAAATGGCAAAGATCGGTCCGGGCATTGCAGGCGGCTCCAACCGCCAGACGGTTACCGATGAAGACGGCGAAGGGCGCAAGCTGTTTCAGCGATGGTGCGAAGATGCAGGCCTCACCATGGGCGTTGACCAGATGGGCACGATGTTCATGCGTCGCGAGGGAACCGACCCTGAAGCCCTGCCCGTTTATGTGGGCTCGCATCTGGATACCCAGCCGACCGGTGGACGCTATGACGGCGTGCTCGGCGTTTTGGCCGGGCTGGAAATTGTCCGTACGCTCAATGACCTCAATATCAAGACCAAACATCCCATCGTTGTCACAAACTGGACCAACGAGGAAGGCACGCGTTATGCCCCGGCCATGATGGCATCGGGCGTTTTTGCCGGGATTTTCACAAAGGAATGGGCCTATGACAAGGAAGACGCCAAGGGTCTGAAATTCGGTGACGAACTGGAGCGGATCGGCTGGAAGGGCGATGAGGAAGTCGGCGCCCGCAAGATGCATGCCTTCCTTGAACTGCATATCGAACAAGGACCTATCCTGGAAGCAGAAGGCAAGGATATTGGCGTTGTTACCCACGGTCAGGGGCTGCGCTGGATTGAGTGCAGTGTCACCGGCAAGGAAAGCCATACCGGCTCCACCCCGATGCCGATGCGCAGGAATGCCGGACGCGGCCTCGCGCAGATTACCGAGCTCGTTCACGATATCGCCATGGACAATGCGCCCAATGCCGTCGGAGCGATCGGGCATATCGATGTCTATCCCAACTCGCGCAACATCATTCCCGGCAAGGTGGTCTTCACCGTTGATTTCCGCAGCCACGAACTCGACCGGCTGAACGGAATGGTGGACCGGCTTTTGGCGGAAGCGCCAAAACTCTGTGCTGACCTTGGCGTTGAATTCGAGGCCGAGATTGTCGGCCAGTTCGATCCGCCGGAATTTGACAAGACGCTGGTGCAATCCATCCGCGATGCGGCCGAGCGGCTTGGCTATTCGCACAGGGATATCATCTCAGGCGCAGGCCATGACGCCTGCTGGGTCAATCGCGTGGCCCCGACGGCGATGGTGATGTGCCCCTGTGTTGACGGGCTTTCCCACAATGAGGCGGAGGAAATTTCGAAAGAGTGGTCAACCGCAGGCGCCGAAGTACTGTTCCATGCGGTGGTTGAAACGGCGGAGATAGTGGGGTGAGGATTTGGTACTTCGTCGTTTGTTTCCTATTCCTTTCCGCGCAAACAGGTGCCCACGCCAAATCGCTAATCAGAGAAACTCCGGAAGCCCTCAGAGAGGATATGGCTAACATCTTTTGGGCTTCGTATTATTGCTCAAATCTAGGATATAATATCCGGCACAATGTAGGTGATTTGGTTTGGGATATAATTGAACTCAAGACTGGTATTGATCCAGACACAGAAAATGAAAAGGAAGTCTTTTTCAGTGTGTTGAAGGAAATCGAAGTGAAATGGAATGGTAAAGAAGAGAAAGGCTGCGAAGCGATGTATGAAGCATACGGAGAGGGCGCTCATCGCATTCCAGATGTGATTTACAAGAGATGAATGGGAAAAACTGGATAACCGCGCCGGGAGAAGAAATCATGAGCACCACAGTCATCAAGAACGGAACCATCGTTACCGCTGATCTGACCTATAAGGCGGATGTGAAAATCGAAAAAGGTGTCATTACCGAAATCGGGCCGGACCTTTCCGGCGACAAGACGCTGGACGCAACGGGCTGTTACGTGATGCCCGGCGGGATCGATCCGCACACGCACCTCGAAATGCCGTTCATGGGCACGTACTCATCCGATGATTTTGAGAGCGGCACACGGGCAGCGCTTTCGGGCGGAACGACCATGGTGGTCGATTTTGCCCTGCCCGCTCCCGGCCAGTCGCTGCTCGAAGCGATCCAGATGTGGGACAACAAGTCGACACGAGCCAATTGCGATTACTCTTTCCACATGGCGATCACCTGGTGGGGCGAACAGGTTTTCAACGAGATGGAAACCGTGGTGCGCGAAAAAGGCATCAACACCTTCAAGCACTTCCTTGCCTACAAGGGCGCGCTGATGGTCAATGATGACGAACTTTACGCCTCTTTCCAGCGCTGCGCTGAACTCGGCGCAACGCCGATGGTACATGCGGAAAACGGCGATGTGGTCGCCGAACTTTCCGCCAAATTATTGGCCGCCGGCAATAACGGGCCGGAAGCCCATGCCTATTCCCGCCCGCCGCAGGTTGAAGGGGAAGCCACCAACCGCGCGATCATGATAGCCGACATGGCAGGCGCACCGCTTTATGTGGTGCACACGTCCTGCGAGGATTCGCACGAAGCGATCCGCCGCGCACGATCACAGGGCAAGCGCGTCTGGGGCGAGCCGCTGATCCAGCATTTGACGCTTGATGAGAGCGAGTATTTCAACAAGGACTGGGACCATGCCGCGCGCCGCGTGATGAGCCCGCCTTTCCGCAACAAACAGCATCAGGATTCGCTCTGGGCAGGGCTTCAGTCCGGTTCACTTTCGGTTGTCGCGACAGACCACTGCGCCTTCACCACCGAACAGAAACGCTATGGCGTCGGTGATTTCACCAAAATTCCGAATGGCACCGGCGGACTTGAAGATCGCATGCCGATGTTGTGGACCTATGGCGTTGCCACCGGCCGCATGACCATGAACGAATTTGTGGCGGTGACGTCGACCAATATCGCGAAGATCCTAAATATGTATCCGAAAAAAGGCGCGATACTCGTGGGATCGGATGCTGACATTGTTGTCTGGGACCCGAACAAGGAAAAGACGATTTCAGCGGGGACACAGCAGTCAGCCATTGACTACAATGTCTTCGAGGGCAAGCATGTGAAGGGACTGCCGCGCTACACACTGACCCGCGGCCACGTTTCGATCGAGGATGGTGAGATCAAGACCCAGGAAGGCCATGGCAAGTTCGTCAAGCGCGAGCCCAATGCGACCGTCAACCAGGCGCTTTCGACCTGGAAGGAACTGACCAATCCGACTCCGGTCAAACGAACCGGCATTCCGGCATCGGGGGTTTGATGGAATTTAGAAGAAAAACTGCCTCGCCCTTGAGGGGAGGCAGGAGAAGCCAAGCAAACGCGAAGGCTGATCCGGCGGGGGTGAAAATGCCAAAGAGAAACAAGGTGTGTGTTAGCCCCACTCGCTCTGCTTTGACTTTCAGCCTCGCAATCACGTGCCGCCCCTAGGGGGGAGGCGGGGAAAAACATGACCGTCATTTCCTCCAAAGACCTTTCGCTTACCTTCGAGACCAATGACGGGCCGGTGCATGCGCTGTCCGAAGTCAATCTTGATATCGACAAGGGCGAATTTGTTTCCTTCATCGGGCCATCGGGGTGCGGCAAGACCACGTTTTTGCGGGTGATTGCTGATCTTGAAAAACCGACCGGCGGGACAATTTCCGTCAACGGCATGACGCCCGAAGAGGCGAGGATGAAACGCGCCTATGGTTATGTGTTTCAGGCGGCGTCGCTCTTTCCCTGGCGTACGATTGAAAAGAACATCTCCCTACCGCTCGAAATCATGGGCTTTTCGAAAGCTGAGCAGAAGGAACGCGTCGACCGCACGCTTGATCTGGTTGACCTTTCGAATTTCGGAAAGAAATATCCTTGGCAATTGTCGGGCGGCATGCAGCAGCGCGCCTCCATAGCGCGAGCCCTTGCCTTCGATGCAGATCTCTTGCTGATGGATGAACCTTTCGGCGCGCTGGATGAAATCGTCCGCGACCACCTCAACGAGCAATTGCTGCAACTCTGGGAGCGGACCAACAAAACGATCTGTTTCGTCACCCACTCCATTCCCGAGGCAGTTTACCTGTCGACCAAAATTGTCGTCATGAGTCCCCGACCGGGCAGGGTTACCGATGTGATTGAATCAACCCTGCCGAAGGAGCGCCCGCTCGACATTCGCGAGACGCCTGAATTCCTCAAGATTGCCCACCGGGTCCGTGAAGGTTTGAGAGCGGGGCACAGTTATGAGGAATGAGGTTTGAGCGCCCAATCAAAGACCATTCCCGTTCTTGCTGTTGTCGCGATAATCGTCGCGATCTGGTATGCCTGCGTGGTCTGGATGAATGCGCCTTTTGAGTATGACAAGGCGGAGCGTGCAAAGGCCCCGCCACCAACGTTTTCGCAACTGGTATCCAATACGATGTGGCAGGAGCGGCCTGTTCTGCCGGCGGCCCATCAGGTATTTGCTGAAATGTGGGACACCACGATCAACAAGAAAATCACCTCGAAACGCTCGCTCGTCTATCATTCATGGATCACGCTGTCGGCAACCCTGCTCGGATTTGTGATCGGTACCGCGCTCGGCATTCTGCTTGCGATCGGGATCGTGCACAACCGTGCCATGGATCAATCCGTCATGCCCTGGGTGATTGCCTCGCAGACAATCCCGATCCTTGCCGTCGCGCCGATGATTATTGTGACGCTCAATGCGGTTGGCCTGACCGGGCTTATTCCCAAGGCGCTGATCTCGACCTATCTTTCATTTTTCCCGGTCGTCGTCGGCATGGTAAAGGGACTGCGCTCTCCAGACCGCAGCCAGCTTGACCTGATGCATACCTGGCACGCCTCAACCTCGCAGGTTTTCTGGAAACTGCGCTGGCCGTCTTCCATGCCCTTCCTTTTCACCTCGCTGAAAGTCGCGGTGGCGATTTCCCTTGTCGGCGCGATTGTCGGTGAATTGCCGACAGGAGCAGTGGCCGGCTTGGGCGCGCGCCTTCTTGCCGGTTCCTATTATGGCCAGACAATCCAGATCTGGTCAGCGCTGTTCATGGCCGCACTCCTCGCCGCCATTCTTGTCATGCTGGTGGGCTATGCCCATCGCCGCGTCCTTCAACGCATGGGCCAGAAAGCGGAGGCCTACTGATGGCCGGTGGAACATCATGGCTCCTCTTTGCTCTTGTCTTCTGGCTTGGTGCCTGGGCGCTGAATGAGTGGCTTGTCCGGCGCAAGTCCGCCAATTCCGGAAGCTTCAGCCTGATCAATCTGGCAGTACCCTTCATTTTTGGAGTAACCCTTCTGGTGATCTGGGAAAGCATCACCCGCGGGCTGAACATCCCCTCGGTTCTGCTCCCGGCCCCTTCGATGATCTGGGAGCGGATCATCAATTCCCTGCCGATCCTGTGGGCTGATTTCCGGCAAACCTTCCTCAAGGCAGTGCTGGCCGGTTACCTTCTCGGCTGCGGCTCCGGCTTCCTTGTTGCCCTGCTGATCGACCGCTCACCTTTCCTGCAGCGCGGACTTTTGCCGCTTGGCAATTTTGTTTCCGCGCTGCCGATCATCGGTGTCGCACCGATCATGGTAATGTGGTTCGGTTTTGACTGGCAGTCCAAGGCCGCTGTCGTTCTGATCATGACGTTCTTCCCGATGCTGGTGAACACTGTACAGGGGCTTGCGGCAGCCAATCACATGGAGCGCGACCTGATGGGCACCTATGCCAGCACCTGGTGGCAGACGCTGACAAAGCTGCGCCTTCCGGCTGCGGCACCCTTCATTTTCAATGCACTCAAGATCAATTCCACTCTGGCGCTTATTGGCGCGATTGTGGCAGAGTTTTTCGGCACACCCATTGTCGGTATGGGTTTCCGTATTTCCGCTGAAATGGGCAGAATGAATACGGACATGGTGTGGGCTGAAATCGCAGTGGCAGCTTTGGCGGGCTCCACTTTCTACGGCGTGATTGCGCTCATTGAGCGTTATGTCACGTTTTGGCATCCGTCCGTGCGCTCAAGCCGGACCTAACAGGGAGTATCAAACATGAAGAAACTCACCACCACATTGCTTGCCGGTGCATTCTCGCTGGCAGCGTTTCAGGCCATGGCCGCCGACAAGGTAACGCTTCAGTTGAAGTGGGTAACCCAGGCCCAGTTTGCCGGTTACTATGTTGCCAAGGACAAGGGCTTTTATGAAGAAGAAGATCTTGACGTTGAAATCAAGCCGGGCGGTCCTGACGTTGCACCACCCCAGGTGATTGCCGGCGGCGGCGCCGATGTTGTTCTGGACTGGATGCCCTCTGCGCTGGCAACTCGCGAAAAAGGCGTCCCGCTGGTCAATATCGCCCAGCCGTTCAAATCCTCCGGCATGATGCTGACCTGCCGCAAGGATTCAGGAATTACCTCTCCTGCCGACTTCAAGGGCAAGACACTTGGCGTGTGGTTTGGCGGCAACGAGTATCCGTTCCTCTCATGGATGAGCAAGCTGGGCTACTCAACCGATGGCGGAGCGGACGGCGTGACGGTCCTCAAGCAGGGCTTCAACGTTGATCCGATCCTGCAAAAGCAGGCTGATTGCGTTTCGACAATGACCTACAATGAATACTGGCAGATCATTGATGCTGGCCTGACACCGGACGACCTTATTACGTTCAAGTATGAGGATCAGGGCGTTTCAACACTGGAAGATGGCATCTATGTGCTTGAAGACAGCCTCAAGGACGAGGCTTTCGTCGACAAGATGGTGCGTTTCGTCCGTGCCTCCATGAAGGGCTGGAAATATGCCGAGGAAAATCCGGACGAGGCTGCAGAGATCGTTCTGGAGAATGACGCCTCAGGCGCCCAAACCGAAAAGCATCAGAAGCGCATGATGGGTGAAATTGCGAAACTGACTGCGGGTTCCAACGGTGCGCTTGATGAGGCTGACTACCAGCGTACGGTCAAGTCGCTGCTGGAAGGCGGCTCTGATCCGGTCATTACCAAGGAACCTGAGGGTGCATGGACTTCCATGATCACCGACAAGGCTCTGTAAGTCTTCCGGCTTTAACGGAAACTTTGAATTGGGCGGATTGCATTGCAGTCCGCCCTTTTCTTTTGGCATCATCAGCGTTAGCAGTTTAACAAGGCCTGATAACAAGGCCTGAAAACAAGGCCTGAAAACAAGGCTTGATTAAGAAGCTTGGGCAGGACAGGCAGGAGACTGGCGAAATGGCGAATAATGCGGGAACGAATGATGTGGTTACGGTAACAATCGAAAAGGGTATCGCAACGATTGTAATTGATAACCCGCCCGTCAATGCCACCTCGAATGCTGTTCGAATTGGACTCAAGGAAGCGGTAGAAACTGTTGCCGCATCTGGTGCAAGCACCGCCATCATCCGGTGTGCCGGGCGCACTTTCGTTGCCGGTGGTGACATAACTGAATTCAACAAACCGCCGCAGGAGCCGCAGTTACCGGATGTATGCGACCAGATCGAAGCCTGCGAAATTCCCTTCATTGCCGCCATGCACGGCACCGTTCTGGGCGGCGGGTTCGAAATTGCGCTTGCCTGCGATTTTCGTCTTGCCCTGCCCGATACCAGATTTGGCCTACCGGAAGTGAACATCGGTCTTATTCCCGGCGCCGGCGGCACACAGCGCCTGCCGAGACTATCCGGGGTTCAGCAAGCTGTTGAAGTGGCCTGCTCGGGCACCATGTTTTCGGCAGAAAAAATGCAGTCCATGGGCGCACTTGATCTGATCGTTGATGATCTGGACAGTGGAGTAGCCGGCTTCATTGCAGCGCTACCACCACGGCCTGTCATTATCAGCCAGCGCAAGGCAGCTTCCCCGGGAGCTGAATGGTTTTCGGAAAAACGCAAGGAATTGGCCAAAAAAGCGAAGGGACAACAATCACCGCTTCATGCGCTGGATGCCATCGAATGGTCTACCGAAACCGCCTTTGCGGAGGGTCTCAAACGCGAGCGGGAAAAATTCATGGCGTTGAAGAACTCCCGGGAATCAAAAGCCTTGCGGCATGCCTTTTTTGCCGAGCGAAAAGCCGGCAAGCCCGAAGAGTTGAAGGATGCTAAACCCCACGAATTGTCCGTGATAGCCGTCGTTGGTGGCGGACTGATGGGATCAGGCATTGCCACTGCCTGCCTTGGCGCAGGTTACAGGGTCATCATGATCGAGCAGAATGAAGAAGCGGCAAAGGTCGGATGCGACCGAGTCGACTCGAATCTGGAAGGCGCGGTAAAGCGCGGAAAACTGAGTGAGGCTGCTGCTGAACGGCAGATGGGAAACCTTTTTGCGGGTAATGACTATGGTGACGCAGCTCCTGCCGATCTTGCCATTGAAGCCGTTTTCGAGGACGGCGATGTAAAACATGAAGTTTTTCGCAAACTTGCTGATGTGATGCGTCCGGACGCGATTTTGGCGACCAATACTTCCTATATCGACCCGGTGCAGATCTTCAATGGTATTTCCAATCCCGAACGCTGTCTTGGGCTGCATTTCTTCTCCCCCGCCCACATCATGAAACTGGTGGAAATCGTAAGAACACCGGCGACAGGCAAGGATGTGCTGGCGACCGGATTTGCCCTCGCCAAAAAGCTGAAAAAGATCGCGGTGCTTTCGGGAATTTGCGACGGGTTCATTGGTAACAGGATATTGGCGGCCTATCGACGTGAAGCTGATTATCTGCTTGCCGATGGTGCAATGCCCCATGAGGTTGATGCTGCAATGCGCGCCTTCGGCATGCCGATGGGACCCTATGAATTACAGGATTTGACCGGGCTGCAGATATCGTGGGCCAACCGGAAACGTCAGTCAGCAACCCGTGACCCAAAAGAGCGTTATGTGACGATTGCTGATCATCTGTGCGAGATTGGCCGGTTTGGTCAACGCTCGGGCAAAGGCTGGTATCGCTATGAGGAGGGTTCGCGCGCACCAGTGCGCGATGATGAAGTGGAGAATATGATCCGCAAATACCGTGATGACCTTTCCATTCAGGCGCAGGCTTTTTCCACCGATGACATTCAGCAGCGCCTGATGGCTGCCATGATCAATGAAGGCGCATTAATTGTCGAGGAAGGCGTTGCCGCAGGCAACAGCGACGTGGATGTTGTGAAACTTCACGGATACGGTTTTCCACGCTGGCGCGGAGGACCAATGCACTATGGTGAGCAGGAGGGTTTTTCAGTCTTCGGGGAGATTCTTTCCAGAATGATTGAGGAAAGCCCAAATAGCTGGAAGGCATCAAGGTTGCTTGCTGGCGGGTAGTTTTCAGCGGCGCGGTGACGAGTGAATATCCTGCTAGTTTTCAGTGTCCCCGCTGAAAAGAATTCGGGTCAGTTTCGCTGATGCTTCCTCAAGGAAGTGTTTCTTCGCAATCGCCCCTTCCACCGACAGGCGAATTTTAGGGCCATGAAACGCCAGCACCGCGTGAAACCGGTTGTTATTGTCAAAAACCGGCACCGCAATTGCCACCATGTCTTCCTTGAACTCCTCACGGTCAATTGCATAGCCCAGACGGGCGACGTCACGAAGCTCTTTGAGTAATCCTGCCGGAGTGGTGTGAGTGTTCGACGTTTCCGCGCTCAACTCAATCGAATTTACAATCCGTTCGCGAGCGGACTTTCCAAGGCTGGCCAGGAACACCTTGCCGCTTGCCGTGCAATGAAACGGAACATGGGAGCCGATCGGCAATTGAACCCTGAACGGCCAATCCGTTTCGACCCTGTCGATATAACTCATGCCCTCTTCTTCCGGCATGACAAAGTTTACCGTTTCGCCAACCTGGTTGGCGAGAGCCAGCAGTACCTGGTGACGCGCAATATGATATCTTGAAGCCTGCAAGACTTCGGAACACATCCGGCGAAGTCTTCTTGCCGGACGCAGCCCCTTGCCCGGCTTTTCGCGAAACAGAAAGCCCTCTTCCGTCAGGGTACTGCAAAGACGGTGAACCGTCTGTTTGGGAAGGTCCATCTCACGGGCAATTTCGGTCGGCGACATCGGTCTGTCTGACCTGCCGATAATTTCTAAGATCAAAAGGGTACGCAGATTTGTCGGTATCCGCTCAATGCTATCCATCCCTGGTTCCTATTCCCTTAGCCATCGAGTCCGGATGCTGCCCGGATTTTCCACAAGGATCGCGAACAACTCACCTGGACAACAGAAAAACCTTGCCAACTCCAATGTAACATGTTTTGATTAATAATCGAGAAAAAAAGTCTCATTTTTTGATATTTTTTCGACTGGGAGGCCTTTCGGCTTGGAATTTGACTTTATAGTCGTCGGCGCAGGCTCTGCCGGATGCGTTCTTGCCAACCGTTTGTCCGCAAGCGGAAGGCATAGCGTTGCCTGATCGAGGCCGGCGGAAAAGATATTTCGCCCTGGATCCACATTCCGGTCGGATACTTCAAGACCATCAAAAACCCCAAACTCAACTGGATGTACAAAACCGAGGAAGATCCCGGGCTGAACGGACGTTCACTGAACTGGCCACGCGGCAAGACGCTTGGCGGGTCAAGCTCCATCAACGGCCTTTTGTATGTGCGCGGTCAGGCTCAGGATTATGACAACTGGCGCCAGATGGGTAATACCGGCTGGTCCTGGGAGGATGTACTTGCCACTTTTCAAACGGGCTGAAAGCCTGGGAAGATGGCGAAGACGAGTTGCGCGGCGGAAGCGGGCCCCTTGTCGGTTACCAATTCGCGCAAGTCCTGGAAAATCGTCGATGCCTGGGTCAAGGCGGCACAGGAAGCCGGCTATGCCTACAATCCCGATTACAATGGGAAAATGCAGGACGGGGTTGGCTATTTTCAACTGACTGCTCGCAATGGTCTTCGTTGCAGTTCCGCCAAAGCCTATTTGCACCCGTCAAAAGCGCAAGAACCTGCACATCCTGACCAATATCCTTACCGAGAAAGTCCTGAGTTTGAAAACGGCAGGGCGGTCGGCATTCAGGGCAAAACGAGGCGGTGAAACTATTACCATCAAGGCGCGACAACGAAGTCATGCTTTCAGCAGGTGCAATCGGCTCGCCGCAAATCCTGATGCTTTCGGGCATTGGCCGGATGCAGAAGAACTTGCGACGAGCACGGCATTGACGTCGTTCGGAAAATCAATCTGCCGGTGTGGGAAAAATCTGCAGGATCATTTGCAGGCCCGTCCGATTTTCAAATGCACTGTGCCCACAATCAACACGCGCACAGTCGGGCTGTTCAATCAGGCCAAAATCGCGCTTGAATATATCCTTAAGCAGACCGGACCAATGACCATGGCAGCAAGTCTTGGGACCGGTTATCTGAAAACACGACCGGAACTCGAAACTCCTGACATTCAGTTTCATATCCAGCCCTTCAGTTCCGAAAATCCTGACCACCGGAATAGACGATCCGTTTGATGCCTTCACCGCTTCGGTTCTTCAATTGCGTCCGCAAAGCACCGGTCATCTTGAACTGAACTCCGCTGATCCTGAAGATCATCCTGATATCCATCCCAATTATCTTGTCCACGAAACTCGACCAGGATACCATTGTCGACGGCATCCGTATCGCCCGCAAAATCTGCCGCCAGAAATCCGTAAATGACCTGATTACCGAGGAACATGCTCCCGGGAAATCACATCGAGGATGATGATTATGACGGGTTGCTGAACTGGGCAAGAAATACCGCTACGACGATCTATCATCCGACTGGCACCTGCAAAATGGGCATTGATGAAAAAGCCGTCGTTGATCCGAGATTGAAGAGTCAACGGCGTTGATTGCTTGCGCGTCGCGGATTGTTCAATCATGCCGATAATCGTTTCAGGCAATACCAATGCACCGGCCATCATGATCGGCGAAAAGGCTTCCGACATGATCTTGGAGGAAGCAAGATGAATCAGCCATGGCACGCCTTTACAAAAGGACTTTGATTATTGCCATGTGGAACAATGTTTTTGGATTTCAGCCAGATCATAGTCGCTGACATTATCCTGTCAGGGGACAATGCACTGATCATCGGAATGGCTGCTGCTATCGCTTGCGCCGGAACTGCGCAAAAAGGCAATTCTTTACGGCATGATCATCGCTGCAGTGTTGCGCATTCATCTTTGCCGTTATCGCAACCAAACTTCTGGGAATTCCCGGTTTGCTGTTCCTCGGCTCACTACTGCTGTTCTGGGTCTGCTGGCGCCTATATGTGGAAATCCGCGAAAATATTGACGAAAAAGCCGAACAGGCCCTGGAAGAAGCTGAAAATCCCGAGAGGCGGTTATACCGGTCCGGCCGCGCCGGACCCTTGGCTCAGGCTCTGATCTCAATTACAATTGCCGATGTTCTCCATGTCACTGGACAACGTGCTTGCGGTGGCCGCGATTGCAGACGGCGATACCAATATGCTGGTTTTTGGTCTTGGGCTTGGCGATCGTGTTGATGGCATTTGCCGCAACGCTGATCATGAAACTGTTGACCACGTTATCCATGGATATTCATGGCTTGGGCTTGTCGTGCTGCTATATGTGGCCGGTGAAATGTTCTATCGCGGCATCTTCGATCCGTCCAGGGATTCTTGCCATCATGGGAGGTGTCACATGACAATTCATTACCATCGAATTTCGAATTTGCGCGGGTTGAGATCACATTTTCGCGTTTCGAGCTGTTCAAACACTGTTTCCCTTATCAACATCCGGCTATAAGGCCTTCAATGCCGGACAACGGGAACAGACACCTGAAGGCAAAAACCAGAGAAAGGGAGGATATCAATGTCCATTCTCAAAAAACTGACCCTGGGTGCAGCAGCTGCTGCCATGGGTTTTGCAACTTTTGTTGCACCAAAAGTGGCTTCGGCCGAACCAGTGAATATCCGTATCCAGTCGGTTATTTCCGCATCAGCCGATGAAGTGGTGATGCTGCAGGAATTCGCCAAGGACGTGGCTGCACTAACCGCAGATGATCCGGTCACCATCGAAGTTCTGCCTGCCGGCGCTATTGTTGGCGTCAGCGAAGTGCTTGATGCCGTCGACAAAGGCCTTGTGGAAGGTGGCTTTGCCTGGACCCACTACTGGTCCGGAAAACATCCGGCAGCTGCCCTGTTCGGCTCTCCACCAGCAGGTGGCGGCATCGGCATGGACAACCTTGCATGGCTGTCATGGTTCCAGTTTGGCGGTGGCAAGGAATTGTACGACCAGCTCTGGACAGAAATGGGCGTCAATGTGAAAGGCTTCATGTTGCAGCCGGTTGGCCCTGAAGCACTTGGCTGGTTCAAGGAACCAATCGCTTCGATGGATGACTTCCGCAAGTACCGCTTCCGCACACCTCCAGGCATTCCTGGTCAGGCTTACAAGGACATCGGCGTTGCTTCTGTTGCCATGGGCGGCGGCGACATTCTGCCAGCACTTGAAAAAGGTACAATCGATGCGGCTGAATGGTGCTGCCCGAAGCCTGACTCAGTGTTCGGCTTCCAGAAAGTCCTGAAGCACTACTACCTTCAGGGTCTTCACCAGGTCGTTGTTAACGCCGATATGTATATCAATGGCGATGTTTACAACGGCATGACCGACCACCAGAAAAAAGCACTGGAAGTTGCTGCTAACGCATCGCTTGTCAAAATCAATGTCCTACCGCATTTACGAAAACGGCAAGGCACTGAAGAAGCTGGTCGAAGAAGATGGCGTTATCCTGCACGACACTCCTGCAGACTACTTCCCTGCATACATGAATGCTGCGAAAGCCCTGCTTGAGAAGAATGCTGAGGAAAACGCATTCTTCAAGACTGTCTATGACAGCCAGAAAGAGTTTGCTGCCATCGCAGTTCCATTCTGGGCAGGTGCGCAGGCTTCAAACGCAGCTCTCGGCAAAGCCTATGCCGACGAGTTGATGAAGAAGTAAATCGAAATGAGGCGGATGGGGATATTCTCCATCCGCGCCTCCTTATTCCAGAAAACCTCCGTCAAATGTCGCTGGGCTGTCGGCACTTGTCGCGCAATGAGGCTTTCTGGAATAAGGATGAAACTCCCTGGGAGGGAAGATCATGGCCGAAGAAGTTATTCCAGACAATCTGGATATTACCGATGAATTGATTGCCGAACGCCGCGCTGAAGAGCCGGGGCAAACACCAGAGGACATGACGCCCTGGCAGCGACCGATTACCGCCTTTATTGATGTGGTGAACAACTGGGCGGGCAAGATAGTCTGCCTGTTGCTGGTTCCGCTGATCTTCGTGATGGTATTTGAAGTTGTTTCAAGAACCCTTTTCGGCACGCTGACTGGCTGGGGAATGAATGATGTCGCCATTTCCCTCGGCCTCGGACCAACCCTGTGGGCTTATGATCTTTCCCGTATGACCAGCGGGGTGATTTTCATGGCTGCCGCCGGTTACGCCCTTTTGCGCGGCGTTCATATCAGAGCGGATTTTCTGTATCGCACCTGGAGCCAAAAGACCCAGGCAACCGTTGATGCCAGCCTTTATCTCCTGCTGTATTTTCCTGCAATCCTGTTCTTTTTCTGGTCGGCGGCAGATTTTTGGCTGGCTGCATATCTCCGCAGCGAGACCACCATGGATTCGACCTGGGCACCACTGCTTTGGCCTGCTCGTTTGGCCATGCCCGTTGGCGCTGCCTTGCTGTTCCTTCAGGGCATTTCGGAACTGTTTCGCGCCTTTTACGACATGGGAAAAGACCGCGAGCGCTTCTTTGTGCGCCTGCTCATCCCCTATGCCATCCTGCTGGCGGTTATCTTCTTATCGATTTTCTTCCCGAAATCCGTGCCATTTGATGACTGGTTCATGTCGGCTTTTGGCGGAGGTTTCGGATTTACGAAACCAACCATCGGGCTGTTCATGCTGGCAGCCATGCTGTTTTCGATTTTCGTGGGTTTTCCGATTTCGTTTACCCTGATCTTCCTGGCTTTCACTTTCGGCTCCTGGGGTGCAGGATCAGCCGTCACATTCTTCCTGATGACGCTTCAGGTCAATTCCACCATGATGGACGACCAATTGGTCGCTGTTCCACTTTTCATCCTGATGGGCATTGTCATGGAGCAGGCCGGTCTGATGGAGCGCTTGTTCCAGGCAGTTCAGCTGATGATGAGCCGTACCCGCGGCGCCCTGTTCATTGCGGTACTGTTTGTTTCGACGATCTTTGCCGCTGCCACAGGTATCGTCGGTGCTTCCGTGACTATCCTGGGCATCATGGCCGCACGCACCATGAACAAATCAGGCTATGATGTCCGCCTTGCCGCCGGGACAATTACCGCAGGCGGCACGCTGGGCATCCTCATTCCGCCCTCGATCATGCTGATCGTCATGGGGCCTGTTCTTGAGGTGCCGGTTACTGATCTCTTCCGGGCAGCTATCATCCCCGGTATTGTTCTTGCCGGACTTTACATGCTTTACGCGCTTGGCCGTTGCTGGATCAATCCATCTCTTGGGCCGATCCTGCCGAAGGAAGAACAACCCGATACGTCACCGTATTATCTTCTGGAGGTCGGACTGGTGATGGCCGGACTTCTGGTACTGGTCTGGCTGATTGTCGGCGGAGCCTCAGGCGCCCTCGCCTTCTTCCCGCTTGCCGGATTGATTGCCCCTATTGCCTGGGTAGGCGTGATGGCATTCGTCTTATAAATGGACCCGCGCCAACAAACCGGGCGGATTTTATTTCTCCGACCTTTGGTACGAGTTTTTCATGGGCCTTGTGCCACCAACGGTACTGATCGCTTTTGCGCTTGGCTCGATTCTTGGCCGGTTGGGCGACACCCGCAGAGGCTTCTGCCTGTGGTGCCTTCGGTGCAATCCTGCTCTCGCTTGCCTACCGCAAGCTGACCTTCGCGAAGTTTTATGATGCGCTGATCAAGACGCTGGAAATCACTGTCCTGATCATGTTCCTGGTGGCAGCATCCAACTTCTTTGGTGCCGTGTTCTCCAACCTTGGAACACCGAAATATCTGACAGAACTGCTTCTTTCATTCGACCTGTCGGTGGTAGCTATGCTGGTTCTGGTGATGGCTCTGGTATTCCTTTTGGGTTGGCCACTCGAATGGGTACCGATTGTCCTGATCATCGTTCCGATCCTGGTGCCTTTGCTGATCAGCCTGAATGTGAATCTGACATGGTTTGCCATTCTGGTTGCGGTGAACCTGCAGACCGCCTGGCTTTCACCCCCGGTGGCACTGTCGGCCTACTTCCTGAAAGGCGTAGTGCCGGAATGGGATCTGAAAGACATTTACCTCGGAATGATGCAGTTCATGGTCATCCAGGTTCTTGGCCTGACGCTCATGTTCGTCTTCCCCGGCATCATCCTGTGGTTCCCGGACTGGCTGTCCGGCAATGCTCAACCATTCTTCAGCTATAGCGGCTGGACAACACCGTAAGGCAAGCAAATGCGAGCACTCTACTACACCGGAACGCAGCAATCCGAGTTGCGTACCGCACCAGAGCCGGAAGCCGAAGACGATAACGTCGTCGTAGCGGTAAGCCATTGCGGCATTTGCGGATCGGACATGCATGCCTGGCATGGTCATGATGAAAGACGCATCCCGCCGCTGGTACTTGGACATGAGGCGGTGGGTATTGCCCTTTCCGGCAAGCATGAAGGCAAGCGTGTCGCGATCAACCCGCTGATGAATTGTGGAACATGCGAAGCGTGCGTGAGCGGAAACGAGCATTTGTGCCCGAGCCGCGAACTTATAGGAATGCGGGTGCCAGGTGCTTTCGCCGAAAAGGTCGCTGTTCGCGAAAGCAATCTGACCCCGCTGCCCGATCACCTGTCCTTTGAGGATGCCGCCTTGGCCGAGCCGCTGGCATGTGCCGTCCACACGGTGCGCATCGGCATGGAACACAGCAAGGCTGCCGCGGCAGACATGAACACGGTTGTGCTGGGAGGCGGTGCCATCGGACTTTTGTCCGCGCTTGTTCTCCAACAATATGGCGTGCGTGAATTGTGGATTGCAGAAACCAACCTGCACCGCCATCCGATGCTGGAAAAAGTGATCAAGGGCCGGGTATATAACCCGCTGGATCGCGAAAGCGAGCAACCAACCAATCCCCATCTCATCATTGATGCGGTCGGTTCCGGAGCAACACGCAGAGCTGCCTCAACCTTGGTGAGACCCGGTGGCGTGATCGCCCATATCGGCCTTCAGGACAGCATGGAAGGACTTGATACGCGCCGCATCACGCTTCAGGAAATCACCTTTGTGGGGACTTACTGTTATACCCCCGGGGATTTTCAGGCAGCGCTTGATTTGCTGGCAGACGGTAAAATATCGGCTGCGGGATGGAGCGATATACGCCCCCTCGAAGAGGGTGCAAAGTCCTTTGAGGATATCCACAACGGCGTTGCGCCGCCAAAGATCATTCTACAGATCTAGCGCTGCTCCCGTGGCTGCCGGACAAGTCATTCATGATCGGACAATCCGGCCGATCATCGCCATGGCAGCTCTCCACAAGGGAAATCAGTGTCTTGCGCAATGACGCCAGCTCCAGCAGTTTTGCATCCAGCTGTTCGATTTTCCTGACCGCTATTGATTTTACGTCGGCGCTTGCGCGGTCCTTGTCATTATAAAGGGACAACAGCGTGCGGCACTCCTCGATGGCAAACCCGAGGCCCCTGGCGCGCTGGAGAAACCGCAGACAGTGTATATCCTGCTGTGAGTATTCACGGTAGCCGTTTTCCAGCCGTGCTGGTTTGATGAGATCAATATCCTCATAATAACGGATGGTTTTGGCCGGAAGGCCGGCCTGCCTTGATGCTTCACCGATGTTCAATGCCCGCTCCTATTGCGCACCCAGTTTGATCGGTTCATCCGAATACCCAAGGGCCGAAGTTCCGGGATCAGCGGGAGAGGGTGTCAAATCCATCGTGATTTCCGAAAGTTGTCCAGTGATCCGGTCTTCCACCAAAGAGGCTGCGCTGAGTTTGATATGTCCTGATCTGACCTTGAATTCCTGTTTGATAGTGGACCTGTTTCCCCATGCCAATCGAACTTTCTGTCCGATACAGCCGAACTGGCGGCAATAAAAATTGTCCACGCGGTGAACATTGGAAGTAATTGAAACAGGGGCAGGCGCATCAAGGACCGCAAGGTAATTCACCGGGATCCTGTAGAGTTTCAATTGCTGGGCAATCAGTGTCGCAATATTGCCGCCATAACTCACGCCAACCAGATTGAACTTCGCGGCCGGGTTTCTCGCATAGCGTTTTCTGATATCGGCTATGACAGATATCTGAACCGGCACGGTGCTCTCGACCGGAGTGACATAGGAATAATGCCTTCCCCTCAGGTTTCGGCTGAGGTTGCGCAAGCCGTAGCCTACCGCCGGAATGGCGCTGGCCAGACCATTGATGAAATAGGAATGGTGGCTTTCATCGGGACCGGAAAAGCGCGTCACCTGAAATTCGGATGCCTTTGCGCCAACAGGTGCGGCAGCGGTCATGATCAACAGCACCAGCAGAAGCGATTTCAGAAATCGGTTCATTATCAAAACTCCTTTGGTCCCGCCTAACACGCCAATCCGGCATTCATGTGTCGAGATCAAGATTGCGCAAACGCAAGGCATTGCTGATAACCGATACTGATGACAGGCTCATCGCTGCTGCGGCAATCATTGGTGAAAGCAGAGTCCCAGTCATGGGATAGAGAATACCCGCCGCAATCGGCACACCAGCACTGTTGTAGGCGAAAGCAAAGAACAGGTTCTGCCTGATATTTCGAAGAGTGGCTTGCGACAATTTACGGGCGCGGCCAATGCCGCCAAGGTCTCCCTTCAACAGGGTAATTCCCGCACTTTCGACAGCAACATCAGCCCCGGTGCCCATTGCAATGCCAACCTCGGACGCAGCCAGTGCCGGTGCATCATTCACGCCATCACCAGCCATGGCGACCTTGTGCCCCGCCCTGTGCAATTCTTCAACAAGGGCCTTCTTGTCTTCCGGCAATATTCCCGCACGCACATCATCTATGCCCAATTGACCGGCGACCGCGCGGGCGGTTTTTTCATTGTCCCCGGTTGCCATGATTATGGTCAGGCCCGCTTCATGCAGACGCGAAATGGCCTGGCTTGCGCCTTCCTTGATAGGGTCAGCAACCGCAACAAGACCGGCAAGCTTGCCGTCAATTGAAACATACATCGCTGTCTTGCCTGCTTCACGCAGATTGTCCGCTTTGCCATCAGCCTCGCCGTGATCGACACCGGATTTACGCATCAGGGCAGAATTGCCGACAGCGATCGTTTTCTTGCCCATCTTGCCCGTCACGCCCATGCCGGTGATCGCCTCAAAATCGGAAATCCGTGCTGCCTTGATCCCTTTTTCCTCAATGCCGGCAACAATCGCTTCGGCAAGCGGATGCTCGGAACCGGCCTCTATACCGCGAACGGCGGAGAGCATATCGGCTTCATTCGTTTTGGCGAAAGTGACAATATCAGTCAGCCTTGGCCTGCCCTCGGTCAGTGTTCCGGTCTTGTCGATGACCAGCACATCCACACTTGCCATCCGCTCAAGCGCTTCGGCATCCTTGATCAGCACGCCAGCCTGCGCGCCCCTGCCTGTTGCGGTCATGATAGACATTGGCGTCGCCAGGCCAAGCGCACAGGGGCAGGCGATGATCAAAACGGAGACTGCCGAAACAATGGCAAAGACAAAGGCGGGTTGCGGGCCAAGCAACATCCACGCGATAAATGCCAATACAGAGGCAAGAACCACCGTTGGCACAAACCAGGATGCAACCCTGTCAGCAAGCCCCTGAATAGGCGCCTTGGAGCGCTGGGCGGCGGCAACCATGGCAACAATCCGCGCCAGGGTCGTCTCATCGCCAACCTTTTCAGCCTTGATGACCAGGGCTCCGTTCTTATTCATCGTACCGCCTGTAACCTCATCGCCCTCGGTCTTGGTAACAGGAACGGGTTCGCCGGTGAGCATACTCTCATCAATGCTTGACCTTCCTTCAAGTACAATCGCGTCCACCGGAACCAATTCGCCAGGACGGACCCGGAGGTGATCCCCTTCAATAATGTTCTCCAGCGGCGCATCATACTCTTCGCCATCGGGTGTAATCCTGCGCGCCGTACGGGGTGCAAGATTAAGCAGTGCACGGATTGCATCTCCGGTACGCTCCCTCGCTCGCAGTTCCAGTACCTGACCGACGAAGACAAGGGCCACAATGACGACGGACGCCTCGAAGTAGACGGGCATATGCCCGGATGACATTTGCAACCCGGCAGGAAAGAGATCGGGAAAGAAAGTCGCAATCGTGGAATATGCGTAAGCAGCGCCGACACCGATCATGATCAGGGTCCACATGTTCAAATTCCACGTCTTTATGGAGGTCCAGCCGCGATGAAAGAAGGGCCATGCAGCCCAAAGCACCACAGGCGTTGCCAGCAGGAATTCGGCATAAAGCGATACCGATTCACCCAACCACTGGCGCACGGGAATTCCGATCATCGGAGCCATTGTGAGAATGAGGAGGGGAATGGCGGCCAGGACACTGACCCAAAGCCGGCGGGTAAAATCGATCAGTTCGTGGTTCGGGCCGTCAGCAATTCCGTCCATCGGCTCGAGCGCCATCCCGCATATCGGGCAGGTACCCGGCCCCTCCTGCACAATCTCGGGATCCATCGGACATGTATATTTGCTGTCTTTTTTTGGCTTTTCGATCCTGTTTGCCTTGTTGCCGGACAGGTAGAAATACGGATCATTCTCAAAGCGATCATGACATTTCGGGTTGCAGAAATGAAACTCGTTGCCCTTGTATTTGAGCGAAGGCTTGCCCTTGTCCAATTGCACAGACATGCCGCAGACGACATCCTTTACCTTGCCGTCGACCGGAACGGTTGCGCTTTTCAAAATATCCCCGGGCTTGAGGATCTTTCGATTTGAAACTTCCTTGGCCGCATCCCCCCCCCCGCAGCATCCCGTTTTAGCGGGGCCTTTGGTTGTTTTCTTGCCGTGATCGTGTGGGTGGTCCATGATTTCGTTTCCTGCTTCCGCCGGTTTGAATGTCCGTATATTTGGCACTTCACGGCATGGTAAACCTTCCAGCGACTGGAGGGTCAAGTCGGAAATCCGGAATTCGAAATAGCGGCGTCAAACGACAGCAATTCGCTTTATTTGACCGGATACCAATAACTGATCAACGGCTGGTCCCGTACGATAACCGCAAAATTATTGGCAAATACGCGGTATTCATGGCTCCAGTCGCCATCGGGCCATTTGACACGAATGGTGGCGCGCTCGGCCACTCCGAGGCCAAGATGGACAAAACCGAGATGGCCCGATGCATGGCCACCGCCAATCTGAACGCGCCGCGTTTGGACCTTGTTGCCGGTTTTGACCGAAATCGTTGCGCCAACGGCATCGCGGTTCGGTCCTATTTGCCGCAACTCGATCCCGAGCCAGTTACCCATCGGGGCAGTTGCATCGGGGCTAGCGCCCCTTTCGGTGGTTCTTGTTCCAAGATTGCGGAAGATGCTTGCCTTTGAACCGCGATTGACCACAGCCAGGTCCAGCATGCCATCCATGTTGAAATCAGTGACAACAGCACCCCTTCCCTTGGTCGGCCTTGCAATTCCGGCTTCGGCTCCCGCCTCGACAAACTTGCCATCGGCCTGCATCAACAAGAGATTGTCAGGATCAAAGGCGGCAAAATCCGGCATGGCCTCAACATTGCCCTTGGCAATGAACAGATCGCTGCGCCCGTCATTGTTGAAATCGGCAAATTCTGCATGCCATCCGGTGGAAGGCTTCAACTCCTCACCGGTGTAAGGCCGGTGTGCGGTTGCTCCGACCTCGAAAGCGATGTCACGGTAGGTTGGCCGAAGGGGATCATCCTCGCTGTCCAGCTTTTGCAATTTGGTATCGCCCATGGAAGTCAACGCATATTCGGGCAGTCCGTCACCATCCATATCGGTTTCAGCTATACCCATGCCCCAAATCAGAACTTTCTGCCAACCATCTGAAGACCTGAATGCACGGGCTGGCCGGTCGGGCTCAATACGCCACAACTCTTCCTGACCACCACGGTAATACTGGCGGTCATTGGTGATACGCAGGTCCTGTCGGCCGGAACGGGACCAGTCCGTAAAAATCAGGGAAAGCGAACAATAGCCGGGCGAAAGACGCTGGAACGTTTCATAAGACAGCTTTTCTTCGTCTGCCGGCCTGAACAGAAAATTATCGTGGCAGGTTCCCCACGGCGAACCCGGTGCCGAACGATCGACATAGTTGCCAAATGCCAAAGTGGGATACTTGCGATCATTTTCGAAAACTGCCGAAAAAGCCGTTGTCCATTCCCTGCCGCCATCAAAAGCGAATTTTCGGTTTGCGAGTTTGAAACTGCAATCCGGGCCGCCTTCCAGAAGCAGGTTTTGCCCTACCCGCAGGACGGCCAGATCCTTGTAGCCATCATTGTTTATGTCGATCGGATAAAACCCTGTAACACTGCCCGTGGCGGTATTTGGCAGAGCATCTTCCTTGTATCGGAAGCGAAGTTCCCCGCCGCTGACGCTTTCATTTACGAAGAGCCTTGCAACACCTGCCCCGCCGGCAAGTACGAGATCGGGAAAGCGGTCACCATTGCAATCTAGTGCCGCGCCGCCTCCGCCCACATAGTATTCCCAAGGGCCCTCATAGACATGATCAATGCCCGCCTTCGCAGCCTGTTCTTCAAGAACCGGGATATCAGCCAGGGATATTGCCTCTTCGGCCAATGCCTTAATGGTTTGCGGAGACGACAAAACCGCTAATCCCGCACACATAACGGGAAACACGCATCGGCGCATAATGCAGGAAAATCGTTTCATTAGCGGATCACCAAGGTCTTCAAAAAGGCGATTATTGCCTGCCGGTCCTCATCCGAAAGATCACGATAGCCTTGCGCCGAAACCGCAGCCTCACCGCCATGGGCGAGAATGGCTTCATCAAGGGTCGTCAGGTCACCGCGGTGTCCGTAAGGCCCGGTTGAACCAACGCCCCACAGTTCGGTAGTCTGAAACTGGTCGCGTTCCACGAAACGTTGGGCCAGCAATTCATTGCCAAAGGTCGCGGTACGCTGGTCGGAAATCTTGTGTCGCTTGAAATCCGTGAAAACCGGAACAAGCACTTCACCCTTCGCATTTTTCGGCAGGGCCTTTACCCAATCGAGATCCGCCAAGTCATATTCTATTGCATTGGCAACCTCTGAAGCTCGCAGCGTTCCCGCCACATCAAAGGGGCCGGGGTCCGAGAAAACAGTCGAGGAAAGCGGCAGTGCTGGCACATGACATTGTGCGCAGCCGGCGCTCTCAAAAAGTGCCTCGCCCTTTGCGGCCATTTCTATCCACAAAGGTTCTATGGGCTTCATACGGACCGGCGCTCTCAAGCTTGCCTGCCAGGCAACGAGAGCAGAAATATCACCCGCAAGAAGTTCATCGGATTTTCCATCCTCGTCGAAATCAGGCTCACCGGTCCAGCGTCTGCCAAAGCGCTCGGCGGCCTGCATGCCATGATGATGGTTCATGGCGTTGATCGTGAATTGGCGAAGGGAGGTGAAAACCCCCTTTTGACTGAATGGCCTGACGTTCAGGTCGGTATCAATTCCCTCCAGCCCATCCACATCGACAATCCCGTCGGGATGAGCGGTAATGCTGCCAAATCCGATCGATTTGGTGACAAGTTCAACTGTTACTGGCTCTGCGGTCTCACGCGCCTTGCGGATCGCATTTGCACGCTGCTCAACAAGTTCGCTGGTCATCTCGCGGGCGATGAGTTCGACAAGGCCTGCACCCATCAGGTGATTGGTGTTGCGCTCATTGGAAAATTGCGGATCGGTCGTATCAAAATCGGCATTGGCAAACCCTTCCGAGACAAAGACGTTGGCCGTGACATCCCCGGCGCCTCCGATCACCGGCTCATTATGGCAACTTGCGCAGGCACTGGCATCCGGTCCCGAAAGACGCTGGAAATCGGAGCGCGGGACATGGCGTCGTTTGGTCGGGAAAATGGCCTGTGTCGCCTTGGGCCGCCCTGCGCCATCGGCCCTGGTGAACTTGCCGGTAAACAGCTTTTCGCCTATTGCAGCCAGTTCCTCCAGTTCAGCCCTTTCCAGCCGACCACTGAATTCTCCTTGTTCGACGTGTCCGGTTATCACCTTTTCACTCCACGGCATGGCGGATCCGGCGAACAGAACAGTGCCTTCTGCTTTGGTTTGAGCAGGGGATTCAGGAGCCGCTCCGGCAAGCAGCACTGCAGCCAGAAACGCACCGGCAATTGACGGTTCAATCTTCACCTTGGCGCTCCCCTGCCTTGCCGACAGCCAGAATATTGCTGTCGAGATATGTTAGACTGGTCTCAATATTACCGTCAAAGACCAGCCTTGCCTGATCAGAATGCAGGGTAATTTCCGGCATTTTTCCATATCGGACCTGCAGGTTTCCTTTCAGCGGCTCCTCAAAACTGTCTTTCATCAGATCATAAAACCTCAGTCCCGGACCCGTGATGGCCAATGGCATGGGCTCATAGATCGACATCAGCCTTGAAACGCCAACCCCCAGGACCTCTCCTGCAGTTCGAAAGGCAAATTGGGCCATTCGATCGCCCCTTCTCGCACTTTCCGCTATCCTCTCAACTTCACCAAGGGGCACGAAATTAGCCGGGATGGTGTCACTGGGGACCTCAAACGCCGTTCGAAGTATGGCGTAGAAACCTGCATAGGCCTCAATGCAACCTTTCGCGCCACATCTGCACAACGGTCCGTCCGGAAGATGGATCATATGACCAAAAGCCGGTGCGGTGGAAACGACTTTTCTGCCCGGCTTTTCGGTTGCAATACCGAGGCCGATATTGTGGCCCAGTGAAAGGGTCGCAATCATTCTTGTTCCGAACTGCGGATTATCGATCTTGCGGCGATTGGCTATCGCCTGGGCAGCAAACTGCGTCTCGTTGGTCAGCATGATCCGCGCAGACCACTTGTCGCCAAGCATCGCTTCAAAATCCACCTGCTGATCACCGAATACAGGCGACCACAAAAGCACGGGTCTTCCAGCAGCAACCAACCCCTTGCTCGTGATAGAGATTGTCCTGATTTTCTCCTCGGTGAGACCGGAGCGTTCGAGAAGCCTGTTCAGGCAATCGACAAACCGTACGGCAAAGGCCTGTGCATCTGTTTCATCCGCCGGGCGCTTTTGCGAAAACCGGTCCTTGAGCGTCCCTGCATAGTCGGCAAGCGAACACTCGATCTCTTCGGAGGTGATCCTGATTGCAAAGAGATAAGCGGCATCCGGGTTCTGCGTGAACAGAATGCGCGGGCGCCCCCTTCCCGAACTTGCCGGGGCTTCCGACTTCATGATGATCTTCTCATTCACGAGATCAGCGGTAATTGCCGATACCGTTGCAGAACTCAGTCCGGTCCATTCCCCGATATCGGTATGGGCAAGGCCGCCACGCTCACGCAGGGCAGCCAAAACCAGTGACCGGTTTTGTTGTCTCAGGCTTTCTGTACTTGCCACCATCAGCATGGCCGTCGCTTTCTTCCCTTTTTTCCTGCCCGGCGCTCCTGCAAACGATTCTGGCGCAGTGCATGAAATCATCCGGAAATTGAATTTGGTGAAGTCATGTTGACTCCATCCTGCAAGTCTGGCAATTATTTTCTCGACTGTCGAGAAAAATATACCTCGTCAGTGTTATTCGTGTGATGTACGGGGGAGCCTTGCATCACTCGCAAACCCTTTGGGAGGAATCTTAATGAGAAAACTACTCGGCGTATTGCTGACCACTGCTGCCATGACTGTGGCGATCAATTCCGTTTCGTTTGCCAAAGACAAGGTGATTGGCGTTTCCTGGTCAAACTTCCAGGAAGAGCGCTGGAAAACTGATGAAGCTGCCATGAAGGCTGCCATTGAAGCCAATGGCGACACTTATATTTCCGCCGATGCCCAAGCGTCTGCAGCCAAGCAGCTGACCGATGTCGAAAGCCTGATCGCCCAGGGCGCAAATGCACTGGTTATTCTTTCCGTTGACTCAGGCGCTGTTGGCGCTGCCGTTGACAAGGCCGCCGCCGAAGGCATTCCGGTACTGGGCTATGACCGTCTGATCGAAGACGACCGCGCCTTCTACCTGACCTTCGACAACAAGGGCGTTGGCCGCATCATCGCCGAGTCCGTCAAGGCTGTTCAGCCTGAAGGCAACTATGCCATCATCAAGGGCGACAAGGGCGATCCGAATGCATTGTTCCTGCTCGAAGGCATGATGGAAGTGATCGGCGCCGATGTTGAAGCCGGCAAGATCAAGATCGTTGGCGAAGCATTCACCGATGGCTGGAAGCCGGACAATGCCCAGAAAAACATGGAGCAGATCCTGACTGCAGCCAGACAACAAGGTTGATGCTGTTCTGGCGGAAAATGACGGCATGGCCGGTGGCGTCGATCGCTGCGCTTGCCGCCCAGGGTCTCGCCATTCCGGTCGGCGGACAGGATGGCGACCATGCTGCCCTGAACCGTGTTGCCCGCGGCACACAGACCGTGTCGGTCTGGAAAGACGCACGTCAGCTCGGCAAGGCTGCAGGCGATATCGCCGCCATGCTGGCTGATGGCAAGGCACTTGCAGAAATCCCGGATGCGGTAAAATGGTCCGGTGGCGCAAAGGGCGTTGAAATGAATGCCATCTTCCTTGCTCCAACACCGATCACCAAAGACAACATCAATGTCGTGATCGATGCCGGCCATATTGCCAAGGACAAGGTCTGCGAAGGCGCAATGGCCGGCGTTAGCCGGCTGCTGATCCAGTTCATGCAACAACCAATCGCCTGTGCCGGCTTTCCTGCCGGCACAGGCTTGCCATACTTTATGAACAGGAATGATTAGCTGCCGCAACCTGTTGCCTGCACATCCTGTGATTGTGGGGATATCAACGTGAGCGAAAACCAGCAAAACCGACGGCGCAGCCAAAGCCGAAAACGAAGGGGCATTTCACAAGATTTCTCAGAGCAACCGAAATTGATGTTCGCTTGCTCGGCATGATTGCGGCATTGCTGCTGATCTGGATGGGTTTCCATCTTTATGGCCAGATCGTCAATGACTTCGGTGCTTTTCTGACACCACGCAACCTGTGGAACCTCTCAGTGCAGACCGCCTCCATCGGCGTGATGGCAACCGGCATGGTGCTTGTTATCGTTACCCGGCATATTGACCTTTCGGTCGGTTCTATTCTCGGTTTTGCGCCATGTCCATGGCAATCGTCCAGGTCTGGATACTGCCCGAATTGCTAGGCCTCGGCCATCCGATGATCTGGATCATTGCAGTCATTGTGGCCTGTTGATCGGACATCTGATTGGGGCTTTCACGGTTATCTGGTTGCCTATCTCGGCATTCCCGCTTTCATCGTAACACTTGGCGGGCTTCTGGTCTGGCGCGGTAGCAGCATTCCTGCTGGCGCGCGGCGAAACCATTTCCCCTGTTGATACAACCTTTGCCCTGCTGGGCGGCGGCCCATATGGGTCTATCGGGCTTCTGGCCAGCTGGATTGTCGGCATTCTCGTCTGCATTGGCATCGTCGCGCATGCTTGTCATGGGTCGGCGCCAGCGCAAGCGGTTCAAATTTCCCCTTCGTCCCATGTGGGCAGAAACGTTTCTTGGCGTGATCGGCTGCGGAACGGTTCTGGGATTTGTTCTACTGGTCAATTCCTATCCTTGGCCAAAAGGGATTGTTCGCCAGTATGTGCAGGCGAACAATATCGACACTCCCGTCGGCGAAATCTGTCATTTCACATGGCTTTGCGATCCCGGTCATCATTCTGATCGCTGTCGGCATCGTCATGACATTCCTGACTTCGCGGACCCGTTTTGGCCGATATGTGTTTGCGATCGGTGGCAATCCGGAAGCCGCGGAACTGGCCGGTATCAATACCAAGATGGGTGACCGTGAAAATCTTTGCGCTGATGGGGTTTCTTTGCGGGCTTTCCGCCGTCATCGCCAGCGCAAGACTGAACTCGGCAACCAACAATCTTGGAACACTCGATGAACTTTACGTCATTGCAGCCGCAGTTATCGGTGGCACATCGTTCTGCAGGTGGTATCGGAACGATCTATGGTGCCATCCTTGGTGCTGTTGTCATGCAGTCGCTGCAGACAGGCATGGTGCTGATCGGGTTTGATGCAGCGATCCAGCAGATGGTTGTGGGCAGCGTCTGGTGATAGCTGTCTGGCTTGATACGATTTATCGCCGCCGTGCGAAATAGGAGAACGGACATGTCTGAACAAAAACACTCCGTCCCGCTTGTTGAAATGCGCGACATCTCCATCGCCTTTGGCGGCATCAAGGCTGTCGATCACGCATCTGTTGATCTTTATCCCGGAGAAGTGGTCGGGCTTGCTGGGTCACAATGGTGCGGGAAAGTCGACCCTGATCAAGATCCTGTCGGGCGCGTACAAGCGCGACTCCGGCGATATTTATGTCAACGGCGAAAAGGCAACAATCAACAATCCGCGCGACGCCAAGAACTACGGCATCGAGACGATCTATCAGACGCTGGCGGTTGCCGACAATGTCGATGCGGCGGCCAATCTCTATCTGGGGCGTGAACTGCAGACTGCCTGGGGTACGCTGGATGATGTTGCCATGGAGGCGCAGGCACGGGAGGTCATGGGGCGGCTCAATCCGAATTTCCAGCGGTTCAAGGACCCGGTCAGCAAATTGTCCGGCGGCCAGCGCCAGTCGGTGGCCATTGCAAGAGCAATCCTGTTCAATGCGCGAATCCTGATCATGGATGAGCCAACAGCCGCCCTTGGTCCGCAGGAAACCGAGCAGGTCGGCGAGTTGATCAAGCAGCTGAAAAAGGAAGGGATCGGCATCTTCCTGATCAGCCATGACATTCATGATGTGTTCGATCTTGCAGACCGTGTCGCCGTTATGAAAAACGGCCAAATGGTCGGGCATGCCAAAACATCGGATGTCACCAAGGATGAAGTACTGGGCATGATCATTCTGGGCAAATGCCCTCCGGGAGCAACGCCCGGTCCGGGCGCCATGAGCGAATAAGTCCGTTGTCATTAACCGCATAGTATCGAGGCAGACAAATGAGTACCGGATTTTTTGGCGACACCACTGCCATTTCATATGAGGGCCCCGACAGCAAAAACCCGCTGGCCTTCAGGTCCTACAATCCTGGCGAAATCGTCCTCGGCAAGAGAATGGAAGACCATTTGCGGTTTGCGGTCTGCTACTGGCATAATTTCTGCTGGCCGGGCAGTGATCCGTTCGGAGGCCAGACCTTTGAAAGGCCATGGTTTGACGATGTGACGGATGACGCCATGGCTGCCGCCAGGCTGAAGGCCGATATTGCCTTCGAGATGTTCACTGCGCTCGGCGTGCCGTTTTATTGTTTTCATGATGCCGATGTGCGGCCCGAAGGGGCCAGTTTCGCTGAAAACACCCGCAACCTTGAGGAAATAACCGATTATCTTGCGAAGAAGCAGGAAGAGACGGGCATGCGCCTCTTGTGGGGCACGGCCAATCTTTTTTCACACCGGCGCTACATGGCGGGAGCGGCAACCAACCCGGACCCGGAAGTTTTTGCGTTTGCCGCTGCGACCGTAAAGACCTGCATTGATGCAACCCGAAAGCTGGGCGGTGAAAACTATGTGCTTTGGGGCGGGCGTGAAGGCTATGAGACCTTGCTCAATACCGATATCGGGCGTGAAGACGCGCAACTGGGCCGCTTCCTCAACATGGTGGTCGAATACAAACACAAGTCGGGATTTGACGGGACCATCCTGATCGAACCCAAGCCGCAGGAACCGACCAAGCACCAGTATGACTATGATGTTGCAACCGTTTACGGCTTCCTGAAACGCCACGGCCTCGAGAATGAGGTAAAGGTCAATATTGAACAAGGACATGCCATTCTTGCCGGTCATTCCTTTGAACACGAACTTGCCGTTGCCAACGCGCTGGGAATCTTCGGTTCAATCGACATGAACCGTAATGATTACCAGTCCGGATGGGATACCGACCAGTTTCCGAACAATGTACCGGAAATGGCGCTGGCCTATTATCATATTCTTCAGGGTGGTGGGTTCACTACAGGCGGCACCAATTTTGACGCCAAACTGCGCCGCCAGTCCCTTGAGCCGGATGACCTGCTGATGGCCCATATTGGCGGGATGGATTGTTGCGCACGGGGGTTGAAAGCAGCTGCTGCGATGATCGAGGATGGCGCGCTTTCCGGATTTATCGAAGAGCGCTATGCGGGATGGAAGCAGGACGGCGCCAGGGCAATGCTGGAAGGAAAGCGCTCGCTGGATGAGATTGCCGATTGGGTTGCCGCGTCCAATATCAATCCGAAGCCGCGCTCTGGCAGGCAGGAATATCTGGAAAATATCGTCAACCGTTATGTCTGAAGACGAAAAATCGATTGGCGGCGGGGCTGCTTATAACAGACCCTCTTCCTCCAATACCTTTCTGGCAACGCGAAAACACTCAAGGCTTTGCGGCACACCGCAATAAATCCCAACCACATGAATGATGGCGCGGATTTCCTCCACGCTGACACCATTCCTGATTGCGCCCCTGCAGTGAATTTCCCATTCGTGCATTTTCCCAAGGGCACCGATCATGGACAGGTTCATCATTGAGCGGGTCTTGGCATCAATGACTTCATCACCCCAGCCAAAGCCCCAGCACCAAGCCGTCATGGCTTCCTGAAACGGGCGGGTGAATTCGTCAGCCGCAGCAAGGTTTTTTTCGACATATTCTGCGCCAAGCGTTGCCTTGCGTTTATTAAGACCCTTGTCAAACAGATCCTTGTCCATCAACTGCTCCCTCCATCCATTTCTGAAATGCCGCTACCGAGTGTCCCTAATTGAGGCCGCATCGCGGATCAACCACCTGCGGGCCGACACTCCCTTTTCTTCAACCCCTTTTAAACTGATTCCGCAAGTCTGATATCCAATTCGACAGTAGTCGCGCCAATTCCGAATTGCCGACCTGCGACTTGGAACCGGGATTGGGAGGCGTTGCAAACCCTTGCCTATCGCAGAGCACCCGGCAGGAACAACGCAATGTCGGGAAAGGCAATCAGGGCCGCGACCATCACCAGCATGGCAACCACGAACGGCAATGCACCCAGCATCACCTCGCTCATTGAGCCGCCTTTTCTGGCTGCCTGTACGACATAGAGATTGAGGCCTACCGGCGGGGTGATCAATGCCATCTCGATCAACACAATCATCAAAATTCCGAACCAGATCGGATCATAGCCAAGGCCCACGATGATCGGAACAACGATGGGGATGGTGATGACCATCAGGGAAAGGGTTTCGATAAAAAAGCCTAGAACAATATACATCAGAACAATGATCATCAGCATGGACAGGGGGCTCAGTCCGAGACTTTCGAGGAACTGGCTGAGTTCGCCGGACAGTCCTGCTGCCGACAGGGTGAAGTTCAGGAATGATGCGCCTATCACCACCAGCATGATCATTGAGGTGATCTTGACCGTTCCGATTGCTGCATCAATGATCATGCGAATCGATATTGCGCCGAACATTGCCGCAATAACCAGCGCTCCGCCAACTCCCACTGATGCCGCCTCGGTTGGCGTTGCCCAACCATTGTAAATCGATCCGATGATAATGGAAAAAAGAATAACGATCGGACCAAGGGAAATCAGCCCGACCAGCATTTCGCGAAAAGGGAATACGCGCCGCTGACCGCCAAGGGCCGGTTGAACTGTACAGATCACCGCGACAATCACCATGAAAAACAAGGCCAGGAGGATACCGGGCACAAGACCGGCCAAAAACAATTGCGGGATCGAGGTCTGGGTCAGAAAACCATAGACAATCAGATTGATGGAAGGCGAAATCATGATCCCAAGCGTTCCGCCCGCGGCAATCGCACCGGAAAAGAGCTTCTGGTCATAACCCAGCTTTTCGGCCTGTGGCATGGCAACCGTAGCCACCGTTGCCGCAGTTGCAACAGACGACCCGGAAGTTGCCGAAAACATGGTTGCTGTTGCTATGTTGGCATGGACCAGACCGCCGGGGAGCCATGATACCCAGCGGTCCAGCGCCTCATAGGTTCGTTCGGCTATCCCGCTTCGAACCAGGATTTCCCCCAACAAGACGAAAAACGGAATGGCAATCAGCGCGGCATTTTCGGAAGTTGACCAGACCATGGAACCAAGGCCGCGAAGCAGGGGAAAGGCGGAAAAGAACTGGTCGACCCCCATTCCCAGCAAAAACAGAACGATGCCTACGGGGATGGAAAGCGTTAAAAGTCCCAAAAGGCCTATGGAGATAAATGGCAGCATCAGGTTTTATCAACCTCCGGGAATACGCCTATGTAGGTTTCCGACTTCTCCAGTCGGCCGTTCCAGATCAATACGGCGCCGGCCATCAACGTCAGCCATGCCATAAGGGCGAACCATACCCACCCGGCGAACCAGGGAACCTGGACCCAGATCAGAGGGGTCTCCAGTGGCGTATTGGCCCGCGAACCGTTTTTCAGGGTTGTTGCCACTACCGGCCAGCATTGCACCGCAATGACGGATACCGTCGCGGACAGGGCGAACATTGAAAGGAGATCAAGGAAAGCGCGCCATTTTGCGGTTATATTGGAGCGTAGAAAATCAATTCTGACATGGGAAAGCTCAAGCAGCGCAAAAGCCATTCCCCATGCCGTGCCGATGGCCATCACATAGCCGGATATTTCATCGGTTCCACCCAAAGAGGTGCCCAGGCGGCGCAGGGCGATATCAACAAGGACCAGTCCCGCACAGACGAGGAACATCAAACCGACCATTATCGCCACAAGCCGGTTGAGCTTTCGCAGTCCCTGAAGAAATCGTTCAGCCACCTGGATTTTCCTGATCAGTTTGCCTTGATGGCGACACCAACAACCTTGCCAACGCTGTCATTCCAGCGCTGCGCCCAGTCACCGCCGGCGCGTTCTGCCCATTCCGGCAGAACCTGAGCTTCGAGGATTTCGCGGGCCTTGGCAATATCGGCATCGGTTGCTTCAACCAGCGTCATGGAGCGGCTGTCACCCGATGCGCAATCGCCCTTGCCTGTCAGGCAGGCAATATCATTGACCAGCGCGCCCTGCGCCGAAGCCCAGGCAGGCGCTTCGAATTTTTCAGCGACTTCTTTCTGGATCAATGCCTGAGTTTCAGCGTCCAGCTTGCCCCATTTATCAAGGTTGATAGCCGTTACCACAGGATCCCATCCGCCAAGGGGAATGGTCAGCAAGTGGGTTGAAACTTCCCACCATCCAGCACTGTATCCCGATCCTGCCCCGGTCACAGCACAATCAACCACGCCTTTCTGTAGGGCGCCAGGCACTTCCGAGAAAGAAACATTGACGCCCTCGGCACCCAGCGCCTCCAGGAATTTGGCGGTCATGCGGCCCGAAGCGCGGATTTTCAGGCCCTTGAGATCATCAAGACCCGTCACCGCCTTGTTGCAGAAAACCACCTGTGGGGGATAAGGCGCGATGGCCAGAACCTGCGAATTGAAACGATCCCTGAAGATTTCCTCGACCATCGGGCGGGCAGCCTCAACAGCCGCCTGCGCCTTGTCGGCAGACATTGCAACCAGTGGCACATCGAGACCCTCAAGTTCGGGTGCATCAGCAACCGCGTAATCCCCGACGGTCATGCCAACATCAAAGACGCCCTGTCCCAGCAGACGGAAGACTTCACCGACGCCCAGATTCATCTGGTTATGAGTGGTAACAGATGTGTTGATTTTACCGCCCGATGCTTCCGGCAAGGTCTTTCCCCAGAACGGAGCCTCGTATTCCTTGTGTAGCGGAAGGCTTGACCAGCTTCCGACAACGGCGAGGTCTTCTGCCATGGCCGGTCCGGCAAGTACGGTTGAAGCCGTAAGCGCGATAATGAGTTTTTTCATGTTAATTCCTCCTGTTGGAAACTGTTTACGATTTTGGCACTTGTCCTATTTGCACTGATGGAGTGCGTTGATCGGAACCGCTTGCGCGGGGCGGTTAAAAGTCCCGCCGGTATCTTGAAGTCTTGTTGCAATTCCCCTGTCATTCCCGGTCACCTGCTGATGATGCCTCTTTTACGCGCAATGCACGCAGGCCGGATAAGGATGGCTCAACAAGCGGTATTTGTGATGAGGGAACATCGGTGACCAGCATGCAACCGGGAGCATGGGTAATGCACATTCCAGGCCTTGCGCGCTCAATGGCAGCCTGCGGTGTAACTCCACACGCCCAGAAAACCGGAACCTCATCTTGTGGCACGCAAACCGCATCGCCATAATCAGGTAACGCGATATCACAAATGCCGATTCCTGCAGGGTCCCCCCAATAGACCGGCGTTCCGTGCGCATGGGGATACTTCGCTGAAAGATCGAAAATCGCCGGAATCTGACTGGCAGGGAAGGAGCGCATTGTCACGACAAGGGGACCATTGAAAATGCCGCCCGGCATTGTCTCGATATTCGTCTTGAACATCGGCACATTGGTTCCACGCTCTATGTGGCGGACCGGATAACCGTTTCTGATCAGGGCCTCTTCAAAAGTGAACGAGCAGCCAAGGACAAAGGTAACCAGATCGTCCGACCACAATTGGCTTATATCGGCGACTTCCTCGCCAAGGACGCCGTCGCGGTAAATCCGGTACTTTGGAATATCCGACCTTATATCCAGCGATCCGAGATCAGGAATTTCGGTTTGGCCAGGCAAGGTGAGCCCAATCAGCGGGCATGGCTTGGGATTGTTTGCGCAAAACAGCAGAAAATCCTCGGCATATATGCGGGGCAGAATGACAACATTTCCCTGAAGAAAATCCGGGGCCTGTCCGGCGGTCTGACCGGTAAACCTGCCGCTGCGCACTTCATGGCGCAAATCGGCTCCGGTTTTGTGTTTGACGCCTGTACCCAAGAAACTGCCCTCCTGACATCAAGAGACGGCAATCCCAAATGAAAATCAAATCGAAATTATTGTTCAGTTTTGATAAATATTTTTTATGACTTTGGGGGCTATGTAATCCACTGCGCTTTGGGATATTTCCCTTGCCAGACCGCCGGTCGCTGACTGGGAGACATAGCTGCTGGTAAAATAAATCGGTGGAAGCTCAAAATCGGTGTCAAGCTCCATCAACACACCCCGCTCCAGCTCCGGCCTGATATTTTCCCTTGGCAGGGCACAGATTCCGTATCCCGCAAGCGCCAGCCTCACAATTGCACCAAGTGACGCGGAACTGGTAATTCTCGGATCTCCCTCAACCAGGGGTGCAAGCATTTCCCTGATCTGGCGATAGGGCCGGGTGTTGGCAGAGAAGGTCAGAACAGGTTCACGGGCCACATCGCACAGGCTCCAGGTCTTTCTGCGCGAGGCAATCTCCCTGTTTGCGCAAAACACCATTTCGTACCCGCACAACTCTGTGTTTTCGATGCTCGCTTCGGCAATCGGCCCCATCAGAAAGGCAAGATCAACCTCCCGTGTAACCAGGGCATTTCGCAGATTATCAGTTGCGTCCACCGTCAGGTCAAAACTGACATTTGGGCGTGTGCTTGCGTAATGGGCGAGGAAATCCGGCAGCCAGCTGCCCACAATCGTTTCCGAGGAGCCGAGGCGAACGGTTTGCTCCACGGTGGTTGTATCGGAAAATGCCCTGATCACGGACTGGTCAAGTTCCATGATTTTTTCGGCATAGGGCAATAGTTTTCGGCCGGCTGCGGTCAGCTCTGCTCCCCGGGTTTCACGCAGAAGCACTTTGGCACCGAGATCCTGTTCAAGCACCTGGATGCGGGCCGTAATCGCAGGCTGTGTCAAATGGAGGTGCTCGGCTGCCGCGCGAAAACTTCCCAAATGGGCAAGCCAATAGAAGGTATCGAGATTTCTGATCTTCATAAAAATGATTTATGAGTTTTTAGACAGAAGAAGCAACAGAAATGATAAAGACAGGAGCTTGGCCGGTCATCATCTTGACGGCTATGCAACGCCTGCATGGCTGATTCCCAAAGTATCCCGGGGATGGGAGGTGTCAAATTGCCGTGAGTTCAAAAATGGTGCTGCCGGAGAGAATTGAACTCTCGACCTCTCCCTTACCAAGAAGCGAGCCTACAGTTTACCCAGATATCCCGCAAGCTACTCTCGTAGTCTAATTCTCTTTATTTACAATATTTTGAACGCTATAATCCGCTCCGCTCATATCGGCACGTAAAGTCGAATAGCCACACATTCCGTTACCCGAACGTTACCCCGGAGCTGTAAATGAAGAAGAAACTGACTGAGATGGCCGTGTCCAAAATCGAACCCGAGGCCGGGCGTCGGTTGGAAGTGTTCGACACATTGACCCCGGGGCTGGCCCTTCGCGTGACCGAGCGCGGCAAAAAAAGTTGGTCGGTGATGTATAGGGTTGCGGGCCGGGGAATTGGCGGTAATCGTGGACCTCTGCGCCGGATGACACTCGGGGCTTATCCCTTGATTGACTTAAAGACGGCACGTGATCGAGCCCGGTCCGCAATTGACCTAGCGGACCGGGGTGAAGACCCCGCCGACAAGCACAAGCAGGATATGCGGCAAAAGGGAGAGCGGGTGTTCGAGGTGATCTGCGACCGCTTCGTCGAGCTCCACGCGAAGGCCCATACCGTAAAGTGGCGCGACACGCAGCGGCTGTTGAACACCTACGCGGTCCCGGTGTGGCGGGGGCGGCCCATCGACCATATAGACCGTGCGGCAGCGCATGAGCTGTTGGATCACATCGCTATGGACCATGGGATTGGGCCCGCGCGGGAGGTGCGAAAGCACATGACTAAGCTATTCAACTGGGCAGTGGACCGAGGGCTGCTGGCCGCCAGCCCTGTGGCAGGCATGCGCCGACCTGAGCTGGGATACACGCCGCGAGAGAGGGTCCTTTCGATGAATGAGCTGCGGGCTATCTGGGCTGCTGCAGGAAAGATGGGTTATCCTTTTGGGCCGATGGTCCGGTTATTAATACTGACCGCACAGCGCCGGGCTGAGGTCGCTAACCTTAAACGAGGATGGCTGCTACCCGACCAACAGGCTTTTGAAATCCCCATAAGCCAATACAAGACAAGGCGCTCGCAGGTGGTGCCGCTATCCTCCCCGGCACTAGCCATCGTGGAAGCCCTTCCCAGGTGGAACGGCGGGGACTTCATGCTGTCAACCACTGCGGGAAAACGACCCGTCTCGGGCTTTTCTAAGGCAAAGGTCCGAATGGATAAACTGTCGGAGGTCGAGGGCTGGACGCTGCACGATCTGCGCCGCTCAGTCGCAACGCATATGGCGCGCCTCGGGGTGCAGCAAGAGCACATTGAGCGCGTCCTAGGACATGCTATCGAGGGAGTTGCTGGGACCTACAACCGATACAGCTACCTGCCGGAAAAGCGGGCGGCATTAGATAAATGGGGCCAGCAATGGATCTGACTGAACACGAACGAATTAGAATACGATCTGCTTATCTGAAAGCTGCCAATAGTTATGAGCGATTTGCATTAAATAAAATGAGAGCAGAGCGGAATGCAATAAGGGCCTTTTTGAGGGCTTGGGATAAGCTAGGCTTGGAGGAACAGGCGGCGGTATCCTTTGAACTTGCAAGAATGGTTTCTCCCAATGGCGGCGACGTGGGTGTCGATGAGTTGGAACTCGTTGTTAACCCTCATGATCTTGACGTCGGGAAAGCAGCACATCGCGCTGTTGAACAGGCGCGCGATAAAGGTGGGAACAAGGTACGCGCTCCTGGGTTCAATGAGGCGATAGAAGAGGCTGCGAACATCTGGGCTGAACGCGGGAACCCCCGGCAAATCGGCAATGTATGGAATGCCTTCACACCAGGCAAACCTTCGCCGCTGGTCGCGTTCGTATCCCACGCGATCAGGGCAGCCCTCCCAGCGGAAGCAATCGCAAAAGCAACGTCTATGAGAGAGCCCAACGACGAGAAGCTCTTTCAAAGTGTTGAAGCTAGACTGCGCAAGTAGAGCTAATACCAATGGTTTTTCCACCTAATTAGCGCGACCGACTGCACAGTTAGACTTCGGTAGTCTGCCTCCAGATAAAAATTACCCAAGGAGAAGCCGATGACCGAAATCGACACATTGCTAACAATAGAGGAAGTTGCCGTGCGCACTCGCCTCTCAAAACCGACAATATACAAACTGATCAAGAACGGTGATTTCCCGCGCCAACTCCACCTCTGTGCGAACAAGGTTGCGTGGATTGAACGCGAGGTTTGCGCTTGGGTTGCCGCCCGGGCTGAGGCGAGGTCTAAGGGATGAGGGATTTCAGAAGAAGTCCCTAGCACAGGGCAGCGCACCGTCGGTCAGGGAGAGCATTACGAAGATCACCCAAACATGATTGAGTATAGCATAGGCTCAGAGGGCAGCGGGTCCAACCAGAAAGACTTGTTGACATTCCTGACCGGCTGGTCAGAGCACGGCCCGTGGTGGGCCACAGCGATACCACGCGAAGGCGGCGGAACTGAGACCGCGACCTTCACGGATTTAAGCAAGCTGGCCGCATGGGTGGCAGACCGCAACGGCAGGAAGAACATCTACTTCTCTGTCAACGACCTGTCCGCCAACACCCGGAAGAAAGCGAGCAAGGATGAAGTCACTCGCATCCGGGGACTGCACGTTGACGTTGACCCACGCCCGGTGGAAGGCGGTGCCGATGGCAAGGCGCCCAGGGAGCTTGCTGCGCACTTCAATGCTGAGCGTGCTCGCATCCGAGCGATGGCCGATGACTGGCTGCGGGACGGCAAGAAGCTACCATTCCCCCAGCCCACTGCCATCATCGATAGTGGCGGCGGTTTCCAGTTCTTCTGGCGCTTCGAGAACGACGAGAAGGTCAGCCCAGAGCAGGCTGAGACATTGAACCGAATGATCTCAATCGCAATGGGCGGCGACAACACACATGACGTGAGTTGCATCATGCGGCTCGCCGGGGACCACCAACCTTGCCAACAAGAAGAAACGGCGGCAAGGACGTTGCGATGCTCCGGCCCAGCTGGATGTCTACGACTTCACAAGGCGCTTTCGTGTAACAGACTTCCCAGAGCCGCCCAAGGAGATGGAGTTTGCGGCTGGTGGTCGCTCGGTAGTCAGCCTGCCTGCCGACCTGCCTAGCGCTCAGCCGACAGAACCTCCCAGACACCGTTTCGGCACGGACCAAGATGCTAATCGCGTGTGGTCGCGATCCCGAAGATTCGGGACGCTATCCATCGCGCTCTGAGGTGCTGTTCGCAGTCCTGTGCAAGATGGTCCGCGCTGGGGTAGATGATGACACCATCGCTGCCGTGATCCTTGATCGCGACCACGCAATCAGCGCCCACATCTATGACCAACCGCGCCCAATGCAATATGCCCAACGACAGATCCAGCGGGCACAAGACGAGGCGGTCCACCCGAAGTTGCGTGAGCTAAACGATGACCACGCCGTTCTAAGCAACCAAGAAGGCAAGTGCAGGGTAATGGAGTTTGTCGAGACGGCAACCGGCATGAAGGGCAGACGCGCCTCGTGCCGTCACTCCAGAGCTTCGAGGATTTCCGCAACCGATACCTGAACCAAACTATGGCTGTGGGACAAGACAGCAATGGGAACGACCGCCTTATGCCGCTTGGGAAGTGGTGGTTGGAGAACCCGCTGCGCCGCCAGTTCCACTCGCTGACATTCCAACCTCGCGCGGGCGAGGTCGTTGGCGAGGGCACAAAGCGCCGATTCGATTCTCGCAGGGCTTCTCGGTAATGCCAGTGGCAGGCGACTGGACCCTAGTTATGCGTGCACATATACATAACGTGCTGGCGCGGGGTGATGCAAACCTAGCCGCATACATCGAGCGGTGGATGGCATGGACGGTCCAAAACCCGGATAAGCCTGCTGAGGTCGCGCTTGTTTTCCGGGGTGAGCCCGGTACCGGCAAGGGCGTGTTCGGGCGAGCTATGGCGCAGCTGTTCGGGCAGCACGGCCTGCACACTGGCGGCAGCGAGTTGATCACTGGGCTTTGAGTTGGACTTTCGAGATCTGCTGCCTGCTCTTTGCTGACGAGGCAATAATCTGGGATGGGGACCGTAAGGCCGAAGCCAAGATCAAAACCTTCCTGACTGAACCAACCTTGACAATTGAAGGCAAAGGTAAGGATGCGGTGTCTTGGCCCCACATGTTGCATGTTGTGATATCGAGCAATAGCGAGTGGATTGTGCCCGCCGGGCCGTATGAGCGGCGCTACGCCGTCTTTGACGTGTCGGATAGGCACCGACAGGAAAGAGAATACTTTAAGTCGCTCTATGCGGAGATCGAGAACGCGGGACTTCAGGCGATGCTCTACGACCTTCTGGCGATCGATCTTGGCGACTGGCATCCGAGGGATGACCGACCTGATACAGCCGCTTTGGAGGACCAGCGGGCGCGCAGCCTTGACCCTTTGCATGCTGTGGTACTGGACATGCTGCGAGAGGGGAATTTGCCCTTTGAGGCTGCTAATGACCCACGTGGTACCGACGCAAGGCCATTCATTGCAACAAATGAATTCAAGGATGACGTCCAGCGGCTGACGCGCGGCGTAGTTACCGCAAATGCAGTATCCTGAGATCAACGGATTGGATCTGAAGAGCAGGAAGGGGCGTCCATCGGGCTACATTTTGCCTTTTCTCGACTTTGGCAGAGGCACGGGCGAGTTGGAACAGGTGCCCCGACTTACCCACACAGGAATGGGATGACACGCCCGACTGGACTGATGGCGAGTTCTTCTGAACCGACTTTCAACCGACTCCGCTCTGGGGTCGGTAGCGATAAAACCTTGATCTGTTAACGGTTTACTGACTTAGCCGACTTACCGACCTTAAATGAGGTTTGCCCGAGCGAGCGTTTCTTGACTAGAGGACACGCGCCTTGAGCAGCGGCTCTATACCTCCTCTTAAGTCGGCAAGTCGGCTAAGTCGGAAAACTCTAAGAGATACAGTCGTTTACGGATAATCCTCAGACCTTTACCGGCCTTAGCGACACGTTCTGCCTGCAACCGCGAGCTTTATTTCTCTGAAAGACCGAATTCTGCTAGCTAGTTTTTCTCACCATAAATGGGTGTCCTTCTGAATTAATCGGTGAGAGTCATTCCGGCGGCAATACTTAGATTGCCCATCTGTGGTTGCAGGCGATGAAGGTGCCTTGTTATTATCTCTGGATAAGGGGCAAAGATTTGCTGTTAATTGGTGGAGGATTTAAGCCTCAAAGCACCATATCGGCTTGATAAAAAATCAGATTTTCCAGCTACTAGGTAATTTATTTCCCATTCGGCTGACCATGTCTTTATATATTGGGTCTAGTTTTTCGCGAAGCCGCAATTTATCAGCGTCATATTTTCCTGGTTCGTGCCACATTTGTATGATGGGCAAAATTCGGCTTGTGGTAGCTGATACCCAAGAATTTGCAAAAATCCGCAATTACGTTTTCGGAAAAACATGGTTTCATAGCACTGAATCTAACACGATCCTCTCCGAAAACAGAATGAACCGCATCCATTGTCGGCCCGTAATCGCTTCTAAAGTAATACGGGCTTGCGGGATCAATGGTCGCAAGGATTTCCTCCAGGCTCAGATTGGGCCGATAGCGCCATGTATGCCTTATGCTTGAACAGGTCCGCTCTACGGGATCGCGTAACAGAATATGATCCGCATATCGGAGTGGGTGGTGCTGCCATTTTTTGTAGCCTTCAACACCAAAGATGCGAATAGGATGGTGAAATCTCACCAAAAATGCGCTCATTGCCAATTCGGCTGGCAAAATAATCGAAATAGGCCCTTTCATCCGTTCCTATTTTTCCGGGTCGCAGCAATATCAAGCAATCGTTGGATGCGATTCGAGTTTATCGGCCGATTGGGCGGAATATCAAGCAGGACTGGTTTCGATACGCCTTAATCGAAAATTCGCATCATCGTTATTCAGCGGATTATCCAACAATTTGTTGAAAAAGTTCAGTTCCTTGACCGGTGAATGGAATACCTCCGGATGACTTCTTGAGGTAATCAGACAGCCATGACGTTCCTGCTTTCTGCGCGCTCGATACCAATAAACATCTGCTGGTCTTTCAAATCATCTGCAAAAGGCTTGCCTGAATCCCTCCAATTGCTCACCGGGCTTCTCTTTATCTCGGTTGAAAGCCAGTTCGAAAGAGATGTCATGAATGATTTTTTCATTATCCTACCCACAAAGAAAAGGACACCGGTTAGCTTAAATGCTACATTTCTGTCACGGATGCCAAACTTATTCGACATCCGGCAAATCACAGTTGGCTGCTGTATCCGTTGGATCGCATTTTGCATGACGGTTCTGACCAACAACAACCTCTCTGCAGGCGCCCCGGTCGTTTAAATAAGCCGACCAGATACTATGAGGAAAAGGTTTTGATCGTCGAAGGCGCTGAATGACTGAAATAACTAATGGGGCCATGAACCTTTTGCAACTTGAATTCGTTGACAGGTAAGGTTTCGGTGGTAACCAGATAAAAAGCCGAAGATCGAAAATAGCTGGGGGATAATAATGAATTTGTTGAATTGGTTAATTAATAATCTCAAACAAGGTCTCTTTTGATGAGGAGACTTATATCAAGAACTGACGGTTCACTTTTAGACTATTTCCAGTTTACCCCCGAGCAGCATTTTTTTTCCATCGGCATCGAAAATGGTCTTATGCCCAACCCGATGTTCGACCCAACGGTATTTGCAGCTCTTTACGAAGACGGGAATACGACAACGTCCTAATCAGCATTTGATGTACGGACAAATCAAGAATGCCAAATTGGACGATTTCCTGAAAACCTTCAAACATCACATAAACCCCAAAGGGGGTGTGACGATGTTTGTTTCCAAACCTGTTCAGCCGCCGCTTGTCTCTCCACGGCGAGCCCGCCAGCTGGGCAATCAGGAAGAACATATTGAAGTGGTTGATTCGGTGGAGTTTCATTTCTTTGACCCGGCTTTGATGAATTCGTTTCAAGGATCAATGCGGAAATACCGACACCGGTTTGCCAGAGGAGATCATATGGATTGTGGATAGTCTGGCAGCGGTGGGAAAAACTAATATCGATAATGGAAGAACATTCGGGATTTTTAAGGTCAAGAAGGCACAAAAATTTGCTCTGGGTTGCAGATATGCCAGGATATTATGGCCTGAAAACGGGAATTTTTCTGAAGGTTTTTTTCAGGAGTTTTTCAGTTGGCTCGATACGAGGAAATGGCTAAGCGATACAACATCGTGTTTTGCACTTTCTGGATATCCTGTTGTTATTGGCGATGCCGCCCTGCCGATGATACCAAACTTTGATCACCACATAAACAATTCATCGAGCAATAAACAATCAGTTGCCGGTAATTATGAGTGTCTGGATGGAACGATTTTCAAGAGATGGGCTGTCAGCGGTCATCTGGTTCCCTTAATGAAGACCATTTGCGACCGGCCAGTATTGCTTGTCGGACCGGGAAAATTCTCTGACTTTTCAGACCGGACTGGACTTGGCAATTTTCAACACTTGATGATCCCCGACAAAAATACTCACACTATCCGTAAAGAGG
>CAVQPI010000007.1:0-198286 GCA_963714735.1 uncultured Alphaproteobacteria bacterium
GATTTGAGTAGTTTGCGTCGATAATTCATTTCTTTCTCCCTGTCGTTTGATCATGTTTGGCGAATGGGCTCACGGTGCCGAAACTTGGTAGCCGGACTCCCGGAACAAGAGGCTTGCATGCATCAAATCATCGTGCAAATAGATATTTGAAATTCTAATTATAGATTTGATCAATGCTGAAACCTTACGAACAAAGATTTCCCTGGAACCTCGACTGGAATCTCCTGCGGACTTTCATGGTTGTCGTTGAACAACGAAGCATCTCCCGGGCCGCAGATTTTTTGGGACTGAAGCAACCAACGATTAGCAGCGCCCTTAAGCGCCTCGAGGAGTCTACGGGTCACCTTCTAGTGGAACGCAAACCGAACCGCTTCAAACTCACCCGTCCTGGAGAAATCCTTTATGCCGAGTGCTCGACCATTTTTGGAGCAGTATCCCAACTGCCTGCCCTGCTGGACACCGGTGAAGAGGAATTGACCGGCCATGTCAGCATCATGATGACCAGCCACGTTGTATCACCGCACTTCGATGCCATCCTCGAAAAATTCGTTTCCCAGCATCGCAAGATCACCTATTCAATCGTGGTTGCGGAAAGTTCCGAGGTGGCAAACCGTATCCGCCAAAATCAGGCCAGTTTCGGGATATGCCTTCTGGAAGGGCCGCAAAAAGGCATTGAAGCCCGTGAACTCTTCCGAGAATATTTTGCGCTTTACTGCGGTCACCGCCATCGCCTGTTTGCAAAACCGGAAATCAGGCCGGATGACCTCAAAGGCGAGCAGTCGGTATCTTTCCAGACAGAAATTGAGGGCGGGCCTCTGGATTCGGTTATCCGGCTCAAGGAAAAAGCGAAGCTGGCGCCGGGATTGCGGGGCATTTCATCCAACCTTACCGAAGTACGGCGGATGATCATTGCCAATGTGGGAGTGGGTGCCCTGCCAATGCATGTGGCCGGGCGTGATGTGAATGCCGGTCTCCTCCGTCAACTGCCGCCCTATGGCAAACTCCCTTCGGTCAGCATCTACATCATTACCAACCCTCGCCGAAAATACTCCCCGCCCGAAACCGCAATCCTAGAAATGTTCCGCGAACTGCTGGAAAGCGAACCCTTGTCCGCCCGCACTTATCGCGGATAAATTTTCAGCAGATCGAAAATAGGAAATCCCTGCTCTTTAAAAGAGCTGATTGACCGCCGGGCCAAGGGAAGCCGAATAAACCAAACGCAACCGGACACTACAGTTGGCTAATAAAACATGTGCAGGGTTTCCCTATTTCCTCACCGTGCCATCTGCCAGCCAGCTGTCGAAGATTTCCAGAACCCGTACAGCGAAAGCCTCGTCATTGATGTGGCAGTCGATTTCCTCATAACCGACAGGCGCATCGAAGGACCTGCCCATTTCATCAAGAAACTCGGCAAAGGCCTCGGGGTCATGGGCATCGCCGCCTTCGCGGTCCCATTCTTCAACGCCATGCCTTGGCATGATAACGTGGACCGGGGCCTTGCTTGCAGACAGGCGCCTTCCCATTTCCCTAGCTGTTTCGCGACGTTCGTCACCATTTAGTCCGGAAGACTTTATCAACCGGTTGTGGGCGTGGAAGGGGCGATCGCGATACCGTTCGGGAATGTCCTGCCATCCGGCAAAATCGATGAGATCGAGGCATCCAGGCGCGACCAGTTGGGGAATTCCTGCCCGTCCCGCATTTAACATTCTGTCAGCACCACCATTAATGGCGGAGCCTGCAAGAAGATTGCCAAGCTCCGGCAGGGCAAAATCCATCACGCAGGCAAAACCGCCTTCGCGCGCTATGCTCTCATAAGCCATGCCGCCCATTCCGGTCGCATGGAAAACAGCCACTTCGAACCCCCGTTTTTCCAATTCGGGCTTGAGATATTTCTGATATCTCAGACAGGATGTTCCAAGCGCGGTCATGCCGATGATCGGGGTTTCGCCGTCCGGCGGCTGCACTGCCCTTGCAGCCCCCAGCACGGCTCCTGCCGCCTGCGAAAGGGAAGACTTGCAAAGCGAGTTCAGACCATAAAGCCCGCCCGCCCACAGGATCATCTGGATATCAGCAGACAATCTTTCCGGAGGAATAAGGGGAGAGAAGGAAACCGTGGAGACCACATATTTGGGAACTCCAATCGGTAGCGCTCGGCAAACATCCAGTGCGAGATCGGTTCCCATTGTTCCGCCGAGAATTACCACGCCATCAAACCTGCCCTCACCAAACAGTCTGGCAGCAATCGCACTTGCGCCCTTTGACATGATCTGCATGGCAGTGTTTTCATCGCCGCTATCGATAGCCTCGCGTATCGAACTTCCTGCGGCACCGGCCACATCATGCTTGGAAATATCCGTCGGGTTTTCCGGATCGCCCAGAACACTGACATCCATTGAAAGCGTCCCGCCACCCAAGGCGCTGATGCGTTCAACCATGTATTCGAGTTCATTATTCTTGGTGTCGTAGGTCCCTACCACCAAGATGGTCTTGTCTGTCATTCTTTTCCTCCAAATTTCCGGAATTTTCAACCCCGCATCATTTCACCCCGTGGATCATAAAACGGTGCCAGTTGCACTGCCGCCTGATACATTTTGCCAGCGATCTGAACCTTGAAACCCCCTTCATCAATCCACTCGCTGGTCACTCCTTCGGGGTGTTGAAGACTGGCAAGACCAACCATGCGGTCAAGCCTGAAGCCATAATCCCCCGATGTCACATGCCCGGCAATTTTGCCGTTCTTCCAAACCGGCTCATTGTGGCTGAGCCAAGGACCTGTTTCAGCCACCAATTCTTCCACCATAAGCGAGACAGTGCGATGAACAGTTGCGGGTCCAGCAGCCTTTTGGGCGGCCAATGCCTTTCTGCCGACAAACGCTTCTTTCCCGTCAAGATCGACAGCAAAGCCCAGGCCAGTCTCGTAAGGCGTATCGTCTTCTCCAATATCATGACCAAAGTGCCTGAAGCCTTTTTCCAGCCGACAAGAATTCATGGCGAACATGCCCATGTGACGCAGTCCGTGCGGAATGCCTGCTTCCAGCAGGGCCTGATAAACACCTTGTGTAAATTCGCTCGGCATCATCAGTTCGTAACCGAGTTCACCAAGGAAGGAGCGACGAATTGCCCACCCCCTTGCATAGGCCATGTCAATTTCGCGGGCGGCACCAAAGGGAACGGCCGCATTGGAAAGATCATCGCCGGAAATCGCCGACAGGATGGTTCTTGCCTTCGGGCCGTGAATGCTCAGCAGGCTGTAGGCGGAAGTGGCATCAAAGATTTCAAATCGCCATTGCGGATCAGCGTGCATCCTGATCCATGCCTTGTCCCTTGTTTGTGAGGGGTGCCCGGTGACGACCATGAATGCCTGATCATCAATGCGGGTGACCGTGACATCCGCCTCAATGCCGCCCCGCTCATTGAGGAATTGCGTATAAACCGAAGTGCCGGTCAAGACATCCATTTCGGCACCGCAAACCCGGTTGAGTGCCCTGACCGCATCGGGACCCTGCACCAGTATCTTGGCGTACATTGACTGATCAATCAGAACGGCTGTATCGCGGGCCGCAAGCGATTCTTCCTTCACCTGTCCCGACCACGGCTTCCATCCCAATGCCGGCACATCACTCCAGGACGGGTTTTTACGATCATAATACATCGGCACTTCCCAGCCGATACGTTCCGCAAATACCGCGCCTGCCTCGGCGAGCCTGTCATGCAATGGCAATTTGCGGATATTGCGTGCGGTCGCCACCTGACGACCCTGCCAGGCAATCCCGTAGTGAAAACCGATCGACTCGGCACTGCGGTCACGGACGTAGCTGGTATTCGCCTGGAAAGGGTGCGCGCGAACGGCTGACAAGGCGCCCATGGAGCGCGAAGGCATGCCGTCCAGTATCCATTCCGCCATGGTCAGACCGACACCCCCGGAGTTCAGGATACCGTTGGAGTTCATGCCTGCGGCCATGAATATGCCGTTGACTTCAGGAGCCGGGCCCAGATATGGCCGCCCGTCAGGGGTAAAACTCTCCGGCCCATTAAAAAACGTCTGAATACCCGTTTTGCCCAGTCCGGGCATTCTGGCAAACATGACCTCGAGTTCCTTTTCCACATGCTCCAGGTCAAAGGGCAGTTCATCAAATTCGAAGTTTTCGGGAATGCCATCAGTAGCCCATGGCTTGCCCAATGCCTCAAAAGCACCAATCAGCAGCTTGCCGGCATCTTCCTTCATGTAAATGCGTTCTTCTGCGATATTGAGGATCGGCTGATTGCGCGGCAAGCCTTCCAACGGTTCGGTGACAATGTAGAAGTGTTCAACCGCATGCAGGGGAAGGGTGATGCCATGGGCTTTGGCGAAGAGATGGCTCCAAATGCCTCCGGCGATCAGGACCTTGCCAGTTATGATGTGACCCTGAGTGGTTTTTACACCCTCGACCTTGCCGTTGCGAATGATGAGCCCGGTGACTTCCACGCCTTCAAATCGTTGCGCCCCCATTTGCCTAGCACCCTTTTCGAGCGCCACTGAAACATCCAGCGGATTAACCTGACCATTTGTGGGCACAAACAAGCCCGACCTAACATCATCCGTTACAATCCACGGCCATTTTTCTGCAACTTCTTCCCTGACCAGAAGTCGCGTTTCGACTTCCATGCGCCGGGCGTGGTCATGGGTACGCAGCAATTGCTCGTGGCGCACATCACCAAGCGCTATGTTAATGGTTCCATTGGGTTTGTAGCCGGTCGCCTGGCCGGTCTCCTCCTCGAGATCGCGAAACAGTTTCGCAGTGTATTTTCCAAGTTCGGTTTGTGCCGTGCTGTCGCGCAATTGGCCAACGATACCGGCGGCATGCCACGTCGTGCCGCAAGCAATCCTTTTTCGCTCAAGAAGGACGCCATTCACGCCACGCCGGGCGAGATGATAAAGGGTTGAGAGGCCGATGATACCGCCGCCAACAATAACGACCGGAGCGGTCTCGGGAAGTTTTCCGGTCATGGCGGTCACTCCTTCAACACTGAAAAATGCAGTTCTGCGGCAGCAAGAAATTTTTGCAAACGCGCCTTTGCATCAGGTTGATCCAGCCTGGTCATGATCCAGCCGATATAGGTGAAGGATCGAAGCGCGCTGAAAAGCGGCAAACAGGCAAGATCAATTTGTCGAACAGACTGATATCCCTTGAGAAACGCGGATTGGCAGTCCACACCCTTGCCCCCTCCGGGTATCTTGTTGAGGGTTGTTGCCAGGTCAAAAAGGCGAAAGCCAAAACCGCCATCGTCGAAATCGATAAGGCTTGTTTCGGAGCCCGAGACCAGAACATTGTCGGGAATAATGTCTGCATGGATAAGGCCATAATCGAGCTGCGGCGCTCTGGTGTCCAACAATTCCCTTGCAGCAGCCCTTGCATCAACCAGTTTTTCGCATTGCTCCGGCGTCAGGACGGGATTTTCCCAAAAGCGCCCCCAGACCGGGGCCTCACCTACCAGTCCTTCCAGATTCCAGGATGGCCTTTGAAAACCGTTCGGCACGTCCCATTCGTCAGACTTATTGTGAAGTTCGGCCATTGTCCTGCCGAGTGACAAAAAGATGGTGTCGAGTTCATCGGCACTTGCAGACTGCATTTTTCTCGTCAGGGTTTCTCCGTCGAGCCACGACAGAACATCCACTACAATACCATCGATCTTATGACACAAACTACCGTTACCTGAAGTGACCGGTTCCGGTGTTCTCAAGCCGTTGGTCTTCAACCAGTTCATCCACTCCAGTTCTGATTGCAGTTCGAACCGGTTTCTGTAACCGGGACGGTGCAGGCGGAGAGCATAATCGAGACCTTGAAAACCAAGCCTGAACACCGTGTTTTCCCGGTGGGCAGCCAGGGAAACATCTGCGCCCTCCATCCCCCACAGTTCCAGCGCCTTGCGGACGACAGTCTCAATCATGGGCTGGCCCAAGATCGCTCAAAACACCGTCCAGCACTTCAAGCATCAGGTCCGCATTGGCCTTGCTGAAAGGCATGGGCGGCCGGATTTTCAACGTGTTGTAATGAATGCCGAGAACATTCAAAAGGACGCCTTGCTGGCGCATCGCATTGGCAACCTTTTTCGCAAAATTCGGCGCTGGCGTTCTGGTATGGCGGTCCGCCACCAGCTCAGCCCCGAAGAACAGGCCATAGCCGCGAACATCACCAATGCATTCGTGGCTTTGAGCCAATTGGCCCAAGCCGATGCGTGCATATTCGCCAACGATTCTTGCGTTTTCCTGCAGCCCTTCCTGCTCGATCACATCGAGTACGGCCATGGCCGCCGCGCACGAAACTGGATTTCCACCGAAGGTGTTGAAGTAGCGAAATGAATTTCTGAACGCGGAGATAATCTCGGGCGATGTGACAACTCCTGCCACAGGATGGCCATTGCCCATCGGCTTGCCAAGCGTGACAATGTCAGGCCTGACACCGATCCGCTGATGTCCCCAAAATGCATATCCGTTGCGACCAAATCCGGGCTGCACTTCATCTGCTATGAAAACACCGCCCGCCTTTCGAACCACTTCCATGGCCGGGTCAAGCCAACCGGATTCGAGGATTGGAAAGCCTTCATTCAGGAATGCCGGACACAAGATGATTGCCGAGAAACCGATACCGGATTTCTCCAGTTCCTCAATTGCCTCACCTATTTTGGCGGCAAAGGTATGTGCATCCGCCCTTCCCGCCTCCCCTCCCAACGTACGATAGCTGTCGGGCGCAGGAACATGGCGGATATGGCTGCTATCGCCGGTTGCCGGTATGTTGGTTCGTGAGAGCGCCGCAACAGCGGCAGTGTTTCCATGATAAGTATGGTCCGTGGCGATAATTCCGCGCTTTCCCGTTACCGCCTCTGCCATGCGCAGCGCGATGTCATTGGCTTCTGATCCGGTGCAGGTAAGGATGGCCGTTGTCATTGGCTTATCAAAGGTTGAGGTCAGGCGTTCGACATAGTCCAGAATACCATCATGAAGGTAGCGCGTGTGGGTGTTCAGTGTTGCTGCCTGCTTGCAGATGGCCTCGACAACCGCCGGGTGGCAATGACCTACATGAGGGACATTGTTATAACAGTCGAGATATTGTCTCCCTTCCGCGTCCCACACCCAAACACCTTCCCCCCTGACCAGATGCACCGGCTCTTCATAGAAGGTCGGCACATTGGGACCGAGCAGTTGCCTGCGCCTTTGCAGGATATTCGATCTGGAAGCTGCCATCACAATTGCACCCAGGCCGTTTTGAGATTGATGTATTTTTCGATTGCATGCAGCGACTTGTCCGACCCATTGCCGGACTGGCCAACCCCTGCGAGCGGCACTGTCACATCCGGACCGCCATACGTATTCACATGGACCACACCACAATGAAGTGCCCGAACCATTCTGTGGGCGCGCGAAATATCCGAAGTCCAAACACCGCCTGCAAGGCCGTATAATGTTCCGTTTGCAAGGGCGACTGCCTCTGCTTCATCCTCGAAGGATGTGACTGAAAGAACCGGCCCGAAGACTTCCTTCTGAAACAGGCTGTTCTCCGGCTTGATATTGGAGACGATGGTAGGCTCCATATAATAGCCACCGGTTTCTTCTAGACACCGGTGGCCGCCAAGCAGGATTTCCCCGCCTTCCGCCTTTGCATTCTCGACCATGGCCAGGTTTTGCATGAGTTGCCGCTCGGAATTGATGGCGCCAATCTGCGTATCAAGGCGCAAAGGATCACCGGGCTGCAAGGCGGCACTCGCCTGGACCACAGCCTCGGAAAAGTCCTTTTGAATTGACCGTTCGACCAGCAATCTTGAGCCTGCAACACAAACCTGACCGGAATTGCGGAAGATGCCGGAGGCCACGATCCTTGCCGCATGATCGAGATCTTTTGTATCGGCAAACACGATGTGCGGCGACTTGCCGCCAAGTTCAAGATAGACGCGCTTCATGTTTGAACGGGCCGCATATTCCAGCAGGCGGCGTCCCGTGCCGCCGGAACCGGTAAAGGCCAGTACATCAACTTCCATGGAAAGCGCCATTGTTTCTCCAACAACCGCGCCCTCACCGGTTACGACATTCAAAACGCCTTCGGGCAGACCAGCCTCAAGCGCCAGTTCGGCAATACGGATCAGCGACAGAGATGCGGTTTCAGGTGGCTTGAGGACAACCGAATTGCCGACAGCAAGGGCAGGGCCGATTTTCCACGCGCCGATCATCAGGGGAAAGTTCCACGGGATAATTGCACCCACAACACCCACCGGTTCCTTGTGAATGAGGCCCAGAATGTCATTTTGGGTTGGCGCTATTTCGCCGTAGACCTTGTCGATGGCTTCGCCATAGTAACGGATTGTTGCGGCTGCCGAACCGGGCTCCGCCTTGATTGCCATCGATATTTCGGTGCCGTTATCGCGTACGCCCAATACCGCCAGTTCCAGTGCATTGGCTTCAATCAGATCGGCCCAACGATGCATGATCTGTTTGCGCCGGGCGGGTGGCATGTTCTTCCAGCGCCCATCTTCAAATGCGGCTCTTGCAGACTTGATGGCCGCCTTCATGTCATCCGCGCTACCGCGGGCCACGGTTGTCAATATCGAGCCGTCAATCGGTGAGACGACATCCATTGTCTTTCCGCAGGATGACGGCACGTTCTTGCCGTCAATCAGATGGTTCTGAGGGGGTAGCGGCAATTGGCGAAGTTCGTCTATGGCTGATTGATCCATTATCCTGTCCTAACGCTGCTGCGAGTCATGCATGTCGTGATCCGGTTCCTCTGCCTTGTTTCGATGCTCAATGATCAGCGTTCGCACATGCAGGAAAAGCACCAGAATGATCAGGCCAAAAAGAATAGCGGCAATCGGGCGATCAATGAAATCGAGTGGTTCCTTGACTCTCGCCATTGCGCTGCGGAGCTTGGTTTCCATGATGCCGCCAAGAACCATGCCGAGAATGATCGGAACAATGGGGAGGTTCTGCCGCTTGAGGATCAGGCCGAAGACGCCAAAACCGGCCGCAATGGCGCAATCCACCGTCGAGTTACGCAGTGAATAAACACCGACAAAGCCGAGGATCAGGATCACGATTCCAAGGAACCTCGTAGGTATCTGAATGATGCGGGTTAGAAGGTTTGTTGAAAACAGCAGGAACACCATGACGATGATGTTCAGCAAAAGCATCGCCAGATACAGGGCATAGACGAAGTCTATATTGTTCTGAAAAAGCTGTGGACCTGGAACGACATTGTGGACGTAAAACACCGACAGCATCATCGCCGTCAGCGCTTCGCCGGGAATACCAAGAGCAAGCAGGGGAATCATGGCGGCAGCAGGAACTGCGTTATTTGCTGCCTCGGAAGCAATCAACCCTTCGGGTGATCCCTTGCCGAACAATTCCGGATTTTTCGAGGTTTTCCTCGCATAGGTATATGACATGAACTGCGCTGTGAATTCGCCCACGCCCGGGATCATGCCCATCAGCACACCAAAACCGGAGGCAACGGATGCGACACGCTTGTGACCGAGCAGTTCCTTCAATCCTAAAAACAGCGACCCTTTGAGTGGCTGCGCTTTCGGGCTTTCATCCTTCTGTGTCAACAAGAGGAATGCCTGGGACAGGGCAAACAGGCCAAGCACCACAACGATCAGGTTGAAACCGGATGACAGCCAGCTTTGTTCAAATGTGTAGCGTTTCGTGTACTTGATTGGTTCAAGGCCGACCGTGTTCAGAAAAATGCCGAAGAAGGCGAGCATTCCGGCTGCAAATATCTGACCGCGATGAGCCAGAACCACCAGAATAATGCCAAGAAGGGCGGCAAGGAATATCTCGCGGCTGCCAAATTGCGGGGCGATCCATGCAAGCACCGGTGACAGCAATATCAGGCACAGAATACCGAAAACACCACCGAAAAACGAGGCTGAATAGGCAAGGGAAATCCCGCGCCGGGCTTCACCGGCTTCTGTCATCGGGTAACCGTCATAGGTGGTCAATGCGTTGACCGCTGTACCGGGCGTATTGATCAGGACAGCCGGGATCGCGCCGCCATACATGGACGAGCCATAGATGCCAAGCAGCATGGTCAGGCCCACGAGCGGCTCAAGGGAAAAGGTTGCCGGAAGCAGGATGGCGATTGCGACCGCCGCGCCAACACCCGGGATTGCGCCGATAATCACTCCGCCTATTGAGCCAATCAACAAGGCTATAAAAACATCAATTCTGGCGATCAGGCCAATGGCGGAAACAATGTCTTCCATTTGGGTTCCTAAAGATAGGTGAGCATGAAAGAACGAAGGGCGTCGGGCAGGTATTCATAGACTTGTCCGCCGGGCACCCTGACCTGCAGGAATGACTTGAAAACCACGACAACGGCAATGGCAGTCAGCACTGATGCCGCGAACATTTTCCTTGAGCGGTAGCCCATTCTCAAGGTGAGGATAAAGGCAAACGCAATTGTTGAGGGAAGGTATCCCGCTCTTGGCACGGCGACCACATAAGCCATGAACCAGACCACGAACTCCAGAGACTGAAGCCAGACGGCCACCTCCTCCCATCTTCCTTCAATGCGCGGAGAAACGAGTGAACTGATCCAGTTCAAGACGGCAAAAACTGTCATTCCGATGACGGCAATTGCCGGCCACAAAGCAGGTTGCGAGGACCATTTCGTGGACGACAGCCAGCTTACCTGATTGCCCAACTGGCTGAGCAGGGTCAGCGAGACAGCGAGAAATGCGGAAGCAAAGAAAAAGTTTCCAGGGCGACGATAGCGCTGAAACATCTGCTTCAATGTCTGGAACCGGCCAAGCATTTGCCATCAACCCCATTGCAGAAACAAGGCGGTGGCGTGACAGTCACGCCACCGTTTTCAAATTGCCGAAGGGCGCAAGCGGCTATTCAAGCATCGCGTTGATGTTTGCAAAGGTCCCAGAATCCTTCGCAATGCGGGCAGCCGATTCTTCCGCATCCTGCCAATAGACAGCAGCGCCGGTTTCAGCGGCAAGCTTTTTCACCCGGTCAGAGGCCATGGTTTCCTTTGCGACCGCGATGATTTTCTCACGCACATCAGCGGGCGTTTCCTTGCGAACAAAAAGACCGTTCCACAAAGACAGATCAAGGTCTGAAGCGATTTCGGCAACCGTAGGCGTATCCGGCGTAAGCGGAATGCGCTCACTGCCAATCGAGGCCAATACCTTCACCTTGTCGAGGCAAGGCAGAACCAGTTGCAGCGTGGTGTTGATGACATCCACATCGCCGGAAGCAAGGGTGTTGCAATCGAGCGCATCGAAAGCGGCCTCGGACGCAAAGCTGAAGCCTTTTGACTTGGCAAGCGCCATCGTAACTTTCGTCGGGGGAAGCGGCGCACCGAAATGTCCAAGAGCGACATCATTCGACTTTGCATGTTCTGCAAGCCCATCAATGTCGTCATAAGGTGCGTTTTCGCCGGCAACAATGACAAATGGATAGGTCAGGAAGATGCCCAGCGGATCAAATTTTTCGGGATCAAGCTCGGGAATACCGATCTTGTGACCAAGCATCGGAATACCGATCACAAAGGATCCGATAGTGTATCCGTCAGCCGGGGCATTGGCCACGTAAATGGCTCCGGGGAACGGGCCACCGCCACCTCCGGGCTTGTTAACGACTGCGGCAGGTGAGCCGTATTTTGCCTGAAAGTCTTCGGCAATCATACGGGTCAGCACATCTTCAAGGTCACCTGGAGGCCATGGAACAACAAATTCCACAGGCTTTTCCGGATACTCGGCCATGGCCGGGGCTGTTGCGAGGGCGCCAATGGATACAGTGGCGGCCAGCGCCAGCTTGAGCAGCGATTTCATCTATTCCTCCCTTGAATAGGTTCATTATTTGAACCATCGGTTGCATTTTTATCTTGATACGAAAAACCAACTCTGTCAACATGGCGCGAGAATTGAGGAGGAAATCTGCGTTTGACGCGGAGAAGTTCGATATGGGTACAATTTCCAAAGCATTGAATTTGCTGAATTATTTTTCAGAAAGCACGCCTGAACTTGGTCTGATGGATTTCACGAAACTATCGGGGCAGGACAAGGCGACAGTGCATCGCCATTTGAGTGAAATGGCACGCAACGGCTTTCTCGAACAAAATCCGGGCAACCGAAAATACCGCCTTGGCGGAGCCATTTTGCGCTTGTCGGCGGTACGCGAAAAGAGTTTTCCAACCAGGCGTATCGTTTCACAATGTGTTGACCAACTGGCCCGACAGGTTGGCGAACTGGTTCACTGCTCAATCATCCAAAACACTGAAATGTCGCCGGTTTACTATTTCGACGCAAGCAATGCCGCTACCCGGGTGAATTTCAGCGAGGCGGAAATGTTGCCCCTGCACGCAACATCTTCAGGTTTGACGGCTTTGGCATTCGGACCTCCAAAGCTTCTTGAATCCCTGACTTCGAAGGATCTTGCCCGTTACACATCCAATACGATAACCGATCTTCAGACGCTCAGGGATGCCGTTGAACACATACGCGCCAAAGGCTTCGCATTTTCAGATCAGTCTTATGAAGAAGATGTTTGTTCTGTTGCAGTCCCATTTTTTGAGGTCGGTCCCCATGCCTACGGTACCGTTGCGATTGCCATTCCGGCTTCGCGATTTGATCCCGGAAAAAAGCCGGAATTGGTTGACGGTTTACGGCGCGCTTCACACGCTATTTCGCAGCAACTTGGCGGAAGTATCCCGCTTCAACTGAAGTCTCTTTGGCGGCAGGCAGCCTGAGGGTTGCATAACCGAAAGAGCACGGAGAACACAAATGAACAAGCACAGCGCCAATTTTCTGAAAGAGAACAACGCGCGCCACATGTTTCATCCAATGGCGCATCCGGCTGACAGCCTGGCAAATCCGCCAAGGATCATTACCGGCGGAGAAGGCGTTCGCATTACCGATATCGATGGCAAACAGACCATCGATGCGGTGGGCGGTCTTTGGAATGTGAACCTGGGATACTCCTGCGAACCGGTGAAGGAAGCGATCAAACGCCAACTCGACGCCCTTCCATATTATTCGACCTTTCGCGGCACCTCCAATGATGCGGTGATTTCGCTTTCCTATGAGCTTGCTGACTTCTTTGCCGAGGACGGCATGGCCCGCGCCTTTTTCACCTCTGGCGGCTCGGACAGTGTTGAAACAGCCCTCCGCCTAGCCCGCCAGTATCACAAGATCAGGGGAGAACACGGACGCACGAAATTCCTCAGTCTCAAGAAGGGATATCACGGCACACATTTCGGCGGCGCATCGGTTAACGGGAATGCCAATTTCCGCACGGCATACGAACCGCTCCTTCCCGGCTGTTTTCACATCCCCGCGCCCTATGCCTACCGCAATCCGTTCAATGAATCCGATCCTGCCAAGCTGGCGCAACTCTGCGCAGCCGCTTTGGAGGATGAAATTGCGTTTCAGGGTCCGGGCACAATTGCAGCCTTTATCATGGAACCGGTACTTGGTGCCGGCGGGGTGATTCCGCCCCATCACTCCTTCATGCCGATGATTCGTGAAATCTGCGACAAGAACGGCATCCTGCTCATTACTGATGAAGTCATCACCGCCTATGGGCGAACGGGCGCATGGAGCGGCGCCCGGCTCTGGGGCATCAAGCCTGACATGATGTGTACCGCCAAGGCGATCACCAACGGATATTTTCCCTTTGGTGCCCTGATGCTTTCAACCGGCGTTGCTGAGACTTTTGAGAACGACAAGACCGGTGCGGCAGCAATCGGCCATGGCTACACTTATTCGGGTCATCCCGTTGGTGCCGCGGCGGCTCTTGCCTGCCTTGCCGAGACCAAACGGCTTGACGTTGCAACAAATGCTGCTGCGCGCGGGACACAGCTTTTTGAAGGCGTTAAAAAGCTGATGGCAAAATATGATATCATCGGGGATGTGCGTGGCGGTCATGGGCTGATGACGGCGATTGAACTCGTCGCCGACAGGAAGACGAAGGCGCCTGTCGGCAAGGACATTCCCCTCCGCTTGCAGGAAGCCGTCTATGAAAGCGGAACCATGGTCCGGGTATCCGGCCCGAACCTGATCATGTCGCCGCCCCTGATCCTTTCCGAGGACGAGGCAGATCAGGTATTGTCTGCGCTCGATGCAGGCTTTGCCAGCCTTTAAGCACCTGATTCAAATTTAATCCATCGTCGAAAGTGAACCATCCGATGAAACCTGAAACCAACTTCGTTGCACTTCTGGGAACCAAGGGGGGGCCTGCGATCCGCACCGGCTCAACCAATCCGACCTCCAACCTGCTTGTCCTGGACGGGCAAATGTTCGTCGTGGATTGCGGACTGGGCGTTACCCGCGGCCTTGTGGACCAGGGTATTGCGCTCAAGGATATCCGAACGATCTTCATCACCCATATGCATTCCGATCATTATCTGGACCTCGGCCCGTTGCTGCATACCGCCTGGGTTACCGGTCTCAAGGACAAGGTCAGAATATTCGGGCCGAAGGGGATCGAGGTGTATTGGGAATTCTTTCTGCAATCGATGAAAGCCGATATTGATTTGAGAATGGAAGATGAAGGCAGGCCTGATCTCGCCGCACTGGTATCGATCCATCTTATTGATGAGGGCGCTGTTGCAACCATTGGCGATGTAGCCATCTCAGCCCTTCGCAACGAACATCCACCACTTGTCGACACGTTCGCGTTGCGTTTCTCGGGAACAAGGGCCGTTGTCTTTTCCGGCGATACGACCTATTTCCCGCCACTGGCCGAATTTGCCATGGGAGCGGACCTGCTGATTCATGAGGCAATGCTCGGGGAAGCGCTGGACGCCCTGATGGCCCGTATCGGCAATGCAGACGATCGGTTGATGAAACACTGGCTGCGCTCTCACACCATGGCCGCTGATTGTGGGAAGATCGCCAAGGCTGCCGGGGTCAAGGCCCTTGCCCTCAATCACCTCATACCGGCAGATGATCCCGGTTTCGGCGATGATGACTGGAAGCAGGCGGTCAAACCGGAATGGGAAGGCGAATTGCACATCGGAAAGGACGGCATGCGCATCGCGCTATAACCGTGTCATCATTTGACGGGTGCGCATTTCAGCCGACGGGGCGATAGTCAAAGGCGCTGATTTGTTCCCAGTTCACCTGACTGTCTATCGCTGCCTCTAACCCCGTCAATTGCGTGCGCCACGCTTCGCGCCGGTAATAATCGGCATATTCCTCAAGTGTCTTGCCCGAGGACTTGGTGGATCTGACCACCGGCGAAAAGGTTTCGTCAGGATCGACCAGCATGTTGCGGATATCCTCATAAACACCCGGCTGATTGATGATGTTGTCCTCGAAGCGAATGATCCTGGAAGACATTCCAGACGCTTCCAACTGCGACCTCAATTTCAGATAGCTGGCAATCTTCAGATTGTAGATTTCGAGCGGCCGGAGGCTTGCCTCGCCCAGCCGTTCCCTCGCCACTGTCCTGCGCCTTCGGGAAATGAAATCTGCGAGTGTGCCATCAGGAGGCGGCAGCAGATGATACGGGTTTTTGAACAGGGACAGCAGCCAGGAAGCGGGATGGCGCACGAGAAAGAGAACCGTCACGTTTTCCAGCGAGCCAACAGTTTCGAAATTGGTCGCGCAGTGTTTCCAGCTGTGCAGTGCATCGGCATTTTCAAAGGCGGCATCGAGCAGTTCTTCCCGCTTGCCCAATATCCTCTCGTCGGAAAAGCCAATCCATCGAAGCATTTTCAATCGCTTCAGGCGTTTGGCAACCCTTTCGTCGACTTCGCGCGCAACAGACGGGGCACACCTGCTGGCGGAATTGGTTTCGATCAATTCCCTCAGCGCATGGGTTCCGGTATTGCGCTCGCCGAAAATCTTGATGTCAAACATCGTAGCCATATCTTTCGGCAAGCTCTTTGGCTTCCTGCGAAAGCGCAAAATCGGGCATGGGCCGGTCTGCATATTTGGTTTTGGCATTGGTCGGCGCAATCATCGGCAGCGGTGCGTCAAGGCCGATAAAGTCACCGATTGCAGCCCGCTCGGCTTCAAAATCCTCAAGGCGCACGCGCATGTAGTTGACGCCTCGCTCTTTTGCTGCCGCCTCAATCATGGTGTTCCAACGGGTCCAATAGGCATCCAGCCGGTTGATTTCCCCTTCGATTTCCAGGATGCGGGTGCGCTCACTGAAATAACGACGATGGTCATAGACAAACCAGATCCGGTTCATCGCCGCGCCCGGTTTCAGGAAACGGCGCAGCCAGAAACGGAAAGGCCTGCCATAGGTTACGTGACGCCAGACCGATGGTGACAACAGACCAATCCGATAAAAGGAGGCCATGACCTTTTCCGGCTGGCGCACCACATGAAGCACGTGGGTTAGACCCTCCGCCTCAGCGATAAAAGGAGCCGCATACCAAGAGCTCTCATAGGTAAACGGCTTGCCGTTATCGCCCCACACATGAAAGACTTCCTCATGACCGCAATGAAGCCCTGCCGCATCCAGTGCGGATGCAAAGAAGCTGGTTCCCGATCGGCCGCAGCCGGTGATGAGATAGCGGGGCTGACTCATTAAATACCTGTAGAATTGGCTGTCCACGGTTTGTGACAGTGTCTTCGCACTCTCAATCGCATCACATTAGAACGTGATCAACCCGTTTGGCAAAATGCTTTCAGGCGTTTTCAGGCTGCCAGCTTTTTTCCTGCCACATCCGGTTCAACGCGATGCGGTAATTCGGCCAGCGATATTCAAGTCCCAGAATCTCTTTCGACCTGGCGTTGGAAACCCGCTTGTTCTCACCATAAAAACTGCGCGCCATGGGCGAGAGTTCTGCGGTTTCGAAATCGATCTCATCGGGCGGCGGCGTTCCGGCCAGTTCATGGGCAAAGGCAACAACGTCCTGAGGGGGAGCGGGTTCATCATCGGTAATGTTGAATATGCCCGAAGCCGACTTTGCCATAGCAAGGGCAACAGCCTCTCCAATATCCTCGCGATGAATCCGATTGAACACCTGCCCCGGTTTGACAAGCCGCCGCGCTGTACCCTTTTCGATGTTCATGAAGGCATTTCTTCCCGGACCGTATATACCGGACAGGCGGAAAATTGCCAGTGGAACGCCCCTGGCATCCGCAAAGCCCTGCCACGCATTCTCGGCGGCAACCCGTTGTTTCGAGCGTTTGGAAACCGGCCTTGTTTCGGTTGTCTCATCCACCCATTCGCCGTTGTGATCACCATAAACGCCGACCGTTGACAGATAACCAATCCATTCAAGTTTATCTGCCTTTGAAAGCGCCGCCTCCAATGCATCAAGGACAGGATCACCGGCTTCGTAGGGGCCGATCGAAATCAGCAAATGGGTTGCCGCTGCGAGATGGTCTGCCAGTGAAGGGTCGGCTTCCTCGCCGCCAAAAAGAACGGGAATGACATCTTCCTTCTCAATCGCGTTCATCTTCTCACGGGATCTCGTCGTACCACAAATCTTGCCGAAATCACCCTTTGCACGTCGCGCTATTGAAAGTGAGGAAAACCCGAAACCAAAAATGAACAGGGACTTTTCTTGCCGGTCTGTCACACTACCACCTCTTTGCTGTTTGCCGAGTGCCACTCGGCAAGAACGCTTTCATCGCTTTCTCCGGTCATATGGTGCGATCGCAGGAATTGAAAGGCATCAGGATCCAAAAGTTGTGCCAATGCCCATACTGCTGCGCCGCGCACCAACGGATCGCCATCACCCAGCAGCGCTCGGACCGGTTCGATCAAGTTTGAACTCTGCGAATTACCCGGCCGCTATCAGGACATTGCGGAGGAAGCGGTTGCGGCCAATCCGCTTGATTGGAGAACCGGAAAACATCTCCCGGAAGGCCTGATCATCAAGGCACAGCAAATCATTGAGCACAGGTTCGTTCAGATCATCGCGTGCGCTCAGTTTGGCTTCGCTGGCTTTGCTCGCAAACTTGTTCCACGGACAAACAGCCAGACAATCATCGCAGCCGAAGATCCGGTTGCCCATGGCCTTCCTGAATTCCGCGGGAACAGGTCCGGCATGTTCAATTGTAAGATAGGAAATGCAGCGCCGCGCATCGAGCCGGTAGGCTTGGGGAAAAGCATTGGTTGGACAGATATCGAGACAGGCCCTGCAGGTTCCACAGTAATCGGTTTCCGCCTCATCAATGCTGAAATCCTGATCCGTCAGGATAACGCCCAGAAACAACCATGAACCATGTTCGCGTGAAACCAGGTTGGTGTGCTTGCCCTGCCACCCTGCCCCCGCCTGGTGGGCCAGGGGTTTTTCCATCAGTGGAGCGGTATCAACGAAAACCTTGACGGCACATTTGTTCCTGCTGGCGATCTTCTGGGCCAGTTCCTTCAACCGGCCCTTCATGACGTCATGATAGTCGCGGTTTCGGGCATAGACCGAGATATTTCCGACCAGCGGCTTTTGCAGTGTCTCAAGCGGGTCGTGACCCGGGCCATAATTCATGGCAAGGATGATGGCACTCCTGGCGTCCGACCACATGGCCTTTGGCGTTATCCGGCGGTCACGTGTCTCGCGCAACCATGTCATTTCCCCTTCAAAACCATCCTCCAGAAACGCATCCAGACGGTCCGCGACCTCATCGGGCAAATGCGCAACTGTAAAGCGGGCTTGGCAAAAACCCAGTCTTTCGAATTCCCGGATAATGCGTTCCCTGGTGAGTTTCGGCTTGCCGGTCATCCCGTGACAGGCCCTAAAAATCCAGGTCGATATAGTGGGAGGCAGGTGGCAGGATGGCCAGTTTGTCGGCAAGAACCGGGCGGAAGGACGGGCGCGACTTGATACGGGCGTACCAGTCGCGGGTTGCCGGTTCGCTTTCCCAAGGAACCTCTCCGAGGTAATCAAGAACGGACAATGTGGCCGCCGCGGCAAGGTCTGCCTGACTTATGCGCTCACCGGCTATCCAGTTGCGGGAATTGCACAACCAGCCAAGATAATGAAGGTGTGCCTTGAGATTGGTTCGCCCGGCACGGATCACGGCGGAATCCGGCGACCCGCCACCTTCCGCGCTGTTCATCAACTGTTTGTAAACCCGCTCATGGACAAGGTACTGGCTGACCTCTGCCTCGAACTTGTATAGGAACCATTCGACCAGACGGCGCACTTCTGCACGCCCGGCATGGGTTTCAGGCATCAGCCTTTTTTCCCGCATCATCGCGCCTGATGTTTCATCGAGATATTCGCCAATGACGAAAGCACCGCACAAGGTATCGCCGTTTTCCTCGACGAGAACAGGCAGTGTACCGGCCGGATTGAGGCTCATGAATTCCGTGCGGCGGGCCCAGGGCTTTTCCTCGCTGAATTCAGCCGAAAGGGCATATTCCGCCAACATCAAGCGAATGTATCGCGATGCTCCGGACATTGGGTGATGATAAAGTTTGAGCATTACGAGTTTGAGTGCCTCGAATACAGGACCTGCCGCAACGGCAATATCCTAAAGATATTGGAAACCAAACAGTGGTATAGAGGGCTGCCTGATTCTCTGCAAGCTTGAGCTTGAACGCCAGTTTGGCCGATTCTGATTTGACGGCACAGCTGCAGTTTGCGCTTCCCGGCGTATCTTTCCACATTCGGGGGTTTCATGACCATTGAACAAATCATCGTTCTGGCAATTGTGCAGGGCATCACCGAGTTTCTGCCGATCTCATCATCGGGGCATCTGGTGCTGATCCCCGCCTTTACCGGATGGCCTGACCAGGGGCAATTGGTGGATGTCATGGTCCATGTCGGATCGCTGTTTGCAGTGATTGCCTATTTCTGGCGCGATGTCATCAAACTCGTCGGTGGCGGGCTGGACCTGCTGCGCCTCAGGATGAACGACAACAGCCGCATGGCGCTTTATATCCTGCTGGCAACCATTCCGGCAGTACTCTTCGGCCTCCTCCTGAAGAAATCAGGTTGGGCTGACGATCTGCGCAGCGTCGAGGTAATTGCCTGGAATGCGGTGATTTTCGGCATTCTGCTTTATGTGGCGGACCTGATGGGACCACATTTGAAAAAGATGGAAGACATGAAGTTGCCTCCGGCGCTTATCATTGGGGTGGCTCAGGCACTTGCCCTGATACCGGGTACGAGCCGCTCGGGGATCACCATGACGGCGGCACGCTTTTTGGGATTTGAGCGCCCGGAAGCCGCCCGTTTCTCGTTTCTTCTGGGAATTCCGGCAATAGCCGGCGCAGGTGCCTTCGTAACGCTTGATGCAATCGAAGCCGGTATCGAAATTTCTTCCGATGCAATCTGGGCTGCTGTCCTGACCTTCTTTGCAGCCCTTGCAGCCATTGCCGTTTTAATGGCGATGGTCAAGCGCATGAGCTTCCTGATCTTCATGATCTACAGGCTGGCGCTGGCTCTCGTTCTGTTTGCCATGCTTTATGAGTGGGTGCCGGGCCTGCCCAAACTTGCGGGCGTTTAAAGGAATACAAGCAACAAAAAACAGGCTGAAACGAGGGTTCCAGCCTGTTCAAGTTTTGCTTTTCAATTTGTTGAGTTACGCCTCGCCCTTTCGGGTGAACTGACCCTGTGGGCGGAAGCGAACCAGATAGGATGGCAGGATCACTTCCATGTTGCGCGGATTGATCCCCATGCCTTCTAGCGTACGCTTGTGACGGATGGCTTCCTCTGAAACCACATTGTCCACTTCAAGAGATTTGACCTGATCAAGCGTGATCGGTGCGCCCGGCAACCAGCCCGTCAGTCTGGCCATTGCCTTTGCGAAGAAGAAGGGAATGGAGACATAGCCACGGCTTCGGTCAATGATGCGCTGCATCAGGTCGAGGCATTCGCGGAAGGTGGCAATTTCCGGTCCGCCAAGTTCATAAACGCTGCCACCCTTCAATTCGCCGTCAACGGCCTTAACGACCGCCTCGGCGACGTCACCGACATAGACAGGCTGAAACCTGGTGTGACCGCCGCCAATCAGCGGCAGAAAGGGCGAAAACTTTGTCATCTGGGCGAACCGGTTGAAGAAACTGTCTTCAGGACCGAAAATCACGGATGGTCTGAAGACAATCGCGTCCTTCACGGTTTCAAGTGCCGCCTTCTCGCCCGCCGCCTTGGTCTGGCTGTAGATGGAAGCGCTTTCCTCATCGGCACCGATTGAACTCATCTGGATCAGTTTGGCGCCTTCTGCGCGCGCCGCTTCTGCAATGGCGCGGGCACCGAATTCCTGCACGGCATTGAAATTGTTGCGCCCACCGGCATCAAATGTCCCAACCAGATTGATGACCGCATGTGATCCCTTCACGGCACGGTCAACAGACCAGCGAACCCTTACATTTGCCTGTACAGCCTTGATTTGCCCCAGATCACCCAATGGCTGGAGATGAAAGGCGAGATCGGGACGGCGCACGGCAACCAGAACCCTGTATCCGCGTTTGGCAAGCGCACGTACCACGTGCCGCCCGACAAATCCTGATCCTCCAAAAACCGTTACCTGCTTTGGCAAATTTTTCATTTCAGCACTCTTCCCGACGGGGTTCAGACTCTTTTTGGTGACTGGCATCGGTTTACCTCAGTGCCCTGCGTTTTGAAACCCATCCAAAGGCATAAAAACACCATTCCCGTTACCCGACAAAACCCCTATAAGAATTGGATGAATATCAGCATTCCCCGTGGCAGAATTCAGCGAAACAGCGGCATTGCCAGACTGGCATCCAGCGGCAACAGCGGCAGGACTATGCTCGCAAGGCTGTACCAGTCAGGGAATGCAAAGATTCGTGTCCCTGCCCGCCATGACTCCAAGTCACTGGAAGCAGTGATGATCAATATCGCCGGCGGGATGACCGGCGGCGATCTGCTTGACTGGGAATTTGCCGCCGAAAACGGCAGCACGCTGACGCTTACAACGCAGGCAAGCGAGAAGGTCTACAAGTCAACATCAGGGCATTCAAAGGCAGATATTCGACTAAGGGCATCAGACGGTTCCAGAATTAACTGGCTTCCGCAGGAGACCATTCTTTTTGACCGCGCGCGGCTGGTGCGGACCATTGAACTCGATCTTTTTGACGGTTCAAGTGCGCTGATTGTCGAACCACTCGTTTTCGGTCGGCAGGCCATGGGCGAAACCCTTGAAGAGGCGATGATCAGGGACCAGTGGCGGGTGCGTTCAAATGGACAGATGATCCACGCCGAAGCGCTTGAAATGACCGGTGCACTTCATGACCAACTGGCCCGCAAATCAATCACCAATGGCAACAGTGCAATAGCCACTGTATTGCTGATTTCACCAAAGGCTGAGAAGTTTCTCGATGATGCCCGCAAGATAATCGGTGAAAGCGGCGGGGTTTCCTCATGGAATGGCAAGCTTCTTGCAAGGCTTGGTGCTGTCGACGGCTATTTATTACGGCATACGCTGGTTCCACTGATCCGGTTGCTCAATGATGATGCAGCACTGCCCAAATCATGGTCACTTTGACGACAAAAAAGACAAAACCAAGAGGTATTCATGCAACTGACCCCTCGTGAAAAAGACAAGCTGATGGTTTCGATGGCAGCCATGGTTGCCAGACGACGCCTTGAGCGGGGTGTGAAGCTAAACCATCCCGAAGCGATTGCATTGATTACCGACTTTGTTGTCGAGGGGGCGAGGGACGGACGCAGCGTTGCCGACCTGATGGAAGCAGGCGCTCATGTGATTACCCGCGACCAGGTTATGGAGGGAATTGCGGAAATGATCCACGACATTCAGGTGGAAGCCACCTTTCCTGACGGCACGAAGCTCGTGACCGTACATGAACCAATCAGATGAGGGCAAAAACATGATTCCAGGCGAAATCATCACGCCCGGCGGCGTTATCACATTCAACGAAGGGACGGGAACCGTCACTGTCAGGGTTGCCAATACGGGTGACCGTCCTGTGCAGGTCGGCAGCCATTATCATTTCTTCGAAACCAACCCCGCCCTTGCCTTTGACCGGGAAAAAGCGCGCGGCATGCGGCTTGATATTGCGCCTGGAACCGCCGTCCGGTTCGAGCCGGGCCAGGAACGCGATGTCACTCTTGTTGCAATTGGCGGCAAACGTGAAATCTACGGGTTCAACCAGCAGATCATGGGAAAACTCTGATGCCGGCAACTCTTTCTAGAGCAGAATATGCAGCCATGTTCGGGCCCACCAAGGGCGACAAGGTGCGCCTCGCCGACACCGATCTCATCATTGAGGTGGAGCGCGATCTGACAACCTATGGCGAAGAGGTGAAGTTCGGCGGTGGCAAGGTGATCCGGGACGGAATGGGCCAGAGTCAGGTGACGCGGGCCGACGGCGCGGTGGATACGGTTATCACCAATGCGCTGATCGTCGATCATTCCGGCATCTACAAGGCTGATGTCGGCCTCAAGAATGGAAGGATCATCAAGATTGGCAAGGCCGGCAACCCGGATACCCAGACGGGGGTCGACATCATCATCGGGCCGGGAACCGAGGCGATTGCAGCAGAAGGCAAGATCCTGACAGCGGGCGGCTTTGACAGTCACATCCATTTCATTTGCCCCCAGCAGATAGAGGAGGCGCTGCACTCCGGCATCACCACCATGCTTGGCGGAGGCACGGGGCCGGCCCATGGCACGCTGGCCACCACCTGCACGCCGGGGCCCTGGCATATCGGACGGATGATCCAGGGGCTTGATGCCTTCCCGATGAATATCGGCCTTTCCGGCAAGGGCAATGCGTCCCTGCCCGGTGCTTTGCATGAAATGATTCTTGGCGGTGCCTGCGCGCTCAAACTGCATGAGGATTGGGGTACGACCCCTGGCGCCATCGACAATTGCCTTTCAGTAGCCGATGAATTTGACGTTCAGGTCATGATCCATACCGACACGCTCAATGAAAGCGGGTTTGTTGAAAACACGGTCGATGCCTTCAAAGGCCGAACCATTCACGCCTTTCACACGGAAGGCGCAGGCGGCGGCCATGCGCCGGATATCATCAAGGTCTGCGGCCTGCAGAACGTGCTGCCCTCTTCGACCAATCCTACCCGGCCCTATACAGTCAACACTCTGGAAGAACATCTCGACATGCTGATGGTCTGCCATCATCTGGACAGTTCAATCCCCGAGGATATCGCTTTTGCCGAAAGCCGCATTCGCCGCGAAACCATCGCTGCCGAAGATATCCTCCATGACATGGGCGCCTTCTCTATCATCGCTTCGGACAGCCAGGCCATGGGCCGTGTCGGTGAAGTCCTCATCCGCACATGGCAGACCGCCGACAAGATGAAAAAACAGCGAGGTGCGCTCAAGGAGGAAACCGGGGACAATGACAATTTCCGGGTACGCCGGTACATTGCCAAGGTGACCATCAATCCGGCGATTGCCCACGGTATCTCCCATGAAATCGGTTCCATCGAGGAGGGCAAGCGCGCTGACCTCGTTCTTTGGGATCCGGCATTCTTTGGTGTCAAACCGTCCATGGTGCTGATTGGCGGGATGATCGCGGCGGCACCGATGGGTGATCCCAATGCCTCCATACCAACGCCGCAGCCCGTTCACATGCGCCCGATGTTCGGCGCATTCGGCAAGGCGATGACCCATTCGTCTGTAACTTTTGTTTCACAGGCCGCCATCGATAACGGGTTGCGCGAAAGTCTGGGTATTGAAAAACAGCTTTTGGCCGTCAGGAATACCAGAGGAGGCATTTCGAAATCCTCGCTTATCCTCAATGATGCAACACCACATATCGAGGTGGATCCTGAGAGCTATGAAGTGCGGGCTGACGGTGAGTTGCTTACCTGTGAACCGGCGGAAGTTCTGCCGATGGCACAACGGTATTTCCTGTTTTGATGACAGCAAAGAGCGCTAAGGCTACCGGAAAGCAAAAACCGCTTGAACTCCAGGCCAACAAGCTCTTCACTGTCTCCTCAATCAGGGAGAGGAAAACACATGTACAAGGTATTGGGTTCACCGACATCGCGCGCAATTCGGGTAATCTGGATGCTGGAAGAACTGGGCGAACCCTGTGAAGTCATAAAGGCCAATCCCGGTTCTGATGAAGTCTGTGCCTATAATCCCACCGGGCGCATTCCCGTGCTTCTCGATGGCGATCTGGCATTGACCGATTCTGCCGCCATCTGTCTGTATCTGGCAGACAAGCATGGCGAAAAAGGAATGGGGTCAACCACACTGGCCGAGCGGGCGCGAATGACTGCCTGGATGCTGTTCATCCAGAGCGAACTGGAAATTCCGCTGTGGAACAAGTTGAAACATCGAATGATCCTCAACGAAGACCTGCGCATTGATGTTGGTCCCTGGTGCAAGTGGGAGTTTGACAGGGATGTTGCCGCGCTTGCAGCTAAACTCGGTGACAATGAATACGCCATGGGAGAACGGTTCACCTGTGTTGACATCATCCTCGCCCACACGCTCAACTGGGCGCGCAACGCCAAGTTCGGGCCCCTGCCTGACAAGGTGGACGCCTATGCCGACAGGGTCCTCGCGCGTCCCGCCCTTGCAAGGGCAAGGGGAGAAACAGTCTGATGCAGGCCGTTGAAGCCATCACCAGGGAATTCACAGATGCCAGCGACACGATAACGCTGGATGAAACCGCTCGCCATCGCCGACGCATGAAAATGGTCTCGGACAATGGCATTGAATTCCTGCTGGACCTGCCTCACGCAAGACTGTTGCGCCACGGCGAAGGCCTGGTGCTTGATGATGGCCGGGTGATAGAAATCATTGCAGCGCCCGAGGCACTTTACCGCGTCACGGGCAGTGACCAACGACACCTCCTGCAGATTGCCTGGCAATTGGGCAACCGGCACCTTGCGGCACAGATCCGCGAAAATGAAATCCTGATCCGCAGTGATCCTGTCATCAAAACAATGCTGGAAGGCCTTGGGGCCAGTGTGAGCGAAACCAATGCGCCATTTGACCCCGAGGGCGGGGCTTATGGACATGGGCATGATCATGGGGAACATCATTCGTGAAACGGGTTTTATTCATCTGCGCCAAAGGCAGGCAACGCTGCAAATTCTCGAAACAGACCAGTGGTCGCAGACTGATATGGTTCGAATTCCGTGACTGATATCAATTCATGCAAGAAGGACTACTTTTGCTTCTGAGCACAGGAAGTAACCATGTAAAATGACCCTCGAAACGATATCCTTTCTCCGCCTGATGACATTCCTGTCACCTGCCTTTCCGACCGGCGGGTTTGCCTGGTCGTCGGGGCTGGAAGCAGCCTGCAGATCCGGCCTGGTTGGCAGTGCGGATGACTTGAGCGACTGGCTCGCCGACAGCCTGCTGCACGGTTCACTTCATAATGATGCAATCCTTTGTGCTGCCGCTTACCGGCAGGAAGAAGGGACAAACGAAACTGCGCTGGCACTTGCCGGGTCCAAGGAACGTTTTGCCGAAACGACATCGCTGGGTGATGCGTTTGCCGAAGCTGCAAATACATGGCGGATCGAAGACACAAACAGTGCAAATTCGCCATCATTGCAGATACCTCGCCCTGTCGCCCTGCCCGTAGTTGTTGGCATGATTGCAGCTGAACATGGTTTGCCCTTGCATGAAACACTGATTGCCTATTTGCAGTCGGGCGTCTCGGCGCAGGTTCAGGCAGCGCTGCGGCTCATGAACCTTGGTCAATCTGCGGGGCTGGAAGTCAGCAAGGGGCTCGAAACAGTTATTCTGCAAAGCGCTGCGGGCGCAGTTGGAAAATCGCTTCTTGACCTTGGCAGTTCGACCTTTATGGCGGAGATTGCAGCCATGCAGCATGAAACCCTCAATTCACGGATTTTCAGATCATGACGAAGAGCAGTAACGGCCCGTTGCGGGTCGGGATAGGCGGACCTGTCGGCACGGGCAAGACCACATTGACGGCCCGTCTTTGCGAAGCGATGCGCGACACGTGGTCTGTAGGTGTTATCACCAACGATATTTACACGCGTGAAGATGCGGATGCGCTTGTGCGCCTGCAGGCCCTCTCCTCTGACCGCATCATCGGTGTTGAGACGGGTGGCTGCCCGCATACCGCGATCAGGGAGGATGCCTCGATCAACCTGCAGGCTATTGGCGAACTAAACAGGCGATTCCCCGATCTTGATGTGATCTTCATTGAGTCGGGCGGAGACAATCTTGCCGCAACATTTTCTCCGGACCTTGCTGATATGACACTTTATGTGATTTCAGTTTGTCAGGGTGATGACATTCCGCGAAAGGGCGGGCCGGCTATCACGAGGTCAGACCTGCTGATCATCAACAAGACCGATCTTGCCCCTCATGTAGGTGCCAATCTCGACCAGATGCAGGCCGATGCCGACAAGGCGAGAGAGGGGCGAGACGTGCAACTGACCTACCTTGCAAAGGGTGAGGGGGTTGATGAGATAATCGAATTTCTGGTCCGTCAGGGGGGATTATGAGTTGATCGTGAACGAAACCAGACCGGCCACTCCCTGCATTATCTGTGTTGCAATAACCGGCTCACTTCCAAGGAAGGCCGACAATCCTGCGGTTCCAATATCAGTGAGCGAGCAGGTGGAATCCACCCATGAGGCATTCGAGGCCGGTGCCAGCATTGTTCACGCGCATGTGCGCAATGAAGACGAGACCCCCTCTTCCGACCCTGAGAAATTTGCCCGTTTGAAGGAAAGCCTTGTCAAACATTGTCCGGGATTGATCATCCAGTTTTCCACCGGTGGAAGGTCCGGTGCCGGAAAGGCGCGCGGTGCAATGCTTTCCCTGCGTCCGGACATGGCATCCCTGTCTGTTGGCTCCAACAATTTCCCGACAAGGGTCTATGAGAACCCTCCTGATCTGGTGGACTGGCTCGCCGGGGAAATGATCGCTCATGGCGTGAAGCCGGAAATAGAGGCGTTTGATCTGTCGCATATCCATCAGGCTGCGCTGATGCATCGCGATGGCAGGATTGCCGGTCAGCCATATATCCAGTTCGTCATGGGGGTGAAGAACGCGATGCCGGCTGACAGGGATGTTTTTGACTATTACATCCGCACCGTCGAACGGCTTTTGCCGGGAAGCCAGTGGTGTGCCGCAGGGATCGGCCCAAACCAGATTGTGCTTAATGAATGGTCGGTTGCCTCAGGGGGCCATGCAAGGACCGGGCTTGAGGACAATGTACGGCTGGACAAGGAGCGGCTGGCACCGTCAAACGCCGCACTGGTTCGCCGTGTCGTGGAATTGTGCGATCGTTACGAGCGCCCGGTCGCCAGTTGGCGAGAGGCCAGGGCCATGCTTGATCTGGCATCAAGTTGATACCATTGCCACGCTGTCCGGACAATATTTGACAAGTCACTGTGAACAGGACGCCACTGCAGCGTGGTGTTGGCCAAGTCTGAGTTTGCCACCAGCTGCGCAGGGTCCCCGGCCCTAGCCGGCCCAATTTCAAAGCGGACAGGCCTGCCGGTAACCTGTTCAATGCTCTTGATAATCTGGAGTACGGAATATCCTCTTCCAGTGCCGAGATTGAAGGCGGTTGAGACTCCGTTCTTCAGCAGGTAGTCGAGTGCCCTGACATGAGCAGCAGCCAGATCCGTTACGTGGACATAATCGCGTATGCAGGTGCCATCCGGTGTATCGTGATTGTCGCCAAATATCTGAAGGCTTTTTCCCTCAATGGCTTCAAGGGCCAGGGGTATCAGATGCGTTTCAGGATTGTGGCGCTCGCCGGTTTCAAGATCGGCATCTGCACCTGCCGCATTGAAATATCGCAGGGACACCCATCCTGTTCCGTTCGCTGCCTCAAAATCCCTGATGAGTTGTTCAACAATCCATTTGGTCCGGCCATAGGGACTAACCGGATTTTGAGGAGCATTTTCGAAAACAGGCAGGGTTTCGGGAGTTCCGTAGCATGCACAACTGCCGGAAAAAACAATCTTGTTCAACTTCACAGCCTGCATTGCCTCCAGAAGGACAAGGCTGCCGTGAACATTATTATCGTAATATTTTCCCGGATCAGCCAATGACTCAGCGACACAGGCATGAGCGGCGAAATGAAGGACGGCAACAGGGCTGTATTTCTCCATAACGGCGATCAACGCCTCACGGTTCCGCAAGTCACCCTTTACCAGAGGCCCCCATTTGACCAAATCCGGATGTCCTGTGTCCAGATTGTCAAAGACAACCGGATTGTAACCGGCACTGGCCAGCGCCTTGCAGGCATGTGAGCCTATATATCCGGCCCCGCCGGTTACCAGTACGTTATCCAATCAACCAACCCACCCTGTCATCATGCCGGCATATACGGACCTACAAACAGATTTCTCAATACCGTGATCGCGTAATGGCGCATAGCCACGGATTCCAAGCAATCAAGCCAACCGGCAGGATACTCTGAAATCGTGCTCATGTGCAAAAACACTGATCCGCGTTCAGAAACAGCACATCCGGCAAATGTCAGTTTCTTTAACCGCATCGCAGCAAAAAGTGAAAACCAGTCATTTCAGGGGATCATGACAAAAAATATGGCGGACAGACAGTCAGAATGTCTTTTAATATCATAGGTTTAAGTACATATATTTGATGGAGCTAACTTTTTGGATGCTGCACAGTGCGCAGGTGGCTGGCAATCCCCAGAAGCCGACTCTGGCAGAAGTGAGGACGGCCCTTGGCGACCGCGTAGAGAACTGCGGCAAGCTGCGCAAGAATAAGAGGCGGGGCGCGATTAGACGCCCCGCACGGTGGCTTTAGCCGATCGCGGCGGCGACCACCGTGGCAAGCGGCGTAGTCGGGCGGCCGATCAGGGTCGATAGCTGCGTTCGTTCGTCGAACAGCACCCCCTTGGAGGCCTCGACATCGCAATGGGCGAGGAACCCTGCCAGTTCGGCCGGCAGGCCTGCGCCGGTCAGCGCGGCGGCATAGTCGGCCTCGGGCATGTCGACGTAAGGAACCTCCCTTCCCACTTGCGCGGATAGCGTGGCCGCCAGATCGGCCAGGGTAAAGCTTTCATCGCCGGACAGCTCATAGGTTTTGCCCTGAAGACCCGCGTCCAACAGCACGGCGGCGGCGGCCTCGGCATAATCCTGCCGCGCAGCCGACGAGATCCGTCCATCCTTGGCCGCGCCGATCAGGGCGTTGTGTTCCAGCGCCGCAGGCAGGCCCATGGCGTAGTTCTCTGTATACCAGCCGTTGCGCAGCACGGTATGGCCGATGCCGGAAGCGGCCAACAGCTTTTCCGTCTCGACGTGCTCTGGGGCAAGGCCGAGCGTGCTGGAGGGTGCCTTCAGCAGGCTGGTGTAGACGACATGCTGAACTCCGGCGGCCTTCGCGGCTTCGATTACGGCGGCATGTTGCGGTACACGGCGACCGATGTCGCTGCCCGAGATCAGCAGCAGCGTGTCGATGCCGTCGAGCGCCGGAGGGAGGGTTTCGGGGGCGTCGTAGTCGAAGATACGCGCCGGCACACCCAAATCCGCGGCCTTGTCGATGTTGCGGGCCAGCGCGACGATGCCTCCTGGCGCGCTCTTGGTTTTCAGGATGTCAATGACAAGGCGGCCAAGCTGGCCAGTTGCGCCGGTGATTGCAATGGTCATGATGTGTCTCTTTGCTTCTGGTTGCGATAGCGGAGAGTTAGACTCTTTACTTATGAAAAGTAAGTACGTACATTTTTGTTAGTTTAATTTTTTTGAGGTCCCCATGCCAAAACTCAGTGACGCCGTCCGGTCGGGCAAGCTGGCGGGCAACCTGCAAGCGCAGGAATGCCCGTCGCGCGATATCCTGAAACATGTCACCGGTCGCTGGGCCGTTTTGACACTGATCGCTCTTCAGGGGCGGACGATCCGCTTTGCCGCGCTCAGGCGGACGATTGGCGGGGTAAGTGACCGGATGCTGACGCAGACGCTTCAGACGCTGGAGGCGGACGGCTTCGTGCATCGGCAAGCCTTCAAGGTCGTACCGCCGCATGTGGAATACAACCTGACCCCAATGGGCGAAGAGGTCGCGCAACACGTGCGCGTGCTCGCCGACTGGATCGAAGACAACACCAGCAATATCCTGTCGACCCGGAGAGAGATCGCGGCGGAATGAAGAGCCTCTATTGGGCTGCAACGTTCGACAATCAACTATGCCGCGAAAAAGGGCCTTCCGCCTATGCTGATTTTGCGGCGGTTGCAAAGCATACGTTGCCGACTTTGACGCGGATCACGCCGAAGCTCCTCAACCCGCGCTTTCGAGACAAACTCCGAACGTTCCCCTAGCCTGGCGCGATGTCGAGCCAAGCGTGGGCAGATGCTGAAAATGACCTGATCGTCGGGGATAACTTCGCGATGCTGGCTGATGATGTGGCGGGCCGTCCTTACAATAAGGCCGAGCACCGGCGGCAGCTTCTGCCGCTCCTCAACAACTGTTCGGAAGGGTCGGTTCAGTACAAACATCAGAACATCAGCGCTGTGCTCAAGGGGCTCGGTATCGGTATGCAGGCTGATCAAGACGGTTTCTAACGGCTCGATCCCCCGATATCGGCGCGGGACGCGGCGGCGAAGGTGGGAAAGACGGCCTCGTTTCGCGATGCTCATGGCAGAATTACTCCGCGTTTGTGCAGCAAATTGTGTATCAAAATGTGCAGCAAATCAAGTGGACCAAACACCGCCGTGGGCGCGAAAACGCCGAATTACGCCCTGCTATCAGTGTGTTGGGAGGGGTCGCCTGGTGCACAAAATGGCGGACAGACAGGGATTCGAACCCTGGAGACGTTGCCGCCTACACGCTTTCCAAGCGTGCGCCTTCGACCACTCGGCCACCTGTCCACTTTATGCGGTCCGCCAACTCAATTCAGCGGGATGCGCGCGCACTTATACAAGGATCAGCTTGCCTTTCAAGCATGTTTGTCATTATTTCATCAACTTGAGCAGGTTATCCGGCACATGTTTGGCGCCTGCGTGCGCGTCCTTGAAAAATCAGGCGTTTCGGACACCCGCGAAGGCCAGCTTTACCAAGCAAATCATTGCATCAGGGAGCGCAAGGCCCTATCTAGTAGAAAACAACGAGCGCGGCCCATGCTTAAACCCATTTTGCGAATACTGGCCCTTTTTGCCCTTGCGATGGCCCTGATTACTGCAGTTCTGGACATCACCCGTTCAATTGCAGATTCGACCCTCGTCATGACGTCGCTGGGTGTTGATTGGCAAAACCTTGCGCCTGTCGCCCTTAACCAGGCTCATTTCATGGTGCAACAGTATCTGCATCCTGCCATATGGGATCCGGTTATCGTGCAGATTTTGAAGGCGCCGACCTGGTTTGTTTTCGGGATTATCTGGTTTGTACTTTCCCTGCTTGGCAGGCGGAGGAAGAGCCGGTGGCAGGATCGCTACAGCGCCTGACAGGAAATTTGCGGCAGGGCAGCCATGCGAGCGCAGACAGCGCCTCTGCTGTTACAGACATCATCAATGAAAAGAGGACGCCATGTTTTTGATCAATATGCTGAAGAACAAAATGAACATACCGTCCAAGGCCGAATCGCTGCCCGGCAGGGCGGAGGCACTGCCAACGGCAGACAAGCACTTCGTCAATGGCAACAGCCTGCACGAACCGTTTCCAGGCCATCTGGAAAAGGCCATGTTCGGCCTTGGCTGCTTTTGGGGGGCAGAGCGCATCTTCTGGGAGATGAAGGGCGTGTGGGTCACAGCTGTCGGATATGCTGCAGGCCATACCCCCAACCCGACCTATCAGGAAACCTGCACCGGCCTGACCGGCCACAACGAGGTTGTGCTGGTCGTATATGATCCTACGATAATCTCTTATCGTGACCTCTTGAGGGTATTTTGGGAAGCGCACGACCCTACACAAGGCATGCGGCAGGGAAATGACACGGGCACCCAATACCGTTCTGGGGCTTATACCTTTTCGCCGGAACAGAAAGCGGCAGCCGTTGAGATGAAAGACATGTATCAGCGTGCGCTCAATGAAGCAGGCAAAACGGCCAAAATAACAACTGAAATCCTGGATGCGCCGCAATTCTATTACGCCGAGGAATATCACCAGCAATATCTTTCGAAAAACCCTTCAGGCTATTGCGGCATTGGCGGCACCGGCGTTTCCTGTCCCATTGGAACAGGGGTGAGTGCCTGACAGCATGAAAAGCCGGATTGAAGGATGGCCGGCTTTCAGCGCTTGGCGCGGATTCTGACGACGACATCGACACTGGCGATTTCCATGCCTTCCGGCGGGGCCGGAAGATTGGCAATGCTGATCGCATCGTCCGGCATGTCGAGCACTTCCTCGCTGTCTTCAAGATAGAAATGGTGATGATCGCCGGTATTGGTGTCGAAATAGGTTCTCGACGAATCAATCGAGATTGCCTTGAGCAGACCCGCTCCGCTGAACTGGTGCAGTGTATTGTAGATGGTTGCCAGAGAGACGGGCACATCCGCCTTCAGGGCTTCGTCATACAAGGCTTCGGCAGAGATGTGGCGATCCCCCTTGCCGAACATCAACTCGGCAAGTGCCATGCGCTGGCGCGTCGGGCGCAATCCGGCTTTGCGCAACATCCGGCAATAGTTTGCGCAATCTCCACAAGCATTCTCGGCCTGACAGAAACCGGTTTTTCCATTTTGAGACACGGGCAAGGCCCTCATACGGTTTGTACTTGTTTCCCGAACGGATAACTGCCCGATGCCTAGATAGCCCGGACGACGTCGGCTTTTTCATGGATGAATATAATTGCACAATGGACGGTTCGCAAGACAGCTCCCCCTGCGGCGAAATTGCGCCGCGTAGCCCGCGGACATATCCTTTTCGTTTTCCAACCGCAGAATTGCCATGAAAAACCTTCTTGAAAAGCGGCAAACTCCCTTTGGCCTGAGATTCAGCTTGTGTTAAGACCAAAACAATCGAAAACACCAAGCTTTGCGGGGCACAATGAGTAATCAAAAATCCAGCTACACCTATGAAGAGCTTCTGGCCTGCGGCCGCGGCGAATTGTTTGGACCAGGCAATGCCCAATTACCTGCACCGCCGATGCTGATGTTTGACCGTATCACGGATGTCTCAGAGACCGGCGGGGAATATGACAAGGGCTATATTCGCGCAGAACTTGATGTCAAACCGGATCTCTGGTTTTTTCCCTGCCACTTTATCGGTAATGAAATCATGCCGGGTTGTCTTGGACTTGATGCCATGTGGCAATTGACCGGGTTTTATCTTGGCTGGCTCGGTCTGCCGGGCTACGGAATGGCGCTGCAGACCGGTGAGGTCAAGTTCAAGGGCATGGTCACACCAAGGACGAAGCTGGTTGAATACGGCATCGACTTCAAGCGCGTCATGAAGGGCCGTCTCAATCTCGGCATCGCCGACGGCTGGTTGAAGGCCGATGGTGAGATGATCTATACCGCCAAGGATCTGAAAGTCGGTCTTTCGCTCGAAAAAGCGTCCTGACCCTGAATACAGAAAAGAGCTGCCGGATTTTGTTCCGGCGAATGCCAGCAAAGGATTATCAGATGAAGCGTGTCGTTGTAACCGGGATGGGTATTGTGTCTTCCATCGGCAATATGACCCAGGAAGTCCTTGTCTCCCTGCGGGAAGCCAAATCCGGGATTTCGAAAGCCGAGGATTTCGCAAACTATGGTTTTCGTTGCCAGGTACAGGGTGCACCTAATCTTGATCCGTTCGAGGTACTGGACAGGCGCACGGCCCGCTTCATGAGCAAGGGCACTGCATGGAACTACATTGCGATGGAACAGGCTATCGCCGATTCCGGCCTCGAGGAAAGCGATGTCATCAATCCGATGACCGGTATCATCATGGGATCTGGCGGACCTTCCACCAGGACGATCGTGGAAGCGGCGGCAATCACCGTTGAAAAAGGGCCCAAGCGCATCGGACCGACTGCGGTTCCAAAGGCAATGAGCTCAACGGCGTCTGCCGTGCTGGCAACCCAGTTCCAGATCAAGGGCGTCAACTATTCCATCTCGTCTGCCTGCGCAACGTCCAACCATTGCATTGGCAATGCCTATGAAACCATCCAGATGGGCAAACAGGATGTGGTGTTTGCCGGTGGCTCGGAAGATCTCGACTGGACGATGTCGAACCTGTTTGATGCGATGGGTGCAATGTCGTCCAAATTCAATGACCGCCCGGCCGTTGCCTCGCGGGCATATGATATCAACCGTGACGGGTTTGTGATTGCTGGCGGCGCGGGTGTTCTGGTTCTTGAAGAACTGGAACATGCAAAAGCGCGTGGTGCGAAGATTTACGCGGAAATCATCGGTTACGGTGCAACCTCGGACGGCTATGACATGGTCGCCCCGTCTGGTGAAGGTGCTGTACGGTGCATGCAGATGGCGCTGAAAACCGTCAATGACAAGATCGACTACATCAACCCGCACGGAACCTCAACGCCGGTTGGCGATGCGAAGGAAATCGAGGCGATCCGCGAGGTCTTCGGGGAAAACTCCCCTCCGATTTCCGGCACCAAGTCCCTGACCGGGCACTCCCTCGGCGCGACAGGCGTTCAGGAGGCGATCTACTCGCTGCTGATGATGAATAACGGATTTCATCTGTGAAAGCGCGCATATCGAGGAACTCGATCCCGCCTTTGCCGATATGGATATCGTGCGCGAACGTCGGGACAATGTGGCGCTGAACACCGTGATCTCGAATTCCTTCGGCTTTGGCGGCACCAATGCCACCATTGCCCTGCAGCGATACAACGGTTGATCGGGGGACAGATTGTGGACGGTTTGATGAAGGGAAAGCGCGGCCTCGTAATGGGGGTTGCCAATGATCATTCCATCGCCTGGGGAATCGCCTCGAAGCTTGCAGAGCATGGCGCTGAACTGGCTTTTACCTACCAGGGGGAGGCATTCGGGCGAAGAGTCAAGCCGCTTGCCGAAAGCATTGGCGCAAACCTGCTGCTGCCTTGTGATGTGGAAGATATAGCAAGCGTGGACGAGGTATTTTCAACCCTTGAGAAGGAATGGGGCGGACTTGATTTCGTTGTCCATGCCATCGGCTTTTCCGACAAATCCGAACTCAAGGGGAAATATGCCGACACAACACGCGAGAATTTTTCCCGCACCATGGTGATTTCCTGCTTCTCATTTACCGAAATTGCAAAACGCGCTGCGGCGCTCATGAAGGACGGCGGATCACTTCTGACACTGACCTATGGCGGCTCCACGCGGGTTATGCCGAACTATAATGTGATGGGGGTTGCCAAGGCCGCCCTGGAGGCCAGCGTCCGGTACCTGGCTTCCGATTTCGGGCCGCAGCAGATCAGGGTCAACGCCATTTCAGCAGGAACCGTGAGAACCTTGGCTGGCGCCGGCATCGCCGATGCGCGCATGATGTTCAACTACCAGTTTGAAAACTCACCCTTGCGGCGCACGGTTTCAATCGAGGAACTTGGCGGCTCGGCCCTTTACCTGCTGTCAGATCTTTCCAGCGGGGTTACCGGTGAAATTCATTTTGTGGATACCGGCTATTCGACAATTTCGATGCCCCCGATAGAGAATTTGAAAAAAACCGAGGGCTGAAGGATAATTTTCCCGGATTGACCCAGATCAATTCGCCGTCCCGCATAATTTGCAAGGTTCTGACTGTAGGTATTACAGGAGGATCGAGCCTTGGCATTTTTTTCCAGATTTGGTGCACGCCTAGACATGATGCAGGAAATGTTCCGGCAGACAGGTGCGCTAGGCAAATCCGGGGTTACACCCCAAAACGTCTCCTCCCTTCGGCAAGCTGCGGAGCGCTGTGTTTCATGCAGCGATGACGCAGCTTGCCGAAAATGGCTGGACTTCGGCATTGATGAAACGGAAGGCAACCGGGACGCACCCGGGTTTTGCCCAAATCAGGCACTGCAAAACGAGATGAAGCTCAATCAAAGCGCCTGATCGGGATCATCACAAGTGGTGATTCAGGAATAATCCGGGGGCAAACGGGAGGCTGTTTGCCCTTTTTTTCGTATGAAGCCCAGTTGTCGGAAATTGAACAAAAAAGGAGGATGAAACATGTTTACACAGTCAAGATCCAAGCGAAAAGGCAACCTGACCGGGCTTATTGGCGGACTGGCGATGCTCGCCGGTTTTTCGACCATTCCCCATCTCGCCTATTCACAGGATGTCAATGACGGGTATTACATTACTGCAAGCGAAAGCAGTTTTGAAAATGCCGTAACCGATGTTGAAAATGCCATCGTGAACAAGGGACTTGTCATCGACTATACCGGCAAGGTTGGCGACATGCTGGCAAGAACCGGTGACACGGTCGGCATGCAGACCCCGTTCAAGGACGCGGTCTACATGCAATTTTGCTCGGCAAAGCATACCCATGAAGTGGTTGCTGCCAATCCGTTCAATATTGCTGTTTGTCCCTATGTGGTCTTTATCTATGAAATGGCCGATGGCTCGGGCGCAAAAATCGGCTATCGTCGTCCCGTTGGTGCTGAAGGTGCTGCAAGCGCGCAAGCCATTGCAGGAATTGATGCAATGCTCAAGCAAATCGTGAACGAGGCAGCAGAGGGGCTTTGACAGCCCCCCTGTCGTCCAGATTTCAGCTGCTAACCTGTCAACGTGATACCCGATTTCGGAGCCGATTCAGCCTTTTCGCCGTGATGTCGCTCAGGCCTTGCTGGACTCGTGCCGGGGCTTTGATCAGGCATTTTCAGGGTTTGACATAAGCAAAGCCTTCTTCCTGCAAATCAACCAGCCGGACAACGCCCGAGGGAACCAGTTTGGCTTCAGAGAGCAATTCTATTTCCTTGCCGGCCTTTTCACTCATCTTGCGATGGGTGTTGCCGCATGCCGAAAACTGCAACTGACTGCTTTCAAGCGACATGGCAGAAATGCGGTCTTTGACCGGACTGTCAGCAGTCAGCATTTTCAATCCTGGGCCATAAGTTACCAGTTCGACAACTGTAGTGTCGCCCTTGCTCTCATAATAGCTGGTCAGGTTCTGAATATTGTTGAGAGCGATGTTCATTATGGCCGCATCGTTCTGATTGACGTGTACCGCAATCTTGTGAGTCACTCCTTCGGCCATGGCGCCGATTGATGAACTCAAAAGCATTGCAACCGATATAATCATGCCTGCAGTTTTCATTCTTCTTCCTCCCGTTTGGTTTTCGAATGGAACACTGTAATCCGGTTTCAAACCTGAAATCCAGCCTTGCCTTCACCACGGGTCCCGGCAACTAGCGGACGGCTTCAAACACCTTGTAACCGCCTTGATCTGCCAGCCTTGTCACCTTTCGAAACGCCGCATTGAGCGTATCTTCGTAAGGAAGGTTTCGATTGGCGACCATAAAAAGTCTGCCACCCTGCACAAGCGTTGATGCCGCCAGTTGAATAAAGCGTTTGCCCAATTCAGTATCAGCCCTGCGCTCGCCATGAAGGCCGTGATGAAAGGGCGGATTCATGACGATCCACTCATACGGTTTTTTCTGCAATTCACTCGTGATATCAGTCCAGAGAAAAGTGAGCGGGACTGGCGAACCTGCCAGCAGGACCTTTGCCTGTTCCAGGGCAAACCACTCCGCTTCCAGCAGGTCAATTGAGTCAATCGACGGGCACTTTGCGAGCATCTGTTCACTCAGATAGCCGGTGCCTGCACCGAAATCTGCCACCTTGCCCTTGATGCGCTTGTCGAAAAAACCGGCAAGCAGTGCTGAACCCTTGTCCGGGCCGTCGGAAGAAAAAACCGGACCGGGTTTTGTCCGGGATTTTGCCGATGCCGGAGCCTGGTCTGTCTGCTCGTCGCGGACACACCAGAAAACCACTGCATGATGTTTTGAATAACTGTCGATCAATGTGGCGTGGGCAGCCGCCCATTTCCGCAGTGGTGCGATACCCGATGTCTTGTCGCCGACCACAATGATTTTACCCCGTTCGCCAACCATCTCGAGTGCCCTGGTAAAATTCAACTCATTTACACTTCGGACCCGACCGGCAAAAACAATCGCATGATCCACCTTGCCGTCAATGTTACCAAGGGATGGAACCACGTTGAAACCAGCAGTTTCCAAGGCAAGGTATTCCGGACGAAAGCCCTGTTCGAAAATGGCGTTCGCCCCGTTAAACGGATCACTCGGCAGCACCCTGCCATTAACCACAAGCCAGGACTCGTCCGGCCCGGGGGGCGCGACCAGGCCCTTTTCAAAGGCCAGCAATAGTGTGTTTCTGAAATCTGCTTTCATGGCGAAAGCCAAGCCATACTTCGCAATCGTGCGCAAGAAAGTTACGACAAATTCGGCGTAATCGGCTAAATTCGTTCAAAATCACTCGAGTTTCTCCCCATGAACGATGCATCAAGACAGTTTCCAATAGCCTATCGATTCAGCGGAAAGGGGCAGTTTGCCTCGATTGAAAAACCGCAATCACCGGCAAAGAACAAAGCTGGTTTTGACTGGCATTACCTTTTCAAGGGGGATGAGGAGACAGTCGGCAGGCTGGCAATGATCGGACTTGACGAGTTTGTCGTTGATGCGCTGATGGCAGAGGATACGAGACCGCGTTTCACCGCGCATGGCGATGGGGCGATTCTGATCCTTCGGGGAGTCAATCTCAATCCCGGTCAGGATCCCACGGACATGGTTTCCCTCCGGTTCTGGATTGATTCAAACCGGCTAGTGGGTGTCTGGATGCGGCGCGCCTACGCTGTCAGGGATGTCATGGAAGCGATGGATCGGGGTATAGTACCCTCCAGCCCGTCAGATCTTTTATGCAAGATTGCTTTCAGGCTTGTGGATCGCGCCGAGCCGATAATTGCGGATCTTTCCGAACAAATGGACATGATCGAAAGCAATCAAACAGACGGGTTCACTTCCGGGCGAAGCAGCCTTGTGGAAATCCGGCAGGACGCTTCGCGGCTGCGGCGCTTTCTGGCCCCGCAACGCGATGCGCTGACAACATTTGCCATTGAGGAATTCAAATGGCTCTCCGAGCGTGACCAGAGCCGTCTGAAGGAAGCTGCCGAGCGGTTTACTCGCCTTGGCGAGGAACTTGAGCAGATTCGCGAAAGAGCGATGATTGCCCATGACGAAATGCTGGCAGAGCGTTCGGACAGGATGAACCGGACCATGCTGATCCTTGCGGTGCTGAGTGCAATTTTCCTGCCGCTGGGTTTTCTGACCGGGCTGTTTGGCGTCAATGTGGGCGGCATGCCGGGAGCTGACAATCCGCAGGCATTCTGGATCCTGACCGGTGCCTCACTCGTGATGGCTGGCGTGCTCTGGGTCCTCGTGAAGATTTCGAGAATGATGGACTAGCAACAAAAAAGGCCGGGTTTCCCCGGCCTTGTTCAATCGTCATCAAGACTGGCTTTGCGACTTAATCGTCGTCGCCCTCGTCTTCATCTGCGGCTTCCTCGGTGATTTCCTCACCGGTTTCCTGATCGACAACCTTCATGGACAGGCGAACCTTGCCGCGGTCATCAAAGCCCATCAGCTTGACCCATACCTTGTCGCCCTCATTGACAACATCGGTTGTCTTGGCGACGCGGCCCTCGGTCAGCTGGGAGATGTGAACCAGACCGTCACGTGCACCGAAGAAGTTCACGAACGCGCCAAAGTCGACGGTTTTGACAACTGTACCCTGGTAGATTTCGCCGACTTCCGGATCATCCGTGATTGAGCGGATCCACTTGACGGCGGCATCAATTTCCTTGGCGGAGGAAGAAGCGACCTTCACCGTGCCATCATCCTCGATGGAGACTTTCGCGCCGGTTTTTTCCACGATTTCGCGAATCACCTTACCGCCAGAACCAATCACTTCACGGATCTTGTCAGTCGGGATCTTGAAGCTTTCGATGCGCGGGGCAAATTCACCAAGCTCGGAGCGGCCTTCAGAAAGGGCTTTGGCCATTTCACCGAGAATGTGCTCACGGCCACCTTTTGCCTGATCGAGAGCGATCTTCATGATCTCCTCGGTAATGCCGGTGATCTTGATGTCCATCTGCAGCGAGGTCACACCGTCTGAAGTTCCTGCGACCTTGAAATCCATGTCGCCGAGATGATCCTCATCACCGAGAATATCGGAAAGAACGGCGAAATCATCGCCTTCCTTGATCAGGCCCATGGCGATGCCGGCAACAGGCGCTTTCAGCGGAACGCCGGCGTCCATGAACGCAAGCGATGTTCCGCAAACCGTTGCCATTGAAGACGAACCATTTGATTCGGTGATCTCGGAAACCGCACGAAGCGTATACGGGAACTCCTCATGGCTTGGCAGAACCGCGCGTACCGCACGCCATGCCAGCTTGCCGTGACCGATTTCACGGCGCGAGGTAAAGCCGATGCGGCCTGTCTCACCCACGGAATAGGGAGGGAAATTGTAGTGGAGCAGGAAATGCTCTTTGTAGGTTCCGGTCAGTGCGTCGATGAACTGTTCATCATCAGCCGTGCCGAGTGTTGCAACGACAAGCGCCTGTGTCTCACCACGGGTGAACAGTGCCGAACCATGGGCGCGTGGCAGGATGCCGACTTCCGATACGATCGGGCGAACCGTCGAGAGGTCACGGCCATCGATGCGCTTGCCGGTCTTGATAATGGAACCGCGAACAACATTCGCCTGAACATGCTTGAAGACTTCACTCAAAGTGTTGGTTTCGTCTTCCGATGCGTCTTCGCTCAGGAATTCCGTCTTGGCCTTGGCCTTTGCTTCGTCAAGCGCTGCATAACGGTCCTGCTTGTCGGAAATCTTGTAGGCAGCCTCGATTTCACCACCGACCAGATCGGTCAGCTTCGCTTCAAGCTCGGAATGATCGGGAGCAACATGCTCACGGGCAGGCTTGGCGCATTTTGAAGCCAGCTCACTGATCGCCTCGATAACGGGCTGGAATTCCTTGTGGCCAAACATGACGGCACCAAGCATGATATCCTCGGAAAGCTCCTTGGCTTCGGATTCAACCATGAGAACTGCGTCATTCGTACCGGCAACCACCAGATCGAGATCGGATTCTGGCATCTCGTCAATATTCGGGTTGAGGATGTATTCACCGTCGATCATGCCGACGCGTGCGCCGCCGATCGGGCCGGAGAATGGAAGACCGGAAATCGCCAGTGCTGCGGAAGTTGCCACCATGGCAACAATATCCGGGTTGTTTTCAAGGTCATGGCTGATGACCATGCAGGTAACCTGCGTGTCGTTCTTGTAGCCTTCGGCGAAGAGCGGACGGATCGGACGGTCGATCAGGCGCGAAACAAGTGTTTCGTTTTCTGAAGGACGGGCCTCGCGCTTGAAGAAACCGCCGGGGATCTTGCCTGCGGCATAGGCTTTTTCAATGTAGTTCACGGTCAGCGGGAAGAAGTCCATGCCGGGCTTTGGGGCCTTGGCAGAAACAACGGCGCACATGACGGTGGTTTCACCATAGGTGGCGATAACAGTGGCATCAGCCTGACGGGCGATCTTGCCGGTTTCGATGGTAAGGGGGCGACCGCCCCATTCAATTTCAACTGTATTTACGTCGAACATGTCTTGTCCTTGCTTTGAACGGAATCCGGGTATGTACGGAAATGAGCCGTTCATCCATGCCGTGCGGTTAATGGGCTTCGCGGGCAAGACAACGAGAGACCTGATAATCGACGTCAGGTGTCTGGTAATCCTGCCCCCAATACGAAGGCCGGTTGGTCACACAAGCGCGGGCACGGCTTTGGCCGCGTTCGTGTGAAAACGGCGGGCTTCGTCAAGCGAGGCCCGCCGGAGTTTTTAGCGGCGCAGACCGAGACGCTTGATCAGAGACTGATAGCGCTCTTCCTCGACACCCTTGACATAATCAAGAAGGCGGCGACGCTGTGAAACCATCTTCAGGAGACCACGGCGGGAATGGTTGTCCTTTTTGTGACCCTTGAAGTGTTCGGTAAGGTTGGCAATGCGCTCCGAAAGAATGGCAACCTGTACTTCGGGCGAACCGGTGTCGCCTTCCTTGGTTGCGTATTCCTTCATGAGTTCTGCTTTGCGCTCAGGTGTAATCGACATCGGATTTCCTTTTTATTGTACGGCAAATTCGTTTTGCCCCTTGGGGTATGTTTGCCGGGAGTTTACTGTGTCGCCAAGGCCGGGATGTCGTCCAGCAAAGGCCATGATTTCAGGTCTTGCCTGTCATAAAAAACAGCGGGCCTCATAGGACCCGCCATTGCGCGTTCGTATAGTTGAATTGGGGCGAAAATACCAGTCTTTTCTTTCAGCAACCGTTCTTCACATAGGCGTCGGGAACCACTTCCTTCCAGGCGATGCCCAGGGCTTGCTGCTTTGAAGCATACGGCCCGTCAGCAACACAAAACCAGCCATTTCTGAAATTGGGATATTGGTTGGTGTCGATGACCTGTGAACCGGCTCCTCCGCCCGCCATGTGGCCACCAAGACGGCTCAACTGGTTATGGGCCTGAATGGCCTGCCTGTAGCAACCCAGAATGATGTAATGACCACAAATCTGGGCTTTTGCGGGCCGGGGAGCAGCGATCGTGAGGGTGGAAAGCACAATAGCTGCAGCAAGAATAAGACGAGTGAACATTGGCGACTCCCGACCGGTTTTTGCAGAGCCTAGCGCGGATTAAAAAGGGCCGCAATGGAGGGGTTATGATGAGGTCTGCGGATCATGGCCATCAAACGAGAAGAAAAAGCAACTCGATTGCCGACTTTGCATCACTGTTGCACGGTAAACTCAGGTCCCGACGGTTACTCAGCACTTCAATCCTGGTCAGCTCGAAAAACCTGCCGCAGGCATCGGTTCGGGTTCATAATTCATAAACACAGTCACTGTAGGTTTTGCATGTGTAAAAATACAACCAGCTATTTGGAGCCATTTCTTTGCGAAGGAAAAGACGGATGCGCCACAGACTAACAACACTGGGCATGTTTGCATTTTTCGGACTTTCAGCATGCACACCAGGCGGTAGTGCAGAGACATCGAATCTCGAGTGTGCCGCAGTGATCAGCGCAGCCAGCCAACTCGCCGGCAAGAGAAAACTGAAAACCGACGCTGATTTTGACAAAAAAGCACTGGCATCCGGCATGACGCATCTCAACACCTATGCGATACCGAAGGGGATGAGTGAGAAAGAGGCTTTCGAACATCTGAACGCCCGCCGCGCAGAGCTGATTGCTGAAGCATCACCCTCCGACATTCTTCAGCGGGCAAAGACCTGTATTGAAAAGACACCGGGACAATATTGATCCTTGATACCGCTCCTATGGACAAGGGGTTCACAATAACCGTTTTTCGTTTTCGATTGGGGTGGTCCTGACAACGGCCGAGGGGATAAGTCAGCCAAGCTGCAATTTTCCCCGATTACATATACTTGTCCGATTTTTTGATATTTAGCCGGGTACTCGGGACAAAATACACTTGTGCCCTTAGATGACCTATCGCGAAGTTATCCCCGTCACGGGACCTTCCCCTATGCTTGCGTGACTGTTGCCCGGCAAACGTTGGTCTGATCGATCGCCAATCGGAACAAGGTGCAGCAGCAGCGGAGCGTTAGGCTGAGAGGGTTCGACTCCCAGGGGGCTTAACTCGATGGTCGGGCTGGACGGTGTACTGAAGAGCCTCCCGATACTACAAAATCTCCGCGCGGGACCCGGTTGGGTCGTACACGAGTACCCAACGGACAAGGCGTCCGGGTCCCGTGTTTGCATCCAGCGAAAACTGCGAAGCGGTTTTTGCGGCCAGCGCAGCAGGCTTTTCCTGAAAGGAAATGCCGAGTGTGCATAATTATGTTTTCCCTCACGCGAGCAGCTTTGCTGCCGCTGCGCCCCTCTCAGCGTTTGCGAGCAAACGCCTGCCGGGCAGTGGGGTGCGGGCTGACCACCCGGACACCTCTTCGGTGTCTTTGGAGGTTTCCCCGCATGTTCTTTGACATAACACGGCTGAGAGATTGGCGCGTGAATGAATTGGCGCGGCTTTCGTCCATCTCCCCTCTTGAGGTGGATGTCCCCGTGCCAAACGCACGAAGTGCGTCACCCTCTCCCAAAAGGGGAGAAGCAAACTGCATCCTCAGGCGGCCGATACCTTGAAGACGCGTTTGGGCATGAAGGAACCCTTGTCGACCTGGCCGATGGCAACAAGGTCCTTGCCGAAAGTGACGCAGGCTTCCTCGGCGAAGGTAATCGCATCGCGGCCCCGCAGGAGAACGGGATTTCCGGCTCTGATGCGCTGGGCCTGTTCCTTGGTGACCACGACTTCCGGCAGATGCTCAAGCGCGATGCCGGTCGCCAGTATCTCCTTATCCAACGCTTCGAGGTCGCCTTCGAGTTCGATCAGTTCCTCAAGCGGGATGAGATCGTCCTCGTTAAACGGGTCGACCGCCGTGCGGCGCAATTCACTGATGTGGCCGTAGCAGCCCAGTTCCCGGCCCATGTCCCTCGCCAGTGCACGGACATAGGTGCCCTTGCCGCAATCAACCTCAAAGACGGAGGTGTCTGCATCCCGTATCTCAACAAGGTCAAACCGCTCAATCTCCACCTTGCGCGGTTCGATCTTCACATCCTCACCGTCGCGGGCCAGCTTGTAGGCGCGCTCGCCATTGATCTTGACCGCCGAATAGGCAGGCGGAACCTGTTCGATCTCTCCGGTAAAGTCCGGCAGAAGTGCCCGGATTTCTTCTTCGGAAGGCCGCTTGTCGCTGGTTTGGGTGAACTCGCCCTCAAGATCATCAGTGTTGGTTTCAGCCCCCCAGGTGACCGCAAAGCGGTAGGTCTTTTGACCATCCATGACATAGGGAACCGTCTTGGTCGCTTCGCCCAGTGCGATTGGCAGCATGCCGGTCGCGAGCGGGTCAAGCGTTCCGGCATGGCCACATTTCTGGGCCTTGAAAAGCCATTTGATTTTCGACACGCAGTCGGTCGACCCCATGTTGAGGGGCTTGTCGAGAATGATCCAGCCGGAGACCGTCCTGCCTTTTTTTACGCGCTGCCGGCTCACCGGTCACTCTCCCCGTTCCCGTCATCGCTGTCGATATCGCCGGCGATATCGCGGGCAACTTCAGGCTTGTGCAGCAATGCATCGATCTTCGCGTAATTGTCGAAACTCGTATCAGCGCGAAAGCGGAATTCCGGCATGTATTTCATCTGGCGCAGCGCAGGCGATATCTTCCCGCGGATGAGTTTCTGGTTCTGTGCAAGCGCCTTGATGACCGGCTGGGGATCATCAATTCCGAGCGGCGAGATATAAACCGTGCCGATCTTCAGGTCGGGGGACATCGATACCTCGGTAATGGAGATGACGGTTCGCTCCAAAAGCGGGTCGGGGATTTCACCGCGCTGGAGAACCTGTGTGAGGGCGTGGCGAACCAGTTCACCGACGCGCAACTGGCGCTGGGAGGGAGGTTTGGATTTGGACATTGCATTTCCTTTGCACGCGGAAGGGGTCGAACCTTCCGCGTCAAAATTGTTGTGGTTGATCTGCGTTAAAGCGAACGCTCGATATGCTCGACGCGGAAGCACTCGATCTGGTCACCCTTGCGAATATCCTGATAGTTCTCGAAGGCCATGCCGCATTCCTGACCGACCGGCACTTCGGACACCTCGTCCTTGAAGCGCTTGAGGGTGGACAATTTGCCTTCGTGAATAACAACGTTGTCGCGCAGCAGGCGAACGCCCGATCCACGCTCGACCTTGCCATCCGTGACACGGCACCCGGCAACCTTGCCGATTTTCGAGACATTGAAGACTTCGAGAATTTCGGCGTAACCAAGGAAGGTTTCGCGGCGCTCCGGCGCCAGCATTCCGCTCATCACGTTTTTCATGTCATCGACAAGATCGTAAATGATCGAATAATACCGGATTTCGATGCCCTCGCGTTCGGCCGCATCGCGCGCCTGTTTGTTGGCGCGGACGTTAAAGGCAAGGATCGGGGCATTTGAGGCTGCGGCGAGCGCAACATCAGACTCGGTAATTCCGCCGACAGCACCGTGAACAACACGCGCAGCGACTTCCTCGGTGCCCAGTTTGCCCAGTGCCTGTTCAATCGCCTCGACCGAACCCTGCACGTCGCCTTTAACGACAACGGCAACTTCCGTCAGCTCATTGGTCTGGAGCTGGGTCATCATCTGCTCAAGCGAGCCGCGGGAACCGGCCTGTTTGGCAACGGACAGATCGCGTGCCAGACGCTGGCGATAGCTTGAAATTTCCCTCGCCTTGGCTTCATTCTCGACAACAGCGAAACGGTCACCCGCAGTCGGGGCGCCGGAAAGGCCGAGAATTTCCACCGGCATGGATGGCAAAGCCTCGGACAGTTGTTCGCCGTGATCATTGACGATTGCGCGAACACGGCCCCACTCATTTCCGGCAATTACAATATCGCCGGTATTGAGCGTGCCGCGATTGACGAGAACCGTGGCAACGGGGCCACGACCCTTGTCGAGCTGCGATTCGATGATCGTGCCTTCGGCAGGGCGATCTGGATTGGCCTTGAGTTCGAGCAGTTCGGCCTGAAGCAGAATTGCCTCCAGCAGTCCGTCAAGATTGGTGCCCTTGAGTGCGGAAACCTCGACTTCCTGAACTTCACCACCCATCGATTCTACGAAAACCTCATGCTGAAGCAGTTCGTTTTTAACCTTGGCAGGTTCTGCATTCGGCTTGTCGATCTTGTTGACAGCCACAATGATAGGCACATTGGCCGCCTTGGCATGATTGATCGACTCAATGGTCTGGGGCATGACACCATCATCGGCGGCAACCACCAGAATGGCGATATCGGTGGCCTGTGCACCACGGGCACGCATCGACGTGAACGCCTCATGGCCGGGGGTATCGATAAAGGTGATCTTCTGGCCGTTTTTCTCAACCTGATAGGCACCGATATGCTGGGTGATGCCACCGGCCTCTCCCTTGACGACATTGGCATTGCGAATGGCATCAAGCAGGGATGTCTTGCCGTGGTCAACGTGACCCATGATGGTAACAACAGGCGGGCGCGGCTTAAGGGTTGCCGGATCGTCCTTGTCTTCAAACAGGCCTTCCTCTACATCGGATTCTGCAACACGCTTCACTGTATGTCCGAATTCGGCAGTGATCAGTTCGGCGAGATCAGCATCGATGACATCGCCCGGCTTCATCATCTGGCCCTCTTTCATGAGGTATTTGATGACGTCCACAGAGCGTTCGGACATGCGTGCGGCAAGTTCCTGAATGGTAATGGTCTCGGGCAACTGCACCTCACGCGAGATTTTTTCGCGGGGTCCGCTTTGGCCAAGGGCTGCGCGCTTCGCTTTTTCCTGGCGACGGCGCAGGGCCGCGAGCGACTTGCCGCCCCCGCCTCGGCCCTCATCAAGCGCATTGGTCAGCGTCAGCTTGGTCCGGCGGCGGTCATCGCCCGTTTTCGGACGGGCCGGCTTGGCAGGTTCTTCAGTATTCTTGCGCTCGAACGGCTTGAGCTCCTTGACCTTCGGGATTTCCTTGGTCGGCTTCTTGATAGCATCAGGGTCCGCAGCGGCGGAGGCTGCAGAAGCGGCAGCAGCTGCTTCTCGCTCGGCCGCCCGTTTTTCTTCAGCTTCCTTGCGTGCACGCTCTTCCTCGCGGCGCTGCTGATCTTCCTTGTCAGCGCGAATGGAGGCTTCGAGTTCGGCGCGCTTGCGAGCCTCTTCCTCAGCCTTCTGCTGCTCTTCGCTCTGGCGGGCCTTGGCCTCTTCCAGCGCGCGCTTGCGGGCCTCAATCTCACTTTTGGAGAGATTGGACGGGAATTTGTCCTCGACCGGTTTTGGCGCGACTACAGGCTTGGCAGGCGCAACGGATTCCGCGGCCGGCTTGGGGGCATCGCCTGGCTTGTTGATCCTGCGCTTGCGTGTTTCGACGACCACAGCCTTGGAACGGCCATGGGAAAAGTTCTGGCGGACCGTGCCCTGTGAGACACCACTACCGCGCAGACTCAGCGTTTTCTTCGACTGTACGCTGACATTTTCGTCGTTCTTATCTTCGCTCATTAAGCACCATTATTCCTGTTCGGAGGCCGCCGCTATTGCGGTAGCCCCTTGTTTGTGGGCTTTTTGGACCCTTCCCTGTGAAAAATCCAGTCCCAATTCAAAATTCGCCGCCGAGAGTTATCGGCTATCAGGGGTTCAGTCCCTGTATTTTACCAGTTTTCTGATCGCCTTGACCAGATTACGGGTCGCCCCGCCCGGAAGGGCGGCAGCATGATTGGCGTTTCCCAGACCCAATGCGGAACTCATCTGCTCCGTGGTGAAACAGGAAACGACTTCAATTTCATCACCGCCCAAGTGTCTTACAAAGGCGGTAGCCGACGCCAGCTTGCGCTTGCCATCCTCGGCAGCATCGCTGGAATGCAGCAAAAGGTCTGCCTTGTTGGACCGGATCGCGCTGTCCACCTTGGCGAATCCGGTAATCAGCAAACCTGATTTCTTTGCAAGGGCCAGCGCCTGCAGGGCCCTTGCCTCCAGCAGATGATCGACAAGAGCGGCAAGGGAAGCATTTGCTATTACCGAACTCTTCAGGCCGCGTGAAAACAACTGCTTTTCCACCGCCTTCTCGACTGACTGCCTTCTGGCTTCCACCCGGACACCGCGCCCAGGCAGGTTTTCCTTCAAATCCGGCACGACACTTCCGTCCGGTCCGGCGACAAAGCGAATCAATTCGTCCCTGTCAAAAGTCTTGCGCGACACAATACAGGTGCGTGGATTCATTTCCTCATCCGTTTCCCCGAAATCAGTTTCGGGATCACCTCTTTGCATCTCGCGGTACCCTTGATCAGTTGACAGTGTCCCCTGCATCCGCGGCGGCTTCACCGTCAACGGTCTGCTCACCGTCTTCAGACACTTCATCTGCCGGAGGCATCAATTCCTCCTCGGTGACCCAACCGGCCAGAATTCGGGCCTGCATAATCATTTGTTCCGCTTCGGCCCTTGAGACCTTGAATTCCTTCAACACTCCATCGAAGCGCTGAACTTCACCGTCCTTGCGTTCGGTCCAGCCGCACAGGTCATCCACGGCGCATCCGGCAAAATCCTCAAGGGATTTAATGTCTTCCTTGCCAAGGGTCACCATCATGGCAGTGGTCATGCCATCGATGCTGCGAAGCTCATCTGCCACACCAAGAGCGCGGCGCTCCTCGTCAAGTTGCTGTTCCTGCCTGTCGAGGAATTCGCGCGCACGGGCCTGCAATTCATCAGCAGTCTCGGCATCGAAACCTTCAATTGTCGAGATTTCATCTGAATCGACATAGGCAACTTCTTCAACAGAGCCGAATCCTTCGGAAGCCAGCAGCTGGGCGACCATTTCATCGACATTGAGCGCCTCCATGAACTTGTTGGTGTTCTCGGTAAACTCGGCCTGGCGACGCTCACTCTCGTCCTGCTCGGTCATGATATCAATATCCCAACCGGTCAATTGCGATGCAAGACGCACATTCTGGCCGCGGCGACCAATTGCCAGTGACAACTGATCGTCGGGAACCACAACATCGATGCGCTCTGCTTCCTCGTCCAAAACCACTTTGGTGACTTCGGCCGGCTGGAGAGCGTTGACGATGAAAGAGGCCGCATCCGGCGACCACGGGATAATGTCTATCTTCTCTCCCTGGAGTTCCCCGACAACTGCCTGAACGCGGGATCCGCGCATACCCACACAAGCACCCACTGGATCGATAGAACTGTCGTTGGAGATAACCGCAATTTTTGCCCTTGAGCCGGCATCACGGGCAACAGACTTGATTTCTATAACGCCGTCATAAATTTCCGGCACTTCCATGGTGAAGAGTTTGGCCATGAATTGCGGGTGTGTGCGGGACAGGAATATTTGCGGCCCGCGCTGCTCGCGGCGAACATCATAGATATAGGCACGGACACGATCACCATAGCGGAAGTTCTCGCGGGGAATGGTTTCATCACGGCGAATGATGGCTTCGCCCTTCCCTAGATCAACAATCACATTGCCGTATTCAACACGCTTGACGGTACCATTGACGATTTCGCCAATACGGTTCTTGAATTCCTCGAACTGCTGATCACGCTCAGCTTCGCGTACTTTCTGCACAATCACCTGCTTGGCTGATTGAGCCGCAATACGGCCGAAATCCATTGGCGGAAGCGGTTCGGCGATATGATCACCGATCTTGGCATCCGGGTTCTTGTCACGTGCCAGATCAAGCGGGATCTGCGTTGTATAATCCTCGACCTGATCCACGACTTCGAGCAGACGCTGTAACTTGATGTCGCCGGTCTTTGGATCAATGTCCGCCTTTACATTGGTTTCCTGGCCGTAGCGTGAACGGGCAGCCTTTTGAATGGCATCTGCCATGGCTTGAATCACGATAGTGCGATCAATGGATTTTTCACGGGCAACCGCATCTGCAATCTGAAGCAGTTCAAGCCTGTTTGCACTGACAGCCATTTCAGTATCTCCTGTTTGTGCCGTGACGGGCATTCCCGTTTCGCTTTTTTGAAAGTCCACGGCGGACTGGTTTAAAATTCACGATCCGGCTGTTCAGTTATCCGGATCAAATTCCTCGTCTTCCAAGCCGTTAGCCTTGCGCAACGCCTTGTCGCGCCGGAGGGCCTCACGGATCAAGTCATCGGACAATACCAATTTGGCTTCCGATATGTTGCCGAGCGGCAAAGTGAACTCTGCAACCTCGTCCTTGCCGGCATCATCTCGGCGAAAATGCACCTCGTCACCTTCCAGCCCGACAATCCGGCCCTTGAAGCGCTTGCGTCCCTTACCGTTGCCATCATCAATCAACTGATCGGTTTCAAGTTTGGCAACATGTCCGGCCCAGGTTTCGAAATCGGAACGGCGAACCAGCGGACGATCAATACCGGGCGAGGATACTTCGAGATGATAGGCTGCGTTGATCGGATCCTCGACATCAAGTACCGGCGAAACCGCATTGGACAGCTCTTCGCAATCCTCGACACTCATCGAACCATCCGGGCGCTCCGCCATGATCTGCAGTGTCAGGCCATTCATCTGGGAAAGTCGCACACGAACAAGACGGAAGCCGAGACTTTCGATTTCCGGCATGATTATCGCGGCGATACGGGCCTCCTGGCCTTCTTCCACAATCAGTCTGTCGTCACCTGCATTCAATTGCGTTGCTTTCCCAAATGCGTTGCTCTCCTTGTCGCTACCGGACAATCTATCACCTGGATCAGCTTTCCCAATTCGAGGTTCAATCAAGGCAATAAAAAAGAGCGGGTGCCGGTGGCTCCCACTCTCGCGAACTATCGGAGAATTTGAGTTCCATATAGGCGCTATGAACCCGAATTGCAAGAAAAATACCATCTGGCACCGTTTAGCGGCAAACAGTGCAACTCCTGCTCCGCCGTCCGTCACCATTCCTTGCCCCGGAAAGGTTGAAATGCTTCTGGTTACTGATTGCCAATTCCGGGATAATTTTATATAAGTGATTGCATATATTAAGATTAAGTCAAAACCCGGAGATAAAAATGCTGCAAAACAACGCCGTGGCAAAGCAGGATTGGGTTTTTCATACACCACCGGGGCTTTTTGCCAGCGTCATGGGCATAACCGGCCTCGGGCTTGCCTGGCGCAAGGCGCACGAGGTTCTGGGGCTTCCCTCAATGATCGGTGAAAGCCTGCTTGCCGTTGGCGCGATTGTCTTTATCATGGTAGCCGCGCTTTACGGCTTTAAGGCGATCCGGGGAAGTACGGAATTCAAGGCCGACATGGTGCATCCTGTGCGAGCCAATTTTGTTCCTGCCGCAACGATCGGTCTGCTGCTATTGTCCATTGCAGCCATTCCCTACAACCGGCTTGGCGGGGAAATTCTCTGGATCGTCGGCACAGCCGGGCATCTGTTCCTGGCGATCAGAATTATCCGCCGCTGGTTGAGCGAACCTTATCAGATCAACACGGTAAATGCGGCATGGTTCATTCCTGTTGTTGGTAATATCCTGGTACCCATCGCCGGAATTCGTCTTGGTTACACCGAGATCAGCTGGATGCTGTTTTCTTTCGGGTTGCTGTTCTGGGTCCTGCTTTTCACCATTGTTCTTTATCGCAAGCTTTTCCACGATCCGATTCCGGAAAAACTGATGCCAACGATCGCCATTCTCATCGCCCCCCCGGCAATCGGTTTTGTTTCCTACATGGCACTGAATGGCGGAGAGATCGACGGGTTTGCCAGGGTGCTTTACTATAACGGACTGCTTCTTGGGGTGATCGTGCTCAGCCAGTTTCCCAAACTGGTTAAGATCCCGTTTGCCCTTTCATGGTGGGCCTACACCTTTCCGCTTGATGCGCTAGCAATTTCCAGCCTGATCTATGCAGAAGCGACACAGGCTGCAGGTGTTCAGATGGTTGCCGCAATCGCTCTTGTTCTGGCAACGCTTATGAATTTGCTGGTTGCCTGGAAAACCATCCGCGCCATTCAGGCGGGCAAGGTCTTTGTTCCCGAATAATACCTGTTAACGCTAATTCTTAAATGTCATTCAACGAGTTAGTGCCAATATCCCCGCAAAGGGAATGCAGGATGCGCTACGAACGGCCAAAATATGTGGGTGACGCGATTGAGGTGCGCGCGGGCGAACTGCATGTGGGGATTTACGGCCCCTATCAGCTCTTTTCTGCCTACCAACCCATTTTCCGGCGCAATGTCGACAACAGGTTTCAGATCTGTGCCTATGAAGGGCTGGTTCGTCCATTCATGAACGGTGAACCGGTTCGACCGGACATTTTCTTCGCAGATCTTGCACGCCCCGATTATCTGTTCATTGAATGCATGTGCAGGGCGCTCCATCTGCGAAACTATCGCCTGGCCCTGCCGTCAAATCGTACGTTGTTCGTCAATATGGACATATCGCGCTATCAAAACTTCGATGACATGCAGATCAATTTCGATTACTTCATTGATCGCGCAGAAGGACACGGCCTGCAAATCGACAAAATGGTTTTCGAAATTCTTAAATCCAGGCCACGGGAAAATGACCTGCTGATCCGAACCCGTGACATGTTGCGATCACGGGGAGTGAAAATCGCGATAGATGATTTCGGGCAACAATACTCCAATCTCGAACGATACCTCGTACTGAGACCGGAAATTGTAAAAATCGACCGGAACCTGTTTCTCAAAGCCTGTAGTGACCAGTCGTTTCAGAACATTCTGAAAACCCAGATAGGCCAATTCAGGGATCATGGAACAACAGTACTCGTGGAAGGTGTGGAAACTTTTGAACAAGCCGAGTTGGCTACCCATCTCGGCGCAGAACTTCAGCAAGGTTTCCTTTATGAGCGGCCGACTCTCCTGCCTGCATCATTTGAACACTCTAAAACGGCTGTGCAGTCCCGCATCACACCGTGACAAGCTGACTATTGCTTCGTGAAAATGAAATAGGCAGGGGTCCTTCCCTCGCGAATGGCCTTCTGCTCATATCGGGTTGAAATCCATTCGGGCCATGGTTCATGCCAGTCACCGGCCTTCTGCGCCGTCCATTCAAAACCGGTTCCATTTTCCGATTTGAAATCCAGCACGTGACGCAAGCCCCAATTGACATAGCTCTCAATATCGGAAGCGAAGCGGAACTCACCACCGGCCTCGAGCAGGCGGTGAAAACGGCGAACATTGTCCGCATTGAGAAACCGCCGCTTCCAATGGCGTTTTTTGGGCCACGGGTCGGGATAAAGAAGATCAATCCTGGACAGGCTTTCAGATGGCAGCCAATCAAGCAGATCAGTGGCATCCTCATCATAGAAGCGAATATTGGTCAGTTTCCTTTCCACAACGCCGCTTGCCGCCTTTGCCATCCCGTTCACGAACGGCTCGCAACCAATGAAACCAATCTCGGGATGAAGGCCTGCGCGGTGCAGAAGATGTTCACCGCCGCCAAAACCGATTTCAAGGACGACTGTTTTCGGGTTGTGTGGAAAAAGATCGGCAAGCATGTCCGGCGCCTGCCGGCCGATATCAATCAGAAGCTCCGGCAGCACAGTCTCATACGCCTCAGCCTGCGCCGCTTTCAGCGTTTTCGCCTTGCGTCGGCCATAAAAATTGCCGGCAGCCCGTTCGGGCCGGCCGGCGCTTTCGTTTTTCCCGTTTACAGTCATGGGATTGCCAGAGCCGGGCGGAGCCTTGCGGCTCAGCTCAGTTCCCTGACCTTTTCCTTCAGGGTTTTTGTCAGATCGGTCTTTTCCCATGAGAACGATCCACCGCGACCGGGCTTGCGGCCAAAATGACCATAGGCTGCGGTCTGGGCATAGATCGGCTTGTTGAGATCAAGATGTTTCCTGATACCTGTTGGCGAGAGGTCCATCGAGGCAGCAATTGCCTTTTCAAGAATGCTGTCCTCAACCTTGCCTGTGCCGTGAGTGTCGACATAAACGGATAATGGCTGGGCGACGCCGATCGCATAGGAAAGCTGGATGGTGCAGCGGTCCGCAAGTTTGGCAGCGACAATGTTCTTGGCCAGATAGCGCGAGGCGTACGCGGCTGAACGGTCCACCTTGGTCGTGTCCTTGCCGGAGAATGCGCCACCACCATGGGGGGCGGCACCGCCATACGTATCGACCACGATCTTGCGGCCAGTCAGGCCTGCATCGCCATCCGGCCCGCCGATGACGAAGGCGCCGGTCGGGTTGATGTGCCAGGCGCAATCCTTTGCCACCGGCAAATCGCCGAGCGCTTCCATGATGTAGGGTTCGACGACAGAACGGACCTTGGCGGAATTCCAGTTCGGATCGAGATGCTGTGTGGAGAGCACGATAGAGGTTACCTCCACGGGTTGGCCATTTTCATAACGAACTGTCACCTGGCTCTTTGAATCCGGACCGAGCCTGCCGGCTTCGCCCTCACCCTTGTGCCTTGCCTGAGCCAGCAGTTCGAGAATCTTGTGGGCATAATAGATCGGTGCCGGCATCAGGTCCGGTGTCTCGTTGCAGGCATATCCGAACATGATACCCTGATCACCCGCACCTTCCTCGCCCTGCTTGTCAGCGGCGTTGTCCACGCCCTTGGCAATATCGGCAGACTGGCTGTGCAGGAGTACATCAATCTTTGCTGTTTTCCAGTGAAAGCCGTCCTGCTCATAACCGATCGCGCGGATGGCGCGACGGGCAACCGAACGAAAACGCGCAGGATTGATCACGTCATTGCCATTCTTGTCTTTTTTCATAAGCGAAGAAGGCACGCGGACTTCACCGGCTATGACAACCCGATTGGTGGTGGTCAGCGTTTCGGCAGCCACACGAACAGTCCATGGGTCGACACCGGTCTTGCGGGCTTCCTTGTAGATCAGATCAACGATCTCGTCAGATATGCGGTCGCATACCTTGTCGGGATGTCCTTCAGATACTGATTCACTGGTAAATGAATAATTTTGTCTGGCCATAATAGCTCCTGAAGCCGGCATGAATGGATTGAGATAAAGGAATCGTTATATCTCAAACGCGCGTCAGCCGTTTTTTAACGGCTCTCGTCGGCAGGTCAACCAGAATAGTGAAATAACAATGCTGCGCCCGGCAAAGAACAACACCTTTATGCCGGGCGGCTTAACGGTAGCGGCAATGTTACGGACAAGGTGATCGGGTTGGAAGCCTTATTCGTCTTCCTCATTTGCCAGGGCCTTGGTGAGTTCGACAAGTTTGCGGCGCACTTTCGGGTCCGAAATTTTGACAAAGGCGCGGTTAAGTTGAAGTCCTTCAGAGCTTGAGAGGAAATCGACTACGTAATTGGTTGAATTGGATTCTTCAAACCCGCCTGCGCCCGATGGTGATCCCGGGGCATCTTCAAAAAAGAAGGAGATCGGTGTGTTTAGCACACGTGATATTTCCTGAAGGCGGCTTGCTCCAACGCGATTTGCGCCCTTTTCATATTTTTGCACCTGCTGGAATGTAATGCCCAATGCATCGCCCAGTTTTTCCTGGCTCATTCCAATCATGGTACGGCGCAACCTGACACGGCTTCCCACATGGATATCAATAGGGTTGGGCTTTCTTTTTTCGCTAGCCATAATAGTCTCTTTCTACGCCAGCCTGATTTTGAGGCATGCGCTTTATTTCGGGCTTGCCCTGAGAGCGTATGTGAAACACTCAATGTGGGTTGGGCTCGTCCTGTGGGTTCTTGACCGCTTCACGTGCGGTCCTCACGGCACTCGATCAGATCAGCCTTTGCCGACATGGTCCGGTTACAAGACAATTTATGACCGTTTTTTGACGTATAAGTCAAACCTACGTAGCGTTAGATGAATCCATTTTTCTCAAAAAAATAGGGCTGTTGGTTACTAAATTGACTTTCGCACACGCGAAATCAGAGAGACTGCCAGACACGCCAGCAAAAGTCCGAAGAACGGCAAATGATGAAAACGTGCAAAAACAGTGAGCGGAGCGGGTTTGGGCAATGCCGATTCAGTGACGGAAGGTTCGCGAATTGGCAAGGTCGCCCGCAGTCGGCCATAGGGATCGATTACCCCCGAAACACCGCGATTGGCGACCCTTACCACCGGCAGCCCCTCTTCGACCGCCCTGACAACAGACTGACGCAAATGCTGCCAAGGGCCAGGCGTATTGCCGAACCAGGCATCATTCGTCAAATTGACAATCCATTTCGCATCCGCTTGCCTGTCAGAGCCGCCAGCCCTGATTTCACCGGAAAAAATGATTTCATAGCATATCAACGGCAAAAAGGGTGAGCCGGCCCGACCCGCGAGCGGCACGCGCTCGGCACCTTGCTCAAAACCGCCCCTTAATCGCGTCAGTTGTTCCAGTCCGATTGATTCCAGAAGCTGTTGAAAAGGCAGGTATTCCCCAAAAGGAACAAGGTGCGTCTTGTCGGCAGCTGCGGATATTTCGCCGTTCTCATCAATAATCAGAATGGAATTGTAGACTTTGCCATAAGGATCACCCGCCGCTCCCGGTTCAGCGCGCATCGCGCCGGTGATCAATTGGGTGCCCTCCGGCAAAAGTGCGGCGATCGCGGACAGGACATCCCGCCTTTCGGTGACCAAAAACGGGAATACCGACTCGGGCCAGATCAGGTACTGGGTATTTTCCAGGCTTGTCTTTTCCTCGCCCAGCAACCTGCCCGAAAGCGCCAGATAGGTGGCAATTATTCTATCTTCCTCTTCGGGATCGAATTTGGTTGCCTGGTCAATTGCCGGATTGACGATCCGCAAATTCACATCATCTACATAGTCGGTCAGATGGGTGGTATACCGCCATCCTCCATATGCGATCTGACCGGTTATCAGCAGTCCTGTCAGTACCAGCGGCAGTTTCTTGTTGGCTCTGAAATGGGTCGGCGTTGCCAGAACAACAAGTGGCAGCGAAAAGACGAAAACGGCATAGAGCGAAACCCCGTACAGTCCCATAACTGAGGCCAACTGCATCAATACTGGATGCACCATAGCCGCATAGCCGATCGTGTTCCACGGAAAGCCAGTGAAAATCATGCCGCGCAAAAATTCGATCAGGGCCAAAGCGGCTGCAAAGGCAATGACGCGAAGCCATGTGCCGCTCCAAAGGAGCCGGGCCAAAAGCGTTGCGCACCCCCAGAAAATTGCAAGAAACGCCGGAAATCCGACGACAGCGAACGGCAGCGCCCATAAAAAGTCTTCCGCTTCAACCAGAAACGCGCTTCCTATCCACCATAAGCCCGCCAGAAAATATCCGAAGCCAAACCACCAACCCGGCAGAAACGCTGCCTTGATCTTGGCATAAAAACCGTAGGCGCTGTCACCATGAACGCCATCCATCAGCCAGACCATAACCGGCAGGGTCACAAACAGGATCAGGAAAAAATCATAGGGTGGCATGGCCAGGGCAGACAAAAGCCCGGCAACAAAAGCTGCCAGATAACGCCGCCAGCCTGTCAGCAGGATGCAGGCATTTGCCAAAGTCTCCAACTTACCAGTCAATAGACGCCTCCCCGCCTGTGCGATTAATCCTCAACCATCGGCGAATCAATCAGGATTTACACAGCAAAGCCATTAGTCCGCTTGCTGCTGCAAGGGCAAGGGACTGTTTGGGAATTGGGAAAGTTTCAGTGGGAGCCGTCTGCGGAAACATGGCATGGCAACGGGAAAAACTACTTCTGGACGAGCTTTCGACCGGAGGATTTCTTGGATTTCACCATTTCGATGGACTTGATCCTTCTTGGATCGGCATCCTTGATCCGGAATTCGTATCCGAAGGCATCAATAACCTCACCTTTCACCGGCACCCGCCCGATCAGGGAGAAAATGACGCCGCCAATGGTCTCTGCGTCTTCATCATGGTCATCCACGTTAAATTCGCCACTGAGCAATTCGCGTATCTCATCGATTTCAGCTCGCGCATCGAGGAATATCTTGCCATTCTGATCCATGCGGACCAATTCCTCGTCATCATCATGTTCGTCCTCGATATCACCAACGATCAGTTCAACAATATCCTCAAGGGAAATCAGGCCTTCCGTGCCACCATATTCGTCGATGACCAGGGCAATCTGAATGCGTTGCGCCTGCATGCGGGCCATAAGGTCAGCAGCCATCATCGACGGCGGCACAAAAATGACAGTGCGCGTCAGGTTCAGCTTGCCTATTTCACGTGTCAGATCGACCTTTGTCAGGTCGAGATTCTTGACCGAATTCCGGGTTCTGCGCCGGCCGCTGGATGCGGTTTTGGTAATATAGCCAACGACATCGCGGATATGAACCATGCCCCTTGGATCATCGAGGGTATCACCATAGACCGGCATGCGGGAATGGCCGGAACTTTCAAACAGGGTCAGCAATTCTCCCAGCGTGGTCGTGAGTTCGACTGCCTCTATTTCAGCACGAGGAACCATCAGATCCTCCACCCTGACATCCTGAAGGCGCAGAATGTTGTTCAACATCTGCTTTTCTTCAGGCGTGAAGCCACCGGCCGTATTGTGCGGCTCTGCCAGTGCGTCGCTCAAATCCTCACGAATATTAACATTGGAACCGCGGCGAAAGCCAAACAGCCAACTCAACCAGCCCGAATAGGGCGGCTTGGCTTCCTCGGTCTGGGGGATGACTACCAGGGCTGTGGATTTTTCCGGTTGTCGGTCCTGCGGCCCCGACGGAGAATCTTCAGCACGATCCGCACTGGATACAGTATCGGTGGCTGTCTGCGCTGTCCCGGTAGGGGCAGCCTCGGTTACTTCGGTTTTTGACATCGACTCGTTCAATTAGATTTCAGCGTGATTTTGCCAGATGTATCTTCATTATACAATCAGGACTGGGGCACAGTTATGCATAGGGATCGGCGATTCCAAGACGTGACAATATTCTTGTCTCAAGATTTTCCATTACTTCGGCTTCTTCATCCTCAAGGTGGTCATATCCGAAAAGATGGAGAAACCCGTGAACCACGAGATGGATAAAGTGATTTTCAAAGGTTTTGCCCTGTTCATCCGCCTCCCGCGCAACGGTTTCCCAGGCAAACACCAGATCGCCAATCATCCGGCCGGACGGTTCACCTACACAAACATTGCCGCCGGGAAACGAAAGAACATTCGTTGGTACCGGCTTGTCGCGCCACTGACCATTGATTGTGGCCATCTCATTGTCACTGGTGAACAGGAGGCTGAGTTCAGCCCCTTCTGGCCAGTCGAGAGATGCCGTGTTCGCTGTTTCGGCCACCGCTGTTTTAACCCAACGGGTCAAAACGTCTGCGTCAGGCCAGTTTTCGTTTTCGATCGAGATATCGATCTGCGGCAGGGTTCGGGCTTTGGGCAATGATTTTCTTTATCTGCTTTATCGATGGATGCGTGGCCGGTTTTCACCGCGCTGGGGCGGATTTTCAGCCTGTATTTTTGCCGCAGCATCATAGGCGTTGACAATTTCGGTCACCAAACGATGGCGGACCACATCAGCTGCGGTAAAGATGACTTTCTCAACACCCTCAATCACCGGAAGGATTTCCATGGCCTCAACGAGACCCGATATCTGGCCATAGGGAAGATCCACTTGCGTCGGATCCCCCGTGACAATCATCTTGGAGTTCTCCCCAAGGCGGGTCAAAAACATCTTCATTTGCATGGAGGTGGTATTTTGCGCTTCATCCAGAATGACAGCGGCATTTGCAAGCGTGCGTCCGCGCATAAAGGCAAGCGGGGCAATCTCTATCACACCAGAAGTGATCGCGCGCTCGACCTGATCACCGGGCATCATGTCATACAAGGCATCATAAAGCGGCCGCAGATAAGGATCGACCTTCTCCTTCATATCGCCTGGCAGGAAACCGAGCCGTTCACCGGCTTCGACGGCCGGCCTTGACAGAATGATCCTGTCAATCGCTCCACGCTCAAGCAGTGAGGCCGCATAGGCAACTGCCAGATAGGTTTTGCCGGTACCGGCCGGACCCACGCCAAAGATCAGTTCAGCCTTGTCCATGGCGCGAATATACTTGTCCTGAGTTCTCGTACGGGCCTGGAGCAGTTTCTTGCGCGTGCCGATCTGGGCCATGGACATGCGACCCGGCTTGCCGGAAATCGCCGGCAGGGAGAGCTGGTCTTCGGAAATCGCCATACGAACAGCCCCTGTGACGTCTCCCTTCTCGATCATTTCGCCCTGTTCAAGGCGGCCATAGAGATGTTCCAGCGCCATGCGGGCGCGCTGAACCGCAGCCTGATCCCCGCTGAGATTTACCTTGTTGCCCTTGGCAACCGCCTCAATTGCGAGCATCTGTTCGAGCATGGCAAGATGCTCATCGAACTGGCCGAAGAGCAACGTTGCAAGCTTGTTGTTTTCAAAAGAAAGCGTGAGGGCGTCGGAAGGTTTTGAACCCGGTTTATTACCGGACCTGGAACGGGTTCCATCGCCGCTCCCGGATTTCACTTTGGTGTCCACGTTCAAATAGGGTTCTCCAAAAACCTGTCAGGTAATGATTCCGGCAACAATCCCTTTTCTATGTGGGCCTGTTGAAGGGATTTGTCCAGAGGTGTTGAAAAACAGGTCTCGTCCCATGGCGCAAAACGCCAGGCCGCCTGTCCGCACAACGGCGATGGCAAGGCGGGCCGGAAAAGATCCTAAACCCGGACCGCCTGCAACGAAGCAGGACCTGCATGGTTGATCACTACCCGCACTGTATGACCGATTTCAGACAGCTGTCCGCTCACTACAACTGATTGCAGCCAAGGCGAGCGTCCGATAAGCTGCCCTTCCAGCTTGCCGCGCTTTTCGATCAGGACATCAATTTCCTTACCAACGCAATTTGCGTTGAAACGGGTTTGCTGCTCCCTCAACAGGGCTTGCAGCCGGGTCAGGCGCTCACCCTTGATTTGTTCATCAACCTGATTTTCAAGATCGGCTCCCGGCGTTCCAGGGCGTGGACTGTATTTGAAAGAGAAGGCGGAAGCATAATTCACCTTGCGGATGATATCCATGGTTTCTTCAAACTCCGCATCGCTTTCGCCTGGAAAGCCGACAATAAAGTCACCGGAAATGGCGATATCCGGCCGAGCAGCACGCACACGCTCAATAATATCGAAATATTCATCCCTGGTATGATGCCGGTTCATGGCTTTCAGAACCCGGTCTGATCCGGCCTGTACCGGCAGGTGCAAATAGGGCATCAGCTTACCGATTTCGCGGTGGGCGGCGATCAGCGCATCATCCATGTCAATGGGATGACTAGTCGTATAACGGATTCGCTCCAGTCCCTTGATTTCTGCCAAAGCATATAGAAGATCGCCAAGAGACCATGCCTTGCCGTTTTTACTGCCATGCCAGGCATTCACGTTCTGGCCGAGCAGCGTGATCTCCCTGACACCGGCCGCCACCATGCGGTTGGCCTCGTCGAATATCTGATCGACAGAGCGAGAGACTTCCGCGCCCCTGGTATAAGGGACAACGCAAAAGGTGCAGAACTTGTCGCAACCTTCCTGAACCGTCAGGAAGGCGGCTACGCCGCGGGCGATGGTCTGCTGGCGGGTTGGTGCGGGCAATCGGGCAAATTTTTCCTCGATCTCGAATTCGGTCTCGATCACCTTTTCTCCGGCTTCGGCCCGGCGCACCATTTCACCGATATCATGGTAGGTTTGTGGACCGGCAACCAGATCGACACTTGGCGCACGGCGCATGATCTCCGCACCTTCCGCCTGGGCAACACAACCGGTAATTCCCAGCGTCAGATCACCTCCTTGTGCCCTGCGCCTTTCCTTCAGCTTCCGAATGCGCCCGATTTCGGAATAAACCTTTTCGGCCGCTTTTTCGCGAATATGGCAGGTGTTGAGCAAAACCAGATCCGCGTCTTCCATCACATCGGTTTTTTCATAGCCGCCTTGCGCAAGCGCATCTTCCATGCGCTCGGAATCATAGACATTCATCTGGCAGCCATAGGTTTTCACGAAAACCTTTTTGCCCGAAACGACAGGCTCCTTGCCGGACGTCTCCGCCAGATCGGTCATGTTTCCGGAATTTGTCAAAATGCTTTCCATGCTGAACTGCCCGGTTGTTTCTGGTTCATGTCAGTTGTCGATACAAAGTCGGGTTTCGGCGGTTCTATCGCTGACAGTGCATGACATCAAGGCGCGCGAAGATGAAATACTGCAAGCCCATGCTGTTTCTGCCTCCTTTCCAAAGAGCGCAGAAGTTACGGAATCGGGACCGGTGCTCAATTCTGGTGGTAGAGCCGCCGTAGCCGGGAAAACCTTGTGCGCACCTCGCTGAAAGTACGCGATGCAACTTCCTTGCGTCTTGATTGTGCCGTGAAGGCAATCGGCTCACCAAAACTTACATCGACATCAAATGCGCCTTGCAGGATGTATTGCTTGAGATGTGGCAGCAGCTCAACGTCTCCCGGCCAGGCAGCAAGATTCTGATGGTACCGACCAAGCGGCATGCCGTGAAGTGTATTATAGGCAATCGCGACCGGCTGAATGTGCACTTCTTCCAGCCCGGACTGGTGCAGCGCCATCTGGGGCGCTCCAAACAATGCACTCTTGAATGACAGCAACTTGTTTCCATTGCCAGTGGTACCTTCGGCAAACAGGACCATGACGTCGCCGCTCAACAGCCTGGAACCGATCGTGTCGGCTTGTATACCGACATCCTGGCGCCGCTCACGATCAACGAACACTGTTCTTTGCAACCGTGAAAGCCAACTGATCCCCGGCCAGGTTTTGACTTCCTGTTTTGCAATGAAGCACAATTCACCAACGCTGCCGAGTATCATGATATCGGCCCATGAAACGTGGTTCGACACAATCATCAGAGGGCGGTCTTTTGCCATTTCGCCATGAACAAAAACTCTTACACCAAGCAGCCACAATACCATTTTGTGCCAAAGGACCGGCAAGCGTCTGGCCATTGCCGGTGCAACTCTTATGAACACCAATTGAAAGGCGGCCATCACCATGGTTACCGGAAGAAGGAAAATCACCACCAGAAATGCACGGAGGACGGCAGCCATTATATTTGCGAGCCTGCAAGAGCGGATTTAAACATTATTCAACACCAAACCTCGATCATCTTCAATCGCGTAAATCCAGCTTCATTATGATGGCATCATTAGTAGATGCAGGTAGATTGGCAAGCTCCGCACTGTTTTCGTTTTTTGTGGCCGGTTGTGTTTGCTGGGCGTAGTAAGCCTTGCGCTTGCCGACATCAGCAAACCCGAATGCGCGGTACAGACGGATTGCGGGTTGATTGAACTCATCAACTTCCAGAAAAATTTCTTCAAGCCGGTCTGTCAGGCACTGCCGGATCATTTCATCGAGCAGCGCCCTCGCTGCGCCTGAGCGTCGCTCTTGCGGAGCGGTTGCCAGGGTGATGATCTCGCTTTCTTTCGCCACGGTCCGATAGATCACAAAGGCAACAACCTTACTGGTCAGACCGGATTTTCGTATTGCAACCAAGCCCCTCATGCCCTTTGCCGCCAGCATTTCCGCCAGCGTTCCGTCGCTCCATCCCCGGGAAAAGGAATATGAGTGTATTTCAGCGCAACGTCGATGGTGTTCCGCTCTCATTTCAGTGAGTGTAATTGGGTTGCGTCGTCGAAAAAATCCCAGCATCAGCCAACCATCAAGGATCTGTTGGAAATCAGCCGGATCTGTCCACGGCAAAACCGGTCTGCGGTTTAGCATCCGGTTTGCGAATGTAGAGCGGCTCGGGACGCGATTCGGTTTCTTCACGCTCCGCACCTATTTGGGCTATCATTGCAATGGGAGGACTGTCCAGTGTCTCGATGATCTTTACAGGGCCTGCAATCATGTCGGCAACCTCGCCGGCAAGTTTTCCGCAAAGCGCCAATTGGCCGCCATTTCCAATGCGAACCAATCCATCCAGTACCTTTGCCAATTCACCGACCGAGGAAAGAAATGGCGTGTTTCTGCGTTCAAGAACCGTGTCGAAAGAGAACTGGCAATAAACCTGCCCCCTACCGGCGTCCAACACCACACCAAGTCGCTCTTCGGTTTCAAGTCCGTCCGTTTGCCTCGCATGGGCCATCATGGCTTCCAGGTTGGTGACGCCCACCACAGGAACGCCAAGTCCGAGACCAAACCCTCTTGCCGTCGCAACGCCGACACGGATGCCGGTAAAGCTTCCTGGTCCGATGGTTGTGACGATCTTGCCAATGTCGTGATAAGAGATTTCTGCCTTTTTCAGCACGTCGGAGATGATGGCCATCAGCCTTTCAGCATGGCCCCTGCCGATCTCTTCGGAAATTTCGGCAAGTATCTGGTCAGTAGCACTGTCATAAAGACAGGCAGCACAGGCCGTTCCGGCGGTATCCATGGCAAGGTTTATCATGAAGGTAATATGGTTTGCGCCAGCCCTCTCCACCATAGACAAATGGTATCATGGTGAGTTGGCGAAATATGGCATTGATTGGCATATTACTGACACAATTTCGGGTGTCTGCCTCATGCTGCGCCTTGATCTGGCCAAGCATCGCGAAAACGGGTCAGACCGCCTCCACCTCTGAAACTTCCGGGATGAAATGGCGTAAGAGGTTCTGGATTCCATGCTTCAGGGTTGCCGTGGATGACGGACAGCCTGCGCAAGCGCCCTTCATGTGAAGATAGACAATCCCCTCGCGAAAACCGCGGAAAGTTATGTCACCGCCATCCTGGGCAACTGCCGGGCGCACGCGGGTATCAAGCAGTTCCTTGATTGTATCCACTATCTGCTGATCAGCCTCTTCAAAAAACTCGTCGCCTGTCTCCGGTACGGATGCATTATCCGTGATAACAGGCTGCCCAGACATGAAGTGTTCCATGATAACGCCGAGTACTGCAGGCTTGAGATGCGCCCAATCTGCACTGTCCCCACCATTTTCCTCTTTTGTAATCGTGATAAAATCATAACCGAAAAAGACACCGGTGACACCGGGTATTTCAAACAACCGCATGGCGAGCGGAGATATCTCGGCACCTTCCGGACTGGCAAAATCAGCGGTTCCGGTATCAAGCACGGTGCGACCGGGAAGAAACTTCAGGGTCGCGGGATTTGGAGTGACTTCAGTCTGGATGAACATGGCTTTACCTTCATTGTCCCGCTACCGGAAATTTGCGATGGCAGTGCAGGATTTTTCAAGTCGAAATATATGGCGTTTTGGCGGCAGTTACAATGGCCGGCTGCTGCCAGCGGCTCAATTGGCCGGTTCCCGAATGTTGAAACAAGGCACCTGGCCGATGCCGGTTTGATCCTGAACGGGAACTATGCCGAGAGGCAGCGGGTGGTTTCGCTATCAGGCCACAAAGCCGATGATTTCCTTTACTTCACGCATGGTTTGCATGGCAATTTGCCTTGCGCGCTCCGAACCATCCCGCAATACTTCATCAACGGAGCCGGGATCAGCCATCAATCGCTGCATTTCAGCGGTAATCGGCGCGATTTTTTCGACCGCAAGGTCTGCAAGGGCCGGTTTGAAGACGGAGAATTCCTTGCCGCCATATTCCGCCAGTACTGTTTCCTTGTCCGTCTCGGCAAGAGCTGCATAAATTCCAACCAGATTGTCGGCTTCAGGGCGCGTCTTGAGGTCTTCAAGCGTTTCAGACAGCGGGGCCGGATCCGTTTTTGCCTTTCTGATTTTCTTCGCGATCGTGTCCGCATCATCGGTCATGACAATACGCGAGAGATCGGAGGCGTCCGACTTCGACATTTTCTTGGTGCCGTCGCGAAGCGACATCACGCGGGTAGCAGGGCCTTCAATGATCGGATCAGTCATCGGAAAATAGGCTTCGCCATGGCCGCATTGGGTTATCCGCGCGGCAAAATCATTATTGAACTTGGCTGCAATATCGCGGGTCAGTTCGAGATGCTGTTTCTGGTCATCCCCGACAGGCACATGGGTTGCGCGGTAGAGAAGGATATCGGCAGCCATCAGCGTCGGGTAGGAAAACAGGCCAACAGAAGCATTCTCACGATTCTTCCCGGCTTTCTCCTTGAACTGGGTCATTCGGTTAAGCCAACCCATGCGAGCAATACAATTGAATATCCAGGCAAGTTCGGCATGCTCGGCAACCTGACTTTGATTGAAAACAATGTGCTTTTGCGGATCAATACCGCAGGCCAGATAAGCCGCTGTGACCTCGCGGATGTTTCCCTGTAACTCCTCAGGGTCCTGCCAAACGGTTACGGCGTGCAAGTCAACAACGCAGTAAATGCAGTCATGGCTTTCCTGAAGGGCAACAAATTTGCGGATGGCACCAAGATAGTTGCCGAGGTGAAGATTTCCGGTGGGCTGTACACCGGAGAAGACGCGGTTTGCTGGCTGAGACATAGGTAATTCCAAACTGCTGTCCTGTTGGAAGGGACATGCAAAAGGTTGCAGATAACGGCTAAAAAGGGTTCAGAAAAAACTGATTGCCCTGAAAGTCAGGCGGTTATGGCCGAGCCTGCTTCCAAGATCAAGATGACTTGTCTTTGACACCGTCATGTGCCCGGCTTTCCTCGCCTTTTGATCAGGCGATTTACCTGCTCGCGCTGAATTGCACCTGTTGCAAGAACCAGAGCCATGTAGCTGATCCCGCCAGCCATTATCAGCGCAAGCACCCAGAACAGACGGATATAAAAAGCGCCATCAAGCAATTCGGAACCGATCCAGACCTGTCCGAAATAAAGGATCATGGCCATTGCCGAACTGGCAAGACAAATCAGGGACACATTGCGCACCGTGCGCGTATCAATCCGGTAAAGATTTCGCGAATAGAGCGCACCCATCAGCAGGAGTGCGTTTATCCATCCTGCCGTGCTGGTCGCGACAGCAAGGCCAACAACACCAATCCTGGGAAACAGGTAAAGGCTCAAAACGATGTTTATGACCGCATTCGCTCCCGAGAACCACATTGGTGTGCGCATATCCTCACGGGCATAAAAGGCGGGCTGGAATATCTTGATTAGAACAAAGGACGGCAGACCGACAGAAAAAGCGGCCAGAACAGGCGCGGTGATCAGAGTGCTTTCTCGGCCAAAAGCCCCATGTTCAAACAGTAATGCGATGAGCGCAGTCGGCATCATGAACAGCCCGACTGCGGCGGGGATTGTGAGGCCAAGGCCGAATTCGACGCTGCGGTTTTGAAGATGCGTTGCTTCTTTCAAATTACCGGCGGCAAGCACACGCGACAATTCCGGCAGCAATACCACCCCGATTGATATGGCAATCACCCCCAGCGGCAACTGCATGAGGCGGTCGGCATAATTCATGACTGAGATGGCCCCGTCCTGTGCCGAGGCAATGATCTGGCCAACCAGCAGGTTGATCTGGGTTATTCCGCCGGCAATTGCCGTGGGAATTGCCAGATAAAGAAGCCGCTTCACGCCCGGTGTCAGACGGGCCATTTTAAGAGAGAGCGGAAACCCTTGCCTGACAATGCCGTATGAAAGCAGAATGATCTGCAATACGCCTGAAAACGTGACGCCCCAAGCCATCGCCACCCCGAGTTTGGCATCAGACAGGCCCTGCCACCTGGCAAACAGCAGAACAAGAATGAAAACGATATTCATGATCACGGGGGCAAGCGCTGCCAGAAAATACCGTCTGAAAGAATTGAGTATCCCTGAAAACATCGCGACAATCGACATTGCCGTCAGGAACGGAAACATGATCCTAGCCAGCAATACGGTCAAATCAAATTTTTGAGGCGTATCGGCGAACTTCGGCGCTATCACCGTTCCAACCAGAAACGGCATGAAGATCATCGCTAGTGCGCTTAACAGCAAAAGTACCATTAGTAGTGCCGACAGCACCTGCTCGGCAAACTCCCTTGCGCCGGCCTTGCCGTTTGTTTCAAGTTCCTTGGCAAAGAGCGGGATAAAGGCGCTGTTGAAAGCGCCCTCGGCAAACAGCCGCCTGAAAAGATTGGGAAACCTGAATGCGGCATAGAACGCATCTGCCACCGGGCCGGTGCCAAGGGTATTGGCGATCAACGCCTCACGAACAAACCCGAGTACACGGCTCGCCATGGTAGCCGCGCCGACCGAAAAGAATTTGGAAATCAGGCCCATGTCTGCTCTTTGAATTTGGCGGTTCTTCGTCAGACCGTCAGGACGTTACCCGGCCGGTCGCAAGTTTCAATCTCGGCTCATCCGGAGCAGTCGAGGTTGAGGTCATTGTATTTGCATTGATGGCGTCTGTCAGTCTTTGAACGATTCTGTTTCGTCGGCTTTCAAGGACGAGCTTGTCACCCAGCAAATCAGTCACATAGAAACTGTCTATAACCTTTTCTCCGAAGGTCGCAATCTGAGCGGAAACAATGTTGAGATTGAGTTCGGAAATCGCATAGGTGATGATCGACAATATGCCGGGCCTGTCCAGACACTGGACTTCAATCACGGTAAAGTCGTTGGACAGTTCATTGTCAATCGTCACAACGGCAGGAATGGAAAATGCCTTGCGCTGTCGTGATGAATCCTGCCTGCGGTTCAACAGGTCCTCGAGGCGGATTTCACCGGTCACCGCCTTTTTGATGAGATCGGCGACCCTTTCGGCGCGGCGCAGTTCATCTGCCGAATTCTCGTGTTCCCGGTTGATGAAAATCGAATCCAGTGCCTGCCCGTCACGCGTTGTATGGATTTTTGCATCCACAATATTGGCTCCAGCCGCAGCGCAGGCCGCCGCAAGTATGGATAGTAGTTGATGATGGTCAGGTGCCCAAACGCTGATCTCGGTAATGGCCTCAAATTCACGTGTTTCCACGGCAATGGCGAGACGTTCGCCGGCCTTGTCCGCATCGCGAATGATGTTCATGTGCCGGATCTGGGTCTCCAGAGGTGTTGAGAGCAGATAGGGTTCAAAGAGCAGTCCAAGATATTTGTCGATGTCAGCCTGGGGCCAGCCGCCAAGATTTTCCGAAAGCGCCCGAATGGCACCAGCGATCCGCGACTTGAGCGGCATCTTTGAATAGCCACCAGTGAGGAGAGGCTCCGTCTCATAATACAGCGTACGGAGTAACTGGCCTTTCCAGCCATTCCAGACTCCCGGCCCGACCGCCCGGATATCACAAACGGTAAGGACCAGCAGATACCGCATTCGCTCGACGCTCTGCATGACCGCTGCGAAAGTCTCGATGGTCTTGCGGTCTGAAAGATCGCGCGACTGGGCCGTCAGAGACATCGTCAGGTGTTCCTCAACGAGCCAGGCAACCAATTCCGTTCGTTGCCGTGAAAACCCAAGACGCGGGCAAAGGGCGCGAGCCACTTTTGCACCGGCTGTGGAGTGGTCCTCCTTTCGACCCTTGGCGATATCGTGGATCAGTATCGCGATATATAGCAGTTCGCGGTCATCAATATCAGGCAGGATCTGGGCGGAGAGTGGATGCTCTTCACTGATCTTTCCGTTTTCGATCTGCGAAAGCACGCCGACCGCCCGAATCAGGTGTTCGTCCACCGTATAATGATGATACATGTTAAACTGCATCATCGCGACAATCCTGCCAAAGGATGGAATGAATTTGCCCAACAGGCCGGATTCATTCATCTTTCGCAACAGCGTTTCCGGGCCGTTTCTGGTAGTCAAGATCGCCAGAAAAAGACGGTTTGCCTCCTCATCGCTGCGCAGTTTTCGGTTTACCAGCTTAAGCGAATTTGAGACGAGATAATTGGCATCCGGGTGAATATCAAGGCCGTTGTCATCCGCCAGCTTGTAAAGCCTGAGCAGGTTGACCGGATCCTTTTCGAACACATCTTCCGCGGCAATATTGATCCTGCCATGATCATCGACAAAATCCTTAGTGCCCGAAATCCGTCTTCGCGGGAAACGGATTGAGCGGATCAAACCATTGATGCCGGTAACGGACTTGGCCTGATCCTCTTCCAGTTCCGCGCAAACAATCAGCGTTAGATCGCCTACTTCCTTGGCATAAAGGAAGTAGTGTTTCATGAACCGCTCGACATCCAGCAATCCGCCGCGGCTGATATATTTCAGTCGGTTTGCCATTTCGCGCTGCAGATCGAAACTCAGCCTTTCTTCTGCGCGTCCGGTCAGAAAGTGCATATGGCACCTGACCGTCCAGAGGAATTTCTCCGCCTTCTTGAACCGCTTGAATTCGTTTGCTGTAAACAATCCCGCTTCCACAAGATCGCGCTGGCGCTCTACACGGTAATAGTATTTTCCGATCCAGAACAGGGTGTGCAAATCGCGAAGACCACCCTTTCCATCCTTGATGTTCGGCTCCACGAGATAACGCGATTCGCCGGTTTTTTTGTGCCGCTGGTCACGCTCGAACAGCTTGGCATCTATGAATTCCTTTGCGGTTTTACTGACCACCTCCTTTTCAAAGCGCCCGCTCATCTCTTCAAACAAAGGCTTGTCGCCAACGATGAAGCGGGCCTCCAGTATGGAAGTACGAATTGTCATGTCTGCCTTTGCCTGACGGATACATTCGTCCAGGTTGCGGGTTGCGTGACCAACCTTGAAACCCAAGTCCCAAAGGAAATAGAGAACGTATTCGACAACCTGCTCACACCAGGCGGTTTGCTTGAACGGCAGAATGAAGAGCAGATCGATATCAGACCCAGGGGCAAGGGTGCCGCGGCCATAGCCACCTACGGCGGCGACCGAAAGGCGCTCGCCACTGGAGCGGTTTCCACCGTCGAAAACCTTCTCAACTGAGAATTCATAAATCGCCTGGATCAGTGCATCCTGGAATTCCGAGAGTCGCTTGGCACATTTGGTGCCGTCTCCATCGGCAAAAAGCAGTTCTTCGCAGGTTGTGCGGGTCTGTTTGTATGTTTCCTTGAACCAGGCAAGCAATTGGCCGCGAAATGCAGGTGACGAAGCAGGTTTGTCTGCAATGTTCAACAGATCAGCAATGCCGGTGAGCAGGGCTTTCCTGTCCGGCAATTGTCTGGCAGGGGACTGTGTTGGCTTGGTATCTGACATCATCACAGCCCATACCGTCTTTGACGAGGGGTTGGCAATGACTGTTTGGGGGCTGGGCGCTCAACAACTTTCGTGAGGCAGTCATAAAAGCGCGAACCAGCAGGGGCGTTGCAAGGCCCTGACCCAGGGAGCCTCAATTGTCCGCGCGGTCAGCTTCTTCACCTACATCGCCGGCTGGCACATTTTTGGGGCCGCCTTTTGAAACGCCAACCATTGCAGGTCGCAGGCAACGTTCCCCAATCACAAAACCATCCTGAACGACTTGCAACACGGTATTATTGGGAACTTCCGTGTTGGGGATTTCAAACATTGCCTGATGTAGATTGGGGTCAAATTTTTCGTTTGTCGGGGTGAGGCGCTTCACACCGTATTTTTCAAGGCCCTGCATCATAGAGCGCTCGGTCAGTTCAACCCCTTCGATGAGGGTCTCAAGTCCCTTGTCTCCTGAATTTCTGGCTTCAGCGGGGACGGCATCGAGCGCACGACGCAAATTGTCGGCCACTGCCAGCATTTCGCGGGCAAATCCTGCGATGGAATATTCGCGGGCATCCTTGACATCTTTTTGGGTGCGGCGGCGAAGATTTTCCATCTCTGCATGGGCGCGCACATACTGGTCCTTCAGGTCTGCCTTTTCACCTTCCAGCTTTTCTATTTCCGCAGCCAGAAATTCCGCAGGGCTGGAAAACCCTGCCCTGGAAGCCTCCGCCGCCAGATCAATTTCCTCTGCCTCGGCTTCTTCGCGCTCAATATCCTCGATATCATCAAGGAAATCGTTTTCAAGCCCGTCGTCCCTTTGATCCTGCATCATCTCGTTCTCATCAATATTTTCTCGGGAGCCGCCAGCCTCGTTTTGATGCTCGGTCATATCCGTTTTCCTGCTTTTCGCCTGGTTTGTTCCTGATGGCACATCCGGTCGTGCCGAAAAGGGCCGGACCTGAAGATGTGCGGGAGTTGTTTCAGGCCCGATATCAGGGTGCCAAAGGCAAAAATCAACCCCCTGAGCGCCATTTCGCGGCCAGAACCGGAATTATTTACCGAGTAGTTTGCCGACGACGTCTGCGGTATAGTCCACCATCGGGACAATGCGAGCATAATTGAGCCTTGTCGGCCCGATAATTCCGAGCGCACCAATGACTTTCTGTTCCCTGTCGCGATAAGGTGCCACGATCAGCGAGGAACCGGACTGCGAAAACAGCCGGCTCTCCGAGCCGATGAAGATTCTGACCCCCTGACCCTCTTCGGCCAGGTTCAACAGGCCAATCAGGCTGTCCCTTGCTTCCAGTTCGTCAAACAGGCGCTGGACGCGTTCAAGATCCTCCTTGGCGTTCAGATCCGAAAGAAGATTGGCATGACCCGATACAATGATGCGGCCCAGGTCATTGCCTGCGCTTCCGGCCCATACGGCCAGCCCTTCATCAATCATGCGCTGGACCAGCGTATCAAGTTCGGCGCGTGTCTGATTGTGCATCCGTTCCATCTGGCGCTTGGCTTCGGAAAGGGTCATTCCGGCGATTTTTGAATTGACAAAATTTCCCGCCTGAACGAGCGAAGAAGGCGTTACGCCAGGCGGCAGATCAATAATACGATTTTCCACCTGCCCGTTTTCACCAACAATAACCACCAGAGCCTTGGCCGGTTCAAGCATGACGAATTCAATATGCTTGAGACGCAGGTCCTGCTTTGCGCTTGCAACAAGGCCCGCGCCACGGGTGAGACCCGAGAGCATCTGGCTAGCCTCGGTCAGCACCGATTCCATGGTCCTGCCCTTGCCGCTTGCCTGCACCTGGGCGTCAATCGATTTCCTGTCGTCGCTGCTGACGTCGCCGATTTCCAGGAAGCTGTCGACGAAAAAACGCAGGCCTGTTTCTGTAGGCAACCGCCCCGCGCTGACATGGGGGGCGTAAATAAGGCCAAGTGCCTCAAGGTCGCTCATCACATTACGAATGGACGCCGCGGATAGTCCTTCGGAAAAGATTTTGGATAGATTGCGGGAACCCAGCGGCTCACCGGTTTCGAGGTAGTTTTCAACCACCATGCGGAAAACATCGCGCGAGCGTTTGTCGAGGTCCTCGATCAGGTCACCCTCATTTGACGATCCGGGTTTGACGGGCTTGTTCATGACACTCCTTGATGGCATCCCGGCTTGAGTATGTTAAAGCAAAAGGATGAACTGAAAATGATATAAGTGAAAGCGTCGCGGATGCAAATCCAGACCGGTTGCGCAAAGACGAAATTTGCGGAGATAACGCCGCCCGCGCGGTTCAGGCTTATTTGACAGGTGCGGTTCTCGACGCTGTTGCCCTCATTCCGGTTTCCCTCTAAAAGCGCCGAAAAGATCACTAGTCCAAGCGCGGTCCGTTAACGGCCCGGTGTCCCTGACAGTCCTCGAACAGAAACGGAATTTCATGCGCCCTTCAAAACGAACCCCCGACCAGATGCGCGATGTCTCCATCGAACGCGGTTTCTCATTGCATGCGGAAGGGTCGTGTCTGATCAAGTTCGGCAATACCCATGTATTGTGCACCGCTTCACTTGAAGAACGTGTCCCGCCGTGGTTGCGCGGAGCTGGAAAAGGCTGGGTGACGGCTGAATACGGCATGCTTCCGCGCTCGACCCATGACCGGATGCGCCGTGAAGCCACGGCAGGCAAACAATCAGGCCGCACACAGGAAATTTCTCGTCTGATCGGCCGCTCGCTCAGGGCAATTGTCGATCTGGAAGCTCTTGGCGAACGCCAGATCACTGTTGACTGCGATGTCATCCAGGCTGATGGCGGCACAAGAACCGCCTCCATTACCGGAGGCTTTATTGCCCTTAAGGAATGTATCGACTGGATGAAACACCGCGGCATGGTGCAAGACCACGTGCTGATCGACAATGTTGCGGCTATTTCCTGCGGCATTTATGATGGGACGCCAGTGCTTGATCTTGATTATGATGAAGATTCAACTGCTGAAACCGACGCGAACTTCGTCATGACAGGCAAGGGCGGCATCGTGGAAATCCAGGGAACTGCAGAAGGCAAACCGTTCAGTGAGGACGAGTTTTCCAGCCTGCTTGGCCTCGCAAAGGCAGGTATTTCCGATCTGGTGAAGATACAGGAATTCAGTGAGACTGCTCAACCAGCGTGAAATCGTTGTTGCCACGCACAATGAGGGCAAGGTCGCAGAGATCAACGCCCTGATTGCGCCTTATGGCCTTGTCGCAAAATCGGCTGCCGAACACGGCTTGAGTGAGCCGACTGAAGATGGCGACACATTTGAGGCAAACGCTTACACCAAGGCATTTGCGGCAGCTTCGGCGACCGGGCTCCCGGCCCTGTCGGATGATTCCGGCCTGTGTGTTGATGCCCTTGATGGGGCGCCCGGCGTTTACACGGCCGACTGGGCGGAAAGGAAGACGGTTCAGGCCGCGACTTTCTGATGGCTATGGAGAAGGTTGAAAATAGTTTGCGGGAAAAAGGCGCCACTTCGAGCGCCAACCGAACCGGGAGGTTTGTTGCTGTGCTTTGCCTTTGCTGGCCGGATGGCCATGCGGAGTATTTTCGCGGCGAGGTAGAGGGAACACTGGTCTGGCCGCCGCGTGGCAATCAGGGATTTGGCTATGACCCGGTTTTCATGCCTGAAGGATATGACATCACCTTTGGCGAAATGAGCGCGGACGAGAAACACGGATTACCGCCAAAACGGGAGGCCGGACGGACAGATCTGGGCCTCTCACACCGCTCACGGGCGTTTTCGAAATTTGCCAGCGAATGTCTTGAACCATCAGGCCTGAAAGACGCCCGGACATAGGATGATCGGCTCCCCGTTTCACAATCCGGGCGACCCATTCGGAGTGTATGTTCACTGGCCGTTTTGTGCGGCCAAATGCCCGTATTGCGATTTCAACAGCCATGTTCGCCACAAGCCTGTCGATCAGGAGGTCTATGTTGAAGCCTATGAGCGCGAAATCGCCCACATGGCAGCCCTGACCGGAAAGAGGACCGTTCATTCCGTTTTCTTCGGTGGCGGCACCCGTCACTGATGGAACCTGAAACCGTCGGTACCATTCTGGATACCATTGCCAGACACTGGACAATTGACCGTGATGCAGAAATCACGCTTGAGGCCAATCCGAGCAGTGTCGAGGCAAGGCGTTTCAAGGGATATCGCCAGCGCGGTGTAAACCGGGTATCGCTCGGCGCCCAATCGTTCGACGATACACAACTCAAATTTCTGGGCAGGCTGCACAGCGCACAGGAGGCGCGCGATGCGATTGCGCTGGCTCGCGAGATTTTCCCGCGTCTTTCCTTTGATCTGATCTACGCCCGCCCCGGACAGGACGCTGAACAATGGAAAAGCGAACTGGAAGAAGCCATAAATCTGGCAGCCGATCATCTCTCGCTTTATCAACTGACCATTGAAGAGGGCACGCCATTCCACGACCTTCACCGCCGGGGCAGGATCGTCGTTCCCGACAGTGACCTTGCTGCCGATCTCTATGAGTTGACCGACGAAATCACCAATGCCCACGGCATGCCGTCCTACGAAATTTCAAATTATGCAGCCCCCGGTCAGGGTTCGAAACACAATCTTATCTATTGGCGCTATCATGATTATGTGGGCATTGGGCCCGGCGCCCACGGCCGGCTCACGCTTGGCGGCAGAAAATTTGCGACCGCCTGTGAGCGAAATCCGGAAATATGGTGGCAGAAGGTGATGGTTGATGGCCACGGCATGCGCGAAAACGAGAAACTTTCGGCAATTGAGGCATCAGACGAATTTCTCCTGATGGGATTGCGGCTGCGGGAAGGGATTGATCCAGCTCGCTTTGCCGCTATCGGCGGTTATCAGATCAGCCCGGAAAAAATTCGGCAACTTGCCGGTGACGGCCTTCTTGAAAAAAGCCGGGACGGGCGTTTGCGGGCCACCTTGTCGGGCTCAATGGTGCTGGATGCACTTGTTGCTGATCTTGCATCGTAACGGACCTTGCTGCCTGAAAAAACGAGGCCTGCCGCGCTTTTCCGCGATCAGGATTTGAAGGGTCCTCAGGAATCTTTCGCCAAACTTGTCATCGACGAGCAGCTGTATCGCCTCGATTGCTTCATCCGCCTGCGGTCCTGTGGCGGTGACATTGATGTTGCATCCGGGACTGGCCGTCAGCATCATCAGGCCCATTATCGAGGTTCCGCCGACAACATGGCCATCCTTTGACACCCTGATATCGGCATCAAACTGCTCGACACATTTCACGAACTTCGCCGACGCCCGCGCATGCAGGCCTCGTTTGTTGACGATCCTGATCAATCTGGTCCGAGCTTCACCATTATCCGTCATGCGCACCAATTCCTAGTCGCCATTCAGGAGGGCGCTGGCCACATTGATATACTTACGTCCTGATTCCTGTGCTGCGTTGAGGGCAAACACGATGTCTCGGTCTTCGCGTACCGAGCACAACTTGATCAGCATGGGGAGATTGATCCCTGCGATCACCTCCACGACACCTTCCTGCATGACAGAAATCGCCAGGTTGGAGGGTGTTCCGCCAAACATGTCGGTCAGGATGATCACTCCGCTTCCATCGTTAACCGCCGCAACGGCATCAAGAATGTCCTGGCGCCGTTTTTCAACGTCATCGTCGGGACCGATGGCAATGGTCTGCATAAGCTTTTGCGGCCCCACCACATGTTCCACGGCCAGCTGAAACTCATGGGCCAGTTGTCCATGAGTTACCATTACAATTCCAATCATTCCCTGTCGCCTTATCATCCTTGGCCGAATTATTCGGGCCATTTTCATGTTTTCTTTTGCAGGCGCAAGCCCATCAGCCAAATTCATGGGCGCACTATGCGCTTTTGCTAGCCTGATCTGTCAATTGCGCCAGCACTGCGGTAACCAGACGCACCGAATGCGCCTCGTGGCGCTGTGGCACCTGAAAAAGCCGAATGCTGACCTCTTCATGCATATTTCGCTCATCTGCTTCGCCATCTAAAAATGCAACGAAGGCTTCTTTCGGCATCCGCTCGATTTCATCATCGGGAACAATTTCGACGACAAGATCCACCCTGGCCTCCCCCTTGAAAGGCACCTCGACAATGCCGAGACCGAAAAGTTCCGCCTTTCCCTCAATGGCTTCGGGAGTGACCGCCAGAATTCCACCTTTGCTTTTCCTCAGATGAACCCGGTCGTCACTTATCCAAACCGATGATTTGTGCCGGTTTGCAAAGCTTTCAATCAATCCGTGGGCAAGTGAGGTCTTGCCCGATCCCGATGGCCCGGTGATCAGCACACCCAGACCGTCCACTTCAATGCAACAGGCATGGTGGGTCTTTCCTTCAGCCAGGGACATGGTTTTGACGTCACCCATCTCAACCAGATGTCTGATTGCGGTTGTTTCGATTGTTCCGCTGCTGCGGGCGCTGCCGCTCGAGGACCGGCAGGATTATCGTAAACCGGGCGCCAGTGAGCCCGTCATCCCGGTTATCGGCCGTCATCGTGCCGCCATGGGCTTCTACGATCTGACGCGAGATTGATAGTCCCAGTCCGGAATTCTGGCCAAAACCCTGCGCTTCGGGTCGGTCGGTATAAAATCGCTCAAAGATGCGCTCAACCTTGTTGGCGGGAATACCCGGCCCGTTGTCGGTGACGGTCAAATGGATCTCATCTCGGTTGCGTCTCAGGTCGACAGTAATTTCTCCGGTGGCCGGATCAACGAAGGAGCGGGCATTGTCGACAAGATTGATCAGTACCTGGGCAAGCCGATCCTCATGCCCACTGACCAAAAACCGCCGGTTTGCGCCGGTTCTTGAATTGCCGTTGCCGGTTGCACCCCGTTGGGCGCCAGCGTTGTCTATTTTCAGTTCAAAACGGATTTTCGGACCATCTTCAACGATGCCCTGGGACATGGAAATGATGTTTGAAGCAATCTGCTCCAAGTCCACTATTTCAGCCTTTTCGCGAGCCAGTTCCGCATCAAGCCGCGAAGCATCTGAAATATCGGTAATCAGCCGGTCGAGCCTTCGCACATCATGCTGGATAACATCATGCAGGCGTTTCTGGGTCTCCGGTGTTTTGGCAAGCGGCAGGGTTTCCACCGCGCTACGCAGCGATGTCAGCGGGTTTTTCAGTTCATGGCTGACATCGGCAGCAAATTTCTCAATCGCCTCAATGCGTGAATAAAGCGAGTTGGTCATCGCCCGGATCGAGGTGGACAACGTGCCGATTTCATCGTGCCGATTGGAAAAATCAGGAATTTCCTCCCGCGCATTTACCCCGCGCCGAACCCGGTTTGCCGCTTCCGACAGCCTTCGCAAGCGGAGTGGCAATCGTGCTTGCCAGCAGGACTGAAAGGACAATCAGGACAATCGCTGCAACAAGGAATATCCTCAGAATGGCGAGGCGTTCTTCGGTGACGATCTCGTCGATTTCCGTTGCCTTCGGTTGAGAGCAGCAAGACGCCTGACACGATCCGCAAACGCTGAATGGGAACGGCAACCGAGATGACCTGTTCACCCTTTTGCGTCATGCGGACAACCGTGGAAGGGGAACCGGTCAGGGCTGACACCACTTCGGGATAGTTGATGCCTGAATTGGGAAATTCCTGGTAGGTCGGCAGATCGCGCCGTTGCAGCAACCGGTTGAGGAAATTGCCGATAAGCGAGATCATTCCCTCGCTCTTTTCACCCTCCAAACCCGGCAGGTCATACCGCAGAACCTGACCACCTGTATAAAGAAACTTCGAATCGAAAATCAGCACGCCGTCAGGATCGTAGACCCGTGCCCTTGTTCGGTTGGGCTGCACCAGATTGCGCAGCAGTGGCGCAATGACTTCCGGATTGATCGGGGATGACAAGTCATCAAGAGACGATATTTGCGGCGACGTGCTCTCACCGGCCTGGAGTTCCAGCAATTTGTCCGGGATCAACGGTTATCGAATTGGTTTCTATAGTTGCTGAAGCTGCTATTGCGCCGGCAATGATCTTGCCCTGCGCGCCCAGACTGTCCTTGTAGGCCTCCACCAGACCTTCACGGAACTGGTTGAGATACAAAATGCCCGACAAGAGCACGGCAAGGGCGGACAGGTTTAGAAAAACAATCCGTCGGGTCAGCGAGGAAAACAGAACTGCCTCGCACGGCGTCCAACATGGGCTATGCCACCACTTTTGGTTTTCGTGCCTTTTCCGGATTTTAAAGTCGCGTTATCAGCGTCACCCCGTTTCAGCGAGACATTACCAGCATCCGCCGCATCGCCTGACGGTTGATATTTCGGTCAAGCTGATCATCGGAACCACTGCCGGAATGATCGCGGGTACCGGTTTCATCGGGTGAATCCAATTCTGATGGGGAGGTCTTCTCGCCGGATTGATGAGAGCCAAGCTCCATTCCTGCTCCACGGATTCAAAAAAACTTCGCGCCGACCTGCTGCTCAGGCTTCACGGAAGCGATATCCAACACCATAGAGCGTTTCGATCATTTCGAAATCATCATCCTCGCTCTTGAACTTCTTGCGAAGCCGCTTGATGTGGCTGTCAATGGTTCGGTCATCCACATAGACCTGATCATCATAGGCTGCATCCATCAGCGAGTCACGGCTTTTGACCACGCCGGGACGCTGGGCCAGGGCAAAGAGAATCAGGAACTCGGTTACCGTCAGGGTTACCGGCTTGCCTTTCCAGGTGCAGGTATGGCGTTCCTGATCCATGACGAGATTACCGCGTTCAAGCAGTTTTGCTTCGCCGGTACTGGCTGCCCCGCGCCCCGGTTTCGCCGATACTGGCCGCGCGGCGCAGGACCGCCTTCACCCGTTCCACCAGCAGGCGCTGGGAAAACGGTTTCTTGATAAAATCATCCGCACCCATCTTGAGACCGAACAATTCATCGATTTCATCATCCTTGGAAGTCAGGAAGATGACCGGAAGGTCGGATTTCTGGCGCAGGCGGCGCAGCAGTTCCATTCCGTCCATGCGCGGCATCTTGATATCGAAAATCGCAAGGTCCGGCCGGCGGGCGGCAAGCCCGTCAAGGGCCGAGGCCCCATCGGTATAGGTTTCAACCCGATATCCCTCGGATTCCAGGGCAATCGATACGGAGGTCAGAATATTGCGGTCATCATCAACGAGTGCAATGGTGGCCATTGTGAAAAACTCCTGAGCCGACGGTGACTATCTTTCGCCGGACAATTGAAACATCAATTTTTTATCATGCGGCAAGTTCTTCAAAAATGCGCGCAAATTGTGACACTGACTGATTCCAAAGGGAAAAGTAGGTTTTTGACAGGGCAAAAACAAGGGCGCAATCACGCCGATAGATCCGTAGGCAACCTTAATTCATTCAATCGTTTAAAAATTTTAAATCGATTAATTAGCTGATTTATTTGATTTATTCCCTGGCGTTAATTGTCCCGAACGATATTTTTACAGTATGGGAACGCACCCCGAGCAAGGGCAGGATGTTCCGATCATCTGCTTTTGTCTTATGGGGATGCCGCCGACAATGCGGTATGAACATTTCCAGACCGGAATTTGGCAATAGCGACGATTTCCGGGAACCATACAATGCGCGGCGAGAATGCGCGGGAGAACGATATGAAACAGCTTGGTGTCTTCAACCAAACCATGACCTGGCAAAATTCGGCTTTTCAGGTCAGGAGGCTGTTTATTGGAATTACGGCGCGCCAATGCTCTACGAAGAGTCGATTGCCCGCAAGGAAGGCCGGATTGCCAAGGGCGGTGCGCTCGTCGTGGAAACCGGCCAACATACCGGCCGATCTGCGGCCGACAAGTTTGTGGTGCGCACCACAGAAACGGAAAACACGATCTGGTGGGACAACAACAAGCCGATGACGCCGGAGGCTTTCGAGCTTCTCAAGGCTGACATGCTGGAGCATGCAAAGGGCAAGGAACTGTTTGTCCAGGACCTTTATGGCGGTGCTGATCCGGCCAACCGGATCGCCTCGCGGATTGTCACCGAATATGCCTGGCATTCAGCTGTTCATCCGCAACTTGCTGATCCGCCCTGAAGTCGGCGAACTGGCCGGTTATGCGCCGGACATGATGATCATTGATCTGCCAAGCTTCAAGGCGGATCCTGCGAAATACGGCTGCCGCACGGAAACGGTCATCGCCTGTGACCTGGTCAACCGTATCGTACTGATCGGCGGCACCTCTTATGCGGGCGAAATGAAAAAATCGGTCTTCACGGCGCTCAACTATTCCTTGCCGGAAAACAGTGTGATGCCGATGCATTGCTCAGCCAATGTCGGCGACAATGGCGACAGTGCCGTATTCTTCGGACTTTCAGGCACCGGCAAGACAACCCTTTCGGCCGATGCTTCCCGCACGCTGATCGGCGATGACGAGCATGGTTGGGGGCCGGACGGCATCTTCAATTTCGAAGGCGGCTGCTACGCCAAGACCATCCGACTTTCACAGGAGGCCGAGCCGGAAATTTTTGCAACGACCCAGCGCTTCGGCACGGTTCTTGAAAATGTTGTTCTCGATGAAAACCGCGTTCCCGATTTTGATGACGGCTCGCTTACTGAAAACACCCGTTGCGCCTATCCGCTGGATTTCATTCCCAATGCATCTGCAACCGGCCGCGCACCGCATCCCAAAAACATCATCATGCTGACCGCTGATGCCTTTGGCGTCTTGCCTCCGATTTCCCGTCTGACACCGGCGCAGGCGATGTTCCATTTCCTGTCCGGCTATACGGCCAAGGTGGCCGGAACCGAAAAAGGCGTCACCGAGCCAGAAGCAACCTTCTCAACCTGTTTTGGCGCGCCGTTCATGCCGCGCCATCCTTCCGAATATGGCAATCTGCTTCGCGAACTGATTGCAAAGCATGACGTCAAATGCTGGCTGGTCAATACCGGCTGGACCGGCGGCGCTTATGGCGTGGGCAACCGGATGCCGATCAAGGCAACACGCAAAATGCTGTCCGATGCGCTGAACGGCAATCTCAACAATGCTGAATTCCGCAATGACGAGAATTTCGGCTTTGAAGTGCCGGTTGCGGTTGAGGACGTTGACGATACCATTCTCAATCCTCGCGAAACCTGGACAGACAAGGACGCCTATGATGCCCAGGCAGCAAAGCTGGTTGGCATGTTCCGTGAGAATTTCGTGAAATTTGAAAATCATGTGGACAGCGAAGTTCTGGCGGCAGCTTCAATTCGGTTGCAGGCCGCAGAATAATCCCCGGTGATGACTGACAGAACGCGGCATCCCTGTATGCCGCGTTTTTTGTTGCTTGATCCGTTTTGGGTTCTAAGCTTTCAAAGGATGGACTTTTGTGAAATGATGGGCAAACTGAGGGTAACCGCCAAACATGTAACCAGAAGAGGAATACACCATGGGTATTTTTGATTTTGTGAAATCAGTAGGCAAGAAACTCGGAATTGGAGATGATGAAGCCCCTGATGCCGAATCCCTGAAGAAGGAACTCGACAGTTACGATCTGGGAACGGAAAAGGTGGAAGTTTCCGTTGACGGCGACAAGGCCATTATCAAGGGGGAAGTTGCAGACCAGTCAGTCTTTGAAAAGGCGGTTATTGCCATTGGCAATACGCTGGGCGTTTCCAAGGTGGAGGCTCGTGAGATCAAGATTGCCGATGCAATGCTCCCGATGCAACCGGCTGAGCCAAGATTTGTAACGGTCAAGAAAGGCGACAATCTCTGGAAGATCGCGACCAAGGCCTATGGCAAGGGCAAGGGACCGAAATACACGGAAATCTTTGAAGCCAACAAACCGATGTTGAAAGATCCGGACCTGATTTATCCGGGCCAGGTCTTGCGAATTCCGATCTCGACTGATCTGTGTCTTTGCCGAACCTAACCGCCGAACAGCAGGTCGAGAATGTTTCTCGGTTTTCTGCCCTGGCTCACTGTTCCGCTGGCGATCCGAACCTACCTCGCCGCCGGGACGCGGTGTCCCGGTATTGATGCCGGATAGCGGCTGGCGGAGGGCTCGCCCATTATCGGAAGCCATTCGGTTTTGCCCGAACGGTTCAAGTCGGCTTTCCACTCCGCCCTCTTGAGCGCCGATTTTCCGGGGTTCGGAGTTGGAACAACCGCCACGGTCTCGGGCAAATAATACCCGGGCAGATCGGATACCGGAACACCCTTGTGGCGCTTTAGCATGAACGCGGCAAAGGTCTGGGCAGGCAGATTGCCGCCGGTAATCTTTTTGGTCGGACTTCCGTCGTCATTGCCATACCAGACGCCGGTCACCAGATTGGCTGTATAGCCAACAAAAAGCGCATCACGGAAATTCTGGGTGGTGCCGGTTTTACCGGCGACCTGCCAGTTTTCGAACCGGCGGCCTTGCCGGTTCCCTCTTCAACCGTCCGCCTCAGCATGTCATTCATCATGCCGACTTCGCGGGACTCCAGAATCTGAGGCGCATTTGTGCCGTTACGCTCATAAAGGATCTTGCCGTCCAGGGTCGTCACCCGCTTGATAATGAACGGCTCAGCCAGATATCCGCCATTGGCAAAAGGCGCATAGGCGCTGGTCAGTTCGAGCAGGGAAACTTCTGACGTTCCCAGCGCGATGGATGCATTGCGCCAAGTTTGGACGTGATGCCGATTTTCTCAGCCATTTCTGATAACATTGTCGGTCCCGACTTCCGATACCATTTGGGCCGCTATGGTGTTGAGGAATTCGGACAGGGCTTCGGAAAGGGTTACCGGACCACGATATTTCTTGTCATAGTTTTCCGGCGTCCAGTTACCAATCTTGACAGGGCGGTCAACCCGGACGGTTTCAGGCGTCAGGCCTTCTTCGAGTGCCGCCAGATAGACAATCGGCTTGAAGGCGGACCCTGGCTGGCGCTTGGCATCCACGGCCCGGTTGAACTGGCTGTCGGCATATTCAACACCACCAACCAGCGCCCGGATTGCGCCGGTTCCGTCGAGGGAAACCAGTGCGCCCTGGGACACATTCAGATTGCTGGCCGTTCTTCGCAATGGCTTCGCGGATCAAGGCTGCCGGCCTTTTTCTGGAGATCAAGATCAATTGTCGTATCAATGCGAACATCGGTCCGCAGTTCACCGATCAACGCCTGCCAGTTCCTTCATGACCAGATCGGCTACATAATGCTCTGAGCCGCTCCAGAACCGTTTGGCCTTTTTGGCTTCCATGGTCAGGGCTGTTGCCACTTCGCTGTCAGTTACAAATCCGGCACGGCGCATGGCACCCAGAACAACCTGTGCCCGCTCTTCAGCGCCTTCGGGGTTTTTTGCAGGCGAGAGACTTGACGGTGCCTTCAGAAGTCCGGCCAGCAGGGCTGCTTCGGCCAGGTTCACATCCCTTGCCGATTTTGAAAAATAGCGCCGTGATGCGGCATCCACCCCGTAAGCACCTGATCCGAAATAGACGCGGTTCAGATAAAGTTCGAGTATTTCGTCCTTGGAATACTTCTGTTCAAGCCAGAGCGCCAGAATGGCTTCCTGCACTTTCCGTCCGATGATCACGTTTTGGCTCCAGAAACAGGTTTTTTGCCAATTGCTGGGTCAGTGTCGAACCACCCTGAACCAGCCGCCCGGAAACCACGTTGGCAACCATGGCACGGGCAATGCCCAGCGGATCAACTCCAAAATGGGATTTGAACCGTCGGTCTTCAATCGCGATCACCGCCATCGGAATATAGGGCGACATTTCCTCAAGCCCCATGGCTGCGCCACCTGTCACACCGCGATTGGCCATCAGTTCGCCATCAACCGAAACAATTTTCGCATTGGGCGGGCGATCAGGAATAGTCCAACTGAGCGGATGAGGGAAGCTGCAGGCCATAATAGGCAATAATGCCAGCGATCGCTATCCCGCCCCAAATGCCAAGCACGAATGACCAGTAAAACCCGCGTTTCAAAAACCGGAAAAAGCCACCCGAACCCGATTTTCGGCGAGGCTTTGGCGATGTCTTTCGGCCTGCCTTGCGGCCGGCGCCTGCTGTTTGCGGGCTGGAGCCGCCTTGCGCGTAGGCCGCGGGCCATTGCTGACAGAGCGATCTTCACGGCTTGCCCGCAAAGGCGCCTCGGCAGTTTGCCTGCGCATTTTCATCAAAACGGGGTTCGATGCGCTGCGGGTGCCTGCCTTTGGGGCTTCTGGTTTGCCGGCCATAAAACGCTTCTTTGCTATTGGTGATTTTCAAGGTCGGCTGTCTGAATAGTAAATGAGGCTATTTAATGAGGGGTAAATCTTGCCTGCCAAAATGGTCAAATCGGCTGATTTTGTTTCCAATCGGGACAAATCGTTAAAATTTTAGCCAATTGCTTAACGGGAATTTTCCCCCAGACGATTAGGTTGAGGGGAATTGTTTCGAGGTGGAGCCCCCAATGTCCCGAAATGCGCACAATCTGCAAAATCCGGTTGTTCCCTACGCCTTGAGCGACGCTTTCATGCAAAATGTCGAATCCGGAAAAGCCGGTTCGCCGAAAAGCACGGATTGACTGGGTCGATTACGCCAAGGGCATTTGTATTCTGCTGGTTGTCATGATGCATTCAACCCTTGGCGTTGAAAAGGCCGCGGGTGACACCGGCTGGCTTGGCTATGTGGTTGAGTTTTCACGCCCTTTCCGCATGCCGGACTTCTTCGTTGATTTCAGGCCTGTTTCTCGGACTGGTGATTGGACCGAACCTGGCTGCGCTATTTCGACCGGAAAGTGGTCCATTTCTTCTATTTCTATGTGCTTTGGGTAACGATCCAGTTCGCCTTCAAGGCCCCAGGCTGGATGGCCGAGGGCCTGACACCTGGCGATTGTTCGGCAAATATGCCTTCAGCTATCGTCCAGCCTTCGGAACGCTTTGGTTCATTTACATGTTGCCGGTGTTCTTTGTGGTGACGCGGCTTGTTGCAAACGTATCGTGGCAAAGTCGTTCTGGGTGCCGCGGCCATTCTGGAAATGCTGCCGATCCATACCGGTTGGCTGCATGATTGATGAATTTGCCGCCCGCTATGTCTATTTCCTTGCCGGTTACATGCTTGCTACCGGAATTTTCGACATTGCCGAGTGGGTCCGCGGAGAACAAGCCTGCCGCCTGGCCTACCTTGTCCTTTGGGCGGTTGTGAATGGTGTGATCGTTTTTGCGCCCACTGGCGGGATTGCTTGGTTTGACACTCTTTTGCAGAATTGCCGGTCGTCTCGCTAGCCCTTGGCGGAGCGGGCGCACTCGCGATCATCTGCGGCTCGGTGCTCCTGTCTTCGCTACAAATGGACCGGATTTCTTGAATATCTCGGTCGCAATTCAATTGTGGTTTATCTCGCCTTCTTCCTGCCGATGGCCGTTTCGCGCGCAATCCTGCTGAAATTTGCACCATTCCTGGATATCGGAACCGTCTCTGCTCTGGTGATGATTTCAGCGGCAACCGGACCGGTTATTCTTTACTGGATGATCCAGTGGACAGGCTATGGCAAATTTCTCTTCCATCGCCCGAATTGGGCCTGGATTGACGGAGAACGCGGCAATACAAAGGCGCGGTTCATCCTGCTGAATAATCTGCCCGGCTTGTGGTTACTCAGGCGAGCGCTTCGAGAATGCGGGCCCAGGAACGCGTGCCCTTGTGAAAACTGATGAGTTCGTATTTTTCATTGGGTGAGTGAATACGGTCATCATCCAGGGCAAAGCCCACGAGAAGTGATTCCATTTTCAGAAGTTTCTGGAAATGCCCAACTACCGGTATTGATCCGCCCATCGCGATCAGCGCGCAGTCCCTGCCCCACTCTTCTTTGAGGGCGCTTGAAGCCTTTGCCAGTTCAGGCAGTGAATAGTCCAACTGGATGGCGCCGCTGCCGCCCTCGGCAACAAAACTAGCCGAACAATCCGCCGGCAGGCTGTCCTTGACGAACTTGCGGAAGGATTTGCGGATTTTCTCAGGGTCCTGTGTTCCCACCAGGCGGAAGGAAATCTTGGCACTGGCCTGGGCCGGAATGACCGTCTTGAACCCTTCACCAGTATAGCCGCCATATATTCCGTTGATTTCGCAGGTGGGGCGCGACCAGATCATTTCCAGCACGGATTTGCCCTTTTCACCGGCCGGAATTTTCAGGCCGACCTCGCCCAGAAACTCCTCTTCAGAAAAGCCCAGACTGTCCCATTGTTTGAGGATTTTCTTCGGTACGTCCGGTACACCTTCATAAAATCCGGGAGCGTAATCTTGCCGTTCTTGTCATGAAGTCCGGCAAGAATCTCCGTCAACAGGTGAATCGGATTACGGGCCGCAGAACCATACATGCCCGAATGAAGGTCACGGCTGGCCGCATGGATGGTGACTTCCTCGCCAACCAGTCCACGAAGCGCGGTAGATATTGCCGGTGTATTGCGGTCCCACATACCGGTGTCGCATACCAGTGCGATGTCAGCTTTCAATTCCTTTTTGTACTCCTTCAGAAACGGCACAAGCGATGGTGAACCGGACTCCTCCTCTCCTTCGAAGAGGATCGTCACATTAACGGGCAGATTGCCGGTTTCCGCCTTCCAGGCCCGGCACGCCTCGACGAAGGTCATCAACTGACCCTTGTCATCGGATGTACCGCGACCGACCATCTGTTTTGTGCCGCCCTTTCCCTTGACGATCTTCGGCTCAAAGGGCGGATTATCCCATAGTTCAATCGGGTCAACCGGCTGGACGTCGTAATGGCCGTAAAACAGAACAGTCGGCGCGCCTTTTGCCTTGTGATGTTTAGCAACAACCATGGGATGGCCGGGGGTCTTTACCGATTTGGCGGAAAAGCCGATCGATTTCAGATCACTCACAAGCCATTTTGCAGCATCAGCACAATTTGCCTTGTAAGCGGGATCGGTGGAAATGCTCTGGATACGCAAGAGGTCAAACAGTCTTTCAACCGACGCATCGATATCCGTGTCGATGCGTTTTAGAACCTCGTTCAACTTTACCATTGCGTTTTCTCCATCTGGCCTGCTGCAGCGTTGCGGGACGCGCACAGGATTACATCACGCATACGGCGAAACAAGTGGCAAAACCGCCATGATCCGGCCCTTGAAACAGGTTTTGAAGAGGAAATACTGCGGCCTGGTTGGTTCGGGGCTGCTCCGCCTGCGGCGGGTTGGGGAAAACGGCGGAACAGCCCGACCAAATCCACGCCCGGTATTGGGTAACCGGTACGCGGGTGCCGGAAATCGGGGGGGACAAAATCTCCGGCTCATGCCGATCAACCACCGGCATACAGAAGATTTGTGTATCGGCCCGCTTGAGTTCAATATTGCGCCGGTCACAAATTCGTGAACGTTTACGAGGCCCGGATCAAACGCCGCTTACTGGAGTTATCAAATGGCCGGAAAGCAACATATTTATTCAGCAATTGTCGAATGGACCGGCAATGCCGGAACCGGAACAAGCGCCTATCGGGCCTATGAACGGACCTGGAATCTTTCAAGTCCCGGCAAGCCCGTTATTGCCTGTTCAAATGATCCGCTGCTCGGCGGCGACAAAAGCAAATACAATCCGGAGGACCTGCTACTTGCCGCAGTCTCTTCCTGCCACATGCTTTGGTATCTGCATCTTTGTTCGGATGCAGGAATAATCGTTCTTTCCTATGTGGACAGGCCCGAAGCGATTGGCGAGATGGAACCTTCAGGCAAGGGCAGGTTCGTTTCTGCAACCCTCAAGCCCGGGATTACAATTGCCGCAGGCGGCGACATCGAAAAGGCGCACGCCATTCATGGCGACGTACATCAATACTGCTTCATCGCCCGGTCGGTGAATTTTCCGGTAAAGGTGGAGGCGGAGATAAGTGTGGTGAGATTTCTCACCCGGTCAGGGCCTCTTTCACAAAATCGAGGCGGTCCTGACCCCAATGCATGATCTCCTTGTCTCCTTCCTTAAGGAAAAAGGTGGGAGCCCCGAAGGCCCCGCGTTTGGCAAGGGCTTCATTTATCTCGAAAACCTTCTGCTTGACGCCTTCATCTTCCAGCGCGGCCTTCCATTCGGCAGGGTCAACACCGGCCTCCGAGACAATCCGCGCCATGATCTCAGGGTCATTAACGTTTTCATTGTCAGCCCACATGGCCTTGAAGAATCCGTCACCCAGCGCCTTGAGTTCGGGTTTATCCTGCCAGGCAATCAGGCCGCGCATGATGTAAAGCGAATTCAGGGGAAAGTGCTCGTTCATCCAGAATTTCACGCCATGGCGCCTGGCAAAACGCTTCAGGTCATGGAAGAGCCATTTGCTCTTGGCGGGAACCGTGATCGGGCTGGCACTGCCAGCGACCTTGAACAGGCCGGGCAGGAAGAACGGGCGGTAAATCACCCTTGCGCCGGTTTCTTCAGCCAGCGCGTCCATCTGCGTCCAGGCGATATAACTCGCCGGGCTAACAATATCGAACCAGAATTCGACTTCCCTGGTTTCATGCTTGCTCATGGGGCTCACATCCTATGGATTGTCTTGATAAACTGGTGTCAATCCTTGCATTTGGCTGCCCACTGGGCAATCGTCTTTCCAACTTTTGTCTTTCAAATTTACAGGGCACCTTGCCTGCAATTCACGGAATCACTGCATGAAAAAGGGCGATCATCTGTTTCTGGTTGACGGTTCGGCCTATATTTTCAGGGCCTATCACGCCCTTCCTCCGCTCACGCGAAAGTCCGATGGATTGCCAGTCGGGGCAGTAGCCGGTTTCTGCAACATGTTGTGGAAACTGCTGCAGGAAGCGCGTGACACATCTGTTGGCGTGGTCCCACCCATTTTGCCGTCATTTTCGATTATTCGTCCAAGACGTTTCGCAATGAAATCTACCCCGAATACAAGGCCAACCGGTCCGAGCCGCCCGAGGATTTGCGCCCGCAATTCGGTCTGATCCGCGAGGCGACACGCGCATTCAACCTGCCCTGTATCGAGACTGAGGGTTATGAGGCGGACGATCTGATCGCCACCTATTCCAAACAGGCTTCCGAGCTTGGCGCCGATGTCACGATCATCTCCTCCGACAAGGATCTGATGCAACTGATCGGACCGAATGTGTGGATGTATGATTCGATGAAGGACCGGCAGGTCGGCATTGACGAGGTCATCGAAAAATTCGGTGTGGCACCTGAAAAGATGATTGATCTTCAATCATTGTCCGGGGATTCGACCGACAACATCCCCGGTGTTCCCGGTATCGGACCCAAAACCGCAGCGCAATTGCTGGAAGAATACGGTGACCTTGAAACCCTTTTGGCTCGAGCCGGGGAAATCAGGCAGAACAAGCGGCGCGAAAACCTGATCGAATTTGCTGATCAGGCGCGCATTTCCAAAAAACTGGTAACGCTTGTCACGGACATGCCGATTGACGTACCGCTGGACGAGTTGACGCTTCAGCCAACGGATGGGCCAAAACTGGTCGCCTTCCTCAAGGCGATGGAATTCAACACGCTGACCCGCAAAGTGGCAGAAGTGACCGAGGCCGATGCCAGCCAGATCGAGGCGGCTGATATCAAATCGGAAATCTGGGAAGAAATGCGTGGCCCGGATACCGACGGTTTTCCGGCCTCCATCCCTGATTCTGCCGATATTGCGGATGCGCCCGCACAAAATGGCGACTATTGGAAACCGGTAGACCTTGCCGGAGAAAAGGCCCGGGCAGCCGTAAATGCCGAATTTGATCCGGCCGGATATGAATGCGTGCGCCAGATCTCAGATCTGGAGAAGTGGATCGAACTCATCCGCGAAGCGGGCATTGTTGCGGTTGACACCGAAACAACCTCGCTTGATCCGATGGAGGCGGAACTCGTCGGTATATCGCTGGCGGTTGCCGACAACAGGGCCTGTTACATTCCACTGGCGCACAAAGATGGCGCAGACGATTTGCTGGGCGGCGGACTTTCGGCAAACCAGCTTTCTGAAAAACAGGTGCTGGACCAGCTGCGCCCGATACTGGAGGATGCCGCCATTCTCAAGATCGGCCAAAACATGAAATATGACTGGCTGATTTTTTCAGAACACAATGTGGATGTGCGTCCCTTTGATGACACAATGCTTCTCTCCTACGTCCTTGATGCGGGGCTTGGCGGACATGGCATGGATGACCTGTCGAAAAAGTGGCTCGGTCATGAATGCATTTCCTACAAATCACTGACCGGATCGGGAAAATCAAAAATCACCTTTGACCAGGTGGATATCGAAAAAGCGACGCAGTATGCGGCCGAAGATGCAGATGTGACCCTTCGGCTCTGGCAGGTACTGAAGCCGCGTCTGGCCGCAGAGGGAATGGCCAGGGTATATGAGCGCCTTGAGCGCCCGCTGATTGACGTAATTGCCCGTATGGAACAGCGCGGGATTTCGGTCGATCGTCAAATCCTATCACGCCTTTCAGGGGAACTGGGTCAGGCAGCGGCATCCGTCGAACATGAAATCTACGAACTTGCCGGAGAAAATTTCAACATAGGCTCCCCCAAACAGCTTGGAGAAATCCTGTTTGGCAAAATGGGCCTGCCAGGTGCGTCAAAAACCAAGACGGGGCAATGGTCTACCTCTGCGCAGGTACTTGAAGACCTTGCCGCAGAGGGCCATGAATTACCACGCAAGATCGTTGGCTGGCGCCAGCTTACCAAGTTGAAGTCCACTTATACCGATGCGCTTCCAGGTTATATCAATCAGCGAACCCGGCGGGTGCATACATCCTATGCGATGGCCTCCACTTCCACCGGGCGGCTCTCCTCGTCTGAACCCAATCTGCAGAACATACCGATACGCACCGAAGAGGGGCGGAAAATCCGAACCGCCTTTGTGGCTGAAGCCGGAAACAAGCTTATCTCCGCAGACTATTCACAGATCGAACTCAGGGTGCTGGCGCATATTGCCGAGATACCGCAATTGCGCCAAGCCTTTGCGGATGGTCTGGACATTCACGCAATGACGGCCTCGGAAATGTTTGACACACCGATAGAAGGCATGGACCCAATGGTGCGCAGGCGCGCCAAGGCGATCAATTTCGGGATCATCTACGGCATTTCCGCTTTTGGGCTGGCCAATCAGCTCGGCATCGAGCGCTCGGAGGCTGGCGACTATATCAGGAAGTATTTCGAGCGATTCCCGGGGATCAGGGACTATATGGAAGAGACAAAGGTCTTCTGCCGGGAACACGGATACGTGCAGACGATCTTCGGCCGCCGTGCACATTACCCTGAAATCAAGGCCTCGAACCCACAGGTCCGAGCCTTTAACGAACGTGCGGCGATCAATGCGCCAATCCAGGGATCGGCAGCCGATATCATCCGCCGTGCCATGGTTCGCATGGAATATGCCCTGAAAGATGCGGGTCTTGGCGCGCGCATGTTGCTGCAGGTCCATGACGAACTGATTTTCGAGGTTGCCGAGAATGAAATCGAAAAAACGATACCGGTCATCAAGAATACAATGATCGATGCACCGTTTCCTGCCATTGATCTGAAGGTGCCGCTACAGGTTGACGCCAAAGCCGCTGAAAACTGGGATGAGGCGCATTAATGTCCCGTCAGGCGGCGTGCGGTGTCTGAGCGTTGGCCAGCAGGTGAAAAGCGCTTTGCCTTGAATCGGCGTTTCGCAGGCTCTTCAGCATTTCCGGCTCACGCAGAACCCTTGCCACTCTGGCAAGCGCCTTTAGATGGTCCGCATTGGATTCTGTCGGGGCAAGCAACATGAAAACCACATCGACCGGTTCATCATCAACCGACTCAAAATCGACGGGCTTGTCGAGGATTGCCGCGAAGCCGATCACATTCTTGAGCTTGTCCAGGCGACCATGGGGAATGGCGATCCCGTGACCAATACCGGTTGAGCCAAGCTTTTCGCGCTCCAGCAAGGTACGGAAAATTTCATTTCCGCCGATGCCGGTTTTGGCCGAAGCAAACTCCGCAAGGTCCTGCAGGACCTGCTTCTTGCAACTGGCCTTCATCGGCACATAAATATCTTCCGGCCCGATAAGGTCTGTCAGATCCATTGGATTTCCTGCAAATTTACCCGATTGTTGTTCTGGCGCTGGTAATTAATGTGCTGATCTTGCGAAACGCTGCACCCTGTTCAGTTTCCTCGTGAAGGGTCAACCCAACCGATATTGCCATCGCCACGGCGATACACGACATTGATCTCACCGTTTGCAGCGTTCTTGAACACCACAACAGGGCGGTCGGTCAAGTCCAGTTGCACAACTGCCTGCGCGACACTTTGTGTATTTACCGAGGTTGTCGATTCGGCGATGACGACCGGATTGTAATCCTCTGGAATTTCTTCTTCCTGTGCGGGATCCTCGACAATCGAATAGAACGCCTCTTTGGCGATACCGTTGGTATGATGATCCTTGAGGCGTCGCTTATAGCGGCGCAGGCGCTTTTCGATCTTGTCGGCAGCATCCTCAAAACTGGAGGTCGGATCGGTAGATTTCGCGCTTGCCTGCAAAACCATTCCGCTGTCGAGATGGATCACGCAATCGCAATCATACCAGTTGCCTTCTTTCTCAAGGGTAACCTGACCCGAATACCCGTTACCAAAATACTTGCTTACAGCCTCTTCCATTCGCTCCTCAATACGACCCGTCAAGGCATCACCAACATTCATGTGTTTTCCGGAAACGATCAGGCTCATAAGACTCCTTCGCCCAACAAGGGCTCAAAACTGGTCAATCATCCACCCGTCAGGGCACTTGCACCTTGGGGCAACTTTCAGCACCGATCATGATAGCCCCATGTTAAAGAACATTGAAGGAATATTTGACAAATTTTACCGTTGACATGGCTTATTTTCAATCACCCCGGATTTTGCCAAAAAGCAACCGAACCAGCGCAAAAACGGAGTTAAGGATGGGCGTGATGGTGTCTTGCTGCCCGCGCCTTCTTCTCCCTACGCCTTTGTACGGAAGAGGCAATATTCATCCCTTCACGATATTTGGCGACAGTTCGGCGGGCAATATCAATCCCCTGCGCGTTCAACAATTCGACAATAGCATCGTCTGACAGCACCTTCTCAACCGCTTCACCATCAATCAGTTTGCGGATTTTCTGGCGTACCGCCTCTGCGGAATGCGAATCACTGCCATCGGTCGCATTGAGTGCCGCGGTAAAGAAGAACTTCAGTTCAAACATGCCGCGATTGGTCAGTACATATTTGTTGTTGGTTACCCTACTGACAGTTGATTCGTGCATCTTGATCGCATCGGCAACCTGTTTAAGGCTCATGGGTCTCAAATGCGAAATGCCGTAAACAAAAAAACCGTCCTGCTGGCGGACAATTTCCACCATCACCTTTAGGATCGTTTGGGCGCGTTGTTCGAGGCTGCGTACAAGCCAGTTCGCATCATTGAGGCAATCAATGATAAACCGGTCATCCTCGCTATTGCCTCCCCCGGATACAACAGCCTGATAGCTCTGATTCACCAGAACCTTTGGCATTGCATCGGGATTCAATTCGATTTCGAAACTACCATCGGGTTTTTCCCTGACATAAACATCGGGAATGACACTCTGGGTCGGTGAGGAATCAAACTGACGGGCAGGGCGAGGATCAAGTGCCCTTATCTCGTCAACCATATCCATGACCTCGTCAAAGGAGACGCCGCAAAGATCCACCAATGTATCGAAATCGCGCTTTGCAACGAGTGCCAGATTATCGAGCAGGCAACCGATTGCCGGGTCGAAATGGTTTTTCTCGACAAGCTGCAATTTCAGGCATTCTGCGAGATCCCTTGCGCCAACGCCTACAGGATCAAACCCTTGAACGATTGTTAGTGCCGCCTCCGCATCGTGAAGGGTAATACCGCGTTCTGCCGCAATCTCATCAAGCCTGGAGCGAAAATATCCGTCCTCGTCCAGCGAATCTATTATTTCACCGGCCATAAGGCGCACCACCGGTTCAGCGCGGGTGAGCGCCAGTTGTCCGGAAAGATGATCCCTCAGATTCAGGCGTTCAGCGACAAATTCCTCGAAATTGACGTCTGCATCGCCCGACCGGCTGAAATCCGGACCACTCCCGCCAGTGTGTGATGACCTGCTGTCAGCGGTAGGATAATCGCGGGTTGAGTTTTCACCGCCTGAGCGATCACTGTCGAATTCGTTTTCGAAAGATGTGTCGAGCTTGGCTTCAAGGGCCGCCTGGCTGGTATCAAGTTCGCCGGTAACCACCGCATCCTCGCCGGGCGATCCGACTTTCCCGGCGTATTCGCCGGAGATTATCTCTTCTCGCTCAAAGCGGTTCTCACCATCGGGAAATTCCAAAAGCGGGTTTTTTTCGATTTGCTCTTCAATATGCCTGAGAAGATCAAGGCTGCTCATCTGCAGCAACTTGATGGACTGCACCAGTTGCGGGGTCATTGTAAGACCCTGCTGCAAACCCTGTGTCAGGTTCTGCGTCTGGCGCGCCTGCATTTTCATTTTGTGCCAAGCCTGTTTGCAAGTTCAAGGCCGAAATTCGTTCTTTCTGGCCCGTTTCTTGCTTACATTATCAGCATCTTCTTCCTAAAGTGTAAATTGCTCACCGAGATAAGTCCTGCGGACCTCGGTATTGCTGACGATCTGGTCCGGGCTACCATGGGTGAGAACCCGGCCCTCATTGATAATATAGGCCCGGTCAATCAGCCCAAGGGTTTCCCGGACATTGTGATCGGTGATCAGGACGCCAATGCCGCGCCTTGTGAGGTGACGCACAAGTTCCTGAATGTCGCCGACGGCAATCGGATCCACCCCTGCAAAGGGCTCATCAAGAAGCATGAATGACGGCTTGGTTGCCAACGCCCTTGCGATTTCACAGCGCCTGCGCTCACCACCTGAAAGGGCAATCGAGGGCGACTTGCGCAAGTGTGCAATATGGAATTCCTCCAGCAGGGCATCAAGCCTCCGCTCCCGCTCTTTCTTGTCTGATTCCACGACCTCCAGAACCGCCCTGATATTGTTTTCCACCGAAAGGCCGCGAAAAATTGATGCTTCCTGAGGCAGGTATCCAATGCCAAGACGTGCGCGCTGATACATTGGCGTCTGAGTGATGTCATGACCATCGAGATCAATGCGCCCTGCATCAGCCTGAACGAGGCCCGTGATCATGTAAAAACAAGTGGTCTTACCCGCCCCGTTTGGCCCCAGCAGTCCGACAGCTTCGCCGCGCCGTACACCCAGATCCACACCCCTGACCACCCGTCTTCCCTTGTATGCCTTTTCGAGGCCGGAAACGAGCAGCACACCTTCACGCGAGCGTGGCTGGTGTTGAGGCGTATTATCCTTGTTCAGATATTCATTGTTAAGGGCTTGATAGCCAGGGGCAGCTGTGTCGTGAGGCAGTTGCTGAGAAGACGCGTCAGATCCATTGTACAGTGGATCAACAGCCCGCAAACCTGCCGACCCATCATGCCGAACGGACGGTGCGGTAGATTTGGCTGCGCCGGAAAAGGCACGCAGGAATTTCTGCGCAAACTGCCGAAACGGCGACATGCCTGGTTTTCCGGCAACTCTGGCGCGCGCTGCAGCAGGTCTCGATTTGGATTTCACGGGAAACTTCATTTGTGCTTTCACAGATACGGTTTCGCAAGCCGGGCCTCGGCTCATGACTTTAATCGGGAGTATCCTGCAGACGCATCAAACCGGATACTTGTTCGTAATCTGCCTGCCGGAACAGGACAAAGACCTTATTCGGTCGTTGCGGCGGCAGGGGCCGCCCCGTCCTTCTTTTTACCTTTTCCCTCACCGTTTTTCTTTTCGTTCGAACCCGATTGCGGCGTGAACAACATCTTTACACGCCCCTTGGCTGCGGTCTCACTCTTGCACGGTGTCAGATTGGCTGCATTGGTGGCCATGTCAATGCGAAGATGGCAGCCAGTCAGAATGTTGTTGCCCTGGCTTACTGTCACATTGCCGGTGAGCGTTGCAATCTGTTCCTTCATGTCAACAATCGCCTTGTCAGCCGTGGCACGCTGGTCCACAGAGCGAACGGCAACCTTGCCGGTTGCCTCGATCTTTTTGACATTGCCGCCCGGCGTATCGGTTTTTTCATCGCGGACATACCAGACCTTCAGATTGGTTGTCTTAAGGATGGTGGTGCCCTGAACCACGGTGACATTCCCGTTGAAAATGGCCATGCCCTGCTCATCCTGCACTTCGAGCCGGTCAGCCTCGATCTGCACAGGCTCCTTGGAATTGCTCATTCCTTCGAAGGCTCCGCCAAAACTCTGGGCAAGGGCATGGAATGGCAGGGCGGCAAGAACCAGCGCGCCAAGGACGGCAGGGATACCGAGAGCTGCAAATATTCTCACATGAAACCGGCGTGCCGGATTGGCTGGTTTTATTTTGTCTGCATTGTCTGATGTCACTGTTTCTTCCTGTCAAATTGCATACCGGGTTCAATTGTCCGGCCGGATATCCGATCACACTGTTTTCTACTGATTGTCCTGACTGGCTGGCGAACCGGCTGCTTCTCCGGGTTTTTGCGCGCCCTGTATCTTGTCAGGGTAAAGGGTCATCCGGACCCGGTTTTCAAAGACCACTTTCTCTCCGTTTTTTTCAACTGTGAAACTGTCTGCGGAAATAACGGCCTGTTCGGTCACAATCGAAACGGGGTTGGCTGTCTGGAGATTGCCCGCCTCCATGTCAATATCGGCATCCTTCAATGTCATCTTCATGCCGTCATCGGTCTTGATGTCGACATCCTGATCCAGCTTCAGGGTCTTGGCCTTGGAGTCATAATAGCCCTTGCCCGCCAGTATCTTTGCAAAAAGACCGTCTTCCATCGGCACCCTGGCATCAATATTGTTGAGTTCGACCTCATTGGGGGCCGCTGGGTCCTGAATGGCCTCGCGGGCTACCAGCGTGTAAGGGCGCTGCTGCTGGTCAACCCCATTCAACTCCGGGTTTTTCATTACCATCTTGCCGTTTTCAATCCCGGCAGACTGCATGCTGACCGAAGGTGTCGATGGCAGCGACCACCAATAGGCACCAACCACAACGAACAGAATGAAAACGCCGGCAAGTGGCAGGGCAACCCTCAAAAACCGGACCTTGCCGGAATGCCGGTTTGCGCGAAGGAAATCCCGTGCATCGCGCTCGCCGCCAATAAAATCGAGGCCGCCCGCCTGAAGCTTGCCCTGCTGCTGGTTGTTTAACGGATGTCCTGCCACTGGAGTTACAATCTGCGACGGTACCGCAACAGGCTGAACCGCCGGTGCCTGTGGGGAAAAATCCGCATATCCGGGCGGATGGGAAAGCGGGCGAACATCCTGGTTACCGGCTTCAGCCGTGCGGGCCTCACTATCAAGGCGTGCCTGCGCCCGCGCCAAAGCCTGATCCCTGAGAACCTGTTCCCTCAGGGCTTGCTCTCTAAGCGCCTGGTCACGAAGGCTTGCTTCTCGTTGCGCCTGCGCTTTGGCATCTGGGTAGCGGGGGTCGTTCAATACAGGCTCCGGAAACTGCGGATATTGAAGGGTGAAAGCGCGGATAAGCCATGCCAGTGGGGTTTTTTTGAGGCAATCGCCATCCGCCCGCCCTGTCAACTATGAGCAAAGATATCGGTATCCTCCCAACCCTCGAGATCAAGCCGGGCGCGGGTGGGAAGAAATCTGAAACACTGGTCAGCAATTTTCGTGCGTCCTTCCCGGGCAAGGCGCTCTGCCAGAATATCACGCAGGGCATGGAGATGCAGGACATCAGAGGCTGCATATTCGAGTTGTGCCTGTGACAACTCGTCTGCAGCCCAGTCGGATGATTGTTGTTGCTTTGACAAATCAACTCCCAGCAATTCGCGAGTAACGTCTTTGAGACCATGGCGATCCGTGTAGGTGCGGGTCAGTTTAGAGGCTATCTTGGTGCAAAAAACCGGATTGGTCTCCACCCCGAAAGTATGCAACAGAACCGCGATGTCGAATCTGCCAAAATGGAAAATCTTGGTTTTTGAGCGATCACGAAGCAATTTTGTCAGATTGGGAGCCTTTTTCTGGCCTTTCATGATCTGGACAACATCAGCGGTTCCATCACCCGGTGATAATTGAACCACGCAAAGACGGTCGCGCTGGGGCCTCAGGCCAAGGGTCTCGCTGTCTATCGCCACATCACCGGTGTAGCGATCCAGATCGGGCAAATCATTCTTGTGCAGGCGGATGGTCACGCAAATCTCCTGATAAAACGAATCAGTTTTACGAAACATTATCCGCAAAACACTGTGCAAAGCGTTTACGCGATCAGGCCGAGGGATTCAAATGCCCTTGCCGCTGTTTGTCTGCTTAGCCGCGAACCAGAAGGTTTTCGGCGTCATATTGCATCGGATTGATCATCTTCGCCGGGAAAACCTTGCCGATGATTTCAACGCCAAATTCGCTGGCGGCTTGTGCGGCGTCGACGTCGATAAAACCCATTGCCAGATTTTTGCCCGTGCGGTGACCCCAGTCTGCAGATGTGACGGTGCCGACCAACTCGCCGTTTTTCATGATGCTATCACCCGAATGGGCCGGGGCTTCGTCGCCGTCGATTTCAAGGGAGACAAAGGTGCGTCTTTTCCCCTGTTTGGCACGCTCAAGCAGAGCCTGCTTGCCGATGAAATCCTTGTCAATATATACAAACCGGTCGAGGCCGGATTCAAAGGGATCGAATTCGGTGATCAAATCCCCCTTCCAGTGTCGATAGCCTTTTTCAATGCGCATGGATTCGGTCGCCCGCAGGCCGAACGGCTTAAGGCCGAAGTCACTGCCTGCAGCAATGAGCGTACCATAAGCCAATTTCAATTGTTCATTCGGGATATGCAGCTCAAACGCAAGTTCACCCGAAAAAGAGACCGCCATTGCAACGCATTCGGCATTGGCGATGAAACATTTGCGAACCGACAGCCAGGGGAATAGCTCCCTGGACCAGTCGCTTCTTGGTGCCGCGCTGGCCATGAGATCACGCGATTTCGGGCCTGCAAGCACGAGGATTGTGTGGGTGTTTGTCAGGCTTTCGATGCGAATGCCACTATCGGTGGGGCAATGCTCAAGCAACCAGTCCATGTCGTGATATTCGGAGGCGGCTGCCGAACCGTACCAGACACGGCCATCTTCCAGATTGGCAACGGTGGCCTCACCCTTGATGTTTCCGTCATGGTTCAGGAAGTAGCACAGCCCGACCTTTCCCGCTTTCTTCGGAACGCGGGAACACATGATCGTGTTAAGCCATTGATGGATTTGGGCATGGCCGTCTTTCGCGGTAATCTCGAAACGGTTGAAACCGGAGACTTCCATGATGCCCACATTGGACCGGACATTCTCAACTTCTCCGGCAATGATGTCGAAAGCATTGGTGAAACGGAATGAGTGCTTTTCATGAAATTGTTGTGACGGCTTGAAATAGAGCGCCCGCTCCCATCCGTTGACAGTGCCAAACTCCGCACCCTCTAGCGTAAGTGTATCGGTCAGGGGTGTCGTTTTGATCGGTCGTCCCGCCGGACGGAATTCATGGGGCATGTGGAAGCGGAATTCGTTCTGGTAATCCTCAATGGCTTTCAGGGCAGTATATTCCACATTGGCGTACCGTGTGAAACGGCGTGGATCGAGACACCATGTATCATAGCAGGCCTCACCGTGGGCAATGATCTGTGCGAGCAACCAGCCATGGCCGCCGCCTTCGCCGAGACCGGCACGCAGGCCGGTGATGCAATAGGCATTTCGCTTGCCAGGAATTTTGCCAACCAGTGGCAGGCCGTCCGGTGTATAGGTTATCGGACCGTTGATAACGGATTTGATCCCGGCGGTTTGCAGGCATGGCAGGCGGTTGAAAGCCCCCTCCATCACGTCGGTCACCCGGTCAAGATCATCAGGACAAAGTGCATTGGTAAAATCGGGTGAGATGCCATCCAGGCCCCAGGTCTTGCAGCCCTGCTCATAAAAGCCGATCAGCAGGCCTTTCTTTTCAGCGCGCTGGTAGAAATCATCGGTCGGACAACGGATCAACGGCACACGGAACTCAGGTCCGTGGGTCTCTTCCAAAACCTCTATTTCCGGCAGGGTATCGGTGAGCATGTATTGATGCTCCATGGACGCCACCGGATGTTCGACCCCCATCATCGCACCGACCTCATTGCATCGGTAACCACCCGCATTGACGATTTTTTCGCAATGAATGTCGCCCTTTTCGGTGTGAACTATCCATGTGAAATCCGGTTTTTGCGTCAGTGCGGTAACCGGCGTGAAGCGGTAAATTTCAGCACCGGCCTTGCGGGCTCGCCTTGCCAGCGCCTGGCACAACTGGGCCGGATCGATGTCACCATCCAGCGGGTCCCAAAGGGCTCCCAGCAGGTTGTCAGTGGCGATGAGAGGGTGGCGGCGCTTGCATTCTTGCGGATCAAGCACCTCGAACTCAACGCCCATTCCTTTCGCCATGGATTTGAAGTGATGATAGCCATCGAGATGATCCCGGGTGGAAGCGAGCCGCAGCCCCCCGGTGGCATGATGATAATTGATCGGGTACTCGGGATCGTCAGCGAGTTCCTTGTAAAGCCTGATCGAATGGGATTTGAGGCCGACCATGGTCTGGTTGCCGCCGAAATTTGTGACCTGCGCTGCCGAATGCCAGGTCGTTCCCGAAGTCAGTTCATCGCGCTCCAACAGGACACAATCGGTGATGCCCTCCTGCGTCAAATGATAGATTGTCGAACAACCGGCTATCCCGCCACCAATGACTACTACGTCCGTATGGGTTTTCATTCAGCTGCTCCTGCAAATGTTTCTGACATTTGAGGCGCGCCAGGTCCGCCGGGCAAGTCATATTGCATGTTTCAAATTCTTCGAAATTGAATTTCAGCCTGACAAATCACCGCCGAGTTCATGGATTGCGGGGAGCAGTGGCAGATTCATTGAATTCGCCTCCTGTTCAAATACCGAACCAAGGACAGCGCGCAAATTCAGTGCTGCAGCTTCCGGCATTTCGCTCAAAATGTCCTTGCGGGCATAAAGGGAAACGTTTCTTGAAAAGGCCGGAAACGGCAGTCGGTGAAACCGCAATCTTCGCACAAGGCCGGTTTCCTGGTAAAGCGTTCCGTGGATGGCGGCTGCGGTGCTGATACACCAGCCGCCGGTTTGTGCGACCATCGAGAAGAGCGCCTGGTTTGAGGAAAACTCGTGAAGGTGCGGCGGAACAAATTTGACCCTGCGCAACTGGGCCTCGATCTGTCGCCCCATATGCTGTTCGCGCGCATAGCGAATGAAAGGGTGGCGGGAAAGGAGCCTTTCATCCGGTTTTCCGTTCAACCGGTCCGAAGTGACCAGAAGATAGGGATCCTTCATCAGGGGATGCTCTTCAATCCATTCAACCGGGTCCATGGCATCCACTGCAACGATCATGTCAGTTGCGCGGCTGCCGAGAATGGAAAAATTCTCATGGCTCGGCCCGCTTTTGACGGCAAATCTGGCATTGGGAAATGCGCTTGAGAGCGCTTCAAGCCATCGCGGCAGAATGTGGGTATCAAAATCCTCGACCACCGCCATGCGCAGGATGAAATGCGGAGAACCCTGCCGGTTGGTGAAATCTCCCCTTGCGCCATCCAGTTCATCGAGAATGCGAAGTGCGCGTTGGCGGAAGGTGAGACCCGCCTCGGTCAGCGCAAAACGCTGGGCCGAGCGCTCCACCAGTTTCGTATCAAGAACCTTTTCCAGATTGGATAATTGCATGGAAACCGAGGAAACACTGGCACCCAGGCGTTTCGCTGCCCTTGAAACGGATTGCTCTTCGGCAATGACGACAAATGCCTCGATTGACCTTAGTGACAGGCTGGAATGGTTATAGAGAGCCAATGGAATGCCTGAATGATTGTTTTTGTTTATCTGAAACAAATCTAATTCACTTGCGCCCGGCAATTGCAAGGAGAAGATGTTCCGGCGGGAGGTGCATATGACCGTCACTTCAGATGAAAACGCGAAAAAAAGCGCGGGCAGGATGGGAGGCAGGCGCGCGCGCGTTTCTGCGCGACAGGCACCTGTTGCCAAATTCGATCCCGCAGCACCGGGGCAGCTTGGCGGGCAATACAGGCCGCTGACTGATCATCAACTTGATACCATTCTCAATACCGCTTACCGCATCCTTGCCGAAATCGGCATGAGCGAAGTTCCGACAGTTGTCGAGGAGATGGCTGTATCAAAAGGGGCACAGCTGGCTGGCAATGGCAGGCTTCTTTTTCCGCGAAATTTTGTTGAGGATATTATTGCAGGTGCTGCCAAGCAGTTCGTATTTCACGGCCGCGACTCCGCCCATGATTTTGAAATCGGCGGCGAGCGGGTGCATTTTGGTACGGGCGGAGCTGCGGTGCAAACGCTTGATCTTCACAGCGGGCGATACCGGCCCTCAACGCTTGCGGATCTCCATGATTTCACCCGGCTGATTGATACGCTCGAAAACGTCTCCTGGTTTACAAGGTGCTGTGTTGCGACGGATGTTGCCGACAATTTCGATCTTGACGTCAATACGGCCTATGCCCTGTTGAAGGGAACACGCAAGCCGACCGGAACGAGCTTCACGCTTGGAAGCCATGTCGATCCGATCATCGACATGTTCGATATGGCACTGGGCGGCGAAGGCAGGTTTGCCAAACGGCCCTTCTGCAAGGCACATATTTCACCGGTCATTTCCCCACTTCGGTACGGCGAGGATGCGGTTGAGGTGACGCTTGCCTGTATCCGGCGGCGTGTTCCCATCAATGCCATCATAGCCGCCCAATCAGGAGCAACCGCACCCGCACCGCTTGCCGGAATGCTGGCGCAAACAACCGCTGAAACACTGGCAGGGCTGATCCTGGTCAACCTGTTTGAACCGGGCTATCCGGTTATCTTTTCCAACTGGCCACTGGTGATTGATTTGCGGACCGGTGCGTTTTGCGGTGGTGGCGGGGAAATATCCGTCATGAATGCAGCGGCAGCGCAGATTTCCAACCATCTCGGATTGCCTTCGGGTGTTGCCTCGTCCATGGCGGATGCCAAGGCGGTTGACGCGCAAATGGGGGCAGAAAAAGCCATGAGCGCCGTGGCTGCGGGACTTGCCGGGGCCAATATGGTGTATGAGTCCTCCGGCATGATGGCCAGCCTGCTTGGAGCTTCTTTCGAAGCATTCGTTCTCGACAATGAAATGCTGGGGCACGTCAACCGGATGATCCGCGGCATTGAAGTCAATGAGGAAACTCTCGGCTTTGAAACCATCAGGGAAACCGTTACCGGCGAAGGGCACTTTCTGGGAGCCGGTCAGACCATGGATGCGATGGAGCGGGATTATTATTACCCCCGGCTTGCAAACCGCGATGCTCCCAGCCTGTGGGCGGAAAAAGGTGCCGTTGATGCGTGGGGCATGGCAAGGCAAAAAGCCCTTGAAATCCTGGCAACCCACCGACCCAACTATATTGACAAGGTGGCAGACAGAGCCATCATGGATCGGTTTAATATCCTGTAATTACCTGTTTTAATTATATTTTTTGATTTATCCCTCTGTTGTGACGAATCGCACAGCGCCAAGACGGTGCACGTTGCATATTCCAATCAAGATCAGTCGCCGATTTCAAGACAATGTGAACCGGTTTGATTGGCCCACAAACGGAACCAGAAATAGATTTCCGGGTGTAACAGAAGAGACAGAACAGGAGAGGGCATGATCGCCTTGTAAAGAGATGAGAAAACCAGCCAAAACCATTACCACATTCGCAGCAGCCATCATGGCACTTTCGCTTGCAGGAACTGTCAATGCCGAGGCTGGGCAATTCAAACTTTTCGGCAAGTCAATCGAACTTGCCTATGCGCCCCAGAACACACCGCTTGAAGAACGCTTCGGCCAGTTCGAAAGCGAAGAGGATCTGCACGAACTCAATGACGCCTGGCTCGGAATGCCTGCTTTTTCAAAAGAGGGCAAACAGATCGGCTTTATTGAAGACGCCTATCTTGATGACAATGGCGAAGTTGCAGAACTCTTGGTTTCCATCAGCGGCAGGAATTACGCGGTTTATGTCGACGGCAAACATGCGGAATTGAGTGACACGCAGGTCGGCATTGATCTGCCGACTACCACAATAGCCAATCTTGAACGTGAAAACAGCTTTCAGCTCGTCCAGCGCTGACCCCTCCAGACTGAACCAAATTGAAACAGCGTCCGACCTCCAGCGGGCGCCGTTCTCATTTGTGACGGTCAGCTTGCGGCGCGCAGCACCATTCCGAAAAGGTCCCGGGGATCATCCGGATCTGCCACCATGTCGAGGTCCTGATATAGACCGGATTCAATCGCCTTGGCATGCACGTATCGAAGGGCGGAGAAATCCTCGACCGCAAACCCCACGGAATCAAACAGGGTTATCTGCGCCGCGCTCGTGCGGCCCGGTTTGCGGCCGGCGATGACCTCCCAAAGTTCGGTAACTTCGTGATCGGGGTCAAGTTGCTGGATTTCCCCTTCAATGCGCGTTTGGGGAGGGTATTCAACGAAAATGTCCGAGCGCAGCAGGATATCCCTGTGCAGTTCCGTTTTGCCGGGACAATCTCCGCCGACAGCGTTGATATGCAGGCCGGAGCCGACCATGTTGTCGGTCAATATGGTGGCATACTGCTTGTCGGCAGTGACAGTGGTAACGATCTGCGCTCCTTCAAGCGCTTCCTGGGATGAGGCACAGGCCGTGATGGTAAGGCCGAACCCCTCAAGATTGGCTGTTGCCTTGCGGGTTGCTCCGGGATCAATATCGTAGAGCCGGAGATGGCTCACGCCGCAAATTGCCTGGAAGGCCAGTGCCTGAAACTCGCATTGGGCACCATTGCCGATCATTGCCATTGTTGTCGGGTCTTTCGGGCCGAGATGCTTGGCCGCCATGGCTGAAGTTGCAGCTGTACGAAGTGCGGTCAAAATGGTCATTTCCGACAGAAGCACAGGGTAACCGGTGTCCACATCCGCCAGAACGCCAAAGGCAGTAACGGTCTGCAAGCCTTCCTTCGTGTTCTTGGGATGGCCGTTGACGTATTTGAAGCCATAGGTTTCCCCGTCACTGGTCGGCATCAGTTCAATCACTCCCTCATGACTGTGGGAGGCGATCCGCGGCGTCTTGTCGAACAACTCCCAACGTCGGAAGTCCGCCTCGATTTCCCCAGCCAGTTCAACCAGAAATTTTTCGAGGCCAACATGATGCACCAGTCGCATCATGTTCTCGACGGAGACAAAGGGCACCATGGCCAGTTCGGATATTTCCATTTCGAGTGCCTCCTTTTCATCAATAGGCAGTGGTGGGGCGGTCCATGACTGACTTGCCAAAAAGGCTCGAAACAAGATCAACCATCAGGCTCGCCGTTCGTCCGCGCTCGTCGAGAAACGGATTGAGTTCGACCAGATCAAGGCTGGAGACCAGCCCGCTGTCATGCAGCATTTCCATCACCAGATGCGCTTCTCGGAAGGTGGCGCCGCCCGGAACCGTTGTTCCGACAGCAGGAGCAATGCCAGGTTCCAGAAAATCCACATCAAGGCTGACGTGAAGGGTGCCGCCTGCCTCGCTGACCTTTTTGAGAAACTCCCGCAGAAGCGAGGCCATGCCGAATTCATCAATCCGCCGCATATCATGTACGGTCGCACCTGCTGCCTTAAGATGGCTCTTTTCAGCAGGATCAACACTTCGAATGCCGAGCATGCAGACATTTTTTGGATCCACTTTCGCTTCCAGATCGGGGAAAACGCCCTTAAAGCCCGGAAGGCCACAGGCATATGCCAGCGGCACACCATGAAGGTGGCCACTGTCAGTGGTGTCCAGCGTGTGGAAATCGGGGTGCGCATCCAGCCAGAGAACGAACAGCGGCTTGCCTGCCTTACTCGCCCTTTTTGCCATGGCCGGGAGAGTTCCACTGCACAAGGAATGATCCCCGCCCATGAAAACCGGAAAAGCGCCTTCACCTGCGATTTCCGCTTCGCGCTGAATTGCACTGGTCCACGCGGCAATCCGGGGAAGGTTTTTGATGGCCACATTATTGTGGTGCAGGTCGCCCACAGGGTCCGGGCGGACATCCTCGAGGAGGCTGACCTCGAAACCCTGAACAGCAATTGCCTCTTCTATTCCTGCGGTACGAAGCGCCGCCGGACCCATCTCGCATCCCGGCCGCCCAGCTCCGTCCTGTACACCCATGCCAAGAAGATTACATTTTTGAAACCGCATTTTTCTGATCCTGTATTACCCGTATCATTTATCGACCGCAGACATTGAAGTGAGCCTTTGACAAACGTAATTTGAACACGAAATCCTGGCGGATTGGATAGGAACAATAGACAAAAAGAGCATAATAATTTATCATACTGAGAAGTTTCATTTATCATTTTGAATATCCATGGATACCCTTGACCAAAAACTCATAACGTTGTTGCGCCACAATGGCAGGCGCAGCATTTCGGATCTTGCAGAGGAAGTCGGCGCATCGCGTGCAACAACCCGCGCAAGGATAGAAAAGCTTGAAAGCGCCGGTGACATCCTCGGCTACACCGTCGTTCTGCGCTCTGACACGGTTGAACAGCCAGTGCGGGGGATTGTTCTGCTTGAGATCAAGGGCCAGGCGGCGGACAAGGTGGTTCGTGCGCTTGGCGGCTTTCCGCAGGTATCAGCGGTTCACACCACCAACGGACGATGGGACCTGATCGTGGAATTGGGCACCGAGACACTGGCGGATCTCGACGCCGTTTTGAGAAAGCTTCGCCTCATACCGGGAATTTCAGGTTCTGAAACAAGTCTTTTGCTGGCAACACCGATCAGTACCAGAGCGCGGCTATAAACCTGCCTGGTCTTTACCAAGCAGGAAATACAGGGCACGCCGGTAGTCGAAATCGCTTTGGAAGCTGCGGGATTGATAAGTAGCGAAAACAGGATATCCTGCGATCATGACTGCGAGAACAACCACCACAGAAACCGGAACGGCGCCTTATCGTGATACCAAACGGCGGCTTTGGCTATTGTCGGTCTTAACGCCAGCCATTCCGTTTGTCTGTGCGATTGGGCTGATTCTCAGCAGAAATCCGTTATGGGCGCTGCTTCCCATTCTTTTTGATTTCGCCGTCATTCCACTGCTTGACTGGTATTTCGGAGAAGACCTCAACAATCCGCCGGAGGAAGCTGTCGAAGCCCTGTCACGCGATCCCTACTACCGCGTGCTGTTGTTTCTTTCGATCCCGGTTCTTTATGCAGGCTTCATCACGTCTGCCTATGCTGCCATGCTGGCAGAGACACCCTGGTGGGCCTATTTTGCCTTGGCCTGGAGTGCCGGAGTGACTTCCGGAAGCGGGCTTACGGTAGGCCATGAACTGGGCCACAAACCAAATGCCCTTGATCAGGCGGCTGCAAAAATCGTCAATGCGCTGACCGGTTACGGCCATTTCTCCATCGAGCACAATCGCGGCCACCATGTGCTGGTAGCAACCCCCGAGGATCCTGCCTCGGCAAAAATGGGTGAAAGTGTCTATGCATTTGCATTGCGCGAACTGCCAGGAACGGCCGTGCGCGGTTGGCAACTGGAACGCGACAGGCTGGCCAAAAAGGGATTGCCTTTCCTCCACTGGCGCAATGATATTTTGCAGTCCTATGCGATTACGCTTACAGTCGCCGCATTACTTGTTTCATGGCTTGGATGGGCGATCCTGCCATTTATCGCTTTCCATCACCTGATTGGCTGGACGCAACTGACCTTTGCCAATTATGTCGAGCATTACGGATTGCTGCGTCAGAAAAAGGAAAACGGCAGATACGAGCCTTGTGAGCCGCACCACTCATGGAATACGAACCATATTGTATCCAACCTGATGCTGTTTCATCTTCAGCGCCATTCCGACCATCATGCCAATCCGCTGCGACCCTATCAGGCCTTGCGCAATTTCGCCGAACTCCCTCGCCTGCCAAGCGGTTACCCCGGGTGCTTCGCTCTCGCTGTCATACCCCCGCTTTGGTTTCGCACCATGGACCCAAAGGTTATGGAATGGGCCGGCGGTGACATCACCCGCACCAATCATTTGCCCGGTTATGAACCTGAGGGCGAATTGAAGCGGTAATTACTTCTTCAGATAAACAGAACTGACAGACCTGCCCTGTTCTGCCATTCTGATCAGGTGGGCGAATTTCCGGCTGATCTGCCGACGGACAATATCACGTTCGCGCGGTGGCAGACTTCGTACGGATTGAAGCATCTGTTCCCGGCGGCGCTCAAGCTCGCTTACAAGACTGCGAATTTGCGACCCGGTAGGTTTCAGTAAAGATGGTTTTTGCGAAGCCTGATCACCGGAGGAGCCCCGACCGAATTTTTCGATTGCGAGTTCCGCGTTTACACGAATCTTCACTTCTGGAACGCCGACCAGACCCAGAAAAGAGGTAGCGAACTTGTTGACGACAGTCAGTTCAACGGATTTGGGACCAGTTTTCGGGGTTACTTCCAGCTTCACATCGGGAAGATTGGCTGCAAGGTAATGATCTGCCAATCGGGCAAACTGGTTCACATTGTTTGCATCACGGGCGGCCGCCTGCACAGCGGTATCAACAGCAGACTGCATTTTGGTCTTGCGACTGTGCATCTGCGAGTAATCTACGCTGGCGCCGACACTGAAAGCGATCGGCACGAGAAGAAGCCCAAAGATGATCGCAAAATTGCCGCCCTTGTCGCGGTAAAATCTTCTGACCAGCGCTGTTGATTGCATAAAAAGCCTCCGCCAATACCGGTAGTCCGGTTTCGGCGGAAGCTATCATTCAGGCTTTTAGGTCGGTTTAAAACGATCCTTCAAACTGTAATGAAACCCTTAGTTGACGCTTAGGCCTATTGCAGCGGCGAAATGCGAATCTCGACTCGGCGATTCTGCTGCCGCCCGAAGTCACTGCCATTATCGGCAATCGGGCGGGTTTCGCCAAAACCGACCACCAGCAATCTGCGAGGATCAACGCCGCGTGAATTCAGATACTGGCCAACGGAAACAGCACGGCGTTCTGAAAGCTGCTGATTGTAGAAATCATCACCGGTACTGTCAGTATGGCCGTCAATATCAAGCAGGGTCTGCTGATATTTCTGCAGAACGATGGCAACTGAATCAAGAACGCCAAAGAAGCCCGGATTAAGATCGGCACTGTCGGAAGCGAAGGTCACATTGCCCGGCATGTTGAGCAAAATCTGGTCGCCGACGCGAGATACACTGACGCCCGAATTCTGCAACTGCGCGCGCAATTCCTGCTCCTGACGGTCCATGTAATTCCCGATACCGCCGCCAACCAGTGCTCCGACGCCTGCGCCGATAAGAGCTGCCTTGCGCTGATCCTTGCCTTTTTTGTCTTTTGCGATGAGGAAACCGGTCGCCGCGCCCGCAAGCGCGCCAAGAACTGCGCCGCCAGCCGTGTTGTTACGCTGCTGATTGCCGGTCAAAGGGTCGGTTGTTGTTTGACAGGATGCCAGCGCCATTGCGCTCGCAAGCAAAATTGCCTTTTTCATGAATATGCCCCGGATTGGTTTTTGGATGGCCGCAGTTTGATCGGACCACGTTAAATTTTCATTAACCATGGCGACCGGATAGTTCCTCGGCGCGCATGTGAAACGAGGACATATCGGGAAACAACGGCCAAAATGCGACCTGCAAATCCTTTCAAAGGCCTGATTTCATCGAAAATGTGATTTCTTCGCTCGAAAGCGGAATTCAAAACGGCATATGAATACAACGGTTGGTGTGATTGAATGTCGATGAGCATCAACTCACACAATTCTTCCCCACGCGGAAAATTCCAAGAAGCGTCAGCAAGTCTTAAACCAGCGACTGGTCGATCAGCTTTTCCTCATACGGGAAACTGGTGACATTCTGTAGTCCGGTTTCCGTTACCAGCAATTGTTCTTCCAACTTGACGCCTTCTTTCCCGCCAACTGTTCCGCAATAGCTTTCAACACAGATGAACATTCCGGGCTTGAACGTGTCATCATAGCCGGTAGCAGGATAATCCTCGGGAAAATAGAGACTTGGATATTCATCGCAAAGGCCAACCCCGTGAGCCAGAACACCGTAACGGTTGTGCCGGAATTCCTGCGGCGCAAGGTCTGCCTTGTAGGTAAATTCCTTTAAGCTCATTCCGGGCTTGATGATATCGATGTTGTTCATCACCTGGTTATAGGCGTGGGTATAAATGCGCTTTTGCTCCCTGTCCGGTTCGACATCGCCACAAAGCCAAGTGCGGGAAATATCGCAGCACATGCCGTAAACGCCAACAAGATCGGTATCAAAGCCAACGAGATCACCCTCCTGAATGACCCGGGGGCCGCATTCCTGGAACCACGGATTGGTTCGCGGCCCCGATGCCAGAATTCGGGTTTCGATCCACTCGCCGCCATGGCGGATATTTTCGGCATGCAGGATCGACCACAAATCGTTTTCGGTCATTCCAGGCCGCAGCTCGGCCTGCATCCTGTGCATGGCAAGTTCGCAGGAATGGACCGCACATTTCATGGCCTTGATATCATCAGGCCCCTTGATGGCACGCGCGAGTTCAGTGACCTCCTGGCCCTGAAAGGTTTCAAGTCCGAGTTTGCGCAGGGCAAGCAGGCCCTCAGGCTCGATGCGGTCAACCGCAATGCGCCGGTTTTCGCCGCCATGCTCGCGCATGAGCTGGTCGATTTCACCGGCAAATTTTGCCGCGTGTTCTGCAACGCGGTCTCCTGACGTGAAATAGAAAAACGATGCCCCGGTCCGGTATTCCCTGATCAACGGCAGATGAGCGGACAGATGCTGGCAGTTATTGTAATCCCACAGGACCATGTAGCCGTCCGCCGAAACAAAGCAGGCCCGGGCCGGATTGTGGGTGGTCCACAACTGCATATTGGTCGAATCGGTGCAGTAGCGGATGTTCAGGGGATCGAAACATAGTAGCCCCGCATAATCGCGGCGCTGCAACTCACCGATGATACGCTGCAGGCGAAATGCCCGCATAGCCTCAAGATCGGGCGCTTCCAGTCCGGCCTTTGCCCAGGCTTCGAACGCGAGGGCTGTTGGCCCGATTTCTACCCGGTCATTGTCATCGGGGGAGCCGTCCGGCCTGGTTGGCCGTCGTCGCGAGGGATCAATCTTTCGGTTTGATGTTGTATAGCCTGTCAGGCAATCTTCCGGAGCAACAGTGCCAAGCCTATCCATTGGTATCTCCCGCAGCCAGACCAGAACGGCAGGTCGGCTCTAACAGCAAAACGCTAGTGTGAGAAATACGATTTGCAAATGACCAGAAACGCCATTGCTGGCACTTTTGCGCCGTGCCTAAATCTGGTGAAGGAATGCCGGTAAAACGATGGTTCCGAAGCGACCCGGGAGAAACCCTGAAACCGCGGAAGCGTTCAAAGACCTTCTTCAAGCGCGAAGACCCGCGGCTTTGAAAGGAATTGCACGCCGACAAGACGGTTTTTACGCCAAATCTGGCGGCAGATAGTCTTTGTGCGCTTGGTGTAATTGGCCAGAACAAACCTTGCCGGCAAGTCGCCACAGGAGACCTCGAGTTTTGCGCCGGATGCCGAAATGTCGCGGATCATGCAGGCGATGCCATGTTTTTGTCCGGGAAGAATGATTTCACTGAGATCTTGTGCGGGATCGCGCGGGGCGGCCCGTTTGTCAGTCGCGTGCCGGGTGTCGTCAATGGAAGTCGCGTCGGATTGTGACACCCCTTCACTTGTTACTTGTTCCGGCCTTGCTGCTTCGCTCCGGCGGGAGGCGGCTGTCATTCCGGAATGGCCGTTTTTGATTGACCTGATGATCGCGTGCTGCACTGGTTGCTCCGTCAAGAAAGTTTGCCGCCCGGAAGATTCTCCAATTAAATTAACGTGATAGTGGTAAACAGCTTGTTAACGGCCCCGGCGTACCAATCTTTGTCCGGCGGTAGACATTCCACAAAACAGGAACTGGCGATTTCTTACCAAGCGTCAGGACAAGGCGCTTGCGGGGTGACAATCCTGCCGAAAGATGATTTCATTTTGAGCTATTGTATTGCTTAATGGCAAGGTAAGGATGCGTAAGGCTGCATGCTGTTCGGCGGTTGTCATACGATCCGTCGGCCATGTGAAAACAACGTGTTAATGCGAACCAGAGGAGCGGCGTGCGGCGCCGTAATGATGATGCGGATTGCAATTTTCGGGGCGGGATCCATTGGTTGCCTGATAGGCGGTTCGCTTATCGTGCGCGGCAATGAGGTCGTTCTTGTCGGAAAAGAGGAAGTTGGCCAGCAGATTACAGAGCATGGGCTGACCGTATCCGATCTTGACGGGCGCAGCGAAAGAATCCCGTCCGGCATGGTCAATTATTCACTGGATCCCTCGGCCATCGCCAATTCGGATGTCATTCTCCTGACCGTCAAATGTCCGGACACACGTACGGCGGCAATGGAAATTGCCAAATACGCCAAAGAGGACGCTGTCGTTTACAGCCTGCAAAATGGTGTTGGCAATACCGCGATTTTGCGGGAAGAGCTGAAGGGGCTTGACGTTGTTGCGGCAATGGTCGCCTTCAACGCCCTTTCCATGGAGAATGCGCATTTTCACCGGGCAACAGATGCCGGGCTGGTTTTGGGCAAACATCCCGCATCACATCAATTGGCACGGCTGTTGAAACAAAGCCATATTCCGACAACAATTGCCTCCGACATGCAATCGGTCCTTTGGGGAAAGCTCTGCCTTAATCTCAACAATGCGATCAATGTGCTATCCGATCTGCCGCTAAAGCAGCAATTGGGGAGGCGGAACTACCGAAAGGTTCTGGCGGAGTGTATCGAGGAAGCGCTGGCTGTAATGAAGGCAAAGAGCATAGAGCCTGCCAAGATCGGCAAGGTCAGTCCGAAATACATTCCCACCCTGCTTGCCCTGCCGGACCCGGTATTCAAACTGGTCGCAGGCAGTATGATGAAGATGGACGATACTGCCCGCTCTTCCATGTGGGAGGATTTGCAAAAGGGCCGCGAACCCGAAATCGATTACCTCAATGGCGCCATTGTCGCCGAAGGAATCAAGCACCATGTGGCAACCCCGGCCAACGCCGCGATTTCGGAACTTGTCAGGAAAGCCTTCAGGGAAGGCCGCTCACCGCAAATGCGCGGTGAGCAGTTGCTGGAAGCCATCAAGCCGTAACGCCAGTTAGCTTGAGTTCAAGCTGCGGTTTGCCGTTTGACGTCTTTTCCGATGTTTTTCCATCGGAATTGACGGTTGCGGATATCCGCCGCCGGAAAGCCGAAAAACTGTCAAATGTAACAACATCGACCGGCTCGGCTAGATCAAGGGTTATGCGGTAACGGCTGCCGCCATTCTGCAACTGGATACCAAGCACCTCTGCCGTGAACGGCTGGCCGAGATAAACGCCCTCGACCAGTTGCCCGATATGTACGGGTGGACCAGAGGGCCGGTTGGCGCCAATCGCATGCCCCAGTTTGGCGTGCAGCGTATTCCAGTCGCGATATCCCTTTTGCCTTGCCACAAGTTCGAGGGATTGCGAATGGGAGACGGTTTGACCGGCGTCTGCCAGACTGGCACGCAAACGCCTTGCTTCATCCTTGAGTTCAGTAATCGTATTTGTCATTTCAACACCTGTTGTTCGCGCAAATTTCTTGCGCGCCGCTCATGTGCATTTGTCAGGCTGGTGTCCGCGTTGCAGTCAGCTTTCCAAAGGGCATCTAGCCCGTAGGGCACATGAATCATGCAGTTGCTGAATGTTACATAAAGACTTCACCACGGGTTACCCCAGCGGACGGCAGGTGTCTTCAACCTGACGCGGGAGATAGGGATTGCGGCACGGCAAGTCAAGTGCCGCGCCAAGCGAACTCAGGTATCCAGATTCGCTACGTTCAGGGCATTGTCCTGAATGAATATCTTGCGCGGCTCGACCTCGTCTCCCATCAGGCGAGAGAAAAGGTCATCGGCATCAGCGGCATCATTGACCTTCACCTGCAAGAGAGTGCGTTCATTGGGATCAAGGGTTGTTTCCCAAAGCTGGTCCGGATTCATCTCGCCAAGACCCTTGTAGCGCTGGAGTGATACGCCCTTGCGCCCGGCATCGAAAATCTGGGTCAACAGGGCGCGCGGTCCGGAGATCGAGGCCGATGCATCCTTGCGGTGGAAGACAGGAGAAATCGCATACACTTCCTGAAGACTGGCCGCCATCTGGTCCATGCGCATGGCATCAGCCGAGCCGATCAGGGCCATGTCGATTACCGCGCTTTCCTTTACACCGCGAACCATTCGCTCAAAACGCAGGCCGCCGTCTTCCATCAGGACAGCCGTCCAGCCACGTTCGGTTTCCTCGGCGATGGCATCAAGGCGTTTTGCCACATAATCCCCTGCCGCCTGTGCCTGATCACGATTGTTCATCAATTCGACATTGAGCGCCCCTGCAATTGCCGCCTGTTCGACGACATCCTTGTTGTAGCGCGAATGAATGTTGGAAAGCATGCTGCGGAAGGCAATCGCCGTGTTGGCAACATCGCGAAGGTCCGGACCGGTGCGCACTTCGCCGCCCGAAAGCTCAAGGCGGGCTTCATCAAGACCGCCCTCGATCAGGAATTCCTCAAGGCTGCGTTCGTCCTTGAGATATTGCGAGGACTTGCCGCGGGTCACCTTGTAGAGCGGCGGCTGGGCAATATAGATGTGGCCGCGCTCGATCAGTTCCGGCATCTGACGGAAGAAGAAGGTGAGCAGCAGGGTTCTGATATGCGCTCCGTCAACATCGGCATCGGTCATGATGATGATCTTGTGATAGCGCAGTTTTTCGATGTTGAACTCATCCTTGCCGATGGAAGTTCCAAGGGCGGTAATGAGGGTCCCGATTTCCTGACTGGAGAGCATCTTGTCGAAACGGGCACGCTCGACATTGAGGATCTTGCCGCGAAGGGGAAGGATCGCCTGGTTGGAGCGGTCACGGCCTTGCTTGGCCGAACCGCCCGCTGAATCACCCTCAACGAGAAAGACTTCGGATTTGGCCGGATCGCGTTCCTGACAATCTGCCAGTTTGCCCGGCAGCGAGGAAATATCCAGAGCGCCTTTGCGGCGTGTCAGTTCCCTTGCCTTACGGGCCGCTTCGCGGGCAGCGGCTGCTTCAACCACCTTGCCGACAACGATGCGGGCTTCTGCCGGGTTTTCCTCGAGCCACTCGGAAAGAGTTGCATTAACGAGACCTTCGACGGCAGGCCTGACTTCTGAAGATACCAGCTTGTCCTTGGTCTGTGACGAGAATTTGGGGTCCGGCACCTTGACCGACAGGACGCATGTAAGGCCTTCACGGCAATCATCACCGGTAAGGGAAACCTTTTCCTTTTTCAAAATGCCCGAACTATCGGCGTAACCGGTAACCTGACGGGTCAGCGCACCGCGAAAACCGGCCAGATGGGTTCCGCCATCACGTTGGGGGATATTGTTGGTAAAGCAGAGCACATTTTCGTGGTAGCTGTCATTCCACCAGAGCGCGACCTCCACCGTAATCCCGTCTTTCTCCGAATTGAGATAGATCGGGCTTTCGATTTTCGGTGAGCGGTTGCGGTCGAGATAGCGCACAAAGGCCTCAAGGCCGCCTTCGTAGTACAATTCCTCACGCACTTCCTCCGCCCCTCGCCTGTCGGTTAGAATGATGCGAGCACCGGAATTGAGAAAGGCGAGTTCGCGGAGACGGTGCTCCAGTGTCTTGTAGTCGAAATTCACCATGGTGAAGGTTTCAGTCGACGGCATGAAGGTGACTTCCGTGCCGCTTTCATCAGCGGGACAATCACCCGTGATTTCCAGCGGCCCGTCCGAGACGCCGTGGGAAAAACTCATCTCATGGATTTTGCCATTCTGGCGGATCTTGAGTCTGAGCCAGACAGAAAGCGCATTCACCACGGATACGCCAACGCCATGCAGCCCGCCGGATACCTTGTATGAATTCTGGTCGAACTTGCCGCCGGCATGTAGCTGGGTCATGATGACCTCGGCGGCGGAAATACCTTCTCCGCTGTGAATGCCAGTCGGAATTCCGCGGCCATTGTCTGTCACAGTCACAGAACCATCAGGGTTCAGGGTGACGGTCACGCGGTCTGCATGACCTGCTAGAACCTCGTCAATACCGTTGTCGACAACCTCATACACCATGTGATGAAGGCCGGAACCGTCGTCAGTATCGCCGATATACATCCCCGGGCGCTTTCTGACCGCATCAAGTCCCTTGAGAACCTTGATCGATTCCGCGCCGTATTCGGCCTGTCCGCCGACAGGAGTTTCATCCGGTATTTCCGGTGTTTCGGTCATGTATTTTTTATCCGCTTCCTGCCGCATTTTGCCGTTCGGTCAAATCCGCATCTTACCAGTGCGAATCAAGTGCGAATCGGCAGTATTTTCATAAGAAGATATAGGCGTTTTGGTCACAAAAACCAAATTTTGCCGCATATAAGAAGGGGGATAAGCCCTGCCGAATTTCCACTCGCCCTTTCCGGGCAATGTCTTGAAGGCTGTTGTGGAATTTCTGCGACCCTGCACTAAACTCTTTTTGACCGTTTTTTGCCCATATTGGAGAGATATCATTTCGCCAATCACATCAGTCGGCCTGACTGATGAACCAATCAAGAGGCCCTGTTGGACGCCCGAATCGAACCCTTTGTTCCGCCCCATCCGGAACCGCGCACCACACCTCCGTCTGTCCTAGAGGTGATTCGCACCGTTTTTCGAAATCCGCTGGAATTGTGGGGCGTTCCCGCCTTCCGTGAACCCCATATCATGGCGAAATTTCTCAATGAGCGGACACTGATCGTCAACGATCCCGACCTGATCAAACATGTTCTGGTGGATAACGCGCAGAATTACAGAATGGCAACCATTCGCCAACTAATCCTTCGACCGATCTTGCGAGACGGGCTGCTGACGGCTGAGGGTGAGGTCTGGCGTCGCTCGAGAAAGGCCATGGCCCCGGTTTTCACTCCACGCCATATTGCCGGCTTTGCCGAGACGATGCTTGAGCGGTGCGAAACCTTCACTGAACGCTATAGCAGTTCTGAAAATGCGGGCGGCATCCGCCGCGAGATCAGCCAGGACATGACTGAACTGACATATGAAATTCTCGCGGCAACGCTTTTTTCCGGCGAAGTGGTCGGCAATGAGGCGGAGTTTGCCGGTGATGTCGAACAGTTGCTGGAAAAGATGGGCAGGGTTGATCCGATGGACCTGCTCAAGGCTCCCAAATGGGTGCCCAGGCCGTTTCGCATTGGTGGCCAAAGAGTGCTGGACAAATTCCGCAAGCTTGTTCGCGACACTGCTGAGCAGAGGCGCCGGAAGATTGCAGACGACCCTTCAAATGTGCCGCAAGATTTTCTCACCCTTCTGTTAGGAGCAGAGGGCGATGGCGGCCTGACACCTGAGCTGATTGAAGACAATATCATCACCTTTATCGGTGCCGGACATGAGACAACCGCAAAATCCCTTGGCTGGACGCTCTACTGTTTGGCGGGCGCTCCCCATGAGCGCGAGCTTGTCGAGGCCGAGATCGATACACTGCTGAAATCAGGCAATTGTCCACCGCCGGTAGACTGGCTTTCCCGGCTGCCGCGCACCCGGGCGGTTTTTGAAGAGGCAATGCGGCTTTACCCACCCGCCCCTTCCATAAACAGGGCAGCAATCAGGGAGGACCGGTTTGGTGACCTTATCATTCCCAAGGATGTTACGGTGCTGATCATGCCATGGACCGTGCACCGTCACACCGGATTATGGGACAGGCCCGATGCGTTTATTCCGGACCGCTTTCTGCCGGAATACCGTGAGAAAATTCACCGTTTCCAGTATCTGCCCTTTGGGGCCGGACCGAGAATTTGTATTGGCGCAACCTTTGCGCTTCAGGAAGCAGTCATTGCGCTGGCGGTCCTGTTGTCGCGTTTTCGTTTTAACATGGCCGAAGGAGCAAGGCAGCCCTGGCCAGTGCAGAAACTCACCACCCAGCCTGATGGCGGGCTGGACATGATGGTTACAAGACGGGCTTGAACAGGTATGTTCGATCTCTGGTCTTATCCTCCCAAGCCGTCAAAAAGCGCCGTTGAGAGATAGCGCTCGGCGAAACTGGGAATAATCACGACAAGGTTTTTCTTTGCAAATTCCTTGCGCTTGCCGACCCTTATCGCGACAACCAGCGCTGCGCCTGATGATATGCCCACCGGCACGCCTTCGAGCCGGGCAACCTCCCTTGCCATGGCGAAGGCATCTTCATTCGAGACTTTGACGACTTCGTCATAGATTTTTGTGTCGAGGACTGCGGGTGCAAAACCGGCGCCAATCCCCTGTATCTTGTGCGGACCTGGATTGCCGCCGGAAAGTACAGGGGAATCCTCGGGCTCTATCGCAACGATGTGCAGCTTGGGATTTTGCTTCTTGAGGTATTTCCCTGCACCGGTAATCGTACCACCGGTACCAATGCCGGAGACGAACACATCAACCTTGCCCTTTGTATCGTTCCAGATTTCCGGGCCTGTTGTGCGGCGGTGAATGGCGGGATTGGCGGCATTTTCAAACTGCTGGGGGATAACCGAATTTTTCGTCCTGGCGGCGAGTTCCTCTGCGGCGGCAATCGCGCCCTTCATCCCTTTCGGGCCTTCGGTCAAAACCAGTTCCGCACCCAGAAGCGCAAACATCTTGCGGCGCTCAATCGACATTGTCTCCGGCATGGTCAGAATAAGGCGGTAGCCCTTCTGGGCGGCGGCAAAGGCAAGGCCGATACCGGTATTACCTGAAGTCGGCTCAATCAGCGTGGTCTTGCCGGGGCTGATTTCGCCCTTCTTCTCCATTGCCTCGATCATGTTGACACCGATGCGGTCCTTGACCGAGGAAGTCGGGTTGAAAAACTCCAGTTTGGCCAGCAGGTTTGCCTGCACCTTGTATTTTTTCGCCAGCTTGTCGAGGCGCACGATCGGCGTGTCGCCAATGGTTTCAACAATGTTTTTATATATACGGCCGCGGCCCGGTGTCTTTGCCATGGTGCTATTCCCTTTCAGATAGGTCCGAGAGTTAACCACGGGTTGATGGAGAAAACCAGAACTCGGCTTTGTGCATGACTGCCTGATGAAGAAATTTTTGCCTGTTTTGCTTCAAGGTAAAAAATTATCTTCCCCTTTGATGCCGCCAGCACATCGCCAGACGCGACGCTGGAAGAACCTGGCACGCGCCCTAGTTTTTCTTCTGTGATCTGCGGAAAGGACACACAATTGCTCGACAGCCTGAAAAAGCCGGGGCGAGGTATTCGCGTCGCCATCGTTGGCGCAAGCGGCGGCATTGGCGGCGCTTTCAGCGATATCCTGAACCGTGACGCCGGTATTGAGACATTGTTTGCCTGTTCACGCAATCCTGCCCGTGCAGACACGGAGAAGATCAGGCATTTTGCACTGGATATCACAGATGAAGCCAGCATTTTGGAGACTGCCGGGACAATCGGTCAATCCGGCGAACTTGATCTCATCCTTACTGCCAGCGGCATCCTCCATGCTGACGACGGGCTGCAGCCTGAGAAAGACTGGCGACAGATTGATCCCGGTTACATGGCGAAGGTTCTCGCCGTCAACACGATCGGTCCAGCACTCGTTCTCAAGCATTTCGCCCCGATCCTTTCGAAACAGGGAAAGTCCGTTTTTGCAGCCCTTTCGGCCCGTGTCGGCAGTATTTCCGATAACCGGCTTGGCGGATGGTACGCCTACCGGGCCTCAAAAGCCGCGCTCAACCAGATTATCAGGACCGCTGCCATTGAGCTAGCAAGGAAGAGAAAGGAAGCGGCAATCATTGGCCTCCACCCCGGAACGGTCGAAACCGCTCTTTCAGAACCTTTTCGCGGCAACTCCCATGACCGTTTCACACCTGAGGAAAGCGCTAAACATCTTCTGAATGTGATAGACAGGACAGATGCTTCATCCAGCGGCCGTGTCTATGACTGGCAGGGAATCGAAGTACCGGCATGACGGTAGCCTGGCCGTGGTGATAATATTTTCCACGGCAGCATTTCAGCCTTGAATTCGGCGCAATTGGAGCGCGGATTCAGCTTGCGGCACAAACAGTGCGCTAACTCATTTCAGGCATCGCTCCATGGATATGTCTCAATCCTCACCTTCCAAAAACCAGACTGCAGGCCCAATCCGCTCGACGGCACAAGAGGCCTCATCAACAGACAATGACCTTCAGAACATTTCATCAGATGGCGGAGCCAAACTCACCGGGCTTGCACTCGTCTCCTCGGTGTTTGGCATCGTCATACTATTGTTCACGGAGATCTGGTCGGTTGCCATCGCCAGTGTCTGGGCTGTAGCGGGCGTGCTCGAACTGCCGATGTTCATCACAGGAACCTTGAGCGTCATCATCGGTGCAGCTGCCCTTTGGGCAAGTTGGCATACCTTGCGGCTCGTGATTGCGGCGGAGTATGCCAACCGGGCATGAAGCGGCGGCATTGGCGATGTTCAAACGCCGGTCGAGCCGAATCCGCCTGTACCGCGATCCGTGACGCTTGCCAGTTCACGATTTTCCAAAGTGACCTGAACGACCGGGGCTATGACCATCTGGGCAATTCGCATGCCGCGATCAACACTGAACGGCTCCTGGCCGAGATTGATCAGCAGGACACTAACCTCGCCGCGATAATCGCTGTCGATGGTTCCCGGAGTGTTCAGGCAGGTGATTCCGTTCTTGAAGGCAAGGCCAGAGCGCGGCCGGATTTGCGCTTCGTATCCCCGGGGGATTTCAAAGATCAGACCCGTGGGGATCAGTCGGCGTTCACCAGGAGCAAGGCTGACCGACTCGCTGACCGCCGCCCTCAGGTCCAACCCCGCGCTACCTGCGGTTTCATAAGCGGGAAGCTCCAGTCCTTCGCCATGGGGCAGGGTGATTATCGGAACGATTGGCATGGCGGTTTGTTCAGTCATGGCTTGTCTTCATTTCCGGCGACCGTGCAAATCTGGGTTCAAGATTCAAAGCGGCAGCGCCGTGGTTTCCTTTATCTCTTCCATCACGAAAGAGGCTGAAACATCTGCAAGCGGCAGTTTGGCAATCAGCCGTTGGTAAAGATGGTCATAGGCCTTCACATCCTTCACGCGGGCACGCAAGACATAATCCAGATCACCGCTCATTCTCCATACAGAAATGATCTCGGGAAACGCATTGACGGCCGACCGGAATTTTTTCAGCCAATCAGGATCATGGGTGTTGGTTCGCACAAAGACCAGTACAGCAAGATCAAGACCTATCCGCTCTGCATCCACAAGTGCGACCTTCGCCCGGATGATACCTTCCTCTTCCAGGCGCTTCATTCTACGCCAGGCAGCGTTTCGCGATAGTGCGACCCTTTCCGCCAGTGCATCCACTGAAAGAGTGGCGTCTATCTGTAGTTCATTCAATATTTTGAGATCAAATTTGTCTAATTTCTCCATTTTGTTGATTTTATTCTAATTTTGGCGGATTTCAACTGTTTTTTGGGAAAACATCGGCTTTGTTTGGCGATACTCTCTTGCTGACTGAAAAGCCGCTTCAGGCGGATCAAATGGAGGAATTGAAATGGGACACATGTTGAGGAAACTTTTTATCGATCATCCGCAAAGCGTTGATGAAAGCTATAGCGAGCATGCAAGGTTTGCTTTCGGTTTTGCCGGAACCCTGTTTCTGGCTGCTTTTGCGGCTCTCGTTCATGCAGTCCTGCCGGGAGTCTTTGAAAAAACCGCCAGCAACATCGTTCATAAACTTGCTCAACGCACCGCCAACCGCGGACGCTAGGCACCCCACCTACGAATCAAGGATCAGCACAAAGCTTAGTCTGGGGGCGATGCCAGGCGCAAAAACGGCGCGTTAAATCCAGGATTTGACGCGCCGTTTGTGTTGGCATCACTTTCGTTCAGGTCATTTGTTCAGGCCTGACGGACATCCTCAATCGAATCCAGCCAGGCGTTGATTTTTTCCTGAAGGCGGTCCGGTGATACCGGTTTGGAAAGATAATCATCCATACCCGCTTCAATGCATTTTTCCATGTCTCCCTTGATGGCATGTGCCGTTACACCGATGATCGGAGTGTGGCGTCCGGCATCCTTTTCTATCGCGCGGATGGCGGCGGTTGCCTGCAAGCCATTCATTTCGGGCATAGACACATCCATCAGGATAACTGCCGGTGACCACTCCTGCATCATTTCAACACCGCGTTTTCCGTTGGGTGCAATTCGGAATGTCAGGCCGGCATTCTGAAGGATTTGCGTAAAGACAATCTGGTTCACCTCGTTATCCTCACACACCAGAACGTCCACACGCTCATTGGATGGCGCGCGCTGCGCGACAGGCATGGAATGTTCCTCAAGGCTTTCATGAGGTCTTGCCGCGGCAGTGGCGATGGTTTCCTCGTAAACCTCCACATCCTCATTTGCCTGCTCGGAGAGATCAACGTCGGCAGCAAGCCGGGTCTCAACTGGCGCAGGTTCATTGACCGCTCCGGGTGCCCGAGACGGGATTTCAACAGAACCCTTTTCAGTACTTTGATATCCGTTGTCATGCAGGATCGATACAATGGTTTCCAGCAGGTGCGACGAGCGGGCGGGTTTTGTCAGATGACCCTGAATACCGAGAGAGGAGAAGGATTTTCCGTCTTCGGTCTGATCAACACTGGTTAGCATGATCACCGGAATATCCTTGAGCGGATCCTCCGCGCGCATTTGCTTGACAACGTCTCCACCATTCATTCCTGGCATGTGGTAATCAAGCACCACGCAGTCGATTTTCACGCCCTGCATGGTCGCCGCACGCATAACAGCGAGCGCCTCGAAACCGTCCACACAGGCTGCACTGTCAAAATGCCAGGCTGTCATTTGTTCGGATAGGATTGAGCGGTTTACATTGTTGTCATCCACGATCAATACGCGGGCACCGGATACATCTACAGGCACACGTTTCTCCTTCTTGCTGTCGGCATCTGCCGGCAATTCCATTTCAAACCAGAACACAGAGCCTTCACCGACCTGCGAGCGCACGCCGATCTTGCCGCCCATGATCTCCACCAGAGATGAGGCGATGGTAAGTCCCAACCCGGTTCCTTCGTGTTTGCGGCTGGACGACGTGTCCACCTGGCTGAACTTTTCAAATACGGTTTCACATTTTTCCTCGGGAATTCCGATGCCGGTATCCTCAACCTCGAACCGCAGGCGTTTAACATTTTCACTGGTTGCGCCTGACAGCTCGGTTACGTTCACATAGACATGACCCTTTTCAGTAAACTTTACCGCGTTGCCCATGAGATTTGTCACGATCTGCCTGATCCGGCCAACATCACCGATCAGGGTTCGCGGCAGTGCTGGATCAACCCGGACAATCAGTTCGAGATCCTTTTCGACCACACGGGAAGATACAAGCGTGGCTACATCCTCAATGGCCTCGGCGAGATTGAACGGCGCCGGGTCGAGTTCCATCTGTCCGGCATCGAGTTTTGAAAAGTCCAGAATGTCATTGATAATGGTGAGCAGTGAAGCACCGGATTTGACGATCACATCGGTGAACATTTTCTGCTTGGCATCAAGCTCTGTTTTGACGAGCAGTTCCGCCATCCCCATCACACCATTCATCGGTGTGCGGATTTCATGGCTCATATTTGCCAGGAATTCCGACTTGGCGTGATCTGCCTTACGCGCCTGTTCACGCGCATCCGTCAGTTCTGCCTCACGGGTCTTTTGATCCGTAATGTCTGAAACCGTGACTACAGAACCACCGTCCTGGCGGGGCACCCCAACAATCTGCAGAACCCTGCCGGACGGCGAGTTGCGCTCAATCTGGTGCGGCCTTCCTTCGCTGATATCTTCCAGCACCCGGGAAACCCCTGCACTGGCAGCATCCGGATCGTCACCGTAATCTCCGCGCTTCAAGATGACGGCGAAGTAGTCCTCAAGGGAGGTGCCTTTTGTGATGTCATCAGGCAATTCAAGCAGCATTCTGGCCTTTTGCGAAACCATTTCGATTTTGTCAGAACCCAAAATCATCAGGCCCTGCGCCATCGCAGAGGTCGCCTCTTTCAACAGTGTTGAAAGCTCGCCGATCGCATTTTGGGCCCGCACTTGTTCGGTGACATCCTTGCCCGTTCCCTGGTAGCCGCGAAAGGTGCCGTCCTCATGGAAGACAGGGACGCCACTGGTGGCGTGCCAAACCTCGCTTCCGTCAGCAAGAATACGCTTGTTGATCATGTCACGATAGGGTTCGCGGCGCTCCAAAATCGCCATGAATTCCTCGAACTGATCTTCCGGCATGCCTGGAAGCCCCGCCTCCCGACGCGTCTTGCCGAGCAAGGTGGCGGGATCAACTTTTGCTATTTCCTTGTAAGAATCCGAGAAGTAGGAAAACCTCAGCTGTTCGTCGAGTTCCCAGAACCAGTCAGCGCTGGCATCGGCAAAAACCTCAATGCGCTTTTTACTGGCATCGAGCTCCCTGTGCGCAGCTTCCAACTGGCGTTGATGGTACACCTGTTCGGTAACATTTCGGCCCGACCCCATGTAACCGGTAAAAATTCCATCCTTGTCAAAATTCGGCGCTCCGCTGATCGCAATGGCAAAAGCCTCGCCATTGGGCCCTTCGATTTCATAGATGAAATCCTTGAACGGTTCATAGCGTTCAAGCATCTCGAGATGGCGTTGTTTATCACCATCCATATCCTTGTCATTCCACACTTCCCTGCGGGTCTTGCCAATGAGCTCACTGGTGGAGAACCCCAGAACCTTGGTAATTCCCTCTGAAAAGAAACTGAACTTCAGGCTTTCATCGGTTTGCCAGAACCAGTCTGCACTTGTTTCGGCAAACTGCTCCATGCGCTGGCGGTGCTGTTCAATTTCATAGGCCAGCTTTTCGAGTTTCTGTTCGCGTTTCCTGATTTCGCTGACATCCTTGACGACAATGCAGACATAGTTTTCGCCATTGGTGTCACTGATTCTGGTCATTGAGGTAATGGATGAAATTTCAGTGCCATCACCAATTTTGAAGGTTTCCTCAAATTCAATCTTTTCCCCGCCCTCGATCACTTTTCGCTCACGGGCCTCATAATGCGGGGCCACCGCCTCACCACAAATTTCGGCAGTGGTTTTGCCCAGTATCTCGTCAACCGGGAAGCCGAGGATTTTGGCGAATGCGTCATTTGCAAACTTGTAGCGGCCCAGCCTGTCCTTCACCAAAACCGCTGCCGACATGTTACTGACGGCCGCTGACACCACAGCAAGTTCCGAAGTCTTGTCTGCCAGAGCCGTTTCGCGTTCGTGAATATCTGTAATGTCCGTCATGGTGATGCCGGCATAGGCTTCACCATCAGCGGCGCGGATCTGCCTTACCTCGGTTCGGCATTGCATTTCTTCGCCATTGGGAAATTTCAGCGTTTCTTCAGTGATGTAATCCCGACCGGTCTCGATCACCTCAAGGTTGCCCGGGTCAAAACCCGAGGCAACCTCAGCGCCAAACAGTTCCACAGCGGTTTTGCCGATCACATCCTTTGCCGGCTTTCCGTACAGTTCCTCGAATTTGCGGTTGACAATCCGGTATCTAAGATCGCGATCCCTGACGAGAACAGCAGTGGAAAGATTGTTGAAGGCGGCGGTGCCAAGTTCAATCTGTTCGCTGTAACGGTTGAGCCGGTCATCCCGCAATCTGGTGTCGGTAATGTCCTTGCGAACACTGGCAATGCCGCCATTGGGCAGACGATGATCAATTCGGGAAATCCAGCGGCCGTCATGGGTCTGGTAGGTAATCTCCTGACCGATCTCAGATTCGCGTTCCCTGAGCCTGTCTGCGACCCATTCCTCTTCCTTGCCCTTGATTCCGGGAACCGCACCAGTTTTTGCAAAACCAAGGAAAAAATCACCAATTGTCTTGCCTAGGCGAATGTCCGGAAAAGCGGAAAACATTTCCTCGAATTTTTCGTTGAACGCAACCAGCCGATCTTGATCATCCCAAAGGCCAATCGCTTCCGGGCTGGTTTTCAACAGACCGTCGAGGAAGTCAGGAGAAAGGGCCTTTGCTGCACGGATCTGCACCTGGTCCTTTGCCAGAGCGGATTCAGATATGGATTTTTTGGCTGATTTACGCGGTGATTTTCCAGTTGCAATTGTTTTTGCCATGTCGCCCCACTCGCACAAGTCAAACGCATCCCCCAATTTTGATGCGCATTTTCCGACTTATATTAGTAGAGTGTTAGTCTTAACCGCCGGTAAACACGGGAGTATTCCTTAGCGGCAGGTGTATGCCATATCGAAAAGCTGATTTTGAAGCCAAAGACAGGCCCGCCGGAATACCGGGAGAACAGCCCTGAAACCATCAGGTTCTGGCGGTTCTTGCTGAAAATTCTGTTGCTATTTTCTCGGCCAGTCTCCTGGCGACTTCCTTCTTGGAGAGTTCGGGCCATTGTTCAACACCTTGGCCGGACAGGATTTTCACCCTGTTTGCATCACCTCCCATGACCCCTTTTTCACCGCCAATGCCAGTATCACCCGATACATCATTTGCAACAATCCAATCGGCCTTTTTACGCTTCAATTTGGCCTTGGCATTGTCTTCCACATCCTGGGTTTCGGCAGCAAAGCCGATCAGCAGCGCCGGGCGCCTTGCATGGTGGCCGAGTGATTTGAGAATATCAGGATTCTCGGTCAGTTTCAGCGCTGCAGGACCCTTGCCATCCTGCTTTTTCATCTTTTCATCCGCCGTATCGGCGCTGCGCCAATCAGCGACTGCGGCCACCATGACCGCAATATCGGCCGGCAGGCAGGCTTCCACCGCCCGCTGCATTTCACGGGCGCTTTCGACATTTACGAGTTCAACATTTCGTGGAGCGGGTATGTTGACAGGGCCCGAAACAAGGATGACTTCCGCGCCCAGATCAGCCAGCGCTCCTGCAATGGCATGACCCTGCTTGCCCGAGGAGCGGTTGGCAATATAACGCACCGGATCGATCGGCTCATGGGTCGGACCTGAGGTGACAATCGCCCTCTTGCCAAGAAGCGGCTTTGGACGGGTATCGAGCAGATCTCCAATCGCCTCTATAATCTCAATCGGTTCCGCCATGCGGCCCCTGCCGGCTTCGCCCGACTCGGCCATTTCGCCCAAGCCCGGGCCGATCATGTGGATGCCATCCTGCCTGATGGTTTCCGCATTGCGTCTGGTCGCTGGGTGGTTCCACATGGCTGGATTTATTGCCGGAGCAATCAATACCGGAGAATTGGTTGCCAGCATGATGGTCGAAGCAAGATCATCGGCGATGCCGCCAGCCATCTTGGCCATGAAGTCCGCCGTTGCAGGCGCAACAAGTACCAGGTCGCATTCACGGGCCAGCCTTATATGGCCAACATCCTGCTCGGCCTCGCGGTCAAACAGGTCGGTATAAACCTTGTCGGCGGCCAGCGCGCCAACCGAAAGAGGCGTGATGAACTGACGCGCTCCCTCCGTCATGACCGGGCGCACATGGACGCCGCGTTCGCGCAACCGCCTAATCAGGTCAAGCGACTTGTAGGCTGCAATTCCGCCGGTGATGATGAGCAACACACGCCTGCCGGCCGCGGGATAACCGGCAAACTCATCGGTTACAGAAGTGGTGGCGAGGGATAAACCGGCCTGAGGATTATCCGGCGTCTTCATCGCGTTCGGTCTGGCGACGGCAGGTTTTGCGACCAGTTTTGCCGACAGGCCGGGGGCCGCCAACAGGAGGCGGGCCTCCTCTTCCATGGAACGGCCATTCCTGGCGGCACGCTCGCGCAATGCCTGCTTGGCTTTTTCGTCAAGATTTCGGATAGTGATGCTAGCCATGTTTTGAATATGGCGAATGATTTCAATGATTGCAAGATATGATTTCAATGAAATCATATCTTGTTTTTCATGTGTTATGGACAAATGATATCATTTGTATATACATATATTGGAGGCAGCGGACATGGCTGGCAAGAAAAAGATAAAAAAGGACAGCCAGCTTATTATTCGCATTGCCGGAAGTGAGCGGGACGCATTCGTATCCCTTTGTGATGAACTCGACACCAGTGCCGCGAGAGAAATCCGGCGCTTCATCAAGGAATTTCTGAAGCAGCACGAAACGCCGTCTCAAACTTGAACACACACGGAAAGAACTGGAGATATCCATGGCCAACAAGGCAAAAGTGAAAAAACTCAAGAATGAAGTCAAAAGCCGCAAGGCGAAAGTTGCCACTCAAACCGCCAAACTCAAAAAGGCGAAAAAGGCACTTAAGAAAGCAGCCTGAGTGATCCTGAAAATTGCAGTTCCCGATTCACTCGGGACCTGCCTACCCTTTGTGCGATCATGCCAGAAACATCCAGTAGGCCAGCAACGCGGCAATTGCCCATAGCGCCAGATGTCCCCAGCGTGAATGAAGCGCTTCTGCCTTACCGATCTGGCGAATGGTTTCCGGTGAGAGACGGAAACCGTTTTCGCTCATTTCGGACATTTCCCGCGACAGTTTTTCGGCTTGAGCTGCAAGTTCGGGCAATTGCCTTACAAGAGCAAGTCCGGCCCTGATACCATCGCGTGCATCCGAGGTGATACCGACCGGTCCCAGATTGCGGCGAATCCAGTCGCCCACCACCGGTTCAGCCGTCTTCCACATGTTAAAGGATGGGTTGAGTGTGCGCGCCACCCCCTCGACGACAACCATGGTCTTTTGCAGCAACAGACAGTTCGGGACGGGCCTCCATGTCGAACAGGTCGGTTACCTCAAACAACAGGGTCAACAGTTTCGCCATGGAGATGGTTTCGGCCGACTGACCGTGGATCGGCTCGCCAATGGCCCGTATTGCCTGGGCAAAGCTGGCGACATCGTGGTGGCGGGGCACATAACCGGCCTCAAAATGCACCTCCGCTACCCGCATATAATCGCGGGTGATGAAACCATAGAGGATTTCGGCGAGGAAACTGCCGCTCCTTCTTGCCAAGCCGTCCGGCAATGCCGAGATCGACAGCGACAATATTGCCTTGGCCTCAACGAACAGGTTGCCCGGATGCATGTCGGCGTGGAAAAATCCGTCCCGCAGAGGTGTGGCGCAGGAAAGACTGGATCAGATTGGCCGCCAGCAGTTCCAGATCGTGACCAGCTGATCCGTATTGCCTCAATGTTGGAGAGCTTGATACCGTCCACCCAATCCATGGTGACACAGTCACGGCCGGACAATTCCCAGTCAACTTGAGGAACTCGGAAACCGGGATCATTCTTTGTATTTTCACCCAGTTCCGAAAAGGCCGGCCGCCTCAAGGCGCAGGTCCATTTCGATCTTTCGCCGACTGGGCAAGCATGTCCGTAACAGCGACCGGGCGGAGCCGACGTGACGACGGAACGTGTTTTTCCTGCAGGGCGGCGATTGTATAAAAGGTATCGAGATCACGCGGTAAAGCGCTGGCGCACACGCCGGGCGGATGACCTTGACGGCGACCTCCACCCCGTCGCGCTTGCGCACCGCCTTGTGCACCTGGGCAACCGACGCGGCAGCCACCGGTTCCGAAAAGGACGGTGAACATGTCACCAAGCGGTCTGCCAAGCGATTCCTCGATCTGCCGGATTGCCGCGTTTCTGGGAAACGGCTCCATCCGGTCCTGAAGCAGTTCGAGGTCAGCGGCAATGTCTGCGCCCGACCACATCGGGACGCGTTGCCAGAAACTGGCCGAGCTTCACCCAGCTTGGGCCGAGCTGTTGAGCGCAATCGAAAGTTTCTCGGATCGCGTGGCGTCTGCGGCTTTTGCCGCGGCGGCGAACCAGACCCGGCAAGTTTCTGGGCGAAGCCGGACAGGCGGCGGCAGCGGATCGGAGGGCAGCGCAGAAATAACGCCTTCTCTGGCCAGGACATAGCCGGCCCTTGCCAGGGAGAACAGGTTGGACCGATTGTGCTCATGCGGTTTGCCTCACAAGCTTCCAGCCGGAATGGAGCGCGGCAATGCCCCCGGAATAATTTGTCCAGTTCACCCGGGAAAAGCCTGCAGCAGAAATCATCTCTGCAAAGCTCGGCTGGCTTGGGAAATTTGCGGATTGATTCGACCAGGTAGTGGTACGGCTCTGCATCGCCCGTTACCATCTTTCCCATGGGAGGAATAACATTCATCGACCATTCATCATAGAATTTGTCGAGCATGCGGTAGATCGACTTCGGAAAATTCAAGGCACAGAAATCTCCCTCCGCGCTTCAACACGCGAATGCTTCCAAAAGTGCCTGATCAATATGCGGTACATTGCGAATGCCGAATGCGATGGTGTAGGCATCAAAAATTGCCGGTTTCAAAAGGCAGTTTTTGGGCATCAGCCTCAACAAAATCAACCAGCTTGGACAACCCGCGTTTTTCGGCACGTTGTTGGCCAACTTTCAACATCGAGCCATTGATATCAAGAACGGTTGTGCGAACGGTGCGGTTTGATGCCTCGACTATACCAAATGCCATATCGCCAGTGCCCCCTGCAACATCCAGTGAGTGCCAGTTGCTTCCAGCTTTCCTGGGCGGCGCCAGAGTATGGATCAGGGCACTTTTCCAAAGCCGATGCATTCCGCCGGACATCAGGTCATTCATCAAGTCATAGCGTTCGGCAACCTTGTGGAACACTTCATTGACCAGTGGCTGTTTTTCGCCTTCGCCACCTTGCGAAAGCCGAAACTGCCTGCCATTTCCTCTGGTCTGCTGGTGCGGGATTTAAGATCGGGACTGGTCATTTGATACTATTCCGGATGAATTTATTCTGGCCGTTGCGACTCCCGGTGCTATGTTCCGGGAAAATGAGCGCCAAGACAACGCCCGACAGGGGTTTGTTACTGATGGCACACCATAGTGGCAACCGTAATAATGAGAATGCGGCAGCTTCGCACAGCGGCGCCGAACAGCAAACAGGGTTAATCCGAAATGCCGGAGCTTCCAGAAGTCGAAACCGTTCGCCGCGGCCTTGGGCCTGTGATGGAGGGTGCCACAATCGGAAAACTGGAACTGCGCCGCGCGGATCTGCGTTTTCCCTTCCCCGCTGATTTCAGCCAACGGGTCGAGGGCAAGCGCATCCTTTCGATGGGCCGAAGGGCCAAATATCTGCTTGCGGATCTGGAAACGGGCGACACGATTATCATGCATTTGGGAATGTCGGGGAGTTTCCGGATCGAAATCGACAAGACCGCCGCCCTGCCTGGCGTATTTCATCACGACCGCAGCAGGCTTGCTGCCCATGATCATGTGGTTTTTCACCTTGAAACGAATGGTGGCAAGGCAAGGATCATCTACAATGATCCGCGCCGGTTCGGCTTTATGGACATTGTCCCGCGAGCTGAACTGGAGAACCATCCCTTCTTTGCCAGGATGGGAATTGAACCGGTGGGTAATGAGTTGTCTACGGAAGTCCTTGCAAAACTGTTTGCCAACAAGAATGTCTCCCTCAAGACAGCCCTTCTTGATCAGCGCCTGATTGCGGGGCTGGGTAATATATATGTGTGCGAGGCACTGCATCGCTCTGGCCTTTCACCAAAGCGGCTGGCCAGGACAATGACGCTGCAAAGCGGTAAGCCCGCAAAACGTCTCAGTCCGCTTTCCGGCATTATTCGTGATGTTATTGCTGAAGCGATCGAAGCGGGTGGATCTTCGCTGCGTGATCATCGGCAAACAGATGGAAGCCTAGGGTATTTTCAGCATCGTTTCCGGGTTTATGACCGTGAGGGAAAGGCATGCCCAAACGAGGGCTGTGATGGCACGATCGCCAGAATTGTCCAATCGGGACGCTCAACATTCTTTTGTCCAGGATGTCAAAAATAAGACCTGCAGGTTTGACCTTTTGCCGATAAGTCATTTGTCAGTGCGCTTCTTCAACTGCTGCGAAGCAATGAGTCTGTTTTTTAGCGTTGCACATTGACTTTTGACCCGACACCCCCTTATAAGCATCTCAAATTCTCCGGCAGTCTGATGTGGAAACGTTGGGCTGCCTTGTTTTGTTCGAAGACATCGCGACTTATTCACTCTCAAGGGCCTTTCCTGCGGATAGGCAACCGGGCAGGCTGAAAGCGAATTTCAAGCGTGCAAAACCAAATGACACAAACCTGAAGAAAGACCAGATATGGCGAACACTGTCTCAGCCAAGAAAGCGGTCCGCAAACTTGCCGCCCGCACTGCTGTAAACAAATCCAACCGTACTCGCATGCGCTCTTATGTGCGCAAAGCCGAAGAAGCCATCGCTTCCGGCGACAAGGCTGCTGCCGATGCCGCTCTAAAGCAGGCACAGCCTGAAATCATGCGCGCAGTTTCAAAAGGTATATTGAAACTCAACACAGCATCTCGCAAGATTTCACGCCTCAGCAAACGTGCAAAATCGATTTCTGCCTAAGCAGCAGTCGACCTTGATGTGAGCCGGCGCAGAGCGCTTGTTCATGCGTTGGTGGAAATTGGAAACCCCGTAACTGCGTTGCGGGGTTTTTCGTTGCGCCGATTGGGTTTTCCCTTCTCATGCAGGCCCTTGTGGGCACAGTCCATTGGACGGCCCCCGCGCACGCTCGCCCACCCATTCCCTCTACCGGACACCACCCCCTCAAACAGCCGTTTGGCAGCCCTTCGTCATCCCATCCGGAAACATGGCCGCCGGAAAAAGCGGATTATGTTATTATCCGTGCTCACCTCCCCTTTAAATTGCCTTGTGATGACCAATATCCTGACGCTTACCTGCTCTTTGCTTCCAAAGACGCGATAGAAGCCCTGCACAAGATTGAATACGTCATCTTTCACAGTGCGCTGCAGGGATGTTCATTTTAGGAAAATCAAACAAACAGACAAAATTCATGGTGCTTACCGGAGAATCTTCCGCATGATCAGAGAATGATAGGAATTTTTTGCTATCAAATATTTTCTATTCTTTTCATGATCTTACCATGCGGTTGTTTTGCCTTTTTTCCTATTTGCAAAAAACAAAGGGTATTTTTGAGTCAAGCCCCTGACGAGGAGAAAAATTTTTTGCTTGAACACGGAAACTGATTTGTTCGACTTTACAAGTCTAAAACCGCATTGATTCACAAGCGTTTTTACCCCTTACAACAGCAAAGTCACACGCGAAAAAAATTCTCAAAAAATCGCGTTTACGAATAATTTACGAATGGCGCTTGCGCCTGCAATGGGTGCTGTGTAATTTCCTCCCTGTGGTGCTTGGAAGCAGGTTTTCCCTGACTTTGAAGCCCACGAACTGGGAGTTCCAGGGCAGTGAAGAACAGGCAAACAGGCCTCGGCATGACCGGCGGTCTGGTTTTGATCTTGTCTTTTGTTCAGGGGCTCCAGGGCAGATACCGTCCAAGACGCCATTGCGGAGTTGTTCGCAATGTGTCGAGGATTTTGGCACACCGTGCCGAAAGCTGCATGGGTTTGAAGTGGCACCGGTATCCTTCGCATCTGATTTCCGTTGCATCGCGGTTTGCCGCGGGTCATTCGGAAAGTGCCAGCGGCCAGCGCCGCCGGGTGCAAAATGCTTGAGTGCCGGTCTTCGGGCCATACGGTTCTCGAGTAAAGCCAGGGGGCTTAATAAAACTTTTAGCGGGGTTGCGTCCCCGGATCTGGATACCCTTGAACGGCGGAAAAGCCGGAAGCGTGGTTTTTCAGACCGGCGAAGCTTTGTCTGCTGTCAATCGGGCTAATTGCCCGCAAACAGACACGCTCCGGGTCCATGCCTGATCGGCCTGCGCCGAATTTGGGCAAGGCAAACGCATATTGGTGTGCGGTCTTTTCAAGACTGCATTCACCGGACAAGGAAAAGTGGCCCAAAGCGGCTGCATGTGATGAAACATATCCGGGTCGGCCTGCAGATTTGATGGCGGGCAAACGCGGTTAGGACAAGCAAGGCCATAACGGTCAGGGGAGTGACAAAAGATGTATGCTGGTGACATTTCCTGCAGAATGGCCTGGGCGAGTCTCAAGGATGAGACTGCCGCGCTTGTTGATGTTCGAACAAGCCGGGAATGGGAAATGGTCGGCGTTCCTGACCTGAAAGAAACAGGCAAGGATGTGATCTTTGCCGAGTTTCTCCGTTTTCCCGACATGTCGGTGAACATGAACTTTACCGAGACGGTAGATGCCGCGCTGAAGGCACAGGGTGTCTCCAAGAACGATCCGGTGTTTTTCCTTTGCAGGTCCGGTGCCAGAAGCCAGGGGGCGGCAAGCGCCATGACAGCACTTGGCTATACCAAGGCATACAATATCATTTCGGGATTTGAGGGAGATCCCGACGGCAGTGGCGGCAGGGGAAACCTGAACGGGTGGCAGTTTGACGGGCTTCCCTGGAGACGAGAGTAGAAGCGGCCAGACACTTAACCCTAACGGGTAAGCGAACATTGACTAGGACAGCCAGGACGGCAAGATTTCAGGCGGGCATAAATGACACAGGCAACAGGCGGCAATAACGGCCAATCAGGAAACTGGGAAACGGATTGCGGAGGAAAAGAAGCCACAAACAAGGATAAGGTCGGCATGGATGGCAAGAGGGAGAAAGGCGCCCATCAACAGGCATGGCTCCGGGTTCGTCAGCAGTTACAGGCAAAGTTGGGCAGTGAGGTCTTCAACAGCTGGTTTGGGCGGATAAAAATGGAGGGAGTCTCGGGCGGCGTTGCGCTGCATTCGGTTCCTACCGCTTTTTTGAAAAGCTGGATCAACTCGCATTACCGCGACCTGATTTTTGATTTGTGGAAAAATGAGGATGCCTCTGTTCTTCGGGCAGACATCGTCATCCGCTCTGCCGTGCGCCGTGATATTTCCAGCGTGGCGGAAAACAACGAGCCATCAGTTGATACAGCCCGCAACAGCTCAGGTGAACCTGCCCAAAAGACCTTCGCCATGGTGCGCAGCAACAAGAGTTTTGCCCAGCCGCCTGCCAGTAGACTCAGATATCGGCTTCAGTGGTTCGCCGCTTGATACCCGTCACACATTTGCGAATTTCCTCGAGAGCAAATCGAACCGGATGGCCTATGCGGCAGCGCGCTCGGTTGCGGAGGGGGACGGATCGTCAGTGCGCTTCAATCCGCTGTTCATTCATGCCAATGTCGGGCTTGGGAAAACCCACTTGTTGCAGGCGATTGCCTGGGAGGCACGTCAGCGGGATCCTTCAAAGAAAGTCAGATATCTGACAGCGGATTATTTCATGTGGGTGTTTGCCAAGGCGCTGCACAACCAGACGGCGCTATCGCTGAAGGAAACCCTGCGCGACATTGATCTTTTGCTGATCGATGACATGCAGTTTCTTCAGGGAAAGGCCATACAGGCAGAGTTTTGCCATCTTCTCAACGAACTGATCGACAGTGCAAGGCAGGTTGTAGTGGCTGCGGACCGGCCGCCAGCCGAACTTGAAAGCCTTAATGAGCGCGTCCGATCGCGTCTCAAGGGCGGCGTGGCACTCGACATCGAGGCACCCGATTACGAACTGCGCAAATCAATCCTGAACATGCGTTACGAGGAAGCCAGGCGCGACCAGCCAAACCTCGATATTCCCGAGGACATTCGCCACTATGTGGCACGCCAGGTGAATACAAGCTGCCGCGATATTGATGGTGCATTCAATCAGTTGCTGTTGCAGCACAAATACAATGATGGTCCTGAAGGGTATGAGGAACTGGACAAGATGCTTCGCCATCTCATCCGTTCGGGCGATCCCAAGCGTGTGCGCATCGAGGACATTCAAAAGGTTGTTGCGCGCCAGTTCAATGTTGCCCGCAATGACCTCCTATCGAACCGCCGGACCCGACAGATCGTTCGACCCCGCCAGATTGCCATGTATCTTTCCAAGACCATGACACCGCGGTCCCTGCCGGAAATTGGGCGCCGTTTCGGCGGGAGAGATCACACGACCGTTTTGCATGCCGTTCGCAAGGTTGAGGAGCTGATCTCCAAAGACCACAAGATGGCTCAAGAGGTTGAACTTCTCAAGCGACTGATCCTCGACTGACATCATCGCATTTGCAGCATCTTTTTCGGCCCTTTTCCCAGCTTACACCGTGAGCAGATATCTATAAAGCCTGCGTTGCGGAGTAACGCTTGGCAGCGATGCGGCGTGAATACGGGGCGGTAAAAGACAAGCAAGGGGCGGGCGGGGTATAGCTGTTCTTCAGCCCTTCGGGGTTTTCAACAGCTTAGCTGCGCTGATTGCCGGTTTGTCTGTCCCAAATTCCCCAATCAGGTTGCAAAATGGCGGGAATTTTACCAATTTAGAGGCTGAAATTTTTCTTCTGCCATCTGTTCGTACCGGGCACCCGGTGTTTCCACACGAAGCACAATGAGCTAGTGCGGAGCAGAAATCGCGGCGGTAGAATTACCTCCGGCCAATCATGAGCCCGTAAAACGAGCCCACAAGGGCCTGACACCAGGAAAGACAATCATGCGCGTTACGATTGAACGGTCCAATCTCTTGAAGTCTCTCGGCCATGTCCACCGTGTGGTGGAACGCCGCAACACGATACCGATCCTATCCAATGTGCTGTTGAGCGCGGAAGGTGGTGAATTGCATCTCAAGGCAACCGATCTTGACCTTGAGATTTTCGAAAAAGTGCCTGCCGTTGTTGAGCAGGCGGGAACGACAACTGTGCCGGCCCACATGCTGCACGACATCGTTCGCAAATTGCCCGATGGTTCGGAAGTCATGCTTGCCATGCAGGAAGACGGCAATTCCGTCAACATTACGGCCGGGCGTTCGCGGTTTTCGCTCCAATGCCTGCCGGGCAGTGATTTCCCCGACATCACCGCCGGTGACTTTGCCCACACTTTCCGCCTGCCGGCGACGCAACTGAAAGAACTGATCGACCACACCCAGTTTGCAATCTCCACAGAGGAAACCCGCTATTATCTCAATGGTATTTTCTTCCACACCGTGGAGGATGAAGGCGAATTGGTACTGCGGGCAGTTGCAACCGACGGTCATCGTCTTGCCCGTTCCCAGTGCAAGGCACCTTCAGGATCTGAAGGCATGCCCGGGATCATCGTACCGCGCAAGGCAGTCGGTGAAATCCAGAAACTTGTCGAGGACCCCGATGCAACGGTCAGTATCGAGGTTTCCGAAACAAAGATCCGCATGACCGTCGGCAATGTCGTTATGACCTCAAAACTGATTGACGGAACCTTCCCAGATTACAACCGCGTCATTCCAATGGGCAATGACAAGGAATTGAGAATGGACCGTGCCTCCTTTGCTGCCGCGGTAGACCGCGTTTCCACCATCTCCTCGGATCGCGGACGCGCGGTCAAACTGGCCGTGAGTGAGGGACAGATCGTTCTGACCGTCAACAATCCCGAATCCGGTAGCGCCACCGAAGAGGTTGCCGTGGGCTATGATTCCGATCCCCTCGAGATTGGCTTCAACTCGCGCTACCTGCTGGACATTACCAGCCAGCTTCGGGGTGAAGAGGCCATCTTCATGCTTTCTGATCCGGGCTCGCCTACCCTGATACGCGACAGTTCGGGTGACGGGGCGCTGTTTGTCCTGATGCCGATGCGCGTGTGACACGCTGCCTGATTCAAAATCGTTACATTTACCATTGCTGAGCGGCCTCTATAACCGATTGGGAATTGGCGCTGTGCTGTGGTAGGTTTTTTTACCGATTCACAGTAGCGATCCTCTTTACGCATGAATGCCCCGATCCCATCGCCGGTAAACAGCACCACACAGGTGTTTTTGCGCGAACTGAAACTCACCGGGTTCAGGAATTACGCTTCGCTCAAACTTGATCTGGATGAGCGCCATGTTGTCCTGACCGGAGAGAATGGTTCGGGGAAAACCAATCTGATGGAAGCGGTCTCCTTTCTGTCGCCCGGAAGAGGGCTTCGCCGCGCCTCCTATGAGAGCGTCGGCAAGACGGGAACATCCGGTGCCTGGACGGTTTTTGCTGAAATTGACGGGGCCTGCGGGCCGGTTTCGATTGGTACGGGACTGGGTGAAACCGCGGCAGGCGTTGATACCCAAAGAAGGGTCCGCATCAATGGCACACAGGCAAAGGCGATTGACGAATTGCTGGATCACTCGCGCATTGTCTGGCTGACCCCGGCGATGGACGGTTTGTTCACGGGGCCTGCCGGTGAACGTCGCAAGTTTCTGGACCGGCTTGTACTTGCCATTGATCCGATGCACGGACGCAGGGTGCTGGATTTTGAAAAAGCCATGCGCGGGCGCAACAAGCTGCTGGCTGACGATGGCGCCTACGGCCCGCCCGCCCCGCACAATCACGCCCAGTGGCTAGATGCCGTTGAAGCACAAATGGCCGAACTGGGTACGGCAATCGCAGCAGCAAGGGTGGAGCTTGTTTCGCTGCTTTCATCCACCATCGTGCGCCAGAATGATCCGAAATCGCCGTTTCCAGATGCCCTAGTCGCGCTGGAGGGAACCCTTGAGGCTTCCCATGGCGACATGGCCGCAAGTGATCTTGAAAGTGAATATATGGAGCGGCTGCGGGCAAACCGCCGGACTGACAAGGGTGCAGGCCGGACGCTTGAAGGGCCGCACCGTTCCGATCTCCGGATCAGCCATGGGCCGAAATCAATGGCGGCCGCGCTATGTTCAACAGGCGAACAAAAGGCTCTGCTGGTAGGAATGGTGCTGGCCCATGCAAGACTGACCGGCGAAATGAACGGCTTTGCACCTGTATTGTTGCTTGATGAAATTGCAGCCCATCTGGATACATCCCGCAGGGGCGCGCTTTTTGATATGATTGACGATCTTGGCTGCCAGTCCTTCATGACCGGAACGGATATACAATTGTTTGACGCGATGGGAAAAAGAGGTAATTTTTTCAATGTTGCAGATGGTAAGGTTTCCCCATGCAGGTAATACTCCCGTCAACCCGGCGGAGCGAGGCGGGAAGCAATGCCGAATACAGGGCCTGATGGCATGCTGAACGAAGACGAACTCGAACGCTATGCCCGCCATATCGTTCTCGCCGAAGTCGGAGGTGCCGGCCAGCAGGCCCTAAAAAGCGCAAAGGTGCTTGTCATTGGCGCGGGCGGCCTTGGCGCACCCCTGCTGCAATACCTGGCAGCAGCCGGCGTGGGAACCCTCGGGATTGCCGATGACGACACAGTCTCCCTATCCAATCTCCAGCGGCAGGTGATTCATGACACCGGCAATGTCGGCAAGGCAAAGACACTATCCGCTGCCGAGGCGCTCAGGCGCATCAACCCGCATGTACGTGTTGAAAGCCACGACCTTCGGATTAATGCCGACAATGCTTCAGACCTTGTGGCAGGTTATGACATTGTTGCCGACGGCTCGGATAATTTTGCAACGCGCTATCTCGTTGCCGATACGTGTGAAGCCCTTGGCAAGACGCTGGTAACGGCAGCAGTCGGCCGTTTTGACGGCAATCTGACAACCCTGAAGCCACATGCTAGAGACGATGAGGGGAACGCCCTGCCGCGTTATCGGGACATTTTTCCAGACATGCCTGATGACGGCATTCTGCCAAGCTGCGCGGAATCGGGTATACTGGGTGCGGTAACGGGCGTGCTTGGTTCTCTCCAGGCAATTGAAATAATAAAAGAAATCACCGGTGTTGGCGAATTGCTGACCGGTCGTCTCATGATGATCGATGCGCGTACAATGCGGATCGAGACCATCAGGTACAAGCGTCAGAAAGAGTAGGCGTCAAAAGAACAGGCGCCGTCAGAAACAAGTGGAATTCATGAAACTGCCCGGGAAAAAAGCATGAAAGACATCGTTCGAATGACTGCGGACCATACCGATTGGGAGGAGGTTCTGGCGCTGATTCTGCGCTCGTTTGAATACATGGAAGGCATCATCGAACCACCCAGTTCGGCCAAAAGCCTTACTGCCGGCATCCTGAAGGAGAAGGCGATGACAGATCATGTTTTCGGCGTCTTTGTAGATGGCAAGCCTGCCGCCTGTATTTTCTGCACCCCGAAAAAGGACTGCCTGTATGTCGGCAAGCTGGCAATTGACAAAGGCCTGCAGGGTCAAGGATATGGAAAACGGTTGATGAAGCGGGCTGAAACCCATGCCCTGCAACTGGGATATCAATCCATCGAATTACAGGTTCGGGTAGAACTGGACGAGAACAGGGCCTATTTCGAGGAACTGGGTTTCTCCAAGACCGGTGAAACTTCCCATGAGGGTTTTGACCGGGCAACCAGCAACACGTTTCGCAAATGGCTCGACTGACCTGTCGCTGCCAAGGGAAACTGTATTGCCAGATTTACAGGGATATCCGCAGCGACATGCAGGATAGCCCGCCATCCACCCTTGCTGCCTGATCAGCACCCAACTGCCTGACGCTATAGCCTTCTGCCGCCAGAAGGGCTGCCGTTTTCGGAAAACCGGTACGCATGCATACATGCTCGTTGAAGCGAATGAGATTGGCAGCCGCCTCTTCCCCGTCGGGGGCTTCGATCACACGATAGCCTTCAAAACAGCCTGATGCCGCGAGTATTTTCGTTGCAAAAACTGTTGTGCTGTCGAGCAATCCACAATCCGATTTGAAATGAAGCACACCCTTTGGCGTGTGGACGATACGAACACGATAGCCTTCTTCGGCAAGAATGGGTTCGAGTGACCGTACGCCCTCTTCATCAGTCCGCTCGGAAAGGCCGATTAGCGCCTCGTCATCACTTAGCAGAATATCGCCACCATCGACAAAACCCGACTGAAGATGAACAACCCGGCCGCCATTTGCGCTGAAAACAGCTTCAAGCGCCGGGGCGATTTCTGCGGCTTCTCCAAACCGGCTTTCTGCACCCGGTCGCAGGATAATTGCAGTGCTTCCCGCGCACAGGGCAGGATCCTCAACAAAGACGGAATCGGGATAATCTTCGAGCGCCGGGAGAACACTTACCTCGGCACCAGTTGAGCGAAGCGCTTCCACATAGGCCGCGTGTTCTTCAACGAAGGCTTCGGGGTCAGGGTCCGGCCCGTTTGCCGCGCGCAAACCGCCGGCAATGGAACGGCCCGGCTGACGCGACACTGCCCGGTTAAATCGCCAGGACCGGTTCTGGTTTTTGGACATGATGGATGATTCCGTTTTGTTTTGACCTGAAGAGCAGGTTTGCCCTCATGCAATGTTGGGAAGAACCCTGTCGGGCGGGCGATGACCATCAAACACCGTCCGGGCATTGATGATCACCCTGTCCCCCATTTCAATGCGCGCCTCGATGGTCGCAGATCCCATATGGGGTAGTATTACTGCCTTGCCGGCCTTTGCCAGTTGCATCAATTCCGGACTCACAGCGGGTTCATGTTCGAACACATCGAGGCCTGCCCCGGCAAGTTTTCCTTCCTGCAATGCCTTGACCATGGCATCCTGGTCGATGATTTCGCCACGGGCAGTGTTGATGATCACGGTATTGGACTGCATGAGTGCGATGCGCCTTGCCGAGACGAGATGGTAGGTTGCCGGGGTATGGGGACAATTGACCGAGATGATATCCATACGGGCAAGCATCTGGTCGAGCGACTCCCAATAGGTTGCCTCCAGTTCCTGCTCCACCTTGTCGCTGACATGATGGCGGTTGTGATAATGGATAGAAAGCCCGAAGGCCCTTGCGCGGCGGGCAACAGCAGTTCCGATGCGACCCATTCCGATGATCCCCAACCGCTTGCCCCAAATCCGGTGGCCCAGCATCCAGGTGGGCGACCATCCCTTGAACTCGCCATTCTGCAGGACTTCCACACCCTCATTGAGGCGACGGGCAACGGCTATCATCAGGCCCATGGTCATATCGGCGGTATCTTCCGTCAACACGTTTGGCGTATTGGTAACGGTAATTCCGCGTTCGGCTGCCGCCTCCACGTCTATATTGTCGACACCATTGCCGAAATTCGCGATCAGTTTCAATTGGTCACCCGCCTGACTGATCACCGAGCGGTCGATCCTGTCGGTTACGGTTGGCACCAGGCATTGAGCGGTTTTGACCGCCTCGATCAGTTCACTGCGCGAAAAAGGTTTGTCATCTAGATTCAGGGTTGTGTCGAACAATTCGCACATTCTGGTCTCGACCGGGTCCGGGAGTTTGCGTGTGACAATAACTTTCGGCTTCTTGTTTGGCATTCAGTCCTCAAACCTCTTTTCAACACCTGTTGACGGGTCCTTAACCGAAATCGGCTATGATTTCTTAACCCTGATCAACAGCGCTTCTCAACACTGTTTAGCAGACAGGATTTGAAGCGCAAATCAAAACAAGAAGTCGAAAAGCGGGATGTGACGTGTTGAAACAAGCTTCTTTTCGCAAAAATATCTCCAACCGGCAAAACGTGGCACGGTTCGATATTCAAATCCCTTGGTGTGGCAGGCATCGGCGTGTGTCTTTTGCTGGCCGGTGATCCCGGCGGATCCCTAAACGCGTCAGCACAATCAACCGGGGCAAAAGGCGCATCCGGCCTCCCCCTCCCACGCTTTGTCAGCCTCAAGGCGCAGCGGGTGAACATGCGTGTGGGCCCCGGACGAAAATACAAGGTGGACTGGATGTACACCAGGCAGGGCCTGCCACTGGAAATTCTTCAGGAATATGACAACTGGCGCAAGGTGCGCGATTCGGAAGGCGCGGAAGGCTGGATCAACCAGTCACTTCTGTCGGGTAGGCGGACCGCGCTCATTGCCCCATGGAAATCCGGTGAAAAGGACGAGCTTCTGCCGCTTACCCGGGAGCCGGGCAACGAAAAAAGGATTGTTGCCAAAATTGAACCGGGTGTTCTTGCCAGTGTTGAGGAATGCAAGGAAGGTTGGTGTCGGATCGAGATTGACACCACTGTCACCGGCAGCGTTTCAGGCTATGCAAAACAGACCCAGCTTTGGGGCGTATATCCCGACGAGACATTGGATTAAACCGTGCAGGGCGCGGAAGGCCAACGGCGCACTGCCACCAAAAGGGAGCAATGCTCCTTCTGACCTATTGCAGCGGGCGCGGGGTTGGAACCGGAATCGGGCCATTCACTGAATTGGCGATCGCTTGAAACGGATCTGCACCTATCGCCGCGGTTGCCAAGATACTGGTCGAGCCATTTGAATTGCCCGCTTCAATCGGCTTGCTGGACAATACAGCTAGTGGATCAATCCGGCTTGGCATATCCAGTTTCGGTGGCACAAATCCAGATAATGAACTTGCCTGATAGACGGCCTTTTGAGCGGGGGTCGCAGCCGCATTCACGATCTCTCCACACTGCTGCGGCAGGGTACTGAGCGTTATTTGCGGCTTTGGCTTGGGTTTTGTGGCGGGCTTTTTAGGTGCGGTTTTCTTTTTCGGGGCCAGCGCCACATCAAACCACCATTTCAAGGATGCATCACATCCAGTGCCCGGCGTGGTCGGCGCTTGTGGCTTGCAACCCGAAGAGCCGGGCTGGCAGGCAATGCGGACATGAAAATGGTAGTGGTGGCCGTAATAGGGACGAACCTTTTGCAACCAGGAACGGTCGCCTTTTACCGTATCACACAGTTTTTTCTTGATACCGGGGTGAACCAGCAGCCTTTCGACCTGATTGAAGCTCGCCGCGTGGCGCAACAGATTTTCATAGGACTTGTTCCAGCGACGATCATCAACATAGGGCGTGCCGGATTTCAATACCGAAATCGCACTGGTGTCCTCACGCTCCCTGAAGGTCAGACGGCGGTTTGGCATCGGGGTCAGCCAGATATCGGCATCAAGCCCGATCTGGTGGGAGGCATGACCGGTGAGCATCGGGCCGCCGCGCGGCTGCGAAATGTCTCCGACCAACAGTCCGTTCCAGCCTGACTTGTTTGCCTTGATTGACAAATCCTCTAGCAGCCCGATAAGCGTGGGATGCCCCCATCGCCGGTTGCGCGAAAGGCGCATGGTCTGCCAGGTCGGTCCGTCGGTTGGCATGGCCACGGCTCCGGCAAGGCAACCCTTTGAATAGAATCCGTATGAGGCCGGTTTGAGCGCGGCCGGCAGGGTAATGCGGCCAAAAACCTGCTTGGCAGGCTGATCGGCAAAAGCTACCTGGGGCGTGACAAAGGAAAGTGCCAGCACTGTCGAAAGGACGGTGCGGGCAAGTTTGTCAAAAAACGTCGATGATTTGCGTATCATTTTCAATTGCCGAATCAGATTCTCGGGTGAAGGGTGCCATCCTAGGCTTACCCTGTTTAGAAAAGGTTAACCTTTAGCGGGTCGCCTACAGCGTATCGAGCGAAGGGTTCGCGAAACACCTGAAACTGCCTAAAACCTGTTAGTGACTATACCACCAGCACACCCGGCTGCAAGATGTGGCCGGATAATGGCGCGGTGATGGCGATTGGTGCCAAAATGACATGATGATCGCGGTCTGGTTTTCTCAGGGATGCGGACCGCTGTTACAGGGTTTGCGGAATGGTGAATTGCACCCCATATTATTTGCAGAAGGCATCTGCTTACAGTTGCCAAAACAGGCAAAATGGAAAAGACGCGTGGACAATCAACCATCAGGGCAATCGATCAGCTATTTCAGGCAAAAGCAGCACGCAACGCTCAACATGCTTCACACATGGCTGCTCGTTGGCGGTTCAATACTGCTGCTGGCAATTTGTGCTTGGGTCTTCTTTGGTCCAAACGGCATTGTCTATGCCGCTATTTTCGGCGGTATCAGCCTGTTCATGGCAAGCAGGGTCAGCCCGCAACTTGTCCTCAAGATGTACAAGGCGCAACCGGTCGACAGGGCCCATTTTCCCCAGGGACACGCAATTCTAGACGCGTTGATGGTGCGCTCGGGACTTGAGGACCGACCCCGGCTTTATATCGTTCCCTCCAAAATGATGAATGCGTTTGCGGTCGGCAGGAAGAACAATTCGGTTATCGCCATGACCGACAGGCTGGTGCGCGCTATGACCCAGCGCGAACTTGCCGGTATCATGGCCCATGAACTTGCCCATGTGCGCAATGAAGATATTCGCGTCATGGCGATTGCCGATATGGTAAGCCGGTTCACTTCGCTGATGTCGACCTTTGGCCTGTTCGGCCTGTTCATCAATCTGCCGTCAATTCTGTTTGGCGGCGGAGCAACCGTGCCGTGGATTGCCATATTGCTGCTGATGGGTGCACCAACGATCGGTTCACTCCTGCAATTGGCGCTTTCGCGGACGCGGGAATATGACGCAGATCTTGGTGCCGTCATGCTGACGGGCGATCCCGATGGCCTTGCCTCCGCGCTGATTAAGCTTGAAAAGGTGCAGGGCCGGAACTGGGAAGGCATGGTGTTGCCGGGAGGCCGCGATCCCAATCCATCGATTTTGCGCACCCATCCCAGGACCGAGGACCGTATCGAACGCTTGATGGCACTCAAGGAATCGCCTGAAGTCATCGGGGAAATCGCAGCTGGAAATATACCGAACTCGGACATCATTCCAGAACCCATTCGACGGGAACTGCCACAGAAAACATCAACGGTTCCAAGGATCAAGCGCAAATGGGGTCGCAGCGAAAGTTCGAAATATGCAAATTATGCCTCGCTCCTCAACAGTGAGGCAGTCAAGCGACTTGATCTGGATTCAGATGATGGAAATGCCAGCGCTGGTGCAAAACTGGAAGAGGTTGAAGGCAAGCCCAAAATACGGATCTGGCGCGGTGGTGTCTGGTACTGATCCGCATTCGCCAAGAACCTTCAATCCTCGCCACGAACCTTTCCACGCATTTTCTTCACACTGCCGCGGCCTGCCTTTGCCTTCAGACGACGCTCGACGGAACCTTTTGTCGGGCGGGTTTTCTTGCGTTTGGGCGGGGGTGGTTTTGACGCCTCGGCTATCAGTGCCGCAAGACGGTCCCTCGCATCCTCACGGTTTCGGCCCTGGCTCCGGTGCCTTGATGCCTCGATGATCAGTTCGCCATCGCGGGTCATCAGGTGGCTGGCGATCACCTTCAAGCGGTTTTTGACATAGGCGGTCAGGCTTGGCGAATTCACAACGTCAAAGCGTAACTGAACAGCCGTTGCCACCTTGTTGACATTCTGGCCGCCGGGTCCTGCCGCGTGAATGAACTTCTCTTCCAGCTCATTTTCCGGGATCGCATGTACAGCGTTATCGTTGCATGGAAGATAGGGCATTCAAACTTTTTCCGCCTTTCCGCTTTTACCCGCCTTGTAAATGGCATCAATCACTTTCTGGTTGAGGACAGAAGCCTCAAGCGGGAACAGCTTTTCCAAATCGCTCTTTTCGGCACTCAGGGCCGCGGCTGCGAAGGCCTCGGCCTCCAGCCGGTACTGGTTGACCGTGGTAAATGACCATTCCTTAGTGGCGGAATGCACCCTGTCGTGCAATCGCACAACCGGTTCTTCATAAACACCGGCATTGAACGGAGCTGTAAGTTCGATAAAACCCTTGTCTCCGTGAAAAACCATCTGCTGGCGCAAGGCGAGTTGTGTTGAGATGTAGAAAGCGAGTTCGAATTCGCCGAAATCCGCCTGAACACTGGCGTAGCAATCTGTCTTGAACTTTGGATCGAAATCGATTTTCGCACGGAGGCGTGACGGTTCCTTGCCCGTGGCAAAACGCGTTGTCACCGTGGGATAAACCGCTATGTCGGGTATTACGCCGCCACCAAGCGCCGGGATATTGCGCATGTTAGCGGCGTCCTTGTTGAAATAGGTGAAGGCCCCATCGACCTGACGCAATTTTCCGATGGCACCCTTTTTCAGCAGGTCACGGACCAGAAGCCATTGCGGGTGATACGTCACCATGAAAGCCTCGGATATGATGACCCCGTGCCGGTTGCGCGCGGTTATGAGCTTTCCGATTTCAGAAGCCTTCATGGCAATCGGCTTTTCGCACAGTACATGTTTTTCGGCCTTTGCCGCTTTCAGGGACCATTCCACGTGCTGCGAAGTCGGGAGCGGGATGTATACCCCGTCAATGTCAGGCGAAGCCAGCATTTCCTCGTAGGAGCCAAAAGCTGCAAGCGCGCCATATTTCACCGCCTGTTTGCGTGCCTTGCGGAGGTCACGGCTGGCAATACCGGCCAGTATGCCGTTATCGGACTGGTTGATTGCCGGTATGAAATGCTCCAAGCCGATTTTGGCGGTCGACAATATTCCCCAACGAAACATGAGCCTTGCTCCCTGACATAAAAATCGTTTTTCATACTAACAGGAAAATCCCGTTCAGGAACCGTTCAGCTTGTCATGGCTAATGTGCGTTCATACAACAAGCGGGTCGCTTTCCTCCCAATAGCAAACCCGCAAGTCGTATCGCAGGCAGCAAAGCCGGCACCGGGAAGGAGAGAGCCCGGTCGCATTTTCCAAAAGCCGATCCCCTTGGAGAGAGGGGGATCGGCTTTTTCCTTCCAGGTTCTGACATCGGTTACAGCGCACCGGCAGGCCCTTCTGCGATGTGACAAAACGCACAGGCATTTTAACGGCAATCTGTACATAACCGCTTGTTCAGCTAAGGTTCAAGATAATCAGGATATTCCTGTCATGTGCCCGGAAACAGAACAGCGAATTACGCCAGGAAACGAGCAACCGTCACAAGTAGCCAAGGGGAAACCTAGCCCTGCGTGAAACACCGAAGGAGAAAAAATGAACAGACGCCAAATGATGAAATCACTGATTGCCGCAGGCAGCGTTGCTGTGCTCGGCCTCACAAGTCTTCCTGCAGAAGCTGCCGGTCCTTGGCAATTTGCCGGGATGCGGGTGGTCAATGGCAGTTTTGATGTCGACAAGATCAGTGTCGGTCCAAGACACAACCGCGCAGACAAGATGCTTCTGAAGGTGCGCGGAAACGACCTTCGCGTTTATGATGTGAAAATCCACTATACAAGCGGCGGCGTTCAGGATGTTCCGATCCGCAAGATCATTCCCCAGGGCGGCTCAACCCGCGTGATCGACCTCAATGGCAAAAACCGAAACATCAAACATGTTACGTTCCGCTACGGGAAATTCCGCAATGGCAGGGGCCGGACTTTTGTCGAATTGTGGATTCGCAAGTAAGGCCTGAACAGCGCAAAACAATAAGCCGGCTCCGTATTCCGCGGAGCCGGCTTTTTTGTGTGGTGTCATTTATCAGACAAAAGCGCCTTGTAGACTGCGGCTCCAATTGCAGCCCCTGCAAGTGGCGCAACCCAGAACAACCACAACTGCGATAATGCCGGACCTTCAGCAAATAATGCAGCAGCCGTTGAACGGGCAGGGTTTACCGAAGTGTTGGAGACCGGGATTGAGATCAGATGAATGAGTGTAAGCGCCAGGCCTATCGCAATCGGCGCAAAGCCAGCCGTTGACCGTTTGTCGGTTGCACCCAGAATGATGATCAGAAAGAACGCCGTCATGACGATTTCGGTGATCAACACGGCCATCATATTGTAACCGCCGGGCGATGCTGCGCCATATCCGTTCGAGGCAAACCCGCCCACGCCCGAGTAATCCGCTTTTCCCGTGACAATCAGATAGAGAACAAAGGCGCCGAGCGTTCCGCCAACGAGCTGTGCGACCCAGTACGGGATTAATTCGCCGAAACTGAAGCGCCCACCAAGAGCAAGCCCGAGCGAGACTGCCGGATTGAAATGTCCACCCGAGATACCTCCGACGGCATATGCCATGGTCAGGACCGTAAGACCGAATGCAAGGGATACCCCCATGAGGCCGATTCCCACATCCGGAAAGCCTGCGGCCAGAACGGCGCTGCCGCATCCGCCCAGAACAAGCCAGAAAGTACCAAGAGCCTCTGCTGCCAATTTGTTGATCATGATTTCCCCTTCCCGAAAAAACAAACCGCCGACAATCGGCGATTCGTCTTACCATACGTAAGATATTTTCAAGGTTTTGGGAATCCTGATTTTGCCGCTGCCGCAGACTGCATTAGTTCACGCCGCAGGCCAAAAAACGAAACTGATCGGCTAACCCCTCAGAACACCGCCGGTCGACTTGGCGACATTCTCGATGATTTTTGCGGAAACCGTTTCGATTTCCTCATCGGTCAATGTCTTGTCGGTTGGCTGAAGCGTCACTTCAATCGCGACCGACTTCTTGCCCTCGCCAAGGGACGGACCCTCGAAAAGATCGAAGACGGTAACATTGGTGATGAGCTTCTTGTCTGCCCCGGCAGCAGCGCGCAGCATGCTTGCCGCATCCTTGTCCTTGTCGAGGACAAAGGCGAAATCGCGTTTGACAGCCTGAAGGCCAGCAAGAACGAGCGGCGGCTTGGTGCGCGTCGCCTTGCGCTTCGGCTCGGGTATTGCATCAAGATAAATCTCGAACCCGCACAGTGCGCCCGAAACATCGAGCGTTTCCAGTGTCATCGGGTGAAACTCGCCGAATGTGCCGAGGGTGATTTTCGGGCCGAGTTTGATCGTGCCGGAGCGGCCGGGATGATACCAGTCGGGACCGCCTGCCTCGATCTGAACCTTGGAGGCATCGAGACCACAGGCTTCAAGCACGGCAATCGCATCTGCCTTCGCGTCGAAGACACCGACATTCTTTGCCGGTTCCTTCCAGTCACGGCCTGATCCGTTGAGACCGGCGGTATTGCGGCGAATACCGGTTGCAACACGGCGCTGGTCCTCGGGCTTGTCGCCCTCATAGAGATGATTGACCTCGAAGAGCGCCACATCACCAGTGCCATAGTCGGCATTACGCTGGGCAGCGACCAACAGACCCGGCAGCAGGGACGGGCGCATGTCGGACATGTCGGCGGAAATCGGATTGGAGAGCCTGAGTTCCGGCGCGCCGCCGCCAAATGCCTTTGCATGGCTTTCGGGAATGAAGGACCATGTAACGGCTTCCAGCATCCCGCGTGAAGCAAGCGCACGGCGGGCATTTCGGGTTCTGATCTGGCCGGTGGTCAGGATTTTCGTTCCGACCGATCCCATGGCAGGAAGCGGCTGCGGTTCGATCCGGTTGACGCCATTGACGCGCATGACCTCTTCCACGAGGTCCGCCTTGCCGAAAACATCCGGCCGCCAGCTCGGCACAGCAACCTGCAGCACCTCTCCGGCACCAGAGACGCCAAAGCCGAGATTGGTGAGGATTTCAACAGAGCGCTCCGGTTCTACCTCGATGCCCGTCAGGCGTTTGATTTCCGACAATGGAAAATCGATCATCAGGGACGGTTTTGGAATTTCCCCGGCGATTTTCGCCTCAGTTGAGGTGCCGCCGCAAAGTTCCAGCACCCAGTTCGTTCCGATATCAAGACCTGCTTCCATGAAGGAAGGATCAACGCCGCGCTCGAAGCGGTAACGCGCATCGGTGTTGATGCCAAGGTCTCGGCCTGTGCGGGCAATGGTCAACGGGTCCCAGAGCGCGGATTCAACCAGGACATTGGTTGTGTTCATCGAGCATCCTGAATGTTCGCCGCCCATGATACCGGCAAGCGACTCAGGGCCGTTGTCGTCCGCAATGACGAAATGGTTTTCAGACGGTTTGTAGGTCTTGCCATCGAGGCCGAGGAATTCCTCATCGCCCGAACCGCGACGAACGCGCAAGGCGCCCTTCACCTTGTCAGCGTCAAAAACGTGAAGGGGGCGGGCATGGTCATAGGTCACATAATTGGTGATATCGACAAGGGCCGAAATCGGGCGCAGACCAATCGCCTTGAGGCGCTGCTGCATCCATTTGGGTGACGGGCCGTTCTTGACATTGCGCACGAGGCGCAGGCCGAAGGCCGGACAGAACTCCGAGGCGCCATCAGCGGAAAGATCAACATCAACGGGAAATTCGCCCTCGCCGACGATCGCGGGGATGCCGAGCGGTTTCATTGTGCCGATACCGGCGGCTTCAAGATCGCGGGCAATACCACGAACCCCAAGCGCGTCGGGGCGGTTTGGCGTGATGCCGATTTCGATAACCGGGTCATTGAGGTGGGCGTAATCGGCGAATTTCATGCCGATGGGCGCATCCGCTGGCAGGTCGATAATGCCGTCATGATCCTCGGAAAGTTCCAGTTCGCGCTCCGAACACATCATGCCACGGCTTTCAACGCCCCTGATGTTGCCGATCGAAAGGGTAACATCAATGCCCGGCACATAGGTGCCGGGCGCGGCAAAGGCCCCAATCAGCCCTGCCCTTGCATTGGGCGCGCCGCAAACCACCTGCACCGGATCGCCGGTACCGGTATCAACGGAAAGCACCTGCAGCTTGTCGGCATCCGGGTGTTTTTCCGCGGTCAGGACTTTCGCGATGATGAACGGATCGAACTGTGCGCGGCTGTCCACCTCCTCCACTTCGAGGCCGATCATGGTCAACGCCTCGACGATCTCATCAAGGCTTGCATCGGTTTCAAGGTGATCCTTGAGCCAGGAAAGGGTGAATTTCATCGTTCAGGCTTTCTTGTTCGTCTTTTTTGTTGCTGCCTTTTCGGCAGGTTTTTCGGTTGTGGCGGGCCGGGTCGGCGGCAGGCCAAAGGGTTTGGTCAGGTCAATTTTTCTGCGTTTGCGGCCAGCGGATTTTTCGTTTTTTTCATAGCGCGCCTTCTGACGCTTTCGGTCTTTCAATTCATCAAAAATCACGAAGCCGATCTTCAACCCATCGTCCTGCTCTTCCAAGTTCTTGGCGAGCGGTGCCCGCACAAAGGTGAGCGACAGCATGTTGGCATGAACCACCACGGAAACCGGCGCACCTGTTTCACCGGCCGGCGAAAGCAGCATGCCGTCAATGCGAATGAGATCGCCCTCACCGGGATGAAGCGCGATAACCTTCATCTGCCCGGCGGCAGAAAAGGTCAGAATGTCGAGTTGCTCCTTTTCAGCATCGAGCGATTGTTGAACCGCAAAGATTTGCTTGGCAACCTCCTGAGCGGTTTCTTCCGCCTGATTGTCGCAGGATGCATTGTCCCAGTCCGCTTCACCCGGCGCAGTTCGCTCACCGGCCCGCATTTCTGCGGCCAGATGGGCATAATCGCCCTTGAGCAAGGCTGCGTCAGAGTAGCGTGTCACGAGGAGAGGCCCCCGAACAGCGTCGGCATGTCGAGCGGGCGGAAGCCGTAATGGGAAATCCAGCGCACGTCGGCGTCGAAGAAGGCGCGCAGGTCCGGCATGCCGTATTTCAGCATGGCGATGCGGTCGATGCCCATGCCCCAGGCAAAGCCCTGGTACTCGTCGGGGTCGAGACCGCCGGACGCGCAGCACGTTGGGATGCACCATGCCGCAGCCGAGGATTTCCATCCAGTCGTTGCCTTCGCCGAACTTCACCTCACTGCCGGAGCGGTCGCACTGGATGTCGACTTCCAGCGATGGCTCGGTGAAGGGGAAGAAGGACGGGCGGAAGCGCATCTTGACCTGATCGACCTCGAAGAAGGCCTTGCAGAACTCTTCCAGCACCCATTTCATGTTGGCGACATTGGCGGTCTTGTCGATCACCAGGCCCTCGACCTGATGGAACATCGGCGAGTGGGTGGCGTCGGAATCCTGGCGGTAGGTCTTGCCGGGAATGACGATGCGGATCGGCGGCTTCTGGGCCTCCATGGTGCGGATCTGCACCGGCGAGGTGTGGGTGCGCAGCACCTTGCGCTCGCCGTCTGCGTCCGGCGGCAAGAAGAAGGTGTCGTGCATTTCGCGCGCCGGATGGCCCTCGGGGAAATTCAGCGCGGTGAAGTTGTAATAGTCGGTCTCGATGTCCGGGCCTTCGGCGATGGAGAAGCCCATGTCGGCGAAGATCGCGGTGATCTCGTCGATCACCTGGCTGATCGGATGGATGCGTCCGCGCTCGGCCGGGCGACTGGCGCACCGGCAGCGTGACATCGACCGTTTCGGTGGCAAGCCGCGCGGCGATCGCCGCGTCACGCTTCAGATTTCGCTTTCGGGCGGCAATGGCATCGGTGACGCGGTCCTTCAGCCCGTTGATGCGCCGGGCCCATGGTCTGGCGTTCTTCCGGCGTCATCTTGCCGAGCGTCTTCAGCAGTTCGGAGACCGAGCCCTTCTTGCCGAGTAGCGGCGACGCGCACGGCTTCGATCGCCGCTTCGTCGCCCGCGCCTTCAATCGGCTGCCAGGATTTCGGTTTCAAGCTGTTTCGATATCGCTCATGCTGATTTGCTTTTTCCGTGATTTTGCCGGGTCAAAACAAAACCCGCGCGGCAGCGGTGCCAGCGCGGGTTTCCCAAATACATCAATTTTTACTGCTTCGGAAGCGCTGACTTAGCCGACAGCGCTTTCAAACGCGTTCGGCGTGGTGTCCTTGAGATAGGCCAAGCGCATCCTTCGCCTTGGCGCACGAGCGCGGCGAATGCCTCCGGCTCGTGGATCGCCATGTCGGACAGGACCTTGCGGTCGATCTCGATGCCGGCCTTGTTCAGGCCGTCGATGAAACGGCCATAGGTCAGGCCGTGCTCGCGGACGGCGGCGTTGATGCGCTGGATCCAGAGCGCGCGGAAATTGCGCTTGCGGCCCTTGCGGTCGCGGTAGGCATACTGCATCGACTTGTCGACGGCCTGCTTGGCGACGCGGATGGTATTCTTGCGGCGGCCGTAAAAACCCTTGGCGGCCTTCAGAACTTTCTTGTGCTTGGCGTGGGAGGTAACGCCTCGTTTTACACGTGCCATGTCATTATCTCCTTAAATTCCGGGAACCCGTCCGCTTACAGTCCGTAGGGAAGAAATTTTCATGACTTTCTTGGCGTCCGCATCGGACAGCACCATGGTGCCGCGTGCGTCGCGAATGAACTTGTTGGACCGCTTGATCATGCCATGGCGCTTGCCGGCGGCGGCGCCTTGACCTTGCCGGTCGCGGTGATCTTGAACCGCTTCTTGGCGGACGATTTCGTCTTCATCTTGGGCATTTGCGTTTCTCCTGATGTTAAACAAATCAAAAAGCCCCGCCTGTCTGAAGACCCGATGAGGAGGCTTCGGCGGAGCTTTCGCTCTCAAACCGCCAAGGCATGCCCTGCCTGACGATCAACGAAGGGGTGTATACGCCCGCAAAACAGGCATTGCAAGCCAAAAACCGGGGCAGACCTAAATCAGGCAAGCAAAAGGTCCGGGGAAGCCGGCAGATCAAAATGGTGGCTGGCTTGCCGGTGTGCCGAAGCGTGACAACCAAAGACTACGGGCTATGCGCCTTGCAAATTCATTGACGATTTCAACCGCTGGCGGGTCAAAACACTCGGTGCTGACACTTTCAAACAAAACCAACCACCGCTGAAAATCATCGCTTCGCAATTTTTCTTCTATTTGCATGTGAACCGGAACCGGCTGCCCCTTGTATTCGCCCGTCTTCAACAGAACGGACCGCCAAAACAGTTTCATTTTCGAAAGATGCGATTGCCAGTCATTATTGTTGCGCATCAAAAAGATAGGTCCGAGGCGCGGATCGTCGCCAATCAACTGGTAAAACCGTTCCACCATGGTGGAAATCTGCTCTGGTGTGATTGCTGGGTGGGCGGGAAAGCGGAGCGGATGCTTTTCGTATTTCTCCTGATTGGTCTGATCCGCAGAAGGCATGGTCGAGTTCCCGTGGTCAGGTGAAATATTTCAGAGCGACACCCGCCAGCAGGGCGCCCCAAAAACACATGTTGATGAAAGAACGCAGAATGCCGCCATCCTCCTCTACGGTCATGTTCAGGCGCTTTCGAACGATATCGCCCGGCAACAGAAAAACAAAGGTGAGAAAGTTCAGGATGGCCATTGAGTGTTCCTATTATGTGGTATTTTGAATACCACTTTAAATGCGCTTGTCAATAAGTGGTATTTGAAATATTTGTTTTGCGATGAAACTGACGTTGCAAACCGACTATGCCCTGAGAATTCTGATCGTGCTGGCCAGAAATCCGGCGAGGCTGCATTCGGTTGAATTGATTTCAGACGAGTTCAAAATATCGAAAAACCATCTGATGAAGACCGCCCAGGCACTTGCCAAAAAGGGGTATGTGGAAACGGTTCGGGGGCGCAATGGTGGGCTGAAACTGGCCATAGCAGCAAATAAGATCAATGTGGGTGCGGTGGTCCGTTCGATGGAGCCAAACCTTCAGATAGCCGAATGTTTCCAATTGAATCCCACAGATCCTGTCTGCACATTGTTGCCAAACTGCAGGCTCAAGCCGATACTGGGTGAGGCGCTTTCAGCCTTCCTTTTTGTGCTGGACCAAAAAAATATCGCAGATCTGGTTATCAACCAGCGACACAGCAACGCTACCTGATTCGGTGTTGTGGCAGGCAATAAGGGGTCGAAAGACCGAAACCCAAAAGACGAATTGCGCAGGGCAGTCCGTCTTCCGATTTCAAACTGAAATGCCAACGGTAGAAGCTCGCCTATCTCGGCGAGACCATCATCATCATCTGGCGGCCTTCGAGCTTCGGCTCCTGATCGACCTTGGAAATCTCGGCTATATCCTGCTTGACGCGTTTAAGCAGATCCATGCCGAGTTCAAGGTGCGCCATTTCACGGCCGCGAAAGCGCAGCGTGACCTTCACCTTGTCGCCCTCTTCAAGAAACTTCACCACAGAACGCATCTTCACCTGATAGTCGTGAGTGTCGATATTCGGACGCATCTTGATTTCCTTGACGTCCTGAGTTTTCTGCTTCTTGCGTTGATCGGCAGCCTTTTTCTGGGACTGGTACTTGTATTTGCCAAAATCCAGAATCTTGCAGATAGGCGGCTTGTTATTGGGTGATATCTCAACCAGATCCAGACCAGCTTCGCGCGCCAATTCCAGCGCAACTTCCGTGGGTGTCGGACCTCTGTTTTCCCCATCAGCATCAATCAGCTGAACCTCGGGGACGTTGATTTCTTCATTGGACCTCGGTCCAGATTTTACGGGCGCTTGCGCTCTATGCGGACGACGAATGGTAGTAAACTCCTGTATTATTACAGCTAAGGGTTTTCGCCAAAACAGCTAATGCCTGTCCAGCTTGAAAGCCTGTTAGCATGATTCAATTTCAAAATCATGAAAAAATGCGTATGAACGCGTGAAACGATCAACAAGAGCTTACCGGGAAGAGGAAGATGACGCCGGAATTTCTTCAGGTTGGAGTGGGGGAAGACACCCGCCGGATTGCCGTAAGGCATTTGACAGGCAAGACTCCCGGGCTTGTCTGGCTGGGCGGGTACCGCTCGGACATGATAGGCACCAAGGCGGAAAAACTGAATGAGTGGGCTGCTGCCCACGGTCATGCCTGCCTGCGTCACGACTATTCGGGACATGGCGAATCCGGCGGCAAGTTCATTGAGGGAACGATTTCTCGGTGGCTTGAGGAAAGCCTGTCGGTTTTTGACACCTACACTGACGGACCACAAATCCTGGTAGGTTCCTCAATGGGAGCGTGGGTCGCGCTTCGCATGGCGCAGGAACTGGCCGGCCGGGGCGAAGAGAACCGCCTTCATGCACTTCTGCTCCTTGCCCCTGCTCCCGATTTCACCCATGAACTGATGAAGCCGGAACTGACCGATGCCATGAAAGCCCAGTTGGAAGCAAAGAGCTATATGGAAGAACCGTCGGAATATTCGGACGAGCCCAACGTCTTCACAAAAGCGCTGTTTGACGATGGCGACAGGAACCGTGTCATGACCGGACCTATCCGGACGGGTTGTCCAGTGCATATCATTCAGGGAATGGCAGACCCCGATGTGCCTTATACCCATGCCATGAAACTGGTTGAATTTCTGCCGGCCGAAGACGTGACGATGACGCTGGTCAAGGATGGCGATCACCGCCTTTCGCGCGAACAGGATATCGAGCTGATCCTGCGCAGCGTTGATGCGCTTACCAGAGCTGTTGCATGAGTGAGACGAAAACAGACGGGGATCGGGAAGACCTTGCGGAGAACCGGACCAAGCTCGCCGAAGACCGGACATTAATGGCCAATGAGCGAACTTTTTCAAGCTGGAACGGAACCGGACTTGGCTGTGTTGGCATTGGTCTCGGAATACAGGCAATTTTCAAGGAAGCCGAACCGACATGGTTGGCAAAACTGGCTGCAACCATTTTCATGATGATTGCGATAGCCTTTATCGCCGCCGCCTGGCGTAATGCCTGCGGCACACTTGAGCGCCTGAATGATCATGATGCCTCTCCAGCCTCACGCAGGCAGTTGGGCAGGATCACCCTTGCGCTCTCCCTTGGAATTTTTCTGGCAACAGCCATATTGTGGACGCTTTGAACCATGCGGTTTTCGGTTTTTTCCAGCGCAGCCGTTGCCGCGATTGTGGGCTTTGCCAGCACGCTTGCCCTGTTGATTGCGGCAGCAAAGGCTGTTGGTGCAACCGAGGCGCAAACCGCAAGCTGGGTCACTGCAATCTGCCTTGCCAAGGTTGCTGAAACCGGGTGGCTATCCTGGCGATACAAAATGCCGATTGTCACGGCATGGTCGACCGCCGGGCTGGCGCTGATAGGGGCGAGTACGGGCTTTTCCATAGAGGCAGCGGTTGGCGCCTTTATCGTTGCAGGGCTGATGCTGGTGGCAACAGGTCTTTTCCGACCCCTTACCAGGCTGGTTGGACAACTTCCGACCGGTGTTTCAGCTGGCATGCTCGGCGGCATTCTCCTGCCGTTTGCCATTGGTGCGGCACGGGCTGCCAATATTGAACCTCTGCTTATCCTGCCGCTGGTTGCCATGTTTCTCCTTGTCCGACTCAAAAACCCACCGCTGGCCGTGATCACTGTGCTTGCCGGCGGTGCGGTCTATGCCGGCCTTCTGGGGCGGGTCAGCGAAACACCCCAGCTCGCTGCCGCAACGCTTGAATTCATCCGCCCGGAGTTTTCACTGTCTGCCCTTATCGGCCTTGCCGTGCCGCTTTACCTTGTGACCATGGCCTCGCAAAACCTTCCGGGGTTCGCGGTCTTGAGGGCCAGTGGTTATGACCATCCACCTGCCGGACCGATCATTGCCGTGACCGGTTTGTTCTCAACGATCTCCGCGCTGTTTGGCGCCAGCACCACAAACCTTGCCGCCATCACGGCAGCAATCTGCACCGGTGAAGACGCCCATCCCGACAAGACAAAACGTTGGCTGACAGCCCCGTTCTATTCGGGCTTTTACCTGCTTTTTGCACTGTTTGGCGGTTCGGTGGTGGCGCTTTTTGCGATTCTGCCGGGTGAGTTGATCGTGCTGGTTGCCGGGCTTGCCCTTCTCGCCCCGCTGACCAATGCAACCGCCATTGCCCTTGCCGATGAAAAACAACGAATTGCCGCCATGGCAACTTTCGCCGTCACCGCTTCTGGTATTTCCTTTTTCGGCATCGGTGCCGCCTTTTGGGGGCTTGTAGTGGGGCTAGTGATTGCGGCATTGTCCAACATCGCCTCCGGAAAGACACCCGCATGAAATCAGCCCTTCCCACCATAGAACGCAAGAGCGGCATAGATGCTTTTGGAGCCATCATGCTGATTGCGATTTCCGCCAATCTCGGCCTCAATCAGGCAATGGTGAAGCTCGTCAATGCCGGCATGGCACCGGCCTTTCAGGCAGGCATGCGGTCAGCCTGCGCGATCCTTCCGCTTGCGCTTTTTGCACTATGGCGCGGCAAAAAGCTGACCATCGCCGATGGCAGTCTGTGGCCGGGCGTCTTGTGCGGCATTTTCTTTGCAGCGGAATTTTACCTGTTGTTCGAGGCATTGGAGCGCACGACAGTGGGGCGGGCATCCGTCCTGTTCTATACCATGCCGATCTGGGTTGCTGTCGGTGCACATTTCCTCATTCCCGGCGAAGCGTTGACGCGCAGGCGCATTCTAGGCCTTCTCCTTGCTGTCGCAGGTGTGGCAATTGCCCTGATGCGGAACATCGGCGGCGGTGAGGGCATAATCAGCGCGCAAATGCTGACCGGTGACCTGATGGCGCTCACCGGGGCAACAGGCTGGGCATCCATCGCCCTGATTGCGCGACTCTCAAAGCTCTCGAAATCCGCCCCGGAGATGCAACTGCTTTACCAATTGATCGTTTCGGCTCCGATACTGATTGGAATTGCTTGGCTTTCCGGTGACATGTTCCGGGAAATGACCCCGCTTTTGTGGACCGCCTTCACCTATCAGGTGCTGGGGGTCGTTGCGATCGGCTTCACACTCTGGTTCTGGATACTGTCGATCTATCCAGCCTCCGACATGGCAAGTTATGCCTTCCTGTCGCCGCTGTTTGGCGTGATCTTCGGCTGGCTGATCATCGGAGAGGCACTGACGCTCAACATCATCCTCGCACTCGCGCTGGTGGCAGCGGGAATTTACCTCGTGAACAGAAGATAAGTCTGTTTAAACTAAAACTGCCTACCCCTGCCCGATCAGGATGCCCGCGCCCAGCACCAGCACACCGCCAAGAACGATTTGCAATGTTGCCTTCATCCACGGAGTTTCCATGTATTTGTTCTGGATCCAGGTGATGACGAAGAGTTCCAGAAAGACGATCGCGAAGGCCGTATAGGTTGCGATCCAGAAGTCGGGGATGAGATAAGGCAGCGCGTGTCCGAGCCCGCCAAGGGTTGTCATGATGCCGGTCACAACACCGCGAATCATCGGCGAGCCGCGACCCGATATCACCCCGTCATCAGAGGCAACTTCCGTGAACCCCATGGAAATGCCAGCACCGACAGAAGCAGCGAGGCCGACGAGGAACGTTGTCCAGGTATCCTGCGTCGCGAAGGCGGTGGCAAAGATCGGTGCAAGGGTCGAGATCGACCCGTCGATCAGGCCGGCAAGGCCCGGCTGCACATAGGTAAGGACAAACTGCTTGCGCTCGGCCTCGGCCTCACTCTCGCGCACCTCCCCATCGACATGCTTTTTCTCTGCGCCCATAGCCGAGGCGATGTGGCCGGCCTCAGCCCTTGCCAGATCACCAAGCAGTTTGCGGATCGAAGCATCGCTCGATCGCATGGCTGCGGCCGAATAAAACCGTGCAGCCTGGACTTCCATGTCCGCAGCCTGTTTGCGGATTTCCTCGATCCCGCCAAAGGTCGAAATCGGCCCCTTGATCAGCCAAAGCGGTTTTCTTGAGTAGAACCCCCTAACATGCTCACGGCGGATTAGCGGAATATTCTCTCCGAATTTCTCCTTGTGCAAATCGATCAGCCAGCGACGGTGCTCATCTTCTTCCTCGGCCATTTCCTCGAATATCTTAGCCGAATCAGGATAATCGGCGCGCAGCATGTCCGCATAGGTCTCGTAAATCCGGCCGTCATCTTCTTCCGAGGAAATCGCCAGCGCCAGGATTTCCTGCTCGGAAAGGTCATTGAAATGTCGTTTGGACCGGTCGGCCAGACGCGAAATGAGGGAAAGCACCATTTTGGGGTTCTCTTGAGACAGGTTCGATCTGCAATTTGGAATGATTCCAATCTATTCCCTCAAGCGGCCAAGTCAACTGCGGCATTTGTCCGTCAAGCGGTGCTGTTTGAGATCCATGTTGCAGACATCAGGCACATCAACCCGGTGTGATTTGACCTTGAAGACGCGACGCGCCAAAGTCATGCTCAAACCAAGTGGTATTTCTGCCAGGCGCCGCCCTGCGCAGAAACAATGAAACCGATTGCCAAGAAGCCCTTTGCCAATGAAAATACTTGACCGTGGCCTTGAAAGAATCGGCACCTTTCTGGCGAAAGTGCTTGTCAAGGAATCATCCGGTTACAAGCCATATACGCCATCGGACCCTGAAACACTGTCGCGCTCGCTGCGGCCGGGCGATGTGCTCCTGATAGAGGGCAATCAGTTCGTCTCTGCCTCAATCAAGTATCTGACCCAGTCGACTTGGTCCCATGCAGCGTTTTACGTAGGCGATTTGCTGGACCGGGAAGATCCGAAACATGGCGGGGCCTCCTGCCTGATCGAGGTCAATCTGGGTGAGGGGTGCGTTGCGACATCTCTGAAACGCTACCAGAGCTACAATACCCGCATCTGCCGTCCCGTAAATTTAACGCCCGAAGACCGTAAACAGGTGGTAGATTTCATGGTGTCAAAGATCGGCCTTCAATACGACACGAAAAACATAATTGACCTCCTGCGGTATTTCTTCCCGACGCCACCCGTTCCTGTGCGATGGCGGCGGCGCATGATTGCTTTCGGCTCGGGCGAACCGACAAAGGCGATCTGTTCCTCGCTGATTGCCCAGGCTTTCCAGTCGATCAAATACCCGATCCTGCCGGAAGTAACCCTTGCGCCGGGGCGGGCGCATGCCGAATCGCGCTATTCACGCCGCGAGATCCTGCACATTCGCCACCATGCACTTTTTACCCCGCGCGATTTTGACCTTTCTCCCTATTTCCAAGTGGTCAAGCCCACTATCGAACACGGCTTTGACTATAAGAAACTGCAATGGAGCGGAAAGGTTTCAGAACGGGACGTGGTGCGGCTTGCAGATGATCTCACCGAAACAACCGTGGGAGAAGATGTTGCTTTGCCGCCGGAGGTCGGGGAGAAAACGAAAGAAGAATAGATTTTCGCCAGCAATTTCTCGGGAAGGATACCGGTCGACGGCACCTTTTTAAGACCGTTCGCGACAAACAAAAGAGATCGCCTTCAATGGCGAACCAAACCATTTTTCGCCATTGAACAGGTTAATTTTAAATTCATCAAAAAGTAAAATTTGATCTGACTGCAAAATATAGTTTTCACGGAAGTGTGATTTACTCTGCATCCCCAAAGGAGTTTTCACATGAACAAAAACATGATTGTCGGCTTTTTGCTGTCTTGGACACTGGCCTCACCAACGGCCTCTCTCGCCACCTCGATGAATGACAAGATCGGCTTGCAGGCTGCAATGGCCCAGCATATCGAAAGCACCCTGATCGACGGCGTTGTTCCCCATGTGGAGTTGTCAGACGGGACAGTTGTTGATCTGGTTCCTACCAAGGCACACCCCATGATTCTTCACCTTTGGCGACCGATATGTCCTTTGCACGGACTACCGTGACCCCGAAGGCCGCTTCGTTAATGTGGATTTTTACCTGACAAAGCGTGACGGCCAATTTGTTGTCTTTCAGACGGAGATCAACAACAGGGCTGCCCTGGAGCGTCTTATGAAAGACGGTAAAGTTGCAATGGTCCAGTAACCGGCAATGAAACTGCTTTCCAGACCGGGCATCCTCGGCAAATTCTTGATAGCTTTCGTACCGCTGTTCTTGCTGGTAATCGCCAGCGGGCTGTACTTCCTCGCAAGCAGGCATATTGCTTCAGAGGCAGATCAATTGGCTGCCCGCGTTGGCATGCAGCTGGGTCGTGTTTCATCGCAACTGAATCACAACCTGATTACAAGCCAGCCAGAAACCACATCCCAAATATTGTCGACGCTGATGGCCGATAAGGCAATTACCTGTATCGATGCCATCACTAACGGAAAGCCTGATCCGAAATTATCGCAACCCAGAAACCTTGGTTGCCGGGTAATGGTGCCGGAAAATACGCTGACACTGGCCTTGCCGGGTACCGGCAGCGTTCAACTCAGGGTGGGTTACAGCGAAGCCGAAATCCGGATGCTCAAATCCGAAATACTCAATCTATCCCTGATTATCGCCTTTGCAGGTATTTTTTCTTCGATTGCCATCGGCACCGTTGCCTTTGGATATTCCGTAAGACGGCCGCTGGCACGGCTACTGGCTGCCATACGGGACATGGAAAGCGGCATTTTTCGCCACGCGAAAGTCAAGAGCAAGGATGAATTTGGTGAACTCTGTATCGCGTTCAACTCGATGCAGGACAGTATTGAACTGGAGAAAACCCGGACCGAACAGGCCCTCTACAATCTGCGCAGCGTCTATGATTCAGCTCCGGCATTCCTGTTCACGATCAACAGAGAAGGGATAATCCAGTCTGCGAGCAAGCATTGCCTCAACAAGCTTGGCTTTGCGGCGGAGGAATTCGTGGAACAATCCTTGAAGAAGTTCCTGGACATGGACTCGATCAGGGCATTTGAAGAGCAGGTTCTTGCCAGATTACCGGACATGAACGAACTCTCCGACATTCCTCTGCAACTTAGCTGCAAAAATCCCAATGTGAGTGAAGCGCTACTGTCAGTAGTTGAGGACAGGCGGCCGTCCGAAGGTGACAAGATTTATGTCTGTGTCTTAAAGGATGTGACCGAACTTAGGGAAAAGGAGGCCGACCTTCGGCGTCAGTCGCTGACAGATTCCCTTACCGGTCTGCCCAATCGGCGCGGAATTTCACACATTCTCGAAATAATGCATAAGAATAGTGCGACGCGACGCGATTGGGCCGTACTCTTTATTGATCTGGACAATTTCAAAACGGTCAATGACACGTTCGGTCACGAGGCGGGCGACCAGATCCTGATAGAAACCTCCAGGCGCATTCAACGGGTCATAGGCCCCAACGGACATGCTGCCCGAATGGGCGGAGATGAATTCACCGTAATTCTCGACAACCTTGAAGCAACGGAACTTGCGGAAAAGCTCGGCAGGGAACTTGTGGATTCCATTAGCGAGCCGGTGCCGCTCTCAAGGGGCATTGGCCATGTTGGCGCCAGTGTGGGAATTGCATTTTGCCGTGATGCAACGCTCGCTCCCGGCGAAGCGATCAAGCTTGCAGATCAGGCAATGTACCTGGCCAAATCCGGTGGCAAGAACCGGGTGGTTCTTTATGATGAAAATATCGCCTCATCGATCACAGACAGAGCCCATTTGATCCAGAACATCTCCACAGGCATCCCGAAAAACTGGTACTCTGTGCATCTTCAGCCAATCATCAATCTGGCGACAATGAAGCCATATGCTTTTGAAGCCCTGCTCAGGGTGCACCCGGAGATGGGCTTCAAGGGCAATATTGAGGAGCTTATCAAAGCAGCAGAGGAAACCGGCCAAATGTCGAAGCTGGGCAAATGGATATTTGATGAGGCCATTGATCAGTTCAGAACCCTGATCGGGGAAGTCGCAGGTAACGATCTGCAAATCTCTATCAATCTTTCACCCGCTCAATTGACCCCTGAATTTGTGACCCATGCGATTGCCACAGCGAGACGGTACCCGGAAATCTCCGGTCGTGTCATTCTCGAAGTAACCGAAACAGCCGCACTGGTTGATTTTGACAATGCCAGAAAGCACTTGCAGGAATTGAGAGAACACGGTTTCCGCATAGCCGTTGATGATTTCGGCACGGGCTACTCCTCCCTCAGTCTCATCAGCCGTATGCCGATAGACATCCTCAAACTGGACCAGAATTTTGCGACTGATTTTCAACATGCTGTTGCCCAGTCCAATCATGCCGTTGACGGACAAACAGCCCTGGTACGATGCATTGTTACCCTAGCGAAGGAACTCGGCGTTCAACTCATCGCGGAGGGTCTGGAAAACACCAATGTGGTAAGTCATTTCCGGGATTTGGGAGTCTTGTTCGGGCAGGGCTATATTTTCTCCCGCCCCATGCCCAATGACCAGGTTCGCGACTGGATGGACTATTTCCGCGGTGAAAACGAGAAAGACCCCGTCGAACGGCTGCTGGCAGCCGGATAGCGGTCAGTGTTGGTGCCTTGGCGAGATCACCGTTCTCATCTGTCCTGGCAATGTGGTGGCCGTTTTTCGATAAAGGCGCCAATACCTTCCTCCGCATCGCGAGAGAGCATGTTTTCGACCATCACCCGGGACGCGTAATCATAGGCCTCGACCAGAGACATTTCACGCTGAGCATAAAAGGCGCGCTTGCCGGTTGCCAGCGTCATCAAGATCACGCTGCAGTATCTTGCTCTCCCGCAAGCGACTGTACCGTGGCCGGCTTTTGCAGGATGTTCACTTCCACGCTCTCTGCCAAAGTGTTTGCTATGAAGCAATAGCGATGAGCCCGATCCTGCATCTCTTGCATCTCCGATTCCACAACCTGGAAGCCGGTGTCAAAACGCACTACCGGATGCAGATCAATGCGTGTCACTGACATTTGTCCACGGTCATTCTTGCCCAGATGTGCGACTGCAAAATCATGATAGCTTGCGACCGGCCAGCCGACCTTCGCGGCCAGGGCCAGAAACGTCATCATGTGACAACTCGACAACGCTGCAGCGAGCGCCTGTTCCGGATTTGTGTTGGTCGGATCGCCACCCCAATCAGGGGCAGCGTCCGCCAAAACCTCAATGCTGTTATTGTACTGGACGGTATGTTCGGTTGAATACGCACCCGTCTTGAGTTCAGGGCTTGTACGGTGCCAGTGCAATTGGATCGAAAGTTCCGTCATGTCGGCTTCACTGCTCCGGTCATTACGCAGCAGCGAGTGATTTCTTGGGATCGTAGAACGGGACTTCGACAATCGTGGCAGCCAGAAGTCCCGGCATCGTTCACAATGCCCGACCTGTTCACGATCTTTACCTCTGCCCCAAGATTGGCGTGCTCTATCGCGACTATCGCCAGCGCGATGTTCCGGTCCAGCCGCGGGGAATAGACTGCCGAGGTGACCTTGCCAATGGTCTCGCCATCCTTCCTGATCGCCCAGAAAGAGGTGTTCGGGCCTTTCAGCGGTTCGCCGTCAATGATCAGGCCAACCTGTTTGCGGCTCACGCCTTCATTCCTGATGCGGCGCAGCGCTTCCTTGCCGATAAAGTCGGCTTCCATGTCGAGGTTCACCAGACGGTCGAAACCAAGCTCGAACGGGTTGGTTTGGATATCAGCGTCCGCGTGATAGGAAAGCATGCCGCCCTCGATCCGGCGGATGGAAGAGGTATGACCAGGCTTGAGGCCCAGCGGCACGCCCGCCGCCATGATTTTTTCCCAAAATTCGTCACCACGCGAACCGTCCTGCAGGTAAAGCTCATATCCCAGTTCACTTGACCAGCCGGTGCGTGACACGATCAACGGAATGCCGTCCAGTTCCACTTCGCGCAGCCAGTAATATTTGAGATCCATGATGCCTTCGCCAAAAAGCGCCTGCATGATCTGGCCGGATTTCGGGCCCTGCAACTGCAGCGGTGAAACATCGGGTTCGCATATCTCGACATTGAGGCCTGAATTCACGGCCACTCCTTGAGCCCAGAGGAGGATGTCGCTGTCGGCCAGAGAAATCCAGAAATGATTTTCAGCGAGGCGCAACAGAATGGGGTCGTTGAGAATACCGCCATCGGCATTGGTGATCAGGATGTATTTGCACTGTCCAACGGCCATTTTTGAAAGGTCACGCGGGGTCAGCATCTGGACAAATCGCGCCGCATCCGGGCCGGTGATCTCGACCTGACGCTCGACAGCCACGTCGCACAGGATAGCGTCATTCACAAGGTTCCAGAAATTCTGTTCCGGATCGCCAAAGTCACGCGGGATATACATGTGATTGTAGACTGAGAAACCCTTTGCTCCCCACCGCACAGTTGCATCGAAGTACGGGGATTTGCGAATCTGTGTACCGAAACCAAAGTCTTCTGCCTGTATCATGTCTTTCATCCTTGATAGCGCTCGGCCGTCCGGCTGTCGCGCATTTGAAGCTGGCGGGTTTTACTTCGTAACTGCTCAGGAATTCGGACTGAAAAATCAGGGGGCTTGGCCCGATTGGACCAATGCTCGGTCAGATGTAAGGCCGTTTGGACCTTGGGGTCAGTTTCCTGCCGGCGACACGAGTTTCAGGAGGTTCGGACGACCGGACTTGATCTGCCGGGTCGCGATATAGGTCATGTAGCGATCAATCTCTACATCTGCCGACAAAAGGCCTTCCATCAGCACCTGAAATGCCGCAAGGCTGGGAGTTACCGTCTTCATCACATAGTCCATCCCGCCTCCGGTAGCGACACATTCGACAATCTCGTCGATGTTTCTGATTGCCGCCTCAAAGCGGTCGAAATCGGCTTTGCGGTGATGGCTTAGCGAGACAGTCACAACGACCTGAGTAAAATCGACTATACGCTCAAGTGCCAGTTCAGCATGATAGCCGCGGATATATCCTGCCGCCCTCAGCCTGTCCAAACGGGCCAAGCATGGCGTCGGGGAAAGGTTCACAAGCTCGGCCAGCTTGTTTTTACTCAATTGCCCATGCTGCTGAACTGCGCTGAGGATGCGAATATCCGTCGCATCCAGGCCGGTTTTCTTCATCCGTTCCCAACTTTCACTTCATTTCATGCCAATTGAAACGCTCTTCAAGGTACAGTTCTTCCAAGCCAATCATGGTTATAGATGAACAGTAACCTGGAATTCGATAGTTTGAAAAAGCCCTGCTTGCAATCTCATAACCGGAAGACCTGCAGGCTCCATCGTCCCGAAACATGATATTTCTACGTGTTTTTGCCGGATAATCGCGATTGGGAAACATTCCCGAAAACGCCAAAGGGTCGATTTGGATCGGATGCGGCCAACTAAAAGGGCACATCTCGACGTCAAATAGGGGATATTCCGCGCTTTCATCAAAAACTTATCAACGCCGCTCAAACCCTGACGTAATCTCGAAATACTGTTGCCCGGCAAACATTGGTCTGATCGATCGCCAATCGGAACAAGGAGCAGCAGCAGCGGAGCGTCATGTCGATCCGGACAGCCGGTACTGGTTTTGATGGTTTCATCGAAATTACAGGTAGCCGGGCCCTCCGGACGGATGTGCCTTGATGGTGGAGCTGGACGGTGTACTGAAGAGCCTCTCCATACAAAAAATCTCCGCGTGCGGCCTGTAGGCCCGTACACGATGGGTCTTAGGATCGGCGAGCAGGTCGCACGTTTGCACTAAACCCCATGTTCTTTGACATGACGCTGGAGCGAAAGCTTCGAGTGAATGGAAAAACACGCCCGTTGGCAGCTTATTCGCATCTTAAATCATGGGTGTGGGACTTGGTGACCTTGCGGTTTGAACCCGGCGAGACATAGTCAAATTGCAATCTGGCAAAGCCCGAGCCAATGCAGGTGATGCGGAAGATAAATATGGCGGGAGCTCCGACCTTGCGGGATTTTGCCTTGCCGTAGCCGAGGGCCTCAACCTTGACCACATCAAGGCCGGTGGAGGCTTGCGCGTTGAGTTTCCACTTGTATCCGGTGGAGGGGTTACCCTCCATCTCAAACTCATAGGAATTGCCAACACGCTTGTTTTCGGCAACGGCGCTTTCCGGCAGGGCGGCTGTCGCAGCCATGGCGAGCAAAAGCGTCGGAACTGCACGAAGCAGGGTTCTGAGAGCCGTGCCATGTATTGCTCGGTATTGAGCAGATGTTCCGATCAATTGCGGTCCTCCTTTTACAGGGCAAAGCCAGACGTTATAGACTTCATAAACCTACAAAGGAGAGCATCATTGATGAATATCAATTCCGGATTGTGACGGTACACACGCAGGAAAAGACTGGCAGGAGGTGTAGCGGTATGAAGCGCGACAAATCACACTTTCCGCTTCCCCCGAAAACACTTCCACTCTATATGCTCTGCCTATGAGCAAAGATTCCATTTATCCCGGCCGCGATCACATTCGCAATTTTTCAATCGTGGCGCATATCGACCACGGCAAATCGACGCTTGCCGACCGCCTAATACAGGCAACCGGTTCGCTTGAGGACCGCGAAATGAAAGATCAGGTGCTCGATGCGATGGATATTGAACGCGAGCGCGGCATCACGATCAAGGCAAATACAGTGCGCCTTGAATATGACGCGAAGGATGGCGAACATTATGTGCTCAACCTGATCGACACGCCCGGACATGTCGATTTCGCCTACGAGGTGTCACGCTCGCTTTCGGCATGTGAAGGCTCGCTGCTGGTGGTTGATGCCTCTCAGGGCGTTGAGGCGCAGACACTGGCAAACGTCTATCAGGCGATCGACAATGATCACGAAATCGTCACGGTGCTCAACAAGATTGATCTTCCCGCGGCTGAACCGGAGCGGATCAAGGAGCAGATCGAGGAAGTGATCGGGCTTGATACGTCGCAGGCGGTGGAGATTTCGGCAAAGACCGGACTTGGCATTCCCGATGTGCTTGAGGCGATTGTCAAACAATTGCCCCCGCCCAAAACCGGTGATGCCTCCGCCCCGCTCAAAGCCCTGCTGGTCGATTCGTGGTATGATGCCTATCTTGGCGTGATTGTTCTGGTGCGCATTCTCGACGGTGTTCTGCGCAAAGGACAAACGATCCGCATGATGGGTACGGATGTGAAGTATCCGGTTGAGCGGGTCGGTGTGATCACGCCGAAAATGGTTCAGGTCGATTGCCTGCAACCCGGGGAGATCGGCTTTCTGACGGCTTCGATCAAGGAAGTAGCCGACACAAGGGTGGGGGATACAATCACCGAGGACAAGCGGCCGACGGCGGAGGCGCTGCCGGGCTTCAAGCCGGCGCAGCCGGTTGTGTTCTGCGGGCTCTTTCCAGTCGATGCTGCGGATTTCGAGGATCTGCGCTCGGCAATGGGCAAGCTGCGACTCAATGATGCGAGTTTCTCGTTCGAGATGGAAACATCGGCCGCGCTTGGTTTCGGCTTCCGTTGCGGTTTTCTGGGACTTTTGCATCTGGAGATCATTCAGGAGCGGCTGGAGCGCGAGTTTGACCTTGATCTGATCGCGACGGCCCCTTCGGTTGTCTATGACATGGAGATGCGCAACGGGGATGTGATTCAACTGCACAATCCGGCGGACATGCCGGATGTGACGCTGATTTCGGAGATTAACGAACCGTGGATCAAGGCCACAATCCTCACACCGGATGACTATCTCGGCGGGATTTTGAAACTGTGTCAGGACAGGCGCGGCATACAGACTGAACTCACTTACGTGGGAGCACGCGCCATGCTGACTTACGAATTACCGCTCAATGAAGTGGTGTTTGATTTTTACGACAGGCTGAAATCGATCTCGAAGGGTTATGCCAGTTTTGATTATCAAATGATCGGCACAAGGCCCGGCGATCTGGTCAAGATGAGCATTCTGGTCAACGAGGAGCCGGTCGATGCGTTGTCGATGCTGGTGCATCGAAACGAGGCGGAAAAGCGCGGGCGGGTGATGTGCGAGAAGCTCAAGGATCTCATCCCGCGGCACATGTTCAAGATCCCGATTCAGGCTGCGATAGGTGGCAAGGTGATTGCGCGCGAAACAATCTCTGCGATGCGCAAGGATGTGACCGCGAAATGCTATGGTGGCGATGCAACTCGAAAGCGCAAACTTCTCGACAAGCAGAAGAAGGGCAAAAAGAAAATGCGCCAGTTCGGGCGCGTGGAAATCCCGCAAGAGGCTTTCATTCAGGCACTCAAGATGGGTGATGAATAGGGGATGTCCCCGCTCGCAAACAGCTTGGCATAGTGTTTATGCACGTCGTAGCTGATGATTAGAGCGAAGGGTATTTCGAGCCTACCGGCTTGGACGAAGAACCCAGCTGTGAGGCACCGGAGCCGTGGCTATTGCGGGTACGGTGACAACCATCGTATCACGCGTCACCAGCGTAACATGGTCACTTACTCCGGCCTGGGCTGAGGAATTGAAGGTGATTGATGCTGTCATCACCATGATAATGTAGCTCAGCCAGGCGAGACAACGCTGAAACCAGCCGTCTTCTTCTTCATCATCGCCATGTATGACTGTCGCGTAGTGCTTCTTCTTGTCGATCTTGAAGCCTCTGCCGCTTTCATCGGAAAATGAAATTCCAAATCTACCCATGTCATACTCCTGTCCCTACCGGTTTGATGAACCGGCAAACGCGTTTCATACGTGTTCTAGGGGTCGTTAATCGAATATACACGAGAGAGGTTTCCCGCTGTTTGAAAGAATTCGTAAAATTTTAATACACGTCTTGCGATTTGCGGATTAGGGTGTGGACGTTTTCAAGGAATAATTCAGCATGCAGATCTTCTATTCTGAAAAGCACCGATTGAGAGACGCCAAAACCGAGCTTTATGGCGGCGAACTGGTAAAGCCGTTTGAGGCTCCGTTTCGGGCTGAATGGATATTGGAAGCGGTTACTGCTGCTGGGCATGGAAATGTCCTGTCCCCCGATTCGCATGATCTTGCCACCGCGCGTCAGGTTCATGATGAAAGCTACCTGTCTTTCATGGAAAGCGCTTGGGATCGCTGGGTAGCTGACGGTTACAAGGGCGAAGCGATTCCCACCTGCTTTCCGGCCCGCCGGTTCGAACAAAACAGGCCGCCCCGCGATATCGAGGCCGCTCTGGGCTATTATGGTTTTGCGTCGGAAACAGCGATCACCGCGACGACCTGGCAGGCTGCCATTGCCTCCATGCAGGTTGCCATGAGTGGGGCAGAAAGCGTCTGCAAAGACGGAAAAGCGGCATTTGCGCTGTGCCGCCCGCCAGGGCATCACTGTTCTCATGACCAATTTGGCGGCTATTGCTTCATTAACAATGCTGCCGTAGCGGCGCAGCATTTTTTAAATAATGGGGCAAAAAGAGTAGGCCTGCTTGATGTAGATTTTCATCACGGCAACGGGACGCAGGACATATTCTATGAACGCGAAGATGTCTTTTTTGCTTCCCTTCACGGCGATCCGCTCGACGCCTTTCCGCACTTTCTAGGCTTTTCCGAAGAAACGGGAAAGGGCAAGGGTGAAGGTTATACTATCAATTATCCGCTACCACCGGGAACACCCTACGATGTCTGGGCGCAGGCTCTGGATGATGCCCTTGAGCGGATTATTCAGTCCGGCGCCGAAGCTTTGGTTGTCTCACTCGGAGTTGATACATTCGAGAATGATCCGATCTCGTTTTTCAAACTGAAGAGCGATGATTTCACCCGGTATGGCACAAAAATAGCGAATGCAAACCTGCCGACGCTTTTCTGCATGGAAGGAGGTTACGGGGTTCGGGAAATCGGCTTGAATGTTGCCAATGTTCTCAACGGGTTTGAAGGCAGGTAAGCTTGTTCACGGAAAAGTTTGTACCCGGATTGGTCTTGCCGGTTTAACATTCAACAAATTATCAAGGATCGTTTGACGAAAAATCAAGATGCGCTTTGCAATTACCATCATCCTGTTGCTTATCTCAGTCACGCTGACCTTTGCCGCAGAAACAATTTCGGCGCCGACCGCATTGGAAAAGGCCACTTCGGGTGATCTGATTTTGATCGACATAAGGCGACCATCTGAATGGCGTGAAAGCGGCATCGCCAGTCTTGCTGTTCCTCTTTCCATGCACGAAAGAGGGTTCCTTGAAGGTCTGGAAAAGATCAGGGCAGCCAATCCGGGCAAGGATGTCGCACTTATCTGCGCGACTGGCGGGCGAACTGCCTTCCTCCAGAAGGAACTTGCCAAGCGCGGGCTTGGCTCGGTGATTGATGTCAGCGAAGGCATGTTTGGCAATGGCAAGGCACCGGGGTGGCTCAAGCGAGGCCTGCCGGTGAAGGCATTTCAGCCCTGAACCGGACATTGTTTCCATCCGGAACCCGGTCTTGCGTGTGCCTAATCCTTCGGGCGATTGTCAACGACGCGCTTTGCCTTGCCCTCAGAACGGGCAACGCCGCCGGGATCATTGACAATAACCTCGGTGCTGACACCGACAACATCCTTGATCCGCTTGGTTAGCATTCTTGCAGCGGCCGTCTTGCTCAATTCATCGGCAGCCTTTGGTTCGGCTTCCACATGAACACGCATCGCATCCATGCGGCCGGAACGATACAATTCGATCTGGAAATGAGGCGTCAGGCCTCCGGTTGCCATCAACTGCTCCTCGATCTGGGTCGGGAACACATTGACGCCGCGAAGAATGATCATGTCGTCGCTGCGGCCGGTGATCTTTTCCATCCTGCGCATGGAACGCGCGGTTCCCGGAAGCAATCGTGTAAGGTCCCGCGTCCGGTAGCGGATCATCGGCAAACCTTCCTTGGTCAGCGTGGTGAAAACCAGCTCACCCATTTCGCCGTCTTCAACCGGCTCTCCCGTTTCAGGATCAATGATCTCTGGGAAGAAGTGATCTTCCCAAACATGCAGTCCGTCTTTTGTTTCGACGCACTCATTGGCAACGCCCGGGCCCATGATTTCGGACAATCCGTAAATGTCGACTGCGTGCATGTCGAATGCCTGCTCGACCTCCTCGCGCATCGCATTGGTCCATGGCTCTGCCCCGAAAATGCCAACCTGTAACGACGTCTCGCGCGGATCGAGACCCTGTTTGTGGAACTCTTCCAAAATATTCAACATGTAAGAAGGGGTCACACAAATTGCCTGTGGCCTGAAGTCGTTGATCAGCGTCACCTGACGCGGGGTCATCCCGCCTGACACCGGAACCACTGTTGCACCGAGCCGCTCAATGCCGACATGGGCGCCAAGCCCGCCAGTAAAAAGACCATAGCCGTAGGCATTGTGTACCATTTCGCCCGGCCGCACTCCCGAAGCGCGAAGGGAACGGGCAACCATGTTTGCGAAGAGATCACAATCAGCATCGGTATATCCGACGACCGTGGCCTTTCCCGTCGTTCCCGACGAAGCATGAATGCGGCGGATTTTCTCACGCGGTACCGCAAACATTCCAAAGGGGTAATTGTCGCGGAGGTCGTTCTTCACCGTGAACGGAAATTTGGAAAGATCCTTCAGAATCTTGAGATCATCAGGATGAACCCCTCTTTCATCAAAGCGTTTCCGGTACATTGCGACATTCTGATAGGCGTGGTTGAGGGACCATTTCAGCCGCTCAAGTTGAAGTGCCTCAATCTCATCACGCGACGCGATTTCAATTGGTTCAAGTTCCGATTTCTTCGCGCCGATATCTTTCACCGGTCATTTCCTTCCACTGACTATTCCAGGCCGCGTTCAATCGGCCACACTATTGCAAGCTTTTTAACCGCGCATCCGGTTTTTGGGCAACCTGCTTTTTCGGCCACCTTCTTTAAAGTCCATTCTTCAGCCAGTCCAACGTGGCATCAGTATCACCGGATGTTTTGTACTCGGCACCCAGCGGCCTGTCATAGCCGATTTCGCGGATCAGTGAAAAAACATGGGAATAGTTTACTTCGCCATGGTCGGGTGAGCCGCGATCAGGGACCGAGGCAAACTGGATATGGCCAATCACCGGCAACAGATACTTCAACCGATTGGACAGATCGCCTTCCATCAATTGGACATGGTAACAATCAAACATCAATTTTAGATTGGGAAAATCAACTTCACTTATGATCTCTTTTGCCTGGGTAGTGGTTGCCAGAAAATAGCCGGGCGCGTCATAATGATTTAAAGGTTCAATCAAGATCGTGATGTTGCATACGGCGGCTTTTTCACAGGCATAGGCCAGATTGGCAATGAACGTGTCATGGGCGTCTTTGCCGGAAGCAAACCCGGCCATTACATGAATATTCGGCGTATTGATTGCACTGGCATATTCGATTGCCTCATCAATTGCAGCTCGCGCCTCCGCTTCACGTCCGCAAAGAGCAGAAAGGCCGTTTTCGCCAACGCTTAAATTTCCTCTGCGGGTATTAAGGCCAAGCATGACAAGGCCGGTTGCCGCAAGCGCCGAACATACGTCTTCGGCAGGCGTGTCGTAAGGCCAGTGACACTCAACAGCTTCAAAGCCAGCAGCCTTCGCTGCCCTTATCGCATCAGGCAACGGTCGGTCATTCCACAAAAAACCGAGATTGGCGGAAAACCCGGTCATTCATCCCACTCCACGTCAAACCTTGTAACGACCGTCCGGATTTCAGCCTGTGTCAATGCCCGCGCATTCATGCCACGGGTCAGCATGGCAAGGCGGGCTGTATCCTCAAGTTCCTCTATGGCATTACAAGCTGCCTCAACATCCTTGCCTGCGACTACCGGACCGTGATTGGCGAGCATGACTGCGCTGCGCTTTCCGGCAAGGCTGCGGACGGCCTCTCCCATGGCCGCATCACCTGGAAGAAAGAATGGCAACAGTTTCACCTTGCCAAGCTTCATGATTGAATAGGGTGTTAGCGGCGGCAGGAAATTGTCTTCATTAACATCCGGCATCAATGACAGTGCAACGGAGTGACAGGAATGCAGATGAACAACCGCGCCGGCGGTAGACCGCGTCTCATAAAAAGCTGCGTGAAGCGGCAATTCCTTTGTAGGTTTGTCGCCATCCACATGCCTTCCCCCTGCATCGAACCGGGAGAGACGGGAAGGGTCAAGGCGACCAAATGATGTTCCAGTCGGAGAAACCAGTAGTCCGCCATCTTCGGTGCGCGCTGAGATGTTTCCTGTCGAACCACCGGTCAGCCCGCGATCAAATAACGATTTTGCAAGCAAACATATCTGCTCGCGCAGGGCGTTTTCCTTCATCTCTCACCTGCCAGGATACGGGCCGCTTTTTCGAAATAATCTACAGAACCGAAATTGCCGGATTTAAGCGCGATGACCAAGTCTTCCCCTGCGCGCAAAGCTGGAACACCGGGATCTATTTCCGGTCCGATTTCAAGCGTGTTGAGATCAAGTCCCTCAACAACAGCGCCGGATGTTTCTCCGCCCGCCGTCAGGATTTTTCTAATCCCGCCTGCCGCCAGCAGCCTGGAAACTTCTGCGAAAAGGCTTTCAATCGCCTCTGCAGAACGCTCACGTCCATAGGTTTCCTGTATCTGTTTCACCACTTCCGGATCAGCGGAAGAATAGGCCAGGGGAATTCCGTCCGCTGCCTTCATCCAGTCTGCAACCGACTTGGCATCAAGGCGGCCTTCTATGACATCTTCAGCCCTTATTTCAAAGGCGGGGTTATTCTTCCTGTGATACTGAACCTGCCCTCGGGTGGCCACGGAACACGAACCTGAAAGCGCAACACATTTACCACTCTCGCCACGCCAGGGGAGGACTGCACCAGCAATCGCCCCTGATGAAGCAAAATTTTCTGGAAGTCCCAGTGCAATTCCCGAGCCGCCGGTAATCAGCGGCAGATCGCGGCATGCCGTACCAATTTCGCGAAGGTCCTCATCACGCAAAGCATCAACGACGATGAGTCGATTATCCTTCAGGTCCTCGCTATCAAGGGCTTCCCTGATCGCTTTTTGCCCTGCAAAAACATGCCTGGCACTTACATGGCCAACCTTGAAAGTTGTTTGTAATCCAAGCCATCGCCGCAAGTCAGGATCAGTCATTGGGGTCAATGGATGGTTTTGCATTCCACTTTCGTTCAGCAGCACATCGTTGACAAACAAATGACCCTGATAGATCGAGCGTCCTGTTCCGGGAAACGCCGGGCAGACAATCACCTTTCGGGCATCGAGAGCATTTGCCAGCGCTTCAGCAACCGGCCCGATATTGCCTTCCGGCGTGCTATCGAAGGTCGAACAATACTTGAAAAAGAACTGGGTGCAGCCTTGATCTTTTAGCCAATCAAGCGCCTCCAATGAAAGGCGAACCGCTTCAACTGGATCAATGGAGCGGGATTTGAGCGCAATCACTCCGGCCTCAACATCAGGGTCTGCACCCCTGTCGGGAATGCCGGTATACTGGACCGTGCGCATTCCTTCTTTTGCCAGCGTGTTGGCCAGATCGCTCGAACCTGTAAAATCGTCTCCGATGCATCCGAGCAGCATCATTCTTCTCCCGGCAGTTTCAAACCTGCATTGCGTGCGTAAACCTTGGCGACAGCGGCGTCATCTTCCCCGCCCAACCCCATTCCGGCGGCGGCCAGGAATTGCTGCAGCGCTGATGCCGTTATCGGCGCGCTGAAATTGGCAGCCCGGGCAATATCAAGGACAATGCCGAGATCCTTTGGCCAAATATTTACCGCACTCCTGGGGGTGTAATCGCCATCCACAATATGCGGCGCCCGGTTTTCCAGCATCCAGGAGGTGCCCGCACATTTCGAGATGACTTCAACGAATTTTTCCGGCTCAATACCCTGTGTCATGCCAAAGGTCAGCGCCTCAGCCATCGTGGCAATATGCACGCCTGCCAATAGCTGGTTCACCGCCTTCATGGCCGAACCCGGACCGGCCGCATCCCCAAGATGAAACACTGTTTCTGCAACAGCATCAAGCACCGGTCCCGCCGCTTCCATGGTTTGTGCAGTGCCAGAAGCCATAACCGAGAGCTTGCCTTCTGCTGCTTTCAAGGCACCTCCCGAAATCGGCGCATCCAGATAAAGAACGCCAAATTCGGAGCACTGCGCTTCCATTGCCCTTGCAAAAGCAGGAGAGACTGTTGCGCAAGCCAAAACCACGCTGCCCTTTTTCATCATGGGCACTATGCCCCCTTCCCCAAAGAGCACCGTCTCGGTCTGAGTCGCATTGAGAACAACGACTGCCACGGCATCAAGCCCCGGTCCGATATCCGCCATCTCACCTTCAGCGCCGCCAAGTTTTATAAAATTGGCGACCTGATCCGGATTGATGTCAAATCCGTAAACCTTGTGGCCTGCCTTCAGGATGGACACAGCCATCCCAAAGCCCATGGAACCTAATCCAATTACCGCGACTTCCCGTTTTGACGACATCTAATCCTCTCCGGTTCCGCCACATGCAGGGCAAACGATATTTCTGGTGTCCAACAAAATGTCACCATCCCTTTTGTCATGACCTTACAGGTTTGAGGACAGCTTGAACCCGGGCGTCCTGCTTCGGCCATCTTTCTAGCCACCGTTCTAATTGACTGATATCAAGGCAGCGCGCAAGGTTTTACAATAGCCGTTAAAAGATGAGCGCTTCCAAAGAGGAAATGTTAAGACATGATCCGATATTCCGGATTTCAAACCTCTCCAAAGTGTATGGAGCAGGTGAAGTGGAAGTGCGGGCGCTTGATGATGTCAGCATTGAACTCCAACGCGGTGGCATGACAGTCCTGCTGGGTCCCTCGGGAAGCGGGAAATCCACCTTTCTCAACATTGTGGGCGGACTGGACCGGGCCAGTTCAGGATCCGTGTTTTTCCGCGATTTGGAACTGACCGCCTGTAGCGAAAAACAGTTGACGCGCTATCGCCGGAATCATGTCGGCTTTGTTTTCCAGTTCTATAATCTCATTCCAAGCCTGACGGCATGGGAAAATGTGAGACTGGTGACGGAAATTGCCAAGAACCCGATGACGCCAGACGAGGCACTGTCGCTGGTCGGCCTTAAAAACCGCATGACGCATTTTCCTGCCCAACTTTCCGGTGGCGAACAGCAGCGTGTGGCCATTGCGCGTGCCATTGCCAAGAACCCAGAAGTACTTTTGTGCGATGAACCCACCGGCGCGCTCGATTCAAAGACCGGCATCATTGTTCTGGAAGCGCTTGACCGGGTCAACCGTGAACTGGGCACGACGACCGCCATTATCACCCACAATGCGGGAATCCGGCAGATTGCACACCAGATCGTATCATTTATGGACGGGCGTATTTCGGAGGTAATCGAAAACACCCATCGCATTACGCCTGCCGAGGTGATCTGGTAATGGCCTACATACCAGCCATGCTCGACAGAAAGCTCATTCGTGATCTGATGCGCCTTTGGGCCCAGAGTTCTCGCCATCGCCCTTGTGATGGCTTGCGGTGTTGCAACCATTATTCTGGCCGTGGGGGCATACAGGTCACTAGAAGACACCCGCACAGCTTTTTATGAGCGATCCAGATTTGGCAATGTTTTTGCAACTGCGGTTCACGCGCCAAAACACCTCAAGGAGAGAATCGACCAACTGCCTGGGGTAGCGGCATCCGAGCTCAGAATTGTCAAATCCGTTTTGGTGGACGTTGAGGGCATGAAAGAACCGGCTTCTGGAATTGCCGTCTCCATTCCGGATTTTCAGGATGCGACTGTAAACCGGCTTTATCTTCGAAAAGGTCGTCTGCCGTCACCGGAGCGCACCAATGAAGTCGCTGTTGTTGAAGAATTCGCGAAAGCCCACGACTTTGAAATCGGAGACCGGTTCGCAACTATCATGAACGGTTCGCGACGCACAGTACACATCGTCGGCATCGTCCTTTCTCCTGAATTTATTTATGCCACAGGACCAGGCGACATGGTTTCGGACCAACGGCGATTTGGCGTGTTTTTCATGCCGGAAAGGATGCTGGCCGGGGTTTTCGACATGACCAACAGTTTCAATGACCTCTCGGTGTCCCTGTTACGCGGAACCTCGGAGCGCACCATTATTGAGACTTTGGACCAGATGCTGAAGCCTTACGGTGGTACGGGAGCCTATGACCGGTCCGATCAGGTTTCCCATGCTTTTCTGGAAGCCGAACTTGATCAGCTGCAAGCGATGGCTGCAGTTATTCCACCGATATTCCTGTTTGTCTCCGCCTTTCTGGTCAACATGATCCTGTCGCGTCTTGTGGCGCTCGAGCGTGAACAGATTGGACTTTTAAAGGCACTGGGCTACGGAAATTATGCCATTGGCGGACACTATGCTAAACTGGTTGTGCTGATTTCTGTTGCCGGACTGCTGATAGGCTCGTTCGCCGGTCTGTGGCTGGGACAGGGACTTACACGTCTTTACGCAAGTTTCTTTTCATTTCCGTTTCTGATTTTTCGTCAGAGTGTTGATCTCTACGTGCTCGCAGGCGGTGTTACCGTTACCGCCGCCTTGCTTGGGGCGATCAAGGCTATCTGGTCAATAGTCACCCTTGCCCCGGCGGTTGCCATGCGCCCTCCAGCGCCTGAAACCTACCGAAGTCTATTAGGTGATTTCATGAAGCGAATCAGCTTCCTGTCCCAACTCACGGTCATGGCGCTACGCCAATTGGCCAGACGTCCTGTAAGGGCGATGCTGACGACTTTCGGAACCTCACTGTCCGTTGCCATTCTTGTGACGGCACTTTTTTCTTATGATTCAATTGATTACATGATTGATATCGTTTTTTTCCAGGCAGAACGTCAGGATGCGTCTATCAATTTTTCCGCAAATGCCGCAACCGATGCCCTGATCAGAGTCAAGGCGCTTCCGGGTGTTCTTGTGGCAGAACCGTTTCGTGCAACACAGGTCCGGCTTCGAAACGGTCATAGGGAACTGAAAATGGCACTCATGGGCCTTCCGCGAGAAACGCGCCTCTCAAGGGTACTCGATACGGACCTCAAACCGGTAAGAATTCCCGAAGCAGGACTTTTGCTTTCTGAAAGGGTGGCAGCAAAACTGGATATAAGGCCCGGTGAACTCATTGACGTTGAACTGACGCGCAAGGATGGCCGCATTGAAACTGCGGTGGTAACGGGTGTCGTACAAAGTTACGTGGGGCTGACGGCGTATGGAGAAATCAACTTCATTGACCGCCTGCTTAGGGACGGGCATCAAATCTCCGGTGTCAATATCACCATCGACAGTAATCGCCTCAATGATCTCTATGCAGCGGTAAAGCAAATGCCGTTCATCGCCTCGATTGCCCTCCTGGACAATTCCCGCAATCGCTTTCGTGAGACGATTGAACAGAACATCACAACCATGACATCCGTTTATGTCATTCTTGCAGTGATCATCACTTTCGGTGTGATTTACAATTCCGCCCGCATTCAGCTTTCAGAACGGGCGAGAGAATTGGCAAGCCTGAGGGTATTCGGCTTTACAAAGGCTGAAGTCTCATGGGTGTTAATGGTGGAACTCGGAATTATCGTCATTCTGGCACAGCCGCTCGGCTGGTCACTTGGTTACGGGTTTGCCTGGTCTGTCGTTCGAGGCTTTGAAAGTGACCTTTTCCGCATTCCCTTTGTGATAGATGCATCCACCTTTGCCTGGGCCAGCATCGTTGTCTTAACTGCCGCCTCTGCTTCGGCCCTTATCGTGCGGCGGCGTGTAAACCGGCTTGACCTGATCAGGGTCCTGAAAACACGGGAGTAGAAACATGTCGAACCCGATCGGCAAACTTGTCGCCTTGCTGTTGGTGCTTGTCACAGGAGGTGGACTTTATCTTGCCATGCGTGAACGCCCGATCCTGGTTGATACCGCACAGATTGGCCGCGCTCCCATGCAAATCACCATTGATGAAGAGGGGGAAACAAGGGTGAGGGATATATACACGGTTTCCTCTCCCATTGCCGGTCATCTGGATCGCACAACGCTGGACGAAGGTCAGCGCGTAACCGCCAATGAAACGGTTATCGCTTCCATTCATCCTCTGGAGCCACCATTCCTGGATGAACGGACCATGGCAGAACTCCGAGCGGCAGTTGAAGCCGCACGTGCTGCCATCGCTCTGGCAGAAGTTGAACATACCCAGGCCAAGGTGGCGTTTGATCTGGCAATATCCGAATATGAAAGAGCAGCCAAGCTTGCCAAAACCAATATCATCTCCCAAAGCCAGATTGAGCGGTCATACAATGAATTGCAATTGAAGGAGGCGCAGGTAAAGCGGGCCACGTCTGTTATAAGCCTGCGCCAGGCGGAACTGGCCAGCGCCCTCGCTCGGTTGCAGCAACCTGGCGAGATCAACACAACCATGCAGGAAAAGGCATGCTGCATTCAGTTGACCGCACCGGTTGATGGAATAGTGCTGAAGGTCCTCGCACGCAGTGAGCAGGCTGTTTCACCGGGAACACCGATTACCGAGGTCGGCAACCCATCCGACCTTGAAATTACCATCGACCTGCTTTCGAGCGATGCCCCGAAAGTCGCAATCGGATCGCCTGTCATTATAAGTCACTGGGGTGGTGAACAGGACCTTGAGGGAACCGTTCGACGTATTGATCCCGCCGCTTTCAAGAAGATCTCGTCGCTTGGCATTGAAGAACAGAGGGTCAATGCGATTATCGACATCACGGACGTACCGCCTGCGCTCGGGCACGGCTACCGGGTTCTGGGCAATATAGTGATCTGGTCGCAAGACGATGTTTTGCAAATACCCATTGGAGCCATTTTCAGATCCGGCGGTGATTGGGTGACCTTTGTCTTGCAGGATGGCAGGGCGAGACTTCGACGGTTAAGCCTTGGCAAAATGAATTCACAGACTGCACAGGTTGAAAACGGGGTTGAGGCTGGAGAAAGTGTCATCCTCTTTCCAAGCGATGTACTGGAAGACGGCTCCCTTGCTGAGACCAGAAAATGACCCGGCAGTTTTTTGACAATAATCAATGATGCGAATGCCTGTCCGGCTGATCCTTGAGTGTGTGATGAAACAACCATTCGGTCGGAAGAAAAGATGTTCAAAAATGCTGTCGAAATTTTTGACATATTCGGCTTCAGAATTAGGATTGATCCGAGCTGGCTCCTGATCGCAGCTCTTGTTGTGTGGAGCCTGTCTGTTAACTACTTTCCCCAAGTCGTTAGTGGCCTTTCGCGAAGCGATTATATCAGCCTTTCTGTCGTCACCATGCTGGGCATGTTTGCCTCACTCATCTTCCATGAATTGTCACACTCTCTTGTTGCCCGCCGGTTCGGCTTGGGAGTAGGTGGAATTACACTGTTTATTTTCGGCGGCGTTGCCGAACTCGAACAAGAGCCCCGCGATGCCAAATCCGAATTCTGGATCGCAATTGCCGGTCCGGTTGCAAGTCTCTTTCTGGCAGGGGTTGCATATTTCATCCTTTATCTGATCGGCAGGGATCATGCGGCCTCTACACTTTCCGCGGTCATCAACTATCTTGGCATGATCAACGTGGTACTGGCTGCCTTCAATCTCGTTCCGGCCTTTCCCCTTGATGGCGGACGGATCATGCGTGCCGCCCTGTGGCGGCACAGTGGCGACCTCCTCTGGTCTACCCGCATAGCCAGCCGGTTTGGCGTTGCCTTCGGGGTTTTCCTGATCGCAATCGGAGCATTGTCTGTCTTCGGCGGGGCAAGCATCGGTGGCCTGTGGCCGATACTCATCGGCTTTTTCCTGATGTCTGCATCGAGCGGAAGTTATCAGCAACTATTGGTCAAAACCATGTTGAGGGATCACAGCCTCACCGCCCTGATGACCCGAAATCCCGTCACCGCTGATCCCGATATGAGCCTGGATAAACTGGTTGAGCAAGTCATGCTGGGTCGTAATGTAAGCTTCGTGCCTGTTGTGGAAGGAGAGCATTTGCTGGGCTATGTGGACACCGACACTGTGCAGAAGATCGACCGGGAAAACTGGTCTTCCACCCATCTTTGCGACATTTACATTCCAACCAACAGTTCCAATACGGTCAGTCCTGAAATTCAGACGGATTTACTATTTGAAAAAATGGCAAAGGAAGGTCGGCGTAAATTCCTGATTGCGGAACAAGAAAGACTTTTAGGGGTCATCTCCCTTGCCGATTTGATGACATTTCTCGCCATTCGTCAGGGCTTGGACAATTTTGCGGATATAAAGACAGGTTGAGAGCGGCAGCAACTTCAAGGCAGGAGCCGCACTGCTCGGGTCTGGGTTTTCAGATCCTGCGGATTTCACACAAGACGCAAATCTTCGTTACCCCGGGACTGCGCGGTTTCACTCCGGTTTGCCGGTTTTCGCCTTAGGGTCTTGTTTTCTTGTAGGGGAATGTGTTCACTTTGGAGGAGAGTAACCCTGGCGGGATGATATCTGCGCACTTCATCCCCCCCAGAAGCATGGTAGGCGGGTTCAGGTTGTGACAACCGGTGTAAAAAATTCTGACGCAAAACTTGATGCGCTTCTGGGGGCCGCAGTTGATGCCATCATAACGATCAATTCAGCCGGTCTGATCGGCAGCTTCAATCGGGCAGCAGAAACAATGTTCGGATATTCCGAGGCAGAGGTTTTCGGGAAAAACATCAAGATGCTCATGCCCGAACCATGGGCCTCCGAACATGACGGGTATATGGCCCGATACAAGGAAACTGGAGAGAAACTGATCATTGGCCTTGGGCGCGATGTGGATGCACTCACAAAGGATGGTGCCGTTGTACCTGTCCATCTTTCAGTCGGGGAATATGAGGATGAAGGGGAAACATACTTTGTCGGTATTCTTCACGATCTGAGTATCCGAAAACGTACCGAGCAGGCACTTTTCCGTTCCCAGAAAATGGAGGCGATCGGCCAGTTGACCGGCGGCATCGCACACGATTTCAACAATCTTCTGACAATTATTACCGGCAATCTAGAACTGCTTGAAACGCGACTGGAAGAAAACCAGCAGCTTGAACTGCTCAAGGAAGCCGAAGCGGCGGCTGAAATGGGTGCCGATCTGACGGCAAGACTCCTTGCAATCGCCAAACGCAGCATGCTTGAACCTTCTGAACTCGATCTTGATCAACTCATTGGGAATATTTCGCAATTGCTGAAGCGGACGCTCGGACCGGGTATTGAACTTGAAACCCGTCAGAGTGAGGAGTTGTGGGTTGCTGTTGCCGACAAGGGGCAGCTTGAAAGTGCCATTCTCAACTTGGCAGTCAATGCAAGGGATGCCATGCCTGACGGCGGCAAACTCGTACTTGAAACCTGCAATCAGGCCATTGACGACAGTTATGCGCTTCAGGAGATTGGCCTGGAGGCCGGTGAATATGTACGCATTTCGGTTTCCGACAATGGCAGCGGCATTCCAAATGCCAGTCTTTCCAATGTATTTGATCCCTTTTTCACAACAAAGCCGCTGGGCAAGGGAACTGGCCTTGGGCTTTCAATGGTTTATGGATTTGCGAAACAATCCGGCGGCCACATCACGATTTACAGCGAAGAGGGTGTCGGCACGACGGTTAATCTCTACCTGCCCAGAAAAACGGGGCCTGGCACTGTTGGGAACATATCAAAAACTGAACCGGCAGGCAGCGAACTGGTTGGCGGAGACGAAACCATTTTGGTCGTCGAGGATGAGAAAAGGGTAAGGGACCTCATCGTCAAGAGACTGCAGATGTTGGGCTACAATGTTATGGCTGCCGAAGACGGCAAGCAGGCAATGGCCGTTCTTGAAGAATTCAACGATATCCAGATAGTGATAACCGACCTTGTAATGCCCGGCGGCATGTCCGGTTATGATCTCGCCAAATTTGTGGTCGACACGTACAAGTCTGTCAAAGTGCTTTTGACATCGGGTTATGCAGAGGATCTTGTCAACGGCGGGAAACTTGCAAGCAGGGAACTGCCGTTGCTGCGCAAACCATACTCCCAGGCAGGACTGGCCACAGCCGTGCGCAATTGCCTCGATGCTCAGGCTGGTTGAGAATGATCGTCAGTGACATTTACCGCGAACATGTATCCTACGCCGCGAATCGTTTTTATGATTTTCGGGCTTGAGGGATCAACCTCAATCCGCTTCCGCAATCTGGCTACCTGATTATCGATCGTGCGGTCATTGGGAGTCCATTCATAGCCGTTCAACTGGTCCATGATGTGATCTCGCGACAGCACTCTTTTCGGACTCTTCAGAAAAACCGTCAGCAACTTGAAATCTGCCGTCGTCAAATCAACCGGATGACCTTCGGGATCGGTTAATTCATAAGTGGAGAGATTTGATTTCCATCCTTCAAACTCCCTTATCACGTCAACTGTGCCTGCCTGAGTTTGCGGCAAACCGCTATCCACTGCCCGGACATCACCTGCTGCGCGCCGGAGCACCGAATGTATTCGGGCGAGCACCTCACGAAGATGGAAGGGTTTGGATATGTAATCATCCGCTCCCATTTCGAGACCGACAATTTTGTCGATGACATCACCCTTACCGGTTACCATGACAATTGGTATGGGGGATTTTGCACGAATACCGGCAGCTATCTCGAGACCGTTTTCGGCCCCAAGCTGCAGATCCAGCGTGATGAGATCCACCCTGCCCCTATGCAGATGGTTGTCAATTTCGCATTTACTGGCTGCCTCAATCACCTTGTAGCCGTCCGATTCAAGACAGCGACGAAGCATGAGCCGTACCTTTGGCTCATCATCGACCACCAAAATGGTTTTTGCTGTTTCAGGCAAGACCGAATTTTCCCCACTTACATTTGCTCTTTCTTATATATGAGTATGAGCTTTTTTGAAACCAAAGAAATTATCCGCAAATCGGAAAAAATTACAAATTGATACATTTAATTACGCCGGATTGATACGGATCGCACAATTCAGCGCTTAAATGGCTTCAAATCAAAGAGGAGGAGGAAAAAAATTGTTCGTACCCACAATGAAGTCATTTTCAAATACAGTTGAAAAAGCTGTAGCTGCTCGCCTCGAAGGCAGAGTTCCTGCGCCGGTCAAACATGTGGAAGCAGGCCAACCGTTGTTTCATGAAGGAGACATGGCCAATACCGTTTTCCAGGTAATTGATGGTGTCGTGCGCACATCAAAGCTTCTGTCCAATGGAAAACGACAGATCATTTCTTTTTGTTATCCAGGCGATCTGGTGGGCATCAGCCATGATCAGTCTTATCATACGGAATGTGAGGCGGTATCAGATGTGCACCTGCGCGTGTTCAGAAAAAACGCAGGGAACATCCGCTTTGGCGATGATGCAGAAATCGTGGAATTGCTTTTGCACTTTGCCGCAATGGAGGTTGCCAACATGCAGGAACACTTCCTGATGCTTGGCTGCAAGACTGCCACAGAGAAAGTCGCTTCGTTTCTGCTTTCGCTGGCGTGTCGCAGTGGAGTACCCGGGCAATTGGGTATTTCCGTCAGCCTGCCAATGAAGCGTGCCGACATTGCGGATTATCTCGGCGTGACAATTGAAACTGTCAGCCGAACCATAACAAAGCTGAAGACAACCGGAGTCATATTTCTGCCAGATCCGCACAATGTCTGCATTACAGACATGGAAGCACTCAAATCGGCAGCGGAGAAAAACTGAACGAAGGGACAACCGGGAAATTGCAGACTACTGCACTCACTTCAGCCCGCTGCGATAACCAGCGGACACCTTCCGGCTTCAAGTAATGTTCTGATCCCGATTCGCTCAACAACCGCACTGGATCCGATAATGGCAGTCGGGCTGCGGCTCTGGATGCCTTCAACAAACTTGCGCAATGCCTGTTCGCCTTTCACGATCGAGGTTTTATCTGCAACATCTCGCAACAGTTTGTCCGCATCAGACGATACAAGAAGCCTGTCTTCAACGGATTGCGGGAACAGGGCAATGTGGAGCGGTGTATTGACTGCCCTAGCAATTTTTGCAGCCAGTTCAATCAGTGAGACATCGAGGTCATTGGCCGTCTCGAGAACGAGAATTTCGCCCCGGACCTTTTTTAACTGCTGATAGCCCAGCACAAACAGGTCGCCTGTTCGTAAGCCAGCTTCGGTGATACTGGAAATCTCGCCCCTGCGCCTTTCAAAGGTCCAGTTAAGTGCCTTTTTTGCGGCGGCAGCCTCCAGGGTCTGCCGATAGGCATCTGCATCTCTTTTAAAAGCCATCATCATGGCATCTGGTGTCACGGACTTCAGGGTGCTGCCAACATGAATTGCGCGGGAAAACGGAAAAGCGGCCGATTGGTAAAATGCCTCGTCCTCAAACAGATAACCGCGCAAAACCGCATTGATGCTTTCCGCCAGTATTGTGCTCAGCTCTATCGCCGACTGGGCATCGGCAAAGCAGCTTGCACCGATGAAAACCGTTCGATCATGGCCTTCGGCTTCCATTCTTATTATCCCGTTCTGTTATCGTTCATTGTCACTGTCCTGTTGTCTTGTTCTTGAGAATTCCAACAGTTTTTATGGTGGTGCTTGCCCCCTATCGTCGCCTTGATGGTGTATTGGTAACAGTCCGCGCACCGCCCACCCAATTGTCGAGTCGCGGACCCAGTATCCGCATCAACCTTCATAAATGCTGCCCGGACCTCGGCCAGACGCACCGGATCGAGTTGCCCGCGCGCTATTTTGCCGCGCTTTTCATCCTGCACCACGATCAGACCACTGTCGTCAACGATTAGATTCTGCCTGATACCGGCAAATCCACCGCTCAAATAAAACTCAACCTGGCCATCCAGCGTAGCCTGACCAGGCGCAGCGACATCAACTGCTTTACATGCGCCGAAAGCGCAACAGCCCAACAACAGCGCAAGCCTAAGATGCACAGCTCAAAACCTGGGCGCTGAGTCTGCCAGTACTGGCGCGGCTTGAAAGTACCAATAGCGTCAACAATTTATTCAGAAAGCGAACACCTCGATGTGTGGACACTGACTTTTTTTAGTGTCGTCGATTCCAGCACAAATTCCCCTGTGTCAATTCAACTTACTTTATATAATTGTTCCCGCTGATAAACCATGTGCCAAAATAGCCTTCTTGTCCAGAGCGCTGCTGGCTATTTCCAGGCTTTCCTGCTGATTTATTACATTATTATTCACATATTATTTATCTATGCCAACGTCTGTTCGATTACACAAAGAGGATAACTGGAACTGGGTTTACCGATGAACAACATAAACCTCATACAGCGCAACCACCGGGTTCTGTGGCACCCCTGCACCCAAATGCGCGACCACGAGAACATCCCGCCGATCGCCATCAAGCGCGGTCAAGGGGTGTGGCTCGAGGACTTCGACGGCCACCGCTACCTCGACGCCATCAGCTCATGGTGGGTGAACCTGTTCGGCCACGCCAACCCGCGCATCAACGCCGCCGATTGAGAGCCAGCTGGGGAAGCTCGAACACGTCATTCTGGCCGGGTTTACGCATGAACCGGTGGTGCAATCTGTCCGAACGGCTGGTGCAACTCGCGCCGCCTGGGCTGAGCCGCTGTTTCTATGCCGACAGCGGTTCCGCCGCGGTCGAAATCGCGCTCAAGATGAGCTTTCATTACTGGCAGAATCGCGGCGAGAAAAAGCGCACGCGCTTCATTAATCTGGCCAACAGCTACCACGGCGAAACCTTGGGAGCCTTGTCGATGGGCGATGTCGCCTTATATAAGGAAACCTACGCGCCGCTGCTGCTGAAGACCGATCACGGTCAAATCACCGGATTGTTATCACCGCGAACCCGGCGAATCCTGGGCCGATTATTCCACCGCGACTGTTCACCGAAATGGAAAAGGCGCTGCAACGACATGCCGGCGAGGTCTGCGCCGTGATCGTGGAGCCACTGGTGCAATGCGCCGGTTCCATGCGCATGTACGATCCGGTGTATCTGAAACTTTTGCGACAGGCATGCGACAAGATATCACGTGCATCTGATCGCCGATGAAATCGCCGTCGGCTTCGGGCGCACGGGTACGATGTTCGCCTGCGAGCAGGCTGGCATCACGCCGGATTTTCTGTGTCTCGGCAAAGGACTGACGGGCGGCTATCTGCCGTTGTCCGTGTGTCTGACGACCGATGACGTTTACGCAGGCCTTTTACGCCGAATACACGACCCAGCAAGGCCTTCCTGCATTCGCATTCCTACACCGGCAACCCGCTGGCCTGCGCCGCCGCCTACGCCACGCTCGATATCTTTCGTGATGACGACGTGATCAACCGCAACCGGCAGCTGGCGGCGCACATGGCGCACGCGACGGCGTCGTTCGCCGAACATCCGCATGTAGCGGAGGTACGCCAGACTGGCATGATCCTGGCGATTGAAATGGTGAAAGATAAAAAAACGCGCGCGCCCTATCCGTGGCAGGAGCGGCGCGGGTTGGCGGTGTATCGCCATGCGCTTGAACACGGAGTACTGCTGCGGCCACTCGGCGATGTGTGTACTTCATGCCGCCGTACGTAATCACAGAAGCGGAGATCGACCAACTGGCAAAGGTGGCGTGGGAAGGGAATTGATCGCGCGACCCGCCAGGAACACAGATCTTGATCCGTGCCGTTCTACGGTCCTAGCGGCCGGGATAGAGAACCTTGGCCAGCGCGGCAAAATCCGGTATGCCGACCGTGCGCTCATCGAATTTGAGGGCGGCGGCAATATAGTGGAAGGAAGCATCAATCGCGGTCGGGGCCACGCCGCTGTCGATGATGCGCGACTGCGGCTCTGAAACCGACAGGATACCGACAAACTCCCAAGCCTTGCGCCCGGGCAACGGATAGAGCACCACGACGCGCGCGCGCGGGCCGGGAACATGTCCAGTTCCGCCGGCCAGTATGTCGTATGACACGACTGGCACCGGCCGCAAACGCCAACCGAGCACACCCAGCAGCCACGGTGGTGCATGCGGCACGCCTGCCAGACGCGGCAGTGCCACCACCTCGGCCATGCAGGCGCTCGGCAACAACAACGGCAGGTTGTCGGTCGGCACTTCAAGGGCATGCACCGGGTCGCGTGTGATGGTGCTCATGCCGAACCTTCCAATTGCATCAAGTAATCAGCGAGCGCGCGCGGCTCGAACACCAGCACCGGTGTCTGTCCGGCACGCACCCAGGCGCCGTTGATCAAATGTCCGGTTGACGTTGGCGCCGGACCGGGAGGTACAAACGGTTCGACACGCACGTCTTCACGTGCCAGAAGTTGCAGCTCATCCGCGATCAGGCCAAGTGTTTGGCCCCCGATATTCAGGAACACGGCACGTTGCCAGTTGCGGCGCGGCGATGGATTGAGGCCGGCATCGACGGAATAGGCGGGAACGCGCCCGCCAGGCGTGACCTGCCAAGCGGCGATGAGCGCATCCGGGGTGTCATTGATGTCGAGGTTCTCGCGCTTCTCGATGACATAGTTCGTGCTGTTGGGCACAAGATAGTCCGCGCCCATGAGCCCAATGCGCAGGAATTGTCGAGTTTCGGTCAACGTTTCTCCTTAGTCCTGACGACGTGATAGGTCTTCATTATCATGACAGGCTGACGCAGGTGGCTTCATTATTGGAAATGGTCAGAAGGCCAGATGCGCCGGCAACAGGGAATTGATCCGGGCGAACAGCTCGTCTTCCTGATAGGGCTTGGTCATATACTCGTTCACGCCGAGCGCGAACGCCTTGTCGCGGTGTTTTTCACCAGCACGCGAGGTGATCATGATGATAGGCACCTGTTTGAGGCGTGAATCTGAACGCACGCGCGACGTCAGCTCGTAGCCGTCCATGCGCGGCATTTCGATGTCCACCAGCATCACATCTGGTACCTGGTCGCGTAACTGTTCGACCGCATCCACCCCGTCCTTGGCAAGCAGCACGTCGATGCCGCGCTTCAGCAGATGACGCTGCGTCACCTTGCGCACCGTAATGGAATCGTCCACCACCATGACAAGCGCGTTGCGGCGCAGCGGCGCAGGCGGTTCGATCTCGAAAGCTACGCGAGGTTCCGCGGCCTTTTGAACCGCGGTGGCAACCATTTCCTCGCCTTGCAGGTCGCGCACAATGTGCATGCCTTCCTCGGTCAGCCACAGTCCGGGCACATCCAGAATCAGCACCACGCTGCCATCGCCGAGAATGGTGGCGCCACCGAGGCCATCAATGCCCGCCAGTTGCGCGCCCAATGGCTTGATCACGACTTCACGCGTACCGGCAAGGCCGTCCACCTGAATGGCAACCTGGCGACCGCCGCTACGTCCCAACAGTACCGGCACCTTGCGGCCAGCAGGCGGCTGCGGCTGGATGCCGAGTCGCACCGCGAGATGCATAAACGGGTAGACCTGGTCCTGCCAGTTGAGCAATGGCCGGCGGCCCATCTGGATGCTGTTGAGCTGATCGACCGGCACTTCGAGGATGTTGACCACCGACGATAGCGGTATGGCGTACAGTTGTTCGCTGACACGCACCATAAGAGCCTGGCTGATGGACAGCGTGAGCGGCAGGCGAATGATGAAGCTGGTGCCGACACCACGGCGCGTGTCCACGGTGATCGAGCCGCCGAGCTGCTTCACTTCATTGTGCACCACGTCCATGCCGACACCGCGGCCGGACAACTGCGTGACCGTGGTGGCGGTCGAAAATCCGGCAACCAGAATGAACTGGATGAGCTCGTCGTCCGACAGGTTGGTGCTGACATTCATCAGGCCGCGCTCGATGGCCTTGCTGCGGATCGCGGCAATATCAAGGCCGGCGCCGTCATCCGCAAAACGGATCACGATTTCACTGCCCTCATGGCTGGCCTGGATGCGAATGTGGCCAATCTCCGATTTGCCCGCGTGTTTGCGTTCGGACTCGGACTCGAGGCCATGGTCGAGCGCATTGCGTATCATGTGTTCAAACGGACCAATCATGCGGTCCAGCACGGTGCGATCCACTTCCACCTCGGCGCCGATTAAATCCAGTTCGACACGCTTGCCGAGTTCGCGCGCCGTCTGGCGCACGATGTGCCGAAGGCGCGCGCCCTGCGTGGCAAAACTGATCATGCGCGTGCGCATCAACCCTTCCTGCAGTTCAGTATTGATGCGCGCCTGCTGGATCAACACCGTTTCTGCCTGGCTGGCATAGTTTTCGAGATTGGAACGGATCGTGAACAGATCGTGCAAACTCTCGGTCAGACTGCGCGATAGTGTCTGTAAACCTGAAAACCGGTCGAGTTCGAGTGGATCGAAATCCTCACCCAATTGCGAGGCGACCTCCTGGGCGCGCGCCATAATCTGCGACTCCGATTGGATCTCGAGATCACGGATCTGGTCGCGGAAACGTGTCGTATTGCGATTGAGTTCGGCGAGGTTTTCGCGCAATCCGAAGATTTGCTGCTCCATGCGTGAGCGCGAAATACTGACCTCACCGGCGTAATTCACAAGCTCGTTCAGCAACGCAGTGCGCACGCGCACCTGTCCGCGCCGGTCGGTACCGGTACTTTCCGTGGCTTCCTCGCCTTCAGTCCGCCGGGTGATATCCGTTTCGCGCACCTCGACCACGGCGGCCGGCGGTGCATAACTTACCCCCAGTTCCAATGCCGCTGGTTCATCGTTCGCAAGAGTTTCGAATCGCGCGTCCGCCGGTACCACAACGCTTGGCGTCCGCGCCACGGGCTCCAGCCCGAGCCGCGCGAGCACCTTGGCCGTGGTCGACGCGAAGACCGACACCGGCTTGTGATTCTGCATCTGCCCAATCATGGTGACGAGGGCATCGTGTACCTCGTCCAGAAGATCCATCATCTCGGTATCGGCGTGCACACGACCGTTCTCAACCTCGCCAAGCAGGCTCTCGGTATGGTGTCCGAGGCCGCCCATGGTCATGGCGCCGGCCATGCGCGCACCACCCTTGAGAGTATGCAGCTGGCGCTTGAGCTCCGCCACCGAGGTCCTGTCGGCGCGATCGCTGCGCCACTTGGTGAGCGACTCTTCGATCGCCGCCATAATGTCCGTGCCCTCGTCGAGAAAAATCTCGAGCAGCTCCGGATCGAGATTCTCCTCGACGGTTTCACCAGCATCCCGCGCGTGCATCGAAGCAGGCATGGAAACCATTGCCGGAGCCGGGGGCGCTGGCATCAAAGTGTGTGCGGCGATGGTTCCCGGTGCGTGCGGTTTTACTGACAGCGCCGCCGGTTCTGCGCCCGACAGCTGCGCCTGGAGGGCGTGCGCATCCTGCACAATACTGGAAAATTCGTTCAGCAGACCGGCTGTCTGGGTTTCGCCGCGACCGAGAAAATCGATCAGGAGTTCGACGGCGGCAACCAGCCGTTCGACCAACGCGGTCCCCGTTTCATCGAGCGGGTGCTGATGCGCCTGGTAGACGTGCAACAGTTTCTCTATCTCGGCGCTGGCCTCGGCCATGGGTTTGAGCCCAACCGCGCGCGCGCTACCCTGCAGGGTGTGGGCGGCGCGCACCAGGCTTGCGGATACCTGGCTGCCGATTTCACTGGTGCGGCATTTTTCGATTTCGCTGCGCACGTTTTCGCTGTGCTCGCGGGTTTCGGTGCTGAAAATCTGCAGCAACGTGGCATCAAGCCTGGGCAGGTCAGCAACCGGCACATGCATTGCCGGCGTTTCCTGCGGTGGCGATGCATTTGCCATTGGCGGCGTGTGCGCCTTTCTGTACGCGACCAGCTCGATCGGGCGATTATCGGCAAGTGCCTCGGCCTGCGCTTGCAGCCCGGCAATATCAGCATCGGTTGCCGGACCGCCTTCGAGCTGGACAACCATCTCTGGCAATACATCGCGCGCCCTGTACAACAATTCGAACATCGCCTCGCTCGGGGCAATCTTTCCCTCACGCACCCTGTTCAACATGTTTTCCAGCGACCAGCCAAACTCCGCGATTTCGGAGGCACCGACCATGCGGCCGCTGCCCTTCAGCGTGTGGAACGCGCGCCGCAGATCGAGCAGCGCGTCCCGGTTGGAGATGTCGGCATGCCAATCCGGCAAGGTCTTGTTGATCAGCGCGATCATCTCGCGCGCGTCCTCAATAAAAATCTGGATAATGTCTTCGTCGCCTTCGACCTCGATCGCGGCGATACGGACAGGTGTGGCTGGTGCGGCAGCCATCGCCGCATCGGCCTTGGCCTTCGAAGTAGCGCGCGGCGCGGCCTTGGCAAGCTGTTGCGAATGCAACTGGGTGCGCGCGAGTGCGGCCAGTGCATCGTAAGACTGGCGCAATGTGGCTTCAATTTCGTCCGTCACCTCACCGCTGTCCACCATGTCGAGCAGGCTGATCATCTGGCCGCAGAGCTTGCCAAGTCGCTCCTGCTTCTGGGAAGCAGCCAGCCACGCGATATCGCGCAGATCCTGCTGCAGAACGGAAAGTACGGCACGGTCGCTGCGGTCGGCCGACCAGGCGGCCATGTTCGTTTCGATGTTGGCGAGCAAAGCCGCGGGGTTGCCACTATCCGGGCGCTTGCCGGTGAGCGCCGCGGCCAGGTCGGTGCGTGCGCTGACCAGCAAGAGTTCAAGGTTTGGACGGTCATGCTCCAGCCCTTCTATGTAGGCGCCGACAGTGCCGACCGCGACGGCCAGCGCATCGAGGACTGCGTTGTCCGCACCGATTCGTCCTTCGTGCATGTTCTGGACAAGCTGATTGGCGCCGATCATGAGGTCGGCGGCGCGGTCCTGACCGAGAATCTGCAATGCGCCCTGGATCTGATTCAGGGACTGCGGTACCGCTTCGAGCAGATCGGTTTGTTCCGGCGATGCGGCGAATGTCTCAAGTGCCTCCTCGATTTTTCCGAGGTTGACGCGGATTTCGCCGCCCACGGCGGCCACGAGCTGCTTGAACTCGGAATCACTGAGCGAGGCATCCGAGATCTCGATGCCCGTCATGTCCCGCGCCGGCTCGCCGGCGCGCAACTGACGGAGGCTGGCGGTCGTTTCAATCACCTGCTGCTTCCAGGAAAGGCCCGGAGTCTTGATGTCGCGCGTGCTGCTCTCGAGCAGCAGCATGCCGCCGGCCATCGGCAGTGACAACGATTCGCTGCGCTCCAGTTCGCCACGCTGAAGTTGCTGGCAGAGGCCGGCGATCTCATCAACCAGCGCCTTGAGCACTTCGACATTGAGCATTTCGAGCGTGGCGGACATTTTGTGCAGCAGCGTAATGAGCGGTTCAAGGATCGCAGCGTCGCCCTGCTCAAAGTAGCTGGACATCAGATCCTGGGCCTGTCCGATATCCTGATTGAGTGCCTCGGCCACGGACTGCATGGCCTCGGGTGTCGGCAGGTCGTAATTTTCCTCGCCGCCCGGCAACAGGGCATCGAGCGCAAAGGCGCGGCGAACTTCCGCGGCGTAGCGCGTGGCGGAATGCGCCTGACCCACTTCAAAGAGCATCGACTTGATGAGCGACTCGGAGGTGTTGCGCAGCAAGCCGCGATCGCTGTTGATGGCGATCTTCTTAAGCTGCTGCTCGAGACGCGCCAGCAGCCGCTTGCGATCGTTGTTGATGGCCACGGCACCGGATGCGAGTGCATCGAGGTAACCGCGTGACACCCAGAATAACTGTTCGATGAGCGCCAGCGGCGCTTGCTGCTGCAAGCGTTCGATCAGCGTGGACAGTTCATCCAGGTGCCGGCGATTGCCGGTGTCGCGCAACCAGTTGAGCAAGATGGCCTGGAAGGCCGGCCGCAGCGAGCGCGTGGTATGCGCATAATCGGCTTCTGAAAGTTTGGCCGCTGCTTGCTCCATCTGCGGCGGGCGCACATCGAGATCGGGCTGGAAGAGGTCGAGCTGGTTGAGCGGCTCGGCGCCGCGCATGACGCGCAATTCGTTGAGCAGTGGCAGAACACGCAACGGAGCGTCTGGCTGGCCGAACTGCAGGCGCGCCAGGTAATCCGGCAAAGTGAGAATGCCGCGGATCAGGGTGTCTAAGACCGGGGACTCAGGCGCGACCTTACCGCTCAGAATCGACTCGGCCAGCGCCTCGGTTTCGCGCGCCAGTAAGGCAGCGCCATCCAGTTCGACCATCTGCAGGGTGCCAAGCACCTGGTGCAAATAGGTCGCGCAGAAAGCGCAACTTGCTCTCGTCGGCGGTGTTTTCGGTGTACGCCTCAAGGGCGAAGACGCGCCTGCTTGAGGGTCTCGTCGATCTCGGCCTTGACCCAGCCGAGGGTGCTGGGATCGACTTTGCTGAGCGTGCTCATAATAGAACCAGGTACGAGGGCGAGGGAAAAGGGGCGGGTGGGACAAAGTCTTTTTTCCGCACCTTGTCCCTCGCCCCTCGCGCCGTGGTTAAGCCGCCGGCAACTTGAAGCCGGCCACTGAGGCCTGCAACTCGCGCGCGAGTTCCGAGAGCTTGCCGATCGACTCCGCCGTTTGGCGTGTACCGGTGGAGGTCAGCGTCGTCGCTTCCTGAATCTGGCCCATGTTCTGCGATACCATGGTTGCGTTTTCCGACTGCTCGTGCGCAACCTGGGCGATATCGACAATCAGTTCCGAGAGTTGCTCGGACACCGACTCGATCTCGCCGAGTGCCTGACCAGCGGCGTCCGCGAGACGTGTGCCTTCGACCACGCCCTTGGTGGTCTGTTCCATCGCCGACACCGCTTCGTTGGTATCGGCCTGAATGGTCTTCACCAGATCGGCGATCTGCTTGGTCGCCTCACCGGAACGTTCCGCCAGGCGCTGCACTTCGTCCGCCACCACCGCGAAACCGCGGCCGGCTTCACCGGCCATGGCCGCCTGAATGGCGGCGTTCAGCGACAGAATGTTGGTCTGCTCGGCAATGTCGTTGATCAGCTCCACGATTTCACCGATC
>CAVQPI010000008.1:0-36212 GCA_963714735.1 uncultured Alphaproteobacteria bacterium
GCAAGGCGATGCAATGGCAATAGCGGTATTCGCCATGAGATCTCTCATTGTCCATTTGTCGAACCGGAAGATCTTAGCCGGTTCGCACAGTTGGACGCAGTCGCCGAAATGTCGCCCAAACTTTGGTATCCCAATCCCGCAACAGATGGCCAGATCAGGGTATTGGGCAGGGAGAAAGTGGAAACCTGCCACCCCTTCAAAAGCCTTCTCAAATCAGGCGCGGAAATGGTTTACGGCTCCGACTGGCCTGCAGCTGCGCCCGATGCAAATCCGTGGACGGGCCTTGCTGGCATGCTTAGCCGCAAAAACTTTTCAGGCAGCTTTCCCGGGACGATCGGTATAGACGAGGCAATCACTCTTGAAGAGGCCTTGCCGTTGTTCACGACAAACGGTGCGCGGGCGATGGGCATGGAAGTGGAAACAGGCTCACTCGAGAAAGGCAAATGGGCTGACTTCATCGTCCTCGACAAGCCTCTGCCGAATCTGTCCCATGAGGAGATTGCAACTGTAAAGGTTCACAAAACGGTTTGGAAGGGTCAGCTGGTCTTTTCCAAATAGCGTTATCAGACTTCCCTATTGTCCCCAAAAATCCATCATTGTTTCAATCCTTTTTTGCAAACTTGGCATATGGCGTCGCTTAAAACCGTAAAGCACAAGAATGCCATCATGCTTCTTGACCTTCGCCATTAAGCAAGGTTCAAATCAGCGTAGCGAGTAAATGTATCAACGCTGCCTGCTTCTCTTTGCAAACAAGCGCAGATTCATGACGGCCATCGCGGTCACAAGAACAACAAGCCCACAAAGCACATTTTTCGAAACAGTCTCCATCGTTCCCTCTATCAACATCGCATGGGCCACGCTTCCCGACACTATCACTATGGCCAAAGCCTTGTGTCCGCGAAGCCAAACTCGCGGCCCAAGTTGCCGTCGGAGAATTGCCAGAAGGGCCGTTGCAAAGAGCGCCCACATGGCGACTACGCCCCAAATTGAAAAAGGAGTTGGCGATGCGAATAGAAGAGCATCAATCACATCAGGCGGACTGGTGATCCAAAGACCAACGACATGGGCCACCACTGCGACGACCAGAATACTTCCAAAGATGCGATGGCCGCGTCGCCCATGCGGCGCACCCAACCCTGGCAGATATTGCATCGCAAGCAAAGGTTGAACGAGTAATAGAGCCATGGCGATAATGCCGGCGAATCCGGCGCCGATATACACCGGATCGCGCCATGCAAGCAGTGGACTTGCTGATGCAGCTGCAAGCGGTGTCGCAATCGCAGTTGCAAGAACAGCCCAAATCAGGATTACGCGGGCTTGGCTCATCCCTGTGGTCAGGCAGGCTCTAGGATGAAATGTGCCTCAAGGCTTTCATCCTTGGCGCTCGACATGACCGGACGCAAAAAGACGGTTTTGAAGTCACCACTGTCATAGGCGAGATGGCCATGCGGCTGGCCGAAAGCCGGAACGATCTGCGGCATTTCAAGGCGGAACTGACCATTTTCATCGGTAAGTGTAGCGCCATGACTACTTGGGTCACGTTCATGCCCTTCAGTTGTATGAGCCCAAATCTGAATGCGTTGTCCAGGAAGTGGAGCTCCATCTCCAGCACGCCGGACGGTGCCTGTCATCCAAAAGCCTCCGTTTCCAATCTTTTCGACAATAGGCGCGCCAGGAAGGTAATTGTTCGAACCCCCACGCATCGTGGCTGTCGGCGCAAGATCTTTTGCTTTGGCAGGGACGATCAGTGAGGTCATCCCGGCGGTTGCAATAGCGCCACCTGTAGCCAAAAGAGTTCGGCGAGTTAATAATATTGAACCCATAAAAAGCCTCCTTAACAAAATGCGGCTGTTCGATCATTTGAGAAGAGCCGAGCCACCAGTCTCGGTGACTTTAAAGGTAATGCAGGTCAGAAATTTGTCAAAGCCTGGCCTAGAGGGTCTGTTGCATTAGATTCGTTTGATGGAGGCATCTACCATTGATTGCGTTTTTACGCGGCTTCTGAGAACAGGGTGTTGACGAAACGGATCTCGCCTATGACGCCAGGTGCTTTGTTGACCACATGACCTTTCTTTATCATCCGGAGGGCCTCAATCCCACGAAGTGAATCTTTGGCGGAACTGAGTGACTTGAAACCTCGCATTTGTATTATCAGCTTTTTCAGGGCGGCGTGATCGCTTTCGATTCGATTGTTTTGCCATTTTCGATCGACATTCAGGATTGCATCTCCGGGCATGGTCCAGCGGTTCATCTCGGCGATGACTTTCGCATAGCTGTGGGCTTTGTCGGGGATGTTGGTCTTCGGCTGATAAAACCTTGTAGCGTTGCGAGCCTGGCGAAAAAATGCTCGAGCCGCCTTGGCGTCGCGTCGTGCGGTCAGATGGCTCGCCATAGATAGCGCCATCGTCCGCCCACACCCAGATAGGTCTCGTCTACATGCCAGCACATGCCTCGCCATGACCGAAACTTCAAAGACCGTTTGGCAATCTCTGGGCCGAACTTGCGCACCTACCGGTAAACGGTGGCCGCATCAACACGGATCCCGCGCTCTTCAAGCAAGTCACGCACGTCGCGGTAGGAATGAGCATAACGGCAATACCAGCTGACCGCCGTCAAAATGACATCTTGAGGAAAGCGATGGTGCTTGAAGGGATCATTCGGTATTTGAAAGACCTTGGTTAAAAACCAGATCAACGATTAAAAAGCCAAATAACGCAACAGACCCAAATAAATGAAGAATACGTAGCGCCGTCAAGCGGCGCAGGTTTGACGGAAATGTTTGGTGGAGCTAAGCGGGATCGAACCGCTGACCTCTTGCATGCCATGCAAGCGCTCTCCCAGCTGAGCTATAGCCCCACATCAGTGGCATCACTTGCTGCCCTGAGGGTTAAAGGCCGCTACCGACCCTTACTGGAAGCCTCGAATACCGCCCGTTGAAAATGGAATCAAGGGGGAAATTGGTATCAAGGCAATTTGTTTGCACAAGCCATGTACAAAGCCGAAATATATCCTCTCCGTCGGGTCATCAGCCGGGCATACCAAATGGCCTGCCCGGCGGTCTTGCCAGTTTGGTCTGGCTTGACCAGCACCCGCTATAGTCCCTGATAATCAGAGTTCATCGTCATCCTTGGCAGGAATAACGCCTGGAATTGGCGAGTCATCGTCATCATCCTCAAGGAAGATGTCATCATCCGCCGCTTCGTCGTCATCATCATCATCAAGTTCTACATCTGGAATATCGTCAGGGATGTCGTCATCGGTCACATCGTCTGAAGTCGTGATATCATCATCGTCGTCATCGTCATCGTCATCGGCATCATCAAGACTGACGATTTCAACAGCCGCTTCATCCTCATCATCCTCGATTTCGTCTTCGGTATCGAGTTCGACTTCATCCTCATCATCGTCGTCATCTTCGGGTTTCGGTTTCGAAGACTCTTTCTTCACCTTCGAGGTGGACGCGATCTCCATGAAGTAGGAGAGCGGATAGGACGTTCCGGTGTAAGGGGAAACGATCGGATCCTTGTTAAGATCGTAAAACTTGCGGCCTGTCTCTGGGCAAACCCGCTTAGTGCCAAGCTTATCTTTTGCCACGGCGTACCTCTTTTGGGATGAATTCGTAAAATCGCGCTTCCCATACCGTTCAAAACCCCGGGTGTCAAAAGCAAATTTGGTACTTTCCGACTTGAGGTGCCGGTCAATCCCTGCAAATGCAGGTTCTGCGGTGCAACACGAATTCGGTACCTGACAAGGTGACGCCTGCAGGAAGCTGTGTTACCAGTCGCGCGAAAAATTAGCAGCGATCAGCCACCCAGAAAAATCGGAATGCCAAAAATGTCCGGCCATGGCCCGAAAACACCAATGACGTCATCCAAATGCAGTCCGCTAAAGGGTGCGGCAGCAATTCCCGGTGATAAATCAATATCCCACCGTTCTATCCTTTTTGGCGGGCTGGCGAAGGGTGAAACGAGGGTACGAGGCCTGTTGGAAGGCGAAGACGTTCTCAATTCCATCAAGGCTTCGCGTGCCTTGGGGGCACAGATTCGCAATGACGGTGATGAATGGATCATTGCTGGAACCGGCAACGGATTGCTCCTCGAACCCGGTGATCCCATTGACTTCGGGAATTCGGGAACCGGATGTCGCCTGTATATGGGACTGGCTGGCAGTTATGACTTTGAAACGACATTCATGGGTGATGCATCCCTTTCCAAGCGCCCCATGGCCAGGATCATTGATCCGCTTAAGCTGACCGGAACTCAGGTCATACGTCAGGCGGAAGGTTGCAGATTGCCGATTACATTGCGCGGACCGCGTTTTGCTGCCCCGATTGAATATCGTGTTCCCATGCCCTCGGCGCAGGTCAAGTCCGCTGTTCTTTTGGCCGGGCTGAACGCGCCGGGAATTACGACAGTCATTGAGCCTGTCATGACGCGCGATCATACCGAGAAAATGCTTGCCGGCTTCGGAGCTAGTCTGGAGGTTGAAACTGACGGGGACGGAGTTCGCCACATTCGCCTTGAAGGACAGGGAAAGCTGACCGGTTGCAACATTCAGGTCCCCGCGGACCCGTCTTCGGCTGCCTTCCCGATTGTTGCCGCTCTTATCGTCCCCGGTTCTGACGTGACGCTGCACAATGTATTGATGAACCCGACCCGTACCGGCCTCATCACGACGCTTCTGGAAATGGGCGGTAATATCGAAATCATGAATGAGCGCGAAAGTCTGGCGGGGAAAGTATCGCCGATCTTCGTATCCGCTCAAGCGAATTGAAGGGTGTTACCGTTCCAGGAGAGCGCTCCGCATCAATGATTGACGAATATCCGGTTCTCTCGGTCGCTGCCTGTTTTGCCGAGGGTGAAACGCTGATGGAGGATGTCGGCGAATTGCGAGTGAAAGAATCTGACCGTCTCGATGCCATGGCAAGAGGACTGGAAGCCAATGGTGCAACACTGGAAGAGGGCAGGGACTGGCTCAAAGTCAAAGGTCGCCCGGATGGTAAGGGGCTTGGTGGAGGCGCTGAAGTCGCCACGCATCTTGATCACCGCATCGCCATGAGCTTTCTGGTCATGGGCATGGCCAGTGAAAATCCGGTGAAGGTGGATGATACCTCCCCGATTGCGACAAGCTTTCCGCAATTCGTACCCCTGATGCGGGAATTGGGGGCTGAGTTTGAATAAACCTTTCACCATCGCAATAGACGGCCCGGCAGCTTCGGGCAAAGGAACACTGTCACGTCGGCTGGCGGCGGCATTCAATTTACCTCACCTCGATACCGGCCTTATCTACCGCGCAGTCGGGAATGCGCTCTTTCAGGTAGGCCTGCCTCTGGACGATGAGGATCTCGCCGAAGAGGTCGCAAAGTCGATTGATCTTGGCGTGCTGGATCGCGAGGCTCTTTCAGTTCATGAAATCGGAGAGGCCGCGTCAAAAGTCGCTGTCATGGCGAAGGTTCGTGCGGCACTGTTGCAGGCTCAGCGGGATTTTGCGGCAACACTGCCAGGCGCCGTTCTCGATGGGCGCGACATCGGCACCGTCATCCTGCCGGATGCTGATATCAAGTTTTACATCACCGCTTCGCCTGAAGTGCGCGCCAGGAGGCGTCATAAAGAGATGCTAGGGCGCGGGCGGGACGTTTCCTATGAAGACGTGCTTGCCGATCTCAAAAAACGCGACGAAAGGGATATGAGCCGCGCTGATGCCCCTATGAAGCCTGCTGCCGATGCCCACTTGATTGATACCTCCGAAATGGATATAGAAACCGCGTTCAACAAGGTTTTGGAACTGGTCAATCAGGCAAGATCCGACTGAACGCCCGATTTGGGGCTTGAAAATCCAGCAAAATGGCGGGAGAGGCAGGGTCGGAATGGCTCGGCGGCCCTCTTTTTGTTTTTCAGGCTTCGTCAATATTACCCGGCTTAGCCCTATCCCTGCGCCAGCTCTTTGAGCATGTCCTTTTGGACGGATCCGGCAAAAGCCCTGTTGAAACACGAACCCGGCGCAAACCACAGGACCTCGATCTTCTCACTGGAAGAAATCCAAACGCGGCCCTGTCAGGAGCAATAATGGACAATATGAACCCAACCATGGAAGAGTTTGAAGCTCTTCTCGAACGAGTCCTTTGAAACACATGATGTCGTTGAAGGCAGTGTAGTCAAAGGCATTATCACGGCTATTGAAAAAGATCAGGCTGTGATTGACGTCGGTCTCAAGGTCGAAGGCCGCGTTCCGCTGAAGGAATTCGGTGCCAAGGCCAAGGACGGCTCGCTGAAAGTCGGCGATGAAGTCGAAGTCTATATCGAGCGCGTCGAGAACGCCATGGGCGAAGCGATGCTGTCACGCGAGAAAGCCCGCCGTGAAGAGAGCTGGGTCCGTCTCGAGAAGAAATTCGAAGACAAGGAAAAAGTCGAAGGCATCATCTTCAACCAGGTCAAGGGCGGCTTCACGGTTGATCTCGATGGCGCTGTTGCCTTCCTTCCGCGTTCGCAGGTTGATATCCGCCCGGTGCGCGATGTCACGCCGCTGATGAACAATCCGCAGCCGTTTGAAATCCTGAAAATGGACCGCCGCCGTGGCAACATCGTTGTTTCACGCCGTACCATTCTCGAAGAAAGCCGTGCCGAGCAGCGTTCCGAAATCGTCCAGAACCTCGAAGAAGGCCAGGTCGTTGACGGTGTTGTCAAGAACGTTACCGATTACGGTGCATTCGTCGATCTCGGCGGCATTGACGGCCTGTTGCATGTCACCGACATGGCATGGCGCCGCGTCAACCATCCTTCCGAAATCCTGCAGATCGGTCAGACCGTCAAGGTTCAGATCATCCGCGTCAACCAGGAAACACATCGTATTTCCCTTGGCATGAAACAGCTGGAAAGCGATCCGTGGGATGCCATCGAAACCAAGTATCCGGTTGGTGCACGCATCACCGGCCGCGTGACCAACATCACCGATTACGGTGCATTTGTTGAGATCGAGCCGGGCATTGAAGGCCTGATCCACGTTTCCGAAATGTCCTGGACGAAGAAAAACGTTCATCCGGGCAAAATCGTTTCGACCAGCCAGGAAGTTGATGTTCAGGTTCTGGAAGTTGATCCGTCCAAGCGCCGCATTTCCCTTGGCCTCAAGCAGACCCTGGAAAATCCGTGGGAAGGTTTTGCAACCCAGTTCCCTGTTGGCGCGAAAGTCTCCGGCGAAGTCAAGAACAAGACCGAATTCGGTCTCTTCATCGGCCTCGACGGCGATGTCGACGGCATGGTTCACCTGTCCGATCTCGACTGGAACCGCTCCGGCGAAGAAGCCATCGAAGACTACAACAAGGGCGATATGGTTGAAGCCGTTGTTCTTGACGTTGATATCGAGAAAGAGCGTATTTCGCTCGGCATCAAGCAGCTTTCAGGCGATCCGATTGGTGAAGCTGCCGACTCCGGCGAACTGCGCAAGGGCGCAGTCGTTACCTGCGAAGTCACTCGAAGTCAAAGACAATGGTCTTGAAGTCAAGACTGGTTGACACGGACATCAACACCTTCATCAAGCGTGCCGATCTTTCCCGTGACCGCGACGAGCAGCGTCCCGAGCGTTTCTCTGTTGGCCAGAAGGTTGACGCCCGCGTCACCCAGTTCGACAAGAAAAACCGCAAGCGTGACGGTTTCCATCAAGGCGCTGGAAATTGCAGAGGAGAAAGAAGCTGTGGCGCAGTTCGGTTCAACCGATTCAGGCGCATCGCTCGGCGACATTCTTGGCGCAGCCCTGAAGAAAAAAGAAGAAGAGTAAGCCTACCGCTTTTCTTTGAGCACAATGTCAAACCCGCGCCTGGAGAAATCCCGGCGCGGGTTTTTAGTATTCACAAGGCGGGTTTTTCAAAAGGTACATCAAACCGGCCAGAGGCATACCGCCATCTTGCCGCAAATCACCGCTACTGATAGGAACGCAATTTGACCCTTCAACAAGCAGGAATTTGACATGGCCGAAACCGGCACTTTCAGTAGATGCCCTGATCGACCGCCGAAAGATGAAGCGCCGGGTAACCTTCTGGCGCATTGCCGCGCTATTGCTGCTCGCACTGGCAATTCTTGCGCCTGCTGTCAGCTCTCGGGTGCTTTCCGACATGGGCAGAAGAAGCAGGCAGACCATATTGCAAGGGTCTCGATTTCCGGCGTTATTACCAATGACAAACCCATGCTGGATCTGCTTGAGCGATCTAAAGGAAAAAGACCGGGTAAAAGGCCGTAATCCTCGATATTTCCTCGCCCGGCGGTTCGACCGTCGGCGGTGAAGCCATTTATGAGGCGGTCCGGGCCCTCGCTGCAGAAAAGCCGGTGGCCACCAGTGTTGGAACGCTGGCTGCCTCTGCGGGCTACATGATTGCTTCAGCGTCCGATCATATCGTAGCACGTCGCTCATCAATCGTCGGATCAATCGGTGTCATATTCCAGTATGGTCAGGTCTCGGAACTGCTCGACAAGATCGGCGTCGAAGTCAACGAAATCAAATCAGCGCCCTTGAAGGCAGAACCCTCACCATTCCATGAAACCTCACCCGAAGCCGCGCAATGATCGACCGGCTGGTACAGGACACCTACGAATGGTTTGTCGGTCAATTGTTGCCGAGCGCCGGAATTTCACTCCCCTGAAAGCAAGGCAACTTGCTGATGGAAGTATATTCACCGGCAGCCAGGGACTTGAAAACGGCCTGATCGATGCGATTGGTGATGAGGAAACGGCCAAGGAATGGCTGGTTACCGAGAAAAGGATTGTCGGACGATCTGAAAATCGTAAATCTGGAAACCGAAGCGAAATCGCGGATTCGGCTGCTTCATAATCCGGCCGGACTGGCGCTTCAGCGATTCTGAAATGGCTGGCCGGACGACTTGGTTTGATCCCGACTGGTGACGCGATGGACGCCATCAGGAAGCACTTGCCTGAACGTCTGTTTCTTGACGGTTTGATTTCAATGCTGCACATTGGCGAAGTGGGAACTGCAAAACCGCACGCAAGGATTGAGGAAATGATCAAATCTGAACTCATTCAAATGATTGCGGACAAGAATCCGCACTTGTACCAGCGGGATGTGGAAAACATCGTCAATGCCATTCTTGGCGAGATCACTGATGCGCTTGCCAATGGTGACCGGGTGGAACTGCGCGGTTTTGGAGCCTTTTCGGTTAAGAACCGACAGCCGCGATCTGGGGAGAAACCCCAGGACCGGTGAAAAGGTCGAAGTAGAGGAAAAATGGGTTCCGTTTTTCAAGACCGGCAAGGAATTGCGTGAGCGGCTGAACAGCTGACACGTACACCACGGGGTTAAGTTCGATATGCTGCGAAAACTGATTTTTCTGTTCATCGCACTGCCGGTGGCAATGATTCTGATTTTGCTGTCAGTGGCAAACCGCCATCCCGTTCGCCTGGGACTGGATCCGTTCAATTCGGCGGATCCGGCTTCTCTTTCACCCTGCCATTTTTCGTATTTCTGTTTGTCACGCTTTTTGCATGGGCATGATGATCGGCAGCATGGCGACATGGTTCAAACAGGGCAAATACCGCAAGACATGCCCGCAAGGAACATGTTGATGCCGTGAAATGGCAGAGTGAGGCCGAAACCCAGAAGAAAGCGCGCCGAGGAACTGGCAGTCGAATTGCATCCCGAGCTGGAGGCCTTGCCGCCCTCCGAACGAGCAGCGTGACGTTCAATCCACCTAAGGCGAAACAAAACGATTGCAACAATGCCCGGGCCCGGGCAGTAGGACTAGTTCTTGCCGACGCCTCGATGGGATTGGCACTATCGATCAGCGCCCGTTTGATAAAACAGGTATCAGCCAATCAGATAAACGATGAAGGCAAGAATTGCGCAGATTACTAGCCCGGTAAAAAAGACCGTACCGTAATTCTCCTGGTACATATCGCTCATTGTTTTCTCCGATTTGAAGTGATCTTTGGGCAGGACCTTACTTTGCGGCACCGTGTCAGGCAAGTCCGTCTGTAATGCTTGTCCATGGCCCTGCACAGGATGGCTATAACACCAATGAAACTGAGCATGCGAGCAAACAAAGGTTCCCCAAATTGTCAAATTTGTGTAAGCCCCAATCTCAAAACACGCCCGCTGAAGGATATGACCTGGCTTCGGGCAAGTATTGTGCAATTTAATCTCAACAAAAGTGATTGCAATTCACCGTGCCGCCAAACCGTAACCGTAACAAAAACAAGCCAAAACACCCGTCGGTAAGGCGGGCAGAAAAGCCGGTTGCTTCCAGGTCAGGTTCACAAGCTGCCGGGAAAATTCATTCAAACCCGCCTGTGGCTGCCAAGCCAGTGCAGCATGCTGTGGCATCCGAGCGACGCAGGCCTGCCCGGGTGCGCTTGCCGGAAAAGATCGGGATATTATTGCGCACCCCGCCTGATTCCGATTATGCCCTGCTTGATTCAGGGGAAGGGCAAAAGCTGGAACGTTACGGCTCCCTGACGATCATCCGTCCCGAAGCGCAGGCCATGTGGCAAAAATCCCTGCCGCCTTCTTTCTGGCAAAGGGTCGACGCAATTTTTACCGGTGACACGGATGAAGAAGGCCTTGGCCGCTGGCATTTCCCGGAAAGGCAACTCGATGAAACCTTTCCGATGAAATGGGACGGCATGCCGTTTCACGGCCGTTTCACGTCTTTTCGCCACACCGGGGTCTTCCCGGAGCAGGCTGCCCATTGGCGCTTCATGATGGAAAAAATTGCAACTGCCAGATCACGGGGCTGCGACCAACCCCGCATTTTGAACCTTTTTGGCTACACCGGAATTGCCTCTCTTGTCGCAGCGCGATCAGGCGCTCATGTCACCCATGTGGATGCCTCGAAGAAGGCGATAGGCTGGGCCAGGGAAAATCAGGAACTGGCAGGTCTCCAATCGCAGCCCATACGCTGGATTTGTGAGGACGCAGTCAGATTTTGTGAGCGTGAGGTTCGCCGTGGCAACACTTATGACGGCATACTCCTCGACCCTCCTGCTTTTGGTCGCGGCCCCAAGGGCGAGGTCTGGCAATTGTTCGAGCACCTTCCCCACATGGTCGACTTGTGCCGGGAGCTGACAAGCAAAACGCCGCTTTTCACGGTATTGACGGCCTATACAATCAGAACCTCCTTTTTGGCAATTCATGAACTTATGCAAGAGGTCTACGGGGATGCTGGCGGAACGCTGGAATCAGGTGAATTGACTATCGGGACTGAAAAATCGGATCGGAGCCTTTCGACGTCGATGTTCAGCCGCTGGGTTGCTCCCGGCCTTGATGGCGTGGGTAATAGCCAATGAGCAATCGAGAAGAAACATTAAAAGCCCCTTTGCGTCCAGGATTGATAAAGGAGGTTACTTCAGCCTCCAATCCGATCATCAAGCAGATCAGGGGTCTGGCACTCAAGAAAAACCGGGATCAGGAAGGCCTGTTCATGGCCGAGGGGCTCAAACTGGTGACCGATGCCCTTGAGGCAGGCTGGCAGATTGATACGCTGATTCACGCCCGGCAGGTCAACGAGCAACCCCATCTGCAAGCGGTTGCAGTTAACGCCCGTTCCAAGGGCGCCAACATTCTCATTGTTTCGGATAAGATACTGGCGTCCATTTCCCGACGTGACAATCCACAAATGGTTATCGGTGTTTTCCGTCAACGCTGGCACACACTCGAGGAAATTGCACAGAATTTGAAAGCGGGCGGCGATGTCCTGCTCGCACTTGATCGGGTGCGCGATCCCGGTAATTTGGGCACGATAATCCGAACGGCCGACTCGGCCGGAATTAGGGGTATTGTCCTGATCGGTGAGACAACGGATCCTTTTTCCATGGAGGCAACCCGCGCTACCATGGGTTCGATATTTCAGGTACCGTTGGCCCGGATAGATGAAAAGGCCTTTATCCGCTGGTCAGCCGGTTTTAAGGGAAGGGTTGCAGGAACCCATTTAAAGGGTGCGGTCGACTATCGAAGCATTGATTGGCAAGAAAAGCCGGCAGTCATTGTCATGGGCAATGAACAGCAGGGTTTAACCGAAGAACTCGCCAAAGCCTGTAGCGATGTGGTCATCATACCCATGACCGGACTAGCAGATTCGCTCAATCTTGCCATTGCCACCGGAATTATGCTGTTTGAGGTTAGAAGGGAAGATCTGGTACTGCGGCAAACGGGACAGCAGGAGCATTGAATTGAGATTTCGAAAACGCACGGGTGCCCTGCTCGCAGCCTTTCTGGTTGCTATCGACCTTATGGTCAAGAATTGGGTGGAAACCAGCCTGCCGTTTCAGGAGCCTGTTCCCGTTTTGCCGTTTTTGTCCTGGTACCGGACCTGGAATGAAGGGATTGCCTTTTCCTTTCTTTCCTCCATGGATGACAGGCTGCTAGCTGCGCTGACAGTTTTGATTATCATTTTTGTCGTATGGCTCTGGCGCCAGACGCCGCGGTCCCGGTGGATTTCACGAATAGGTTTTGCTTTTGTTGTTGGCGGGGCTGTCGGCAATCTTGTTGACCGTGTATTCTTGGGCCACGTAATCGATTTCATTCTCGTCCACCATGGAACATGGTCTTTTGCCATATTCAATCTTGCCGACAGCTTCATATCCATAGGTGCGGCATTGATTGTGATAGATGAAGTTCAATCGTTTTTTTGGCCGGGCAAACCCAAACTGCCAAATTCGGGAAACCGGAATTCGAATTAGATAGCTGTTTTATTTCAGGGAGTGACCATGACCGAAAGTTTCAAAGCCATTCTTGTTTCACGTGATGAGGACAAGAAACAGAGCGTTGACATTGTAGATCTGACCGAAAAGGACCTTATGGAAGGGGACGTCACGGTTGATGTCGAAGCAACCACAGTAAACTACAAGGATGGTCTTGCCATTACTGGTAAAAGTCCGGTTATCAGGCACTGGCCCATGGTGCCCGGGATTGATCTGGCAGGGATTGTCGCCTCCAGTGATAGCCCGTCTTTCAGCAAAGGTGACCGTGTCTTGTTGAACGGTTTTGGCGTTGGCGAGGTTCACTGGGGTGCCTATGCCGGTAAGGCAAGACTTTCTGCAAACTGGCTCATCCCGATGCCCAAGGGCCTGACACCGCTTCAGGCAATGGGTGTGGGAACTGCAGGTTATACGGCCATGTTGTGTGTAATGGCTCTTGAGGACAAGGGGATCAAACCGTCTTCAGGACCGGTCATTGTTACCGGAGCCAATGGTGGCGTCGGCTCCGTTGCAATCGCGATCCTTTCCAAGCTCGGATACCACGTCATTGCCTCAACAGGGCGTGTGGAGGAAAGCGATTTTCTCAAGGAACTGGGCGCCAGCGAGATTATTGACCGGGCTGAGCTCTCTGAACCCGGACGTCCTCTCGGCAAGGAACGTTGGATTGGTGGCGTCGATGCGGTTGGCAGTCACACGCTTGCAAACGTGATTGCCCAGACCAGCTACGGTGGAGCGGTTGCGGCCTGCGGATTGGCGCAGGGGTTTGACCTGCAAATGACGGTGATGCCCTTCATTCTTCGGGGGGTTTCGCTTTTGGGTGTCGATTCTGTAATGCAGCCGAAGGAACGCCGCATTCAGGCGTGGGAGCGTATCGCGAAGGACCTTGATCTGGCAAAATTGGATGCCATAACCACGACCATTGGTTTTGCCGACATCATTCCGACCGCCAGGGACATTGTGGAAGGCAAGGTTCGCGGACGTGTGGCTGTAGATATGAAGGCATGAAGTTAGTCAGGGCTTTGCGAATTCGGCTCGCTCTGCCCCATGTCATTTGAATTCAATAACGTATCCGTGTTTTGCCCGGTGCCCGAAAAACCTTTATCTGGGATCCATTGTCACACTTTGAAGTGTGAATTTTTTGGGAGTTGATCATGAAATCGATAATTGCTGGCCTATTGGCTTTCACGCTTTCAACCGGCACGGCAAGCGCGCTGGACGTGGCGAATTGGGAGGCGGTGAAAGAGGCGGCTCGAGGCCAAACCGTCTATTTCAATGCCTGGGGCGGAGCCCAGAATATCAATGATTACATTCGATGGGCTGGTGACGAAGTCGAAAAAAAATATGGGGTTACGGTAAAGCACCGCAAACTTGATGACACAGCCAATGCAGTTTCCGCAGTAGTCGCCGCCAAGGCAGCCGGCATCAATGAAGGCGGAGAGATTGACCTGATTTGGATAAATGGCGAAAATTTCGCCAACATGAAGAAACAGGGCCTGCTGCTGGATGCGGGATGGGTGCAAAAACTTCCAAACTGGCAATTTGTCGATTGGCGTAACAAGCCTACCATCCTGACAGATTTTACAGAGCCGACTGACGGGCAAGAATCTCCTTGGGGCATGGCAAAAATGGTGTTTTTCCATGATACGGCCCGCGGACTAAAAATGCCTGATTCATTTGTCGAACTGGTAGAGTGGACAGAGAAAAATCCAGGACGTTTCACTTATCCCTCACCGCCGGATTTCATAGGATCATCTTTTCTCAAACAGGCGCTTACCGAAAGTGTTACAGATCCGTCTGTACTCCTGAAACCGGTGGTGGAAACCGAGTTCGAGACCGTTACCGCACCGCTGTTCGCCAACCTTGACCGGATGCACAAGAACCTTTGGCGCGGCGGTAATACCTTTCCGAAAAACAAGGAAGCACTGCGCCAGCTGCTCGCTGACAATGAAGTCGACATCGCATTTGCATTTTCTCCGGCAGAAGCATCCAACGCAATTGCCAATAACGAGCTTCCCGATACAGTGCGGTCCTTCGTGTTTTCAGGCGGCACCCTCGGCAACACCCATTTCGTTGCCATACCCTACAATGCCGCAGCGAAGGAAGGCGCGCTGGTTTTTGCCAATTTCCTGATTTCGCCCCAGGCCCAGCTGCGCAAACAGGATCCTGCCATTTGGGGTGACCCGACGGTTCTCGATATCCGGGCATTACCCGAAGACGCTCAGAAAGCGTTTGGCAATCTTGATTTGGGTATTGCCACTCTCAAACCGGAAGAACTTGGACCGACCCTGAATGAACCGCACGCAACTTGGATGGATCGGCTCGAAGCAGAATGGTTCAAGCGTTACGGTGTAGCAAACTAGTCGCTTCAGCTGGCAGGTACAGGCTGGGCGGCATGCGATGTCAAAGATGACTTGGCGCACCCACGCTTCGCTGTCACTATAGGAAAATGCTTCGTCACGCACCCATATTGGCAGTTCTGATACTGGCGGGACCCATAGTCTGCGGCCTGCTTGCAACCATATTGCCATCGCTCGGATACTTCCCCGCTCTTGGTGGCAATGAATTTTCGACAAGGCACTATGGAGAATTGCTGTCCCAGCCGGGTATTGGCCGTTCGATCTTCATCAGCCTCTCGACCGGACTGGCCACCACACTGGTTTCCCTCGGGCTTGTGATGGCATTTTTTGCAGCGTGGTCTGGCACTCGCACGTTCGCCCGGGTTCACAGGCTGGTTTCGCCACTCCTGTCAATTCCTCATGCCGCTGCAGCCTTTGGAATTGCCTTCATGATTGCGCCATCCGGCTGGATCATGCGCCTGTTGTCTCCCGAGTTTACGGGAATGACGCGCCCGCCGGATTGGCATATCATCAACGACCCCTTTGGCCTTTCCATGATGCTTGGCCTGGTGGCCAAGGAGGTTCCTTTTCTTTTTCTTGTCAGTCTTGCGGCCATGCCCCAGGCAATGCCGGCCGTCCGCGCGAAGCTTGCAACATCGCTGGGGTATGGACGAATGGCGGGTTTCATATTTTCCGTCTGGCCGCAAGTCTACAGACAGATTCGCCTCGCAGTATTTGCCGTCATTGCTTATGCGAGTTCGGTCGTTGATGTTGCCCTTATCCTTGGGCCGACCAACCCTGCACCGCTTGCCATTCGTCTGGTTGAATGGATGGGCGACCCGGATCTGTCCAAACGTTTCCTTGCTTCTGCCGGTGCGGTTCTGCAACTGGCTGTAACGGGATTGGCACTCTTGATCTGGATAGTTGTCGAGAAAATCGTTTCACGCCTGTTCAGGGCGCAGGTCATTTCAGGCAAACGCTTCGAGAATGAAAAAATCGGCCGGGTTATTTCCGGTATCGCAATTTTCATCCTGGCCGGGCTTGTAATGGCAGGGCTTGCCATTTTGGGCATCTGGTCAATATCGGGCTACTGGTCTTTCCCCGATGCCCTGCCGAAATCCTTCACCCTGAAAACTTGGTCGCGCCAGCTTTCAACGATTGTGCAGCCGTTCAATATAACCTTGGTGCTGGGTCTTGTTTCGACCTGTATTGCATTGATAATCGCCCTTTCCTGTCTTGAGCAGGAAGCCAGAACCGGAAAGTCCGGCGGAACAAGAGCTCTTGGTCTCTTGTATCTCCCGCTGATTGTGCCGCAGCCGGCCTTTGTGTTCGGGCTCCAGATGCTCTTTCTGGTGACGGGTATGAATGCCAGTTTCGTTGCCCTTGCCCTCGTTCACCTGATTTTTGTCTTGCCCTATGTTTTTCTTTCATTGTCAGATCCCTGGCGCGCTTTTGACAAGCGGTATCTGCAGGCGGCGGCGAGTATGGGAGTGGGAGCTGACCGCGCATTCTGGAAGATCAGAATGCCGATGATGCTACGAGCAATACTGGCGGCTGTCGCAATCGGCTTTGCGGTTTCAGTTGGCCAGTATCTCCCGACTGTACTGATTGGTGCGGGTCGTTGGTCCACCCTTACAACGGAAGCTGTGGTGCTTGCCTCCGGAGGGGACCGCCGCATTATCGGCGTTTACGCCTTTTTGCAGATGTTCCTCCCCTTTATAGGGTTCGCAATTGCATCTGCGGTCCCTGCACTGCTATTTGCAAGGCGGAGTGGCATGAAGGCGACCACATGAATAACCTGCAAAAACCAGCAGACCACAACCTTGTTCTTGATCGCGTGTCGGTCAGTCTGGACGGCAGGAGACTGGTCAGCCTCGATACAACCATCAATCCTGGCGAAGTGCTGACAGTTATGGGGCCTTCCGGCTCGGGCAAGTCCAGCCTCTTGGCATTTGCGGCCGGATTTCTTGATCCGGTTTTTAAGGCGCAGGGAAATATATATCTTGATGGAAAGAACATCACTGGGCTTCCGGCCAACAAGCGCCGTATTGGCCTGATGTTTCAGGACGCTTTGCTTTTCCCCCATATGAGTGTTGGTGAAAACCTGGCCTTTGCGTTGATCAGGAAGAAGGGACAATCAAGGTCAGATCGCCAGGCAATTGTGGAACAGGCTCTGGTTGATGCCGATATGGCGGGACTGGCAGACCGTGATCCGGCGACCCTTTCCGGGGGGCAGAGGTCCCGAATCGCCCTGATGCGCGTTCTGTTGGCTGAACCGGGCGCGCTGCTTCTTGATGAGCCGTTTTCCAAGCTGGATACACAGCTGCGCAACCAGATCCGTGAATTTGTTTTTGCTGAAGCCAAAAAACGGAATCTGCCTGTTCTTCTGGTGACACATGATCTCGAAGATGCTGAGGCAGCAGGGGGCAGAACCGTAGTCTTGACTGAAACCGATTGCGAACAATGAAGTCGGCGTTGCAAAAAACCTATGCTGGGCTACCCGAGCTCCCGATCGACGCTTGCATGGAAAAGCTTCTTCATGTGTTGCGAACAGAGAACAGCGCAGTTCTTGTTGCACCACCTGGCGCCGGTAAAACCAGTCGGGTGCCACTCGCTCTCTTGCATGAGCCCTGGCGCGGACACCGGCGGATACTCGTACTCGAACCACGCAGGCTGGCAGCAAGAGCTGCCGCCGAACACATGGCTTCGCTGATCAGGGAAAAGCCCGGTGTCACCATCGGCTATCGTGTGCGCATGGACTCCTGTGTCAGTTCTGATACTCGTATCGAGTTCATCACGGAAGGGGTCTTTACCCGAATGATCCTCGATGATCCCGAACTCTCCGATGTGGCCTGTATCTGTTTTGATGAATTTCACGAACGAAATCTGGAGGGGGATTTGGGACTTGCCCTCGCCAGGGATGTTCAGCTCTCGCTTCGAAATGACCTTCGTATATTGCCCATGTCCGCCACGCTCGATGGTGCTGCGGTTGCAGAAATCCTGGGAGACGCTGCTGTAATCAGGAGCGAGGGGCGCAGTTACCCGGTGGAAATCCGGTATCAGCCACGTCGGCCGGAAAAGCGTCTGGAACAGGAGATGGCGGGTGCTGTTCGCACGGCGCTGCGCGAGGATGTTGGAAGTCTGTTATGTTTTTTGCCGGGGCAAGGTGAAATCCACCGCACAATTGAAAACCTCCAAGGTCTTCCCGATAACGTAGATGTCCACGCGCTCTATGGTGCCATGAAGCCACAGGACCAGCGTGCGGCAATCAGCCCCGCTGCGGAAGGTCGCCGTAAAGTGGTTCTTGCAACCAGTATTGCACAGACATCGCTGACGCTTGACGGGGTTACAATCGTGATTGATTGCGGCCTTGCCAGGGTATCGCGCCATGAACCTGCTACCGGTCTCAATCGGCTTGAAACCGTGCGCGCTTCAAGGGCCGCCATTGACCAGCGCGCCGGGCGGGCAGGTCGGACAAGACCGGGCATTTGCATCAGGCTTTGGCATCAGGGGCAGACAAACTCACTGCCTGATCAGGAAAGACCGGAAATACTGGATGCGGAATTGAGCAGTCTTGTGCTTGATCTTGCCGATTGGGGCATTCAAGAGCCTGCCAGCCTTTCTTGGCTTGATCTGCCGCCAAAACCTGCCTGGGAAACAGCCTGTAAGACCCTCAAGGCAATCGGCGCCCTTGATGACGAGAACCGGATTACCCCTTCTGGAAAAAACATAAGAAACATGCCTTTGCCACCCCGCCTTGCCCATATGGTGGACAGGGGCAGAATTTGGAAAATGGCAGAACCGGCAGCGCGGCTCGCTTTGTTGGTTACTGAAAGGGGGGCAGGCGGAAATGATATCGATCTTGCGGCGCGACTTGAAAATCTTCCCGAATGTAAGGACCAGCTTTCGCGACGGGTTTTGGCCGGAGCAGCGCCCATCGCCAAGAGTGCAAAGAGCGGAAAAGCGAGGCAGCCAACAGATCAGGAATCGCACACGGGTCAAACCGAATCATTGTCCCCGGGCGCTTTGCTATCATTTGCATGGCCTGAGCGTATTGCAAAACGGATGGGTCCTGCAGATGTAAGTAAGGGGCATCAGTCCGCAATGACGTACTTATTGTCGAATGGCCGACGGGCAGTGCTGGATGCCGTTTCACCTTTGGCGAGAGAGGAATGGCTTGCCATTTGCGAAATGCAGGGTTCTGCAGCTTCGGCTCGCATATTGTCTGCCGCCACCCTTCAAAAGCATGAGATCGAAACGCTCCACGGAGATGCCATCACCACAACGAGGGAGGTTTCACTTCAGGAGGCAGGCGATACTTTCAAGGCAAATCTGGTGATGCGTCTTGGCAGTATTGTGATGGCCAGAAAACCGACAACGATTGCCCCGGAAGACAACATTGCAGGCCGCATTGTTGAGCATGTGCGTGCAAGCGGGCTAAAGGAATATCTCTCAAGCGGTAGTGCGGCTTCCCTTCGCAACAGGCTGGCCCTTCTGCACTCTATTTTTCCTGACCGATTTGCTGCAGTTGATGATGATACGCTGGAAAACACTCTGGAAGAATGGTTGGCGCCATTGCTCACGAATGCCAGCAGTCTTTTACACCTTTCACCGGAGACTTTTATCGAAGGCCTTAAACTTCATTCCGGATATGAAAACATGATGGCCGTCGACCGCCTTGCCCCGAAAAAAATGACGCTACCCAGTGGAATTGCCCACTCTTTGGAATATTCGCCTGATGGCGTGACTCTGCGCGCGAAAGTTCAGGAGTTTTATGGTCTGAGCGCGCACCCTGCGATCTGTGAAGGACGAGTACCGGTTGTTCTCGAATTCTTGTCACCGGCCATGCGCCCGGTACAGAAGACGATCGATATCAGCGGATTCTGGGCGGGAAGTTGGCAGGACGTCCGCAAGGATATGCGCGGACGCTATCCGAAACACTTCTGGCCCGACGATCCGGCCAATGAAAAAGCGACAACCCGAACAAGGCCAAGGTCCTGATGAAACTCGGGCAGTCCAACACAAGGCTTGAAACATCATGAAAAAACGTTCTTGGTTTATCGGTAAAGGTTTGCGACCGCCCGGTAGCCCTTGATGAGGAAGCAGCGTGTTTGAAAATCCGGTCCAGCACAGGGAAAATCTGGCGCTACGCCTCGAGACGCTGATCCGCATTCGATGGTTGGCGGTTATTGGGCAGACCATTGCAGTCCTGTTTGTTCACTTTGTCATGGGTTTTGATCTCCTGCTGCTGCCTTGCATGCTGCTGATCGCGATGTCGGCCTGGCTGAATATATTCTTGCGCCTACGCTATCCTGGCAATGTTCGCTGGCGTGGCCAATCCGTAACCGCCCTTTTGGCTTACGACATACTTCAGCTTACCGTCCTGCTCTATCTCACCGGTGGTATTCAAAACCCCTTCGTGGTTCTGATCGCGGTTCCTGTTGTGATTTCAGCTGCATCCCAACGCGTACGAAATGTCCTTCCGCTGCTTGTTTTCGCACTCGGAATTTCACTTTTCTTGGTTTTCTTCCACGAGCCGTTGCCATGGTTTGAGCAGGGGGGCTTGTCGCTGCCGCTGGAGTTGAAAGCTGGTATCTGGGTAGCGCTTGCCTCTACAACCTGTTTTACCGCGATCTATATTTTCCGGGTGGCTGACGAATCGAGGAAACTGGCTGACGCTCTTGCAGCTACCGAATTGGTTTTGCAGCGTGAGCAACTGATGTCCAATCTGGACGGCCTTGCAGCCGCAGCTGCACATGAGCTGGGAACACCGCTTGCCACCATCTCGCTTGTGGCAAAGGAAATGATGCTTGAGGCGGCACAGGGTTCGCACCTGCGCGAGGATGCAGAATTGTTGAAAAGCCAGGCAGACCGCTGCCGTGACATCCTGCGAAAGATATCGTCGCTTTCTTCCGAGGGAGATGAAAATATCATTACCATGTCTCTCGGTGTGCTGATGGAAGAGGTGACCGTCCCCTACCGTGAAACGGAAAAGAAGGTCATTATCCATATGGACGGTGAAGGCGCCGAGCCTGCCATGAGGCGTAATGCTGCGGTTCTGTACGGCATCAGCAATATACTTGAAAATGCTTTTGATTTTGGTGTCCGGGAAATTGTGTTCAAGGCGAGTTGGGACCGAGACACAGTAACCCTTTCCATTCTTGATGACGGGCCGGGCTTCAGCGAGGGCATCCTTGAAAAAATCGGAGACCCCTTTATCTCCAGACGAAGTGATGCGGCGGTTGAAACAGGCGGTGGTCTTGGTCTCGGTCTGTTTATTGCTAAAACACTATTGGAACGAAATGGTGCATCCCTCAGGTTTTCTAACCGCTCTTTGGATGATCAAACCGGTGCCTGTGTTGTTATCAACTGGAAACGCAATGATTTTGAAAGCGTTGCAACTGGCTGACCTTTGGTGCAAACCCTTTACCAAGGGAAATGAACACATTTGCAGAATGTGAAAATGGCACTATCTTCTGCAGGCAGGAATAAAGGAAGACGATTGTGAACAACGTTTCAACCGAAAATGACTTGCCCGAGCATCGACGCCTGCTTTTGGTCGACGACGACCGGCCGTTTCTGACACGGTTGGGGAGAGCCATGGAGACACGGGGTTTTGAGGTGGATCAGGCCGAATCCCTTGCCGAGGCGCTTCAGAAAATCAAAATAGAAGCGCCGGACTTTGCCGTAGTTGATATGCGTCTGGGCGATGGCAACGGCCTTGACGTGGTGGGTGCCATCAGAAAGGTGAAGCCGGACTGCAAGGCAATCATTCTGACCGGTTATGGCAACATAGCGACGGCCGTTACAGCCGTGAAGATGGGTGCGGTTGATTACCTTTCAAAACCGGCAGATGCTGACGAAGTGTTCGCTGCGCTGATGCGCAAACCGGATGAGAAGGCTGACCCGCCCGAAAACCCGATGTCCGCAGACCGTGTTCGCTGGGAACACATTTTGCGCGTTTATGAATTGTGTGACCGGAACGTTTCAGAAACTGCCCGCAGACTGAACATGCACCGGCGAACGCTGCAGCGCATCCTTGCAAAACGGGCACCCCGTTAACGGAGCCCTCAAAACTCCTCGCTGTCTGATCGAGCTGGTAATTCGCCAAGATTGGCGAGAGTAAATCGGCTTATTCTTTCTGCACGCCTGGCGGCAAGCCTTGCAAAACGCAGCGTCAGCGCCTTTCTGGTGGCTCCGGCAAGTTTTGATTCCTCTGGTTCCCGCACGGGGTGCGCGCCATATTCATCGGCGATATAAAGCCCTTCGCTTTCAGGAAATATGTCCGGGGGAACATGATGGCCCGTTGCAAAGAGGAACCTGTCGCAATAGTCGGCATATTCCGTCCATTTGCGATCCACGCGAAAGTCCTCGATGGAAGACTTGATTTCAACGATCAGGAACAATCCCTTGCGATCAAGGGCGAGCAGGTCTGCACGCCTGCCATTGGCCAACGGGAATTCGCTCAATACTGCCATGCCAAGCGTTTCCAGATGCCGGATCATGCCGCGCTGTATGGCAAGGGCACGTTCCGACTGGCGGCCGTCCTGAAGCGGATTTTCAGCACCAATCTCGATTACAGGCATGTTGCACACTTTTCACAGATGAACCCGATTCGACTGGTATCTTGACCCAGAAGACAGGAATTTCAAAATGTGCTGAATTCAGCAACACAATTCTAAATCCCATTATATGGCCCACGGTTCACATTAATATCATTGGCGTTTGTCAACGGCTTGGATTAGCTGCTTGAAAATCACCCGAGATTCGAACTGTGGCCAAATAATCGGCTGCAAGAAGGTACTTCAAATGAAACGCCTACCCGCAATGGCCATTGCAGGCCTCGCCGTAACACTGCTCCTCACAGGTTGCAGTTATACGGTGCCTGAGATGCCCAAATTCAATTTCACGCGCGCCGCCTTCAATGGAAAACCGGACACTTTCAATACTTTCCGCCATCCTTCCCGAGAATTCATCCGTGATTATGGTGCGAAAGTTGATGGCGGTTTTGAGCTTCCTGCCATTCCCGTAAAGGAGATGGACAAGAAATATCTGCGCCAGCGCGTCCCCTATCAGACAACTGAAAAACCCGGCACGATCATTGTCGATGTGGCGCAGCGCTTTCTGTATCTTGTTGAAACAGACGGCACAGCCATGCGGTACGGCGTGGGTGTTGGTCGCCAGGGATTCGAGTGGGAGGGCAATGCCTATATCGGTTGGAAACGCGAATGGCCGACATGGACACCGCCTGATGAGATGATCGCGCGCCAGCCCGAACTGGTGAAGTACAGCGCTGACAATGGCGGGATGGAGCCTGGCCTGAGCAATCCTTTGGGAGCGCGTGCGCTTTACCTGTTTCAGGATGGCAAGGACACGCTTTACCGCCTACACGGGACCCCGCAATGGAAGTCGATTGGTACCGCGGCATCTTCCGGCTGTATCCGCCTGATCAATCAGGACATCATAGACCTGTATTCGCGGGTCAATGGCCGCGCAAAGGTCGTCGTGAAGCAGTAGTTTTACTGATAGTTTATTGAGAAAACCGGCGTTGCAAAGCGCCGGTTTTTTTGTAGCAGCCTACCTATTTTTTGGCACCCATTGCAGGCTCTTCAATATCATCCAAATTGACGAGGTTGGGTTTGAGGCCTGCCTGTCTGTAAATCCTCTTTGCCTTGTCCGGGTAATCACCGACATCATGTGCCAATCGCTCGCCAACGACGATGCATCGCAACACGTCCTTGCCAGTATTTTCTATGGAGTGCGCGAGGCCGCCCTTGCGATATCCAATAAAGTCGCCTGTCTTTACCGCGAATTCCTTGTCACCAATTCGTGCCTTCGCATTGCCTGACAGAATGAACACTGCCTCATCCTCGTGGTAATGCTTGTGAAATTCAGTAGTTTCGCGACCCGGTTCAACTTCTATCAGATGAAAACCTATTCCGGTCAGTCCTGTCATATCGCCCAGAGATTTGTTGACGCGAACGGCGTTTCCATTGAGAAAATGACTTTTTTCTAAACCCTCCATGGATTCTATATCCTCTGCGGATATGAGATAGGTGTCTTCCGCCATTTTTCGTTCCTCTTTGGTCGCGCTGCAGGTTTAAGGCAGATATAAACGAAAAACGGCGCGTAATGAACGCGCCGTTGATTTGTTTTGCAGGTAACCGGTTGGCAGATCAACTGCCCTTCAGCTCGCGGCGACGGCGATGCAGGACCGGCTCAGTATAGCCGGAAGGCTGCTCGCGTCCGAGCAGAACCAGGTCACAAGCAGCTTGAAATGCGATCGACTTTTCGAAATCGGCCGCCATTGGCATATAGGCAGGATCATCCTTGTTTTGTTTGTCAACGACTTTCGCCATGCGTTTCAAAGACGCCATCACATCGGCTTTCGAGCAGACACCATGATGCAGCCAGTTTGCCATGTGCTGGGAGGAGATCCGGAGCGTTGCGCGATCTTCCATCAGGCCGACATTGTGAATATCAGGCACTTTGGAGCAACCAACGCCCTGATCCACCCAACGAACAACATAACCGAGAATACCCTGGGAATTGTTGTCGAGCTCTTCGCGGATAGCCTTCTTGTCCCAGTTTGGACGTGTCGCCACCGGCACGTTCAATATGTCTTCGACCTTTGCCTTTTTGCGTTTGGCAATCTGCTTTTGAACATCTGCCACCTTCACCTGATGGTAATGGGTGGCGTGCAGCGTCGCCGCGGTGGGTGAGGGGACCCAGGCAGTGTTTGCGCCTGATTTCGGATGAATGATTTTCTGCTTCAGCATGTCTGCCATCATGTCCGGCGCTGCCCACATTCCCTTTCCGATTTGCGCGTGGCCGGCCAGGCCACAGGCAAGCCCCACATCCACATTGTTGTTTTCATAGGCCTGAATCCAGGTGGATGATTTCATGTCACCCTTGCGGATCATCGGACCCGCATTCATGGAGGTGTGAATTTCATCGCCGGTACGGTCAAGGAAGCCGGTATTGATGAATACAACACGGGATTTGGCGGCCCTAATGCACTCCTTCAGATTGATGGAAGTACGGCGCTCTTCGTCCATGATGCCCATCTTGATGGTATTCTTTTTCATTCCCAACAAGTCTTCGACCCTGCCAAACAGTTTGTTGGCAAAGGCAACTTCGTCAGGGCCGTGCATCTTTGGCTTGACGATATAGACAGAGCCCTTGCGGGAATTCATTCGTTTGCCATTGGGTCCCACATCATGCAGCGCACAAAGGACGGTCATGGCGCAATCCATGATACCCTCGGGAATCTCGTTCCCGTTCTTGTCAAGAATAGCCGGGTTGGTCATCAGGTGGCCGACATTGCGGACAAACATCAGAGCGCGGCCATGGAGGGAAGCGGGGCGACCATTGGGTTTTTTGAACTCCTTGTCGCCATTGAGTTTACGGGTGAGGGTCTTGCCGCCTTTCTCAAAACTGTCTTCAAGGGTCCCGTTCATTAGGCCGAGCCAGTTGCGGTAGACAACAATCTTGTCCTCCGCATCCACAGCGGCAATGGAATCTTCGCAGTCCATGATGGCGGAAACTGCAGATTCCAGAACGATATCGGCAACATTCGCCTTGTCGTCCTTGCCTATGGGATGATCTGCCTCGATAATGATTTCGACATGTAGATCATTATTGACAAGCAGGATTGAGTTCGGACTGGAGGCTTCACCGGTAAACCCGGCAAACTGTTTCGGATCTGAAAGGCCGGTGGTTTCGCCCTTTGCCAGTTCAACGACAAGCTTTCCGCCCTTTACGCTGTAGCCACATGCTTGTGAATGCTTCGCATCCTTGAGTGGTGCGGACTGGTCGAGGAACTTGCGGCCCCAGGCAACAACTTTCTTGCCGCGAACGGGATTGTATCCCTTGCCTTTTTCCGCTCCGTTTTTTTCAGGGATGGCATCAGTGCCGTAAAGCGCATCATAAAGCGAACCCCAACGCGCATTGGCCGCATTGAGCGCGTAACGTGCGTTCATCACCGGGACGACCAGCTGCGCGCCGGCGATGGTCGTCAATTCATCGTCCACTTTCGAAGTATTGACGGAAAAGCTCTTTCCTTCCGGCACCAGATAACCGATTTTTTTCAGGAATGCCTTGTAGGCGCGCATGTCGCTGAATTTGCCGGGATTGTCCAGATACCATTGATCAATCTGGGTCTGCAGAGTGTCCCGGCGAGCCAGGAGGGACTGGTTTTCAGGTGTCAAATCCCCAACAATCTCTCCGAAGCCTTTCCAGAAGCTGGCTTTCTTCACCCCGGTTCCCGGAAGTGCTTCGTCATTGATGAAATTATACAGCCCTTCATCGACCTGTAGGCCGCCTGCTTTGACCCGCTGTCTTTGTGATGCCACGGAGCTTCCCCTCTGATTTTTGAGAATTCTGTTGGTAGTTGATCAACATTGGAAAAACGGGGGAATTCACCCCCGAGGAAATTTTCATCTCTAATAATGCGATGTCATGCATTTGTCACCCCTGCACGAATTGAGCCTTGAAGCAGGGCATTAATGTAACCATATTCCTTGTGTTGCGGTGCCTTTTCGGGCCGAACGAAGGATTGCCGAAATGACGTGATGCGGTTTGAATGCCGCCCATGTCGAAGGGATCGAGAGGTAACATGACGCGTATTACAAGCTTGACCAGTCCGCTTCTGCTCGGTTTCGAGGAAATCGAGAGGATGGTGGAAAAAATCACCCGAACAAGCGGGGATGGGTATCCACCTTACAATATCGAGAAATTCGAGAGCGATGGTGTGCTGAAGTTACGCATCACGCTGGCTGTGGCCGGTTTTGGCGAAAACGATCTTGATGTTTCAATCGAAAACAACCAGCTGACCATACAGGGCCGGCAGGCAAATGATCCTGATCGCCAGTTTCTTCATCGAGGCATCGCCGCTCGGCAGTTTCAAAAAACCTTCATCCTGGCCAACGGTATTGAGATTGAAGCTTGTGATTTGCGAAATGGCTTGCTTTCAATCGACCTCATGCGGCCGGAACCGAAATCCACCTCACGCCAGATCAAGATCAGGTCCGTAAGCTGATATTCGTTCAAGGTCCTTAACTGAAGGAAAACAAATGTTCCATGACAAGGAAATGACAAAACAGGCCGAAAGAGAGCTGTTTTCCCTGGGAGAGGGGCAGATCGGATTTGTCCGTGCGATTCGAAGCGACGAACTGAAATTGCTGCCTCCGGAAGTTTCTTTTGCTGAACCCTGGGGTGTTTTTTCAGCAAGCGGGGAAACCCTCGCCATTTGCGACAGTCCCGCTGCGGCATGGACATACTTTGCCGAGCATCAGCTTGTGCCGCTCAGCGTTCATTAGACCCTTTCCCGGCTAGTCTTCGATATCAGTCAAGGTAATCCACCCATGGCCTGTAGCCGGGTAAAAACCAAACTTCGCTTTCTGCGCAGTTTATTCCGGGGGTGAATTTGTCGGGAATGAATTTCAACCAGAGCCCCTTGCCAGAACAGGTTTCTATGCGCATCATATTGCCACAAGGAGCAAATGATGTTTCCAGAAACTAATCCGGCACCCGGTTTTGCCAAACACCCTGATCACCAGGTCAAAATTTCACGTTTTGGCGGAGCGATACGCGTTAGTGCAGATGAAACCGAAATCGCTCGCTCTGATGATGTGCTGATTGTCGAGGAAACTAATCACGCACCGGTCTACTATATCCCCATCGAGGATGTGTTTGAGGATTTCCTGCGTGATTCACACCACGTAACCAGATGCCCGTTCAAGGGAAAGGCGCGTTACTGGAACGTAAAGGTTGGCAATCACGAAATAGACAACGCATTGTGGGGCTATGAAATGCCATATGACGAAGCGTTGGAACTGGCCGGAATGGTTGCGTTTTTTGCAAGCAAGGTGAAAATCGAGACAGCCCCTCACTGAAATCTATTACCAATAACGCTTTTCACTCACAGGTAGGTAGAGCGTTCAAGCGGCGTGATTTCATTGTCAAACGCAGCAAGTTCGACCTTTTTGACCTCGGCAAAAATCTTCTGAAGATCCTTTCCGATCAGCTTTCGGATAAAGGCGGATTGTTCAAAGTCGGCTATTGCATCATCCATGTCGTCAGAAAGGATCGGCAGGGATTTTGCATAGGCATTGCCGACGACCGGTTTTGGCGGCACGAGATTTTCTTCGAGTCCCTTGAGCATTCCTCCCAGCACCGCGGCGAGCACGAAATACGGATTGGCATCAGCACCTGAAAGGCGGTGTTCCAACCTGTTTGCCGCGCGTTCAGACGCGGGGACCCTCACGGCAACCGAACGGTTGTTGCGACCCCATGCAATTCGCGTTGGTGCATAGGAACCCGGCTGCAGGCGGCGGTAGCCGTTGAAGCCCGGCACGAAAAACAGCAGTGAATCGCGCATTGTCTCCAATAACCCGGCGATGGCGCTTTCCAGCTGTTCATCGCCACCCTCTTTTGAGAAAATATTATCCCCGTTCTTATCAAGAAGGCTCGCATGAACATGCATGCCGTTACCCGGCCAACCCAGGAAAGGCTTGGCCATGAAGGTAGCGCGAAGACCGTATTTGATGGCGCATTCACTGATCAGTCGGCGGAGCAGGACAGCATCATCGGCGGCAGCCATCGGATCGGCCCGGTGCTGCAAATTGACCTCGAACTGGCCCGGAGCTGCTTCCTTGATGATCGTATCAATCGGCAGGCCCTGCTCCAACGCCGCAGCCCTTATGTCGGCAAAAAGATCGGCCTGACCTGTCAACTCGGCCAGCGAATACATGTTCTGCGGATCAGGCGCATTTTCGTCAATCCCGCGGGCAATCCGCCCTGTCTGCTTGAAGGCGGCGGGATCAACCAGATAGAATTCGAGTTCGAACGCGGTTACCGGTGTGAGGCCCATTTTTATGAAACGGTTTACAACTTTTTGCAGCGCATTGCGCGGATCTGCAAAAAACGGTTTTCTTTTGTCGTCCAGCATGGTCATCAGGACCTGTGCAGTGGGGCGGCTTGCCCAGCGCACCGGTGAAATACGGCCATCGATGGCAACGCAATAACCGTCAAGATCCCCGCTATCGATATGCAGGCCGGTTTCCTCTACTTCCCTGCCCCAAATGTCGAAGCCGAAAATCGACATTGGCAGGTTTACGCCTGGAAAATCAACTTTCTTGATTGCGTCCGCTGGTGCCCACTTGCCGCGCATGACGCCGTTCAGGTCACTGACAAGCAGATCGACAGATTCGATCTCGGGGTGTTTCTCCAGAAAAATCTGGCCGGCTGTAGGGAGTTTGGAAGGCGGCATGGGTGGTTCCGAGGCTTCGGTTGATAATTGAACGCGCTAAAATTGTTTCGGCCAGTCTTGCCGAAACATTGCAATTATGATCTGCATTTAGCACTGAAACGATCGATCTGCCAGCAAAGCCGCGCAGGAAAATGATCGAAAGACCAAACCGCTGAGGAATTTACGATGAACGTTAACCTGTCTACTGCCGATTTGCGTGCAAAGGATGCCAAGTTCCATTTTCATCCGTTTACCGATCACAAGACACTTGGGCTTGATGAACGTCGTGTAATCACCCGCGCCGACGGTGTATGGCTCTGGGATTCCGATGGCAATCGCATCATGGATGGAATGGCGGGTCTGTGGTGTGTGAATGTGGGTCACGGGCGTCAGGAAATTGTCGAGGCGGTTCGTGCCCAGATGAGCGAACTCTCCTATTACAACACCTTCTTCAAAACGACGACTGAGCCTGCCATTCAGCTTTCCGAAATGCTGGCAGAAATCACGCCGCCCCAGTTTACCATGAGCTTTTTTGGCGGCTCAGGTTCCGATGGCAATGATACTGTTGTCCGAATGGTTCGAACCTATTGGCAGATGCTGGGCAAGCCGGAGAAAAAGATCATTCTGTCCCGTGAAAACGCCTATCATGGCTCAACGGTCGCCTCTGCAGCCCTGGGCGGCATGGCTGGGATGCACACGCAGGGTGGTGTTATTGGCGACGTGGAACATATCATGCAGCCTTACTGGTTCAATGAAGGCCGTGACATGACACCCGAGGAATTTGGTATCAAGGCAGCCCGGGCTCTTGAGCAGAAAATTGATGAGCTTGGCGAGGAAAATGTTGCTGCATTTATTGCCGAACCGATTCAGGGTGCGGGCGGCGTCATCATCCCACCTGAAAGCTACTGGCCAGAAGTCAAACGGATTTTGTCCGAGCGTGATATTCTGTTCATTTCCGACGAGGTAATTTGCGGTTTCGGCAGGACGGGCTCCTGGTTCGGGTGTCAAACCTATGACACTGACTCCTGACATGATGACCATGGCGAAGGGGCTTTCCTCCGGTTATCTGCCGATCGGAGCGGTAACCATTTCCGATAAAATGGCCGACGTCTTTCACACCGTCGGGGGCGAATTTTATCACGGCTATACCTATTCCGGTCATCCGGCCACCTGCGCGGCATCCATCGCAAATCTCAAAATCATGCACCGTGAAAAACTTGTCGAGCGTGTTGCCAATGATATTGGGCCTTATCTTGGACAGCGCTGGACCGCACTGAAAGACCATCCACTGGTTGGAGAAGCCCGAATGAAAGGCCTGATGGGCGCACTTGAACTGGTGCCGGACAAGAACAATTTAGCCAAACGCTTCGAGCCGGAAGGACAGGTTGGCAGCCTTGCCCGCGATCATTCGTTTAAAAACGGCCTCGTCATGCGTGCGGTGCGCGACCGTCTGATTATTTGCCCGCCACTGACACTGAGCCATGAAGAGGCCGATGAACTGATATCAAAGGCGAAGAAGACGCTTGATGACACACTGGCCGACCTACACAAACAGGGTATGGTTTGAGTCTGTTGATCAAGCCCGAAATGGCTTTGTTTGAATGGGCAGACGGGTCGCCGGTTAACAAATTGAGATTATTGGTATCCCGGACCGGATCTGTTTGTGGCGGCTTACTCAGCAAAGCCGCAAATGGATGCAGGACATGAGACATGTAAGACAACTTGCGTGAGATGGGGCCAATTTGGCGTTGAAGCCGTAGGGTGAATCGTCTACACCGTTGCCATCCGTGCAAGACACGCAACAAGCACCCGTAGCTCAGCTGGATAGAGTGCTGCCCTCCGAAGGCAGAGGTCACAGGTTCGAATCCTGTCGGGTGCACCAATAAAATCAATGAGTTAGTGATGCCTCAAATATGGCGTCTTTGGAAAAAGTAACCACATAGTAACCACCAAGCTGGTGAAACAGGGACATAACCGTGCACGCTAATCAGCGAGCGCCTCGCTAATTTTTTCATAAACCCCGCTAATCTCCTTAAAATAGGTACACATAAAATTCTCGATCTCGATACAAGACAGCTTCTGAAAAGGCTCAGGGAAATCTGACTTCGACAATCTTCCACCCACTTTCGAGACAAAAATCAGTTTTGCCGATTTTAAAGGGTGTGCGTGTAGATAGACTTGTTGGGGGTGAAAAGCCTTCCCCATCCAAAGACCAATTCGAAGCGCAACGTCATAAACCATCAGATCGCCGACGCCATGAATGCCGTTTTGGCCCAAGGATTGTTTAGAAACACATTGATGCAAGGTCTCGAAATCAGTCACGTTACCTATGCGCCCGGAAATTCCGACCAGTCGCTTCTCCAAAATACGATATGCTTCCGCTGGTATTCGTCGTTGGTGGCTTTTGCAGCCGGTTCTATTCTTCCGGCCATCCTGGCTGGGCGTTACAAGCTTGTGATCGACTTCGCGTGAAGCTACCGCGATCTTGATAGCCTCTTCCAAAGACGTTGCTTCGGGTTTTTCTGATATATCAACTTTCAAGAAGGGAGCGCTTTTCGGGTCGCGGAATGCCGAAGGGTTTGAATAGCCCCTAGATTTGTAGACACCTTGTACCCTAAAAATGAGGACAAGGAGACGATCATGGGCAAGCCAAGATTTACCGAAGATTTCAAGATTGATGCGATCAAGCAGATTACGGAGCGGGGTCATTCTGTTGCGGATGTATCGAAGCGATTGGGTGTCAGTACGCACTCGCTTTACGGCTGGATGAAGCGATATGCTGTTCCCTCTGGCAGTGCCGGGAAGGATGATCAGTCTTCCGAGATCAGGCGGTTGAAGCAGGAACTGGCGCGTGTCACCGAGGAGCGCGACATCTTAAAAAAAGCCACCGCGTATTTCGCCAGGGATGCAAAGTGAGAGTACGCGTTCGTGGCAGAGCATCGTCCAGTGTTTTCGATCCGTTCAATGTGTCGGATGCTCCGTGTTCATCCAAGTGGCTTTTATGCGTGGCTGAAGCGGCCGTTCAGCAAACGCGCTGTTGAAGACAAGCGGCAAACAGAGCTGCTCAAGGATGCGTGGGAGGACAGCGGCAAAGTCTACGGCTACCGCAAGCTTCATGACGACTTGAGGGATCAAGGTGAGACATGCTGCCCGAACCGTGTGGCGAGGCTGACAAGGTTGGCAGGGATTAAGGCGCAGATTGGTTACAAACGCCGTCCTGGCAAATATGGCGGACGCCATCTATTGCCGTCGACAACACACTGGATCGTCAGTTCGAAGTCGCTCCATCCTGATCGCGTTTGGGTCACGGACATCACCTATATCAAGACCTATGAGGGCTTTGCATATCTGGCTGTCGTCATCGACCTATTCTCACGGCGCGTCGTTGGCTGGGCCATGCAAAGCCGCCAGACGACCGATCTTGTTCTTCAGGCGTTACTGATGGCTGTGTGGCGCAGGAAGCCAAAGAGACAAGGTGCTGATCCATTCAGATCAGGGATCGCAGTTTACCAGCATGGATTGGGCTTCATTCCTGAAGCATCACAATCTGGAACACAGCATGAGCCGCCGTGGAAACTGTCATGATAACGCTGTCGCGGAAAACTTCTTCAGCTTACTCAAGCGCGAACGCATTCGCAGAAGAACCTACACGACACGAGAGATGACGCAAGATCAGACGTGTTCGATTACATCGAGATGTTCTATAATCCAAAACGCAAACACGCTAACAACGGGATGCTGTCACCCGCTAGACTTTGAAAAGCAGCAGAAACTGAACCCGCAGGGTGTCTAGGAAACGCGGGGCTATTCAATCAGCAATCTGGTTGCCAAGATCAGGGGCCGCCGTACCAACAAAAGCAGGTCGCAAATCCTCTGCACGAATGGTCAATTTTTGATGGAGTGCTGTAAGGAAAGCTTCGTCGATGATGACGATATCCGGCTCTGGAATCCTGTCTGTCTTGTGAATTGCGAGATAAGCATGGGGAAACAATCTAATGCTTCCACCCCCTTCTCGCCAGAATTGATCCCAGTAGGCACAATCGTCGTAATGCTCGCATCTTTCAAACGCACTTCGACGGCAAGCATTGGGTCTCACCGATATGCCAGCCTCTTCAAGAGACCGTACATATTCGTAGCGTTGGCAAAGTTTGTTGCCCTCTTCGTCTTCATGGCCTCTTCCGCGCATGTGAACGACCTGAACACCATCGGGAACATCCTGCAGGTTTTCCAACTGCTCTTCAATCAAAGCATGAGTGGGCAGATAGATATGGACGTGAAGAGCAGGGTTTTCTCTCAGCAATTGTTTGAGGTGTGCAATCGCCCTTGTTGTCTTGCTCGCTCCCATCGTTACTCTGAGGGCAAGTTGCCTTGACTGATCACCACCAACATTTTCAAAGAATTCTGCTAGGAGTGAGTTGAGTTCAGCATCAGCCTCTTCGATTGGCAGCGGGTTGATCTCGAAATAGGGTTGAACTTCTGGAATGAGTGATGTCGTTTCAGTTCTGGAATTAGGTTTCCAACCCTCTTCCAAATCCCGATGTCGATAGTTTGCTTTTTCAATGGCATCTGCAAATACCCATTGCCCGTCGGATAAATCAGCTTCTTCTTCAAAAAGCTTCCAAGTCATCTCAGCAATAGCGTTAACAGATGGAATATCTCTCGGAAGGTTCTTTCCTCTTGTAAGCAGCTGGCATGCTTCTATGGACTTTAGATAAAGGAACTTTTCCCTACCATCAGTAATTTTGCCCTCGCTGTTACGGACAATTTCACTTGGTTCAATCTGAGCCCCGCTACGTATCAAATTACGAGACGATCTAGATCCTCTCCGGTGTAACCTTACCAATTCGCCCAAGTTTTCTGGAATTGGAACGTCTTTTCTACCGCTACCATGCTCATAGAGCGCAGATCTTAACCTTATTGGGTCAGATCCCGGTGGTTCGAATAGTGGGCTGGCTGTGAAATGAGGTTGAACGGGATTATACAAACTCAAGTCGACTTTTATTGATGCGCTACCCAACCAGGCCTTAGCTTCATCGTCTGAAATTGCTTCTTCCAGCCAGAACCACAAATGCATGCGAATACCTGGCTTAATTCCCATGTAGATGAAAACTGCCAATGGAAATCAACTCCTCGAAAATGCTCTGGTAACTTTCGTGCAACGTATGAAGCGATTTCACTTTCATGACCGTCAATGCTTGCAAATTCCTTGGGAAGATCCAGTTCATCAATGTCTACGCACAACCATCGGCAAGCATTCGCCTTGAAAGGTGCCCCCACACCGTTACATCGCCTAAGTAACTTGTTGTCAGCAATTCCGTCCTTGAGCAATCCACGTATCACACAAGCATTCGATGCACCCTCCAACCTAGTTAGCAAATCTGACAGAGTGGTCAGGTCAGTGATATCGAATGTTTCAACGTCGAAATCTTTAGGCATCCGAAAATTAGCGAATTTGAACCCTTCCTCCTCAAGCTTGATTTTCTTCCATTGGCAAGGAATTGATCTGCATTTGCTATCAAAACACTGATTGGAGCCATGGCAGAATTCTACATAGAAACGATCAGAATTGAAGCCCAGCTGCGTACAGATTAACTCTCAGAGCGATTTCAGGAGTCCATACAGAGGGGTTTTCAATTTTAGAGTCCCTTCAGTCATCCAGAGGCAGGAATGCTCTTCAGTGACTCTTAAAACGGCTTCTAGGGAAGTTTAGGTTGAGAAATGCCAGCAATACGAACTGTTGAGCTCAAGCACTATTAAATATCGTATTCAATGTCTTAAATGAGCCCTTCGAAGACCTTCTGACCAGATTCCCAAATTAGCGTTTCCGGCCCTTTCCGGCCATTAGTGAGGTGTGGTAGTGCTGCCAAGCAGCATCCGCATTACGGACGTTGGCTTTTTCTATCAAACATCCTATCAATCTCGGGTAAACCAGCGAGGTAACCAGATGGAACGCGAAACTAATCTTATCATATCAAGCGCCTCGCAGCGTATCATCGAGGATGGGGTGCCGTTCAAGGTGGATATCTATAAACTGGAAGGTGGCGATAGTTGGTCTTTGGAAGTCGTGACAGAAGACGGAACATCCATTGTCTGGGATGATCTCTTCGACGACGACCAAGCTGCGTTTGACGAGGCACTTACAACCATTCGCACTGAGGGTCCCGTTGCATTTGCCAACGGCGGGTCAAATGTCATCCCTTTCAAATCGTAGGTGCAACAAGAACGGCCCAAAGCTGCCTATGAACGACCAACGCAAACGCTGTGGCACGGCTATCAATGCGGACATTTGCTGTAAGTGCACATTGTGGCTGTGTTAGTGTGGCTTAGATTGGAAATAGCTAACTTAACGAGACGCACCATTGGTGCTAGCTGTTCAGACACTTTTATCATTCGTCCCATCCAGCGTGGCAAAATCGTTCTTCCAAGCAATCTGGTCAAATTAAGAACCAAGCCTGTCTGCGCCCTTTACCCTGCCCCCATTCAAGGCTACGTTTCAGTTTGCAATGCAGAGTTCCGTGAACTGAATAACTTCTAAATAAAAAAGGATTTTCAGATTGGAAAATACAGAGATTGCTGAACCTTCTTCATTGATAAACTTGGTTGCGAAACCAAGCGATCCATTGATCGAGAGTTTTAGACTTAAAGGTGTCAACGGTTACAAGACAATTGAACTGCACTGTGAGACGAGCGCTAAAATTGTTTCGGCAGAAAACGGATCAGGAAAAACAACACTGCTCAATGCGCTGTATGGTATTTTGGCTGGAAAACCCGCTCAGCTGCAGAAAATTAACTTTGAGCGCTTCGTCATAAAGTTCGCTGGGCAGAAGGAGTTGGCTGTTTTTAAACGGGAGCTTTTACCTCTTCCCGCAAATGTATTGGAAATAGTCCACGAGAATTATGAACAGCTACTTCACTTCGGCCGAGATGAAG
>CAVQPI010000009.1:0-202908 GCA_963714735.1 uncultured Alphaproteobacteria bacterium
ATTGCTGAAGAGCGATGAGCCTCGTCAGGCAACCATGGCTCCGGCAGAATAATCTCCTCTCCCCGTTCTGCCGCAGACCAGGGCCGCAAGGATTGAAGCATCCTTGCGGCCTTTCCTGTCCCGCGCTTGCCCCTGTAGTGATCTCGTTTTGGCGCATGCTGCAGGTCCGATCCGCGATCGGATCAATATTCAAATGCCGGGACCAAACAGCAAAAAGGGCACGAAATCATTCGTGCCCTTCCGCTTCCTTCACATCGCGGTATCCTCCCAAACGCCGGACGGAGGAACCAATCCTCAATGAAAGACGATGCCTGCCCGGCCGTTTGAACGCCAGCTGATGCTCGCCTTCCTGGTCTTGTCTTCACCGGTGATCACGAAATCGAACTCTCCGGGAAGGCCGGAACTGTCTTCCATCAGCACCATCGCCCCGCCATCTGACAAATTCTTCACCGTGCAGGAAAATGCACCATACCCGCGATTGAAGTAGATATTGCCGCCTTTCAGCACACGATGCCTTTGGCTGGAACGTTTCTCTGGTGCAGACAGATCAGCCGCCACATTGCCCTGCAACCCGCTTGCCGCATCCTTTGCCTCGCGCCCTGCATCATTTCCGCCAGATGCAGTTTCGTGAAAATACTCGTTTGAACCTGATTGCATGATCATATTGCTTCTCCGCATTGTTTGGCGGCTTACAAGCGAAAACCATGCCAGAATTACCCGTCAATCTGTCCCACATTGAAACAACTTCGACTACCATCAGCCTTGCTGCAAACTTCTGCTTGATGCGACCGGTTTGCTGATGCATCCTGATCGAAACAAACCCGGAGAAACAGATGTCCCTTCGCAAAACCGTACTACTTTCAACCATGGCTGCCGGCATCGCCCTGTCATCGGCTCTTCCGGCAAATGCATTCATAAGCCTTTTGATGATGGCGGACCGGACGATCAAAAGCGAAACCAAAAAGGCAATCGCCACACCCGGGCACGTAGAATGGTGCACCAGACAGGCACCGGGCTACCGCAAGGAATGGAACAATTGGCGCCTGCCAAACGGCCGGGTGAAATACTGCTCATCGCCCCATTACACCCTGCTCTGGATGCGCGGACGCAAATAGCCGACGAGGTCGGCGGATCAGATATCGAGCCACACCTGAATGGCGGCAACGGCAATGGTCGTCACGCCGCCCTGTATCCGGCTTGCCCTGATCAAGCCCGCCATGCTCTGCCGTCACTGTGATATCGCCATAGGGGAAAACCTTTGCGACTTCTGCCGTATCAACCGCTTCGGGCTTGGCGACACCGATCACGCATTTGACAACCATCTCCGACGGGTCTTTGCCCAGCGCATGGGCAACCGTCAGCGAATTGCGATACAGCGCATCCTTGACGGCCCGCACGGCAGCCTTGGTATAATCCTGCCCGCGCAGGTCCACACCCATTCCAAATTCAGTCGCAAAACGTTTTAGGGTCATTGAAATTCCTCCGTGTTGGAATAATCTTGATGTAGTTTGAATTAAAGGCCGCGTGAGTGGCTCCGCGACGCCAATCTTTCAGCTGAAGAACGGCTCATTTTTCGCAACTTACTCCACACAGGGCGAGCACCTTCATCCACCAGCCTTGCCACTCAACCCCGCTGCCTCCCGAGAAGTGAGGACGGCAGACGGACAAGCCTTGGATCAAGCCTTAGTTCTTCGGCTTTATCAACCAGGGCATTGCCCTTGATCCACGGCATCATGCCGCGCAGTTTTTCGCCAACTTCCTCGATCTGGTGTGCGTCATTGATGCGGCGGATACCCTTGAAGCGGGCAGCGCCGGAGTGCCATTCCTGCATCCAGTCGGAGGTGAACTTGCCGGTCTGGATATCGGTCAGAACGCGTTTCATCTCTTTCTTCGTTTCTGCGGTGATGATGCGCGGACCGGAAACATACTCGCCCCATTCGGCGGTGTTCGAGATCGAGTAGTTCATGTTGGCGATACCGCCTTCATAGATCAGGTCAACGATCAGCTTCACTTCGTGCAGGCACTCGAAATAGGCCATTTCAGGCGCATAACCGGCTTCAACCAGCGTTTCGAAACCGGCGCGGATCAGTTCAACCAGACCGCCGCAAAGAACAACCTGTTCACCGAACAGATCGGTTTCGCACTCTTCCTTGAAGTTGGTTTCGATGATGCCGGAACGTCCGCCGCCAACGCCGCAGGCATAGGAAAGGCCGAGATCATGGGCATTGCCGGAGGCATCCTGATGAACAGCGATCAGGCAAGGAACGCCGCCGCCTTTCTGGTATTCACCGCGCACCGTGTGGCCGGGGCCCTTTGGCGCAATCATCAGAACGTCGACGCTGCCTTCGGCTCGATCAGGCCGAAATGAACATTGAGGCCATGGGCAAAGGCAATCGCAGCGCCGTCACGGATATTGTCAGCGATTTCGTCGCGTGTAAATATCGGCCTGCAATTCGTCAGGAGTCGCCATCATCATCAGGTCAGCCCAGGCGGCGCCTTCGGCAACGCGTCATCACCTTGAAGCCGTCAGCCTCGGCCTTTTTCGCTGTGGCGGAACCCGCGACGCAGCGCAACTGCCATGTGCTTGGCGCCGGAATCCTTCAGGTTCATGGCATGGGCGCGGCCCTGCGAACCGTAACCGATGATCAGAACTTTCTTGCCCTTGATGAGATTGAGATCGGCGTCGCGATCGTAATATACACGCATGTTACTCTCCTGTTTGAACTGTGTGTGTGTTGAAGTGTTTGTGATATCTTCGCCCGCGCCATAAAGAACGAGGAATTGCTCAACAGCTCTCTTGGCTGTCATTTGAATGCCCGAGGGCGACGGCCGTGTCGCCTCGCCCAGCAATTTGCGGATTTGCCAGTCGCCGACCACCAGTCCGAAAAACGTCTTGAGCGCAGCATCCATGTGACCATCAACCTGCGTCGTATCAATCAGGCCGGATGCTTCGCCAATTTCAAAGATCGGGCGCAAACGACCCGTCATCGCCAACGGTCCGTTTTGAAGAACGATTTCGCCAAGCCGGCTCTTTCCTGATCCCGCATGGGAAATCGCCAACCGGTTGAGCGCGGCTGAAACGTCCGCCGGTAATGACCGACAGCCAGTTGGCCGCAAAGGCAATCAGAGCCTTGCGAAAGGCCTCCAGCCGATGGCTTTTCCGCCTCCAGCCCCGGCATCACCACCTTGGATGCCTGCCATTGCACGGTCGCGGTCAACAATCCGTCCCGGTCGCCAAACCAGTTATACAGCGTTTCCTTGGAGCAGCTTGCGCGCTTGGCCACTTTCGCCAGCGAAAACCCGTCTCCGGCTTCCACCATCAACTGCAAGCACCACATCCAGCACTTCGCGCTGGCGCCCGGACAACGCCTCGCCCTGCCAGTCGCGCATCGCCTTCTCCCGCAAAAGGGCCAGCAAAAGAGCCCGCCAGCGGACCGGCGAACGAGGCGGAAAGATTGTCGCCTTCTCCCGCCCTATCGGCCCTGCGCTGCTGCAATGTCGCTCTGCTGGTTCAAACCTGCCTCCCAAAATCGCATATCATGTACCGTACCGTACGGTACTGCGTCAAGATAAGATTTTCGAAAGCACCAACTTCGTTTCCCGTACGGATACAATGAAAAAATTAGTAAAACTAACTGAAACTGCAGTAACTTACGCCACTTGGCTGAAGAATTTAAGCTTCACCAAAACATCGCATTTTCAGATGGTCATCTGTATTCTCGGCCCGCTGACCGAGTACATCCATTTGTTTCAGGCAACAGGTGTCTAATGAAGTTCGCAGCGTGTACTGGCTTTACACCCCCCGTTTGGAGAACTATCGAGCAGGAGATCGAAAACCACTTACCGCAGTGACCAGCCTTCGGCTTCCTTGCGGACCACGCTGCCGGCAACGGGTTTCAAGCCGGACTTTGCGGGCTTTTCGGCCTTTCCGGCATCCTTTGCCTGCTCGGGCTTTACCGCGAACGGCTGAACCGCCCTTACCGGCGTTGATTGCGTGGCCGGCTCACTGCTGCCTGTCGCATCTCCGGATGTCTTTGTCGACAGAACGGCATTGGTTACTTTGGCAGCGCCTGTTTTTTCAGTCGCCCTGTTTTCCGGCTCGATGGCAGTTTCGGAAAACTTCGGAACCTGGGCGCTCTTCTCAAGCGGCCTGACGGATTTGCCAGACTCCGATTTTGCCTCACCGGATTTCTTGTTCACCTTGCCTGAAATCGTTCTTCTCAACACTGTCCATCTTTGAAAAGTTCTGCTGCAGGCTCCAGGTGGAAAGCGTTGTAAAGCCGATAAACACAAGACCGACAATCTTCAGCTTTTTCTTCAGGCCTTTCGACACACCGAACATGTTCTGGTCATTGCCGACATTGACCCTGTTGAACAGATTGCGCGGGGCGGGGCTGTTTTCTCTTTCCTTGTTCCGCGCTTCAAACGGTGACGGTTTTCGGGCGAAAAGGGCGCTGAATGTTTCGAGCAGGTTTCCTTCAGCGACGACCGGTTGTGCAGTGTTCCGACGGGAAAACTCGGGATCGGCATTCACCTCGAAATCGTCAAGCGTATGCGCCATCGAGCCAGCATGCTGCTTAAGGGCGCTGATACGCTCGCCAATCGTCGGATGCGTTGCAAATTCACCAACGGCCGCGCCATCAATCATCATCGCATCGGCAATGGGGTCGAGGCCGGGAACCGCGCTGCGTCCGTCAATTTTGCGCAGGGCTGAAATGAGTGCCGCAGGCTTGTGGGTGAGCCGCACCGCCTCGGCATCGGCAATGTATTCGCGCGATGAGGCAATCAGCAGGCGCGTGACGCGGGCAACCGTCATGGCAAGGTGCGTGATCAGGCTTGAAGCAAGCGAAATCAACATAAGGGGAGGAAACAGGATGGCGAAAATCGCCCTGCCCCAGCTGTCCTTCATTTTCAGCAGGTTGTATTGCGACAGTCTCATCACGCTGGAGATGGAGACATTGGCAAAAGCCATCGAACGGATGTCACCGTTGAGAATATGGGTGATCTCGTGCGCAACCACCGCCTCCAGCTCGTCATCATCGAGCGCGTGCAACAGCCCTTCGGTCACAACAACAGTCGCAGATGTCGCTTTCACGCCGCAGGCAAAGGCATTCAAAGCATCAACCGGCATGACAGCCACTTTCGGCATTTCAATGCCCGCAGTACGGGCTACTCGGTCAACAATCCGCACAAGCCGCGGGTTCTGCATCGCGGTTACATAATCAAAGCCAAGCTCTTCCTGCAGGCTTTTCATATGACGGCGGTAACGATAGGCGAAGGCAACTGCGCTGAGGATAAATACGATCCAGCCGTAATTCAGAAAATAGCTTATGGGGCTCAGGATCGGAAAGTTTTTAACATCGAAAAAAAGCAGAGGCAGGGTCAAAAGCCCGGCGCCAACAAGTTGATAGGCAATGACAAAGCCGAGAAACATCCACATAGAGCGCATATTGTTGCGCGCCACATGTCCGTAAAGACCGTTAACGGTAAGCATGCCCGGCCCCCTATCGCCTAACTTGTCGCCTTATCAGAATTTTATGTCGACGGCTTCATCGAGCAGAATACGCTCAACACCAAGGTCGAATGTCTTGCGGGTCCCAACGCCTGCTTTGCGCGAAAGCATGCTGCCCGGAAACTGGCGGACTGTCGCGTTGAGTTCGGCAACTGTCAGATTGTAAAAGCGGCGTGAAGCGGTGACGCGGTTTTCAACTTCAACAAGCTCGTTGCGGAAATGCTGGAAATGGCCGGAAGCCTTCAGCTCGGGAAGTTTTTCGGCAATGGCGAGGAAGTTGTTCAGATTGTTGCCAAGCTGGACTTCCGCATCAAGGCGCTGGTCGAGATTACTGGCCTGTGCGGCCTGAATCTGCGCCTTCAGGATCGCCTTGATCATTTCCTGCTCATGGCCGACATAACCTTTCACGGTCTCAATCAGTCCGGGAATAAGCGTGTGGCGATGCTTCAAGAGGACGTCGATATCCGCAAAGGCAGACTTGCACCGCTCATCAAGCGCCATCAGCCTGTTATAAGTGGAATAAAGATTGTATCCGAGAAATCCGGCAACACCCAAAGCGCCCAAAGCGCCCAAAGCAATGTATTCCATAACCGTCTCCACCGTTAAATTTGCTGGAAAACTACCACCACCGGTTTAAATTCAGGCTAAGAACAAGGGTAAATAGTTTCTGTACAGACAACTCACCGTTGATTAACCAGACAATTTCAACGTGTTTTAAGGGTTTCATGCCAATGTTCCCGTGAGCTTCCGGCTGATGAATGCCTATTTGTGCATTCGGGCGGGGTCTAATTTGGCAAGGAGCAAACAAATGGCTGAATCAATCATCATCAGAATCAAACGCATCGTATCCGGCAGTGTCCAGGATCTTGTCGACGCGATGGAAAAGGCAGGCGCGGATACAGTCATGCGCGAAGCGGTTCGTGAACTCGACCGGATCATTGACGAGGTGAAAACCGAACGCGATGAAGCCACAGCACGCCGCCTTCAGGCAGTTCGCCAGCAACGCATGTATCAGGAACGCCTTGAAGGCATTCAGGAAAAAGCCCAGTTCGCCATGAATGAAGGCCGCGAAGACCTCGCCGAGGCTGCACTTCACCGCCAGATCGATTTCGAGGCACAGGTCAGGAAACTGGCCGAAATCGAAGTCACTGCAGGCGAGCAGGAGCGTGAACTTGAAGAGTCACTGGCTGCCCTCGAAATGCGCAAGGCGCAGATGGAAGAGGAACTCGAACATTTTGAAGCCGCCCGCGCTCAGGCTGGCATCGATAGCAATGATCCGGTTTCCAAGGGCAACCGTACAGCCCGCAAGGTTGAGCGCATCGAAGCCGCTTACAAGCGCGCAATGGAAGGTGCCGGCGGCACAACGCTGAAAGCCGACGCAGCCAACACGTCAAAGGTCGCCGAACTCGATGTACTGATGAAAAAATCGGAAATCGAAAAGCGCATGGAAGCGATGCGCAAGCAGAAAAAGGCCAGCTAAACCGGTTTTCCAAGCACCGTGTACCAACGTAAAAATAAAGCCCCGCAAGAAATCTTGCGGGGTTTTTCGTATCAGAAGTCCTTCAAGAGACGCGTCGTCTCGGGATCAAGAAATCCGGCCACGGTTGCCTCGGTTTCAAGATCCAGAGCCCGGTTGATTTCGGCCGCCCCCGCCTGGTTCAAAACCCGCTTCATGGCATGAAGGGAAAGCCGGGGCTGCGAAGCGAGCTTTTCGGCAACGCCAATCGCTTCCTCCATCAGCTTGTCATCGGCAACAACGCGCCAGGCAACGCCGCATTCCTTCAACTCATCCGCGCTGTAGCGTTCTCCAAGCATCAGCATTTCACGCGCCTTGTTGAGGCCAACGATATTGGGAAGGAGCGAGGTAACAGCCCCGGTAACGAACAGATTGAGCGAGACTTCAGGAAAGAATGCCTTTGCGCTTTTCCCCCAAATGGGAAAATCACAATTGATTGCCCATTCAAATCCACCACCCACAGCCCAGCCATTGATCGCGCCGACAACAGGCTTCGCGCCGAAAACAATCGCCCGCGTTGCCCGCTGAATCGCATCAACCATTGCCCGCGCTTCTGCCTCGCTTTCGGGATGGACATGGGCATTACGGTCATCCCCGGCACAAAAGGCGCGCCCCTTGCCGGTAAAGATGATGACGCGTGTCTGATCATCCCTGTTGGCATCATCAAAGGCCAGCGCCACATCGCGGATCAGCGCTGAATTCATCGCGTTGAGGCTTTCGGGACGGTTAAGGGCGATCGTGCGAACGCTGCTTTTGAGCGTGCTCTCGATGGTTTCATAGGAAAAATCAGTCATCAATATCGCCTTTCAACCCGCTTTGTCTTTCCTTCGGTGCGGGGCAAAGTGCCATGCGGCACAATGGTGGCACGGGCAGTTGCACCAAGGTTTTTCTTGATTGCGTTTTCAAGGGCTGCTGCATGCCCATCATCTGGCTGCGCACCATTGGCCAGTTCCGCAACGACAGGAAGGAAATCAAATGGCGGCGGGGTTTCCAAGATGATGCGATAGTCCCCCGAAAGAAAATCCATGGAATTGACGACCGCCGCAACCATGGTCGGAAACAGGTTCAAACCGCGCACCACAACCATGTCATCACTGCGCCCGACAACCCGAAAACGGAATCCCGGCGATCCACAGGAGCAGGGTTCGGTTGCGTCCACGCAAATGATATCACCGGTACGGAAACGAACCAGCGGCTGGCAATCGCGCGCCAGGTGGGTCAGAACCAGTTCACCTTCGCTTCCCGCAGCAATGGGTATGGATGCACCGCTGTCAGGCTCGATCAGTTCCGGATAAAGAACATCCGCAGCGTGGTAATGAAGGCGGCTGTCATGTGGACACTGAGCCCCAAAATTGCAGAAAACATCCGACACGCCATAATTGGCATTCATCGCTTCCATGCCCCAGACATCTCGAAATCTCTGACGCAAGGAGGGATCATCAAGGCCCGGCTCGCCGCCGAAAAGACCGAGCTTCAAGCCGAGGTCACGCGGATTGATATCGGTAAATTTCTCCGCGATCACCTTTTCCAGAACCGCCGGATAAGACGGCGTACAGGAAATGGCGTTGATGCCGGTTTCCAAAATCGTTCTGACCAGCAGCTCACTGTTCCCGACACCAAACGGCACCACCGTTGCACCGGTTCTTTCAAGAGTCATGTGATCTGTCAGCCCTCCCATCCACATCTGGTAATTGAGGCAATGAACCACCATCATCCCCGGCTTCAGGCCGGCAGAAGACTGACAACGCCCGCCAACAATCTCGGTGAGTTCGCAATCGCGCGCTGAAAGGGCAAGGTTCATCGCCTGCCCGGTCGTGCCGGATGTTCGGTGCAGACGCTGAACCTTGTCGCGGGGCGCTGCCAGGTAATCACCAAACGGCGGATGCGCATCCTGGGACAACCTCAACTGCGCCTTGTCGGAAAACGGCAAATCCGTCAGGTTTGACAAATCCTGAGGCGGCTTCACACCTTCCCAAAGCCTTCGATAAAAAGGCGAGTTTTCCAGAACGTGCCGGCACTGTATTTTCCAGAGCGCATTCTGGTGAGAAAAGAGCGCGTCCGGATCTGAACGAATATCTGCATCAACAAGAGCCATTTGAGCCAACTTGAATAGTTGTTGAACCAGAGAGCGACCTTGCATCAGCCGGACAAGCGTTTCAACCGGTTTTACTGGCTCCGTCGACAGGAGCTTAACGATCGTTCCGGGCCGATTGACAATTGTCAATGAAGCAAGGTCGGCTGTCAGAATTTACTGGGAAACGGTTTCATTGCCACAAGGAGCAGTTTCATGGCTGAAGAGGAAAAACGAACATCGGACAAGAAGAAAACCATTATCGAGGAAATAGAGGTTGCAGGTGACCAGCTCGTCAAAAGGGTCAAGGAACTTGCTGAGGAAAGCAGCGTTCGCAATTTGAAGATTGTCGCAAATGACGGCGATGTATTTCTCGAAACCCCACTTAATATCGGTCTGGTGGTTGGCGGGGTTGTTGTGCTGGCTGCGCCCTGGCTCGCTATACTGGGAGCCATCGCGGCACTGGTTACAAGGGTGCGCATTGTCATCGAGCGTGAGGTTGATGAGGAAAGCGAAGGAACCGCAGGCAAGAAAGACAATAAGGCTGCCTGAGCGGCCCTTTGGCCAGGTGGATTAGTCCATCTGGGTCTGGTTGTTTTCGCGCAACGGATCGATTGCTCGCCAGCCAAATTCAAGAAAAGGGACGGAAACCTTGCCAAGCCTGACCAGCCGGTCGATAAAATCGGGCTTTAGCATGTCATTTTGATCGACTTCCTCAATGAAAGTGAAGTTCTTCAACCTGATCCATGTTTGCAACTTCGGGTCTTCAACGGCCTCAAATCCGCGCGGATTGCGCTTGAGTGTTTCAGACAAGTCAAACCGATAGCCCTTTGATTCCATTGCTTTGACAAGCTTTTCAAATTTCTCCTGCTCGCGAAGGATCAGTTCGCGAAATGCCCGCATTTCCTCTCCCGACAGCGCATAAAAGCCCGAGGCAACAAAACAGCGCTCGTTGGAAAAATGAAGATAAACGAAACCGTTTTCCTTTTTGGTTCCATCCCGCGACATCATTAAACTGCCATGAGTGTTGTACGGTTCCTTGTTCTTGGAAAACCGGATATCGCGGTTGACCCGGTAAAGAGAGGTTTTGCGTGATCCGCGTATGGGAACACCATCCTTTTCGAAACGTGCGGAGACCACCTCCACCAGATCCCCCATCGGCGTCTTTACGGCGCGCTCATAGATATCCTTGTTCTCGTGAAACCATTCCCGGTTCTGGTGAAAGCCGATAGCTTTGAGAAACGGAAAGGTCTCTTTTGTGAATCCGTTGAATTCCGCAGTATCCGACATGAACAATTCTCCCCTGGTCAACAAGCTTAGGTCGACAAGGCAGACCACGCAATCTTGCAGGCATCACTGTTGCCAACCCCTGACAAAAAAAGCCCCGCCGAACGGCGGGGCTTCTTTAATTTCAAATCTGTTTGCCTCGCTAATTGCCGTACGCAACAGACGGCAGCCAGGTAACAATCGAAGGAAACTCCCAAACAATCATCAGACCGATGAGCTGCAGGATAACGAACGGTACAACACCCTTGTAAATATGACTCAGCGAGATTTCCGGCGGACAAACCCCCTTCAGATAAAACAGGGCAAAACCGACCGGCGGCGTCAGGAAGGACGTTTGCAGGGTCACAGCCACGAGGATCGCGAACCAGACAATCGAAGGGTTATCAACAACGCCATAACCTTCGACCGGAATATTGAGCGCTGTCACCACAGGCAGCATGAGCGGCATGATGATCAGCGTGATCTCGATCCAGTCGAGCAGGAAGCCAAGCAGGAATATAATGAACAGAATGAACAATACTACCATATTGGGATCGGAAAAGGATGAAAGGACCATGTGCTCAATGATTTCGTCCCCGCCATAACGGCGCAGAATAAAGGCGAAGAAATTGGCGGCAATGAAAATACCGACAATGTAACCGGCCGTGTTCATGGTTTGACGCATCACGTCAAGGAACACTTCCCATTTCAGGTTCCCTGACATGAAGGCGAGTATGGTGGCACCCAAAGCTCCCAGTCCGGATGCTTCGGTCGGCGTTGCAAAACCGAAGAAGATCGAGCCCAGCACCAGCAGAATGAGGAACATGGGCGGCACAACTGATTTGAGAACATCAAATACGACAGACCACTCCACCTCAGGTCTGTTCTTGGGCGCAGGCATGGCTTTTGCGCTGACCAGGCCGTAACCGATGATGAAGATGATATAGAGAGCACCCAGAATGAGCCCGGGGAAAAGCGCGCCCATGAACAGGTCACCCAGCGAGATCGCAAGCTGATCTGACATGATAACGAGCATGATGGAGGGCGGGATCAGAATGCCAAGCGTTCCGGACGCCGCAATCGTTCCGGTCGCTATCGGCTTCTGATACCCCTGCGCCATCATGGCCGGGAGGCTCATAACACCGAGCAGTACAACAGAAGCGCCGATCACACCGGTTGACGCTGCAAGAATGATCCCGATCAGCATCACGGTCAAAGCAAGACCACCGCGCAATCCGCCGAACAGGACCTGCATTGATCTCATCATCCGCTGGGCAACGCCGGATTGGTCCAGCATAAGGCCCATGTAAATGAACATTGGCAAGGCAACCAGGACCGGGTTCTTGATGATCCCGCCAAAGAACCGCCCGCCATTGGCAAACAGTTTCTGAAAAGTGATCCCCGTTGAATCATACTCAATATATTGCTGAATGAGTTTGCGGTTTTCATCGAAAACATATTCGGCAAGAAGTGCAAATATCAGGCTCACGCCGACTAGGGCATAAGCCACGGGAATGCCGCGAAACAACAGCACAATGAAAGTGCCGAACATCAGAAGAACCAGCAACTGGTTGAAATCGAGAATCGGCGCAATGAGAGAAAGAATAGACATAGTTCAGCGCCCTGACTTTTGTTTGTTGCCCATCAGCCATGCAGCAGCAATCAACAGCGCTATCAGACCAAGGGATACCCATGTTGTATATTCGAAAAACGGTTCGCGGCTGACCTGCCGCCATGGGATCTCCGGATTGGCAAGGCGAATAACCCAATAGGCTGCGTAGTGCACGACACGTTCTGTCAGCATCAATGTTGTTGGAAACGCCCAAAGCAACTGTTTGACAAGCGTCGGCTCCGTAATGGTTTTCAGATTACGGTAGAATACCGACCATGCACCAATGCCGGCGGTGATGAACAAGATGGGCAGAAGCGTCTTGAGAAGATAGAGATTGTGAAGACCATTCGGGCTATCGGACCCCTCCAGCGCCTGCCATGAAGAGATGGCATAATGAATAAGGATATCGGTCATTATGACAATGAACGGCAGCAGCAACCAGCCAATTCCGAAAATTTCGGTCCTTGCCTTCTTTTCGGGCGAATAATTGTCATACAAAATATCAACACGGACATGGCTGTTCGTCACAATCGCATATCCAAATCCAGACAAGACCGCAGCCCCGTAAATCCACCACTGAAGATCATCCAGCCAAGCCTGGTTATGGCCAGACAGGCGTAAGAGAATCTGCGCGACAATGCAGGCAATGAGGATCGGAAAACTCCATGCGAAAACATTCGCAATGTTGATCACAAGCCGGTCACCCCAGGTATGGTCTTCACGCCCAACTTCACCCGGATCAGTTATCTTGCCAACGTCTTCTATTGACGGAACACTCTTGCTGGACATGTCGCCCCACCCTTGCCTGATTTTGTCAATTGAACGGATTTAAATCAGATAAAGCACGGGCGACCCGAAAGTCGCCCGAACCTGTTTCCAAGTCTGATCAAATGCTACTTGCGCGGAATGTAGTTCATCTGCCAGGTAGCATAACCTTTGCGGTAATCCTGAATATCAGCCCATACCTTGGCGAAGAACTCATCTTCGGACGCCAACTGCTTGGCAACCTCATTCCAGTTTTCTTCGAAAGCAGCCAGGATTTCCGGGCTCCACACTTTGTTGATAACGCCATTCTGGGTTTCGTTCTCAACCATTGCGGCATAGTTCGTTGCTTCACCTTCAGCAAGGTTGTCAGTGATGTTTGCCATACAGGCAACCTTGATCTGGTTCTTCGCAACGTCACTCAACTCAGCCCACTTGTCCTTGTTGACGAGCAACTCGAACAGGGTTGAAGGCTGGTGCCAACCGGGAAAGTAGTTGTACTTGGCGATCTTGTGGAAGCCAAGACGTGCATCAATCCGAGGCATGGAGAATTCGGTTGCGTCAATCGCGCCGCGCTCAAGCGCCGGGAAAATGTCGCCTGCGGCCAGAAGCGAAGTGGAAACGCCAAGACGTTGCATCACTTCCGCACCAAGGCCGAAGAAACGCATGTTCAGACCCTTGAGGTCTTCAAGCGTGTTGATCTCTTTTTTGAACCAGCCGGATGTTTCAGGAGCGATGATGCCGCAAGGCGTTGCAACAACGTTGTAGCCGTTGTTGTCATACAGTTCCTGCCAGAGTTTGGCACCATCATCATAGAAAACCCAGCCAAGAAATTCGCCGGCTTCAGGGCCAAATGGAACAGCGGCAAAGAGCGAGGCGGCCTTCATCTTGCCCTGCCAATAGCCGGATGTTGTATAGGCAGCATCGACCGAACCGTTTGATACGGCATCAAGGGCTTCCAGGGTAGGAACCAGCTTGCCGGGATCAAAATGTTCGAACTCGACATCGGACTGAAATACCGTTGATCTTGTCGACAAATCCGAGCGCAGCCGTACCGAGAATCGGCAGGTTTTTGCCGAAAGCCGAGGTCATCTCCAGCTTTTCCTGCGCCTGAGCAGCGCCGGTGGTCAGCAAAAGCGCGCCTGCTACGGCGGCGATAATCTTTTTCATGGGTATCCTCCCTTGGGTGTAACGAAATTGGTAAATAATTTTTACCACTTTGTTTTAGCCTAATGCACTTTCATGATCAACTGCCGCGCAAAGACCGGTGGAAAAAGGCTTAAGTGCCTATCCCGCCTGCCTTTCAGGCTCCTCCTCCCCGGGCAGCATGTGTTGCATCGTTTCAGACTTTGGTCGAACAATCAAAGAGAAATCCGGTTTTTCACCAAATACTGCGGCCAATCATCTGCATGAAATCCGAAAATTAGGCCTCCAGGGCCACCAGGAATCGCTTACGGAAGCCGCATAGCCATGTTCGAGAGCATCAGCAGTCAGCCCGTGTCCTATTGAAACCTCGGCAAGGTCGGGATCGATCGTGCCAGCAACGGCAAATTCGCAACGGTCAGATCGTGCCCTGCATTGACCCCCATCCCGAGGGTAACAGCTTTTTGGCAGTTTCGCCAAGCAGCATCGCCTGTGTTTTCGGGCTTCTTTCGCATCGTCAAACAGGCACCATAAGGTCCTGTATAAATTCGATCCGGTCCGCTCCTGTTTGACGCGCCAGGTCCAGTTCTTCGGTGCCCGCATCCGGGATTACAAAACAGCGAAACCCGACATCCCGCCTTCCTTGAACGTTCTGGACAACCGACGCAAGAAAATTGCCCTTCCCTGTGAAATCCCAGCCGTGATCTGATGTCGCCTGACCCGGTTCATCGGGAACCAGCGTTACTTGCTCAGGTTCGTTGGCCAAGACCAGATCAATGAATTCTTCCGTCGGATAGCCCTCGATATTGAATTCACAGCCAGGAAATTCGTCATCAATAAGCGCGCGCAATACCGGCAAGGTCCGAAAACCGGGTGTGGCGCTGATCCGGGCGCGGATGTACGGTCAAGTCCGTGCGCACCGGCATGAAGCGCAATTCGTCCGATGTTCTCAACGTCCGGCCAGGGCAGGTCCCTTCGATTGCGCAGCATTGCAACCGCATTGAGATTTACCGACAGTTTGGCAGTCATTATCATTCCTTGCAGAAAATCGCTCTATTTGGTGAGCTGAAACAGATAGGTCTCATGGCAATAAAGTCTTATCGAAATAACAGCTTAACCATTATTTCAGCATAACGCTTCAGAATTGGTTTCATATTTTGCGGCTATCTAACTACCGAACCAAGTGGGACCGTACACAATCATGCTAGTTTACTCCATGCTGCAGAACGCCGATCTGCTCTTTATGGGCACGACTGCGATATGCAGCATAGGTGGCCTTTACCTTTGGGTAACAACCCGCGCACTCCAGGCAGAACGCAATTATGCCAATGAGGTAATCAAATCCCTTCAGGAAGGTTATTACCGGTCCTACCCTTGATGGCATGCAACTAAGCGCCAATCCCGCGCTGGTTCGATTGAACGGTTACAAGAGCGAAGCGGAAATGCTGAACGCTGTTCAGGATATTTCCAGCGAATGGTATGTTGATCCCGATCGCCGGGAACAATTCAAGCAAGTCCTTTTCACCCATGGCAAGGTGACCAATTTCGTTTCCGAGGTTTATCGCCACAAGACCCGCGAACGCATCTGGATCAGTGAAAATGCCCGACTGGTATGCGACCTGAGAAATCCATTGCTCCCTCGTACTACGAGGGTACTGTTCGCGAGATCACCGAGGAAATCAGGCATCGCGATGCCCAGCAGCCGCCTTTTCAAATTGTCCGAGAATCTGCCTGGCGGCCTGTTTCAGCTCTCAATGTCACCGCGACGGCAAATTCAGTGCGCCCTATCTCAGCAATTCGTTTATCCGCCTGGTGGAACGCGATATTGAAAAACAGGTCGCAGATCCAAACATATATCTGAAATATGTGCATCCGGATGATCTGGCCAAATATCTGGCCGACTTTCCAGAAATCGGCGAAGACCCTGACGCCCATTGATCACCAGTTTCGTTATCTAGGGGACGATGACCAGATTCGCTGGTTTCATCTTACCGCCACGCCGGAAAAAATGGATGACGGCGGCATTCTCTGGCACGGCCATCTCAACGACATTACAGCTCAAAAGCAGAATGAGCAAAAATTCGAGCACATGGCGTATAATGACGCCTTACCGGTCTGCCCAAACGGACTGTTTTTGAAGACAAATTGACCGCTGTTATTGCCCAGTGCAAGCGCGCAAGGGACGATTATGCGGCGATGCTGTTCATCGATTTGAACAATTTCAAACCGCTCAATGATACGATCGGTCATGAATGTGGTGACGAGTTGTTACGTCAGGTAGCAACGCGGTTGCGTCTGTCACCAGGGCCAGCGATATGGTCGCCCGCTTTGGCGGCGACGAGTTTGTCGTTATAATTGATGGCCTGGAAGGCAATGCCGGCGAAGCCGTGGTCTGCGCCCGCCTGTTTGCAGAAAAAATCCTGCATTGTTTCGACGAGGAATTCGTTCTTGGTGAGCATTGCAGAAAGGCTTCAGCCGTCGGTCGGAGTCAGTCTGATCGATGCTAGCGGACAACGATGCCAACGAAATCATCAGACAGGCCGACCGTGCCATGTATATAGCCAAAGGAAAAACGGGCAGTAAACTGGCGATTTTTGGGGAAGACGAAGAACACGGCAAAATCCGGTATCGCGTCCCTTCAGAAAGATTTGAAGCAGGCAGTTGCACGCAACGAATTTGAATTATTGTACCAGCCCCAGTTTTCCTCCAAGGGCGAATTGGTGGGAGCCGAGGCATTTATCCGCTGGAACCACCCCAAGCTGGGCACTCTGATACCGCCGGATTTCATGCCGCTTGCCGAGCGCAACGGAATCATGGTCGAAATCAACAACTGGGTCTTGGAAACGGCTATCGCCAGGTTGGTCGAATGGAAAAAAGTCGCGGAGAGCCGGGAATCTGGGTTTGTCGGTAAACATCAGTGTCCAGCAATTTTCCATGCCGGAATTCGCTGATGTGCTTGAAGCCGCGCTCGACAAGGCGGATATCAAGCGCTCTCACCTTACGCTGGAACTCAACGAAAACGTTCTGCATCGCGGACTGGAATATGTCCGTCAGCAAATGGTGGCAATCAAGAAATGCGGCATCCGCTTTTCGCTGGACGATTTCGGAACAGGTGACTCATCCCTTTCAAGCCTGAACATGCTTCCCTTTGATGAAGTCAAAATCGACGGTTCGTTTGTTTCTTCCATCGAAAACAAGACAGAAAACAGAAACCTGATCGAAGGTATTTTGAGTGTTGCCAGTGCCCTGAAACTCGATACCGTCGCTGAACATGTCAGTTCCGCTTATCAGGAAACCTATTTGCGCGAGCGCGGCTGCAACCGCTTCCAGGGATATCATTACTCACCGCCATTTTCGCTCGGCGAATTCAACGAAATGGCCGTCCAAGAGCAGAATATTGCTCACCTTAAGGAACGCGCAACCGCGTGACAAACCGGCCAGGAATAGTCTCGTTATGGCGCATGGTGTCGCAAACAATCATACATCGTGATGGATTTGTTTATCTGACATTCCATGTTTTGGCTGGCCATGGCATTGGCGCAACTTCAATTTCGCACAGACCGAATGGAAGTACACTTGGATTTTTCACTAAACGCGGGAATGTTCGTCCACATAGCCCTGCTGTTCTACGCGGTGGCTTAATGGTTCGCGATGAACTTTTGCTTCGCTCCTGGTTTTGACCGGAACTGTCTTTTATCTTCTGTACTATTTCTTCTTTCCCGAAACGCCGCTTTGGGATGCGATCATCGCAAGCTGTATTTTGGCGATGGTCAACGTAATCCTCATCGTCATCATCATTCGTGAGCGGACCCTGTTTGCCATGAACAGCGAAGAAACCGGTCTTTTCGCCGCATTTTCCACTCTGACGCCCGGCCAGTTTCGAAGATGATGAAAATTGCCGCCTGGACAACTGCCAACAGCCGGTCGTCCATGACAACCGTCGATGAACGGCCAGGCTCGCTGTATTATATTGTTTCAGGTGAGATCTGGCCAGAAAAAGGCGCGAAAATTCAAACTGGAGCAGGCAAAGTTCATCGGTGAAATTGCCTTCCTGATGAAGACCACTGCCTCGCAACCGTTACCGCCAACCCGGGAACGGTCTACATGGAATGGAATTCAAAGACTGTGAGGCGATTGATGCTCAAATCCCAGTTTCGAAAACGCGCTTACTGCATTGTTCAACTTTGACCTGGCGAAAAAGGTGGCGCCGCGGTGGGTAGCACAGACGCTTTCGAACTGAAGTCCAGTCAAGGTTTTCGATCCCGTTCAGCCCACTTCCCGACTGGTACTCTCATGATCATCCGGTATGCCGCGCCCGATATAACTGACAATCTTTTCCAGCAATTTGTCCGGCGAAACCGGCTTGGATAAGTAATCATCCATCCCGGCTTCAAGGCAGTTTTCCATGTCACCCTTGATGGCATGGGCCGTCACGCCAATGATCGGCGTATGCGTGCCACTTCCCTTTCAAGGCGTCGATTGCACCGGTGGCCTCGATGCCGTTCATCTTTGGCATGGAGACATCCATCAGCACCAGTGACGGGCGAAGATGCTTGAAGGCCGCAACCCCTTCTGCGCCATCCTTTGCAAGGTGGAACCTATAGCCGGCGACTTCAGGATCTGGGTGAAGACGATCTGGTTGACCTCGTTGTCCTCACAGACCAGTATGTCGATGCATCTTCCGCGGTTCCTTCTTCAGAAACTTTGCGGACATGCGCAGCAGTTTCCACGATATCGCTACGATGGGCAGCGCTTCATCCGTGACTGCATCGTCTTTCGCATCGAGCTTGCGACCGGATTTTCCGACCTGTTGAGCGATCATGATGCCACGGGAAATCTCATCATCATCAATCGCTTCTCCGCGCAGATCACAAAGCACATCGATAAGCGTCTCTAGCAGCAGCGACGAACGGGCCGGCTTGGTCAGATGCCCCTGAATTCCAAGGGAAGAAAACATCTTTCCGTCTTCCGTCTGGTCAACACTGGTCAGCATGACCACGGGAGTTGTCGAAATCTGGCTATCGCGTCTGATTGCCTTGACCACATCCCCACCATTCATCCCCGGCATGTGGTAATCAAGAACCACGCAATCCACCGAAACGCCTTGCGCAGCAGCCGCCTTGAGCACCGCAATTGCCTCTTCGCCGCTGCTGGCAGCAGCAAAGTCAAAACGCCAGGCTGCCATCTGTTCGGAAAGAATGGTGCGGTTTACCTCATTGTCATCGACAACCAGAATGCGGGAACCATCAACCGAAACCGGAAGTCTCTTTTCAGGCCTTTGCTTTGCCGTCAACAGGAAATTCGGCTTCAAACCAGAAGGTTGAACCGCCATGAGAATTTGCAAACAGGCCGATTTCGCCACCCATCATGTTTATCAGGGATGACGCAATGGACAGACCAAGCCCGGTTCCTTCATGCTTTCTGGTCGCAGAACTGTCGACCTGCGAGAATTTGTTGAAAATGGTCTCTGACTTGTCGGGAGGAATTCCGATGCCGGTATCCTCAATTTCAACGCGCACACGAACCGATTTTCCTTCATCAGCGGCGGCAGGGTTTGCGCCATCATCTTCGGCAGAATAGGCATTGACGAAAATATGCCCCTGGTTCGTGAACTTGACCGCATTGCCGACCAGATTGGTCAAGATCTGGCGAACACGGCCCACATCCCCAATCAGGCTGACCGGCAGGGACGGATCAACCCTCACAATCAGTTCGAGATCTTTCTCTGCCACACGCGATGACACAAGCGTTGCAACATCCTCAATCGCTTCGGTCAGCCGGAAGGGCGCAGGATCAAGTTCCATCTGCCCGGCATCGATCTTGGAAAAATCAAGAATATCATTGATGATGGTCAGCAGTGAAGCGCCTGACTTGACAATGATATCGGTGAAGGTTCGCTGCCGGGCATTGAGCTCGGTTTTGGCGAGCAGTTCAGCCATCCCCATGACCCCATTCATCGGGGTGCGGATTTCATGGCTCATATTGGCGAGAAACTCGGATTTGGCACGGTCAGCCGTTTCGGCCCGTTGGACTGCGTCCTCCGCCCTGCTGTGTTCATCCTCGAGACGACCAAGCAATTGCTGCAAAAAAATATCGACCGGAACGAAAATGAAAAGCGCGACAATCGCCACAATGCCAAGGCCGACCAGCAGGAATTGTTCAAGCAAATCACCCTGCCGCAGCCGCCCGCTCGTTCAGCAAAATGCCGCAATTGATTGCCGACATGCATGTTGTTCGGAACGATAAGGCTTTCATAGTTTTCATGAATTTGGCGCGAAACCCAGTAAATGTCCTTCTTGCTCTTCGCATCCGATATCTTCTTGGAGTCCAGAAGGTCAATATAATGTTTGAAAGGATCATCCGGCGGCATGAACCGGGCATTCTTGAACAGGAAGTAGCTGATTCACTCGCCGCTTTCGCGCCAGGCCCCGAGCAACCTGTCAAACTGGACATCCGCCTGTGCGCGATAGAATTCGAGGCCTGTTTCGAAGATATAATGTCACTGTCTACCGGCAGGTTTGCCAGATACTTTTTCTTCGCCTGAAGCGACATTCCCCGCGTCATCGCGGTTAGCGTCGGGTCATTGCCATGCCGTTCAGTTCACCTCTGCAACGCTGGGCCTTGTCGCTGAACATCCAGCAAGGCCGTATCAAGCGCCGCAAAACTGTCAGAAATCTCACGAATCTGGATCAGTCTTGCTGTTTTGCGCCTTTTGCGCGGATAAAAACTGAAAGCAAACGACCGCAAACAAGCAGCAGCGCCGTAAGATAGGCCGCTCTCAAGATCCAGCCATGGGCACCCTTGTACTTGTGTAAACTTGTCCTGCATTTCGATCACCCCACTCTTCGACGTATCGGACGATAGCCAGACATGGTTAACCGCAGGTAAAACTGCACCAGGTTTTCCAGAATATTCCGGTCAATTTGCTGAAATCAGTAAGTTGCGAAGAGGCTATTTTACAATGGTCAGCCGCTCGGCCGCCCTGGTGATCGCCGTATAGAGCCAGCGCTGGGCGTGCTCGCGAAAGGCATAGCTCTCATCAAACAGAACGACATCGTCCCATTGGGAACCCTGTGCCTTGTGGACTGTCAGCGCGTAGCCATAATCGAAATCATCGTGACGCCGGCGCAATTGCCAGGGAATGTCTGCATCGGGTGTTTCGAAAACCGCCTTCAGGACCTTGACCTTGGCCGAATAGCGCTCAATGCCCTCATCTTCTGCCCGGATCAGCAGGTTCATGGACGGCTTTACCGTCCGCGCCGCGCTTGTGACCTGCCAGAGCGAGCCGTTCAACAGTCCTTTGGCCGTGTCATTGCGCAGACAGACCAGCTTGTCCCCCGCCTGGGGTATCGGGCCCTCAAAACCCTTCAATTCCCGCAGTCGCTCATTATATCGCCGCCGTGTCCGGTTGGTCCCGACCAGCACCTGATCAGTATCCAACACCAGCTCGCGAGGTGACATCCTGCCTTTGGAGATGACCTTTGCCTGCGTCGCCATAATCGCCGATCATGATGGAGCGGCCTTCCCGCACCTGCTGGGCAAGGTCAACAATCGGATTGTCGCGCGCCTGGCGGTGAACTTCTTCAAGGAGAAAATCAGGTTCATGCTCGGTAAAAAACCCACCGCCCTGAAACCGGCGGCAACTGACCTGGATCACCCAGGACAAGCACCGGCGTTCCAAAGCTGAAGAGATCCTGCCCAAGCGCCTCGTCTACCATCGAGCATTCGTCAATAACGATCAGCTCGCTTCGGAGACCGGTGATTTTCGATTGAGAGAAAATGTCGGCGCGACATTTTTTGTGCCGGTTTCCTCATCCTCAACCTCTTCCTCACCGCGTGGGCCGGTAAATCAGCGAGTGAATGGTGGAGGCTTTGCGCGCGCCCTTGGAACGCAACACCTGCGCAGCCTTGCCGGTAAAGGCTGCAAACAGCACATCGCCATCCACGCCTTCGGCAAAATGGCGCGCCAGCGTGGTCTTGCCGGTTCCCGCATAACCAAAAAGCCGGAAGACCTGCCGGTCTCCGGCTTTCAGCCATTTGCTGAACCGCCGTCAGGGCCCGTTCCTGTTCAGATGAAAAATCCATGCCGTCTATTGGCACGATTCGCTGCAACAGTTCACCCGTCAAGAAGATACTTGCCAGGCAACTGGGCAAACGATGAGCCTCCGACTTTTATAGACCGCAGGACATAGCGGTCAGTTTCTGCGCAAAACAACGCCAGTCGGCACACCGGAAGTGGCCCGTATGCTGTTTTGCCGTATCTCATGCTGCGCTGCAGAGCCGGTAGGCATCGGGTTCAGGGCTGGGCCACTGTCAGAGGTACCGCCGTTTGCCGCACGGACTGAGCCTGTTATGTCTTCAGGTGCCATGATCACCAGAGGTTCGTCATCAGCCGATGGTGTGGCGGCCTGTGGGGCGGGCTCCAACGATCCCGGGCGCCAGATCGGCTTTGGCGCAGCTTTCGCGACAGTTTTCCTTGGTTTGGGTTTGACAACCGGCTTGGGTTCTTCAAGCGGCAAATCCTTCAACAGTCGCTTGATAGCATCAATCGAATAGTAGCCGCTTCCGGTCTCGTAAGACTTGAGAAGATCCCCTCGCACAATATAACCATGGCCAATTCCTTTCGTCTGCTTCTCGCTGACAATTCTGAAACTGCGATACCCTTGCGCCTTGGCTTCAAGCAGCAGCCTTGCAAAGGCGGATTTGCGGGCGATCGCAATATCGTCCGCATCCAGCACAACAGCCCTCGACTTGAATTCGTTTGACTCCAGGATTTCGACGTGACCGGGGGCATACACACCGGCATAGAATGATTTGGGTGCAGTCTTTGGCGTTGCGCAGGAAACAAGCAGAACAGCAAGAAGAAGGACTAGGAAACGCATTTTCAACCCCGGATTTTTGATTCGTCCGGAGTATCGAAGCTTCACGTAAAGGAAGGGTTAACCATGATTGTTAAGAGCCTGCTAACCTTGTTTTTCTGACGGAAAAATCGAACCTTCATCAAATCGTCAGAGTTGGCCAAATCAACGGTTCTTGAAAACGGCGGACTATCTGAGCATCGGCCACAGGGATGCGATTAGCAAAAGCGCCATGGTGACATTGAAAATCTTCAACCTTGCCGGGTCGGCTAAAAACTGCCGCAATCCCTGCCCCATGCCACACCAGAGCGCAATGCTCGGCAGATTGATGATGGTAAAAATACCGGCAACCATCAGCACTGTCGCGGTATGATTGGCTGTATTGGTATAAACGGTCATCGAGGTCACAGCCATGACCCAGGCTTTCGGATTAACCCACTGAAAGGCTGCCGCTTCCAGAAATGAAAACGGTTTCCCGCTGCCATCACTCTTTCCGAGCGGACCCGAGTTGACGATTTTCCAGGCAAGAAACACAAGATAGGAAGCGCCGGCAAACTTGAGGATTGTGTAAAGCATCGGAGCGGTTTCAAGCAATTGCCCCAATCCAAATCCTGTGCACAGGAGCAGGAAGCAAAAGCCGCCTGATATGCCGACCATGTGAGGCAGGCTTCGCCAGAAACCGTAATTCACGCCGGATGCCAAAAGCATAAGATTATTAGGGCCGGGGGTGATTGATGAAACCAAAGAGAACCCGGCCAGCGCAAGCAATACTTCAAAAGCCATGCAAATTCCCCACAATTACCAGTGACTGCGGCCAACAATTTCGCAAAATAAGTCAGCATTGCTGACCTGTTTTTTCAGGGCTGTCAATTGATAAAGCCGAGCAGGTTAGTGGCTGACAGACTATGCAGCGTTTCGTGAGCGGGACATCGCCTAACCAATTGGTAACCATTCTGAAAAACGAATGATTCAGGGTTTCCGCGTAGGATCGGTTAACCATCGCCAATTACCCGGAAAAACCGGTGGCACGAATTCTCATTCATTCAGACGGATCTCTATGAAGAATATTCTTCCTATAACTGTTTCTGCCGTGTTCGTGTTGACAGGTTGCAACTCGTCATCTGTTTTGGACACCATGGAGGGCGTTGGAAAACCGACGCTCACAACCGGATCCATCCGTCCACGTGAGGAAGTTGAAATCGAGCTTCCGATGCTGGTCACCTAAGGCGGCAGCTTATCCGGATCAGGATACTTCGCAGGACCGGAACATCGTCTCTGCACTAAATGATGAGGTGACTGCATCCCCTGCGGGAACCCAAGCCGCGCCTGTAATCGATGAAGCCAAAAAACCTGAAACAGCACCGGTTCAGGTAGCAAGTCTGCGTCCGCAAAAAATAAAAACTTCCAAGTCAGATCATTACAAAAACACCAAAATATATCGCGCCAAATTTTCCGATGCCAAACCGATTGATTTCGGCAAGGCCTCGCCAAAGTATTTTGCAGTGCACGGGGTAGATGTTTCCCGCTGGCAGTATGATATCGACTGGAAAAAACTGCGAACCCGAGGTGCAAATTTCGCCTTCATAAAAGCAACGGAAGGCGGCGACCACCTTGACCCGATGTTCAGAACCAACTGGGACAAGGCAGCCGAGGCAGGCATTCCACGCGGGGCATACCATTTCATGTATTGGTGCCGCGTTGCCGAAGAACAGGCTGACTGGTTCATTCGCAACGTTCCCAAGGTGAAGGGTGCCCTGCCACCGGTCATCGACGTTGAGTGGAACAATCATTCGAAAAACTGCCCTCACCGTCCGGCACGAGCAAAAGTGCTGGAAAAAATGAAGGTGTTCATGAACAAGGTCGAGAAGCACTACGGCCAGAAACCGATCATCTATACAGCGCCGGACTTTTATGAAGATAACCTCAAGGGTCAGTTCAAGGGCTATACATTCTGGCTGCGCTCTGTCGCTGAACATCCCCGTGGCCGTTATCCCAACCGCGAATGGGACTTCTGGCAATATTCTGGAACAGGCAAGTCACAGGGCGTCGATACCCATATTGACCTGAATGTCTTCAACGGCTCCGAAAAAGGTTGGCGCGACTGGCTGGCAAGGAATGTACATTAGTTTTAGGCGTCCATTCCCTGAAACAAGTTTCAGGAGCGCTGTCAAACACTGCCCGCTTCGACCATGAAGTTGCTGGCGGTACACATGGCTGAGTCATCAGCTGCCAGAAACAGGACCATCCGGGCAACATAATGCGGTTCAATCAAATCGGGCAGGCATTGGTTTTCCCGGTGCTTTTCGATGGATTGCGGCGTCACCCACAATTCCTTCTGGCGTTCCGTCATGATCCATCCGGGAACAACCGTATTGACGCGAATACGGTGCTGTCCAAGATCGCGTGCCATACCGCGCGTCAGTCCGTGAACAGCTGCCTTGGCCGTCGTATAAACCGGCATTCCGCCCACCGCTTCCCACCAGGAGTTGGATCCCATATTGATAATGGAACCGCCTCCATTTTTAATCATTCCGGGCGCACAAGCCTGAATGGCAAAGAAAAAATGGCGCAGATTGGTTGCAATGCGCTCGTCATAGTATTCAGGCGTCACATCCTGCCAGCCATGGCGGTCATCACGTGCGGCATTGTTTACCAGAACATCAGCAGGGCCCAGTCTTTCTTCGAGTGCCGAAAAAGCCTTCTTCAAGGCGTCAATATCCCTTAGGTCACAATGCTCAAACGTGACACTCCCGCCCAGTTCACCCACAAGGCGTTCACTGTTCTGTCGGTCAAAATCCAGAAAGCCGACTTTCGCGCCCTGTTCGGCAAACTGTCGGACCATGAACTCGCCAATCCCCGATGCGCCGCCAGTTATGAAGACGGCTTTGCCTGAAAGGCTTGGGTAGTTGGCATATTGGCCTGTCATTTACTGGTTTCCCCGTTCGAATTACCGATCGCATCACCCGACAAATATTCAACCAGAACCGGCATGCCCTGGGAGCGGGCAGATGCGTATGCCTTCCTGATCAGATCATCAAGACCGGTTGTCGAATTCGTCTGCAGCGCCCGCCAGCCAAAGGCGTTTGCCAATTGCTGAAAATCAGGTGTCGCCGGATGGACGGCTATCGGTTCGATGTTCTTGTCGACAAATCCCTCTCGGATTTGCTGAAGCCAACCATTGTTCCATAGCAGGACCAGAACCGGCAGCTTCTCCTCGCTGGCCGTCATCATCTCCTGCAAGGTGTACAGGATGCCGCCATCGCCGGCAAAAATGACCACCGGCTTTTCCGGCGCGCCGATCTGTGCGCCAAGACCGGCAGGAAGACCGTAACCAAGAGTTCCGTATCCCTGGGGAAAAAGCATGCGGCCCGACGATTGTGGCCTGAAAACGGAGTGACCGGTATAACCTATCTGCGTCATGTCACAGGCAACCAGTGCATCATGCGGCAGTGCGTTGAAGACCGTTTCGAAAACTGTGCGCCGACAGGTTTTCTCTGCCGCCAAGGCTTGCATCAAATGATGCCAGCGCCAACGCGACTTGGCTTGTCATCTTCTCGAGACGGTCCCCGTCATTGCAGGGTGTCAGCAGTTTATCGATTTCTTCAAGGCTGGTAGATTGCATCGGCTTCAATTTCGATATCCGCCTTGGCAACATTGGTGAACTGCACCGGATCAATATCAATCCGTGATCAACTTTCCGTTAAACTGGTATTCAATTCCCCATGTCTCATTGGTGGAGAGCTCGGTGCCAACCGCCAGCACCACATCCGCTTTGGAAATCAGTTCGTGGGTTGAGCGGAAACCAGCGTGCTGGCAAGGCTCAGCGGATGGCTACAGGAAAGAAGCCCACTGCCGGCAACGGTCGTTGCGACGGGCGCGGCAAGTTTTTCGGCAATGGAAGCAATTCCGTTTCCCCGCCAATTGCGCCACCGCCTGCAATGATGAGCGGACGCGTTGCCATTTGCCAAGAAGATCTGCCACCGCCTTGATTGCCAGCTGATCAGGCGATTGCTCGGCCTTCCGAAACGTGCGCTTCCCAGTCTTCTTCAACAGGATGGTCGAAAATATCAATCGGCACTTCGATATGAACCGGACGCGGCCGCGCTCCATTGAAAATGTCAAAGGCCCGCGCGATCAGCGCCGGCAGTTCGCCCGGGCTTGTCCGCCCGCGCGGAAAACGCCGTACAGGCCGACATCAGTTTTTGCTGGTCAGGCAGTTCGTGCAATTCGCCCCTGCCCTTGCCAAGATGTCTGACCTCATTGACCGAGGAAATCACCAGCATGGGGACCGAGTCCGAATAGGCCTGCCCGATCGGTGTTGCCGCATTGGTTACGCCGGGCCCGGTGATCAGAAAACACACGCCCGGCTTGCCGCTGGCTCGCGCATAACCATCGGCCATGAACCCGGCACCCTGCTCGTGGCGCGGCAGCACGTGCCGGATTTTGCTTCCCACAAGCCCGCGATAGAGTTCAAGCGTGTGAACGCCGGGAATGCCGAAAACGATCTCGACACCATATTTTTCCAGCAGCGCAACAAGCGCCTCGCCGCAAGTGGGAATGTTGCGCATGAACGACTCCTGGGAACAGGATCTCGGCCTACATCCCCTCCTTGCCGCGGTTCATGGCGGCAACGCCGGTGCGGCAAACCTCAACAAGACCGAGCGGTTCCATGATCGAAATGAATTGCTCGATCTTGGAAATGCGCCCGGTGATTTCGAAGGTGAAATGCTCGGTCGATGCATCAATGACCTGGGCGCGAAAGGCATCAGCAAGGCGCATGGCCTCAACGCGGTCATCGCCCTTGCCCGCTACCTTGACCAGCGCCAGTTCGCGCTCAAGCGGCTTGTCCTGGCCCTTGGCTTCGGCAACCTCTGTCAAGGTCGACAACCCGGTGAACCGGAACCGCCCGGTCAAGCAGCTTCTTGATCTGCTCAATCACATGGCCGGTACCGCGCGAGACAATGGTGATACGCGACAAGTGTTTTTCATGGCTGGTTTCGGAAACAGTCAGGCTCTCGATATTGTAGCCACGCCCTGAAAAAAGCCCTATCACGCGGGCCAGTACACCCGGTTCGTTGTTGACCAGAATGGACAGCACGTGGGTGCGTGGCACTTCATTGTCCTTGGCAATAAAATAGGCCGAACCTGCCTGCGCTTTTTTGGGACTCATATCATCGGTTCCTGATTTTCGGTTTCGGATTTCGGTTTAACGCTTGTACGGGAGGAATTCCAGTTTCGTGAGACCCCTACCCCTAATAAAATGATCGTCAGGGCAGCCCAGGCATTCCAGGTCGGGCGTTCGCCCAATATGGCTATTCCCCAGAAGACACCGGACACCGGTACCAAAAGATTGATCTGGCCAAAAAAGCCGGCCCCTTGCCGACCGATCAGTTCATACATCAAAAAGGAAGCAACGACTGTTGGGAAAATGGCGAGACCAAGGACGGATAATGATACCGTCAGGCTTGGCATTACCAGTTCGTGAGTCTCAGTCAAAAGTGCCGCAGGCACCAGAAGAATGGCAGACCAGAATACAATTATACTGAGCACGAAGGGTGCTTCCAGATGAATGACTTTTCGCGTGATCAGCGAATTGACCGCATAGCAGACGCCCGCCATCAAAACGAGGAATTGCGCGAAAAACCCTGAATTGACACCGCCTGAAATGGAAGGCCAGAACAGGACAACCAGTCCAAGAACGCCAAGACCGACCGCGATCAGCTTGTTGAGATTGAGCGGTTCATCATGGGTCGTGAAATGGGCGAGGACGATCGTGACCAGCGGCATGGCACCCATCAAAATAGCGGCAAGACCGCTGTCGATTTTTGTGACCCCGATGGAAATCAGGGAAAACGGCAGCGCCGTCCCCAGGATGGCAGAGGCAAACATCAGCAGATGTTCCTTTCTGCTTGCCCTCGCCCATGTGCCTGAAAAGGCCAGGATGATGCCAATCACCAGCGAGGCAACCACCTGGCGGATGGCCGTCATCGTGACCGGGGAGATTTCCGCAACTGCCACCTTCTGCATCAGAAAACTGCCGCCCCAGATGGTCGCCAGCAATAGCAGCAGGAAATAGTCAAAGGCAGCCACGCTTGACTGGCGCTCACCCCGAGAAAGGCGGGAACGGGCGCGGATTGGGATTTCCGTCATGACAGCGCCCCCCCGGTTTTGGCATTGCGAACCCTTGCATGATGCTCACCTATACGGACCGCGAAAATACCAGCCAGAACGAAACAAAGCGCAACAAAAACCCTGACTGAAGGTACTTCTCCCAATACGAGCCACGCCCAAAACAGGCCGAAGGGCGGAATGAGGTAACTGATCTGCGTCAGAAACAGCGCTCCCTGCCGACCGACAATTTCAAATCGCAGCAGGTTGCCGATGCCGGTGGAAACAAGGCCAAGGGCGATGACGGCCAGAACCGGCAGCCATTCCAACTTAATGGTCCAGGGATGTTCGAGCATCAATGAAAACGGCATCATGACCAGAAAGGAAACCAGCATCACCGCGCCAATCGTTGCCAAGTCGCGGCAAACCTGCAAGTTTCTTGAGGACAAATGCATTCACCGAATACGAAAACGCGGCGGCAAGCAGGGCATACTGGCGCAACTCGTTGTCACCGAACTGCAAAAGGTTGTCAGCCCCGATCAGCACCACCACGCCGCAAAATCCGAGTACGACGCCAATGAATTTGGGAACTGTGAATTTCTCGTCAGTGGTGAACAACTGCCCGACTATCAGCGCCATGATCGGGGTGGTCGACGTCAGGATCGCAGCAAGGCCGACATCAACTTTCTGCTGCCCCCAGGCGACCAGGAAAAACGGCAGGGCATTACCAAGGACGGCGCCGGCAAAAATATAAATCCAGACCTTTCCAAAGGCGGGAAATCGTTGCCCGGCCCATATCATTGCAACAACAAAGACAATTGTCGCCAAACCCTGCCGCAATGCAACCAGCGTGACCGGCCCAAACACTTCAACGGCTAAGGCTATCAGCATGAACGCCGCACCGAAAATGGCTGCCAGCAGGGCCAGCAGTCCATAGTCAGTCAGTCCTGGGCTGGAAACAGGTTTGAGGTTTGTCATTTTCAAGCGACAACCGCCGGAGGCGTGCCTCAGACCAGTTGCTTGCCTTTCTCATCAATGGCGGAACCAACAGCTTCGTCAGTAGCCTCATCTGGCAGCAGCATCTCATTATGCGCCTTGCCGGACGGGATCATCGGGAAGCAGTTTGCCAGATTGGCAACGCGGCAATCGAAAATTACCGGTCGATCGGCTATCAATCATCTGACGGATTGCATCATCGAGATCACCGGGCTTCTCGCAGCGAAATGCCGATACCGCCATAAGCTTCGGCCAGTTTGACGAAATCCGGCATGGCCTCGGTATAGGATTCAGACAGGCGGTTGCCATGCAGCAATTGCTGCCACTGGCGGACCATTCCCATATACTGGTTGTTCAGAATGAAAATCTTGATTGGCTGCATTATACTGAATCGCCGCAGACATTTCCTGGATACACATCTGGATCGAGGCATCCCCGGCAATATCAATCACCAGCGCATCAGGATGGGCAATCTGCACACCGAGAGCGGCAGGCAGGCCATAGCCCATCGTGCCAAGTCCACCGGATGTCATCCACTTGTTCGGCTCTTCAAAACCGAAATACTGCGCAGCCCACATCTGGTGTTGGCCGACTTCGGTTGTGATATAGGTTTTGCGGCCACTTTCCTTGGTCAGCGCATAAAGCCGCTCAATAGCATATTGCGGCATGATCACATCATTGGAAACCTTGTAGCCGAGCGACTGGCGCGCACGCCATTTGTCGATCTCGTTCCACCAGGACTGAAGATCCGCCTTGGCCGGTTTTTCATCGGAAACACGCCACATCCGAAGCATTTCCTCCAGCACATTGGCAACATCGCCGATGATCGGAACATCAACACGAACATTCTTGTTGATCGACGAAGGATCAATATCGATATGGATTTTCTTCGACTTCGGCGAAAACGCATCCAGCCGTCCCGGTGATACGGTCATCAAACCGTGCACCGATGCAAACCATGACATCACAATCATGCATGGCCATATTGGCTTCATAGGTTCCGTGCATGCCAAGCATGCCGAGCCAGTTGTCACCACTCGCCGGATAAGCACCAAGCCCCATCAGAGTTGAAGTGATTGGAAACCCTGTCTGTGCAACCAGCTCACGCAACAGTCGGCTGGCTTCCGGACCTGAATTGATAACGCCGCCACCGGTATAAAGGACCGGCTTTTCTGGCGGATGCCATCAGACGGACAGCCTCGGCAATCGCTTCCTCATCACCCTCATGTCTTGGGCGGTAGGTCTTTACTTCAAAATGCTCAGGCGGATAATAGGTACCGGTAGCAAACTGAACATCCTTGGGAATATCAATCAGCACCGGACCGGGCCGGCCGCTTGTGGCAACATAAAACGCCTCATGCAGAATACGCGGCAATTCATCGACCGATGAAACCAGCCAGTTGTGCTTGGTGCAGGGCCGTGGTGATCCCAACGGTATCGGCTTCCTGAAAGGCATCCGAGCCGATCAGGCCGGTTGGCACCTGCCCGGTTATGCAAACCAGCGGAATGGAATCCATCAGCGCATCCTGCAACGGCGTCACCGCATTTGTTGCCCCGGGACCCGATGTTACCAGCATGACACCCGGGTTTGCCCGTTGAACGGGCATAGCCTTCAGCCGCATGGCCTGCACCCTGTTCATGACGAACCAGAATATGGCGCACTTCTTCCTGCTGAAAAATCTCATCGTAAATCGGGAGCACTGCGCCGCCCGGATAGCCGAACAGTGTATCAACACCATTATCCTTGAGTGCTTCCAATACCATTTCGGCACCGGTCATTTTTCGCGATTTCGGGGTTCTTCTTTTCAGCCATTGTTCTGTTTCTCACGTATTTCGGCAAAGCATGCCGTTTCATAATCCTGGAAGGTGGTAAGCCCATTCCTTCCGGTTTGAAAGCCCGTTTCAGGTCAATTGTGATATCACGACCTGATTTCAGGCAATAAAAAAGGCCCCTTCCGGAGCCTGTTTTGCGCATACGCTGCCGAAGCGACAGGTTTAACAACCCGTCACGCGTATGCGCATCCCACCACCACAATCAGTTTCAGCATATCTTTTGCCTCGTTTTGTTGGCATCAAGCACCAAGCCACGGGAAATTAGCCAAGCTGTGAAACCACGTCAAGCCGATAAATAGGCCCAACAGCGATGGAATAACGGCATCGGACCCCCTTTTTCAGCTTACCACCTGTTTCGCCTCACCAATTGTCTTATTTCAGAGAAATCGTCGGCTTCTTGCTCGAACAACCATCAAGATCAGGATTGTGCCCATCTTTCATGATCTTCTTGATCTTCTTGATCTTCAAAATGCTGCCGACCGGAAATATCCCGGATACTTTTTCCGGCGTGAAATCGGGTAGTTCAACATGCAGGGCCTTGTTCATGCATTTACCGATTGGCGAAAGATTTGCGAACAGATCACTGGCGGGATCATCCTCGCGATGGCGTGCCTTGAGGGATTTCGCCTTTGGCCCGAAATAGACCCTGAGGCCCGCTGTAATACTCTGATGATCTGCGCCAAGACTGGCTTCGGCAAAAACGGAGGACGAAACACCGCCCGTATCAAACATTGCCTCGAAACCAGCCAGCGCCGATGTCTCTTCAAAAGCATGTTCAACACCTGCAAAGACCATAAAGTCGTCATTGAGATAGAAATCAATCTCTCCATGGGCTGCCAGAAAGTGCTCTTCATCCTTCGCAGAATTCCAGTCGAGGGTATCGCGGCCAACGAACCCCTTTAGTGTAAAATTGTCCAGATAAGCCTCACCCTCAACCCCGAGGCGCGTGCTATCAACCCGATCGGCAGGTTCATTCGAAAAATCATAGCGGGTGTGCTGGCCATAAACGCCCAGAAGGCCAATCCCCGGATCACGCCAAAACAGGTGTCCGCCAATCCCCTGTCCATCAATCCCGAAATCCTCAAACCCGGGCAAACCGTCTACTTCGGAATGCATTGCACCGGCATCAATCTGCAAGCCTATTTGAGAGCCGATCGGAACGGATAGCGACCCTTGCACAAACTTGCCTTTCGCCGATTCAAATTCACCAGCCTTGCCAAACTCCGTCGCGATGTATCCACCTTCAACCTTGAAATTGATGGCCGAAACCGCCTGATCACCATAACGTTGTTCGAATTGCTCACCCGTCAGGCTGTCCGCAGCCTGTGCCAGCGTTGAACAGGCTGCAAAACAGCTGACAGCAAGAGCTGCCAGATTACTTCTGGAATGGAATGTCATAAATGTCCCCGTACTCAAAATCAGTCGCATTTCCGCCAGGAGCGACCGGGGACACCTTGCCATTAACCAACCGTTAACTGCAACGAATTTGACCGTTTCAGCATCTTTTTTATTAATAAATGGTTAACAGTAACAGAGGCTTGTTTAGCTTTGCTAATCTAAAATGGTAAACATTTGACTGCTTCCTCAGACCTGTTTGGACTCATCAAGCAATACCCTTGCAATGCCCAGCGCCAGCAACGCGCCAATGATCTGGCAGATGATAAACATCACCACACTGCCCGGCTCAATCCCGGCAAACGTATTGGAAAACTGCCGGGCCAGCGTAACCGCAGGATTAGCAAAGGAAGTGGACGCCGTAAACCAGTATGCTGCGGTAATATAAAGGCCCACAACCGCCGCCACAGCATCCGGGCGGGAGCGCAAACTTGCCAGGATTGCAAGTACCAGGCCGAAAGTGGCAACTATCTCGGATATCCATTGCCCTTGCGAGGAGCGGATTTTCTCGCTGACCTGGATGACATCAAGATCAAACATCGCATTGGCAAGAAGAACGCCCGCTATAGCACCAGCGATCTGTACAATCACATATACAGCGGCCTCACTGGCACTAATCTCTCGGCGCAGGGCGAAAACCAGTGTAACCGCAGGATTGAAATGAGCACCTGATACAGGGCCGAGCATGGTAATGAGCACAAACAGAATGGCACCGGTGGGAATCGTATTGCCGAGCAGCGCCACTGCCGTATTGTCCGGGGACAAGGTTTCACCCATGATCCCGGAACCGATGACCGTCGCCAAAAGGAAAAGTGTCCCGATGAATTCTGCCAGGTAACGGCTGGATAATCGATACTGCATCTTCCCCTCCAAACTCAGATTCGCGTCCCCTTGCACCAGTCACGCATCATGCCCCTAGCATCCGGGCTCGTTGCGTTGCTCCGGCTCCCTCTGCACCGATTGAATTGAGCACAGCCTTCAATCCGGCGTAATCAAGCTTGTCTGCATCAATTTTCAAAAGCGCCTCGACGCGCCCTTTTAATTCATCATATCCCTTTTCAAAAGCCGCCAACTGCCCTTCTCCGGAAATGGCCGCAGGATCTGCAATGCCCCAATGCGCGGAAACAGGTGCACCTGGCCATACTGGACAGGCTTCGCCCTCGGCAGAGTCACAAACCGTGATGATGATGTCCATTTTGGGTGCCTCCGGCCCGGCAAAAACATCCCAGCTTTTTGAGGAAAATGCCGAAACATCATATCCCTTTGATGCAAGGAATTTGAGTGCTGCCGGATGAGGCTCGCCTTTTGGATGGGAGCCAGCTGAAAAAGCGGCATAGCGCCCTTCCCCCAGTCGGTTGATCAAAGCCTCAGCCATGATTGAGCGGGCCGAGTTCCCTGTACAAAGAATAAGTATGTTTTTCATCATAATCACCGCTACAGATACAATCAGCGGCACGTACACGCTGCTTGTGACAGTTTTGTAACGATCAGCAGGTTTTGCAACAGGTAAGCGATGAAGGAGGGCTTATCTCTTAAGCGGCAACGCGGTTGCGGCCGCTGTTCTTTGCTTCATACAGCTTCTGGTCGGCTGCCTTGAAGAGATCATCGACATTGTCGCAGCCATATTCATTGGTTGCAACTCCGATCGAAACCGTTGGCCGGATGACAATTCTGCCGCTCTTGATCGCAAGTGCCTCAACCATTTCGCGGTAGCGTTCGGCAACATTCAATAATTGCTCACGGTTTGCAAAAGGCGTGATAAGGGCAAATTCCTCACCGCCAAGCCGGGCAACCACATCATGCTCGCGGCAGATGGCACGCATCCGCAGGGCAACTTCCTTCAAAACAATATCGCCAACATCGTGACCGTAATTGTCATTGACGGATTTGAAATGGTCGAGATCGAGGATCAGCAGACCAAGGGTTGCGCCAATCTTGTTGAATTCAACAAGATAGCCCTTGAGGGCCTCTTCGAAATAGCGGCGGTTATGCATGCCGGTCAGCGGATCGGTTGTGGCCTGCTTCTGCAGACTTTCTGCTCGCCTATCCATCTGGAACCGTTCCTGCTTGCTCCGCTTCATTACCGGCGAAACAACCGCAAGAGAAAACAGGATACCCGCCAACATGGAGCCAAGAGCAAAAAGCATCAGCTTTTCGCCATAGGAAAAAGTTCCGCCGGTTTTGGTGGTAAATGTCTCCCAATGAAACATGGAGACATACAGGCTATAGGCAACAAAACCGGCCGCGATGGCAAACAAAGCGGTATTGAGAAGTGCTAGACTTCCTTCCAGCCTGTTTTTCCCATTCAGTGTCATCTTCGGCCTGTTTTCCTTCGGGGCGAATTGAAGGCGGAAATTCATCCGTTCTGTCAAACTAACCCCGATAAATGAAAACCGGTTTAAACTTTATGGTTAACAAGACTTTTCCATACTGATTCAATTAGATTAAATGCGGTTTGAGGCGTTGTCGCTTCGTGCCAGCCTTCAAGCATTTCGCCACCTTCCGGATGGGGATTTCGCACAAGAAACTGGTTGCGAAACCAGGTCGATTGGCGTTTCGCATATTGGCGGCTGGCGTGAACCGCAAGTTCCACAGCAGTTTCCAAGTCAATTTCACCCCGCACGTAGCCAGCCAGTTGGCGCACGCCAATCGCCCGCATGGCGGGCAAATCATCCGGCAAATTCATCGCGACAAGGCGTCGGACTTCTTCGAGACCACCCTCTTCGATCATTATATCGAAGCGCTGACGGATTTTTTCCCTCAATAGACCGCGTTCCGGCAGCAGCACGATTTTCAGACTGTTTTGCAGCGAAATCAATGGTTTGCCCTGTTCATGCTCGTTTTGTTGACGCTGCCACCATTTCAACGTCTTGCCGGATGACAACACAACTTCCAACGCCCGCGTCACGCGTTGCGTGTCTCCTGGTTCAAGTTGAGCCGCTGTTTCAGGATCCATTTCCAGCAGTTCACGATATAGCGCATCCGGCTCCACCATTGATCGTTCACGAAGCGATCTGCGGATTGCGTCATCGATCTCGGCCACCGGTGCAAGGCCCTCGCTCAACGCCTTGAAATAAAGGCCCTGTGCCCCCGGCAAAGACCGGAACAGCATCGTTTCTCGCGACTTCCTGCAGAACCTGCACAGCGTCCTCGAGGTATTTTGCTACTGAATAGGCTTCTTCAGGTGGCACATGCCCAAAGAGCAAATGTTCCACCCCGTCCATTTCTTCGCGCTGCGGTCTGGCGGTAATTACAGACAAAAGGTCATAAACCTGCATGGAATCGGCATTGATGACCGGACCGCCTATCAATTTGGCAGTCCTGACCGCAAGACCGGTCTTGCCGCTTGCGGTGGGTCCGGCTATCACGATGGCATTCAAAGACTCTGACATTTCAACAATGGCTCCCGAACATGGCAAACAACGCGGCACCTGAAGGTGTATCAAACCCGACTGCATCCAATACGCAACATGTCGTCTCTCTGATCGCCAATCCAGCCCTTTGCCTATTGGAGAGTGATCTTGTGGGCAAGTGTATTGAGATGCTGGAGGGCAGCGAACTGAAATGGTTGGCAGAATCAGAGGCCGCAGAATTCTGCATCAAACCGTCTTTTACCGGAAATGCTCCTGCCATGCTTTCAGAAGTACTGAATAACCAATCTGTGGATTTTGCGGTGCAACCCGCTCAAGACCGGAAAAAACAGGTTTTGATCGCTGACATGGATTCAACCATGATTGATCAGGAATGCATTGATGAACTGGCGGCAGAGATCGGCGTAAAGGAGCGGGTCAGCGCCATCACTGCGGCCGCCATGAATGGGGAAATCGAATTTGAACCCGCACTTCGCGAGCGCGTGGCACTTTTGAAGGGGCTTCCAGAAACAATTGCCGATGAGGTTATTTCAAGCCGCATTACACTCGCCAGAGGTGGCAAGACACTGGTGTCGACCATGAAACATCACGGCAATTACTGCGCACTTGTCTCGGGAGGCTTTACCCTTTTTACATCGCGTATCGCCCGGATGCTCGGTTTTGACGAAAACCATGCCAACATCCTCGAGATCGCCGACGGCCGTCTGACGGGAAAAGTTCGCGAACCAATTCTTGGCGCTGCCGCAAAAGTTGAGGCGTTGAAAAAAATTGCTGCTGAACGCCGCCTTTCGCCGCAGAATTTTATTGCCGTGGGTGATGGTGCAAACGATTTACCAATGCTTGAATTGGCAGGAACCGGTGTGGCTCTTCATGCCAAGCCAAGCGTTGCGGCCAGAGCGTCTATCCGCATAGATCACGGCGACTTGACCGCCCTGCTCTATTTGCAAGGCTATGAGGCGGGTGATTTTGTGCAGGCGATTGCCTGACGGATCGAAAGGACAGCCATGGCCTTTGTCAATCTGGAGACAGATCGCCTGATCATTCGCAAATGGCTGGACCGTGACCGGGAGCTCTTCCACCGCATCAACTCCGATGACAGGGTTATGCGCTTCTTTCCGTTTCGACGAAGTCGGAAGGAAGCAGATGCATTAATGGATTTGCTGAACCGGTTGATTGAGGAAACCGGATTTTCCTTCAGCGCGCTTGAAATCAAGACAACCGGCGAATGCATCGGATTTTGCGGATTGCACAAAATGAATATACCGCAGGTATTCCCCGACAGCGGGGTTGAGATCGGCTGGCGGCTGGCGCCTCAATTCTGGGGCAAGGGATATGTGACGGAGGCCGGATTCAGATTATTGGAGTATGGCTTCAACATATTGAATTTGGAAGAGATTTATTCATTCGCTGTGCAGGACAATCTGCCTTCGCTGGCAGTCATGAAACGCCTCGGAATGTCAGCCCGCACTGATCTCGATTTCGATCATCCCGGGGTCCCCGATACCTATCCCGATCTCAAACACCACAAGGTTTACATGATTTCCAAACCGGGCTTGTATAGGCAGGCCCTCATGAAAAAGGCGGCCCGCGGCCGCCTCTTCCAATGTTTCATCATGATAGGCACAAAACCAATCAGCCTTCGATGCGCAGCACGACAAAGCGAATATCGCCATCCTTGCTGGAGACCATGAGGAGGGCGTTCTTGCGTCCATCGTCAGACAGTTCGGCAATACGTTTCGACACATCACCAGGCGTTTTAACAGCCTCCTGATTTACCTCAACGATTACATCGCCAGCCTTGATTCCCTTGTCGGCGGCATTTGTTCCGTCGAGAACCTCGATCACGAACACGCCGTTTACGTCATTGGCAATCTGTTCCTCATCGCGCAGTTCGTCGGTGATTTCGGAAAGCGCCATCCCCAGTACCGGCTTGGCGTCATCCTCCACGTCCTTCTGGTTCATCATCGGTCTTCATCAGTAGCATTTATGGCTTTCTCACCATCTTCAAGACGGCCAACCGTTACGGTGACGGTTTCTTCCTTGCCTTTTCTGAAAGACGACAACAGGAACTTCCTTGCCAACCGGCGTGTCGGCCACAATGCGCGGCAGGTCGCGCATCTGCTCAACGTCCTTGCCGTCAAAGGTCAGCACCACATCACCAGACTGGATGCCCGCCTCATCCGCAGGCCCGCCCTGAGAACACATCGCCCACAAGCGCACCACTTGCCTTTTCGAGCCCGAGGCTCTCGGCAATGTCATCGCTGACAGACTGGATCTGAACACCCAGCCAGCCACGACGGGTTTCACCAAATTCGATCAGCTGGTCGATTACCGGCTTGGCAAGGGAAGTCGGAATTGAAAATCCGATACCGATGGATCCGCCGGAAGGCGAAATGATCGCAGTGTTGATACCAACGACCTCACCATCCATGTTGAACAGCGGACCACCGGAATTGCCACGGTTGATCGCCGCATCGGTCTGAATGAAATTGTCATAAGGTCCGGAATTGATATCGCGCCCGATGGCCGAAACAATACCGATTGAAACCGAACCACCAAGACCGAACGGGTTACCGATCGCCATGACCCAGTCACCAATGCGGGCCTTTTCAGAGTCGCCCAGTTTGACAAACTCCAGTTCCTTGTCGGATTTGACCCGCAGGACCGCCAAGATCGGTTTTGGGATCGGTACCGATCAGTTCGGCAACCAGTTTGGTTCCATCGGCAAAATTGGCAACGATTTCGTCTGCATCTGCAATCACGTGATTGTTCGTAACAATCAGTGCCATCTGCACTGATCACAAAACCCGAACCCAAGCGACTGAACATTACGCGAAGGTCCATTGTTCTCATCTCGCCTTGGGAAACAGATCGTCAAAGAATTCCTGAAACGGGCTGCCTTCGGGAACTTTTGGAACCGGAACACGCGGGCGCTTTTGTTCGACCTTTTGGGAAGTGGAAATGTTGACAACCGCGCCCAGCAAACCCTCGGCAAGATCGGCTACCGATGCGGGGCCGGCATTTTGGGCATGGGCCATGCCCGACAAATCCGGTTCCCGGAACAGTTCCGGCGACCGGAATTGCCAACATCGCCGCAAGGGCAAGTGCGCCAAGTCGTTTCATCCATTTGCTATTGCTCACCATCAAGGCATTCCTCTCTTGTGCGTTTCGGGCTTTCACCCCTAGATTCCTGCAAACCCGCGCTTTTTCTGCGCCATGTTGTCTTCCCTTCGATTATGATCCGCTTGATGGCATCGTGAAGACAACCAGCTCGTGGTCCAACTTATCCCTTGACAAACCAGACAACCAAAACACCCAGCGCAATGGCAACAGCGCCCATGATCCGAAGGCTTTGATCGGGTATCAGGGGCACCTGTTCTGCCATCCTCTTTACGCCACCTGGAAACAAAGCGTAAATCAAACCTTCGATCACAAGGAATAAACCTAGTGCTATGATTAATTCCTGCAAGCTTCCATTCCTGTTTCTATTGCCAGGATAACCGTTTGGCAATCATTTGCCTGATTGCAAGGCACAAAAAAGCCGGGACAGTCGACTGCCCCGGCTTCGTTTCAATCTGCTCAATTGGCGTTTCCGGTTGCCTGACCACCCGGATTTCCGAAATAACGGAAGAAATCAGAGTTCGGCGACAACACCATCGTCGTGCCGGATTTCTCCAATGCCTCAAGATAGGCATGTCATCGAGCGGTAAAACTCGAAGAATTCCGGATCGCGGGTAAAGGCATCGGCAAAAATCGCATTTCGCTCACCCTCTCCTTCACCGCGAAGGATTTCGCCATCGCGCCGGGCAGAAGCCTCGATTTCAACCACTTCACGATCCGCACGGGCACGGATTCGCCGTGCAGCTTCCGAACCTCGAGCACGAAGCCGTTCGGCTTCAGCAAGACGTTCGGCAGTCATGCGGTTAAAGGTCTGCTCGGAAACTTCCTGTGTCAGGTCCGTACGACGGATACGAACATCCTCGATCTGGATGCCCAAGTTCGTTCGCCGCAGGACGCAACTGGTCGCGAACTTCACGCATCATCGCCGAACGCTCTTCCGAGAGAGCCGCTTCAAAACCGCGAAGACCGTAAGACCTGGCGCAAGCGAGTTATCAAGACGTGTGCGAAGACGCTGTTCGGCAAGTTCAATCCGACCTGAAACCTGTCCGCGGAAACGGGCAGCGTCAGAAATCTTGTAGGTGACAAAAGCATCAACCTCATAGAATTTACCGCCGGAAACCTGAACGGTGATGTCATCAAGATCGAACTTCAAAAGCCGGTCTTCAACGATTTGAACTGTATCGAGTTCAAACATTGTGAAAGGCAGCTTGAAATAAAGACCTGGCTGCGGTTTCGACCCGTTTGATTTCACCAAATCGCAGGACGATCGCCTGATCACGCTCATTGACGACGAAAAACGAATTCAGTCCAAGAAAGGCGATAACCGCCAGGACGATCAGCAGGATAGGGCCTCGGTCATTGGGTTGCTCCTTCATTGCTGGAGTTCGCTTGCGAACGTTTTTGTATTTCAGGCAATGGCAGGTATGGAACAACACCCGGGCCGCTCTGCGCCCTGTTCGATGATCACTTTGTCGGATCCGCCAAGAACCTTCTCCATGGTTTCGAGGAAAATCCTCTTACGGGTCACTTCGGGTGCTTTTGCGTATTCTTCATAAACCGAGATAAAGCGCTGGGCTTCACCTTTGGCTTCTTCCACGACACGGTTCTTGTAACCAGCAGCATCTTCGAGAATTTGCGCGGCTTCACCACGTGCGGCACCAAGAATGCGGTTGGAGTAGCGGTTAGCTTCCTCGATAAAGCGGTCTTCGTCCTGCTCGGCACGCTGGACTTCATCAAAGGCGTCAGCAACAGGTCCTGGAGGCGCAACATCCTCGATGTTGACCGCATTCACATTCAGACCCGTGGAATATTCATCCAGCGTTTGCTGGACAATAACCCGAACCTGCTCGGCAACGCCCGCACGGTCATCACGGAACACATCCTGTGCAGGACGACGTCCCACCACTTCGCGCATGGCACTTTCGGCAACCTGGCGCACCAGATCGTCAGGTTCTCTGGTATTGAAGAGATATGCCTCGGGATCATTGACCTGATAAAGCACGGAAAACGCCAGATCGACGATGTTCTGATCGCCTGAAAGCATTAACCCGCTGGATTGGCCACTGCCGCCAACATTACCGATATTGATCTGGTTTTCCCGGATATTGGCAATCTCATAGGTTTCGATCGGCCACCAGTGAAAGTGCAGACCAGGCCCGGAGACTTCCTCTTTCGGCTGTCCGAAACGCAGTTCGATGCCGAGCTGATCCGGCTGAATGGTATAGACGGATTTGTAGGCATAAAGTGCGATTGCAGCCAAAATCACAAGGCCAAACATTGCCGGGCTGAAACCGCCCCGTACCGCCGCCGCCGGGAATGGCACTTTTTAGGCGCTCCTGCCCCTTGCGAATGATTTCTTCCAGATCCGGCGGCTGGCTACCGCCGCCACCGCCCGGGCGCTGTCCACCAGGACCTCCGCCCCAAGGGCCACCGCCACCAGGGCCGCCTTGACCGCCTCCATTATTGCCGCCGCCACCCCAAGGGCCACCGCCGCCTCCACTTTGATTGTTCCAGGGCATTTATTGTCCTTTATGAAAACAGAATAAACGTATGAGTGTTATAGGTATGCGCAAGGTCGCTTTCAACGCCGTCCGTACAACATTAGTGATGATTGGAACGTTTTGCCGCGACAATCGACGGTTATGGTTGATTGACATCGCCCTTTACGGCTCAATCCGGCGGCTGACGCTCATAAACTACATATATTGTTTCCGCACTGTCCTTTTCGCCTGCCGGGAATGATTCCCGCAAAACCGGCTTCCATTCGGACTGCTTTATTTCTGGAAAAAGCGTATCACCTTCCGGCTGCGCCATAACATGGGTCACATATAGTTTTTCAGCAATACCGATTGCCGCGCGGTAGAGTTCTCCGCCCCCGATGATACAGATTTCCGGCGGCAGGCCCAAATTGGTGATGCGCGTTTCTGCCAGTCTGATGGCATCGTCAAGGGTTCCCACCACATCTGCGCCTTCAGCCGTGAAATTCTTCTGGCGGGTAACAACGATGTTAGGCCGCCCCGGCAGCGCTATGCCGATTGACTCCCAGGTCTTGCGGCCCATTACAATCGGCTTCCCCATCGTGTCACGCTTGAATCGCTTGAGGTCTGATGAAAGTTTCCATGGCAGCCCGCCACTGACGCCGATCACACCGTTTTGGGCAATCGCGACCACAATTGAAACCAGCATATCACGTGCCATGAAAAGTCCTTGTTCAGTTGGTTGGCAACTGTGCTGCTGTTTACCTGCCTTGCGGGTGCGATGCCACCTTTTAAAAGGGGCAACAAACATCAATTGTTGCGGTATTGTCAGTGCAGTTTGATGTAATCATCGGACATGCAATCAATTGCAATCGTTTGAATCGGAATTACTGGTGCCGAACCATGAAAAGAATATCGAGGTCCCGCTCAGGCACAAAGTCGCTGGCGCGCATCGTGAATTGGGTTGGACCGGTCTTTTCAACATTTTCCCCGCAAAATGATACGAGATTGGCATGTGAACCCTTGTCGATCACAAGTTCAAAATTGCGGATTGAACCGGCCCAGTTTGCCCCGGAGGTAAGCACATAGGAAATCCAGCTTTCGGTGAAAAAATCCCGGCCTTCAACCTTTTTGGAAACCAGACGCGCTGCAGCAGGAAAGAAACCGTCCTCGATACAGTACTTCTTGTTGTATTCATCATAGGTGAAAAATGGTTTCCCGTTTTCATCTATAAAGGTAAGCCCGGCGGTCCCGCCTACACCCGGGCGATAGTCATGATGAACCCGCACTGTCTGATCTGCGGGAAATTCCATCTCCCACCAATAGGCTGATTTCAGGGTCCAGACCGGGGCAATATCGGTTACCGGACCATTGCCGATATCATATTCGTCAAGAATCACGATTCCCGCCTCTATAAGGTTCCGGAGAGTTCCGTCATCAAGTGCGCCAAGCAATTCCTTGTTTCCCGGCGCATTGGGAAATAACGGTATTCCCGCATCTTCGAGGATGGAAGTTACATCTATTCCCCCTGCGTGGGCACGTTGCTGAAGATTGGGAGTAATCATCCTGCCGTTTACACTGACCGTAAAATCCATGAAATTGTCTGACGTATCCAATGGAAGGGCAACCGCCTCATAAGGGGAAGCGGTAAACTCCGGCATGGGAAAGGCCACCAGAGTTCTGACGTCTTCATCGGAGTTGTTGCGGAATTCATAGTCAACACTGATCTGATCCATCGAAATGAACAGTCGCTCGCGTTCAATCGAAACAATACCGGTTCTTGCCAGCACAATGCCACCCGCGCCCAGTTCAGCGACAAAGTCATTCGCCGCGGGAAAACCGGTCTGGGCGAACAGGCCGACAGCCAATCCCACCCCTGCCAGAAATCTTGTCATGGAATTCAACAAGGCCTTCGACCGGTTCTTGCTTTGGATGATACGCATGCCTGCCTCCCGTCATGAATTATTCATTCCGGAAGTAGCCTTAGCCCGTTTGGGCATCACCGGTTTTGACCAAAATCAAACGGCTACGGGCGCCTTGATATGAGGGGCCGCCTCGTACCCGATCAAATCAAAATCCTCAAGGGAAAAACCGAAAAGGTCCTGCACTTCAGGATTTATCCGCATTTCAGGCAGTATTCCGGGCTTGCGTGAAAGCTGCAATTCCGCCTGCTCGAAGTGATTGTGATAAAGATGCGCATCACCGAACGTGTGGATGAATTCACCCGGATCAAGGTCGCAGACCTGGGCCATCATCATGGTCAGAAGCGCATAGGAGGCAATGTTGAAAGGCACGCCAAGAAAAATGTCCGCCGAACGTTGGTAAAGCTGGCAGCTCAACTTTCCATCAGCCACGTAAAACTGGAACAGGCAATGACAGGGCGGCAGCGCCATGTCATCGACAAGCGCCGGATTCCAGGCTGACACAATCAGACGGCGCGAATTCGGGTTGCCTCTGATTTGATCAACCAGATTGCTGATCTGGTCAATGGACCGGCCGTCCGGCGAAGGCCATGAACGCCACTGATAGCCGTATACAGGCCCCAAATCGCCCTTCTCGTCAGCCCACTCATCCCAAATGGAGACCCCGTTTTCCTTTAGCCAGGCAATATTGGTTTCGCCGCGAAGGAACCATAACAATTCTATGATGATCGAGCGCAGATGCAGCTTCTTGGTCGTCAGCACCGGAAAACCGTCTGCCAGATCGAAGCGCATCTGATGGCCGAATATGGAGCGGGTGCCGGTTCCGGTTCTGTCACCACGGTCAGTGCCGTTGCGCAGAACAAGTTCCATCAGGTCGAGATATTGTTTCATTGGGTTATCACCAGCCAAGGAAAATCTGTTTGCAACAAAATCAGGCGGTCAGGATGGAACTGGGTTGCCACGAATCTTGCCCGCCTCCACCTTTTATAATGTGTTGGGTGAAATGAGAACCTAAACCCTGCCCCTTGTTCGGCTAATATATGTCCTCTCCGCCCTATCCACCTGATCATGGAAAACGGGTGAGAACGATCTTCGCACCGTAAAGGTTTCGTACCTTACGGCTTTTTAATCGTTTCTCACGCGCTTGTGTGAACCACTCTCTTTTGCGCGATCAGTGATCACGTAAATCTCGCCTTCCTTTCATTTCCAAGTGAACAGGGCATTTGCCATATTCGGTTTGTCAGACGGCGAAACCGGAACGTTCTCTTGAACCCTCCCGGTCCTGCTCTTCCTCCCCTCCCCCCCGCAAGCGGGCATCGGGAGGGCTCAAGAGAGCGGTTCGGTTCAACCCTTCTGATGAAACGCCAAGGGAAATCTTTCCCGCGGTTATCAACCAACTCTCTCCCCAAAAGATTTCGGGGAAACATCAAAAGGACCAAAACCATGAAAACTCTTATCGCTGCCCTCGCCCTTTCCGTCGCTGCTTCAACTGCTGCCTTTGCCGGAAATGATGATCCGCGTGATGCAGGCATCGCCTTCAACCTTCAGCATGAAGCCGCCATGTCAGATGTTCAGGTCTCCGGCTTTACCGGTGTTTCAGGTGTACAGGTCAACCTGTCCGAACCACGTGACGGCGGCATTGCCCTGAACCTTCAGGAAGCCGGTTACTCCGGCTATGGCGACACGATGGTCTCCGGCTTCACCGGCATTCAGGCTGCAACGTCTTATGAGATCGAGCATTACGGCCTGACCCGCTAAACAAATCTTGAACCGGCATCAAAAGCCGGCCAATACAAAAACCCCCGGTGATTAACCGGGGGTTTTTTCGTTTATGCTCAGGTGTCGGCAAATCCAATGATCATGCGCAGTTGTCACGAAACCGCGGATGATCCACGGCCAAAAAAAACCTCCGGCGTTTACGCCGAAGGTTCATTCATCCTGAAAAAGGCCGGCAGCGCTTAGAGATCGCCCAATTTGCCCATGTGTTTGGCAACCAGGTAGTAAAAGGTTACTCGCCCCTTGTTGCGGTCACCACTCATGGTTTCGCAAACCTGGCCAATAACGCTGTTACATTCGCCTTCATCAGTTGCGCCAAGTTTTTTCATGCACCAGCTTTCACGAACCCGGTCAAGCTCGCTCTGGTCCGAACATGAAACCAGTGACGCATCACGAGAGCGCAAGGCAATGCCGAGATGCTTCACGATTTTTTCAACAGCACCAGCATCTGCTCCCGCATCATAACGCTGCACGTCTTCTAGATATTCGCTCATTTTAAACTCCCTACCCAGGCCAATATGCCCTGATTTCCAAATGTAAACGCAAATTCAATCGGAAAACCGATCGCCCGCAGGAAAAAGCTAGCACACGACTTACCCATCGTCACCCCATGTTTTCCACAGGGTTGCGGCTTCTTGGGTTCCCGCGCTCACACCATTGAAGGATTCAAGCTGAAAAGCCTTTAATATTCCAAGTTTATCACTATATTAAACCTGTCGGTTCGCCGACTATGACGATAAATGGCCTGTGTAATAAACCTATCGGACCCGGGGGCGGTACCCGGCGCCTCCACCAAAAACAACCGGCTGTTCCGGAAACAGGGAATCGGTTGCTTTTGATGGGGGCGAAACAGGATCGACGAGGGCGTAAAGACTGTGTTTTCGTTCGGCATGGTACCCACCGTTATCGGGCCAAACCTAGTAGTTGCAAATGACAACTATGCGGAAGCACGTCTCGCCGCGTAAGCAGCGCGACAGCTTCACATGAACTCCTGACGGTTCGCACTGTCAGGCGGGGTTCGGAGGCACCTGGCAACAGAAGCCTCCACTATCACTACAATTTCTGCATCAAGTCTGCTTTCAGGCCGCCGCTTTTACGAATTGACAGTCATTTCACTGGTATTCGAGCAAGAATCTGACTAACCATTGCTTTAGGCTGCAGCCACGGTTTTCAGGACCCGTCCCGACCTCTCTTGGCAGTTGAAGAAGAAACGGCAATACTGGTTGAACAGGCTAAGTGATGAGTGAAGACCTGATAAGATACGATGTTTTGACACAGGAAGCCCTGCGCGGGGTTATCCGCAAGGTGCTTGATGAAGTTTCTGTAGCCGGCCTTCCCGGTGAGCACCATTTCTTCATCACCTTTGACACCAATCATCCCGGTGTTCGTCTCTCAAAGGCAATGCGTGAACGCTATCCTGAATCAATGACCATTGTTATCCAGCATACGTTCTGGAACCTTAAAACCGATGACAATGCTTTCGAACTCGATCTGACCTTCAATGAGGTCCGTGAAAGACTGCGTATTCCGTTCATGGCCATTCAGGCATTTTTCGACCCTTCGGTAAAATTCGGACTGCAATTTGATCTTGAGGCCGAGACCGCCGCCCATGACGGCGAAGTAATAGACCTCAAGCAGCCTTCAGCATCCGAAAGACAAGAAGATGCAACTCCGGCGGACTCGGATGAAGGTCAGCAGGTGCCGGATGGCGAGCCAAAATCTTCTGATAAAGACGGCAAGGGCGAAGAAAAGGATGCTGAAGTAGTTTCGCTCGACGCTTTCCGCAAGAAGAAATAATTCTTCGGAAGCTGGCAAAACCGATGGGAAAAATCGCCAATCTCAAGCGCTTCCGCAAGCAAAAGGCCCGCCAGGAGAAGGCGCAGACTGCAGAAGAGAACCGTACGAGATCGGGACGAACCGGCGAACAGAAAAAGCTCGAAAAGGCGGCATCAGCCAAGGCTGCAGATTTTCTTGACAGGCACCGGCGGGACAAGCCGCCGTCATCGGAAGGCAAGCTGAAGGACAAGAGCTGAAATGCTCGTCAAACACTCAATCTCCATCAAGGGCCATCGCACCAGCTATTCTCTGGAGCCGGAATTTCACGAAGAATTGCAGCGGCTGAGCGAGCGGGATGCGATCCCTCTTGCAAGACTGATTGCCCGGATTGACCTTCAGCGCGACGGCGAGACCAATCTTTCATCAGCGCTTCGTCTTTACGTTTTGAGGAATTTGCGCGAAGCAGCCGATACTTCAAGGAATCCATAGGGCCGTTTCAAAAACAAGCCGACCTTATTGAAACAAGAGCTTCTCGATGTTCTCGAAAAGGTTTTTGGGCGCATTGCCTGCATCATTGGCAGGTGCAGTTGGTCGAACAGACGGCTCGGATCCAGAAGGCGCCGGAAGGGATTTTATCTCTATACCCTGTTTGTCGGCTGCCGCGTTACCTGTCCCGGTATCTGCCCCATCACCATTGCGTTCACTGTCAACCTGTTCTGCGGCATTGCGGGCAGCCTCGGCTTTTCGTTCCCTTTCGATCCGGGCTCTTTCTTCGGCCTCGGCAGCAGCCTTGTTTTCCGCTTCGATACGAGCCCTTTCAGCCGCTTCTGCCGCCGCCTTTTCCTCGGCAAGCCGCGCGGCTTCGCGTTCACGGGCCAGTTTCTCCGCAGCTTCACGCTCAAGGCGTTCAGCCTCTTCCCTGGCAAGTCTTTCCGCTTCCAAACGGGCAGCTTCTTCCCTGGCAAGTCTTTCCGCTTCCAGGCGGGCAGCTTCTTCTGCTGCCTTGCGCTCTTCTTCGATACGCTTGAGTTCAGCTATTCTCTTGGCTTGCAGCCAGCGGCCCCGTTCACCGGAATTCAGCAGGTCTCGCCGAAAACGCTGCTTTTCCAAAAGCGCGGCTTGCAACAATTCAACCCGCCTTTGCTCCGCCTCAAATGCGCGGATTGATAAAAATCCCTCCAGTCCGTTTGTATCAGTCTGCAATTGCAGCTGTCCCGGTACACCTGACCATGAAAACCTGATCTCTGGCGTCCCGCCAGATACGGCCTGATTTCCAGGATCAGGCGAAATACTGATGCTGGCAGTCAGTTCACCCTTCACAAAATCATGGACAAGATCACCAATTGCCGGTTTGGCTGAAGACCCCGATGCATCGCGCAGGGAAATATTGCGGAACCGCAATTCCCCGTCACGAATGGTATAGGGTGCTGAACCATCTTCCAGCCTGAGCCGGTCATGCAGAAATGCTTTTTCGGCGAGCGGTGCAACAGTAGCGGCAGAAATCTCGAACTCCTCGCTGTCCGTCACCTCCAGAACATCGCCTATGCCGACACTCGAAACGCCTGAAATGCCAGCATTCTCGTATGAAAGCACACCACTGCCGGAAAGCGCTGCAAAAAATGCCTCCGGAGTCTTTCCGGTGCTTTCAATGGTTCCAGCAAAAGATGAGCGGGCATCGAAAAAATCGGGATAACCGGCATTTGCCAACAATTCCACACTCCTGATACCGTCAATCTGATACTGGGCATTAAGGGTTGCGCTTCCCTCAACCTGACCGACAATGGCACTTGCTGAAACTTTTCCCCCAAGCCAATCGAATCCGATATCCGTAATTTCCACCTTGCTGCCACGCATCGAAAGAAGAGCGCCCGCCTTTGACGCGGTTCGTGGCAGACCAAGATCAAGGGCATCGGAACGCAATCTGATCTGGCCGGAAAGCCCGCCAATCACGGGACCTGAAAAAGGACTGTCACCGGCGTTGGCAAAGCCGCCAAGCACCACCAGAGCCGGATCAAATCCAATAAGGCCGGAAGCAAGAAGTCCCGCATCCAGCGTCCCGAACGCAAGTTCGCCATTCACGGTCTTGAGGTCAGCTCCGTCAGAGGCAAGGCTGAGCTTGCCGGTAACCTCGTTTCCGCCAAGGGTCGATTTCTCGATTTCAAAATCCCAGCCATCCGGCGAAGCTCGCGCAATTTTCCCCTTCAGCGAAAGCGGCATCTCATCACCCAGAACAGGATTCATGCCAGGCAGCAAATACCCGAACGCAGCTGCAATCGGTGAGGCATCTTCTGAGCCAATGGTGAATTCAAATTCGGTTTTGCCTTCGACGCTTGATATCGGGGAAACAATTCCCTTGGCCGAGAGCACACTGCCCGGCAATTGTGCGTTGATGATAGTGGAATACCCATCAACCGGATCGCCAACGCTTTCAAGACCGACAGTGGCTCCGCCGGGAAGGCCGCCATAAAAGTCAGTCAGTCCGAAACGTTCAAGCCCGAGTTGAAGCCCAAGGAGGTGGCTGTCGGGTGACGTCAGTTCGCCGGAAAGATCAATCCACAACGAACCACCCTTGCCCAGATTTCCGCGCAGTCCGCTTCTGACCCGGATAGTGGTTCCACCAACCTCGCCATTCACGATGACCCGGCTGCGCGACTGCCTATTTTCCGTATTTTCCATCTCTCGTGAATCAATTTCGAAAGACAGTCTTGTTTCTTTCGAAAGCTCGGGGTCTTGTCCAATTGCCTCAAGAGCCGACATCGCCATCGCTGGAACGGTTTCAAAACGCTCAATCAGGAAACGGGCAAGTCCTGAAAGGTCATCCGCTTCGAGTATCAGGTTCAGATTACCTTCGGGCGCGGCCAGCAAATCGGATATCCGGCCATTGGTGACAATTTTCGTGCCCAGAAAATCATCAAGCTGCAAGCGCGCAATGGACAAGGCGCCGGACTTGTATTGAAACTGGGTATCAACCCCGCTCGCCTCGACATCGAACCCTGAAAACCAGTCTGCCTTGAGAGCGATATCAAAATCATGTGAAAATGCGATACTGTCCACATCGCTCTTTTTGCCGCCGACAACCAGCGATGCGATCGCCCGCAGATCATCAACTGACACCCTGTTGCCGGAAAGATCAGCGATGATGGCAGGAGCGCCGTCCCCTTCAACCGGCGCAATACGCTTGATTGAACCATTCAGCCAATTCTGATTCAGGAACAGTTCCATTTGCTCGAAGCTGGTCTGATTACCAGTCAGCGTCACGTCTGCTGAAAAGCCTGCGACATTGAGTTGCCGAATACTGGGGTCAACTGAACCAACCGCCCAGGCAGCAAATCCCGATGGTTGCCGGGAGGCAACCAGCAAACGTCCGTGAAAGCCGAAATCCTTGTCAGTTCCCAGCCGACCGCTCGCCTCCACAAGTGTATTGCCCGGCAACTGGGTTTTGAGCCTTGCAATTTCCCAACTGTCTCCGAATGGCCGGATATTGGCGCTGACCTCGCGAATATAAGTGTCTCCGGCTATAATGGCCGGGATTTCAAGATCAATCTCCCCCTTGAAACCGGGAATCGGAATTCGGTTGACGATATCACGCATCAGGGAAAGGCGGGCTTCAAGCGTCGTTGCTGTTGCGTCTTCCCCACCCTGCATTTTGGCAATCCGCTCGACATCAATTTGTCGGCCATCCACTTCAAGACGGAAATCAATGCCGCTCCGCAAGGGGGTTGCCGCCCTGCCGGTCAAAACAAAGGGATCTTCGCTTGCCCCGACTTCGCTTCGATATAGGGGGATATCCAGATAAGCTGGAGTAACGATAAAGTCCCCTTCCGTTTTAACCGGAAGCGGAACTACCTCACCGGATCTCAGCGGATCGATGTTGAACTTGCCAGTCCACTCAAGAACATCCTCACGCAAGGCAACCTGGCCATCCGCGACAAGCTGGTAAGGCAGATTCTTGCGGTTTGCGGCAACCTTCAGGCGTAGCGGATTTTCCCCGGTATAGGTTCCTGTGGAAATCTGAAACTCGCTCTGCCCACCGTCAATCAGTCCACTCCCGTCAATGCGCCATGGCCCGAAGAGAGAGCGGGCGGAAATATCTGCCGATATCCCCTCTCCCTCAATCACGCGTCCGTCAGCCAGGCCGGATATTGTAAATCCGCCATCGGTGACAGTCATTTTGTCGAGTTTCACCTGCCCCGGATCAACCAATAATTGTTGCCGGCTCGTCCAGGCAATTTGGCCATTATCATCAATTTCAAAATTGAATTTCGGGCTTTGAAGCGTCATGTCGACAATGCGCACTTCACCGGAAAGAAACGGCATCAGTTCCACATTTGTGGAGAACCGCTCCACCGTCAGCATGGCACTGCCATCAGCGTTTTGACCGACGGACAAATCCGTAAAACTCAAGGAGGGCAGCGGCAAAAGGCGAACTTCGGCATTCCCGCCAACGCGAACATTCTGGCCAATAATCCGCGAAGCCTGCGCCTCAAAATCATCCTTGTACCGGGTCCAGTCAACAAAATACGGGCCAATCAGCGCAGTGAAAAGCACGATGACCAGAAGCAGACCAAATCCGACAAACAAACGAAACAGTGTTTCTTACTCCCTCGAACCGACAGGCCGTCTGGCCTCGCCGGAAGCATGATAAACGCAAAGAACAGGATAAAACCCGTACAGCGTTACTTGTCAGTCCTGAATGACTTTCCCCGGATTCATGATGTTATCGGGGTCGAAAGCCTTTTTTATGGCATGCATGAATCCAACACCGCCGCCATGCTCGATTTCCATGTACTTGCGTTTTCCCTGGCCAATCCCGTGCTCCCCTGTACAGGTACCATCCATGGCAATCGCCCGTTCGGCAATTCTCTTGATAAGGGTTTCCGCTCGGGCAACCTCGTCTGGATCATCCATCATCACAAGCGGCGAACAATGGAAATTACCGTCACCTACATGCCCCACCAGTGAAGCGACAAGGCCCAGTTCCTCCACATCCTTCATGGTATCGGCGACGCATTCCGCGAGCCGGGAAATCGGTACGCAGGCATCTGTTGCAATCCCCTGCGCGCCCGGTCTGAAGGCAACCATGGCATGGTAGGCATTGTGCCGCGCCTTCCAAAGGCGGTTTCGATCCTCAAGTTTTTCAGCCCACTGAATACCGGAGCCGCCATGCTCTTCAGCAATCGCGGCAAAAAACTCGACCTGCTCGGCAACACCGCTTTCACTCCCGTGAAATTCGAGAAAGAGCGTCGGCTTTGCTTCATAGTCAAGTTTGGAATACTGGATGCACATCTCCATCTGGAGCGCATCCAGCAGCTCGATGCGAGCGACCGGAATTCCGGCCTGAATGGCCATGATCGTGGTCTGGCAGCAGGCCTCCACACTTGGAAATTGACAGATACCGGCCATAATCTTGTCGGGTATGCCGTAAAGCTTCAATGTCAATTCGGTTATAATTCCCAGCGTCCCTTCCGAACCAACCAGAAGCCGGGTCAGATCATACCCGGCAGAAGTTTTCTTGGCACGTTGCGCGGTTTTCACCACTTCGCCATTCGGCATAACCGCAGTCACATTGACCACATTGTCTTTCATTGTGCCGTAACGCACCGCGTTTGTTCCCGAGGCTCTTGTCGCTGCCATACCGCCCAGCGAGGCATTTGCACCCGGATCAATCGGAAAGAACAGCCCCGTATCGCGCAAATATTCGTTCAGCGCCTCACGCGTGCATCCGGCCTGAACAACACAGTCAAGATCTTCGACATGCACATCGAGAACCTTGTCCATCAGCGAAAGATCAAGCGATATGCCGCCAAACGGCGCATTTACCCCGCCCTCCAGCGATGTTCCAGTACCATAGGGTATGACGGGAACACGGTATTCCGCGCAAGCCCTGACCACATGCTGGACGTCTTCTGTTGATCGGGCAAAGACAACGGCATCGGGGAGTTCGGAAGGTATATATGTTGTTGTGTGCGAGTGCTGTTTTCTCAAATCATGGGAAGTCTGGAAATTTTCACCAAAACGTTGCTTGAGGACTGCCATGGTCTTGGCAATACCGACCTCGTTGCGCCTTCCCTTTTCCGACCTCTTGTCCTCACAGATTACCGTGTCCTTGTCGATTAGTGTAGTCACATCAATCTCCCAATTCAGCCAACAGATCGGGTTTACCCCAGCAACAGTGAAAGAAAAAGTGGAAAGCGGTTTCAATTGGTGGTTTTGCTATCCAATATCATTTGTCCCGCAACACCTTTTCTTGCGCTTCAGCATTTCCTATGGTCGCGAAGTTCTCAAACTCCGCCGGATATTCAACCGACAATGATCGACATCCTCAAACGCCTGCCTCAAATCGTGCTGGACTGGATTGCGCCAAACCTGCGCCAGCACCTTGAATCCCGCCAGCCGATGATGTGGTTGCTAGCCCTTATTTCAGGGTTCGTTGTCGCCTGTGTCGCTATTGTTTTCCGCGAGTTGATCAGCCTCGTACAATGGCTTTGGACAGGAACCCAAAAGGAAAATCTCTCAGCCGTTCTTTCCGAACTCCCCTGGTATACCGTCTTTATCGGCCCCGTTCTGGGCGGACTTGTGGTTGGTTACTGCCTCGACCGTTTTCTCGACAACAAGCGCACCAGCGGCGTTGCTGATGTAGTCGAGGCGAAGACACTCGGCGACGGCAAACTCGGCTTCCGACAGGCGTTGATCTCAGGTGGCGTTACCGCTCTTTCGCTGGGTTCAGGTGCCAGCGCGGGCCGTGAAGGACCCGTTGTTCATCTTGGAGCAGCCGTTTCCAGCGGCCTCGCCCGCAAGCTCAATCTGCCTTCATGGGGACGGCGGACGCTCTTGGGATGCGGCGTGGCCGCTGCCGTTTCCGCGAGCTTCAATGCACCCATTGCCGGCGTATTGTTCGCCCACGAGGTTATCCTTGGCCACTATGCCATGCGGGCATTTGTTCCGATTGTGATATCCTCAGTGGTCGCCACGATTGTTTCAAGGCTCTATTTCGGGGATGTGGTCGCCTTTACGATCCCCGCCTACCAGATTACCTCTTTTTGGGAATTCCCGGCGTTTGCCATTCTTGGTGTGGTATGTGCCCTCGTCGCAGTCCTTTTTCAATTCGCCCTGATCGGTGCCGATTTCGTATCACGCAACATCAACATTCCGCTGGTTTTGCGCCCGGCAATCGGTGGTGTTTTCCTTGGCATGATCGCCCTTGTTTTCCCGCAGGTGTTGGGGGTTGGCTATGAAGCAACCGATCTCGCGCTGAAATCCCAGCTTTCCCTCGAAATCCTGTTCGGATTGCTGATCGCAAAAACAGCGGCAACTGCCATTACTCTGGCCGCAAGGTTCGGCGGCGGCATTTTCTCACCCTCCCTTTACCTTGGCGCAATGGCGGGAGGCGCGTTCGGGATCATCGCCGCAGGTGTCTTTCCGGACATGGCCTCCAGTGAGGGCCTTTATTCCATACTGGGAATGGGCGGTGTGGCGGCCGCTGTGCTGGGCGCCCCCATCTCAACAACCGTCATGGTATTTGAACTAACCGGCGGATATGCCTTGTCGATCGGCCTGCTTTTGACCGTTTCAATTTCAAACGGCATTGCCCAGGCCATTCACGGGCATTCCTATTTTCACTGGCAATTGGAGATGCGTGGCCTTTTCGTACAGGACGGACCGCAGCGTTATCTGTTGCGCCAACGCCGCGTTGCAGACTTCATGAAGCCAATCGAACCTGATGATGAAAACCGGATATTTGACCCTGAAATCGGCTCCACCTTTCTCAAGCCGAGCTGGACACTCGAATTTGCCCTGCGCACTTACGATAACGGCGGACATTTCAGCCTGCCGGTAGTTGACGAAACCGATGAAACCAAAATCATCGGCTGGGCACTGCAAACCGATGCCCTGCGCTATTTCAACAGGGCCCTGGCCGAGGCAGCAGAGGAAGAGCATCATCACTGATGCGCCAGATTGGTTTTCGCTAAAATTTTAACGAAATATTCTCCAATCAGCTAAATCAGTTGGTAAAGGCTTTTCTATAAAAAGGTCCCAAGCAGGGGCTTGAAGATAATGTCCATATTCCGCCAATTTTCGAAGAAAATAAGAAATTTTGCCAGCAATGACGCGGGTAACTATGCCATGATGTTTGCGCTTGGAGCACCCGCTATTTTGGGAGCATTTTCAGTTGCGGTAGAGACTTCAACGGCAATGCGCAACAATGTTCAGCTACAAAACGCGCTGGACGCCGCGGCCCTTGCGACCGGCAAACAGCTTTCACTCACGACAGATGAAGATCTGTTGTCCTCTTATGCACGTGATTTCTTCGATTCCAACCTGCACAAAGACCTGAGTCGGGACCGGATCAAGTTTACCTTTGGCTTTGTGGAAAACCCAACTGGCGGAAAGCGAATTCGATTAAAAGCCAAATATGATTATCCGGAAATCATCGGCTTTCTGGGCTTCCGGAACATCATGATGGAAATCGAATCCGAGGTTACAGCCGGGAACCGAACCATCGAGGTGGCCATTGTAATCGACAATTCCGGCTCCATGGACAATTACACCGGCGGGTCGAACAGCACACGGATACAAAAAGCCCGTGAGGCCGCAACAAATCTCGCAAGCCAGTTGTTTGCACTCGCCAACATCTCCAACAAACCGGACCCTGTAAAAATCTCTGTTGTGCCTTTCGCCTCTTCGGTCAATATCGGTCCCGGGATGCGCGGGCGCCGCTTCATGGACATGAATGGCTGGTCCAGCATTCATCATGAAAACATCTCCTGGGACGCTTCGTCCAAGCGCGCTGAAGTTTGGCCAAACTTCGTGGAAATGACAGTTGGTTACAAGGGAACGCCCGGCGCAACCCAAGACCTGCCCCCTACTGCCGGTGTCGTGAATGTTGACTGGCTGACAAGATGGTCACTTTACGACGCGCTTGATGAAGAATGGGACGGTTGCGTGGAAATGCGGCCATGGCCTCACCATACCACTGACACCCCCCCAAAGAGCAATGATCCCGATACCTTGTTCGTACCAATGTTCGCACCCGATGAACCTCATCGCGAGAACAGGAATGAAGACCGGGATTACTCCAATGACTACGTCTACGACTACAGCAGACTTCACCCAGATCCCAATGGCCTGACCTACAAATCGAATGGAAAGCATTTTCTGTTGGATTCCATTCCCGGCGTAGGCACAAATTATGGCAACGTTGACAAACAGAACTGGCGTCAGGATTGGGCAATGAAATACAATGAGGAGGCAAAGACCTCAGATTTTGGTACTCAGCGAAGTCGTGACTATGGCAATTACGGCCCTAACATGATGTGTACCAGCAATCCACTCACGACACTGACTTCAAACCAGAACAAGGTAAACACTGCAATAGCAGGTATGGAGGCTGGCGGCTTCACCAATGTTCAGGCCGGCATTGTCTGGGGATGGCGGACATTGTCCAATAATCAGCCATTCACCCAGGGCCGTGATTACGATGTTATCGAAAACGACAAATACATCATAGTTTTGACCGACGGTAACAACACCTATCCCAACCAAAGTACGCTCAACCAATCCCAGTATACAGCTTGGGGATATGAAAAATCCGGCCGGATATTCGAGGGCACATCAAAAACATCACTGGTCGCGGCGATGGATGAACATACCGCCACGACGTGTGAAAACATCAAGGCTATCATTGATGCAGACAATGAGCCTGCCTACAAGATTTTCACAATTGCCTATGATGTGGCTGACGGTTCGAGCGTCAAAGGCCTGTTGCACGGCTGCGCATCCACCAAAAAGGATGGCTCCAAATACTATTATGACGTGTCGGGAGATGCACTGGCAGCAGCAATGCAGGCGATCGGCAACGAAATATCGGACCTGCGCCTTTCCCGATAATCAACGGCCCCTAACTGCCCTTACGAGGCTTCCTTTGACATATGGTCGCATCAGCTCCGCGAAAGACTATCGCGGCTCTGTCTGACCAGATTCTCGATGGTATCGGCAAGATGATGATCCATGATGTGGTCATCACCCGCCGCCACCCGCAATTTGTGCGCAGCCATCAACACTTCTCCATGAGTAAATCCATGGGGAGGCTCGAACTTGTAACAGGCCAGTTCGATCAGCAGACCAAGCGGGTCCTTGAAGTAGATCGAATCCATGAAGCCCCGATCCTTCACGCCCGAATGCCCGATCTTCCGCTCTTCAAGCCTTTCAATGGCCTGGTTGAAAACAGCACGCGACACATTGAAGGCCAGATGATGAACACAGCCAGGCTCCGTCGGGGTGCGTCGCCTGTCAGGCTTGCGGCTGTCATCGGTAAAGATCGTGATCAGCCGCCCGTCACCGGGATCGAAATAAAGGTGGCTCTCGCTTGCCTGGTCAAGATTTGGCTGTTCGAAGATGAAGGGCATGCCAAGCACACCCTCCCAGAAATCAATAGAGGTTTGCCGGTCGGCGCCCGTCAGTGTGATATGATGAACGCCTTGTACCTGCAATTTCCGCATTTGATTACTCCCTGATTGCTTCAACCTGCCACTGGCAAATCCGTCTGTTCAAACAGTTGGTGCGGGGCCTTTTCAGGTCAAGCCCTTTCGACACTCCGCTTGCGCCCTTGCCAGCCACCAGAGCCGTGGGCACTGGCACCACCCGGTTTTTTGCCATTGGGTGATCTGTGTCGCTTTTCACCGTTTTGTTGGGCGGTTCCTTCTGCGGGCTTGCCACCCTGTTTGCCGGCTTTGTGCTTGGCGAAAGCTGACTTTCCACCCGTAGGCCTTGCCGTGGCGCTGGTGCCTGAAGCAGCGCGTTCAGCCGTTTCAACCCGGCGCTTGCCTTCGGGCTTTGAAAACTTCTTGCTCTCGCCGCGCTTGCTCTCACCTTTGTCACCGTCGGCCTTGCCGCGGAAATCGGGAGAGTGACGATTGCCTGGACGCTTGTTTTTCGTCCGCTCCTTGCGGTCGCTTCCCTCTCGGCCTTCCTGCGGGTTGGTTGGCCGTTGAGCCATCCCTTCGGCCCTGTCATCCTCGCGCGGGCCAAACCGCTTGCGGTTTTTCTTGGAGTTGGGCTTACCGGTGAAACCGGCAGCCTTCACCACGGCATAGTCATCGCGCGCCGTAGAATCAGCCGCAACCGTGTCTTCTCGTTGTTCGCTCTGGGCAAACTTCTTCTTGTGTTTCGGACCGCTCGGGGCGCGGCTCTCGCTCCGCTTCCCTTCGCCGACGCTGGTTCCACGGCGCGGACCCGGGTTGCCGCCCCTTCCTCGCCCTGCTGTCTTCTTGGCTTCCTTGGCTTCCGCAGCACCCTGTCGCTCTTCATCCTTGGAGAAGGTTTCACCAACTACGGGAATCTTGATCTTCATCTCTTTTTCAATGGCGCGCAGGAGGTGCAATTCGTCAGGCGCACAAAACGCAACTGCCAGACCTTCTGCCCCGGCACGGGCGGTACGCCCGATCCGGTGAACATAATTTGCCGGCACTTCAGGAAGATCATAATTGTAAACATGCGAAACACCTGAAATATCAATTCCGCGTGCAGCCACATCGGTCGCAACCAGAATACGGATTTCACCCGACTTGAACGCGCGTATTGCACGGTCACGCTGTCCCTGGCTCTTGTTGCCATGGATGGAGCCTGCAGGGAAACCCTGTTCGACAAGTCCCTTCATCAGTTTTTCCGCACCGTGCTTGGTACGTGCAAAAACCAGCGAAAGGTCATCCGGGTTTTTTGCGAGCATCGCCCGCAACGTGCTGGGCTTTTCGCGCCGGCTCACATGATGGACCGTCTGGGAAACCTTGTCTGCCGCCTTGCCGGGAGGTGCCACCTGAACGCGGACCGGATTGGTCAGAAAGGCCTTGGCGAGTTCTTCGATCTCTTTTGGCATGGTGGCCGAAAACAGCAGTGTCTGCCGGTTTTTGGCAACCATTTTCGAAATCTTCTTCAACGCATGGATAAAGCCCAGATCAAGCATCTGGTCAGCTTCATCGAGCACCAGAAAAGTGGCGCTGTTGAGTTGAACTGCTTTGCGGTCCACCAGATCAAGCAGCCGACCGGGTGTGGCAACGAGAATATCATTACCCTTGCCGAGGGTGCGCTGCTGAACATTGATCGACTGGCCGCCCACAACCGTGGCAACACGCAAATGGGTATTCTTCAAAAAACTCTTGAGGTTGTCGGCAATCTGGTTTGCCAGTTCCCGTGTTGGTGCAAGAATAAGTGCGCGGATTGTTTTAGGATGGGGTTTGGACCCGATACCCATCAGTTGCTGGATAAGCGGAAGGCCAAAGGCAGCAGTCTTGCCTGTGCCGGTCTGGGCAAGGCCCATGATATCGTGACCCTCCATGATCAGCGGGATCGCCTGTTCCTGAATCGGGGTCGGCTCCTTGTAACCTAGGGCACTGAGGGATTTGAGGATGGTTGGCGCAAGGCCGAGCATTTCGAAGCCGTTTGCAGCTTCGTCAGAATGTATGTCTTGAGAAATCTTGTTCAATTTTTTCTTTCTTTACCGCCTCATCGTCGAGGTCGGCTTGATAATGACAGCAAACCTGCAGCGCCTTCCTTGGCGCAGCAGCGTATGGCGGTTGCGAAACCGGACACCGGCCATGCGAAATACACGGCCGCCGGATCGTCAGCACCCCGCGTGAAATGGGAACTTGTTGGAAACGGGAAAATCGTTTTGCTTCGGCTTTTCGCCTTTGGACGTTACGATCGAACGCTTGGCCTGCTACATCACTCACGCGGCGATGAACGTTTTCCTGAAGCTCATATCTGCCTCAATCATGTCAAAGTCAAGACATTTGGTTCCAGGCAGCTTGCCGGCAGTTCCCAAATCGCCATCCCAGAGAGGCTCCGCCTTACAAAGATTTAATCTACCTTACCAAGCTGTAAGTTGAATCCAGCGCCCTCAGGCATGATCTTCGTAGCGCAAACGAAATCAACCAAGGCCCGATTTCTTCCAATCCCAAGAAGATCGGCAACACCAAAGGACATATCATGTTTGGATTGAAGAAAAGAACCTGGATTATCGGCGGCGTCTTGGTTGCCTTGCTTGGCACTACCGCTTTTGCAGCAAAATGGCACAATCATACCCCGCAAGAGCGCGCAGTATGGGCAACCGAAAGAGTGGCTGACCGCCTTGACCTCAATGAGTCCCAAAAAGCCAAATTCGAGGAAGTCGCCAATGCTTATGTCGAAATCCGCGGAGCCCGGATCGATTTCATGATGATGCTGGCTGAAAATCTTCAGGAACTGGCAAAAGATGACACACTTACGGTTGAAGAAGTCAATCAGCTTCGCAGCGAGATTATCGCGGAGTTCGAAAAGCGCTCTGACCAGATCATTCCGGAGTTTGTGGCATTTTATGCCACCCTCAATGACGACCAGCGCAAGCAGGTTTCATCCCGGCTTGAAGAAATGGGTGAGCGCATCGAGCGCCACGCATCCTATCGCGGTGGAAAACATGGCGGCCGCTGGGGCGGAAAATGGGGCGAAAACAATGGAAATAGCCCGATGAATGAAACCGGCAATGAATAAGCCGATCCCCTGATGAACATGAAGCAGCAGGAACTGATGAAGTTCCACCAGCTTCCTGGCATCACTTCCAGCCGGTCCGTCTTTCCAACAGGGAAAGGCGGGCCGGTTTTTCACTGCTATCTCCGGAAAGTCACCCAGACAGCAGTTTAACCGTGTCCTGCCCTGTCCCCCGATATGATTGAATCAGGCTAGCAGCTTCCCGCTCCCTTTCAATCAGCCATGAACGATACGTTGCACCTGCTTTGAGTGCAGCCCCCCGGATGCTCGACCATGGTCTGATCAATGCTTGATCAGATTTCGGCAAGCCAAAGCGCAAAAACTAAGCAACGTGATTATTTATTAGGCAATTTGTATTATTTTTCCTATTCTGCCTTATTTTTACACAGAACATCCTTGCTTTCTCCTTCAGTTTGCTTTCTTTTTCAGCAAATTTGGCAGTCGACCCCAATTTTGAGGCAGGCTGCCGGAAAATTCGAAACTGGGGAAATTCAATGAACGCCGCTGATACAAGCTGGATTCTTACTGCAACCGCACTCGTGTTGCTGATGACACTACCTGGCCTTGCCCTGTTTTATGCAGGGCTGGTTCAGGCCAAGAACATTCTTTCAGTCCTCATGCAGTGTATGGCCATTGCCTGTGCTGCATCGATCTTGTGGTTCGCAATCGGCTATTCGCTCGCCTTCACCGAGGGCAATGCATGGATCGGCGACTTCTCTCGCGTGTTCCTTTCCGGAATTGACCGGGAAAGCGTGTCCGGAACCCTTCCCGAATCTTTGTTTGCCATGTTCCAGATGACCTTCGCGATCATCACACCGGCCCTGATGGTCGGTGCCTTTGTCGAGCGTATCAGGTTTGGAGCCGTTATGATGATTTCTTGCCTCTGGCTGATCGTCGTCTATGCCCCGGTAACGCATTGGGTCTGGGGCGGCGGATGGCTTGCCGATCGCGGTGTGATCGACTTTGCAGGTGGTATTGTCGTACACGTGACTGCCGGTGTTTCCGCTGCAGTGATTGCAATCATGCTGGGTGCCCGCAACGGTTTTCCGGAAAAAACCACACCGCCGCACGCCCCCTGGATGGTCATGGTCGGCGCCTCGCTTCTCTGGGTAGGCTGGTTCGGTTTCAACGCCGGATCCGCAGTCGCTGCGGACCAGAGTGCAGCTATGGCTATGATCGCAACCCATCTATCTGCCGCGACCGCGTCCCTCGTCTGGCTGGTGATCGAGAAAGTCCGCTTCGGAAAGCCTAGCCTTGTCGGCCTTGTAACCGGCACGATTGCCGGGCTTGCCACGGTCACGCCAGCTTCCGGCTCTGTCGGACCACTTGGCGGCATTTTGTTGGGCCTGGCAGGCGGGGTAATCTGCTACTATGCCGTTGACCTTATCAAACTGCGCATGAAGATCGATGACAGTCTTGATGTTCTGGCGGTTCACGGCGTCGGAGGCGCAACCGGTACGCTTCTCGTCCCATTCCTTGCCACAATCGGATATGGCGGCGCTGGGCTTGCAGAAGGTGTCACCGTCGGCAACCAGTTCCTAACGCAGGCGATCGGCGTCGTCGCTGTTGCCTTCTGGTCTGCGATCGCAACAATCATCATCGTTATGGTGACAAGAGCGGTTGTCGGTCTTCGTGTTACAAAGGATGAAGAGACAGAAGGTCTGGATTATTCATCCCATGGCGAGACCGGTTACCGCCTCTGATAATTGCTTGATCGCCCGATAATGTTATCGCGTTTCAGCGCAGGAAAGCGAAAGGGCCGCCTTCGGGCGGCCTTTTTCGGTCCACCAACACTGAAAGCTGTCCATCCCACATACGTCCCGCTGCCATCCGTATTGTCCCCGCATCCGCTTCTTCGCATCAATCGGCTTGTCATGCCGCAAAAGCACTGGCATGAAACAGGTTCAGGGAGAACACACATGAAAAAACTCTTGAAGTGGCTGGCTATCATCCTGATCGCCCTTATTGTGATTGCCGCCTTGTTCTATGTCTTTAACCGCGAACGCGTAACGCGATTGCTTGCTGTGACCTCGCTCTTCAACGAGGAGAACATCGTATCGAACTTTTCGAACATGCAGTCGCTGTTCTTCAGTGCCCCCATCAGTAACGATGGTGATGTGGAACCTTTCGAAATAGCTGCCGCCCCCCTCCCCCAAACCTTCTCCCTTGATGGACAGGAAGTCAGCACCGCCGACTTTCTGGACCAGACAAAAGCCACATCCCTGGTGGTTCTACGGAACGGTAAACTGGCATTCGAAGACTATTACCTCGGCACAAAACCTGATGACCTGCGCGTCTCATGGTCTGTCGCCAAATCCTTCCTGTCCGCAGTGTTCGGGATCGCTGTTGCAGAAGGCAAGATCAGAAGTCTCGACGACGAGATCACCGAATATGCGACTGAGCTCAAGGGATCAGCCTATGACGGCGTGACCATCCGCAACGCACTTAACATGGCTACTGGTGTTCGCTTCAACGAGGATTACCTCGACTTCTGGAGCGACATCAACAAAATGGGCCGCACGCTTGCCCTCGGAACCTCGATGGATGAATTTGCCGCCGGTATCTCAGAGCGCGAACGACCGCAGGGAGAAGTGCGCCAATATACCTCGATTGATACACATGTACTGGCAATGGTTCTGCGCGAGGCGACCGGCAAGAGCCTGATAGATCTTGTCGGGGAACAAATCGTATCTGCCATCGGCTTTGAAAAAGCCCCCGCCTATCTGACAGATGGATACGGAGTCGCCTTTGCACTTGGCGGACTCAATGTCACCACAAGGGACTATGCCCGCTTTGGACAAATGTTCATGGATGAGGGCCGCTGGGACGGGGTACAGATTGTTCCGCGCGAATGGGCCTTGCAATCGGTGCAGCCAAGTGCCCCTTCCCAATCCGTGCGCAATGACGATTTCGGCTACGGCTACCAATGGTGGGTTCCCGAGTACAAAGGCGATGATAATTTCCGTCAAGGCGAATTTCTGGCGCGCGGTATTTACGGCCAGTATATTTATGTGGACCGCCAAACGCGCAGTGTCATCGTAAAAACATCTGCCAACCGAGGGTTCCGTGAAGAAGGGAACATGGAACGCAACCTTGCCTTTTTTCGTTCTGTCGCCGGGGTGGAATAACTCCCGCTCCAGTATTCCAATCAAATTGATATGACGCTATCTGCCGTTAGTTAAAGAAACCGCGCAGGGTAAACAATGCACAGCATGGAACTCAAACTCGCCCTGATCGGATTTGTAGGCATAGCCGCCCAATGGCTGGCCTGGCGCATAAACCTGCCAGCAATTGCCCTATTGCTCCTTGCCGGACTGACGGCAGGCCCCCTCACCGGTTTCCTGGATCCGGCTGCAGATTTTGGCGATCTCTACCGTCCTGTCATAGCTCTTGCTGTTGCCATCATTCTTTTCGAGGGTGGGCTGACTCTCAATTTGAAGGAAATAAACGAAACCTCAAAGGCGGTCAGACGGATTATCCTGATAGGTGGTCCGTTGGTCTGGTTCTTTGGCGTACTTGCCGCTCACTTCGTCGGCGGGCTTTCCTGGCAAACTTCCATCATTCTTGGCGCAATTCTTGTTGTTACCGGCCCAACGGTTATCATGCCTCTACTCCGGCAGGCGCGATTGCAACCGCGCGCTGCCTCATTGCTGCGATGGGAAGCCATCATCAATGACCCCATTGGCGCGCTGTTTGCAGTGATGTCATTTGAGGTTTTTCTTGTTCTCAACCATGTGCATGAAGCACAGAATCTCGCTGTTACACGGCGATGGCTGCAGCTGTGATCGCGCTGCCGGGAGCGTATTTTCTTGCCAAAAGCCTTGTCTGGCTTTTCATCAACGGCCACATTCCCGAGTTTCTCAAAGCGCCCGTATTGGTGGCAGCCGCGATAACGGCCAACGCATTGACCAATCTTGTTCTCGAGGAAGCCGGCCTCCTGACGGTGACTGTTATGGGTATTGTGCTTGCCAATTCCCGCATGGCGAGCCTGACCGAGATGCGCCGTTTCAAGGAAACCATCACTGTTCTTCTTGTCTCCGGCGTCTTCATCCTGTTGACCGCCTCGCTCAAGATGGAAACAATTCTGAGCCTTGGTTGGGAGGCTGTGGCCTTCGTGATCGCCATGCTCTTTGTCGTGCGTCCTCTGGCGATTTTCATTGCCACGATCAATACCGGCATTTCCTGGCAGGAACGACTCCTTTCTGCCTGGATTGCACCACGCGGCGTGGTCGCCGTTGCGGTAGCCGGCCTGTTCGGCGGCACCCTTGTGGAACAGGGCGTTGCCGATGGCGAAAGGATGATCGCCTATACCTTCGCGGTCGTCGCTGCCACCATCATATTGCACGGGTTTTCCTTGCCAATCCTGGCGCGGGTGCTCAACCTCAGCTCATCGGCCAAACCCGGCATCCTGATTGTCGGCGGCTCGCGCTGGAGCACGGCGCTGGCCGAAAAACTGCAATCCATGGAAATCCCCGTACTGATCGCGGACGACAATTGGAATCATCTGATCAATGCTCGCGCAGCCAATATCCCGACCTATTTTGGCGATGTGCTTTCCGAGCATGCCCACCACGAAATCAACATGAGCACCTGGGGGGCCGTCATCACCGCTACTGATAACGATGCCTACAATGCTCTTGTTTGCACCGAATTCGGGTCCGGAAATCGGCCGGTCAAATGTATTTCAGATCGGGGAGCGCAAGGGCGATGGCGGCAAGCGCGATCTTCACTTCACGGTTGGCGGCAGGCAGCTTCTGAAACCGGGCATGGAATATGGCGAATTGCAGCGGAAATTGTATGAAGGCTGGGGATTTCGCTCAACACGGTTCACCGACGAATATCAATATAGCGAACATCTGGAGAAAATGGCCGAAGACGGCCCGCATACTCTTCTGGTTCAAACCCGGCGGTGAGTTTGTGTTCAATTCAAAGAGGACCGAAATCGACCCGCCGGAAGATGCCATCCTTGTTGCCTTTACACCGAGGGTGGAAACCACCTCAAAAAGCTGACGGCAAAGCGTCTGCCGGATATCTGCCTCGCCTTGTCTGTAGCCATTAAAGAGCACACCATGACCCAATACCGCCTTTACCTTGAAACCAGCCAGAAAATGGCTGACAGCCTGACCCACCGTATCGAGGCCGCGTTCGAAGATGATGGCTTTCCGGTTGCCAGCTTTGAAAGCGACGAGGCAAAAGCGCTGTGGACACTTTCAGTCTATGTCGAGGATGAATTCCTTGAAAGTGCCAAAAGCCGTCTTGTCGAATTGCTTTCAGACCATCCGGATCTGGCAGCAATCCAGACCGAAACACTGGGCGATGAAAACTGGGTTGAAAAAACCCTCAGCAATCTCGCTCCCGTCCGCGCCGGGAGATTTGTCGTTCATGGCACCCATGACGCCGGCTGCGCTGGCGCGCACGAACATGCCATCAGCATTGATGCCGGTATGGCGTTCGGTACGGGCCATCATGGAACCACTGCCGGGTGTCTTGCAATGATTGATCGCGAATTGAAGCGAACGAAGCCACGCAACGCGCTCGATCTGGGCAGTGGTAGCGGCGTTCTTGCGATTGCCGTTGCCAAGGCAGCACACATTCCCGTTCTTGCGACCGATATTGATCCGGTCGCAGCGGAAATAGCAAGTGAAAATGCCAGGAAAAACGGTGTTGGAGCATTTGGTCGAAATCAATCACCGCGACCGGATTTCAATCGTCGCGTTTTTGAGCGCTGTGCCTTATGATCTGGTCATTGCCAATATTCTTGCTGGTCCCTTGCAGGCCATGGCACACGATATGTCAATGCATCTTGCGCCTGGCGCAAGGTGATTTTCTCAGGGCTGTTGCCGCATCAAAAGTCGCGCATTCTTGCGACCTATCGAGCCCATGGTCTTGTCTTTGATCATGCTCATTATCAAAACGGCTGGATGACGCTGGTTCTGCGCAAAGCGTCAGCCATTACAGCGAGAAATTTTCGTTGATTATCATCAGACAACAAAAAAGGCGGATAAACCGCCTCTTTTCTCATGGCTATCAGGGTGATTCCACCTTAGAGGTAGGTTGCGCCACCAGCCTTGCGCTTGAGTTCAGCGCGGTGAAAGCCGGCCTTTTCGATAGTCTTGTCATCGAAACTCAAAAGAGCAGCGCATACCTGACGCTCGGCTTGTTTTTGACGTGAAGCAATTACCTTGCGTCCGAAGTCACCAAAAACTGACATTTGTTTCTCCATCGTTTGGTTCCTCCCTGCAAGAAAGGTAAGCAGCAATGACCTTTTCAACAATGGTCGATGCGACAACTCACCCTTGCATTCAGTGCATGGCTTTGTTTACTGGGTCATAAGACTTTCCTGAAAGTCACCACCTTGCCAGGACCAATCATGTTTCAGTCATTCACCTCCCCGCACAGTTCCGCCAATAATGCAGACCGCCTGAGCGAGCTTCGAAAGCTGATGCGCGAAGCCGGTATTGAATGGTTTCTGGTTCCCCACGCCGATGAACACCAGAACGAATATCTCCCGCCCCATGCTGAGCGACTTGCCTTCATCACCGGCTTTACAGGGTCTGCGGGCTTTGCCCTGATCGGCCTTGAAAATGCATGGCTGTTCGTCGATGGCCGTTACACTGTTCAGGCATCCAAACAGACAGACGCATCACTCTTCGCGATCTGTGATCTGGTGGCGCAGCCCCCTTCTAGATTTGCGTGCGAGCACATTTCAGCTGGACAGACCATTGGTTTTGACCCCTGGCTAATCACCATTTCCCAGAAAAAGGTTTGGGAAAAAACGGCTGCAAAGATCAAGGCAAGCCTGAGCACCACCGACAACCTGATTGACAAGGTCTGGGTCGAATTCTCCACAACCCCCATTCGGCAGGGCATGGCTTCACCCGGAAGAATATGCCGGGCGCACAGCCGTCGAAAAACTGTCTGATATAAGAAAAAGCATTACCAGTGATGGCGGTGATGCCTGTCTGTTGAGCGATCCTGCTTCCATTGCCTGGGCCTTTAACCTGCGCGGAAGCGACGTAACCCACAATCCGCTGGTTCTTGCCTTCGCCTTGCTGCCCGCCAACGGCAAACCTACTCTTTTCATGGACCGGGAAAAGCTCTCATCCGCAGACCAGCAAACTCTGACCGATATTGCCGACTTTGCCCCAGTCAAGGCCTTGATCCCCCACCTTCAGGCGATAAAGGCTGAAACAGCCGTGCTGTGCGACCCTGATCTGATCGCCAGCATTTTGGGTGATACCCTGATTGGTGCCGGTGCCAAAATTATCGAAAAACGCGATCCGGTTGTGATCTTGCGTGCCGTCAAGAATGAAACCGAGTTGCAGGGAGCGCGAAGTGTCCATCTCAGGGATGGTGTCGCCATGACAAAATTCCTGTACTGGCTGGATAACCAGCCTGCTGGCTCGGTTTCGGAAATCGGAGCGGCCAAGAAACTTGAGGATTGCCGCCGGGAAACGGCAGTCGCCATGGGCAGCCAGCTTGAGGAAATCTCTTTCGACACGATATCAGGAGCGGGTGCCAATGGTGCTATTGTCCACTACAGGGTGAACGAAGCCACCAATGCCACCATTGAAAGCAATTCACTGTATTTGGTCGATTCCGGCGGACAATACCTTGATGGCACCACCGACATTACCCGAACCATTGCAATTGGAACGCCCCCCGCCTCCGCCATTCACGACAATACGCTTGTACTCAAGGGACACATCGCAATTGCAACAGCCCGCTTCCCGGAAGGCACAAGGGGCGTTGATATTGATGCCCTTGCCCGTATTGCCCTTTGGAAAAACGGCAAGGATTTTGCCCATGGCACCGGCCACGGCATCGGCTCCTACCTGAATGTTCACGAGGGACCGCAATCAATCTCAAGGCGTGGCATGGAACCATTCAAAGCCGGAATGATCATCTCCAATGAACCGGGATTTTACAAGGAAGGCGAATACGGTATCCGCATTGAAAACCTGGTCATTGTTGAGCAGCAATCCGCCATCAATGGCGGCGACAGGGAAATGATGGGATTTGAAACAATCACCCTTTGCCCGATTGATCTGCGGCTAGTTGATCCCGCAATGCTCACCAGTGACGAAAAATCCTGGCTGAATGAATACCATGCGCGGGTATATCGTGAACTGACACCGCATCTTGAAAAGAGCGAGGCCGACTGGCTCAGGCAAGCGACGCGAGCCATATAGCCCCGCATATCCATTGCCGATCAGAGCCCCATCGCCCTCAGTGCAACCAGGGTTGCCAATCCAAGCGCGATCACCAAAATCGGTTGCAGGCGGAAACAGGCAATCGCTGTAATCACCAGCGTGATCATTTCAGCCGGACCCGCTGCAATCGCCGGCGGCACAACCAGCGTGGTAATGACTGCAGCGGGAACAGCTTCAAGCCCGGCCTGAACCGGTGCCGGAATATTTTCAAAACGGGCAAGCACCAGATACCCGCCAATTCGGGTAAGATAAGTGACAATCGCCAGCGCCAAAATCAGAAGCGGCACTTCATGAGAAGAATAAAACGCCATAATTTCAGCCATTTGACGCCTCTTCCGGAATCGAATTCTGCCCTCTATCCTCATTGCCGCCGTTTTTGTTTTTGAGCATCGATATGATTACCGCCACGCCAATTCCGGCCAGAGCCCCGAGCGAAATATGCCATGGCGCACCAATGGTCCGCTCAACCAGAACCGATACCAGGCCGCTGGCACCAACAACAGGCGCGAACATTGCGCGCTTCCTGAACGCCATCAGGATGGAAAGAAAATAGACCGGCAAAACAAAATCAAGACCGATCAGGGCCGGGTCCTTGATCAATGCGCCGGATAGCGCACCAAAGCCCGTTGCCACCACCCAGAGTGCATAACTCGGCAGGCCGAAACCAAAATAATAATGCGGGGAAACCGGCAACTTTCCACCAAGGATCGACGCCCTGTTTTCAATGGCGGCAAACTGCAAATCAGTCAGCAGGAAGAAGGCAAAAATTCTGGTGAGTGGCGGATATGATTTATCTTCTTTGCCGCCGCTGCCGAATAAAGGATGTGGCGGAAATTGACCGCAAAGACGGCGAGGACAACCGACCATGCAGGAACACCCAGACTGTAGACTTCAAGAAACACAAACTGGCTCGCACCGGCAAATATCGAAACACTGGCCCAAAGCGACACCCAGATCGAATGCCCGGCAGCGCTGCTTGCCGCACCGAACATTGTTCCGAATGCCAGAATGGGCAGCATCACGACCATGAAGTCGCGAAAGCCGGAAAGCCATTCATCGCGGTGACTGGCCACAACCGCTTCATCGGTTTCGACTCGAGCGGTTCATTTTCGGCCAATCATCTCGAACCAGCCGTCCTCGTCAACCGTCTCAACGCCGAGTTCCTGCGCCTTCTTCAGTTTCGAACCAGCACCGGGCCCGGCAACCAGAAGGTCGGTTTTCGCCGATACCGATCCCGAGACCTTCGCCCCCAGTCGCTCAGCCATTGCCTTGGCCTCATCGCGGGTCATCTGCTCAAGACTTCCTGTGAAAACGATCGTCTTCCCGGCAACCGGCGAAGATGTGTCGGCGGCTTTTGGCGGGACGGGATCAACCTGTTGCAGAAGAGCGTGGTAAACTGCAAGATTTCTCTCTTCAGCGAAAAATTCCTTCAGCGCCGTCGCGACGGTTCGTCCAATTCCGTCTATATTGAGAAGATCGGCAAATGCCGCGTCATCCCCGCCAGCGATCTTCATCATTGCTTCACTGAAGGCTTCTATCCCGCCATAGCTGCGGGCCAGATCCTTGGCTGTTTGCTCTCCCACATGGCGGATGCCGAGACCAAAGATAAACCGGTAGAGGTCGATATTGCGGCGTTCATCAATGGCATCAAACAGTTTGGCTGCGCTTGTTGCCCCCCACCCTTCACGATCCTTCAATCGCTTGAGCGAGCGTTGATCGCGTTCACGCAGTGTGAAGATATCAGCAGCATTCATGATCAGGCCATCTCGGTAAAACGCATCAACCTGCTTGTCGCCAAGCCCGTCAATGTCGAAAGCGTTGCGGCCTACGAAATGCTTCAGTCGCTCGACAGCCTGCGCCGGGCAAATCAGGCCGCCGGTACAGCGCCTGACCGAATCCACCTTGCCGCTCGCAGCATTCACATCGCGGACCGCATGGCTGCCGCATGCTGGACAAATGGTGGGAAATTCAAACGGCTTTGCGTCCGCTGAGCGTTCCTTGAGATCGGTATCAAGAATTTGCGGGATGACATCCCCCGCCCGCTGGATCATCACCCTGTCACCAATCCGCAAATCCTTGCCGTCGCGGATGGGCTGACCATCATTGCCGATCCCCTTGATGTAATCCTCGTTGTGAAGCGTGGCATTGGTCACCACGACACCGCCGACCGTTACCGGTTCAAGGCGAGCAACCGGGGTCAGCGCCCCTGTGCGCCCAACTTGTATTTCGATATCCTTGAGGATGGTCCAGGCCTTTTCCGCCGGGAATTTATGGGCAATTGCCCATCTTGGATTGTTTGACCTGAAACCAAGCCGTTCCTGAAGCGCAAGGTCGTTCACCTTGTAGACAACACCGTCGATATCGTAGGCAAGATCGGCGCGCTCCTCCTCAATCCGGTGATAATGTGCCAGCAGCGCTTCCGGCGTTTCAAAGAGCTCCATCAACGGATTAGTGACAAATCCCCAATCTGCGAGCTGGCGCACCATTTCCAATTGGGTATCAAGGGGCACTTCGCTCATTTCGCCCCAGGCATAGGCAAAAAAGCGGAGCGGTCTCTGTGCGGTGATTGAACTGTCCAATTGGCGCAAGGAGCCTGCCGCAGTGTTGCGCGGATTGACATAGAGTGGCCTTCCCTCCGCTTCCATGCGCGCATTCAACTCTGCAAAAGCCGCCTTGGTCATATAGACTTCGCCGCGCACCTCAACGACATCAGGAATGTCATCTCCAACCAGATGATTTGGAATGTCAGTGATTGTTCTGGCGTTTAAAGTCACATTTTCTCCGGTCTCACCATCTCCCCTTGTCCCGGCTGATACGAGCCTCCCGTTTTCATAACGCAATGAAAGCGACAGGCCATCAATCTTCGGCTCTGCTGTCAGTGCCGGCCGCTCGCTGATTTTCAGGAAACGCATGATACTGTCCCAGAAATCAGCAACATCCTCGTCACTGAAGGCGTTGCCGAGCGAGAGCATCGGAATGGCATGCGTAAGTTTTTCAAACTTGTCGAGCGCACCAAACCCGACCCGTTTGGACGGGGAATCCTCGCGCACCAGATCGGGAAATGCCTGTTCGATGGCAAGGTTTCGGCGGCGCAGCGCATCATACTCAGCGTCACTGATTTCCGGCGCATCTTCACCGTGGTAGCGTTCGTCATGGTGCAGGATTTCGGCAGCAAGCCGGGCAAGCTCCTGCTTTGCCTGTTCGCGGTCGAGCGCATCGGGGGAAAGGGCGGCCAGTGTATCAGCCGGGGATGTTGGTGATGAAGACATGGAAAGACCAATGAACCGGTTGACGCTTGTTTCCGGTCGGGACTTTTGCAGACATTCGCCCTGGTTTGGAAGGCCTAATTACCCTCATTCCGAAAAATCTTGGCGGGTTGCCGCCTGCCGCCTATTTTGACTCGTATAGCAGGCGTTGCAGCTTGGAGATTTTACTGGAGTCGGCATATTCACGGCGATCAAAGTTTCTCTGCGCAATTGCCGTCTTGCGGATAATCGCCTGCAGCCTCATACCGGCGAAATTACCGAAATTGGCGCAACCTATCGCGACAGATCCGGTCATTTTCTTGAGTTGCTCCTCAAGTGCCTTGGCGCCCGCCAGCGCAATTTTCCCATGATTTTCCTCATGCCGCTTCAACTCGCGCCAGAAAGTGTTCCAGCGCTGGCGTGTTTCCCTTGATGCCCCGTTCTGGCCAACCCATTTGGGGTAAATATAGCGGATATTCAAATAGACATCGATGTCCTTGACCATGCACTTGCCGTTCTCGATAACAAGTTTCGGTTCACCAAAATCCAACTCGGTTTCAGTAGCAGCAACGGCATGATTTAGTTTTATCCGGCTTCCCCCGCCTTTCAGCATGCTGTCGTTGAGCGCCTTTCCATCCTTGCCGCTGATGGAATAATAACTCGTCGAGGTTTTGACTTTCACGCCCGCTTCAGCAATTTGCGGCATGGCTGTAACAAGGCAGACAACAGCCAGGAATGCGGCGGATAACTTTAGTCTTGGCAAGGCTCTCTCCCGGTCTTCTCACCATCATCATCAGCTCCTCTGAAGAGCTTTGTTTGAATAAGGATGGGGCGAAAAAGATGGTGCGTCAAGGCTTGGGCCTGCTCCGGCGGATTCACGCTGCCGTCTGATTGATCAATTGCTCTGCGGCAGCCCTGGCCTCGTCAGTAATGCTGGCACCGGCAAGCATCCGGGCAATTTCCTCGCGCCGCTCATCGCGATCAATCGAAACAACCCCGGTCGCAACCCGCCCGGCTTCATCTCCTTCAACCTTTCGCTTGGAAATGACAAAGTGGCTACCTGCACGCGCAGCCACTTGGGGAGCGTGGGTGACCGACAAAACCTGAACACGTTCAGCCAATCTGCGCAGGCGTTTACCAATAGCATCAGCCACTGCTCCACCAACTCCGGTGTCAATCTCGTCGAAAACCAGTGTCGGCGCAGATCCCTTGTCGGCAAGCGCCACTTTCAGCGCAAGCAGAAAGCGGGACAACTCACCACCGGAAGCCACTTTGATCATCGGGCCCGCCCGCGTACCCGGGTTGGTCTGTACCCAGAACTCGACACCGTCAATTCCATGTTCACCGCAATCACTTTCCTGCGTGGTCAGTTGAACCAGAAACTGTGCCTCCTCCAATTTGAGCGCCGGCAATTCTTTCATGACTTCCTGTGTCAGACTGTCAGCCGCCGCCTTGCGGGCAACAGAAAGTTCTCGGGCCTTTTCCAGAAAAGCTTCTTCCAGCTTGACCAACTCCGCATTCATTGTTGCAAGGCGCTCTTCACCAAAATTCAGCTTGTCGAGATCATCTGCCAGTTTCACTGACAATTCCGGCAGGTTTTCAACCGCAACTGAATATTTGCGCGAAGCCGCACGAAGGGCAAACAGCCGCTCTTCGGCGCTTTCCAGTTCCCTTGGGTCGAACTCGCTGTCACGCAGCGCCCGCTCCACCTCCTGCTGGGCCAGGTGAAGCGCATCAAGAGCAATATCCAACTGGACCACGGCTTCATTCAAAAGCCCCGGAACCTCCTGGTTCTTTCGCGCCAGTTGCTTTGCAAGCGCCGTGAGAACGGGAATGGGCGAAGCATCGCCTGAAAGCGTGTTTACCGCTTCATCAAGATCAGAGGCAATCGCTTCAGACTTCATCATCCGTTGTCGCCGCTCTGCAAGGTCGGCTTCCTCACCAACTTCCGGCGCCAGTTTTTCAAGCTCTGCAACGCTGTTAAGGAGATAGTCCGCTTCACGGCGGGCTTCCTCCACCTGCTTGCGGAAGCGCTCAGCCTCACGGCGCAGCCCCTGCCACGCCTTCCAGCGCTCCGCTACACTTATAGCCAGCGTTTCATGGCCGCCAAAGGCATCCAGCAGGTTTCGGTGAACCGAAGTCTCCAGCATTGCCCGCTCATCATGCTGGCCATGCAATTCCACCAGATGCCGGCCAATGTCACGCATCTTCCCTACGGATACCGGCTGGTCATTCACATAAGCCTTGCTGCGGCCGTCCGCCGACTGCATACGCCTCAAGATCAGATAACCTTCGTGTTCGATGCCGGCTTCTTCCAGCACGCCAAGAGCTTCATGGCCGGACGGCAAGTCAAACATCGCCGTGATCTGTCCTTCCGAAACACCGGTACGAACCAGTCCGCCATCACCGCGCGCGCCCAACGCAAGCGACAAGGCATCCAGCAGGATTGATTTTCCCGCGCCGGTTTCACCGGTCAAAACAGACAGACCATTGTTGAAGGTAAGGTCCAGCCGTTCGATCAGGACAATATCTCGGATCGATAACTGGACAAGCATTGCAGATCAGGTGTTTTTGTTGGACAGGCTTCTGCTAAGTGCACCAAGCCATGATTTCGGATTATTCCGGGGCTCAACACCACCGGTTTGCAGCAATTTGACGGAATCGGCGTACCATTGACTGTCCGGAAAATTGTGCCCCAAAACGGCCGCTGCCGATTGCGCCTCGCTGACAAGGCCAAGAGCGAAATAGGATTCGGTCAACCGTGCGAGGGCTTCCTCAACATGGCGGGTAGTCTGAAACTTTTCCGCAACATCACGAAACCGGTTGATAGCTGCCAGAAACTCGCGCCGTTCCATGTAATAGCGGCCGGTTTGCATTTCCTTGCCGGCGATCTGGTCCTGGGCAACACGCATCTTGGTTTTGGCATCTTCCACATATTCGCTTTCAGGATAGCGCTCAACAACCTTCAGCATGGAATTATAAGCCTGCCCCGTTACCGTTTGATCTCGGGTAATATCTGGAATTTGCCTGAAATAAGCCATTCCCACCAGATACTGGGCGTAAGCAGCATCCTCGTCACCGGGATATAGCGATACATAGCGGTTGCCATATTGCGTAGTCTCTTCATAAGCGCCCTGACGATAACTGATAAATGTCTGCATTATCAGTGCCTTGCGGGAAAACTCCGAATACGGGTGCTGTTGATCAAGCTGCGACAGTTTTTTCATGGCGCGGGTCAGTTTGCCGGCGTCCACATTGGCCAGAGCCTGATTGTAAAGCGTTTCAGCCGGGACGATATCGTCGACAAAGTCACTGCTGCTTACTTCGCTGGATTTGCATGAACCAAGCATAAACATGGCAAGCAAAGCCAGCACCATAAGACCTGACTGACGTACAAGTCTGAAAAATGTTGCGAAACTGGTCATCTTGTTCACTGTCTTACCAAACCGGAATTCATTTCGGACCCACGAGGATCAGGCTGCAACCCAATATGAACGCTCCTGCCTCAAACATCCAGTTTCCTGCATATTCGCTTCAAGGCTCGTTCCGCGAACTTAAACGAGATTGAGGCAAAATCAGACCTGCCGGTTCCGGTTTCTGCCCTTACCCCGTTTGAAACTCTAGTGCACATCAAATACCGCAACATTACGGCAGCGTAAACACTAATTGAGGATCTTCAACACGGCTACCACGCAAAGCAGCCGGTACAATTTCATTTTCATGCCAAGGCAGCCGGGAGTTCTCTTCATCCAGAAGCCGGAAATGCCTCTATCCCCGGCATTTCATCGGAGCTGCAACGATCAGAAAGACTGGTGAAATCAGAACAGTACAGCTGCGTAAGCGGGTGCGCTGACGGCAACAAGGTCAGCTTGGCTGACACGTGCCTGCGAAGTTGTGGAAGCTTCAACAAAATCGAATGCTTCCCTGTCGGAAAGCAGCTCCCTCAATACAAGCGAATTCAACTTGTGGCCACCGCGATAGGAACGATAACAACCGAGGATGGGAGCTCCGGCAAGCGCCAGATCGCCAATGGCGTCCAGTGTCTTGTGGCGCACAAACTCATCCACGTAGCGCAATCCCTCGGGATTGATAACGCGATTGTCGTCACCGATCACGACGGAGTTTTCAAGGGACGAGCCAAGCGCATAGCCTGCGGCCCAAAGACGCTCGACATCCTTCATGAAGCCGAAAGTGCGTGCGCCGGAAAGTTCCCTGGTGAAATTTTCGGCAGTCAGGTCATTGCGGTAGGTCTGGCGCCCAATGGCCTCACTGTCGAAATCGATTTCCACTTCAAATCGTGAACCAGAAAACGGAATGAATTCACCCCATGAAGCGCCCATATCGACCCGTACGGGCTTGTTGACGCGAATATAGCAGCGGGCTGCACCAACATTACGTGTTCCGACCTTGTTGATCGCTTCAACATAAGGGCGGGAACTACCGTCCATGACAGGAACTTCATTGCCCTCAATTTCAACCACCACGTTATCCACATCGAGAGCGCGAAGCGCTGCCATCAAATGTTCGACCGTGGCGATATAAACGCCACCCATCTCACCGAGAACGGTGCACAGGTCGGTTGCGCCAATTGAATTGAAAACTGCTGGAATATCGCGGCAATCGCCGGATCGCGGGCAGGTGACGTTGAAAACGATCCCGGTATGGGCTTCTGCGGGCAAGAGAGTCATTGTCACGGGTTGTCCGGAATGAACTCCAATGCCGGAAAACTCAATTTTCTCGCGGATTGTCGTCTGGTAAGTCAGCAAAATCGTCCCCGATTCCCCTACGCGGTTAAACATTGTATCTGCTCCGCATTTCATCCCCCAAGATGAAATTTGCCCCAACAGCAGCAGACCGGCGATATGTTACTTCAATTCCGTCTCGCATCCGAATCTCCGGATGCAGCCTTGGTGTACATTTTGCCGCGAAAAAGTCCAAATCACGCTTTCTTACTTATTGTAACGAACAGGGTTACGAAGGGTAATCTTTCCATTATAGAATCAATTGGTTAATAAAAATTAACCCCCGCAACAATGTTGCAGGGGTCGATACTCTCTTCAGCTTCTGGCTAGGGACCAGGACACGGCGTACAGGTCATATTGCCGACAATTCCGGCTAAAGGCGCATTAATTGGCCTGGCGGCGCAAGAATGCGGGAATATCAAGCTGATCATCATCATTGAGCGGCCTCACCTGACTTGCAGGCGCAGAATGAGCAGTTGGCGCGGGAGCCTGTTCACGGACTGCCGGGCGACCCATCGGATCCATTGCGCCGCTGGCCGAATGGCGCGGTGCATAGGGGCTCTCCGCACGAGGACCGGCAGGCCGCGGGGCTTCAGAAAGTGAAGACGGATCAACTCGTTTCTTCGTTTCCACTGTTTCTTCTGCATGATCACGTGCACCGAAACCCTGCTTCAATTTCTGCAACAGGCTCATCGGGCTGCCTTCACGGCTTGCATGTGGCTGAGCCTGGGGAGCTGCAGCCGTCTTGGCAATCGCAGGAAAGTCGTCGACAGCAGGAATGGTGTTGACTGAAGGCATTGTGGCAGGTTTTTCAGGCACCGGCGGCACATAGGCAGTGCTTTCAGGAGTGAGTTCGCGCTCTAGCGCTTCCTTGAAATCATCGTCAAGCGGATCATGGCGGGATTCAGGCTGACGCTTGAGGGCCTCAATGCGAACACCACCGGTCTCGGTGGCGGGCTTGGCTGATACCTGTGGCGTAACCGGAGCCTGTGCAGGTTTCGGGAATGACAGTGCTTCCTCTACCTTGGCAACGGCTGGTGATGGTGTCGCCGTTACAGGTGAACGCACCATTCCCGGAGCGGAAGCCAGCATGGATGCAGACTGCCTTGCAAGAGCCTCCGACCGTGTCGGCGCGGTAACGGGAGCTGCCATACCGGCAGAATTGTCAATGCCTGTTGCAACCACGGATACACGGAAGATACCGTCAAGAGATTCATCAAATGTCGCGCCGACAATGATATTGGCCTCAGCATCGATTTCCTCGCGGATGCGGGTTGCAGCCTCGTCGACTTCGAACAGCGTCATGTCACGGCCACCGGTAATCGAGATCAGCAGTCCCTGGGCACCACGCATGGAGGTTTCATCCAGCAATGGATTGGAAATCGCTGCCTCTGCAGCCTGCATCGCACGGCCTTCACCGGAGCTTTCACCCGTACCCATCATCGCCTTGCCCATTTCGCGCATGACAGAGCGAACATCAGCAAAGTCGAGATTGATCAGACCTTCCTTGACCATCAGATCGGTAATGCAGGCAACGCCGGAATACAGCACCTGGTCGGCCATGCCGAAGGCATCGGCAAAAGTGGTCTTGTCGTTGGCAATTCGGAAAAGGTTCTGGTTTGGAATGACAATGAGGGTGTCGACATTCTTCTGAAGTTCGAAGAATGCCTTCTTCAGCTGTCTTCATGCGGCGACCGCCCTCGAACTGGAAAGGCTTGGTCACGACGCCAACGGTAAGAATGCCGAGTTCACGCGCTGCGCGCGCAACAACAGGTGCAGCACCGGTGCCGGTGCCACCGCCCATGCCGGCTGTCACAAAACACATATGCGTGCCTGAAAGATGATCCTGGATTTCTGTCAGGCATTCTTCGGCCGCCGCAGCGCCAACATTCGGCTGCGATCCGGCTCCAAGGCCTTCGGTCACATCGACGCCGAGCTGGATGACACGCTCCGCCTTCGACATCGCCAGCGCTTGTGCATCAGTATTCGCCACCACGAATTCGACGCCTTCAAGGCCGCCATTGATCATGTTGTTCACGGCATTGCCGCCGCCGCCGCCAACACCGAACACGGTGATTTTCGGCTTCAGTTCCCGGATATCGGGCTTCTGCAGATTGATGGTCATGTCCTCGTCTCCAATTTTGTTCCGGAATGACTGATCGCCCTGCCAGAACCTTTTCCTCCGAACTTGCCTGGCACGGAATCCCGTTAAAACCCCACCGGATTTCATGGTTGCCTTTAGCAAAAGCAAGCCAGAATTACCGGTTAAAAACTGTCCTCTCAGCCACTGCCCGAGACGCTGAAAGGTGCCACCCGTGCCGGTCATGCGGGCCGGAGCCTCGCGCGATCCGCGTGAGTGGTACTCAATCTGTGAAATCTGCGGATAGACCATCAGGCCAACCGCCGTTGAAAATGCCGGACCCTTCGCCGCTTCCGGCATGCCCTTGATGCCCATTGGCCGTCCGATCCGCACATTCTTCGACATGATCCGTCGCGCCAGTTCGCCAACCCCGTTCAACTGGCTCGCGCCACCTGTAAGCACAATCCGCTTGCCCACCGCATCAGAAAAGCCTGATCGCGCAAGGCGGTCACGGATCAGTTCAAGTGTTTCTTCAACCCGTGGCCGGATAATGCGCGTCAGATGCGCCTTTGGAACGTGTTGGGCGTTTTCTTCGTCCTGCGGATCAATCGCAGGAATTGTAACCACATCATCACTGTCACTTGCACCGGCAAGTACCGAACCGTGCAGGACCTTCAGCCGCTCGGCATCATCAAGCCGTGTAGACAGACCGCGTGCCAAATCCATTGTCACATGATGACCGCCAACCGCGATAGCATCGCAGTAAATAAAACGGCCATTGAGAAAAACAGACAGCGTTGTCGTGCCGCCGCCCATATCGATGCAGGCTGACCCCATTTCGCTTTCGTCATCAACCAGGGCTGCAAGGCCCGAGGCATATGGCGTCGCAACCATTGCCTCAATCGACAGATGTGCCCGGTTGATACACAGTTCGAGATTGCGCAAGGGTGCGTTTTCCGCCGTCAACACGTGCATGTCGACACCAAGCTTCTCACCAATCATGCCGCGCGGATCAAGGATTCCCTCTTCGCCGTCCAGAGCAAAGCCGATCGGCAGGGAGTGAATGACAGAACGGTCTGGTGCAAGCGCGTGCTGCGCTCCGGCGTGCAGAACCTGTGAAATATCACTTTCACGGATTTCATGACCACCGATCGATATATCTGCAGAAAATGCCTCACTCACAAGACGACCGGAGGAAACATTGACGATGAGTGATTCAATCGTCAGCCCTGCCATGCGTTCTGCAGCATCAACCGCATGGCGAATAGCCTGTTCAGCGGCATCAAGATCGACAATCACACCGGACTTCACCCCGCGCGAGCGCTGATGTCCAATGCCGATAACCTCGATCCGGTGCGTACGACCCGGCAGGACACCGCTTTCCTCACGTGGATGCAACCGTGCAATGACACAGCAAATTTTTGAAGTGCCGACATCAAGAATGCTGACGATGCTGCTTTTCTTCATGGAAAGCGGCTTCATTCCGGGCAGAAATCCGTTATTCCTCAACAGGCTCATGTGTTGCGCTCCCTGGTGGAGGAGGCAAGCAGCTTTAGCTGTTCCTGACGTTTTTCTTCTATCGCCTTACGGGCTGCGGGAGAAACACGAAGCACGAGACGATCCTCGAGACGAAGATCAATGCGGTCTATGTCACGGGCAAACAATTCCTGGTCACGGTCAAGCGAAACGAGCCGCGCCAACTCGCGATCAACATTTTGTTCTGGCAGCAAAATGGTAGTACCGTTTTCCAGTTCGATATCCCACCGCCGCTCGCCGACCTTCACATATGCCTTTGCAAGGCTCGCTATGGCCGGATATTTCGCCATCAGGTCGACAAATCCGGCAGCATTGATTTCCGCCCCCTTGCCAACCAGCAGCGGCAGGGCCTCATCGCGGCCGTCATAGGAAGCAAGCACCAGGCCTTCTCGGTCAATAATTTTCAGCCCGTCCTCGCTTTGCCAAAGGGCAAAGGGCTTGCGCTCGGTCACTTCGATAACCAGCCTGTCGGGATAAACCCGCGAAACCCGTGCATCAGATATCCAGGGGTGCCGTTTCAGGGTCTCACGGGCCTTTTTGACATTGAACTCAAGGATCGAATTTGCTTCACCGGATGCAACAAGCCGGGCAATCTCGATTTCGGAAACTTCCCGATTGCCGGAAATGTCAAATTCCTTGATCGCAATTCCAAGGCTCGGAGCAAGCCGGGCCATGACCGCATCATCGCCGCCATTGGAAAAAAATGCCCCCACGCCGGTAATCATCGCAAGCGTCAATGCCGCAAGGGCAAACCCCTTGCGCGTGACCCTGAAATCCACCTTTGAGAAGACGAAGGAAATGGCGCGCAGGCTTGCGAAGCAGACGCGGCAAAACCAGACCGCCCGACTGGTCCGGCGATCCGATCAAATTCCTTTGGCTATGATGGCCACCCGGGCCTATCGATTGCAACTTGCGTCCTCCACCATCCAGGTGACGAGATCTTCAAAACTGTGTCCGGCATGTATTGCCTGCTCAGGCACCAGTGAGGTTGGCGTCATCCCCGGCTGGGTATTCACTTCCAGCCAGATCAACTCTCCCGTACCCATCAAACCGTCATCCAGACGGAAGTCGGAACGGGTCACACCCCTGCATCCAAGCGCCTGATGCGCCTTGAGGGACAGTGTCTGTATTTTTTGGTAAATATTTGGTTTAATTTTTGCGGGACATTCGTGTTTTGAGCCCCCTTCGGCGTATTTTGCTTCAAAATCGTAAAACTTGTGCCCTTCTGGAATGATTTCTGTGACCCCAAGCGCCACATCGCCCATTACCGTGCAGGTTAATTCACGTCCCGGAATGAAACGTTCGACCATGATTCGGTCGCCATAGGGCCAGTCCTTTGCCGACAGTTGGGCAAGAGAATTATCACTGCCATCCTTTATGATCACAACTCCGAAGGATGATCCTTCATTGACCGGCTTGACCACATAAGGCGGCGTCATGACGTGGCTTTGGGCCGCCTCAAATCGGTCCATGACCTTGGATTCAGCTACGGGAACCCCTGCCCGCTTGGCGATAATCTTTGCCTTTTCCTTGTCCATGGCAAGCGCAGAGGAAAGCACACCGGAATGGGTGTAGGGAATTTGCAGCAATTCCAGCACACCCTGAATGGTGCCATCCTCACCAAACGGCCCGTGCAGCGCATTGAAAACAACATCGGGTCTCAAGCTGCCAAGAACCTCGGCAACATCGCGACCCATGTCCACTTCGCTGACCTCATAACCGGCAGAACGCAACGCCTTGACACAGGCCTTGCCCGTGGATAGCGAAACCGGGCGCTCGGATGCCCAACCGCCCATCAGCACCGCAACATGTTTTTTACTCATTTGCCCGCATCCCCAAAACAATTTCGATCGATGGGAACAAGGCCATGCCGCCGGACTTGTCGCTAAAGCTCCACCCATCGCAATAAATCGGGCGACTCAATACGCAAAGCCGATTTATGCCAAGGAATCAGAGAGTTCAGGCGGTTACAAGAGAGATTTCGAGGTTTTTTGAAAACCAATTCTTTTTCAAGCACTAAGCTTGCGGGATTAAATCAGAATGTCATGGCTATAATGCCGATTATCAGAAAAGATTTGCCAACCTCGGAAAAACGGCCCAAATCCGGGTAAACCATCAAACGAGAACAGAAAAAGAACAATTCTCATCCTTCGGTGCATGTAAATATCCACCGGGGCGCAAACAGAACCCGGCCAGAAGTCGACGCAGACCGCGCTCATACCTTCAGGGCGTTTGTCAGCTAAACAATGAAAGGGCTGACTGCCCTGCCCTGTTCAAAGCGGCCCAAACGCTTGATTTCCCATTCAAGCAGAACGCCACTGTCAGCATAAACCTTTTCACGAACACTCTCGCCAAGGCTTTCAAGATCGTGGGCGGTGGCTTCCCCGGTATTGATCATGAAATTGCAGTGCATTTCACTCATTTGCGCCCCGCCCACCCGGTATCCGCGCATCCCGGCAGCATCTACGAGCTTCCATGCGGAATGCCCTTTAGGGTTCTTGAAGGTTGACCCTCCGGTCTTTTCCTTGACCGGTTGAACCGTTTCACGATGATGCTGAACTTCCGCCATCTCCGCCTCTATCTGCTCTCTTGGTGCGTCAATGCCTTCGTAAAGAGCCGATGTGAAAATGAGATCAGGCGCAGCTGCGCTGTGCCGATAGGTATAGCCCATGTCTGCGTGCGAAAGGACATGCCGCTCGCCCTTCCGGTCTATGGCGATAACTTCGACAACACGGTCCGTGGTCTCGGCTCCGTTTGCACCTGCATTCATTCGCAATGCACCGCCAATACCACCGGGAATTCCGTGATAAAACGCAAACCCGCCAAGCCCGGCTTCGAGCGCCCTGGCCGCAAGCGTCTTGTCGAGAACCGCTGTTCCGGCCCTAAGCATGGTTTCGCCAACCCGCTCCACTGCTCCGAACCCCTTGGCCGACAGCCGTATCACCACGCCCTCTATACCGCCATCACGGATCAGCAGGTTTGATCCGACACCGACAACCAGAACCGGAATTTCCTCCGGCAAGAGCCTGAGAAATTCGGAGAGATCCGCCTCATCGGCAGGCTGAAACAGTATATCAGCGGGACCGCCTACCCTAAACCATGTCAGGCGGGACATATCGGCATCAGCTTGAAGCCGACCGCGTATGCCACCCAGCCGGTCGCCCAGTTTGGCAAGAAGCGCTTCCCCTGACATCATCAGGCCTTCAATTCCGCCAGTTGGCCCGGAAGGTCATAGGCCCATTTGGTGATGTCACCGGCACCCAAAAAGATGACGAAATCACCGGGTTCGGCAATCGCCGCAATCCTTGAAGCAATCTCCTGTGGCCCTGAAATTGTTGACGCCGCCCGGTGCCCCCCGGCTTTCAGTCCGGCTACCAGCGCATGTTCATCGACCCCTTCGATCGGCGCCTCTCCTGCACGGTATACCGGCGCAACCATCACCACATCCGCATCATTGAAACAGGAGCAAAAATCGCCCATCAGGCTTTGAAGCCGAGTAAACCGGTGCGGCTGCTTGATCGCAATCACCTTGCCGTTTGTAGCCGCCCGCGCAGCTCCCAGCACAGCCGAAATCTCAACGGGATGATGTGCATAATCGTCAAATATCTCCACACCGTTCCAACTGCCGGTATGCGTGAACCGGCGTTTGACACCGGAGAACTGGCTAATCCCCTTGCGGATGCCTTCTGAATCAACGCCGAGTTCGTGAGCAACCGCAATCGCCGCCGTTGCATTGGACACATTGTGCAGTCCGGCCATGGGAAGTTCCAGACCTTCGATCCTTGACATCTCTGCGGTATTGCGGTCTCGGATATCAATATCGAACCTGCTTTTGGCACCGGCAATTTGCAGGTTGGAAAAACGGACATCCGCCTGACGGTTCTGCCCGTAAGTGACAACACGCCTGTCAGTGATCCGGGCAACCATCGCCTGAACCTCTGGATGGTCGATGCAACAGACGCCGAAACCATAAAACGGCACATTCTCCACAAAGTCCCGGAAAGCCTTTTTTACGGCATCATAAGTGCCATAATGATCAAGATGCTCCGGATCGATGTTGGTAACTACCGCAACATCAGCAGGCAGTTTGAGGAACGTACCATCGGATTCATCGGCTTCGCACACCATCCAGTCACCATCGCCCAACCGGACATTGGTTCCAAGGTGATTGATGATCCCGCCATTGATCACGGTCGGATCGAGACCTCCGGCCTCCAGCAGCGTACCCACCATTGAGGTGGTTGTGGTCTTGCCATGGGTGCCGCCGATCGCGATGGCATTCTTGAAGCGCATCAGTTCGGCCAGCATTTCAGCCCGCCGCACCAGCGGAATACGACGTTCCCGAGCCGCTACCCGTTCAGGGTTGTCCTGTTTGATGGCACTGGAAGCCACGACAACCTTTGCCTCTCCAAGATTATCTCCGTGATGTCCAATATGAACGGTAATCCCCTTTTCGCGAAGCCGTTCAACATTCGCACCCTCATTCTGGTCAGAACCCTGAACCTTGTAGCCAAGATTGTGCAGCACTTCCGCAATGCCGCTCATGCCAATGCCGCCAATTCCAACAAAATGGACGATACCAATATCTTCAGGCATTTTCATAAGCGTATTTCCGAATTCAGGTTGGACAAGGTCAGAAGGTAAGCGAGGTAATTTCGCCGCCGCTGATAACACATTCAACGCAATCGGCAAGACGCTTGGCTGCATCCGGTATGCCGGTTTTTTTTGCAGCGTTAGCCATTTTCCCCATTGCATCAGGGTCATTGATGGCAATGCGAAGCATATCAGCAAGCCTCTCGGCTGAAAGGTCCGTCTGCTTCACCACAAAGGCTCCCCCTGCCTCAGCCATGGCAATAGCATTGGCTGCCTGGTCACCGTCAAGCGAGCCGGGAAGCGGGATGAGCAGGGAGGGCCTGCCAATCACAGCCAATTCCGTAACGCTGGAAGCGCCCGCCCGGGCAATCACAAAATGCGCGTTTGAGATTTCTTCCGGCATGTTCCTGAAGAACGGGGCAATATCAGCCTTAACGCCAAGTCTTTCATATTTGCTCTTCAATTGATCCGCGTCCTCTTCGCGGGCCTGTTGCAGGATGGAAAGCCTTCCCCTGTCCTTGTCATCCAGCAAGGCAAGCGCCGGCGGTAGTGCCTCGGAAAAAAACCGTGCTCCCTGACTGCCGCCAAAAATCACCAGGCGGAGCCTGTCGCCAGGCCGTCTGACCGGATACTCCCGGTCCATGACGGCTTCGACCATCGGGCGGACCGGATTGCCCGTCTCGATGAGGGGCACATCCGGCACTTTGCCAACCTGCGGAAAACCGACGGCAACGCCTTTCACGCGTCGCGCCAAAACCCTGTTGGCCCGGCCCAAGATTGCGTTTTGTTCATGCACCAGCGTTGGTATCTTGGCACTATTGGCAGCCATTAACGGCGGTAAGGTCGGATAGCCCCCGAACCCGATAACGGCAGCAGGTTTGATTTCACGAATATAAGCGCTGCTCTGTCGATACCCCTTAAGCAGGGCCCATATCGTTTTCAGCATGCCAAGCGGACTTTTTGAAGTGACTGTCGCTGACGAGATAACCCGTTTGCTGGTAGAAGGAAAATCTCCGGCAAACCTGTCTGCCCGCGCATCGGTTGCAAGATGTACCTGAAATCCGCGGCGTGTCAGTTCATGGGCGAGCGCCTCGGCTGGAAACAGGTGCCCGCCGGTACCCCCGGCACAAAGAAGAATTGACTTGCTCAACATGAAAACGCCTATCCGGTCCGATTTGCACGAACCCGCTTGGTCCCTTTTTCTACCCTGTTCAAACCCTATTCCGCAGGTGAAAACGGTCGAAGAGTGAGATCACTCGGGGAAACACGCAAACTGTCTGTACGCCGCCGAGTCAGCGCCAGAACAAACCCCATGACAATGGACATCGAAATCAGCGACGATCCACCATAGGAAATGAACGGCAAAGTCATGCCCTTGGCGGGCATCAGTTGCAATGTAACCATCATGTTGATCATGGACTGGATACCGAAAAAGTGTCACCAGCCCGCAAGCAGCCAGCCGAACATAGGCATCGCGTTCGTGCAGAGCTATCGACAGTACCCTTAGAACGATAAATCCGAAAATCGCCACCAGTAGCAGACAGGCGATAATTCCAAATTCCTCTGCTGCTACTGCAAAGGTAAAATCCGTATGGCTGTCCGGAAGATAGCGTTTGACGGTTCCCTCACCCGGCCCCTGACCTAGCCAGCCGCCGGTGATGATCGCTTCACGCCCTGTCTCGACCTGAAAATTGTCGCCCTCGCCGGTGATGAACCGGTCGATGCGTCCAGCCACATGGGGAAAGAACAAGTAGGCCGATGTCATACCAACGACAGCCAGTACGCCAAGGGCAACAATCCATATCCACGGCATGCCAGCCATGAAAAACAGCGCGCCCCAAACAATGCCCGACCAGCATGGTCTGTCCGAAATCGGGTTGGGCAATCAGCAGCGCACCGACGATGCCGAACAGGATGATGGCAAACAGGTTGCCCGGAATTTCCGGCCGCCTGGTATTTTCCGCAAATAGCCAGGCAGTAATGACCACAAAGGCCGGTTTGACAAATTCCGATGGCTGAAGCGAGAAGCCGGCAATCGAAATCCAGCGTCGCGAACCCTTGACTTCGGCTCCCAGAAACAGGGTTGCCAGCAGCAGCGGCACCATGATGACGAACAGCACGAAGGCAGCGCGGCGCACCTGCTTTGGGTGTCAGGAACGACAATCCAATCAGCAGCCGATGGAGGGGATCGAGAAAGATCGCATGACGAATGGTGAAATGACTGGTCGAAAGACCGATGCGTTCGGCAACCGGCGGACTGGCCGCAAAGGAAAGCAGAAATCCGCACAAGAATGAGCAGCAAGACCATACCAAACAGCGGCTTGTCTATCGTCCGCCACCATTCGGCGACAAAGGATCGGTCGGTTCGCTAATCATGATCGTCGTCTCCTGCATCGGCGTGAAGCCCTCAAGTTGACTGAGCATACTCGCGAAACGCATCTCCCCGGACTTCAAAATTCTGGAAACTGGTCAAAACTGGCACATGCGGGCGAAAGCAGGACAACCGGCTCGTATGGTGATTGTCCCGGCGCATCCGCGGCCGCGCTTTGCCACGGCATTTTCCAGCGTGCCGGAGATTTCAAAAGGAACTGATGCACCGAGGGTGGCCGCAAATTCCGGAGCTGCCTCACCGATCAGATAGGCCTTTGCCATCTTGGGGAAATAGGGCGCCAGCGCTTTCTATGCCGCCTTCCTTGGCAAGCCCGCCTGCAATCCAGTAAATCCGCTCAAAACTCGCAAGCGCCTTCGCGGCCGCATCCGCATTGGTTCCCTTGGAATCATTGACAAACAGTACCTTGCCGAGTCTGGCCAACCTGCTCCATGCGATGGGCAAGTCCCGGGAAACTGCTGAAACCCGGCGGCGATTTCGTCAGCAGCTCAATCCGGCTGCACGCATGCGGCCCAGGCCGCAGCTGCATTCTGTCCGTTATGCGCGCCGCGCAGTGCCGGGGCATCCACCATGTCAAAGAGTTTCCGGGTCGTGCCGCCTTTGCCTCGACCAGATTGGTTGCCTGCAAGACAAATTCCGTTGTCGAGCACGTTCTTGTACCGGAAATCGCGAATACGTCTTTCCCTCGCGCTCAAGATCCGCGGCAATTTCAAGACTGAAGAGCATCATCCATGCCAATCACTGCCAGTCTGGCTGGCGCATCGACAAGCCGTTTCTTGATCCCGGCATAATTAGCCATGTTGCCATGACGGTCGAGATGGTCAGGGGCAAGGTTGAGAAAAATACCGACGCTCGGATCAAGGCTCGGTGCCAGATCAATCTGGTAGGAAGAGCATTCGACCACATAGACCTTGTCTCGTGCAGGTTCATCAAGCGAGCAGAACCGCCGTGCCGATATTGCCGCCCAGTTGTACATCACGCCCGGCAACTTGCCAAACACATGGGCAATCAGCGCGGTCGTGGTCGATTTGCCATTGGTTCCGGTAATCGCAATGAAAGGGCCCTCGGCGCCTTTGTTCTCCGCTCCGCGGCAAACAGTTCCACATCGCCGATCACGGGACATCCCGCGCCGTGGCCAGTTCAACACTCCAGTGCGGCTTGGGATGGGTAAGCGGAACGCCGGGTGCAAGCAGCAAGCGCATCAAGCCTGGAAAAGTCGATCTCGCCGCAGATCCAGCGGTTCGCAATCCCTTGATCATTTGCCTTTTGCACGCTGGCGGGATTGTCATCAAAGCAGATGAGGTCCGCACCGCCGGCCACAAGGGAACGTGCCGTTGCCAGACCCGAACCGCCCAGCCCGAACAGCGCAATTTTCTTCCCCTTGCGTGTATCCGCCGCAATCACTCTTGCCAATTACCTTGTCAGTTTCAGGGTTGAAAGTCCGATCAGCGCCAGGATCACCGCGATGATCCAGAACCGGATAACCACCTGGCTTTCCGTCCAGCCCTTTTTCTCGAAATGGTGATGAATGGGTGCCATTCGGAATACCCGCTTTCCGGTCAGCTTGAAGGAGGCGACCTGAATGATCACCGACATGCTTCCACCACAAACAGACCACCAATGATGCGCCAGCACAATCTCGTGCTTGGTGGCAACCGCGATTGAGCCGATCATTCCGCCCAGCGCCAGCGATCCGGTATCGCCCATGAAGATCGCCGCAGGCGGCGCGTTGAACCACAGAAAGCCCAGCCCTGCACCGATGACCGCACCGCAGATGACCGCAACTTCACCGGTTCCGAGCACAAAATGGATTTGCAGGTAATTGGCAAAAATCGCATTTCCTGACAGATAGGCGATCACGCCGAATGACCCTGCCGCAATCATCACCGGCACAATGGCCAGACCGTCAAGTCCGTCGGTCAGGTTGACGGCATTGCCGGCTCCGACAATCACAAAGGCGCCGAAAGGCAACAAAGAAGATGCCAAGATCAATCAGCACATCCTTGAAGAACGGAATGGTCAGCGATGAGGAGAACGGCTCGCTCGCCGTTTTCATGATGGCATAGACAGGCCAGATCGCTGCAATCAGGAATTCCAGCAGCAGCCGGACACTGCCCTGAAAACCCCTTGTGCGCTGGCCTTCGTGACCTTGAGATAATCATCGTAAAATCCGATCAGCGCCAAAACCGAGCATCACCATCAGCACGACGACGACTGTAGACGCTGGAAAGATTTGCCCAGATCAGCGAGGAAACCATTATCCCGACAATGATCATCAACCCGCCCATGGTCGGCGTGCCAGCCTTGGCAAAGTGCGTCTCTGGACCATCCGCACGTATCGGCTGCCCCTTGCCCTGGCGTACTTTCAGTGACGCAATAATGGCAGGGCCAAACATGAAGACAAAAAGCGCAGAAGTCACAAGTGCACCGGCAGTCCGGAAGGTAATGTAACGAAAAATATTGAAGCCCGGAAAAGACGTCGCAAATTCCTGGCTGAGATAATACAGCATTTACCGGTTCCCCAACCGCTTAGGTTTTTCTGTCGCCTTCTTTGTTACGCTGTACCTGGTGCAAAGGGCCTCAACCAGATCGGCGAATCTGAGCCCATTGGATGCCTTTAGCATGATTACATCCCCTGACGCAAGCTTTTAGCGAGATCGGCTTCAACCGCCTTCCAGTCCTTGAAGTGACCCGACAAAGGTTTTCTTTTCGAGTTCCTCACCCAGAACACTCATTTCCCTCGCCAACCGTGATAAACCTTGTCGATCCCGAATTCGCTGATCGGTTCGGCCAGTTCACGATGCAGTTTTTCTGGAGGTTTTCCCCAGTTCCAGCATGTCGCCTAGCACCGCTATCCGCCTGCCCTTGCTACCGGTTTTCGAGCTGCCAAGCGATGCGATGGCCGCCCGCATGGACGCCGGATTGGCATTGTAGCTTTCATCAATCAGGGTGAATTTTACCCTGTCAGTTTAGCAGGATGTGTCGCCGGCCGCGCCCTTTTTCAGGCGTGATCTCTGCAATGGCCTCCACGCTCTTTTGCAAGGTCCGCTCCTGCAAGGTCCGCAATGCCAAGAACTGCGAGCGAATTCATGAGCAGATGATCGCCCGGCACGTTCAGCACGACATCGTGGGTCTTGCCGCGCAGTGACACGGTGAACCGGGAGTGTTCCGCCTCGTGTTCAACCGATTTTCCAGCCGGAAATCGCTGCCCCGTTTCGTGCCAAAGGTCAAAAGGTGCTCGACCCCCGCAGCCGATGCCAGTTCGACCAAGCAGCTTGGCGCGCTTGTCGTCTTTGTTGATCAGGCCATAGCCGCCCGATACAAGCCCCTCGAAAATTTCAGCCTTGGCATGGGCAATCCCGTCAATGCTGTCAAACGCACCCAGATGGGCAGCTGCGACGTTGGTGATAATGGCAATATGGGGGCGAACCATCTTGACCAGCGGGCGGATTTCATCGGGATGGTTCATGCCGATCTCGAAAACGCCGAAACGTGTTTCAGCCGGCATGCGCGCGAGCGTCAGCGGCACTCCCCAATGATTGTTGAAAGAGGCAGCCGACGCATGCACCGGACCGGAAGCAGCCAGAACGGTACGCATCATTTCCTTGGTTGTGGTTTTGCCGACACTTCCGGTCACCGCTATGATCTGCGCCTTGCTTCTCGCCCGTGCAGCCATGCCAAGCTGGCGCATCGCCTCAAGCACATCGCGTACCACCACAAGCGGGATTTTCAGCCCGCCAAGCGCTACCAGTTTTTCCTCGGCCACAACCGCCAGGGCCGCGCCTGATTTCATGGCGGCGGAAACGAAATCATGGCCATCATGCACGTCACCCTTGATGGCAAAATAGGCATCACCGGGCTGAAGAGTTCTTGTATCTATGGATATCCCAGAAACCCCTTCGGGCAATTGACCCACAGGCCTTCCCTGGGTTGCAGAAACAAGTGCATCGCTTTCCCAGAGCAACTCAACAAGGGCTTGTTTATCATTGCTCATTTGGCTTCTCCGCCAGCGCCAACCAGTGCGTCGCGCAAGACGTCATGATCTGAAAAAGGATGGTTCACCCCTTTAACCAACTGACCGGTTTCATGTCCCTTTCCTGCAACGACCAGACAGTCTCCCGCTTTCAGCATGCTGACCGCGCTTTCAATAGCCTCGCGGCGATCACCAATTTCGCTGGCACCCTTGGCCGCGTCCATGATCTGTTTGCGGATCGTGGCAGGTTCCTCACTGCGCGGATTGTCATCTGTAACAATAACCAGATCTGCCAGGCGCGCCGCGATTTCTCCCATGATCGGCCTCTTGCCGGGATCACGGTCACCGCCACATCCAAAAACGCAAATCAGTTTCCCGGTGGTAAACGGACGGAGCGAAAGCAGCACATTCTCAAGCGCTTCCGGCTTGTGGGCATAGTCGACGTAACACGGCGCCTGATCTTTCGAGCGCCCCACCAGTTCAAGCCGACCTGGCGCGCCTTTCAAATGCTCCAGCGCATGGATAGCTGTCTTTGCCTGCGTACCGCTGGCGATTGCCAACCCGGCGGCCACAAGGGCATTTGCAATCTGGAAATCTCCAGCCAGGGGAAACCTGACGCGATACGTCACGCCTTCATGTTGCAATTCAGCAATCTGGCTGAAACGTTCATGCTCAACCCGTTTGAGCGAAATGAAATCACCAGCCCTGCCAACACTGAGCGGGTGACGACCGGCTTGAGTTGCTGCAGAGATTGCCTTCTCGGTCCACGGATCATCCGAATAGACCACTGCCGCTGCCCCTTCAGGAAGCAACTCCCTGAACAGGCGCATCTTCGCACGGAAATAATCCTCGACCGTTGGATGATAATCCATATGGTCGCGGCCAAGATTGGTAAAGCCGGCCGCCTTCAGGCGGACACCGTCAAGACGAAACTGATCAAGACCATGGGAAGAGGCCTCCATGGCCGCGTGTGTCACCCCTTCTCCCGCCAGTTCGCAAAGCAGGATATGCAAATCCACAGGGTCGGGTGTTGTGAGACTACCATAGACGTCGCGTCCGGGCGCAACCACACCGGTTGTACCGATACTCGCAGCCGCATAACCGGCTTGCTCCCATATCTGGCGCAGGAAGGCGGCGACAGAGGTTTTGCCTGCCGTACCCGTTATCGCGACCATGGTTTCAGGCTGTCTGGGATAAAGTGTCGCCGCGAGCATTGAGAGGGCTTTGCGCGGGTCGTCCAATTTCAATACCGGCACGCCCGCCTGTTCAATACCGGCCTGCGCATGGGTCAGGATGGCACTTGCGCCGGCTTCCAGCGCGGCCGGAACATAATCAGCGCCATCAGCCGCATTGCCCCTCAGGGCAACAAACAAATATCCCGGCTCAACCTTCCGCGAATCCGCCGTGATTCCGGAAATTTCCGGATCCTGATGACCGGCACCAAGAAACCTGAACAGTTCCTTGTTGCTTGAGGGCGCGGCCAGCCTTGCCAGTTCACTTAATTTCATACTTTACGCCCAATCAGATTAACCAGACAGCCCTTGAGGGGATCAAACCGGCACGGTGCCTAAAATGCACCGATTCCCCGTTTGCCTAGTCAGTATTTAACAGACATCATCGTCAAATCTTTGCCAAATTGTGGCTCAATCCCCAAAAGAGGTGCAGAGCGTCGGACAATATTGGAGACCATTGGAGCCGCGTTCATGCCGGCGGTTGCATAAACCTGACCTTCTTCCGGCTTCGGCTCATCGACAATTGTAAGAACCATGTATTTCGGATCGTCAATCGGGAAGGCTGCCAGAAAAGCGTTGAACCGCTTGTCGCTGGAATATCTCCCGCCAACCACCTTTTCAGCGGTTCCTGTTTTACCGCCAACCCAGTATCCATCCACATCGGCGCGCCTTCCTGAACCCTTTTCAACATTCAAACGGAACAGATAGCGCATGGCCTCGCTTGTATTGGGGCTGATAACCTGTGTGGCAATTTCCTGCGCCTGTTCACGGCTGCGCTTGAAGATGGTCGGCTGGATCAACCTTCCCCCATTGATCAGCGCGGCACCGGCAACTGCGGTCTGAAGCGGTGTTGTCGTCACCCCATGGCCATATGAGATCGTCACAGAATGCAGCTTTTTCCATTCGGACGGTTCAACCGGCGTCGCCGTTTCCGGCAGTTCCAGTTGCATTTTGTCAAGCAGGCCGACCCGGTGCAAAAATTCACGGTGCCCTTCAATCCCGACAACATCGGCCATTTTGGCTGTGCCGATATTGGAGGAATAGATAAAGATTTCCGGGACGTTTAAGACCCGCTTTTTACCGTGAAAATCATTAATTGTGAAACCGGCAATCCTGAGCGGCTTGGAGGCATCAAAACTGCTGGCAAGACTGACTTTGCCACTGTCGATTGCCATCGCCGTCGTGAAAGCCTTGAAGGTTGACCCCATTTCATAAAGGCCTGCAGACATCCGGTTTAACCGGTCTGCTTCAAGTGCCTGTACCGGATTGTTTGAGTCATAATCCGGCACCGAAGCCATTGCGATCACCTCGCCCGTATGCACGTCAAGAACAACGGCACCTGCTGCAATCGCCTTGTATTTTTCCATTGCCCGCTGAAGTTCATCATGGACGATGTTCTGAACGCGGACATCAATGGAGAGTTCAACCGGCGCGGAGGGCTCCGCATCGCCGAAACCTGCGGCCCGCAAATCCTTGAGGCCTCGGTCATCGATCACCTTTTCGGACCCGGCGATTCCCACATTGTCGATGTTCACATGACCAACCAGATGAGCCGCCGTCCCGCCGCTTGGATAAAACCGCCGCGTTTCGCGTTTGAAACCGATCCCCGGAATGCCAAGAGACAGGATCTTGTTCTGTTGACCCGGTGTCAGTTCACGCCTCAGCCAGACAAAGCCGGCCTTGCTCGAAAGCCTGCGGTAGACCTGATTGATGTCAAGATCTGGAAGAACGCTCGCAAGCTGTTCAACCGCTTCATCGACATTCACGATCCTTCGTGGCTCACCATAAAGCGAGGCCGTATTGATGTCGGTAGCCAACACCCGTCCATTTCGGTCGACAAGGTCAGGTCTGCGCGCCGAGATGGTCGGGTCGGCAAGTGACAGCCGAGCGCTTTCCGAAGGCTCCATGTAGCCGAGCGTTATGAGCCGGATGGAAATGATCCCGTAAACCGCGCAAATCATTATCATGGCAAGTGTAATGCGCGACCGCGTCTCGTTGCTGGCAATCTTGGCAGAGCCCTCAATAGAGAAACTGCCCGCATGTCCCTCGGGCACCTTCACGCCGCGCTGCAGCCGTTTCGGATTAAGCAGGGAAAGACGGATCATTGCCGCCCCTCCGGCGCACCGGATCCCTCATTGGTGATGGCGCCCGTCGTGGTAACATCCTCACCTTCAAGCAGGGCCGAAATTCCATCATCCGCATTCTGAGGAATTACGGGAGGTCTGATGGCGATCTCGTTGAGTGAACCGATCGCGGTCGACGGCGTTTCCTCAACCCCCAACTGGTCTTTATAGCGTTCGGCCAGCTTTGCCAGCCGCTTGGGATCGTTGAGAAGACTCCAGTCGGCATTCAACACATCGATAGCATCCTGTTCATCGCGTATCTTTTTTTCGAGCTTCGCTACCCGTTCAAGTGCAACTTCAGAATCATGTTTGACCTTGAACGTAAAGGCAGCGCCGCCGAGCAGCAGTCCAATCATGATTATATCGAGTGGTCTAAGCACGATTATTTCCCTGGTTTCTGGCGTTGTTCCGGCTTTTACCGCCAGTTGAAGAAGTTATTTGAGAAAGAGACAAATTGGGCAGGCCGAAGATTTCAGGATTTTCATTACCTGCCGGCACATTGGTTCTGATACCGGAACGCAGCTTCGCGGAGCGCGAACGCGGATTGTTTTCCGCCTCTTCCCTGGAAGCGGAAACGGCATTGCGTTTCTCCTGTTCGAAAGTAGCCTGCACACTTACCACCTCGGGCATGTGACGTGACCCGCCCTTGCCGCCGGTACGATCAGCAAAGAAACGCTTTACAATGCGATCCTCCAGAGAATGAAAGGTTACAACGATCAAACGCCCGCCCGGCTTCAATATCCGCTCTGCCGCAAAAAGAGCCAGCGCCAATTCCTCCAACTCGCGGTTGACAAAAATCCGCAAGCCCTGGAACGATCTGGTTGCCGGGTGGATCTTGTCCCTCGGACCGCGTCCGATGGTTTTCTCGATAAGATTTGCCAGATGCAACGTTGTTGAAAATGCGAGTTTCTCGCGTTCAGCGATTATCGCTCTGGCGATCCGCGATGCATTCTTTTCTTCACCGAGAATTCCAATGATTCGCGTCAACGTCGAGTGATCCGCCTCGTTAACAACATCCGCCGCTGAAATCCCCTCCTGCGCCATCCGCATATCCAGGGGACCATCTTTCTGAAAGGAAAAGCCGCGCTCCGCCTCATCAAGCTGCATGGAGGAAACCCCGATATCGAGGACCACTCCGTCAACTGCGTTGAAGCCATTTTCCCGGGCAATTTCATCGAGTTTCGAAAACCGGCCCTGTGCCAGTTTCAGCCTGCCACCGGCCAAATCGACAAGTGCCTGGCCATCACGGATGGCATTGGGGTCCTGATCGATCGCCAATACAGTTGCACCCGCCGCCAGCAGTGCGGATGTATATCCGCCTGCGCCGAACGTGCCATCGATAATGGTTTCTCCCGAAGCCGGATTGAGATGCGCAACGACCTCGTCGAGCATAACCGGAACATGGCGCGCTGGTCCGCCAGCAGGGAGCGCTGCCGCGCGCTCCTTACTGCCGCCCGTCATGTTTCCTGCCCTTCGTTGCCCATCTTGCCTTTTGAGCCGGAACCGCCCGATGATCGGGTGGGAGGAGCCGATTCCGTCCGGCCTTCGGGAGAATTTGCTGATACCGTTGAATTCTTCATTCCAAGTTCGCGGCGCATCATCCGCACCTTCGAGCGCGCCGCTTCGCGATAGTCCGCAAATCGCTCCGGCTCCCAAAGCTGGAAAAACGGACCGCGCCCGACAAACGCCACAGTGTCCGTGATCCCGGTATGCTCGCGAATATTTTCGCTCAGGATTATTCTGCCTTCTGTATCGATCTTCAACTCGTCCGCATCGCCAATCATGCAGAAGGACCACATTTCGTATTCCTCCGAAAACGGGTCCATTTGCGAAAGCCGTTGCATGTTCATATCGACGAAATCTGCCCCGCCAGCTTCTGCCACCGGGTGTTCGACACTTAAAATCATGTGGAGAATGGATTGTCCGGCCAGCACCGCGCGGAAACCGGCAGGTATGGAAACCCTGCCCTTCTTGTCCACCCGATTGATCGTGTTCGACACGAACCGATCCATATTGAGCCTCACAATCCGTCAGCCTGAAACATGAAACCGGGAAACCGGAAACAGAAGATGTTTCGCCGCCCGGATACTGTGAACTGCGCGGTGTTGGCGTGCATGCAGCCATGCTCGCATCTCCCCGAAAACCGCTCCATCAGCTTTTCCCCACGAGACAAATGCCTGCTGCATTCGTTTTCCAAAAGCTGGCCAAAAGGCAATTTGCGCGGTTGCGCCGTTTTGTGCCTGTCGATCCGAAAGGGTTTCGAAGCAAAAAACACGCATTTGGGGTATCATGGGCTTTTATGGGCGTCAATGGAATCGATTGGAATTTTAACCCTTTTTGAATCCTTTCTTAGGATTTGAGTAACAATTGTACGGATGCGGTTAAGGATTGGTTAACGTTCGACGAATTGTCGGTCACAACAGGTATTGCCAGTGTCGCCTTTTCATTTCAGCAATGGAAATCGGAAATGCTAGGGAACGCAGGCACGAGCCGATGGCCATTTGTTGCAGCACCAGGTCGATCACAAAAACCAACAAAAGCAGGCGAATACGCCAGCCCATCGTGCCCTGCAGCGTATCGGTTCAGGCTCTCTCCCGGCATCTTTTCGGTCAGCTTTTTGTCTGACATCGCGGGTTGGCCCATCGCGATGCTCTTCCCATCTGCGCGGTTGCCGCTGACCCAATTCGTAGGTCTGCATGCATGCGTGATCATAATAGGTCATGTCCGTTTCCTTCGTTGATGAAGGCATTTTTGCAAAACCCTCCTGACATGATGTTGTCAGTGGCATTTGCTAAAGTGTCAGCATGTTGCGAAAGGACTGTCAGTGAAAAGATCAAACCGGCTATTCGAGATTATCCAGATTCTACGGTCCGCAAACCGTCCGAAAACTGCAGAACAACTGTCGGGACATTTCGAGGTTTCGATCCGCACCATATACCGCGATATCGCTGCTTTGCAGGCTATGCAAACACCCATCGATGGCGAACCCGGCATCGGCTATATCATGCGCCGGGGATACGACCTGCCACCGCTGAATTTCGATCTGGAGGAAATCGATGCCCTGCATGGTCCAGCCGACTGGTTGCAGGTTGCTCCCTGGGGCGCGCCAAAAGACGATCCGGAAATGGGTTGCGTTCCATTCTCGCTGCTGCGCGACTGTATCCGAAGGGAGGTGAAACTGCGGCTAACCTACCGCAAGGATGAGAAGTATGAAACATCACGCATCGTTCGCCCCGTCGCGCTCATATATCATGTCGAGTGTGTGATGCTGGCAGCCAGGTGCGAATTGCGGGCTTCCTTCAGGCACTTCTGCACTGACCGTATTTATGGTTGTGACGTGTTGGAGGACGATTTTACCGGCGAAGGCGAAATCCTACGAAACCTCTGGTTTGAGCAATATCAAATTCAAGAAAGCGCCAGGAGTTGATACTCACGGCACCAACGGCTCGCGCTGCATTTCGAGATGAAGACTGTCGCCGGTCCAGGGATGCGCGTCGCAGACGGCTTCATTGAGTTCTACCCCGATCCCCGGCTCTTCTGACGGGATAACATGCCCTTCCTGCCATTCAATTTTCTTCTTTAGCAATTCACCATGGAAATCGCCCCAGGTCTTGATTGATTCCAGAATGAGAAAATTGGGCAGCGTGACCGCAAGCTGAATATTGGCAGCGCCGACAATCGGCCCGCAATAACAATGCGGCGCAATCTGGATGTGGAAGGTTTCGGCGTGGGCAGCGATTTTCTTGGTTTCCAAAATCCCGCCGGAACGCCCGAGATTTGGTTGAAGGATAGATGCTGCGCGGTTCTCGATCACGCGTCCGAATTCAAAACGGGTCGTCAGCCTTTCGCCGGTAGCAACAGGAATGCTGGTGGCCCGCGCTACCTGAGCCATGACTTCCGGCATATCCGGTGGCACCGGCTCCTCATACCAGAGCGGATCGTAGGGTTCGATTGCCTTTGCAAGCCGGATCGCGCCACCGGCGGTAAACTGCCCATGGGTTCCGAATAGAATATCAGCCCTGTTGCCAACCGCCTCGCGAACGGCCTTGCACATATTCGCCGACAATTCGATGTCTTCAAGCCTTGGCATATGGCCATCGTAGATCGTGTATGGCCCCGCCGGATCAAATTTTACTGCATCAAACCCCTGCTCGACACAGGCGACCGCTGCCTCTGCCGCCATATCGGGATCATTGTACACATGCTTGCCGGTTATATCGGTGGGATAGACCGGCCCGTCCTTGGGATAGAGATAGGTGTAGGAACGCAGCGTCTCGTGCACACGCCCCCCGATCAGCTTATAGACCGGCTTGCCTGCCTCCTTGCCGATAATATCCCAACAGGCGATTTCGAGGGCCGAAAAACACCCCATCATCGTCACATCAGGACGTTGTGAGAAGCCCGATGAATAACAAAGTCGGAACAGCCGATCGATATCATGCGGGTCATGCCCGACAAGATAACGCGCGGCCACATCCTCGATCATTTTCGCCGTCAGATGCGGGTCAAACGTTGCCACATAGGCTTCGCCATAGCCGTATACCCCGGTATCGGTTGTCAGCTTGACGAAAATGAAATAGCGCCCACCGGTCTGCGGTGGCGGGTTGCCGACAACCCAGGTCTTGACGTCTTTTACTATCATTGATGATCCTCCAGAATAATGCCTGCGCCCTTCCACCCAATCGCAATGGCGGCGGCATTCGTGTTGCCCGCAACAAGCGTCGGGAAAACGGAAGCATCAACAACCCGAAGCCCCTCGACACCATGCACCTTTAGTGACGGATCAACAACAGATGTCTTTGGGTCGGGGCCCATCCGGCAGGTTGATACGGGATGGAAAACCGTGCCGGAGCGCTTGCGAATATCGGCAATCAGTTGATCATCACTCTGGCAATCGGCGCCGGGCAGTATCTCTTCTTCAATAACCGCGCGCATGGAGGGCGCATCGGCAATCCTGCGCACAAATTTGACCGCGTCCAGCATCTCGTCGATGTCGCGCTTGTCCGAAAAGGCATTCGCCTCAATCCGTGGATGCTCGAACGGGTCGGTTGATTTGATCGTGATTTGCCCGCGCGAGCGGGTACGGCAATTGGAAAGCCCGATTGAAAAACCGGAAAACGGATCGGGCGAAAGGATCGGCCTTTCATCAACTCCCGGAATGACCGTCGAAAATGCCTGGAAATAAAGCTGCATGTTCGGCCGATCCATGTCGGCGCGGGTCTTGAAAAAGCCCCCGCCATGATTGATCGAAATCGAAAGCGGGCCATCGCGCAGGGCGAGGTAATGAAAACCGACCCACAGCTTGCCCCACCAGGGCCGAAGAATATCGTTGAGCGTCGGCCTGCTGGAACGATAGGTGTAGTTTATCCCCTGATGATCCTGCAGGTTCGCCCCGACATTGGCATTATCGACCCGGACATCAATTCCATGCTGTTTGAGTAAATCCGCAGGGCCAATGCCTGAAAGCTGCAGCAATTGAGGAGAATTGATTGAGCCGCCCGATACAATCACCTCCCTGTTCGCGCGAACCTGTTTGAGCGAACCCTTGTGATGATATTCAACACCGCTGACCCTGCCACCCTCAAACAACAAACGGCTGGCATGGGCATGGGTGATCAGTCGGACATTGCTACGCTTCAGGGCAGGTCTCAAAAAGGCACGGGCGGCAGAATTGCGCCTGCCGCTTCTGGTGGTCAGTTGCCAGATCCCAGCGCCTTCCTGTCTTGCGCCATTGAAATCAGGATTTCGGTGAAGCTGAACCTCGGCGCAGGCATCAAGGAAGGTATAGGTGAGCGGGTGCACCTTCTTTTCAATGTCGCTGATGAAGAGCGGACCGCCTGTCGCCCGATAGTCATCCGCCCCATTCTCATTATCCTCAATTGCCTTGAAGACCGGTAGCATGTCCTTCCATCCCCAGCTGGGATTTCCCTCGGCCTCCCAGTCATCATAGTCCTGTGGCGCGCCGCGAACCCAAACCATGGCATTGAGCGAAGAAGAGCCGCCAAGCACTTTGCCGCGCGGCCAGAAATCCCGATTGCCCGCCAAGCCTTCATCAGGCTCTGTGGCATACATCCAGTTCACTTTGGGATCAAAAAAGGTCTTGCCGTATCCAAGCGGCATCTGGATGAAAAAGCGACGATCGCTTCCGCCCGCTTCAAGAACGAGAACCGAAAACCGCCCGTTTTGCGACAATCGCTCAGCGACCACGCTGCCGGATGAACCGGAGCCAATAATGATGAAATCCGGATTATCCATGGCGTCAAGCAGGCCCCAGCCAAAACAGTCAGATCAGATTCCGGCGACACTAGTTTCGCGTGGGAAAAAGTACAATCCAAATTGCGACTGTTTGGTCTGCAAGTGGGCGTTATTTCGCAAGCCATACACATCACTGGTCGGCGGCTATAATTTGGAGTGGGTTCACCCCTTGGTAAGGCTCACCGTTTAAAATGGATTGGAAAACGAAAATCAGCAACCGGACAATCCCATGCCATCCGAACCGGAACTCTTTGACCCAGCCGGCAAAAAGACCGGCCTTGCTCATCTGATCGCAGCAACAAAATATTCGATTGGCGGCGCAAAACGCCTCCTGCGTGAGGCCGCCTTCCGGCATGAGATCGTGGTGGGCATCGCCTTGCTGGCAGTCTACTGGCTGGCGGGAGTGAGCCTCGCCCACACCCTGATTAGCCTTTGCCTGATCCTGATCACCTTCGCGGTGGAAGCGCTCAATACGGCCATCGAACTGGTGATCGACCGCACCTCACCGGAAATCAGCGAATACGGCAAGGACGCCAAGGACCTTGGCTCCTTCGCCGTCATGTGCCTTCTTTTCGCCAATAGCCTGTTCGCGCTTTACGCGCTTGGCGCGGCGTTGCTTTAGATGCCTACTGTTTCAGCCATGCGTCATCGGCCTTTGAGACGAAGCCCGGAACATCCTTGCGCCAGTTGGACTGCACGCTTCCATTGTAGTTGAGGTAGAGTTTGCCATCGACAACCGTAAACTTGTCGGCTTCCACTGGAGCCTGATAGCCGCTGGCCATGCCAAAGGCGCAGAAGCCGCCATATTGCGGCGTATATTTTTCCGGATTGGCAAGGAAAAGATCGCGATTTTCAGCAGAAGAAAACCGGTAGGTTGCCCCCTCATGCTCCGCCGTCAGGGACGCATCTCCCGCTACAGCGCTGTTCTTTGTGAAATAAGCCACCGGATCATGGCCCTGAAGCGCCACGCCCGTCACCATCAACATTGACCGGCCCGGCAATGGCAATGCCCGCCAGGGCAAAAAAAGTGAAAAGGCTGATGACAAGGTTTCTCGCAGTCTGCATGGCACTCTCCCGAATTTGCAGCGATGATCCTGGTGACAATCGCAGGCTCGTTATGAGAGTTTTTGAATTCAACTGCGATTAACTTTGTCGTGAGCGCTCGGCCGGACAATATGACTTTTCGCTACTGAAATTATTGCCAGCCGGTCTGTAAGCCGGGTTCTGTATGGCCCGCCCTTTTGCAGGCAGACGCGGCGATCATTCATCTGGGGCCCGTGTTGCCACTGACCTCAATGCAACCCACCCGGACGACTGGCCTGAAAACCGGCTGGCAGGTTTCCCTGCCTCGTTGTCCCTATTCGGTTTTGCTCCCGATGGGGTTTACCGTGCCGCCGCCATTGCTGGCGAGCGCGGTGGGCTCTTACCCCACCTTTTCACCCTTACCTGCGGTTCACGCGGAAACCAGGCGGTATACTTTCTGTTGCACTTTCCCTTGGGTTGGCGGGCAAGCCCGTTTCCCCAGCCGGAAGTTATCCGGCATCGTGTTTCCATGGAGCCCGGACTTTCCTCTGTTACAGCCTTTCGGCACTTGTGACAGCGATCACCCGACCGGCTGGCCAGAAGGTCATACGGGGTTAGCCACGCCAAGGTCAAACACTTTGGCGCAACTTGCCTGCCCAAATTTGCCCGCCTGATTTTCGTCGTCTTTTTCGACCATTGAAAAAGCGTGGTTAATCGGGCGTTAATCAGCCATTAATCGTCTGGGGCCAAATTTCCATGATTCGTCTTTACTATTGAAAGCGCCCAAAATGCAGATACGTCCCGACCGCCGAACCTTCCTCAAATCAGTGGCCGCAACAGCCGCGGCGCTTGCCTTTCCTGGGTTTTGGGGCCGAGATGCCCATGCTGCAACGGCCAAGAACATCAGTTACGGCCCCAATCAGCTTGATATCCACCTGCCCTCCAACCCGGTCAACGCGCCTGTATTGGCGTTCGTCCACGGCGGAGCCTGGAAGGCGGGCAACAAGGGGCGAGTGGGTTCAAAGGCCAGCTACTATACCGGCAAGGGTTTCATCTTTGTTTCCATCGGATACACGCTTTATCCCCGCGCCAATGCCGAACAACAGGCTGTTCAGGTGGCAACGGCAGTCAATTGGGTAAGAAAAAACATCGGCAAATATGGCGGTGATGGCAATCGTGTGGCGCTGATGGGCCACTCAGCAGGATGCCACCTGGCATCAATTGCAACACTCTCAGGCGCCTGCACTCCAAAACTGCTGATCTGCAACGATACCGGCGCTTATGATGTCGCCTATCTTGCCGAACTCAACAATGGCCAGGTTCCCGCGCTTTATTCAGCCCTCGACAAGAAATCGAAATGGACCCGCTGGTCACCGATCAGCTATGTCAACAACCGCGCCCAGCCCCCTGCCCTTGTCATGTGGTCCGGAGGGCGCAACCGTGACAAGATCTCCAAGCGCTTTGTCAACGCCATGAAGTCCGCCGGAAACTCCGTCACCACTTTTGACGGCAGCCGGTATAATCACCTTTCAATCAATTCGGGCATTGGCCGCGGAAATTCGGTTACAAGCGCCGTTGACCGGTTTTTGGCAAGGCTCTAGAGCCGAAACCGGCTCACGACCCGTCCTTCAAACAGGAGGACAACGCTCAGATATATCGGGCAACCCTGTTACAATAGCGTTGGCTGATCGGGTTCATTCGCTTTGCGCCATGTCCGGCATTGTATTTCAAAATCGTCCCGCAGGTTGAGCCGCCAGCAAGTTTGTGGGCTTGTCCGAGATACTTCATGCCATATCGAATATTCGTCTCAGGATTGTAAAGCTCCTTGGCAGATCCCTTGTATCCCATCATTCGTGCGGTCGAGAGTTTGAGCTGCATCAGGCCTATCTCACCGGCGCCGCCGCGTGCATTTGCGCGGTATGCGCTTTCCACACGAACAACCGCATGGGCCAGTTTCAGCGGCACCCCATTGGCGCGGGCATGTTGCGCTATCAGCGAATGATAGCGGCTTCCCCCGGCACTGACGGCAGGCTTAGGCGTGAGTTTGGCGAGTTCGGATTCTGCCGCATGCTGGCTTTTCAGGATGATATCGCGCTGCGGTTTCATCAACTGTTTCTGCTGCTCGGTAAGGGCTGCAGTCATCTTGTCGAAGGCCGCCAAACGACTGGCTTCGCGGTCCAGTTTCGCTTTTGCGGCCAATTGTTGACGCTTGAGCGCTGCGGCCTTCTGCTTTTGTTGATCGGCGGCAAGCTTTTGTTTTTGTGCTTCCTGGCGTGCCTTTTGAGCATCGAGGAGTGACGCCGCAGAGTTTGTCGGCATAGTCGCGGCCAGCGCGAAAGTTTGACTGGTGGAATTACTGGTTGCGGCCATCTCTGTGGAAGAACAGGATGATAGCGCCCCTACCAGTCCGATTGCCAAAGCTGCCTTTGCAGCGAACGTACCAAAAGATTTCTTCATTTTCGAGTCCCCAAAAATCGGATCATTGGCTTTTCATGGCAATGCGACATCACCCAAAAAACCTCAGTATTTGCCGCACTCAGGTCCTCGTGCGTGTCGCTTTAAGGCATTTCAACCTTGACGACAATATGTCGGGGCGATCACTTGACGTTACGACATGTTACAGTGTTATTTTGGCAATATCCGTTTTCAGGAAGGTTTCACCCAGATTCATGAGGTTGGAAGCGCCCGTATGAGTGCATATAGCGTTTCAATTGTCCCGGAATCCGCAACGCCGTCCACCTTGCCCTGTCGAAAGTGTTGTTGAAATGCCCGCACGACCTTGCCGGTTTGTTCGTCGAACACTCCGTTGACCTGGAGGCCGTAGCCATACAGTGCAAACATTGCCTGCAACGCCTCAACCGGTTCTCCGCTGTCGCCTTCACTGAAAAACCTTCCGCCGCCCGCTTCACTGGCCAAAACCCAATGTCCGATTCCGTTTGCGTGCAGATGGTTCCAGGGGAATTTTTCACCCGGATCCTGCTTTCTTCCCGGTGCAACATCAGAATGCGCCAACACGTTTCGCGGCGCGATCGCATGACGGTTGATAATATCCCGGCACAATCGGGTAACGGCAGCAATCTGGATCTCGGGAAAATCCGGATAACCGAATTCATGGCCCGGATTGACAATCTCGATACCGATCGAGCGTGAATTGATATCCTCACCGCCGCGCCAACTGCCTGCTCCCGCGTGCCAAGCCCGGCGGGATTCGCTCACCATTTGGACAATGCGGCCGTCCTCGTGAACCAGATAGTGACAGGAAACCTGGCTTTCCTCGACACAAAGCCAGTTCAGCGCCTGGTCGCCATCAGGCATGCCGGTATAGTGCAGCAGCAGGATATCAACGGGTGTAAGGCGCTCATTGAAATTCACGGCGGGACGCAGTAGCGCTTCGCAGCCGGTTTCAATTTGCCTGAGAGGTGAAAGCGTCAAAGGCCGCGCTCCTTGCTGATATGCGCCCAGGCCTGATTGATCGTTGCAAGGCGGTCATTGGCGATTTTCATGAACTCCTCCGGCACGCCCCGCGCAATCATGCGATCGGGATGGTTTTCTTTCACCAGCTTGCGGTAATGCGCCTTGAGTGTCCGATCATCCCAATCCCTTTGTGCACCTATCAGCACATACGGGTCCCCGTCTTCCGGCATTACATGGCGCAACTTTATGCTCTCGAGTTCATCTTCATCGATCTCAAAAATGCCGGAAACAATATCAACAAATCCGAGCTCGAGTTCGTGAATGACCCCGTCTGCTTTCGCGATGTAAAAAAGCCCGTCAAGCACATCCCGCAAAATGTCCTTGTCGTCCGGGAAAAGGTTTCTCACCTTCATCGCATAGGCATCAAACCCGGCAACATCCTGCTTGGCAAGATTGTAGACCCTCGCCACATGGCTTGCTTCGTCAGCAGGAACCTCAAAGAGTTCCTGAAAGGCGGACACTTCCTCCTCAGTGACGACACCATCGGCCTTTGCCATCTTTGCCGAGAGAGCGATAATCGCAATCGAAAACGCGACCTGCTTCCTGGTAACGGGATCTCCCTCGAAGACGGTCCGCACTGCCTCAACCGCTGCGGAAAAGGCCTCGGTCGTAATGCTGGCAATGAAATCGCCTATATCGGTCCAAATAGACATGCGCAGTGTTTAGTCTGACTCGCCTGCGGTAAAAAAGCGTTTCCTTCGACAAATTTCCACAGTCTCCGCACCAAGGCGGCAATAAAAAACCGGGACATTGCCCCGGTTTTTGGCATTCACCTGAAATCCGGTCTGCGGCTTGCCTCCCATCAAGCCACAGTCTGGGGATCGAATGACTATTCGATGCTCAAAACGATTTTTGCCTCTTCGATGGCAGCCATGCAGGCATCTTCATCGGTATCGACATTGGCGGCGGCTGTTTCGAGCGCTTCGGCAACCGTGCCCTGATCTTCCTCATCGAGATCGGCGGAGTCGAAAGCCGCCTGCACCAACTCGATTTCTGCAGCGCAATCGGCAAAAGCCGGACTTGCTGCAAAAGAGGCAAAAACGGAGGCTGCAACGGCAGCTGCGAGAATTTTTTTCATGAAAGTCTTCCAAAGGCCTTTAAACGGGTGGACTTTGACCCTGCCTTTCAACTTTGAAAGGCTGCTGCCATTTCTGCTCCTAAAAAGGCTTTTGTTTGAATGGATTGCGGCTTAATAACGGCGGGCAGGAAACAATTTTTCAACGGTTGGACGATTAACTTTCCAGCGGGAAATCTCTTTGGAAGGCGCTTGTCTTGGCAAGTTTGAAACAACAGGTTTCCTGCGGGAACCCCTCGGAATACTTCATGGAAGGACAACCGGAAAAAGAGCAGACAAACCGCTCGGCAGTACACGGTAATCCGTTCCCTGGCCGCCGTTTTCTCCCATGGGGACTTGGCATCGCCGGGGTCGTTGTATTCGGAATTACGCTTCCGGTCACCAAGCTTGCCCTTGCTGATTTTGATGCTGGCTTCATCACATTTGCAAGGGCGGCGATCGCAGCCTTGGCCGCGCTGATTTTCCTCATTTTGACCGGGCGGGACTTCAAGCACCGGCAAAACGGCATCATCCTGCTTGCGGGCATGTTGCTGATCTTCGGGTTTCCCGGCCTGATGGCGCTCGCGCTGACAACGGTGGACGCTTATCATGGCGGAGTTGTCCTCGGCTTTCTCCCCCTGATGACCGCATTGATTGGCGCGCTTTTGGCAGGCGAGCGCCACTCGCCTGCATTCTGGGCCCTGGGCGGCCTCGGCGCAACAATCACCGCAGGCTATGCCTGGTTCACCGGCTCGGGAGCAACCGGCGGGAGTTCCGGTTTCAGTCTTGGTGATATCTGGCTTTTTCTGGCCGCCCTTTGCGCCTCTCTGGGCTATGTCCTTTCCGGCAAGGCTGCCAGAAACATGCCCGGCTGGGAGGTCATATGCAGGGCGCTGGTGCTCAACAGCCCGCTGATCATTGCCGGTACTGTTTACTTTCATCAACCGCACTTTGCTGATGCCTCAATGACCGGCTTCGTTTCACTCGCCTATCTTGGCCTTTTTTCCATGTTTCTGGGCTTCTTTGCCTGGAATACTGCCCTTGCCATGGGTGGCATTGGCCGGATCGGTCAATTGCAGCTTCTGCAGACTTTTGTCACCCTCTTCGGATCAGCCGTTCTTTTGGGCGAAGGCGTTGATTCCATCGCCGTCATTACCTGCATTGTCATTGCAGGGATCATTTACCTTGCAAGAAGAGCGTGAGATCGGACGGTCAGTCCCAGTCCCGATGGCGCAAGACAATCAGTTCGTTTCCATCATCACCAATCAGGGTCAGTTTACCCGTTTCCCGCACAAAGGAACGCGCGCTTTCAATAGCGGCAATAAAGTCCGCCTCATTGTCCATGATTTCCGGCGGGCACATCATTTTCGTGGAAGCCAGCGGCCCGATAGAAATGCGGTCGACTTCGGAAAGTTCATAGGAACCAAAGATACGATTGCAGCCACCGGAACCGACCACCCTGCCCTCGGCTTCAAACCGGATGAATTGATCTCCGGGCTGAAGTGGCCCCCATTCGGATCCTGCGAGCGCGTCATTACCGGATACTTCGTCTGCCAGCGCAGGTGTCGATAATGTTCCTGCAAACAGCAACAAACCCAATACCCAAACAAGTGACTTTTTCATTCTTTCCTCACATACTCGCTGCACTTCTTGCCGCCTGGTCATACTGGCCCGACAGAACCCTCAACAGCCGGGCTGCTTTTGAAACTTCTTCTTCATCGAACCCGAGCGCCTTGACACTTTCAATCAGCAGCGCTTCCCGAATCTCGTGATATCGTTCACAGGCTTTTCTGCCTTCATCCGTAACTGACGCGGTTTTTTCCTTGCCACGCTTTCCCGTAACGACAAGACCCATGCCTTCCAGTTTCTTGAGCGCGTAATTCACCAGATGCGTGTCTTCAATGTTCAAAACAAGGCAAAGCTCGGATAGAGTTTTCTGCGCGTTCACGATGAAAAACCGAATGCAGAACCTGAACATCCATTGGCGCAAGGCCCGCATGCCCGCTCGAAGCGGCTGTCGCCAGAACCGTCCAGCGCTGCATCGCGCTATAGGTCACCGTCATCGCATATTCGAGTTCGGAAACGGCCGGCATGTCTCCACTGGCCAGATGGGAGGCCGAGACAACCGGGCCGATCTTGCCGGGCTTTGCCTGTTCTTTCCTGCATGCTCACTCCTGTATCCGAAGGGACTTCAACAGCCCAAATATTTTATATTGACATTTTATCGATAAATTGTTGATGTTGACAAGTCCAAAACTCACGAAGGCAGAGAACAAGATAATGGCTTCCGACACAACTTCAGGCAATGCAAATACCGGCAAATGGGATTTCTGGATCGACCGCGGCGGCACATTTACCGATATTGTCGGACGCGACCCTGAAGGCGGGCTTCATCCGCACAAGCTCCTGTCTGAAAACCCGGAAGCCTACAAGGACGCTGCCGTTCAGGGCATTCGCGATCTGCTTGGCGTGAAAAAGGGCGAACCGGTCCCCTCCCAACTTATCGACACGCGTGAAAATGGGGACAACCGTTGCCACCAACGCCCTGCTGGAGCGCAAGGGTGACCGTACTGCGCTTCTGATCACCAGTGGTTTTGGCGACATGCTGCGGATCGGCTATCAGGCACGGCCAGACATTTTTGCCAAGGAAATCCTCAAGCCGGAGCAACTTTACGAAAACGTCCTCGAGATCGATGAGCGCGTTCTGGCCGATGGAACCGTCGAGAAAACGCCCGACCTCGATGAAATCCGGGTCGGGCTCGAAGCAACTCAAGGCAGACGGGATCAAGCTCAATTGCCCTCGTCTTGATGCATGCCTGGAAATATCCCGAGTCATGAACAGCAGGTTGCCGCAACTCATTCGCGAAATCGGCTTTGAACAGGTCTCCGTCAGCCATGAAGTTTCCCAACTGGTCAAACTGATCGGGCGCGGCGACACGACCGTGGTCGATGCCTATCTGTCGCCCATCCTGCGTCGCTATGTGGAACAGGTGGCAGATGAATTGCGGTATTGACAGAATGCCGAAGCCGACCGCTAGACAGCCCATACACCGAAACTGATGTTCATGATGTCATCGGGCGGGCTTGACCGCAGCTGATCTCTTCCAGGGCAAGGATGCCATTCTGTCCGGTCCTGCCGGAGGCGTTGTGGGCGCGGTGGAAACTTCGCGTCTCGCCGGTTTTGAACAAGATGATCGGCTTCGACATGGGCGGCACCTCCACCGATGTTTCGCACTATGACGGCGAACTGGAACGCACCTTTGAAACAGAGGTCGCCGGCGTGCGAATGCGTGCGCCCATGATGCGCATTCACACTGTCGCTGCCGGAGGAGGATCAATCCTCCATTACAAGGACGGGCGCTTTCAGGCCGGCCCCGATTCCGCCGGTGCAAATCCCGGCCCCGCCTGCTACCGCCGCGGCGGCCCACTCGCTGTCACCGATGCCAATGTGATGGTCGGAAAATTGCATGCCGGAATTCTTCCCAACGATCTTTGGCCCCGACCAGAACGAGCCGCTTGACGCTGAAAGCTGTTCATGAAAAGTTCGCCGGACTGGCTGACGAAACCGGACCAACAGCAGAAGAAGTCGCCGATGGATTCCTGAAGATCGCGGTTGAAAACATGGCCAATGCGATCAAGAAAATTTCCGTCCAGCGCGGCTATGATGTCACCGAATACGCGCTCAACTGTTTCGGCGGCGCGGGCGGCCAGCATGCCTGCGCCGTTGCCGACAGCCTCGGCATGGAAACGGTTCTCATCCATCCGTTCTCCGGCATTCTTTCCGCCTACGGCATGGGCCTTGCAAAAATCCGCGCCAACCGCACAAGGGCCTTGGTTCAACCGCTCGAAAAGTCACTTGGAAACGACCCTTGCGCGAAGTTGAATCAGAACTTGAGGCAGATGCCCGCAGCGAACTTCAAGGACAGGACGTAAGCGATTCATCCATAAGCATTTTTTCCCGTGCGCATATTCGCTACGACGGCACCGATATGCCAATCCAGGTGGACCTCGCCGACGCACGGCACAATGACAGCGGACTTTGAAAAACTGCACCGCAAGCAGTTCGGTTTCATCTTTGAAAACAAGGACCTGATTGTCGAGGCAATTGAGGTTGAGGCAGTTGGTGGCGGCGCCGGTATTGAAGAAGCCGGAACACGACTGGTTGACCAGCGCGGAATTCTCCTCACAAAACACGACAAGATCTTTTCCGGCGGAGCATGGCATGACGCGGCAGTCTGCCGCCGCGAGGATCTAAAGCCGGGCAACCGCCTTATGGGTCCTGCCCTCATTATCGAACCCAACCAGACCATTGTGGTCGAACCCGGCTGGCAGGCGCTGATCACCAAACTGATCACATTGTGCTCGAGCGCACCATTGCGATGAAACGCGACAACGCGATCGGTACCGAAGCCGATCCGGTCATGCTCGAAGTCTTCAACAACCTCTTCATGTCGATCGCCGAACAGATGGGCGTGACGCTTCAAAACACCGCCTACTCGGTCAACATCAAGGAGCGGCTCGACTTCTCCTGCGCCGTCTTCGGACCGGACGGATCGCTTGTCGCAAACGCGCCACACATGCCCGTCCATCTGGGCTCGATGGATCGCTCGGTCGAGATCGGTGATTACCAACAACAAGGGCAATGTGAATCCCGGCGATGTGTTCATTTTGAACGCCCCCTATAATGGCGGAACCCACCTTCCCGATGTCACCGTTGTAACGCCGGTCTACGACCGCGATGACCGCGAGATCCTGTTCTGGACAGCCGCCCGTGGCCACCATGCCGACATTGGCGGCATGGCTCCAGGCAGCGCCACGCCCCGCGCCACCCATATCGATGAGGAAGGTGTGCTGATCGACAATTTCAAACTGGTCGATCGCGGCATCATCCAGGAAGAAGGCATGCGCGAAATCCTGACCAATCACCCCTGGCCGGCCCGCAACCCGGACCAGAACATGGCTGACATCCGTGCCCATATCGCTGCCAATGAAATGGGCGTCGAACGAATTGCGCAAGATGGTCGACCATTTCGGCATGGACGTGGTTCAGGCCTATATGGTGCATGTGCAGGACAATGCCGAGGAAAGCGTTCGCCGCGTCATCGATGCCCTGTCGGATTGCAGCTACACCTATGAGACCGACAATGATCAGCAGATCAGCGTCAAAATCACCGTCGACAAGGAGAAGCGCGAGGCAACAGTCGACTTCACCGGCACTTCGCCGATCGCGAAAAACAACTTCAATGCACCTGAGCCTGTCACCCGGGCAGCGGTGCTTTACGTGTTCCGCCTGATGGTGGAAGCCGATATTCCAATGAATGCCGGTTGCCTAAAGCCGATCAACATCATTATTCCTGATGGTTGCATGCTGAAGCCGGTTTATCCGGCTGCCGTAATTGCGGGAAACACCGAAACCAGCCAGTGTGTAACCAACTGCCTGCTGATGGCGCTCGGCGCGCTTGCCAATGCCCCCGGCACCATGAACAACCTGACCTACGGCAATGCCCGCTACCAGAACTACGAAACCATGTGCGGCGGCGCTCCCGCAGGGCGTATGAATAACGGGCGCGGCTTTGCGGGAGCCTCCGGTGTCCATGTTCATATGACCAATACCCGGCTGACAGACCCTGAAGTGCTCGAAATGCGCTTCCCGGTTGTCGTCGAGGAGTTTTCGATCCGCAAGGGTTCAGGCGGCAAAGGCAAGTTTCCGGGCGGCGATGGCTGCCGCAGAACCCTTCGCTTCCTTGAGGACATGGACTGCGCAATCTTGTCACTCTCGCGCTATCACGCGCCCAAGGGCCTTGCAGGCGGGGGAGATGGCGGTGTCGGCAAGACCGAAATCCGCCGGACAGACGGCACAATCGATACGCTCAAACACTGCGATCAGACGACTGTCTCGGCTGGTGATGCAGTGATCGTCGAAACGCCCGCAGCCGGCGGCTATCTGCCGGAATAGCGCAACCGGTTTCAAGATGAATTTTATGGAGCGGGACTGTGCAAATTGACGCCCCGCTCCATATCGCTTCAATGAGCGAAAACCAGACAGAACATATTCAAGTCTTTCATGATGGCGAGTGCCCGGTATGTCGCGTGGAAATTAGCATTTATGATCGGATGGACAGCGCGAACCGCATCTTGTGGACCGACATCACTTCCCTGCCAGACGTCGCATTGCCAAAAGGCAAATCCCGCGCCGACCTTCTTGGCAGGTTCCATGTGCGAAATCTTGCCCCAAGCAAACCAACCGGCGGCAGGGAATGGTTCATTGGCGTTGACGCTTTTGCTGCAATCTGGCGCGAATTGCCGGTGCTGAAATGGTTTGCCTGGATATTCAGCGTTCCCGGCATCCGCCAGCTGGCGCAACTTGCCTATCTTGGTTTCCTCAGGTGGCAGGTTGGTCACCGGAAGCGGCGGAAGGCTGGAGCCTAATCATTCCACAGACCAGAAAAACAGTATTTTGCGTTCATCGCCTTATTCAGCAAACAGATTTATTCCTGAAATCTTCGCATGATGAAGCCCGTTAACCCATAATTAACCAATTCTCCCCGATTTATTCCCTAACGTTAATTCGGAGAATCACCCACATGTCTTCCAGGCCCTTGCTGACCCAACCGGATGAAATCCGAATTGCAGTGGAAGCTTTCCAAGCAAACAATATCCGGGGCCGTGAACTCTACGAAAAGCTGGTGAAATCCGCTGTCGTTGATCTGGACATGCTGAAAATTGTGCTGGCCGACCTGGCCTTGCGGGAACGCCTGGTTTCTGGCCTTGCAGGCAAGACGACAAACGGTACATATGCGAAAGCTAATCCGGAAAATCCCGAACTGTCCTCAGGACTGCCCCATGATCAGTACCCAGTAATGGGTATAACGGGGATTGCGGCCGGATGTATTGAAGCCATAGGCAAGACCGGCAACATTGTATCTGGGCTTAAGCATGTTCTTTCGGTGCGCAGGGCTGTCAATCCAGCCTCTTAGCGCCTCTTCAACCGAACCATATCCCACGCCGATGTTTTCACCGGCGGAATTATCAAATCCCACGGAAAAAATGCGTGCCTTGAAATCAGTCCCGGGGCCAATCTCGTGGCCGTAGAGCCCTCTTGACCCCATCAAGTTGGCATAATCCTGTGCGGCCTTTTGAAGACGCGGGTCCATTTCAAAATCAGACAGCCAGTGTTTGCGGCGTATCTTGTTGAGTTTGGCAAACCCGTCCTGCACATCAAAGCGCAACGGCTGGGCCGATACCTCACTTGCCGCCCGGCGACCGGCATGGCTGGATGAGCCGCGAGCGCAGCCGGAAAGCGCAAGGGCACCGCCTGTGACCAGTAATGATCCTGCCGTCACCAGGTCGCGTCTGGTGGGTGAAAGCCCAATTCTGCGTATGCTGTGTTTGCCCATGCCGCAAGAGTACCCCAACTAGGTTAAGGAATATTCCACACCGGCATTTCGTTAGCCGAAGTAATTTACTTGGCTGCAGGAAACGGGTGGCAATAAGGCGGATTTTGGCCCAGACGTTTATCCGGATTTTTATTTCGGAAGGAATGATTGCCTTGAGCACTAAACCGGCCAATCAGATGACCCCTGGCCTCTGGCTGATACTTGGCGCCCTGTCAGCAATCTGGGGCGGGTCATTCCTGTTTGGCCGCATCGCCGTTCAGGAAATCCCGCCACTCACCCTCGTTCTGTTTCGAGTAACATTGGCAGCAGCAACCATCTGGCTGTTCATTGCCGTAACCCGCCGCAAGGCAACACTGTCGCTTTGGTTCGTTGTCAATATTGGCGGCATGGCAATTCTCAACAATGTTATCCCGTTTTCATTCATCCTCTATGGCCAGAAGGAAATCGGCTCGGGGCTTGCCTCGATCGTCAATGCCATGACGCCCATATGGACGGTGATCATCGCCAACTTCCTGACCAGTGATGAAAAACTTACAGGGCGTAAAATGGCCGGCGTCATCTCCGGGTTTGCCGGTGTCGCGTTGCTCATGGGCGGGGATGCTCTGAACGGATTGAAGGCGTCCGCCCTGGCACAGGCAGCGGTGCTGGTGGCGACAGTCAGCTACGGCCTCGCAGGGGTCTACGGAAAACGCTTCAAGGGAATCGATCCGATCATCGTGGCTGCAGGTCAACTGACGGCATCGAGCATTTTCATGACTGTCATTGTTCTGCTATCGGGTGATGCCGCCGGTCTGGCAACTCCCTCAGCTATTGCTGTCGGTTCGGTCATCGGCCTAGCCATTCCCTGTACGGCACTGGCCTATGTGCTGTTCTTCAAGATCCTGTCGGAAGCCGGAGCAACCAATGTCTCACTGGTCACCTTCCTTGTTCCGGTCAGCGCAATCATTTTGGGTATTGTATTTCTCGGCGAGCATCTGACACCCTGGCATATTGGCGGCATGATGCTGATCGGCTGCGGCCTTGTCATTCTGGACGGCAGATTGTTCGCAAACCGCAAGACAGCCTGAATCAGCTTCTCAGCATGGCCGAATTTCCCTTTATTTTCAAGCCGCTATAGCGCCTTCCCGATTCACCTCGTGAATGCCCAACAGCCGACAGATTGCGACCGGAAGCTCGGCCTTGTTCATCGTATAGAAATGAAAATCAGTGACCCCTCGATGGGCAAGATCCGCCACCTGTTCTGCTGCCACCGCTGCTGCAACCAGCGCACGTGTCTGCGGATCATCATCCAGACCCTCAAACCGGTCAGCAAGCCATTGGGGAATGGATGCCCCGCATTTGGCGGCAAATCCGGCGACCTTGCCGAAGTGATGAATCGGTAGAATCCCCGGCACGATCGGAATGTAAATTCCCGCACGGCGGACTTTCTCCAGATAGGATTCGTACTGGTCATTGTCAAAACAGAACTGGGTGATGGCCCGCGTCGCACCATTATCGACCTTGCGTTTCAGCATGTCGATATCAGTCTGAAAATCGAAACTCTCGGGATGTTTTTCCGGATAGGCAGCAACAGAAATATCGAAATCGGAAAACGCCTTGAGACCCGCCACAAGTTCCGAAGCATTACCATATCCGTTTTCGACAGGTTCATAAGCACCACCAACACCGCCTGAAGGATCACCGCGAAGCGCAACAAACCGCCTCACACCTGCATGCCATAATTCGCGGACCACACCGTCAACCTGCTCGCGGCTTGCACCAACACAGGTCAAATGCGCAGCAACATCAAGATTGGTTTCGGTGATAATCCGCTTTACGGTTCGAATGGTTCGCTCGCGTGTTGAACCACCCGCGCCATAGGTGACGGAGACAAATGAAGGGTTGAGTTTTTCAAGCCGTTTCACCGTTTCGAAGAGACCCTGTTCTGCCTCGTCAGAAGATGGCGGAAACAATTCAAACGAAACATTGATATCCTTCGTGGGAATTCTGGAAAGCCGCGCAAGTGTCATGTTAGTATCTCCGATTGATCAGGCTGTCGGTGCGGCATCATTGCCGGCGACCAGAAAATTTGGATTTTGGGCAAGCCAGAGGGTAACAATCAGGGACTTGTCCTGGTTCCCCTTGGCAGCGAGTTTGCGGCACGCCCGCATTTCAAGGCCGGCACTTTCAAGCCAGCTGGAAACCTGTTCGGCAGGAAAACCAAGCCGCAGATGCGCATGCTTGTCGCGCAGGAATTCAAGCTCGTGGGGCGCAAAATCGACAATCAGCAGGCGTCCGCCGGGGCGCAGCGCCTTCGCCGCTTCCTGCACCGCCCTTTGGGGATCATCAAGGTAATGCAGCACCTGGTGGATCGTAACGAGATCAAACGACCCGTCTGTGGTCGGAAGGTTGAGAATATCACCCTGACGCACCTGAACACGCGACAAACCGGCATTTTCCAGATTGGCGCGCGCAATCGAAAGCATTTCCCGGCTGGCATCAACCCCAACAGATTTGACGCAATTGTCACTGAGCAGCTCCAGAATACGGCCTGTGCCGGTTCCAAGATCCAGATGCGCCTGAAATTTTTCATCCCCGATCAAATCGAGAATGGCAGCTTCCACCTTGGCATCATCAACATGCAACGACCGAATCTCTTTCCACTCCGCTGCATTTGCTGCAAAATATTCAGCAGCCTTTGCAGACCGACGTGAGCGTACTGTTTCCAGTCTCTCGAAATCACGGGCCAGTTGCGGATCATTCTCGCTCATATGGGCCAGCAGCGAGGCGATAAAATCAGCAGGGGCACCCTCTTCGGTCCTGCGGAAATAGGCCCATGCCCCTTCCTGATAACGCTCCAGCAGCCCGGCTTCGGAAAGCAGTTTGAGATGCCGTGATATCCTTGGCTGGGACTGCCCCAGAATGTCGATCAGGTCGGAAACCGTGAGGTCATTGCGCGAAAGCAGGGCAAGCAACCGCAATCTTGTATGTTCTCCCGCTGCCTTCAGCAGGTTGACAGTCATATCAAGTGGTAGCTGTGTCTTGCGTAGCATCGGTGACTTTCGTACAGTTTGGCACAAGTTTGATAAATGATATAAAGATATGTTTATATCATATTGTCAACAGCTGCAAGCGCTGCGACAAAAATATTCCTGTAACCGACATCTCCAGCCTTGAGGGAACTCCGCGTCCATGCGCCAGACACAGAAATTCCGGGGAAAGGCCAAGCTGCAAAAAGCTTTACGGGAACTGCTGCCACGCGTCACTTTGGCCGATTACGTCGAAATAGAGGATATCGCCCTGCGCGGGCATCTGCGCCATTTGCCCCCGACCATCATCGCCTGGCAGGCAGCAACCACCCATATCCGCCATGCCCATACCGATTACGATTCGCTGCTGGAGGAAGGCTATGATCAGGAGGCCGCCCGGCATTTTGTGATTGATGCAATAAACGAAAAACTCGCTGAATGGGGCTGCCTGCGCAGGCTGGATGAGCGCGATGATGATCAGCGTAGCTGAATTTGTGCTGCATCCTTTTGCGGGGATTTTGACCGTATCGATTGCCGGATTGAACGCAGTGTCAACGCCTCTTGGCAAAATCGTTATTTGAATCGGGCGACCGGTTACATATGTAGGGAGGCTTAAGAGGAACCCAAACCCAACACCAGCGAAAGATATACCATGTCAAAACTGGACGCTTTTCCTATCACCGGAAAATGGCCCGCCACAAATCCCGGGATCATTCAACTCTATTCCCTCCCCACCCCGAACGGCATCAAGGCCTCGGCCATGCTGGAGGAATCAGGCCTCGAATATGAACCGCATCTGGTGAATTTCGCGACAAACGACCAGACAAGCCCCGAATACATCTCACTCAATCCCAACAACAAGATCCCGGCGATCATTGATCCGAACGGCCCGAACGGGGCACCCATCGGGCTTTGGGAGTCAGGCGCAATCCTGATTTACCTCGCCGAAAAATCCGGAAAGCTTCTTTCCGAAGACCCCGCACTACGCCTCAACACCTTGCAATGGCTGATGTTCCAGATGGGCGGCATCGGCCCGATGTTCGGCCAGTTCGGTTTTTTCCACAAATTCGCGGGCAGCGAAATGGAAGACAAGACAGCGTTCAACCGGTATCGCGATGAATCGATCCGCTTGCTTGGCGTTGTGAACGGACAACTGGAAGGCAAGACCTTTCTCGTCGGTGAAGAGTATTCGATTGCCGACCTGGCGACCTGGCCATGGGTCCGCACTCTTTCAGGCTTTTACGAGGCGGACGAAATCGTCGGAATGAGCAATTTTGCCAACGTTCAGGCATGGGTGGAGCGCTGTTTCGCCCGCCCCGCGAGCCAAAAGGCAGTCAACATTCCTGCAATAAGCTAGCAGACGCCCAGCTAATAGATCCATTGCTCCCAAATCCGGGCGGTGACCTCTTCGCCCGGTTTGATCTCCCCTTCCCGCTCAACCCAGGCAACAAGGCCGCGCTTCATCTCGGCAGCATCCTTGAAGGCCAGCGCAGTGTCGGATTTGGTAAAGTCGCCACCAGGGCCAGGCGCTGCATCAATCGCTTCAGCGACTTTGCTGCCGGCAAGCCGGCAGGGCGCGTTATAGCCGTCCACCCTCAACGTTACCCCGCCCTCAAAAAACAGTAAGGTGCGCGGCGGCAGATAGCTGAGATTGGGTATTCCCTCGAATATCAGATTGGCCCCGATCCAGCCCGGATCAAAATCACTGATCGACATCGCAGCACTGATCTCCGCAATTTCCTCGACTGACAGAATGGATACCTGGCGCTCATTGCGCATGATTGTCCCCCGCTTGTACCACGGCTCACGCCCGCCGGACGCGCGTGTGAAACCGGCGTGAAAATCGCCTGCAATGCCTTCATGGGTAAGTTCAAGCCCGTCAACCGGCTCCGACACGAAGTCGTTGCCTCCCGCCATCAATACGGAAGTAACCCTGCCTGTGACCTTGCGCGGCGGATGTTTCGTAATCATTGTCATCTTCTCTCTCAACCTGATGGCACCCACCCTAGCCAATTCCCCCGACACTAAAAGTCAAATCGGCTGAATTTGCCTGACAGGTTTTTTCATCATTCCCATTTACGGCAGGCTTGATAAGCTGGATTTCAAACAGCTTTTGAACGGAGAAAGATATGACCGCCAAAACCAAACCGATTGTCGCCCTCGACATGCCCGAATCCGAGGTTCCCCTCACAGAAAGACAGGCAAAATACCTCTCCGTAGCAAAGGAAAAACTGGGCTTCGTCCCCAATGTGTTGCAGGCCTATGCTTGGCACTCAGCCAAGTTTGCGGCATTTACCGAAATGTACAACGACCTGATGCTGGGTGACTCGATCTTGAGCAAGCTGGAGCGCGAGATGATCGCCGTTGTCGTTTCATCAGCAAACCATTGTTATTATTGCCTCACCGCCCACGGCGCCGCTGTGCGCCAGCTTTCCGGCAAGCCGGAACTGGGTGAGCAACTTGTTATGAATTATCGGACGGCGGAACTGACGAAAAAGCAAAGAGCCATGCTCGACTTCGCCTGGCTTCTCACGAAGCAACCCGAAACCATCGACGAAGAGCATCGCGAAACTCTGCGCAAGGCCGGCTGGGAAGATCGTGCGATCTGGGATATCGCCGCCGTTGCAGCCTTCTTCAACATGTCGAACCGCATGAGCGCGGCAACAGACAAGCAGCCGAACGACGAATATCATTCCATGGCGCGCTAGCGCTGACGTCGCCGCTGACAAGAGAAGATGGTCAGGCTTTCAGCGCGGCAAATTGCATGGCAACAAACCTGCGTAACGCTGCTTCGCGCTCATCAAGCGGTTTGATTTGCGGCTTCATGCCTTCGAGCCAGAAGACAAGATCGGTTGCCATCTGAGAAGCGGAAAACTCCGGTTTTCCGCCTGCTGCCGTTTCATAGACCTTTGTCAGGCGTTCAAGCATCCCGCTGGTATATTGCTCAATAATATCGGCAGACAATTCATTGCCGAGATCCATCAGTTCGGCGCCGTGCTGCGTCGCCTCCATTTCGCAAACCATTCTGAGCTTGCCTTCAACAACAGCCGAAACAACCTTTTCGGCCGCAGGGATCTGTTTTGCCAGAATGTCATCCATGATCGCCAGATTTTCAAAACACATCTGTGTGGCAATTGCCCGGTAAATTTCCTGCTTGTTCCTGAAAAACTGGTAGAGCGCCGGCCGAGACAGCCCGCATTCTTTTGCGATATCGTCCATCGTTACCCGCGAAAACCCGTACTTGAAAACAAGCTCGGTAGTCGCGGACAAAATGCCCGCCTTTTTCATCTCTGCGGGTGTTTGTGGTGCAGTCACGGTATTCATGGTCTGTTTCGCACTGGTCTTCGGCTCGCGTTAAATTCCCCCTTTCCCTGTAACAGGTTTTTTTCAGAATTGACAATCTGACATTTTTACGAATAATGTCAGAAAGTAATTTCAACCATCCAGCCGCAGGTATGCAATGAAACTGACTGTCAACGGGAAAATTCATGAAGTGGATGTTGAGCCGGAAATGCCGCTCCTTTGGGTGTTGCGCGATGAGATCGGCCTGACAGGAACCAAATATGGTTGCGGCATCGCCCAGTGCGGCGCCTGCACGGTTCATGTCGATGGACAGGCTGTTCGGTCCTGCCAATTGGCCGCCGGAGAGGTGGAAGGCGAGATCACCACGATCGAAGGCCTCGGCAATCCCCAGACCCTGCACGCGGTCCAGTCAGCCTGGATCGAGCATCAGGTTGCCCAGTGCGGTTATTGCCAGTCCGGCCAGATCATGCAGGCCGCCGCATTTCTGGAACTCAATTCCGAACCCACTGACGACGACATTGATTTGGCAATGTCATCAAACCTCTGCCGCTGTGGAACCTATCCGCGCATCCGCGAAGCCATCAGAACGGCCGCGAAAACACTCAATGGAGCAGCATAATGGGCAAGCTTCGAACCTTCACCCGCCGCGCCTTTCTGATCGGTTCAACGGCAATTGCCGGCGGAGTTGCCTTTGGTGTCTACGCCTACAACACGCCGGGCAAAAACCCGCTCAAGGCAAATCTTGGCGATGGCGAGGCCGCGCTCACCAATTATGTCAAAATCAATAGCGAAGGCATCACCCTGATCACGCCGCGCGCAGACAAGGGCCAGGGCGTCTATCACATTCAGGCGGCTCTGATCGCAGAGGAACTTGGATGTCGACCTTGAGCAGGTAAAGGTCGATCCTGGTCCGCCAAGTGCGGTTTACTACAATACCGCCATATCATCCGAAGCCGTTCCCTTCCCCGCAACCGATGACGGTTACCTCGCCGAAACCATGCGAACAGTCATGGATGCGCCGATGAAATTCATCGGCCTGCAGATCACCGGCGGTTCGACCACCGTACCTGACCAGTTTGAAAAATTGCGTATTGCCGGAGCATCGGCCCGTGAGACCTTGAAGCTCGCCGCCTCGAACGAGACCGGCGTTCCCGTCTCACAACTGAAAACCGCCAATGGCATGGTTGAATTGCCTGACGGAAAGAAGATCGCTTATACAGATCTTGCCTCTGCGGCCGCAAAGCTGGATCCTGTCAGTGAGATAAGCCTGAAGCCGGAAAGCGAATGGCGCTATCTTGGCAAGGAAATGCTGCGCATTGACATCGTTGCCAAGTCCACCGGGACACAGGAATACGGAATTGACGCCTGTTGTTGACGGTATGGTTCACGCAACCGTCGTTACCAATCCGCGCATTGGCGGCAAGATGCTTTCCTATGATGCCGCGTGAGGCTGAAAAAATGCGCGGGGTTCAGAAAATCATCCCGGTGACAGGCGGTGTCGGCGTGATTGCCGACAATACCTGGCGAGCCTTTCAGGCGGCAAATGCCATCCGCTTCCAATGGGGTGAGGCACCCTACCCGCATGAAATGGATGACCACTGGAAAACCCTTGAAGAGTCGTTCACCGAAGAACGCCTCGACAGCCGGAACCTCGACAAGGGCGATGTGGAGGCGGTGGTTACCGGTGACGGCGTGATCGAAGCCGAGTACCGTGCGCCCTACCTTTCCCACGCTCCGCTGGAACCCGTCAGCGCGATCGTAAAAGTGACCGATGAACGCGTCGACATCTGGACAGGAACCCAAATTCCGCGTTTCGTTCAGGCCAATGCAGCGAAAATTACCGGCCATGATACGGACGATGTTCATGTCCACGTCCTGATGATGGGAGGTAGCTTCGGCCACCGCCTTGAGGACGATTATGTCCAGCGCGCGGTTGAACTTGCCGCTGCCATGCGCGGCACGCCCGTCAAGATGACCTATTCGCGCGAAGAGGATATGGCCCACGACTTTCCCCGCCAGATCGCAATCGGCAGGGGAAGAGGCAAGGTCGCCAATGGCAGAGTCGAGGCAATGGATCTGGGCATTGCCATGCCATCGGTCTTCACCTCGCAAATGGGTCGGCAGGGACTGAGTGTCCCTGGACCCGATGCCATCATTTTCGCGGCGGCTTGGGACCAGCCATATGATATCGCCAATTATCGCATGAGTGCCTATCGCGCTCCCGATCTCGCACCCATGAGTTCATGGCGCTCGGTCGGCGCGTCCACCAACGCATTTTTCCATGAAGGCATTCTGGATGAACTGATCCTGGCCGCCGGAGCGGACCCGCTTGAAGAACGCATCCGCATGATGTGGCATGAACCTTCCCGCAAGACCCTTGAGGCTGTCGGCGAAATGTCAGACTGGGGTAGCGATCCGGGCCCGAACAGGGGGCGCGGCGTGGCCTTCTCCATGTCGTTTGGCGTTTCAACGGCCGAAGTCGTCGAAGTTACCAATACCGAAAACGGCATCCGGATCGACAAGGTCTTTGTTGCCGCAGAAGTCGGTAAGGTGCTTGATCCGATCAACTTCGACAATCTGGTAAAAGGCGGGGTTATCTTTGGTCTCGGCCACGCAATGAACTGCGAAACAACCTTCTCTGACGGCAAGGTCGAACAGACCAACTATCACGCCTTCGAGGGAATGAGGCTCTACCAGTGCCCCGAGATTTTTGTGAAGGGTCTGGAGAATGGCAGCAAGATAAGAGGCATCGGCGAACCTCCCGTTCCCCCTGCCGCGCCTGCCCTCGCCAACGCCATCTTCGCGGCAACCGGAAAACGCATACGCGAAATGCCGTTCAACAAACATGTCGATTTTGTGTGAGGAAGCAGATGCCGAAAACTATCGTTATGAAGCCAATCTTTTCGGGATTTCTAGCCCTCTGTCTGTTCACTGGCGCCTGTTTGGGCGGGTGGCAATTTGCCAGTGCCCAGTCAACGGAATCTGGAAAAGGAATTCAGACCGATCATGCATCCGATCCGAATTCCGACTGCTCGCAATGCCACGGCTCAAGCAAAACGCCGCCGGTCGCAGGCAGCATTTCAACCGATCAGGGCCTCGAGGCCTGGTCCCGCATCTTTGAGGTCGCCTCACATCCGCGCTGTTCCAATTGCCATGTCGGCGCTGACAATCGGCCCATGTGGTCCGGACCGAGCTATGGCAAGACAAGGGTTCACGGAATGAACATTAGTGCCGGCGAAAGCAGGATCGGCGCAGAAACCCTGACCTGTTCAACCTGCCATACGACCAACAATACCCCAATCGCCCATGGAGCGCCGGGAAGCAAGGTCTGGCATTTGCCACCTGTGGAAATGGAGTGGTTTGGCAAAAACAGCAGCGAGGTTTGCGCCCAGCTCAAAAACCCTGAAACCAATGGCGACCGCTCTTTCATGGATCTTGCCGCACATATAGGCCATGATGCCCTCGTGCATTGGGGTTGGGAACCGGGAATTGGCCGTGAACCTGCACCCTATTCGATCGCAGAACACGCCAATGACTTTCTGGTGTGGGGTGCCGCCGGGATGCCCTGCCCCAGTGAATGAGCCAACCGGAAACAACAACAGACATTGAAGGAAGTGCGTTCATGTACAAACTGGCAGCCCTTTTGCTTCAGATCAGCGGTGTCTTGCACTTCATTACGCCACTCTTTGCCGGGTTCAGCGATGACGTAATGATGCTGCTTCCGGTTGGCCTGATTTATCTCCTGTTGTCGTGGGGAGTGTACCGAGGCTGGCGCTCGGTCGGCTGGATTGCCTTTCTGGTTGTCCTGCCCGGTGCCGTTTTCGCCTTCGCCAATGCTTATTCAGGCACCACCGTTCCGGCATGGATATACGCCGCAATCACGCTGGCAGACCTCCTCGCCGCTATCACCCTGTTTGTTATCCTTTGGCGCAGCAAGCGTGTCACCGCCTGACAGGCGGACTGACCGAATTCCCGAAAACAAAAAGGGCGGCTCCACAACTGGAAACCGCCCTTCGTCTTTCGGGAGGAAACTTGTCAGCGGCAGTCAGAGATTATCAGGCTACCTGCCTTGCCAGCGCGCATTGCGACCACAGGTCGTTAAGCGAGCGAACCAGATGATGAATATCATCATCCGAGTGAAGCGGTCCGGGCGTAATGCGCAGGCGTTCTGTACCGACGGGAACAGTTGGATAATTGATCGGCTGCACATAGATACCGTAATTGTTCAGTAGAATATCACTGATCCATTTGGCCTTCTTGGCATCACCCACCATCACCGGAATGATATGGCTATCATTCGGGTTGTAGGGAATACCCATCCTGTCAAGACCGGCGCGAACCTTGGCAACATTTGCCTTCTGTCCTTCACGCTCTGCAGAATTCTGTTTGAGGTGACGGATAGAGGCAAGGGCTCCGGCCGCCAGTGCAGGGGGGAGCGCAGTCGTGAAAATGAAGCCGGAGGCAAAGGAACGGATGAAATCGCAAAGCTTCGTGGAAGCAGTGATATAGCCACCCATCACACCGAAAGCCTTGCCGAGGGTTCCCTCGATCACATCCAACTGGTCCATCAGACCGCGCTCTTCGGCTATTCCGCCACCGCGCGGACCATACATGCCAACAGCATGCACTTCATCAAGATAGGTCAACGCACCGTGTTTCTTGGCAACCGCACAAATCTCGGCAATTGGCGCAATGTCGCCATCCATTGAGTAAACCGATTCAAAGGCGACAATAATCGCGCGGCCCGGCTCGACCTTTGAAAGCTTCTCGTCGAGGTCTTTCCAGTCATTGTGCTTGAAAATGTGCTTTTCAGCGCGCGAATGACGAATGCCCTCGATCATTGAGGCGTGGTTTTTCTCATCAGAGAAAACGACGCAATTCGGTAGTTTTGCCGCAAGCGTTCCCAAGGTCGCCCAGTTGGAGACATAGCCCGAAGTAAAGAGCAGGGCTGATTCCTTGCCATGGAGATCGGCAAGCTCGCGCTCCAGCAATACATGGGTATGGTTGGTTCCCGAAATGTTGCGCGTGCCGCCGGCGCCTGTGCCATGGGCATCAATCGCTGCTTTCATGGCATCCATGACCTGAGGGCTTTGGCCCATTCCAAGGTAATCATTGGAACACCAGACCGTCACTTCCTGGGTCTCGCCATTGATGTGGCGGGTAGCCTTTGGAAAATGGCCGGCATGGCGCTCAAGGTCGGCAAAAATCCGGTAACGGCCATCTGTATGAAGGCTCTCAAGTTTCTCTCCGAAAAACTTCTCGAAATCCATATCTCCATCCCCATTCAGTAGGTCTCGGCTTTTGCCGTATTCTTGATAGTTCGCATTCTTGCGGGTGAATGAGGCAGAGTCCAGCCCTGCCTCATGAGTAATTGGTTTATTCTGCAGTTGGTGAGAACTGCTTCAGGTAAGCGATGACATTTGCAATATCTTCCTCTTTCTTGAGGCCCGCAAAGCTCATCTTGTTGCCTTTCATGTATCCTTTGGGATCGGCAAGGTATCCAGCAAGGGTTTCGTCATTCCAGACCAGTCCACCTTCTCCGACTTCAACCATTACCTTGGAGTATTTGAACCCTTCCACAGTTCCCGCTGTGCGACCGATAACGCCCTGAAGGGTCGGACCCACTTTTTTCTTGTCGCTGTCAACAACATGGCAGGACTGGCACTTTTTAAAAACTTTTTCACCCGCAGCTGCATCACCTTCCGCTTTCGCAGTAACAACTGAAAGCGCCAGTGCCATTGAACAGAATGCGACTGTTTTTGAAAAACTCATTTAAATCTCCGGTTATCTGGTTACGGACCACATATTTGCTTTTTAGCATATATCAGACAAGGCTGCCCTGTCTAACCATGTTTGGATACGTTTTTCCCCTGTGCAATATGACGCATTGGCGACTGCGGCATTGATCTGAGTCAAAATTTTCCGGCGCAAGTCACGAAACTGCCAGGATAAACGCTAAAAACGTGCCAGGCTCAAATTAGGCGGCATGATGAAAACAACAGAAAAAACCTGGCAAAACACGCCAAATCCTTCAAAACACGCCCGGAGACCGGCTCGTCTCAATCTTTTTGCCGGTTTGTTTGGTTTGATCGCCTATTCCACATGCCCTGCTGCTCCAGCAGTTGCAGAACAACAAACCGGTCCGAGATTTGCGGCGCAATCCGAAACTTTCAATGTTCCACTGCCTACCAAACGGCCGGAAATACGGTCGTCAAATGAAGACGGCGGGGGAAATCGGTGAGGGTGAAAATCGGCAAAAGCCTGCCCCGAATGATAAATCCCCGACAGCCCTTTCGCCGGAAACACTTATGGATAAGGCCGCGCAAAAGGCATGTGAAAACCGGCTCCTTGCAATCGGGGCTGGATTTTCGAAACTGCCCCCCATCGACGATGGCAATGGCTGCCTGATAGCAACCCCGCTCGAAGTCTCGCGCCTTACAGAAAATGTTGCGCTGAAACCGGCAGCCATCATTAGTTGCGAGACAGCGCTGGCAACCGCAAAATGGGTATCGAACACGCTGATCCCTTCCGCCCGGTCCGCATTTCCGTCGAAGAGCCTTTCTGCCGTCCGCCAGGCATCAGGATATGTATGCCGCCAGCGAAACAACCGACCTGGCGCAAAACTGTCAGAACATGCGACCGGCAATGCGATCGATATTGCCGGCTTCGAGTTTGATGACGGCAGTTATCATGAAATCAGAATTCGCCAGCGCACAGGGTCAATGGACGAAGCGTTTCAAAAGGCCGTAAGGTTCTCCGCCTGCCTCGAATTCACGACAGTGCTCGGCCCGCTGAGCGACGAGAACCACGCCGATCACCTGCATTTCGACCTTGCCAGCCGTAGGGGTGATTACCGTTTGTGCCGTTTTCCCGAAATTATTGCGGAAACCCCACCTTCCCCGGGCAAGGATGCAAAAGTCGAAACCGGCAAAAACGAATAACAGCTTCGCTATTCGTCATTTACAATTCACCAACGTCACTGTTAGCCTTTAGCGGCGTTGTTAAAGGGATGCGGTTCATGAACAAGACAGTCAGCTTCACTCAAATGAAGGACGGTACAAAAGAGGACTATGAACTGCTTGAAGAGCTGGAAAAGCCCTATCACGCAATGACAGGCGACCGGATTCTCGATGAACTTCGCCGCCAGGGTGAGACCAGTCTTTCCGGCTACAAGATCACCCGCCTTGAGCACGGGCTGCAATCGGCAACACGGGCGCACCGCGAGGGCGCAGATATCGACTGGGTGGTTGGCGCCCTGCTCCACGACATTGGCGACGGCCTCGCCCCCCAGAACCATGACCGCTTTTCCGCTGAAGTCATCAGGCCCTTCGTGCGCGAAGAGGTGGCATGGGTGGTCGAGCATCACGGCATATTCCAGATGCTGTATTACGGAAAGCACTACGGCTGGGACGAAAACGCCAGGGACCGTTTCAAGGATCATCCCTGTTTTCAACCCTGCGCGGATTTCTGCGAGCGCTGGGATCAGGCGTCTTTTGATCCCGATTACAAAAGCGAACCGTTGGAATTTTTTGAACCAATGGTGCGCGAGGTCTTCTCGCGCAAGGCCTATGATGAGGCGGTGGCAAGACCGGGCGTTGTGACGGGTTTGCCCTCGATCACAGGATAAATCTCCTCGCGAAATACACCCTCATGATCCGACAGAAAGCCGTCATGAACAAATTCTTCCTTGTGACTACTGCCATTCTTCCAATGATTTTCTGTGCGGCACCGACCCATGCTCAGGATGTTGATTGCACCGATCCACAGGATCAGACCAGCATGAACATATGCGCCTATAGGGACTGGGAAGCTGCCGACCGTGAATTGAACGCAGTCTGGCCGTTCATCCGAAATCGTCTTCGCGAGTCGGACAGTTTCCAGCCCGAGGAATTAAAGGGCGGCGAGGAAGCCCTGCTGCGATCACAGCGTGCATGGATCGAATACCGTGACGGCACCTGCGAGGCAGAAGGTTTTCAGGCGCGGGGCGGAACACTGGAAACGTTTATTGTAAGTTCCTGCCTTGCGAGACTGACGCGGCACCGCACAAAGGAACTTCAGGAAATCGCTCCGCAATACTAACCCAACCATATTGGACACCACATGCTCTATCTCATTGCCACTTTGAAAATCAAACCGGGTTCGCTGCCTGCCATCATGGAAGCCGTAATGCCCTGCATTGAGGCAACAAGAAAGGAAAAGGGCTGCATTTCCTATGATCTGCACCAGAACCTGACCGATCCTGAAATATTGGTGTTTGTCGAACGCTGGGAAACAAGATCAGCCTTGGAAAACCATTTCACGGAGCCTCACCTGATCGCCTGGCGCGATGCAGGCGGCCAGTATTTCCTCGATAGGAAAATCGAGATTATCGAGAATTCAGACGTGGAAATCCGCTGACAGGAAACGCCATGACGAAAACCATCAAGGCGCAAGCCCTCACCAAGGCTGCTTTTGCCCCATTCGGCGATGTGATCGAAAAAGCCGGCAGCGAAGAGCGGGTCATCAATAACGGCAAATGTATCCGTCATCATGATCTGGCAAGGATAGACGTGCGCGGCGAAAATGCCCGCCCCGTTATCAATATTTTCGCAGGGACTGCCTATGAAATGCCGCTCACGCTGACAATGGTGGAACGCCACCCTTTGGGAAACCAGGCGTTCATTCCAATGCATGACCGACCTTTTCTTGTCATTGTCTGCCCCGATGAGAACGGCACTCCGGGCGAACCCGTCGCTTTTGTGACGGAACCCGGACAGGGCATCAACTTTCCACCAAACCAGTGGCACGGCGTACTCACACCCATCGGAGAAGATGGGGACTTTGTAGTCATCGACCGCGACGGTGACGGCAACAATCTCGAAGAGTTTTTCTTCGAGAAACCCTTTACGGTCAAACTCTGAGAATCTCTGCATTGCAGATACAAAAAAGGCCCGGTTGACCCAGGCCTTTTTCGTTTTTTCAAACCGGATTTCTCCTGCCATCAATGCTGCGCGTAATCCACATCATCAATGTTTTCGGGAATGATCAGGTTCAGCACAATCGCAATCACGGCAGCTGGCAACAGGCCGGATGTCAGCAGGATCTGGGCTGTCTTGCCCACATGCTGCAATGCTTCGGGAACCAGTTGAAGGCCGAAGCCGACGGAAAGCGCCGTTGCAAAGATCACCATGTTTCGGCGGTTCCATACAACATCTGCCAGCATGGAAAGACCGGCTGCCGCGACCATGCCGAACATGACGATCACACCGCCGCCGAGAACGTTGATCGGAACGGTAGAAACAATTGCACCGACTTTCGGAATAAAGCCGCAAACAATCAGGAAGATCGCGCCGATGGTCACCACGTGACGGCTCATGACGCCCGTCATCGAGATAAGCCCGACATTTTGCGAAAATGAGGTATTTGGCAGACCGCCAAATATACCGGCAATCGCCGTACCCAGACCATCTGCAAAAGTTGCGCCCTTAATCTCGCTATCAGTCGCTTCACGTCCCGCACCACCCTTGGTGATACCTGAAACATCGCCGACGGTTTCAATAGCGGAAATCACTGCCATCAGGCACATGCCGATAATGATCGCCCAGTTGAGTTCAAATCCCCAGCGGAAGGGAGAAGGAATCTGGAAGAGCCCTGCTCTGGCAATGTTCCCGAAATTCACCTGCCCCATCATCAAAGCGACAATATAACCGGCAATCAGGCCAATCAGGATGGCCGCAACCGACATGAAACCCTTTGTGAAAAACTTGATCCCGAGGGTGACAACAATCACCACAAGCGCCGGTATCCACATGGCCAGCGAGCCAAAGCCCTCCTTGCCCATTAGCGGCACACCGCCCGCCGCATACTGGATACCCACCTTGATGAGAGCCAGCCCGATCATCAGGACGATAAGGCCCGTCACCAGCGGCGGCAGGGCGAAACGGATGCGCCCGATGAAAAAGCCGATACAAAAATGGAATATTCCGCCGATGAAGACACCGGTCATCAATCCGCCAAGACCCGCCGTCCCGAGCCCGGCAACTGCAGGGATCATGATCGGCAGAAACGCAAAGGAGGTGCCCTGCACAATTGGAAGGCGCGCACCTACCGGCCCCATGCCGATTGACTGGAAAAGCGTCGCAATTCCGGCAAACAGCATGGACATCTGGATCATGTAGATAAGATTTGGAAATTCCGGTGAATTGGAGCCGAAGCCAAAGCCTGCCGCACCGGCGACAATGATCGCCGGGGTGACATTTGAAGCAAACATCGCCAGCACGTGCTGAATGCCGAGTGGCACGGCCTGTGCCAGTGGCGGTGTATAATTGGGGTCCTTGAGTTGTGCCGGCGTCCCCAACGCCGAATTATTCGTTGCCATTTGGATTTCCCTCCCCTTTGGCGGGTTGATTGTCTGACAGGACATGATTGTCCGGTTGATCAAATTACTCAAACGCCGGCATGCTCTTCATTGCAACAACAGGTGGCATCCCGTTCACCCATTGCCGTCTCCCAGCTATTTCAAATCAGCCCTGAAACCGTCCCAGTTTCATGTGCCGGTTAACATCCTTGTACAGCAAATACCGAAATTTTCCTTGCCCCGCCGCGTAACAGGCCTGTGGACAAAACGCCCGCAGCCACATGTAATCCCCGGCTTCAACCTCCACCCAATCCCTGTTGAGTTTGTAGACCGCCTTGCCTTCAAGAACGAACAGCCCGTGTTCCATCACATGCGTTTCGGGAAAGGGAATGACCCCACCCGGCTCGAATGTCACGATATTCACATGCATGTCGTGGCGCATGTCATCGGGTTCAACAAATCTGCTGGTCGCCCATTTTCCGTCGGTGTCAGGCATTGCGATGGGTTCAACGGCCTGATCGCTGGTGACAAAGGCTTCCGGCTTTTCAATGCCCTCCACCGCCTCATAGGCTTTCCTGATCCAGTGAAACCGGCAGGCATCGTCCGAGCTGTTCCTGGCACTCCAATTTGCCCCGGCCGGAAGATAGGCATATCCACCCGCTACCATCCGGTGAGCCGTTCCCTCGATCACCAGGTCCAGAACACCACCCACGACAAACAACACGGCCTGTGCGTTGCCGTCGGTTTCAGGCCTGTCACTGCCGCCACCCGGCGTCACTTCGACGATGTATTGCGAAAACGTCTCGGCAAATCCGGACAGGGGCCGTGACAGCACCCAGGCACGCGTTTTCTCCCAGAACGGCAGATTGCTCGTCACGATATCGCGCATCGTATTGGCTGGAATGAAGGCATACGCCTCGGTAAAAACCGCCCGTTCGTCCATCCGCTCATTCTGCCCGGGCAGGCCGCCCATGGGCGTGCTGTAGGTCCGTTTTGCTGTCATTTTACTGGTGCCCATCACACGGCTTTTTCGGGAGTTCGTTCATAGCGCGCCGCTTTCCGGCAACAGGTCTTTCAGTCTAAGCAGCGCAATCCGCTCGACCTGTTTGCAGGCCGTGGCAAATTCCTCATCCGGCGAATTGTTGATGCGTGTCCTGAACGCTTCAAGGATCTGCACCTTGCCCAACCCCTTGACCGCTATAATGAACGGAAAGCCGAATTTCGTTGTATAGGCGTCATTCAGCTCGCTGAAATTTACGCGTTCCTCGTCGGTAAGCGCGTCCAGTCCCGCCCCCGCCTGTTCACTGGCAGATTCTGCCGTCAAGCGTTTGGCCGCTGCGAGTTTTCCCGCAAGATCGGGATGGGCGGTCAAAACACCGTGACGCTCCGCCCTGCTCGCTGCGCGAAACTGTGCTGCAAGCGCTGCATGTAGCCCGAGAGCGGAGTTGTTTACTGTACCAATCTCATCATCAAAGGCCCGCTCGGCAATAAAGGCGGAGTGTTCGAAAACACCGCCAAAGGCAGAGATGAAGGCTTCGCGCGTCATCCGGCTCGGCACCAGGTCATGGCATTTCGGCGGATGGGTCTTCGCCCAGTGCTCGGCAATATCGATCCGCCGTGCAAACCACACATCCTCATGGGATTTCACATAATCAACAAAGCGCTTCAGCGCCGCAAACCGCCCCGGTCGCCCGACAAGGCGGCAGTGCAGCCCGATGTTCATCATCTTCGGAGCGCCCGCCCTGCCCTCGGCATAGAGCACATCAAACGTATCCTTGAGATAGGTAAAAAACGGATCGCCGGAGTTAAACCCTGCAGGGATCGCAAAGCGCATGTCATTGACATCCAGCGTATAGGGAATGACCAACTGGTCACGCCCTGCATGCCTGTACCAATAGGGAAGTTCGTCAGCATAAGAATCGGAGACATAGTCGAACAGCCCGCTCTCGGTCACGATATCCACCGTATTGACCGAGCATCGCCCGGTATACCAGCCGCGCGGCTTTGCCCCTGTCACCGCCTCGTGAATGGCCACCGCCTCATGCAGGTCAGCCAATTCAGCCTCGCGTTTAGCGTCCTTGTATTCAATCCATTTCAAGCCGTGCGAGGCGATTTCCCAGTCAGCCTCCAGCATGGCTGCCACCTGCTCTGGCGAGCGCTTGAGCGCCGTTGCCACGCCATAGACCGTCACTGGAATATCATTTGACACGAAAAGGTCGCGTAGCCGCCAGAAACCGACCCGCGCGCCGTATTCGTAGATCGATTCCATGTTCCAGTGCCGCTGGCCCGGCCACTGCGCCGCCCCGACGATCTCGGAAAGAAATGCTTCCGATGCCGCATCCCCGTGCAGGACATTATTTTCCCCGCCTTCTTCATAATTGACGACGAACTGAACTGCGATTGCCGCATCGCCGGGCCAGGCCGGATCAACCGGCTTGCCGCCATATCCGATCATGTCACGAGGATAAATGGCCAAGTACATCTCCAAAATCAATTTGCAATGCGGACAGTTGCAATGAACGCAAGCAGGATCACAATCTGTATATCCCATAAACTCGATATCATTATCAATTTTTTCTTGAAGAAGATTATGGCCACATGCCAACTTGACTCCCTGCCGAATGGCAAAGCATGAAAGGGGAAAATCCGGAGATTTCCAGACCATGAGCGATTCGCAAGGCTTTCTGACCACCCATATTCTCGACACCGCCAAAGGCTGCCCGGCGGCGGGCGTTGAAATCACGCTCTACCGGGTCGATGGGGGAAACCGCGTTGAACTGGCACGCATGATTACCAATAACGACGGGCGCACCGACAGCCCGATCCTGCCAAGGGGGAAGATGACGCGCGGGCGCTATGAACTCGTTTTCGAAATCGGAAAGTATTTCAGCAATGACCCGAGCGTCGCCGATATTCCGTTTATCGACAGCGTCCCGCTTCACTTCGGCATCGCCGATGAAAACGACCATTACCACGTCCCGCTTCTGGTCTCGCCCTATTCCTTCTCGACCTATCGCGGGAGCTGAGTAGGGGAACACCAAATACGCATCAATATCGGCACTGTGACCATCGTCACCATCTGATTGAAGTGATGATGTCAAGCAAACTATTGTGTGATAGGGGTCTGAAATGCAAAACCCCGGCTCAGCCAATCGAGACGTAATACCCTATACTCTTGCGGCTACCGGTGTGTTTTTGGCATCGATCTGTTTTGGCCTTGTTCCTTACTTCAGCCGTGGCCTCACTGATCAAGGCCTTGCTCCCCACGCGGTTGCTTTCTATAGGTACATATTGGCAGCGACTGTCCTGTTACCGGTGCTTCTGAAACATCTCTCTAAATGGCGGGAAATCGTCTGGGGCCTGATTGCCGGTGCGGTGATGGGTCTTGGATGGGTCGGCTATGTTACCGCTCTTGAAACAGTCCCGGCATCGACGGTTGGCGTTTTATACATGACGTATCCGGTGTTTACGGTTGCCATAGCGTGGGCGCTTTTTGGCGATCAACCCAGGCGACGCAGCCTTGTTGCAGCCGGATTGATTCTTATCGCTGCGATAATTGCAGGATCGCCGGCATCTGTACCTCTACACCAAATTCCAACCCTTCTCGTCTCACTGGCCGCGCCATTTGGATTTGGCTTTGGAATATGTGTTCTGGTGCACCGTCTGTCACGCATTACCCCTCTCGCCAGAATTGCATCAGTCTCTCTTGGCTCGGTCATCGGCCTTATCCCTCTCATTCTCTCATCCGAGGCCGGCAAAATCTTTCCGCAAGCCGGGAACGATTGGTTTCTTATAGCAGGTATCGGCCTTGTTACGGCGCTTATTCCACAACTGATATACACCATCTGCTCACCTATCATCGGTGCAACGCGCACGGCTGTGATCGGCAGCATTGAACTGCCGACAATGTTTGTCGTTGGCGTTCTTGCTTTCGGTGAAGTGATCACCGTTGCACAGGCCGTTGCCTGCGCACTCGTATTGGGAGCCATAGCCGTGACTCAAAGTCGATCAACTCGAACTGTTACGACCGTAATCAGTAAAAATTCAGAGAAGTAGCCGTGGGCTTCAAGCAGGCTTTCACGCCTAGTCCATGGGCATTACTTTTTACCAGAAGGCCAGTTTCCAGCCATTCTATAAATAATTGTCCCCGCTCATCGAACCCTCCCCTATTCTCACCTCACTGTTGCCCGGCAAACGTTGGTCTGATCGATCGCCATCGGGTCAAGGCGCAGCAGCAGCGGAGCGTCGTGCCTTTACCCGTTGGGGTCGGGGTCGGCTTGAAGGTTGTCGGAACGGTGTACTGAAGAGTCCGGCAATGCTGCAAATCTCCGCGCGCGGCCTGTAGGCCCGTACACAAAGGGTCTTAGGACCGGCGAGCAGGCCGCGTGTTTGCATCCAGCGAAAACTGCGTAGCAGTTTTTGCGGAAAGGGCGTCAGGCGTTTGGAACAAACGCTGAGAACCCATGTTCTTTGACAAAGCGCTGACAGAAACCTGTCGAGTGAACGGCTAAGCACGGCTAACCGAAAGCTGCCACCCTCACTATGCCAACTGCTTGCGGCAGCGGTTGATCACATAATCGATGAAGAGGCGCACCTTCATGTCCTGCAACCGCTTGTGCGGGTAGATGCAGGAAAACGGCAGGCTGGTAGGCGGCGTCTCTTTCGCCACCTCTACAAGTTCACCGCTTTCAAGATGCGGGGCAACCTCGAAGCGCGGCTTGTTGATAACGCCGCTGCCTGAAAGCGCCCAGGCCGTCAACACATCGCCATCGTCCGTCTCGAGCGGGGCGTCGAATTCATAGCGCTTGATGACCTGGCCGACCTTCAGGTTCCAGAAAAATTCGACAGCACCGGGAAATCGCAGCATTAGGCATTTATGGCCGTTTGCCAGAAGCTCGTCACCATTCTTCGGTGTGCCATGCCTGGCGAGATAATCTGGCGAGGCACACAGGATGCGCTCGAATTCGTGGATCGGACGCACTCGCAACTCGGAGTCGGTCAGGTGTCCAAGGACAAAGGCAGCGTCCAGCCCCTCACCGGTAATGTCGACCTTGCGGTCTGTCAGGCGGAGACGGACATTGAGGTCGGGATACATTTCCTTGAAATCAGGTACAAAGGGCGCGATCAGCCGCTTGCCAATGCCAAGGGGCGCAGAGATGAAAATCGTGCCTTTTGGATTGGCGGTGATTTCGGCAATGCTGCTCTCGACCTCCTCGATAGTGTCCAGAATCTTGATCGCGCCCTTATAAAACATCTCGCCATGCTCGGTCGCGCGCAGGCTGCGTGTGGTCCGATTGAACAGGCGGACGCCGAGATGCTTCTCAAGTTCGGCAATCCGACTCGAGGCAACTGCGGCCGAAACGCGCAAATCACGACCTGCGGCAGACATGCTGCCTAGCTCGTAGACGCGCACAAAGGTTTTCACATTGTTCACATAAGCCATGCCATCCAGCTAGCATTATACGGATTTTTTTGAAAGTCCTTGGATTTTATGGGTATTCAGCAACGCTGCTTCATGACTAATCTGGCACAAACAGAGGAGATTCCCGATGTATGAATTCGCAATCGCCTGGGACTGGATGGCTTTCGCGGTCCGCTGGATACACGTCATCACGGCCATCGCATGGATCGGCTCGTCATTTTATTTCATCGCGCTGGACCTCGGCCTGCGCCAGCGCCCTGGCCTACCCGCCGGTGCCCATGGCGAAGAGTGGCAGGTCCATGGCGGCGGGTTTTATCACATTCAGAAATATCTGGTTGCTCCGGCAGAAATGCCCGACCACCTGACCTGGTTCAAATGGGAAAGCTATTCCACCTGGCTATCAGGCGCAGCACTCTTGATGATCGTTTACTGGGCTGGCGCGGAACTCTATCTGATCGATCCGGCAAAGGCCGATCTGCAAATGTGGCAGGCAGTCGCGATTTCCGCGGGGTCACTCACCATTGGCTGGATTGTTTACGACCTGCTTTGCAAATCAGGCCTTGGCGAAAAGCCGACATTGCTGATGCTGCTGCTGTTTGTTCTCCTCGTTATCATGGGCTGGGGCTACAATCAGATATTCACTGGCCGGGCGATGATGCTGCATCTGGGTGCCTTTACTGCAACGATCATGACAGCCAATGTCTTCTTCATCATCATGCCGAACCAGCGCATCGTGGTGAAGGACTTGCAGGAAGGCCGCACACCCGATCCGAAATACGGCAAGATTGCCAAACTGCGATCAACCCACAATAATTATCTGACGCTGCCGGTCATCTTCCTGATGCTTTCCAATCATTATCCCCTGGCCTTCGCAACACAGTATAACTGGGTCATTGCCGCGCTGGTGTTTTTGATGGGCGTAACGATCCGTCACTATTTCAACACCACCCATGCCAGAAAGGGAAATCCGACCTGGACCTGGCTCGCGACAGCACTGCTGTTTGTTGCGATCATGTGGCTTTCCAGCCTGCCTGCGCCTGAAACCGATACAGAGCAAACAATGCAATTGCGGCCCGTAGAGCAGCAATTCGCATCGGCTGAAGGATTTTCCGAAGCTGTCGAACTGGTGCAGGGTAGATGCGCCATGTGCCACGCTGAAATTCCCGGCTGGGACGGAATGATCAGTGCGCCAAAGGGTGTGATGCTCGAAACCGAACAACAAATCGCATCAAGAGCCCGCGAAATCTATCTGCAGGCGGGCCGAAGCCACGCGATGCCGCCGCCCGGCGCCTCCAGGTTTGGCGTCGAATTGGCGGCAGGCGAGCGTGCCATTCTGGTCGAATGGTATGAAAAAGCCGTCGCTTCACAATCGGGGGGCACTTGAGAATTTTCCCCATCGGGGTAATGCTTGATAAAATGCAGGTAATAGACTTCCCTGCGGGCAGGGGAACTCCAGGGGAGAGGAAAAATCTTGGTCAAAAGGGATGAAGCAGCAGAGGCCATCACAAGGCAGGCGGCACTGGACTATCATGAGTTTCCCAAACCGGGAAAACTTGAGATCAGGGCGACCAAGCCGATGGCAACCCCGCGCGATCTTTCAAGGGCCTATTCTCCCGGCGTCGCGGAAGCCTGCCTCGCCATCAAGGCAAATCCGCTCGATGCAGCCCGCTACACATCGCGTTCCAATCTGGTCGCTGTCGTATCAAACGGAACAGCCGCACTCGGTCTTGGCAATATCGGCGCGCTTGCCTCCAAACCGATCATGGAAGGCAAGGCAGTCCTCTTCAAGAAATTCGCTGACATCAACTGTTTCGACATCGAGATCAACGAGACCGACCCGGAAAAATTCGCTGAACACGTCATCGCCATGGAGCCGACATTCGGCGCGATCAACCTCGAGGATATCAAGGCACCGGACTGCTTTATCGTCGAACGGATATGCCGCGAACGCATGGGCATTCCTGTCTTTCACGATGATCAGCACGGCACTGCGATTGTTGTCGGTGCAGCGGCCTACAACGCGCTGGAACTGACCAGAAAGAAATTCTCTGACATAAAGATCGTTTCAACCGGTGGCGGCGCGGCGGGCATTGCCTGCCTCAACATGCTCCTCAAGCTTGGCGTCAAACGCGAAAATGTCTGGCTTCACGATATTCACGGACTGGTGCATGAAGGACGTGAAATCGACATGAACCCACAAAAGGCTGCCTTCGCGCAAAAGGGCAAGGATCAGCCGCTTGAAGAATGCCTGAAGGATGCGGATTTGTTTCTCGGACTGTCCGGACCAGGCGTCCTGAAGGCTGAATGGATTGCGCAAATGAGCGAGAAGCCGATCATTTTTGCACTAGCCAATCCGACTCCTGAAATCATGCCTGAAGATGTCTATGAAGTCAGTCCGAATGCGATTGTTGCCACCGGGCGCTCGGACTATCCCAATCAGGTCAACAATGTTCTTTGTTTCCCTTTCATCTTTCGGGGCGCACTCGACGTTGGCGCAACCGAGATCAACGATGAAATGAAAATTGCCTGCGTGGAAGGGATCGCACAATTGGCGAGAATGACCACAACGGCAGAAACCGCTGCGGTTTACGGTGATGAACAGTTGAAATTCGGCAGGGAGTACCTGATCCCCAAACCGTTTGACGCGAGATTGCAACAGGTCGTTGCAGGAGCGGTTGCACGCGCGGCAATGGCGTCGGGTGTCGCCACGCGGCCTATTGCCGATCTTGAGGCCTATGAAGACAGTTTGCGAGCCGCGGTCTATCGTTCCTCAATGATCATGCGCCCCGTATTTCGCGCCGCCCTCTCGGCAAACCGGCGGATTGTCTTTGCGGAGGGCGAGGATGAAAGGGTTATCAGGGCAGCCCTCGCCATGATTGAGGAAAAGGTCGATACACCGATTCTCATCGGCCGGCCGGATATCATTGAAAAACGCTGCGAACAGGCCGGGCTTCCCAAGAGCGAAACCGACAAATTCGAAATCGTGAACCCCGAGGCAGATTCCCGGTACCGCGAATACTGGGAGACCTATCACCTTGCAATGGAACGCAAGGGGGTCACCCCAGATATCGCTAGGGCCGTGCTGCGCACCAATACGACAGCGATTGGCGCGGTGATGGTCAAGCGCGAAGAGGCCGACAGCCTGATTTGTGGAACCTTCGGCCAGTATTCCTGGCATTTGAACTATGTGCGGCAAATGCTCGAGGTCGGCGATCTGCATCCTGCCGGTGCCCTGTCGCTTATGATCATGAATTCCGGTCCACTCTTCATCGCCGATACCCAGGTTTATCCAGAACCCTCTGCAGAAGAACTGGCAGGCACCATTCAGGCCTCCGCCCGCCATGTTCGAAGGTTCGGCCTCGAGCCGAAAGTTGCCCTTTGCTCAAACTCGCAATTCGGCAATCTGCAATCTGAATCCGCAATCCGCATACGCAAGGCCATGGCCATTCTGGAGCAGCAGAAATGTGATTTCACCTTTGAAGGAGAAATGCAGCTGGACGCCGCGCTTGACCCGGTGCTTCGCCAGCGAATTTTCCCGAATTCGAGATTGGAAGGCCCGGCCAATGTCGTCGTCTTTTCAAACTCCGAGACCGCCAGCGCGGTCCGCAATGCCATGAAGACAATGGCAGACGGACTGGAGGTCGGACCGATCCTGATGGGCATGGGTAACCGGGCACATATCGTCACTCCGTCCATCACGGTGCGCGGGCTTATCAACATCGCAGCGCTTGCAGGAACCCCGGTTCATCACTACGCCTGAGCGGGCGTCTGGCACTTGGCCAGCAAAGGTTTCGGGCAAGATATTCCGCAATTGGGGTGTTCACCTGATATCCCCGCCTTACAGGCAAAGGATAGACTTCAGGCATTCACAACAGTTTGGATGCACATCTGGAGATCACAATGAACATTGGCAAAAGCACAATTCGGTGCCCTCATCTTTTTCGCGCCTTGATTTTTGCCGCGCTGTTCACCGCGCATCCTTTCAGCAGTTTGGCCGGGATGGAAATCAGAAATTGCAGTGGAACCATGATCAATGTCGAATATCGGCAGGCTTCGGGCGCAAGTTCAAAACTCCACACCGCGCCTGTTTCAACCGGAGCATCAAAGAGAATTTCTGCGGACTCAAGCCTTTTGGGCCTGAAAATCTATGAGAACAATCTCGTCAATACATTGCGAATTTCGGTCCAGAAGCTTAATTCAGTCGGCACGTACAGTACCGTGCGAATGCCAAACGGAAGATGGCAACTGATCACCGGTTCAGCATGTTGATTGGGGAGCAAAACAACCACTGGCAACGTCATTTCCCCTCGCCTTGTCCGGCCATTGCCCCGCCGCGCACACAAAGCTAAGTTTGACGCACTTGAAAACAGCTTGTCCTGGATGATCTTATGAGCACCATGCCCCTGACCGCAGTCATCGCCGACGATCATCACATCGTTCGCGCCGGATTGAAAATGGCCCTGCAAACTCCCGGGCTTGTGACACCTGAAGGCATCAGCGTCGTCGAAGAGGCGGAAGACGGAATGGCCGCTGTCGCAGCGGTGAAGAAACACAAACCAACCCTGATTCTGCTGGATGTTTCGATGCCACGGGCAAGCGGCGTGGAAGTCGTCAGCGAAATCAGGCGATGGTGCCCTTCCTGTAAAATCGTCATCTTTACCGGCATTTCCTCTCCCGGAATTGTCCGCGACCTGATTGAACTCAAGGTAGACGGATTATTCTCAAAATCAGCATCAAACGATATCCTCTATGAAAAACTCCCCCTTATCCTCAAGGGCGGGCGGCACATTGCCGAGAGCTTCATGACAATCCTTGAAAGCGAGCCACAAACGGTGACTCTGACCAAGCGGGAACGCCAAACGATGAACATGATAATTCGCGGTAAATCCAATAAGGAAATCAGCGCCGATCTTGGAATATCGGTCAAGACTGTCGAAAGTCACCGCACCAGCCTGATGCAGAAACTAGGAGTCAACTCCGTCGCACAACTCATGGCAAAAGCCGTCAAGGACGGGATGATCGATCCCTCCAATGAGCTTTAGTCCCTTGAGTTGCTTCTCCCGCACAGATTGCCTCCATTGGCGAAGATGGTCCTTCCCGATTGCGGGTTTTTTACTCCTCGCCCTTGCGCTCTCACTCGTTCCGGGAGCATCAAGCGCTGCCGAGCGCGAAGCCATCGTGCTTGATGGAACTGCGCCGGCAAGAAAAATCGGCACTTACATTTATTCTATCGCCGACCCCGAGGAAAAGCTGAATCTTGAGACAGTTCGCGGCCTGTTCAGCGAAGGAAAGATGACAAGACGAACCCAGCAAAGTCTTGATTTTGGCCATTCCCAAACCGGGCAGTGGATTGCAATCCCGCTCACCAACCCCACAGACATTGATATCACCTATCTGCTCTCAACAAACTGGCCTTTCATCAATGCACTTGAAGCATTCCTGATCGTGGATGGCCGGGAAACTGAGAAGATCCTCGACAAGCAACCCGAAGACAAATATCACGAAAATTATTACTCCGGTGTGGCTGTTGCTTCCAGCCAATTCCTGCTCCCACCAAACAGTGACGCAACGATATTCGCAAAATTCAAACCGTTTGCCTTCGGTATTTTGCCGCTCTCGCTTGAAACAGCCACCTCGGCCTATGAAGTCGCAGTACTCGACACTATCGGCTACACAGCATTCTACAGCGCGGTCCTGGCAGGAGGCTTTGTCTTCCTGCTTTTCGTTATTGCCATACGGCATGCAGGTGGACTTTACTTCCTGGGCATCATCCTGTCTGGCCTCTTGATCAACGCCCAGCTTGACGGATTTTTCTTTCGGTTTCTCTGGCCGAATGCGCCATTGTGGGACCGGGTCGCTCCCTTCACCCTCCTTTGCGTGGTAAACTTTACCAGCTTCGCACTCGCGGCATACATGTTCCGCTCTGCCAAAATGTGGCGCCTCGCCCGGTGGATGCGAATTGCAGCCTATGTCAGCCTGATCCCATTTGCCCTTCTGGCAGTGATGGATGCCTTCAGGCTGATTACCATCGGCTACCTGTTCCTGATCACCGCCATGGCCGCTTTGTTTTACGCAATCATTGTATGGACGCAGCTTCTTCCGGCAAAACGCCAGATGGCGTTCATTCTTGGAACCCTGATGCTGGTCATAGTGGCAGCGATCGTTTTTCTGGTCATGGCCGGATATGATGAAGTGAATGTGGCTTCGCACAGTCTCATCAAATTGCTCTATGTTGTCATGATCCTCGCTACGATGATCTCCTATGCGACGCATATTTCCGCGCTCAACAGGGACTATGCGACTTCGCTTGAACGCGAATTGGAGCTGGCAAGGAACGAAGCAAAAATGAATGCGGACCTGCTGGATTCCGAGCGCAAATTTGCCGAAGCGCAGGATCTCGTCGCCAAACACAAGCACCGCCTGGCAACCACTTCCCATGATCTCAAGCAGCCTATCGCATCGCTCCGGTTGACGCTGGACGCCATGGCAAGATCAGGCGGAAAAGAAGTTGAAAACAATGTCGCCAGAGCCTTTGACTACCTTGAGGATCTGGTCAATGAAAACCTTCAGGCGGACAACGAGATCATCATCTCCGATAAAGACGACACCAGCGAGAAAGTCAGTCTCGACCTGCTTTTTGAAACGACAGTTCAAATGTTCCATGAAGAGGCTGTTTCAAAGGGGATTTCCCTCAACCACCAGCCCAGTGACCTGGAAATAGAGATTGAGGTCATTCCGCTTATGCGAATTCTGAACAATCTTGTTTCAAACAGCGTAAAGCACACAATCTCGGGCCAGGTTCAAATCCGTTCACTAAAGGAAAATGAAAGTGTGATAATAGAGGTTGCCGATACCGGACCGGGCATGAGTGGAGATGAGATCGAAAAATTTTCCACGCTCTATGAAAAGGGTGAAGCCTCCGAAGGCTCGGGCCTCGGATTGCCGATTTGTTTTGATCTTGCAGAACGGCTTGGAATGGAACTTTCAATTCGGTCTGAAAAGGGAAAGGGGTCACAGTTTCGTCTGACCCTGCCCTCAGATGTTTCCAAGGGAGAAACCCGATGAAACAGGGCGCCCGGTTTCAAACCCTTATGACCGCGCTTTCCGCATCATTGTATAGACGCTCAAAGGCATCCGGGCGGCGCTTGAGGACTGCCCGGAAATTCAGGTTTCCCTTTGCCGTCATTTCACCGTCCGCTAGCGACGGTGGTTCGCTGAGAAGTACCACTCTGGTGATGCGATTTGAGGTTCCCGAACCGCTGTTCATTTTTGCAATCCGGCTGGCAATTTCACCTTCAAGCCCTTCTGCACGGCAGAACATGGCATCGTCACTCAATTCAAAACCGGCCTCACCAATTGCATCGCGATTGGGGAAGATCATCATGCCGATCTCATTCATGCCTTCACCGGTAATGATCACATCCGCCACAAAGGGTGCCAGAGCAGCCAGCGCATCCAGCCGCAATTGAGAAGCCTTGACCCATATTCCCGTCATCAGCTTGAAATCTTCGGCAATACGGCCGTCAAACCGCAATCCTTTTTCAGGAGCCGCGTCATCCACGAACTTCACCGCATCACCCGGCTTGAAATAACCTTCTTCGTCAAACGCTTCATCGGTCTTAGCCGGATCATTGAAGTAACGCGTGAAAATACTCGGCCCCTTGACGCGGATCTCCCAGCGCCCGCCTTCCAGCGGAAGAAGTTTTGCGCTGACACCAGGTACAGGCACACCAATCACGCCGGAGGACTGGGGAGGTTGATGTTGCAGTGTGCAAGCCGGCGCGGTTTCCGTCAGCCCCCACGATGATGTCAGCAACGGAACCTGTCCACTCGTTTTGATCGCGAGTTCCTCGAGGCCTTTCCAAACATCTTGGGGAAGGGATGCGCCGGCATAGAAAATCATGTCAAGGTCGGTGAAATAGCGCTCGCGCAACCCATCATCCCTGCGCATCGCATCCAGCAACATCGCAAAACCAACCGGTACGTTGAAGGCAAGAGTTCCGGTTACCTGCGAGAGGTTTTCAAGACTGCGCTGAAAAAGGCCTTTAACCGGTTTTCCGTCATCAATGTAAAGACCGCCCCCATTGGCGAGCATCATGTTGAAATTGTGACTGCCACCAAACACATGGTTCCAGGGCAGCCAATCAAGTATCCGCGGCGGCTTGTCTTTCAAGAACGGCAGATAGGTATTGATCTGCGCCTGATTGACAGTGAGCATCCGATGGGTCGTCTCCACCGCTTTTGGCAGGGAAGTGGAACCGGATGTCAAAAGTAACTTGGCAATCGTATCGGGCACTACTGCACTTCTGGCGGCATCAATATCGATCCCCTGCCCGTTCTTCAGCATATCATCGAAAACAAGATGCCCGTTTCCTGGATTGACGCTCACAAGTTTGGGAATTCCCGAAAGCTCTTCAAGTGCCAGCGCAGCGCCGTATCTTTCACCGTCAACTGCATAGATCAATCCGGGTTTAACGAGATCGGCTGCATATTTCAGACGGTCATGCGCCTGGGGGATCAGCGCATATTGTTCGGCAAGCGGCATGGAGGCAATTCCCACATACTGACTGGCAAGCGAGAGAATGCCGTGATCGACGCCGTTGCCCGAAATGATCAGGACGGGCTTTTCGGAAGAAAGCCCGAGCGCGAGAAGACTTGCGGCCAACGCCCTTACTTTCTCAAGGACGCCGGAATAGTTTTCCTCACGCCACCCTTCACCGGAACGCTCAGCGAGAAATGTCCGGGCCGGCGCAACCTTCGCCCATTGCTCGAGCCATTTGCCGGTGTTTTCCACGGCTTCAGGTAGCGCATGTCCGGAAGTCAGGATAACGGCACCATCTGCGCGGATTTCGCGATTAACCTTGTGCGGCAGATAATTCCGGCTATTGGCACTCATTCCCGTCATTGTTCCGATCCCTCAACTTCTCACTTTGAATTATTCAGCAACACTGGAGCCTCGCGTATCCAATCACGCGCGTCCTCAATAAAACACCCGCAGCAGATAAAGGGTAATACCCGGGAACATGACGAGTATGATTGTCCGGATGATATCCGACGCCACAAACGGCATCACCGCCTTGTAGGTTTCAACTATGCGTGTTTTCGGGTCCATCGAATTGATGATAAAAAGGTTCATGCCCACCGGCGGCGTAATCAGGCCAACCTCAACAACAATGAGCACGAGAATACCGAACCAGATCGCTGTTTCCTCGGCGGTAAGGCCAAAATCAAGCCCTGAAATGATCGGGAAAAAGATCGGTATGGTCAAAAGGATCATCGACAGACTGTCCATGATGCAACCAAAGACGAGATACAGTGCCAGGATGATCGTCAACACAAGCCACGGGCTGTATCCTTGCGAAACTATCAGCGACGACATTTCCTGCGGCACCTGGGTCAGGGCAAGAAACGCATTGAAGAAACTTGCACCAAGGACAATCATGAAAATCATCGCTGTGCTGACCGCAGTCGAGAGGACCGCACCTGAAAGATTTTCCAGCGTGAGGGACTTGTTGGCCCAGGCAATAATCGCCGTACCGGCAGCACCAACCGCCGCCGCTTCAGTCGGCGTGAACCAGCCTAGATAAATGCCGCCAACAACGAGAAGGAACACCAGCAAAACCGGCCAGACTTCCAGCAGTGCCGAAAAGCGTTCGCGATAGGGCATCCGCTCCCTGACGCTGGCCGTCCCGGGAAAAACCCTCATGTAAATCGAGATTGTGATCATGTAACCGATTGCAGCCAGAATGCCGGGAATGAAAGCGGCCATGAACAACTTTGCAATATTCTGTTCGGCAAGGATTGCATAGATAACAAGAACCACCGATGGGGGAATAAGTATTCCCAGGGTACCGCCGGCAGCCAGAGTTGCCGTTGCAAGGCCGCCCGGATATCCGTAACGCCTGAGTTCCGGCAATGCGGTCTGCCCCATGGTTGCAGCGGTGGCGAGCGACGAACCGCAAATCGCCCCAAACCCCGCGCAGGCCCCGACAGCGGCCATTGCTACCCCACCTTTGCGATGCCCGAGCCAGCTTTCGGCGGCCTTGAAAAGGGATGTGGACATACCACCAAGCGTCGCAAACTGCCCCATCAAGAGGAAGAGCGGAACAATGGAAAGCGAGTAACTTGAAAATGTCGTATAGGTTTCGGTTTTCAGCTTTGCGAGGACAACCACCCAACCACCTGTAATAAACGCTGTCCCGCCCAGGCCAACAACCAGCATCGCAAGACCGATCGGCATGCGAAGAAATATCAGCATCATTAACACCGGCAGCGAAACCAGCCCGATTTCAAAATTACTCAATGATCAACGCTCCCGGAAGGCTGGATAACTGCATTTTTGCCAAACAACTCGCATCCGCGAACATAGAAACTGTAGACAGCTACGATCGCTGCCACAACGCTTGCGGCAAAACAGGCCGCGTAGCCCCACCAGACAGGCGTTTGAAGAAGAAATGTTGTTTCCCCGTAACGCATCTTGTCGGTCATTCCGACATATAGCCGCCAGGATATCACGACCAACGCAACGACAAATATCAGTTCCCAAAAAAATGCCAGAAACCGGTTTCCGGTTGCTGGAAGAAAAGAAGTGAAAATATCAACGGTTGCATGCCCCCGATTGATCATGCACCAGGGAAAAAACGCCAGAATGGCGAACGCGACACCAGTCTCAACGATTTCGTAGTCCCCGTTAATGGGGCCAAACTTTATGAAGATCGCCGACAGGAAACCCAAATTGTTTTCAACGAAATCATTATGGCCAAACGTATTGATCGAACGACCGATCACGCTCAGACAAGTCAAGACAACCAACAGGAGCAGAACCGCTCCTCCGAGAAGCGCCATGCCACGCGACAGTTTGTGGATGAAGGTGTGCATCGTAACCGACATTCTCTTGATATGGCTATTGTGCAGGCAGCTCTTGCGCCAACATGCTGCGGGTGGAAAGGGGTGACCGAAAAGCCACCCCTCGCCGGTTTTAGTTAGTGTATTTCGCGATCAACTCGCGGGCTTCATCGACAAGCGCCTGTCCGTCAATGCCCTTGGAGTTCATATCGGCAACCCACTCATCAACAAGAGGCTTGGCGGCCTCTTCCCATTTGGCAACCTCTTCAGCAGGCAGGGTGATGATGTTGTTTCCGCGATCAACAGCGATCTGGCGGGCAGGACCATCGGAGGCTTCCTGGGTCTTGCCGGCAAACATGGAAAACTCAAGGCCGGAATTGTCGTCTATCACTTTCTTGAGGTCATCCGGCAAGCTCTCGTATTTCGGCTTGTTCATCGCAAGAACGAAGGTCAGCGTATAGAGGGCCTTGTCGGCAAACTCCGTGTGGTTGGTCACCAGTTCAGGCACCTTGAGTGCAGCCGTCACTTCCCATGGAATGGTAGTGGCATCAATGACACCTTTTGAAAGTCCTTCAGACACCGCAGGTACTGGCATGCCAACCGGCGTAGCGCCAAAGCGCGTCATCATGTTGTTGACCGTTCTCGATCCGCCACGGATCTTCACACCATTGAGATCTTCAATGGACTTGATAGGGTTTTTCGAATGAAACAGGCCAGGGCCATGCACCCATGTTCCAAGAATATGCACATCCTTGAACTCGGTATCTTTCATGTGTTTTTCAAACATTTCCCAATATGCGCGGGAAGTAGCCTCAGCATTGGTCATCATGAACGGCATTTCGAAAACTTCGGTTCTCGGGAAGCGGCCAGGTGTATAGCCGACCACCGTCCACACAACATCGGCCACGCCGTCAATAGCCTGATCCATCAGTTCCGGCGGCTTGCCGCCAAGCTGCATGGATGGATAACGCTCGACCTTGATACGGCCGTTTGAGTCGGCCTCAACATCATCAGCCCATTTGTCCAGAACAAGTTTGGGAACATTCGCCTGTGCCGGCAAAAACTGGTGCAGCTTGAGCGTAACTTCCTGAGCAAAGGCCGAAGACATTGCGGTCGTTGCCATCATTGCCGCCAAGCCTACGCCGGCGAGTTTCTTCATAAATCCTGTCATTTTTTCCTCCCTAGAGATGTGACTATCTGAATTGAAAGTTACAAAACTTTGCAAACTCTCAATATGTGTAACATGTTCACTTTACCGGCCACGCTCTGTCAAGTTCGAACTTGCAGGCATAACCGCCCCTCCGCAAAAAGTCTGGAATATAGCAGTGCCAAAAACAACCGCAATTTCGAGACCATCTCATACCAGCCTAAGAATAATCCGGCACCCTCCTTTCGTCATCCTGAAGTCTTCCTACCGTGTTGTTTCAAACCACCGCGAGCAAGGGTGCCCGGCTGAGCTTGTTGGAATGCCGCGTCGCCTTCGCCAGCAATTCAACAAAAATCTGTTTCTCCCGCTTGTCGAGTCCGGCAAGGATAATATCCTGAACCTCCCTTACCAAAGGCAACGCCCTCTCAAGCACTTCCCGGCCATCGGCTGTCAGAAAAAGCTCTCTTGAGCGCCGATCCTGGATTGCCGTCTTGCGATCCACAAAGCATTTTTTCTCCAGTCGGCTCAGCACACCCCCGATGGTAACACGATCATAGGCAATTTCTCCTGCAAGCGAGGCCTGATCAATACCCGGACTGGCGTTGATTGCCGATAGCGCAGCAAACTGGACCGGCGTCAGATCAATGCCGCAGAGTTTCATTTTCTCGTCAAACACCGAAACGGCAATCTGGTTCATCCTCCGAATCAGGTGACCAGGCATTTCATGAATTTCCAATGGCTTTCCCATGATTGGAAACTGCCCCCGATCACTGCGTTTGATCAACTGTTCAGGGTCATCCTATGACTATTTTGTTCTATTCGTCAACAATTAGCATACTCATTATTGACGAATATCCGATCGTCGCCTATGATTGATTAGCATGCTTATTATTTCTGCAAGGCTTTGACAGCACCATTCCGACAGGATTGCTGGTGAAAAAAGGCGGATCAGACCGCGTATCGGAGCACGGACATCAATAGCTGCGCAGGTGAGTACTCAAAAGACAAAAATGGGGATTTTAGCAATGAATGATCTGCCGGTATTGATAGCGGGGGGCGGAATTGGTGGTCTGGCGGCGGCAGCCGGTCTGGCGGGCAAGGGGATGCGCTCAATCGTCATTGAGCAGGCCGACCAACTCGGCGAAATCGGTGCGGGCATTCAGATCGGCCCCAACGCATTCCACAGTTTTGACTACCTTGGAATTGGCAACCAGGCACGAGCAACAGCAGTTTACATTGATGCATTGCGCCTGATGGACGCCAAAACAGGAGATGATATCGCTCAAATTCCGCTCGGCGAGGATTTTCGTAAATACATGGGCAATCCCTACGCGGTTGTGCACCGTGCCGACCTGCACAAGATATTGCTGGATTATTGCATCAACAGTCCGCTGGTCGAGATCAGGACAAGCCACAGGGTAAGCGGATACGAACAGGACGGAAGTTCGGCGACACTGTTTGCAGAAGATAAAAAACCACTTGTCGGAAAATTTGTTATTGCCGCGGAAGGCCTGCGTTCTCCCATTCGCGCGCAGATGTTGAAAGACGGCGAACCCAGGATTTCCGGACACACCACCTATCGCTCTGTGATTCCCACTGAACAAATGCCGGAAGAACTGCGCTGGAATGCAGCGACGCTCTGGGCCGGCCCGAAATGCCACATCGTTCACTACCCTTTGAAAGGCGGCAAGGTTTACAATCTGGTTGTAACCTATCATCGCGATCTTCAGGAGGCGATTGCAGGGCGGCCTGTCGACAAGGAAGAAGTAATGAAAGGGTTTGAGCATATCGCTCCGATTGCCCGCCAGATCATCGAACACGGCAAAGACTGGAAACTATGGGTCCTGTGTGACCGCGATCCGGTATCAAAATGGGTCGATGGCCGGGTGGCACTGCTCGGTGATGCCGCCCACCCGATGTTGCAGTATTTTGCACAAGGCGCCTGTATGGCAATGGAAGACGCCGTCTGCCTCGCCCACACCATGGAGCACTCAGGAGATAATGTGGAAGCGGCACTCGCCCGTTACCAGCAGCAGCGGGTCATTCGGACCGCACGCGTTCAGGTATCCAGCCGTCTCATCGGAGAGTACATCTATCATCCCGATGACGCGATGGCAGCAGTGCGAAATGACATCATGTCAAAACGCTCACCGCAGGAATGGTACGAAAAGCTGCACTGGCTTTATGGCTCAAACGGATTGCAGAATTGACAAAGGACACCCGCACTGCCGGATGATAGAAATACCAAAACACTGACATTCAAGGATTTCCGATGACTTATGTATTCGATCCCGCCCCAACACCAACGGTCGCTGTTTTAGAAAGCGACGAGCGTTTTCCGGTACGCCGGATTTTTTGCGTCGGACGCAACTATGCGGCCCATGCCCGTGAAATGGGCCGAGATCCGGATCGTGAGCCTCCTTTTTTCTTCACCAAGCCCGCTGATGCGGTTGTAGATGACGGCGAGACAGTTTCCTATCCGCCTCAAACACAGAATTTCCAGCACGAAGCCGAACTCGTGGTCGCGATCGGCAAAGCCGGGCGCAATATCTCAGAGGAAGCCGCTCTGGGGCATGTTTGGGGATATGCCGTGGGCAATGATCTCACCCGCCGTGACCTTCAGTTGCAGGCTCGTGAAATGGGTCGTCCCTGGGATTGGGGAAAAGCCTTTGATCGTTCCGCAATCATTGGTCCGGTGCACCCGGTCGAAAAATCCAGCCATCCGTTTGAAGGGGCCATCACGCTGACTGTAAACGGTGAAACGAAACAGTCAGGCGATCTGGCTGAACTGATCTGGTCAGTGCCTGAAGTTATTTCAATCCTCTCCCATTCAATGGAGTTGAAAGCGGGTGACCTGATAATGAGCGGAACGCCAGCCGGTGTCGGCCCTCTTGTTACCGGCGATGTTTGCGTTGTCAGCATTGAAGGACTTGGCTCAATCACAACAACCATCGGTGAACCGCTGCAGGGAGCGTGAATCGAGGCAAACAAGGAGGAGAGTAAAATGGACAAGGTAGTTGATCACGACAATGTGGAACATGCGATGCAGCCGGAAGATACCCCTGCCCTGCGTGAACTCTACAAGGGCTTTGAGGACAACCATCTGATTCCTCTCTGGACGCAGGTAGGCGATCTGATGCCGATGCACCCCAAGCCAAAGGCGGTTCCTCATGTCTGGAAATGGTCCAGTCTCCTCCCCCTTGCCGAAAAATCAGGTGAACTCGTTCCGGTTGGACGCGGCGGGGAAAGACGGGCGATCGGACTTGCCAATCCGGGCCTGGGCGGCAATGCTTATGTAAGCCCCACCCTTTGGGCTGCCATCCAGTATCTCGGACCGCGCGAAACAGCGCCAGAACACCGTCATTCCCAAAACGCCTTCAGGTTTGTGGTCGAGGGTGAAGGCGTCTGGACCGTGGTCAACGGCGACCCGGTCCGCATGAGCCGCGGCGATCTTCTTCTTACACCCGGTTGGAATTTTCACGGCCACCACAATGATCGCGATAAGCCCATGGCATGGATTGACGGTCTGGATATACCGTTTTCACAACAAAATGATGTTGGCTTCTTCGAGTTCGGGACCGACAAGGTTACCGATTATGCAACACCTGATTTTTCAAGGGGGGAGCGCCTTTGGTGCCACCCCGGTCTGCGCCCGCTTTCCGGCTTGCAGGACACTGTAAGTTCACCCATTGGCGCCTACCGCTGGGAACACACGGACCGGGCGTTGAGCGAGCAGTTGTTACTCGAGGATGAAGGCCAGCCAGCAACTTTCGAGCAGGGACATGCCGCTGTCAGATTTATCAATCCGACAACGGGCGGAGATGTAATGCCAACCATTCGTTGCGAGTTTCACCGCCTGCGCGAAGGGTCACAATCTCTCACTCGTCGGGAAGTCGGCTCAACCGTTTTCCAGGTATTCGACGGCAAAGGGTCCGTCGTTCTTGGTGGCACAGAGCACAAGCTTGAAATCGGCGATATGTTTGTTGTCCCCTCATGGATTTCATGGTCCTTGCAGGCGGAAACGCAGTTTGACCTGTTTCGCTTCTCCGACGCACCGATCATGGAACGGCTTAATTTTCACCGAACTCATATAGAGAAATAACCCACCATCAGGAGAGGCGTTGCAACTTGGCATCTTCAGACGAAAAGGCGCGTCTGGAACTGCGCCGCAGACTTGGAAGCGGGGCACGTTTCAACTCTGAAAACGCACCGGCAGAGGAATTGCTGCTGGCCCGGCGCGGTACGGCCTATTTTGCACGAAAGCTGAATGAACTTACAGACGTCGAACTCGATGCTCCTTGCCTCATTGAAGGCTGGACACGGCGCCACCTCATTGCCCGGGTAAGCTATCATGCACGGGCAATTTCGAGGTTGATGGATTGGGCTGCGACAGGCAACTGCAATCCTATGTATGCCTCATTGCAGGATCGCGATCAGGAAATCACACTGGGCAGCACCCTGCCCCCGAGAGCCTTGCGTCATCTCTTCCAGCACACTGAAGTGCATCTCAACGTGATGTGGCGCGATCTGCCGTCAAACGCTTGGAACGCGATGGTTGAAGATGAATACGGTAACCCGCTGACAGCGCGTGAAACCGTAAATCTTCGGGCTGATGAAGTGTGGCACAGTGCCATTCGCCTGGGTAATGGCGGGCGCTTGAACGATATTCCGTCAGAATTGCGAAGAGAGCCTGCCTGAAGGCAGATGATCATCGGCAATCATCCTTGTGGCTTAGCCAACGCGTTGCAGATAAATGCTGATTGCCAACATGCTCGTCGGCACAATCTGTTTAATCAGTGATCCGATCTGTTCGGGATTGACGATTTCAAGACATCCCTCGGTAACAGCCAGTTCTTCGGGATCCACATTACGGACAAGGAAAAATCCGCCCTCGCTGGTTTGAAGTCCGGGCCTTGCAATGGTAAACCGAGTTAATTCGCAAACGTCATCAGACTGCAGGCGAAGCCCTGTCTCTTCCTCGATTTCGCGAAACATCGCATCGGCAAAGTCTTCATCACCCTCAACCATTCCGCCAAAGATGCTGAGCATACCCGGCGATGAAACGTGCGGCAGGTCATCGCGCCTTTGAAGCAGCAAACTGCCATCAGGCGAAATCATCAACGCACCGGCAATTCTCGCTCTATCAGTCAAACTGAACCCCCAATCTTAAATTCGTTTGTCGCCCGACTTTAAGCATTTTCGAGGCAATTGCGCCAGACAACCACAATGTTGTTGCGCTGTGCGAAACACATTCACGTCATGTCCATACCGGTCGAAAGAAAGTGTATTAAATTTTGATACCGGATTTCACATTTGCTCAAGATTGACCGCATATCATCTTGCTCATGAAACCGATTCAAACAGCATGCACCGCAGCAACCTTGGCAACCATGCTGTCTCATTCAATGCCCTTCCCCGCAACAACGGCACAGGCAGGCAGTATGCAGAACCCCGTATATAGCGGTATAAACAGAAGCCGGCTTATCTGTCAGCCCGGACAATCCCTCAGCAGCGAATTTTGCCCCGCACTCCTGCGAAGCATACAGCAATTCACCGGGCTGGGGGTTACGTTGGTGTCCCGGGCTGTGAAAGAACAGGAAAAGACCTCAACTCCTGTCGAGATCGGTGTTTTGCTGATTGATCTTGAGAACTCGCCAATCGATAACCTCCAGTGACGAAGTTGAAGGACGGTTGGTTTGGCTAAACCCCAAACCGGTTCGTGGTGGACCTGCTAAGTTTGTAGGGGATTGGGTAAATCTTCCTTCATATTCCTCCAGTATGACTGACGTTCAGGGTTCTGTGGGGGAACTAACACGGCGGCACCCATAAATACACGATTGGAAGGCATGGCTCTTCCAGAACCAGAAAGCTTCTTGGCAGGGAGAACACGGTCACATGGCAGTACCAGCGCCTTTAACAGATCAGGAAATTGCAGATAAACTGACCCGTGACGGCTCATGGTGGTACGGTGACAATGGCGATATGACCATTGAATACTCGTTCTCCGCAAGCCTTGGCTACTGGTGGGGAAATAACAGCGAGTATCAGCTCGACGCAACCCAGCAGCAATGGATCGAAACAGCTCTCGTCCAACTTGAAGACATGTTCGGCTTCAACTTCGTCGAGGTTGCTGAACCCGCCAATACCAGCGGCAATTCTCCAACTGACATTATCCAGTTCGTAAACGACGACAATACCGGAACCTATTCCAGTAGTTATTCCTATACCAGTGGACCAAATACAGACGGTATCGTCTTCAATGCGATCGTGTTTGATGATACCTGGGGCAGCAACCAGTCTGCAAACCTGGACTATGGCAGTTATGGATTCATGACCATGCTGCATGAAATCCTGCATTCGCTCGGGCTGGATCATCCCGGAGACTACAATGCGGGAAGTGGCAGCGGGCCCATCACCTATGCCGGCAATGCAGAGTTTGAACAGGATACCCACCGCTACACGGTCATGTCCTATTTCAATTCCTATGAGGATGCATCAGGCGCGATCTTCTACGATGTCCAGACCGGCGATTTTGTCTATCCCAGAACGCCAATGGTATATGACATCCTGGCAATGACCGATGGATCGTTTAACGGCAACTTCAACGGTTATGCGGGAAATGCAACAACCCGGAACACCGACACAACCTACGGCCACAATGCCACAACCGGCATTGATGCCGCCTATGATTTTGACGCCCACGGAGCGCCGGTTCTGACTATCTATGACACCGGCGGCATCGATACATTGGATCTTTCAGGCGATACGGTCACAACCGAAGCCTATATGAACTATGACGCCAATGACCTGCCAACCTTTTTCAGCACCCGTGCCAGAACAGATACTCTTATAGACCTGCGTGAAGGCCAGTATTCCTCAACCCACGGCATGACCTACAATATCGGCATTGCCTTCGGAACTGTGATCGAAAACGCAATCGGCACCCAGTTCCACGACACCATTCACGGCAACACCGCCGACAATAGCCTGGATGGCGGCTCAGCCGGAAATGACACAATCTATGGTTATGGTGGTGACGATTTCTTAGATGGCGGCTCTGGATCAGACCGTTTGTTCGGAGGCGAGGGAAACGACACTATCGTTTACGATAGCGTCAATGAACTCGACAACATAAATGGCGGAAACGGTTTCGATACACTGTTATTTGAACTGATCTGGCTTTCTGTGGATTTGATCCAATATGGTTTCGAGCAATCAGCACTTCAAATCTTGGATTTCGCAAATGAGGCCTGGGATATACACACAAAATATTTCAACACCGATGAATTGTTGACGGAAGAAATAATCAATATGGATAATGGTTTTACTAACCATACTGTTTATGATGTTAATGATTCTGAATATTGGTCGGAATGGAAAAGAGTTTTTGATTCTGAAAATAATATTATCGAAGAATTTTACATTAACGACGAGCCCGACAGCCCGCCCATAGCGAATGCGGATTATATAAATATTTCTGAAAGAAACTTGTCATCAGTGAGTGGAAATTTAATTGATAATGACAGCGGAGTCGGCATATTTGTAGATATGGTTAATGGGGTATCCATATCAAAAATTGGGGAGACAGAAATATCATTAAATATAGGTTCATTATTTATTAAATATAATGGAGAATATAGATTTATACAAGATTATAATGCTAAGATTTTCGATACATTGGATGATGGTGAATTTTTATTATTTGAATTTGAATACACTGTATCAAATTCATTAGGATCATCGCAAAGTGTAATTCAGATAAACGTCGAAGGAAATACATATGAAACGATTGAGGGAAATAAAAGAGATAATAAAATATTTGGAACGGAGAATAGAGAAAAAATATTGGGTTACAATGGAAGCGACAAGCTATTTGGCGCCGAAGGAGCTGACTTCCTAGATGGCGGCACAGGAAGTGATAGAGTAAACGGTGGCTCGGGTGACGATATTGTTTACGGGGCTGGCGGCCGCGACATTTTGCGTGGTGGCGATGGGGATGATGTTTTGGAAGGGGGGAATGGGAGAGATAAACTTTTTGGAAATGCTGGATCCGACATATTGTATGGAGGCATTGGTAGAGATAGCTTGTTCGGCGGTGATGATTCGGATCTTTTCGTATTAAGCGATACTGGCACAAGAGACACAATTTTTGATTTCGTTGATGGCGAAGATTTCTTAGTCTCTGACACAATCTATGATTTTGAGGATTTGATTTTTAAAGACACGAAAAAGGGTACGCTGATTACTACCGAAAACGGTGACGTCAATGTGCACTTAATAGGTATTCACGGTGCACTTGATCAGTCTGATTTCATTCCGACCTCGGACTTCGAAATCTAAATCGACTTTACGGGCAATTTACTGACCAATGGACGCCTTCGAAAAAATTCTCAGCGACGCACTACGGTTCACAGACGCAACAGACCCCAAGAAAAGAATGAAGGTCTATCAGAACGTCGCAAAGGCAATAGAAACCGTCCCCGAGCAAAAACGCGAACTCTATCGAACAAAGCTTGCTGCCTTCATCAGAAAATTCGAGGCAGAGCTGCAAGATGCACAACCGGCTATATCTGGTAAACTGGAAGTTGAGACACCCGCTCGTGCTCCTGACTCGCCATCAGCTCCGCAAATGACCTCACCCGAATTCAACGATCAGGCGGGCATCGAACCGCCCATGAGCGATGTTACGCCTGACGACTTGTCGGATGCAACCGTGGATGCATCATCTGTCGAAGAGCGTGCAGTCACACCTCGCACATTATCTTCCCGCTATCTTGTTTTTACCGTAGCCATCACGGCAGCCATTCTCCTGACCTTTTTTGCGGTTTGGTATTTCCAACTGGATGACAACGGCAGGAAAGACACCACAAACTCCCCAAAAGGGCAGAACAGAGCGAAACCAGTTCAACAGTAAGAGCTCCATCTACTGAGGAAGACAAGGTTGAAACGATATTCAACCTGACTTTGCCAAAGGACATTGTGGCAATTTCAGACAGGCTGGGAAGTGACAGCGGTGACCAGGAGGTTCTTGGGAAGCTTGTTGAGGACAACAAATTCACTGTCCGTGAACTTACAACGATTTTTCCGGGTCCTGAATTTCCCGTTGATGTCAACAAGACCTATTTCATGACCCTGGAAATTCAAAGTCCGAGAAGGGCCTTGAACAATCTTGTAATTAATGCCGGACTGGCAACCATGGATGCTGAAGGCAATTTACAAAGCGCCAAGCCCGGCCCGCACAGATATTTTCTTCATCGGGGTCGCGTAAAGGGATCAGATTTCGCCGCAGATGGGGATAACTACGTCATCACCGGGAGCATCACCGGTGAAGAAAATGCGGCTCTGGACAGCTTCCTGCCGAATACAAGCAAGGCACGGGCGATCATTGTCATCCGTCCAAAGGATGATAAATCGATTGTAATCAAGAGGATTTCCCTGATCGAAATACAATAGGCTTCTGGTTTCCCTACCTTCCCCAACTCGGCAAACCGGAATTCCGACAACATTCTCAATGCACTTGTGTATCTAGCACTTATCCCCGCTGAAAGCCCTGCGCCTATTCTGCTTCAAAGCCAAAGGAGCACGGAATGGAACGCACACCCAACGCAAACCTACCTTACATCATGCCACAACAGGCGCAAAAACATGTGACACATAATGAAGCCATTCGCCTGCTGGATGCTATTGTCCAGTTATCCATCCAGTCAGCCGAAACTGATCCTCAGCAATTGACCCCCTCGGATGGCGACATTTATCTGGTGGAATCTCCCGCAATTGCAGAATTTTCAGGACAGGAAGCAAAACTTGCCGCCTGGCAGGATGGGGCCTGGAGTTTTATCAGCCCACGTCACGGCTGGATCGCTTTCGACAAATCGGCAGACAAGGCCCTTGTACACGATGGTGCGGTCTGGAAACCGCTACCAGCAGCAATGAATGAAATTCAGAACCTTGAAGCCGCTGGTATCAACACCACTGCCGACAACACGAATCGTCTCGCGGTAAGCGCGCCCGCCTCCCTCTTTACCCATGAAGGAAATGATCATCGCATGGTCATTAACAAGGCCGCATCAGGCGATACGGCCAGCATGTTATTCCAGACAGGTTATTCAGGCCGCGCAGAGATTGGAACAGCCGGGAACGACGATTTCAACATCAAGGTCTGTGATCCGTCTGCCCAATGGCGGGAGGCGATATCAGTCAATCACCAAACCGGGAAGGTCAGCTTTCCAAACGGAATTGACAATCCGGCTTTGCATGGGGTGCCTGACAGTCTGACCGACTTTGACCGATTGTACCTGGATGCGGTCAATGGTGACGATGCCAATGATGGAGAAACGGCATCAACCGCCTTGCAATCTTTCGCAGGCCTTGCCACCCGCTTCACAATTGGTCGCAAACTGGAGGTCAGATTACTGAGCGACATGGTCGCCGATTATCTGATCATCATCGGCTACGTGGTTCCCACGTTGAATATTTTCGGCAGATCTTCAGATGATACGGCGTGGGAAAACCGAAAAATCACCGTTGTCGACTCCATCAACAACCTGAATCATCCCGGCGGCTTCATGCTTCAGGCATTCGCCAGTGTTTACACTTTCCTGATCAATGTGGAGCTTGCGACCAGTAAGCCTCACGCCTTTCTGAACTTCTACAATACCGTTGGCTATTTGCGTACACACACAATGACACTGACGCGGAGCGGAACAGGCGATTGCTGTCTCTTTGCCAATGGGGCCTCTTTTGTTCCGAACCATCACACTGGACTTGTAGTGGCCCCGACTGCTGAAGGATTTATTGCCAATGGCCTCGCGCAGGGAGCAGACCCCAATAGTGACTGGCGTTATCCAAGTAACTACAAAAACCAATAGTACTATGGCCGTAACGTATCAAGTTTACGGCCACCGCTTCTTTAGGTCTACGGGTGCCCACCCAAGACCAAACAGGATCATAGGTAGAACAAATAAACACAATGTTAAACTAACCTGATTTGAGCACAAGACCCATTGCAAGGGAACCGAGCAGCAGCAGGCTGTCCAAAACAACAATCAACAACCATTTCCGCGTGCGGCTCAACTCGGCAGCACGTGATACGATGCTCGCTAACATTACCTACCCCTTTAAAGGAACCATGGTTCCTGTTCCTCCTTTAATGCCCTTGTTTCCCGGTGTAAACAAGCAGGCCAAAGACCAATGGAAATTTACGGTCAAACAGACTGTGAGGACAATATGAGACAGACATGGAGGTGGTTTGGGCCGGGCGACGAGGTTTCAATAACCGATATTCGACAGGCTGGCGTGGAAGGCGTGGTATCGGCACTGCACCACATTCCAACAGGTAAAGTCTGGACCGCAGATGAAATCGCCAAACGACAAGATGAAATCGCAGTTGGAGCCGAGGGGCAACCAACCGGGATTCAATGGGAAGTGGTAGAAAGCCTCCCGGTCTCGGAAGATATCAAGACCCAAAGCGGAAACTGGCTTGAACATGTCGAACACTACAAGGCCAGTCTTGAAAACCTTGCCTCTGCTGGAATTCAAACCGTTTGTTACAATTTCATGCCGGTTCTTGACTGGACACGCACACATCTCGCCTGGCCGTTGCCAACAGGTGCAACCTGCATGCGTTTTGAATATCCGCTCTTTGCCACCTTTGATATCTTCATCCTGAAGCGGGAGAATGCTGCGAATGATTATCCCGAAGAAGTCATTGAAAAAGCTGCAAGGCTGAACACGCAAATGAGCGATCACGCAAGCAGGGCTCTGGCTGCAAATATCGTTTCCGGATTACCCGGCGCTGCTGAGCATTTCAGTCTGGATGATGTTCGCGAACACCTTGCTCGCTATGGTGCCATCACCCATGAAAGGTTGAGGCAAAACATGACAGACTTTCTCAGTGAAGTGATTCCGGTTGCCGAGCAGTTGGACATCCGGATGTGTTGCCATCCCGATGATCCGCCATTTGATCTGCTCGGTCTTCCAAGGATCATGTCAACAGAAGCCGACTATCAACTCATGATGGAAAGAGTGAATTCACCTGCAAACGGCATGACGCTGTGCACCGGCTCACTAGGCGTGCGGCCTGACAATGACCTGCCTCAAATAATGGAGCGCCTTGGTGACAGGGTACATTTCCTGCATCTTAGAAATGTGAAACGGGAATCAGAAAACCTGAAGGGTTCTTTTCACGAGGCAGAACATCTCGGCGGAGATACGGACATGGTTGCCGTGATTTCTGCAATTCTGCGTGAAGAGGCACGGCGCAAGGCCAAAGGCCGCAGTGACTGGTCAATACCGATGCGCCCGGATCACGGGCAAAACATACTTGATGATCATAAACGAACCACGCAACCCGGCTACCCAGCCATTGGCCGCCTGAAGGGGCTGGCCGAATTGCGCGGCATCATGACCGCGCTTTCCCATCCCCTGACCCAGTCGCCGGGCGTTTCCCCTGCGACTTCTAACAGGTAATAGTGAACCTGATGAACACGCCACTCTCACTATTATCGCTGCAATCGCCCGGACTGAAAAAAGGATCGGATTGCATCCTGCCTGGATATGATCCTCAGGCTCATGATTGCGGCATTGTCCATTTGGGCGTCGGCGCGTTTCACAAGGCGCACCAGGCCGTTTATACAGATGGAGCAATTGCAAAAGCTGGCGGCGACTGGCGGATTATTGGTGTTAACCTCAGAAGCAGGGAGACCGCCGATCGGCTGAACGCGCAAGACGGCCTTTACACAGTGATTGAAAGCGGCGGAGAGGGAAAAAAGGCGCGGATAATTGCAAGCATAAAGGAAGTCATTCCTGCCGCAATCAATTTGAGCGCTGTGTTGGTCGCCCTGACATCGCCGAAGGTTCGTATCGTGACACTGACAGTAACGGAGAAGGCATATGGAATAGAACGCGCCAGACAGGCTGTTGACCCGGCCCATCCCTCGATTTCCAATGATCTGGCAAATCCCCGAATGCCGAAGAGCGTGTTGGGTCTGTTGACCGAAGCCATCAGGCTACGTCACAAATCAGGGATCGCCCCTTTCACCGTTCTTTGCTGCGACAACCTTCCTGCAAACGGAAAACTGCTACGCGCCGGGCTGGTGGATTTCGCCACCAGGTGCAATCGGGGTCTGGGCGAATGGATCAGTTCAAATATCGCCTTTCCATCTTCCATGGTCGACAGGATAACGCCTGCCCCCACCCGATCCACAATTGCGGCAGCTCAGCAGCTAACCGGCCTTGAAGACCTGGCTGCAGTCGAGACCGAGCCCTTCATGCAATGGGTAATCGAGGATAATTTCACGAATGGTCGCCCTGAATGGGAAGCAGCAGGCGCCCTTTTTATTCGCAACGTTGAACCGTATGAAATGATGAAATTGCGTATGCTGAATGGAGCGCACTCCATGCTCGCCTATGGCGGTTTCCTGGCCGGTCTGCCATTTGTTCGCGATGTGATGAAAAGCAGACCCCTCGCGCTGCTCGTAGAGCGTCACATGCGTTCGGCCCAACTTACCCTGCCCGACTTGCCAGAAATTGATCTGGAGAATTACCGGAGGCAACTGATCAGGCGTTTCGAAAACCCTGCCATCGCCCACGAAACGGCACAAATAGCGATGGACGGGACACAGAAACTTCCCCAGCGGATATTCGCGCCAGCCCTTGATGCCATGAATGCGGGACAGAATATTCGCGCATTTGCTTTTGCTACAGCCTGCTGGATGCGGTATGCGTTAGGTCGCGACGAAGCGGGAAAATCATACGAACTTCGGGACCCGCTGGAAGGAAAAATCCGTATGGTCCTTTCTGATGCAAGAAGTGCCGATGATATCAGCAAAGCCCTCTTTCATCTTGATGACCTGTTTCCCACCAGGCTTATTGCTTCCAATGAATGGTGCGAGGAAGTAATTGAGTGCCTTGGACAGATACTTGATACCGGCATGGCTGCAACCATTGAAAGAGAAGCCCGGCAGGCTTTTCCGTCTTAAAGAGAAAATATGAAGCGTTCACACATAAACAGTATCATTGAAAATGCTGACGAATTCATCCGTTCGTTCGGCTTTGTTCTTCCACCATTTGCATACTGGTCCCCTGATGAAATGATTTCACGCAAGTCACAGATTCCCGGAATCCAGGATGCCCGACTCGGCTGGGATATCACAGATTACGGAGAAGGAAAATTCGATGAAAAAGGTCTGTTTCTGTTTACAACGCGTAACGGTTCAATGGCTGATCTCCAGCGCGGGGGCGGCATGTGTTATGCAGAAAAAATCATGATTTCACGAAGGGATCAGATTTCACCATTACATCGCCATGTCATCAAGACAGAAGATATAATCAATCGCGGAGGCGGCGTACTGGCAATTCAAATGTATGAAAGCGGCCCCGAAGGCAAACCGGATAACAAAGCCGCGGTTCCCGTTCGCTGTGATGGGGTTGATCGCACACTGAAGGCTGGCGATGTCTTGAAACTGAACCCTGGTGAAAGCGTGACGCTGCGCCCGGGTAACTGGCACCAATTCTGGGGAGATGGCGGCGACGTGCTGATCGGAGAGGTCTCTACAGTCAATGATGACCTGACAGACAATATTTTTATGGAACCAATCGGAAGGTTTTCAACCATTGAAGAAGACAGCCTGCCGCTCCATCTGCTGGTCTCCGACTATCAGACATGGCTGAGCAATGACTGACAAAACGGGGTTTGTGGGTTGGCGTTCCTGCAGATAAAACCCTTAGACAGTTTGCCGGCGAAACAAATCAATGGAACAATTCAACGGCCCCCGTATCGCTGCAGCAACCGTGCATGGTTGAAGCAATAAGGCAAGTTGCTGGTTTCATAAATCAGGAGAAGCTGAGCAACAAGATGCAGGTCAAAGGCAAGAACACGACCCAGATATGCAAGGCGATCGCAGAAGTTTCCGCAACGAACACCAATCACCGCTATTGGTAATTTTCCATCTTAATGGCATGAACGAAGTATAGACCGTTCAAGTTTGATCTACCCGGTGCCGAAACATGAAATTTTTCTCGCCAAATTTTCTGACCCTGTTTGCTCTTGTTTTCCTGCTTGTTTCCAGTGGCGGGGCATTTGCTCAGGAAGCGGCAAAGCCGCAATCAGAAACGGCGACCATAGCCACTGGGGACAAAGCACCAACAGACCGGGAAATAGACATCCGGATCGAGGAAATATTCGATCAGATCGAGGGATTGGAAAATGTGAATTCTTCCGTTCGCTCAGGCGTCGTAACCCTGCGTGGAACGGTAAGTCAGGCAGCCGTGGCAACTCGCGCCGAAGAACTGGCGGCACGAGTGGAAGGCGTTGTCGCAGTCGACAACCAAATCGAGGAAGTGACCGAGGTATCCGAGCGGCTTGTGCCCGTACTTGGGCGATTTGAAAAACGCATTCAAACACTGATCGACTATCTCCCGCTATTTGCTTTTGCAACGATGGTATGGCTGATCATCTCAAGCGTGGGCTGGATAATCTCAAGTCGCCGCAGACCCTGGTCATGGATTGCACCAAATGCCTTTATCGCCGATCTTCTGAAGCAGATCGTGTTTTTGGTGTTCGTCCTTTTTGGCCTCGTCCTGGCGCTAGACATTCTTGATGCAACAGCAGTTTTGGGAACAATCCTTGGAGCAGCAGGTATCGTTGGTCTTGCCATCGGCTTTGCTGTTCGCGACACCGTTGAGAACTACATTGCCAGTATCCTGCTCAGTATTCGCCAACCCTTCAGGCCGAAGGATTTTGTGGGTATTGACGGTTTTGAGGGGCATGTCATTCGACTGACCTCGCGCGCTACAATCCTCATGGACAAGGATGGCAATCACATCAGAATACCCAATTCAAGCGTCTACAAGAACAATGTCATAAACTATACGCGAAACCCTGAACGACGGTTTTCGTTCAAGTTGGGCATTGATGCCGACAGCAATCTTCATAATGCACTGCGACTGTGCATCGCCGAGTTTGAGAAACTGGATTTTGTTTTGGCAGAGCCCGCACCGGCGGCATGGATTGACCAGGTTGGTGACTCAAACGTGGTCATAGAATTGGCAGGCTGGATCAACCAGACGACAACAGATTTTCTGAAAGCGCGTTCAGAAGCGATCAGAACTCACCAAACTGACACTGGAAAACAATCGATTCTCGTTGCCTGAACCCATCTATCGCTTGCGTTTTGACGCAGCTTCCCAGCAGATCGAAATCTTTGGCTGGCGCACCCAAAAAATTGCAAAGGCAGCAAAAAATTTCCTCCAAGGCCGAAAAATCTCCTGACGCGGAAGATCAGCCAACTGACACCAGAGCCGATCAAACCGTATTGAAAAAGGTAGAAGAAGAACGTCTTCAGGATACCAACTCGCTGGATTTGCTCAACAACAAGGCTGCTGACGAACTGGGGCCACGTTGAGGCCGCTGCCAGGGCGCAAGCCGGGCCCAATTGCGCGTTGGGCGGTTGGTATAGTCCCGATTGTCAAGGAATGAGCAGTTCCAGCAGCCAGTCACGAAACTTCATGGCTTCAGGCTTGTCTTGAGAGAAAGACAGGTAATATCCCTCCTGACTGGCAATTGACGCAGGATGCGCACGCTCGACCAACTCGTTTTTGAGCGCATGACCTGCCAGCAATTCACTGACAAGCGCCACCCCGTTGCCATGGACAGCGAGTTGAAGCGCCATTCCATAGGTATCAGCGAAAAGGGCCGGCTTGAGCGGACCGCCATGCTTTTCAGCCCAGGCTTGCCATCCTCCGGACGTCCCTACTGCTTCAATCAGCGGGAGGGTGTGAAGGTCTCCATGCAAAGATCGTGACTTCAATGCCACCAATTCATTGGGTTGCAGAAGTTCGGCATTTGCACCGGCTTGTTTTGCGGAACCGAACCGGATTTCGACATCCGCGCGGGCGGAATGAAAATCGTCCGGCCAGATGGCGCTTATAAATCGGGTCTGAATATTTGGATAGCGCTCCGTGAAACTCTTGAGATGCGGCGCAATTACCCACTGGGCCACACTAACTGATGCAGCCACGGTCAGGAGGTTTTCAACAGGGCCCGCATCATACCTGTCCGCCGCCGCCGCAAGAACCGCGAGCGCAGCGCTCACTTCCGGCAATAATTTGCGCCCGTCATCCGTGAGCGACAATCCCCGTGCCTGGCGAATGAACAAAGTCACTCGAAGACGGTGCTCCAGTGATTTAACCTGCTGACTGACCGCAGATTGAGTCAGCCCGATCTCCTGTGCCGCAGCGGTGAAGTTCAGATGCCGCGCAGCTGATTCAAACGAACGAAACCAGGTAAGGGGAGGAAGGGATTTCGCCATGGTTCAACTCTATCATTAATAAAGCTAATGTCTAAGCGTGAAATTCATTTGTTTGTCAATTATTGTTGGTGACCTTAGCGTTTCTGTCGGAGATGAGGAGAAAACCATGCAACCTGAAATACGGAAAATCGTGACTTATGATGAGGAAGTCATGATCGAGGGCTTTCGCGCTGCCAAAACACCCTGGAGGATGTTTGCCGTGGCCGCTGTTGTGCGCAATCCGTGGGCAGGACGTTACGTCGAGGACCTGACCCCCGAAATTCGGGCGTTTGGGCCGGTGCTGGGCGAAATGATGACAGCACGAATTATAAAACTGGCAGGAAGCGGTGAGGCAATCGAGGCCTATGGCAAGGCGGCCGTTGTCGGCCTTGACGGTGAAGTGGAGCACGCCTCCGGCCTTATCCACACCTTGCGTTTCGGTAATTTTTACAGGGAAGCCGTTGGAGCCAAGTCCTATCTGGCATTTACCAATACGCGGGGCCCGGCGAATGCCCCGATTATGGTGCCGTTGATGGACAAGAATGACGCAGGGCGCCGTTCCCATTATCTGACCATTCAGTTCGCCATCCCGGACGCCCCGCGTGCTGACGAATTGGTAGTGGTACTGGGTGGAGCCACTTCAGGAAGGCCACACCACCGCATCGGGGATCGATATCAGGACCTCAAGGATCTTGGACATGATGTGGACAACCCGGCCGCGGTATAGGCGAGCGGGGCTTGCATCAATTGAAACAGGTGCCGGACAGCCGATTATCCTGCTCCATGGTGTTGGCCTGCGCTCCGAAGCCTGGAACCGACAAATCGATGCACTTGCGGGAAACAGCAGGGTGATAGCGCTCGACATGCCCGGACATGGCGAAAGCCCGTCCCCTGCATTTCCAATGCTGTTGCCTGACTACTCAGATGCGGTACTTGCTGCAATCGATGAGCCTTCAATTTTGGCAGGGCATTCCATGGGAGCGATGATCGCGCTGGATATTGCATGCCGGCACCCTGATCGCATCCTTGGCGTGGCGGCCTTCAATGCAATATTCGAACGTGACAGGGAAGCGGCGGATGCCGTTCAAAGACGCGCAAATGAACTGGATGGAGTGCATCTCCCCGACCCCTCCCAAACACTGAAGCGCTGGTTTGAAAATTCATCGTCGCCAGAACGTGAAGCCTGTCGAGACTGGCTCTCCTCGGTCGCTCCGGCTGGGTACAAGGCAGCTTATGATGCCTTTGCACGGGCAAATGGTCCAGACAGGGATGCCCTGGCTTCATTGAGCTGTCCCGCCCTCTTCATGACCGGAGCACTTGAGAAAAATTCAACTCCCCGAATGTCGCTGGAGATGGCCGATCTCGCACCACAAGGTCGCGCAGTGATACTGGACAATGCAGCTCACATGATGCCGATGACCCACGCCAGCGCAGTCAATGAAGCCCTGCTTTGTTTTGCATCCGAGGTATGGTCATGACACAATTGGATCCTCGCGCCCTGCGAAAAGCCTTTGGCAGCTTCATGACCGGCGTAACGGTGGTGACCACCCGGGACAAGGACGACAACCCCGTCGGCTTTACCGCCAATTCCTTTACATCCGTTTCACTTGATCCCCCGCTTTTGCTGGTCTGCCCTGGCAAATTCCTCTCCTCATATGAGGCCTTCTCAACGTGCAGGAGCTTCTCGACCAACATTCTGGCAGAAGGACAGGAAGAAGTTTCCAACACGTTTGCGAGCTTCAAGGGAGATCGGTTTGCCCAAGTTTCCCACCAGATCGACAGTCTGGGAAATCCGTTGATAGACAATGCCGTGGCGCAATTTTCCTGCGTCACACGGCAGATCGTACCGGCAGGCGATCACTGCATCCTTGTCGGGGAAGTGGTTGCCTTTAACCATATTGGAGGCCGCGGGCTTGGTTATTGGGGTGGACAATATTTCAGTCTTGGCCTCGAACGGGCAGCGCTTGAACAGGACAGCGACGTGACGGTTTTTGGCGCCATCATCAGGCAGGGCGACAATATTTTGCTTGAGAACACCGGGGAAGGGTTTCGCCCCCTTCAAATCGAACGGTCTGACCTGAGCCGCCTTCGACATGATCTCTCAATGGAATTGGCAGCACGCGGAGTTCCCGTTCGATTGGGTGCTGTCTATTCTATATTTGAAGACGATGGCGTCAGATACACTTACCTACTCGCCGCTACCACCGATTTGAACTTGCCGGACACTGGAACAATCCAGCCCGTGCCGATCTCCGGTCTGAACGGCCAGGCCTATTCCTCACAACCTGTCGCCGACATGATGAGCCGCTTTGCGATCGAAGCCCAAACCAGCAGCTTCGGCCTGTATCTTGGCGATGGCAAACGCGGAGACATACACACTTTGTCACAAAGGAATTGAAGGATGCAGTTTTCCCTGTTTGCACATATGGAACGCATTTCACCGGACGAACCGCATGAACGGCTGAACGAAGAATTCATTGAATTATGCAAAATGGCGGACCGCGGCGGGATGCGTGCGATCTGGACTGGTGAACATCACGGTATGGAATTCACCATTGCGCCCAATCCCTTTCTGTCCCTGGTCAATATTGCCCACCATACAAAACACGTCCGTCTGGGGACAGGAACCGTTATTGCGCCTTTCTGGCACCCGATAAAGCTCGCGGGGGAAGCCGCTTCAGCGGACCTTTTCACGGGCGGTCGAGATAGAGCTTGGAGTTGCACGTGGGGCTTACTCCTATGAGTATGAACGGCTCATGCCAGGTTTGGATGCCTGGGAAGCAGGACAGCGCATGCGTGAAATAACCCCGCTATTGCCAAAACTGTGGGCCGGAGACTGCGCGCATGAGGGGGAGTTTTTCAGCTTCCCCGCGACAACCGCAACTCCGAAGCCGGTGCAGCCGGATGGACCGCCGATCTGGATTGCAGCACGCGATCCCAACAGTCATGAATTCGGGGTTCATAACGGCTTCAACATTCAGGTTACACCGCTTTGGCAGGGGATCGAAGAGATAACGACACTGATGGGCAGGTTCAATGATGCCTGCTTCGGATTCGATGGGCCACGCCCAAAGATCATGCTTTTGCATCACACCTTTGTTGGCCGTGATTCAGATGACGTTGCCAGAGCGGCAAACGACCTTTCGAAATACTATTGCTACTTCGGCGCATGGTTCCAAAACAAGCGGCCAGTCAAGCAAGGATTGATAGCCTCGCTTTCCGGAGAGGAAATTGCTGCCAATGCCATGATGGCGCCTGAAAACATGGCGCGGGATCTGACCATCGGCACAGCGTCTCAGGTAATTGAAAAACTCAAATTGTATGAAGATCTGGGCTATGATGAGTATTCATTCTGGATCGACAGCGGCATGAGTTTCGAGCGCAAGCGCGACTCGCTCGCCCGTTTTATCAATGATGTCATGCCCGCTTTTCAATGAGGAACCCGATGGATCACAAACCGCACTACCAGCTTTTCATTGACGGTGAATGGACCGAGGGAAGCGATGGACAGATAATGTCCTCTCAAAATCCGGCAACCGGAAGAGACTGGGCAACATTCGCATGCGCATCCCCCGACGATGTGGATCGTGCCATCAAGGCCGCACGAAGAGCACTCAATGATCCAACTTGGCGTGACATGACCCAGACACAGCGAGGCAAACTGCTTTATCGCCTTGCCGAACTGATAGAGCAAAATGCTGCCCATCTTGGCAAAATCGAGACTGTGGACAGTGGCAAGCTGTTGGCGGAGACCGCAAGTCAATCAGCCTATGTCGGCGATTATTACCGCTACTATGCAGGTCTTGCGGACAAGATCGAGGGTGCAGTTCTTCCAATCGACAAACCAGACATGCATGTCTTTACGAGGCGCGAACCCATTGGTGTTGTCGTGGCGATTGTTCCTTGGAATGCACAAATGTTCCTGACCGCAACCAAGCTGGGGCCAGCATTGGCGGCGGGATGTTCAGTTGTTCTGAAAGCCTCGGAGATCGCGCCGGCTCCGATGCTGGAATTTGCGCGCCTGGTTGAACAGGCCGGTTTTCCGCGCGGGGTGGTCTCCGTCATCACCGGCGATGCAGAAAACTGCGCAATTCCGTTGACCCGCCATGGAGATGTAGACCGGATTGCTTTTACTGGCGGACCGGAAACGGCCCGTCATGTCGTGCGAAACTCGGCGGAGAACTTTGCCGTGACGACACTTGAACTGGGTGGCAAGTCACCAATTCTTGTTTTTGAGGATGCTGATCTGGATGGCGCAGCAAACGGGCTGATTGCCGGCAATTTCGGGGCATCAGGTCAAAGCTGTGTTGCCGGTAGCCGCGGTCTGGTTCATCGATCCATACTCAATGACCTCGCCAATCTCATCGAAGAGAAAATGGCGAATATCACCGTCGGCGATCCGTTATCCGCAGATACCCAAATCGGTCCGCTTTGCACCCCCGACCAAATTCGCAACATAGAAGCTACCCTTGCAGCAGCAATTGAAGGTGGTTCGCGGGTTCGCTTCGGCGGCGCCGCACTGGACATGCCGGGGAATTATATGGCCCCTACTCTCGTCGAGTGCGCCGATACCGGATCACAAACATTGAAAGTGGAGATGTTTGGCCCGGTGATGTCTCTGCTGCCTTTCGACAGTGAGGAAGAGGCAATCATGATTGCAAATAGCAGTCCCTTTGGTCTTGGTTCGGGTGTGTTCACAGGAAATGTTGCACGTGCGCACCGGGTTTCTGCCCAACTCAAGGCGGGCATTTGTTGGGTCAACACCTATCGGGCCGTTTCACCTATTGCGCCCTTTGGCGGGTTTAATCAATCCGGCTATGGGCGCGAGGCTGGACTTGAGGCCATTAACGATTATACGCGGACCAAGACAGTGTGGATCAACACATCGGAAAAGCCGATGGCCAATCCTTTCGTAATGCGTTGACTATGCAGCCTCACCGACTGGACGCTGCCCTTTACTCTTGTCGCCAAATTTTATTTTGCTGAAGAAGTCATGCCGCATTTGCCATGATCGCCTTCAACTGCCCGCGTGTCAGCGTCACCGGATTGGACTTCATTGAAGAAGAAGTCGCCGCAGCGTCTGCCGCTGCCGAGCGGTCTTGGGCATTCACGCCAAGCTCATCCAGGCCGGGAAGCCCGCAATCACGCGACCATTTTTTCATGGCGTCTGCAGCTGATTGCAAATTCCTGCCAACACTGATTTCAAGAGCAGTCGAAATCCAACCCGCTATGTCTTCAAACCTTGATTTGAGCGCTGCATCTTCAAGGTTCTCATAATTGATTTTCAGGACTGCTGGCAATAACGTTCCACACAACGCGCCATGTGGCGCATTGCTCAACCCACCCAATGGTCCAGCAAGTCCATGAACCGCTCCAAGCCCTGAATTGGAAAGCGCAAGCCCCCCGCAAAGACTGACCCAGGCCATTTCGTCGCGAGCATGCTGGCTCTCGCTTATCATCAGTCTGCGAAGAGCGGCAAGACCTCTAGGTATGGCATCACGGCAAAGAGCGTCCGTTATTGAATTGGCACTGGTGCAAACATACGGCTCAATCACCTGTGTAATCGCATCAAGTCCTGATGCCAGGGTAATTGCCCTCGGGCAACCATCAGTCAATTCAGGATCAACAATTGCAATATTAGGCAGCATTCGCTGATCTCGCAGCGAGACTTTTCGGCGATGTTCAGGGACACTGATCACGGCATTGCGGGTCACTTCAGCACCCGTTCCGGAAGTTGTCGCAATAGCTATAAATGGCAGGGGAGAACGATCAAGCGGCAGGCCGCTGCCCACAACCTCCAGATGGTCGATCATCGGTCGCGAGGAAGGAACCAGGGCTGCTATTGCCTTTCCGGCATCGATCACTGAACCGCCGCCAATAGCACAAATGAATTCCGCCCCAATCCTGCGTGCCAACCTAACACCTTCCTCCACCATTGCCGTATCCGGTTCACCGGCAGCCGAGAACCCCGTTATTCTGCAACCATGTTCCTTGAGTGCATCTGCCAACCACGCACAGCGTGCCGGGTTGGCGCCGTGAACGAGCAGTACGCTAGTGCCAAATTTCGCAATTTCAGGGATGGCAGTCCTTGCTACGCCACGCCCGAACAGTATTTTTTCTGCAGTCGTAAATGAGAAAGAGAGCAATGCTGGCTCCTGAAAAATGCCACTTGAAAAGTCAGACCTGTTGATCTGCCAAGCCAGTTTCCACATCCCCCACCCAAAAGACAATGCTTTGTGTGATTTGGGCGATCCCGTAACGGTTTGCCAGAGTGGGGTTTGGCTTTTGTGTAACGTGTGAAATCAATTCCTTTTCTTATGTTTCGTTAGCGTTCCGGAACTTGTATCCGGGAGAGAGAAATAGAATTTCAATTCACCTCAAAGTCGAACAGCCTCTCTAGTCTTTGTTTTTGCCTGGCAAAACTGGTTATCTCAGGCACATTGCAAAACCCGATCCCTACCTGTGCAAATTATTCCCTCTTCGGCTTTTATTGGATTTATTAGGGTGCGGTGATCGGCGGGGGCTTTCTACGCTTGCCTGAAACCGCATTGCCCGCAATTGCTGCCAGAAGTATGGCACCACCGATCAGGGTATTAAGACTCGCTGTTTCACCAAGAAAGAGCCAGACCCAAAACGGGCCAAGCAAAACCTCGGCCAGCGACAAGAGGGCAAGTTCCGCAGCAGGCAGACTGCGTGAACCCAGAGTGTAGAGAATTAGCCCCGCACCAACTTGGAACACCCCCATTCCCATGGATATCGCGCCATCCTGCCAGCCGAGGACAAGGGGCAGTCCCGAAAAGAGGCATATCCCGATTGTTATGGCGATGGCGAACAAACCTGAAAGAAATACAGAAGGGAGCATTTCGCCGGTCCGACCCCATCGCAAGGCAACAGTGAATACGGCAAACCCGAATGCGGATCCAAGAGCGGCAAGGCTACCTCTCAGGACGACACTTCCGGATTTGTCGGCGACCATTACAGCGATCCCGCAAATGGCCACCGCGATTGAAATCCAAGTTGCAAGGCGCACGCCTTCACGCAGAATGATCCAGCCAAGAACCGCAGCCATGAACGGCGCTGTCGCAAAAAGCAGCATGGCATTCGCGACCGAGGTATTCTGGATCGCGTAAATACCGCCTGAATAGGCAGCAACCAGAGAAAGCCCGGCGATAACCGAAGGAAAGCCCGCGCGGCGGATTTGAACGAAGGGGCTTTCGCCCGAGCGCAGCCGAATAACAACATAAAGAAAAAGCGACATGGCTATCGATCGATAAAGCAGGATTTGCCAGACGACGGCGTCTTCGATCAATCGAATCCCAAGCCCGACCGTGGACCACAAAACCCCGGCCGCAAATACAAACAGCACTCCGTACTTGTGGGCGTCCGTATTGAGAGTGGAAGGGGCTAAAGAGGTCATATCGAGCCATTCTGGTAAAACCGGGAACACGATAGCCTTTCAAACAGATTTCGCATCACTCATATGCGACATTGGCAAGGCTCGTGGAGTCATGGTTTTCAATGGTTGAGTCACTTCGCCAGGAAAAAACGCCACAAAGTCAAAATACCGGCACAGCACTTCGAAAGCTGGTCAAAGACAGCGTGCCCTATATTTTAAATACTTCAAACACCAGCCGAACCGCGTCCGTTAATTTTTCCCTGTCCGCCGCTAGAACCCGCCTCCCCTTTCACAGGAGATGCCAATGAGACAGGCTGCGACCGGAACTTTCGGGAAAGAGCGCACTATAAAATAGTGTCATGGTTCGTTATTCTGTCAAGCTGTGGGAAATGCACAAAACAATCACAAGCACAGGAAGGACATGCTTTCCTGTGGCATCCTGGCTGAGCGGCGATATTGCTGGCGCCTTTTGCGATTTGGGCACATTCCTTCCACTCATCATCGGCGTTCTGATCGCAGGTCAGATTGCTGCCACGCCCTCCTCCACCGGTTCGGCATTGCGCTGAACAAGTAAAAGAAGCCAGCCTAATCTCTTTGCCCCTGGATGACCCTGTTCAATATCATTGCACAGAAAAGGATGGCAAAACCTGCCAATATGCCCTGACCAACGGAGGAATATTGAAGCGCCTCCAGTACATCCTCGCCCAACCCCTTGGCACCAATAAGCGACGCAACAACAACCATTGCAAGGCTCAACATGATGGTCTGATTGACTCCAGCCAGAATGGACGGGGCCGCCAGCGGCAAGTCAACCTTGGTCAGCAGGTACCATTTTGAGGCACCATACGCGATGGCGGCTTCGCGCACGGATTCCGGCACACCTCTCATTCCCAGGACCGTCAGCCTCACGACAGGCGTTCCACCGAAAATCATTGTTGTGATTACGGCAGCCGGTTTGCCTACACTGAAAAACGCAATCACAGGAATCATGAAAACAAAGGATGGCATGGTCTGCATGAAATCCATAATCGGTCTGATGATTGCGTACAAACGTGGGCGTCTGGCACAAAAAAGCCCAAGAGGAATGCCAAGCGCAATCGAGATACATGCGGCCGTACCCAGCAATGCCAATGTGGTCATCGCTTTTTCCCAAAATCCAAACAGGCCCATATAGGCAAGAAACAGGCCCGAGGCGATTGCACCGGAAAGGCCGGCAGAAAGCCAGGTCAACAAAATGATGAAACTTGCAATGACCAGCCACGGTGTCTCTACGAACAGAACTTCCAAACCGTCCAGCACGACACGAATGCCATAGCTGATGAAATCGAATAGCCACTGTCCGCTGGATCGAACAAACTCAAACAATTGTTCAACCAGCGTGATCGCCGTAAGCCGGATGTTGGCATCGGTTGGAAACACGCCAAGAAAGGGTACGGCGTCGGGAAACGCAAAGTGGAGAATGCTGACGGCAAATACAGTCAGGACAAAAAACACCGCAATTCCGGTGCGCAATGGATGAAGTCCTGCCTTTACACTTCGGTCAGACAACCAAAGTGAGAACCGGCTTTCGAGGGCCGGATTGGCAATCACGCCTTCCGTCAATTTTATGATCAATAAAGCAACAATTCCAAACAGCACGATCCAAATGGCATTGGCTTCCGCCGCCACTATTTCCTGTTTGATATCCGCAATAGCTTGCTCAAGGGACGATATCGCACGCTTGAAGACATCAATATTATCGGCCTGCTTGTTAATCGCCGCCTCCAGCTGCTGATTTCTGAAAGCCAGGGTTGCCTCGATCTGCGAGATCCTGTCCCGAGCCGAAGCGCCCAAATCGCCGAAAAGACCGCGTATGATCTGGATCAGCGCAAATGTCTCCAAAATCACAAATGGAAGTGCCCATTTCCAGATACCGCGCATACCAAACCAAATAGGCCCCAATAGCGCTGCCATGAGGTTGAATGTCCAGATAAAGCCGGCCTTGGCTCCAATCCTGGCAAAGTTCCTGGAATAATAGGCAAAATTTGTGCCGACAAACTCCCGTAACAGTTCCTCACGGTCCTCTGCGCGGTTTTCGGCGTGCTCTTCGACACTCTTTTCTGAAATGACTGCGTCCATGCCACTCATGAGGTTTCGGTCCCTTCGATCACGGTGCGCAACAGATCACTTCGTGTGACTACCCCTTTGCGATTACCGTTTTCATCGACGATTATCATGGGTTCTTCGTTATTGATCGCATGTTCGATAAGCACGCTTAGCGAGGCATTATCCGGAAATGATTTGGCCGCCTTTGAAACACTTCCATTGGCACTCTCGAATTGTTTGACAGATTGCATCACCGCATTAGCTTTCACGACCTTCAGTCGCGAAATACCGGCCACAAAATCCGACACGTAATCATCTGCAGGATGCAGGACAATTTCCTCGGGTGTTCCGGTTTGGACAACACGCCCATCTCTCATGATCGCTATGCGATCACCAATGCGAACGGCTTCATCCAGATCATGAGTGATGAATACGGTTGTCTTGTTCATCTGGGATGCCAGTTTCATGAATTCGTTTTGAAGCTGGCGACGAATGAGGGGGTCCAGAGCACTGAACGGTTCATCCATCAATAGGATTTGTGGATCAGCGGCCAAAGCACGGGCAAGGCCAACGCGTTGTTGCATGCCGCCGGAAAGTTCATGGGCAAATTTGTTGCTCCACCCTGTCAACTCCACCATGTCAATGGTGCGTTCGGCAATTTCATTTCGCTGGTTTTTGGGTACACCGCGAATCTCGAGTGGCATCGCCACATTGTCAAGAACCGAGCGGTGCGGCATCAGACCAAAATTCTGAAATACCATTGAAATATGTTCGTTGCGATACTTCCTCAATACATCCGGCGACATGGCCATGATGTCCTCGCCATTGACAAGAATCTGCCCGGCGGTCGGTTCCAACAAACGATTGATGTGGCGAACGAGCGTGGATTTCCCGCTGCCGGAAAGGCCCATCACGCAAAAGATTTCGCCAGGATTTATGCTCATGGAGGCATCAGCAACCCCGATGACACACTGATATTTTTCCAGAACCTGCTTTTTGGTCAGACCATTGGCCTTTATGTCCGCCAAAGCCGTTTCAGCCTGGGATCCGAAGATTTTCCACACATTGGATATTTCAATTGAATAGCCTTGTTGGAGCATCGTTTCCCCGTTTTTGAATTAAGTGATTGGAGCGCCCGTCCAGAACAGGCGCTCCGTAGATTTTGATTAAAGACCCAGCCAACTGTCGACACGATCGGAATTGGCCGCGACCCATTCCTTCGCAACTTCTGCTGGCGGTTTTCCGCCTTCAATCTGGAAGGCAAAATTGGACACGTCGTCACCGGTCAATTTGATGTTTTTCAGCAGCTCAGTGATTGCCGGAGAACGCTCAGCCAGAGATTTCGAATAGGCGATCTGCACCTGCTTGAGTGCATCTTCGGTCATGACCTTTGAATTCTCATACCAGTTTGGATCCTCAGAAGGCTGAATCGCCTTGTATTTCGCCTCTTCAAATGGCGGCTCGGACAGTCGTACAACGTCATGCTGGAACCAAATTGCGTGCGGTGAATAGCAATAAAACGCATAGCCGATACCCTTTTTGATGGAGTTGCCCACCGTTGCGGTCATAACAGACTGATCAGCACGGATAGGATCCATGAACGGCAACAAACCGTAGTCACGCACTTTTACCTCATTCACGTTGGCTGATGCCCATCCGGGGGCACCAATCCAGATTTCGCCTTTGCCATTACCATCTGAATCCATCAGCTTGGCGATTTCGGGCCGAGCCAGATCGAAGATTGATGTAACGCCGTTAGCTTCTGAAAACTGTTTTGAAACGCAGAAGCTCTGCTTGCCTTCATAGGCGTTTTCTGACAACGCAACGGTGCCTGCACCATCGACATATTTGTCGGTAAAGCTCTTCTGGTTTGGAAGCCATACATCCGGATGTACGTCAATATCGCCTTTTCCGGCATCCATTGCAGCAAAAATCGCAGCATTGTCGCCAGGCACCAATTCAGATTCACCGCCCATTTTTGTGGTAACAATCTCATTAATGAGAGCAGCAATCGCCTGCGCTCCTGTCCAGGCAGGTGCACCAATTTTTACTGTCTCCGCCATTGCAGCGGTAGTGGACATAGCCAATGCTACAAAAGCGCCAATAATAGATTTCTTCATTTTGAACTCCCTGTTTGTAGGCCCATTTGCCGACGGTGATGGGCAAGTTAAATCCGTGACGAGCGTCATTCACGGGATTGTCGGCAGAAAATCCTCCAGGATCGCGTTGAACAATTCCGGCTTTTCCATATGAACATTGTGCGCGCAGCCCGGTACTACGGCCAGAGAACAGCCAGCTATTCCGCGCCATAATGCTTCGGGTTGTGACCAACCATAGGAACGGTCACCATCTCCCCAAACGACCAGTGATTTCGCATGGATCCGTTTGAGTTGATCACGGCCATCCCATTTTTCCCATGCTTCAAGACTGGCCATTGCCGCTTGAATGCTGGCATTCAATCCAAGGTCGACACATCGCTGATACCCCTTTGCCTTTTCTCCATCGCGAAACCATGTCGCCGCGATGCGTCTAACGGTTTTTTCCAAACCGTCATTGGCAAGCCGCCGTCGTGAAGCATCAATGGTTTCAAAGCGATCGGGTAAAACCCCAACCGGACCCGTGCCGTAGCACACCAGATGCTTTACTCGCTCTGGCGCCATTGCAGCCATTGTCTGGACAACCATTCCTCCCATGGAATGACCGATCAGATGGAACGTTTGAATTCCGAGACCGGAAAGGTCAGTCAGTATTTTTTGTGCAAATCCGGCAATTGTATTGGGAGCATGCAGCTTGGCGCTTAAGCCAAAACCGGGCATGTTTGGAAGGATGACGTCAAACCTGTTTTTGAAGTGAGCAATTTGCTCGTGCCAGATACCGGAGCCGGCCAGATAACCATGCACCAAAACCAGCGGGAACCCCTTGCCCTGACGTTCAAAAACGATTGATCCCATCAAGCTGCCTTCTGTTTGGAGAAAAGATGCTGATAGGCAAATAGACCAGATGCTCCGCCTGTATGAAGAAAAACAACATTCTCATCTTTGCGGAAGTATCCCTTTTGGATCAGACCGATCAGACCGGCCATACCCTTTCCCGAATAAACCGGATCAAGCAAAATTCCTTCGTCTGCCGCCAGCAGGGATATTGCATCAACCATTTCATCGGTCGGCTGCCCGTAACCTGGGCCGACATATTCATCAAACGCCTCTACCATGCTGCGTTGCAATTCTCCCCTCGTGCCAATCAGATCAGCTGTGGCAACCGCAAGCTTGTGCACGTTGTCGATTTGTTTTTCCTTGTTGGCGCGAACGGATATGCCGACAATATCGATTGGCGTGTTCATGGCGTGAAAACCAGCTACCAGTCCTGCCTGGGTTCCTGCGCTACCGGTGGCGTGAACAAGTTTGCTGAAATGAATACCCATGCTGTCGGCCTGATAGACCAGTTCAGCAGCGGCATTTGCATAACCAAGGGCACCGATCGTGTTGGACCCGCCTCCGGGAATGAAGTAGGTCTTGTGCCCCTTGTCGGCCAACTGATCTGCGAAAGCCTGGCCTTCCGCATTCATGTCCAGCCCTTCGTCGCGAAACTCATATTCACACTTCAAAAGGTCATCAAGCAGCACATTGCCAGCCTGCTCATACAGATCACCCTGATTGGTGACGCGACGCTCCAAAAGTGCAAAACATTTCATGCCCAATTTGCGGGCAGCCGCTGCCGTTTGACGAACATGGTTGGATTGCGTTGCCCCTTGCGTCACAAGCGTATCAGCGCCTTTTGAAATCGCATCAGCGACCAGAAATTCAAGCTTTCGCGTTTTGTTGCCACCTGTTGCAAGACCTGTGCAGTCGTCTCGCTTGATCCATAACTGAGGGCCACCCAGCGTCTTCGTCAGATTATCCATCTTCTCCAACGGAGTAGGAAAATGGCCCAGTGATATCCGCTTGAAACGCGCTAGATGCATGGTCAAATTTCTTCCAGTTAATTCCACATGGGAAACAGACTGAAATATTATCGATCATCCGGCCAATGCTAATTCTTCATTGCATTATTCCGAAATTGCATAACGTTGGTTTGTCTGCTTTGATGCACCCTCAGGAGAGCACCTAATGGATACCAATTGGTTGGAAGATTTTGTCTGCTTTGCAAAATCCATGAATTTCACAAAGGCAGCGGCTGAACGTAATATTACCCAGTCTGCCTTTTCGCGTCGAATTCAGTCACTCGAAATATGGTTGGGATCGGAATTGATTGACAGAAAGACGTTTCCGGCCACTCTCTCTGCTGCAGGTGCAGACTTTCTGCCAATCGCCAAACGCTTATTACAAACGCTTCATCGTACGCGTGATGACATTAGAGCGAGAGCAGGAACAGGCGCCGATACACTGCGTTTCGCTGCGCCTCATTCAATTTCAATACATAATCTGATGCCGATTTTGTCGAAACTGGAAACGATCATCCCTGATCTGAAAACAAAAGTTATCTCCGACAATTTGCACAACTGTTGTCAGCAACTCTCGGAGCAAAACTGCGACTTTCTGATGTGCTACAAGTTTGCCAGCGTTCCCATAATGCTGGATGAACAGAAATTTCATCATATCGAGATCGGAATGGACCGATTGGTACCGGTCTTTGCACCCAATTCACTTTCATCAAGGGACTGGAAATTGCCGGGATGGAACAGTCCGCCCATGCCTTACCTACAATATTCCAGCGGTTCTTTTCTCGGGTCAGTGACCGAGCAGATATTCTTCCCGAAACAACCCAATTTGAGAATTCGCCATGCGGACGCGTTTTCCGAAGCATTGAAGAGCCTGTGCTTGCAGGGCGCCGGACTTGCGTGGTTACCCGAAGCTTCCATTGCAAAGGAAATCAGCGAAGGAAAATTGATAATCGCTGGTGACAGCGATTGGTGCGTGGACCTCAAACTGGTGATTTACAGTGAACCAAAAATCCACACAGAAAAAAGCGAAGTAGCCTGGAAGTTTTTTTCACAAATGTCTTCATAACCTGACTCGCAATACGTGTATGGAGCTTTGAAACCCATTCCAATCCCACAACATGATAATGATATTTTCATGCGAACAGCGATATCTCCGAGTGATTGGAGTATTCAAACAAATACCGGAACCTTCCCGAACACTCCGTTGGTGCTTACCTTTCGTTTTCGAACCGGTTCTTGCTGTCCATGGCGCGCTCGGATTTTCCGACCCGCAGATGAGGCTTTCTCTTAACCACCGGCCAATCGTGGGAGCAGGAAAATTTCAGCATCCTCAGGCAAGCTCTTCGACCAATTGTCTCTGTAAATTGTTCCATCTATGGCAACAGCAATTCCCCGATCCATATAGGGTTCAATTCCGGGATATCGTTCCTTCAACTCCCGGAACAATTCTCTTATGTTCTTTGCATCGATTGTGAGCTCCTCTTTGCCGCCGCATATGGCACTCATAGAGCCCCAAAGCTTCACTGTGGTCATTCGGCTTCACCCTTGCGCTCCAACGCCGCGAGAATGCGTGGCGGCGACATTGGTATATGCGACATGCGGACCTCAACAGCATTTGACACAGCATTTGCAATTGCCGCCAGTGGAGGCACAATTGAGGTTTCGCCAACTCCGCGCACGCCATAGGGATGATTTGGATTGGGGATTTCAAGAATTTGTGTATCAATCATCGGAAGGTCGGAGCACACCGGAATGCGATAATCGAGGAAGCCCGGATTTTGCAGGCGGCCGTCTTCGCCGTAAATGTACTCTTCATTTAGCGCCCAACCAATGCCCTGAGCTGCACCACCCTGATACTGGCCTTCCACATAGGTGGGATGAACAGCTTTTCCCGCATCTTGCACAACCGTATATCTAAGTACTTTGGTGGCACCAGTATCCGGATCAACTTCAATATCGCAAATGTGGGTTGCGAAGGATACGCCAGCACCGTCGGCCACCAGTTCGCTATGCCCGGCGATCGGACCTCCGGTATTAGCAGCAGAAGCCGCTATCTCCTTAATGGACAGCTTTGGGAGGTTGCCGTACTTCTTGCCTATGGCAACTGCGTGGCCATTTTCCCAGGCTACATCCTCAACTGGGATTTCCCAGACCTTCGCTGCACGCTCTTTCATTACCGAGATGGCATTGCGTGCAGCAGAAATTGCCGCAATTGACGAGGAAAATGTTCCCCTGCTTCCATCGGTCATGTCATTGTAGCCGAGAGAAGACGTATCAGCCACGATGGCTTTAACTTGTTCATAGGGAATACCAAGCTCTTCCGCGACAACCATCGATAATGATGCACGGGAACCGCCAACATCAACAGTACCCACTGCCAGTGTAGCCGTTCCATCTGCACCTATATTAATATCCGTGCAGGTCTGCCCTCCAAAATTGAACCAGAAACCGCATGCCATTCCACGTCCCTGGTTCCTGCCCAAGGGAGCGCTCATGTGCGGATGTTTTTCTGCCGCCTGCAAAGTGGCCCCTATCCCGATTGGGCCGTATACAGGCCCATAAGAGGATTTTGCGCCTTCTTTGGCAGCATTTTTAATGCGGAATTTGACCGGATCCATGCTGATCTTCTTGGCCAACTCATCAATGGCACTCTCCACCGCGAATGCAGCCATTGGCGCTGAAGGCGCACGATATGCCGCAACCTTGGGCCGATTTACCAGAACCTCATACCCTACCGTTTTGACATTCTCCAAATCATAACAGGCAAATGCAGTCATCGCGCCAAGCTCAGCCCACATGCCTATGTAAGGTCCGCCGGAATAACGCAGATCCGCTTTGGCAGCTGTAATGGTTCCGTCTTTCCTGGCGCCGATTTTCACGTCGATCGAAGTCGCACTTGTAGGCCCGGAAGCGCGAAACACCTCATCACGGGTCATTACAAGTTTCACTGGGCGCCCGGCTTTTCGCGACAATGCCAAAGCAACCGGCTCACTCCACACATGGGTCTTCCCACCAAAACCGCCACCAATTTCAGAAGAGGTGACACGCAGTTTGGAGATATCCATTCCAAGCAATTCAGCGCATGTTTGCCGAAAGACGAAGTGACCTTGGGTGCAAACCCAAAGCTCTCCCATACCATCCGAATTAACACTAGCTACGCAGGCATGCGGTTCAATATAACCTTGGTGTGTTTGTTCGGTTTTGTAGGTGCGCTCCACAATGAAATCTGCGTCTTTAAAACCCTTTTCAACATCACCGTGGCCGTATTCGGATTGATTGGCAATGTTGGTGGGCTTGGCGCTTTTGGAATCCGAACCGGTCATAAACTTGTTGCCATGCAGAACCGGAGCCGCGGGATCGATGGCTTTATCAACGTCAGTCACATGCGGCAGGATCTTGTAATCCACTTTGATAAGTTTCAGTGCCTCGCGTGCGGTGCGCGCGTCTACAGCAGCCACAGCTGCCACAGCATGACCGTCGTACAATACAGTCTTGCGCGCCATGCAATTATCAAGGATATCGTATAATTCACCATTGCCGTTGGTATGGTCCGGAAGATCTGCTGCGGTAATTATAGCCTTCACACCCTTCAGCTTCTCAGCTTTCCGGGTGTCAATCTTCCTGATTTTCGCATGGGCATGAGGGCTGCGAAGAATCTTTCCCACCAATTGGCCAGGCATATTAAAGTCTGCGCCATATTTTGCCCGTCCAGTAACCTTGTCTATGCCGTCAGGGCGTAGCGGCCGGGTTCCAACGGATTTGAATTTGGGAGGGGCGTAGCTTGCGTCAAATTCCATTTTCAGGCTCCCTTCATCTGTTGGGCTACATCCTGCACAGCTCTGACAATCTTGTCGTAGCCAGTACAGCGACAAAGGTTTCCGGCCAGGGCAAAGCGGATTTCGCTTTCAGTCGGATCCGGATTTTTGTCCAGCAAATCCTTGGCGGCAATCAGGAAGCCGGGTGTGCAGATACCACACTGCAAAGCGGCATGTTCAATGAACTTCGCCTGAAGCGGATGCAGTTCGCTGCCATTTGCCATACCTTCAATGGTTTCAATCCGGGAACCCTCTACCTCTGCACCGAGAACCAGGCAGGAGCAAACCAAACGGTCATTCATAATGACACTGCAGGCACCACAATCCCCCGTTCCGCATCCCTCTTTTGTTCCGGTTAGGTCAAGACGGTCACGGAGCACCTCAAGCAGAGTTTCCTCGGCATGACAGAGGAACTCCACATCGTCGCCATTTATCGTTGTCGAAACTGCTATTCCTGACATTTTATTTCCCCCCAGCGCGTTCGTAGGCGATTTTTGCGGCACGAATTGCCAGTACGCCAGAAACCCGTTTTCTAAAATCGACAGTGCCGCGCTTATCATCAATCGGATTACAGGCCGCCGCGCAGACTTCGGCGAACTTCATCAGTGAAGCATCATCCAGCCTTGTTCCTATGATCGCTTTAGCGGCCTTTTTGACTACGATAACTGTTGGAGCAACCGCTCCCAGAGCCACGCGAGCTGATTTAACTATCCCCTTTGAGTCAAGGGTCATGCTCACACCTGCACTGACAACGGCAATATCCATCTCTGTGCGCGGTGTGAACCGCAAGTATGCGTCGCCAGAACGCCGCGGTGGATCTTCCAGTTCGATACATTCGATGATCTCGCTTTTGCGGAGCGAGGTTTTGCCGGGACCCGTCACGACCTTCTCAATTGCAAGTTTTCGTTTACCCGACTTCCCTGCGATGACGGCTTTGGCGCGTGCCGCGACGAGAGCAGGAACACTATCAGCAGCCGGTGACGCATTACACAGGTTTCCGGCTATGGTGCACCGCCCCTGTATCTGCTTGGATCCAATCAGATTTGCAGCCTCTACAACGCCAGGCCATTTCTTTTTCAAAGTTGTAGATTCTCCCATGGCAGCACAGGAAACCGTAGCTCCAATTCTGATACCCCTTGGAGTTTTCTTGATCTCCCCGAGACCTTTGACAGATTTAAGATCCACAATAAGGTCCGGCTCGATAAAACCGCCTTTCATGCGAACCAGAAGGTCACTACCACCAGCAAGCACAAAAGCCTTGCCTCTTGTTTTTTCTAGCAGGCAGACTGCTTCCTTAAGTTTTTTAGGCCGTTCGAACCGCATGATCTTCTATCCTCCGGACAATAGTGGAAACAGAGTGTCATGATATCAGTCAATGCGGAAGGGACTCGAGCTTTCCAAATCGCAAATTTCTCTATTGATGAGTGATTCAGGCAAGACTGTTTATGGAGTCGCCCGTCGGCATTGCAGCAATTCACGTGTTCGCCGCATGCTGAAGTCACACTTCCAGCTTTTGCCAGGGAATCATGCTGCTCTAAACGTACCCGGATTTCCGGGGCAATAAACTCCTCAGGGAGCCAGGAATCGGCTCTTGCAATCGCCGTTTACCGAGGCTCAGCCCGGTTCAATGTAAAAGCTCTGGACGCAAAACTGTGAAAGCGATTCCTTCATGACATCGCTGATGAACGCCTTGCACTAACTGTCAGTGTCCGCCGCAACAATTACCCGGCAGTTTCGGCGCAGTTACACCACTGTGGTTGCAGCATCCGCCCTTCCACCATTCAGCACCGGCACCGTGACAGTATTTTCCGTCTGCACCAGTCATCGCCATGAACAGCGGATGATAGTTACGACACACTTCAAGCTCGGTCTTCACCCAATGCAGAGGGTCCCGACCGTAATGCTGCCAATAGTCGCCATCCATGTTCAACCCTGGCACAGCCGGATTCCAGGATTCATCCAGCCAAAGATCAACATCGCCGTATTTCGCGCAGAGTTTGCGGATCTGCGGATCGTCCAGTGCACCAAGGCGGCCGTTTTCTATCAGGGTCTCATTGTCACCTTCCCGCTCCATTGTGTAGGTGGGGAAATACAGGTGGAGGTGCCAATGACCGACTAGATGCCCTGCCCTTGCTGCGCGACGTTCGGCCATTGATGAGATTATGGTACCGAAACCCATATGGATCACGCCCGAGCGAACGCGTTCGTATAGGCAATTAACAAATCCGGATGGGAAATCCTTGCGCGGACGATGAACATGCGGATTGGTGCCGATTGACGCTTCCCACCAGTAGAGAAGTCCTTTTCCCGGAAACTCCGGATACTGAATATCATCCGTCTCCGCCTGCAGCTTGCGCAGCCGGTCGCCAAATTCACCACCTTCGTTGATTTGGGTTATCTTGGAATTCTCCACGATCAATTGCGTCCAGTCACACGGCGCAATATGGTTGGTCGTGCCTGCGATTACGCCATTTCCGTCTTCCTTGCCCGGCAGGAACATCCATGGTCGACCGGTAACATGGCCCGGCAGATATTGCTTGCCGAAATGCTCGTTCGTCGTCCATGTAGCCGAAGTCAGATCCGGGTTGTAGAATTCCCTTTTCTGATCCCAGTAGCCAGCGTGGTTTGTGAACTCGATATCGGTTCCTTCAGGATCCACGATGCGCGCACGTTTGCAGGTACGCACCCGGTCCCAAGTCCATCGATCGATAGCGTTCAAAACCTCGATAGGCATGGCATGGGCCGGTGAGGCAAGGATTTCCGGGGTGATGAATGGCATACGTTGTATCTTGATAAAGCGTTCTGCCAAGACCGGCCCACCATAGCCCATCAAGATCTTGTCGTATTGCTTCTTCTTCTCTTCTTCCTCCCACCAGTCCATCCATTCGGCCAATTCCTTGGTGCGGAAAAGATAGTAATCTACTTCATCAGAACCGATCCATTGGGGTACCGGCCCACGGTCAATCTTTTTAATTTCATATTTGACCTGATACTTTTCGAGGATTTTCTGGCAAGCCTGAATCACCAAGTCACTGTGCCAGTTGTCGACCCTCAACAAGAACTCTTTCGCCAGGCTGCAAATCCCAACAAGCATTCAAACCGTGATTGTAAGGTCTTTGGGCAACATGTTCGAGATACGGCAGCAACTGATCGGGATTGGTGATTTCAACAAATGGTGGACAACGCGGCGGACGGGTCTGTTTCAAGGGCGGCGCATCAAACTTGGGCGCGGCATCAGGCCGGGTAGTTACTCGATCACGACCTGGTGTGTGGGCAAGATTGTGGTTTACTCGTGCAGCCGCAATTCTGGTAAAATCTTCACTCATGAATTTCCTCCTGTGCGCTATGCTGTCCCTGCTTATTCAGCGTTCTCATATTTCGGCAAATCATTGAGCAAAAACTTCGCCTGCCGCAATTCGATATCATCAAAGCCGATAAACTTCTTGAACTCTCCCATGCTCATAACTGGATGAGGCAAGGCGGCGGTTCCTTTGTCTTTCAACAACTGAACGTAATTGTCCTGCATGGATTGCGCAGCACTCATCAATCCGACAAGCGGGTAGCAGGCGAGACCGGCAATTTCGCTTATTTGGTCATTTGTAAGATCGGATTCCAGCCATCCAAGAATTTGCAGGGACAGTGGCACACCTACAGCCTCGCGCAGCCGCTTCAGGCCGGCAAAATCACGAAAAGTCCTGCTGATTGGTTGGATAATATCCGCGCCGGCTTCAACGTAAAGCATGGCCCGGCGGATTGATTCTTCCTCACTCATGGCATCGGTTCTGGCAATGATAAGTGTATCGGGATCCCGACGCGCATCGACAGCAGCACGAATTTTTGCGGCGTGTTCGTTAGCCGGAATAATCTCCAGTTGATCGGCGGCAGCGGCACAGCGCTTGGGTGCCTGCTGATCCTCAAATATCATGGCGCAAACGCCGGCCTGTTCAAACTCACGAACAGTCCTCATTACATTGATCGCGTTACCATAGCCGGTATCAGTGTCAGCAATTACCGGCACTTCCACGGCATTGGCTATATTGCGAACAACAGTGAGGTTTTCAGTCATTGTGTAGAGCTCAACATCAGGAAAACCAAGATGGCTGGCTGAAATTGCAAACCCCGATGTCATAACCGCTGAAGCGCCCGCCTTCTGCGCCATCAAAGCGGACATGGCATCAAAACAGCCTGGAGCCATACGAGTTTTTCCCGCGCGAACATCAGCGGCGAATGCCTTTCGTGCATTGTGATCAATCATTGCCTTGCCTCTTCCTTTTCCCGCTCGTGCAGATATCCGACGATACCGCCAGCTTTGAGCATCAAACGGTCACCATCGCTTAGCGGTTCAATGGGCAGATCCGATCCGGTCGTCAGATTTCGCACCAAGTTGTTGTCCCAGTCGACTTCAAGTTCATCCCACCGCGAAACAGCTTTCATGATCCCGGGACACACAACCTGCGGAAACCCCATCGCAATCTCACCGCGCCAGTAACCTGGAGCGAAGCTTTCTGCAATTACGCCTGCAATCCCCAATTCACGCATGCCTATCATTGGAGGATAATGGGGGTGACCGTAGCCAAAATTGTGATTTCCAATCAGCAGGTCACCTGGTTGCACCTTTTCAGCAAAATCCGGCTCCTCAGCGACCAGGCAAAGTCTTGCAAGCTCTGCCGGGTCCTTGATCTTGATGTTCTTGACCCCAACGATCTGATCTACATCGAAGTCTTCATCCTTGAAAATCCAGGCCACACGCCCGTGAAGGTTGTCCAGATCCATAATGCTAACTCTTCAAGTAAGGACGCGGATCGGCAATCTGTCCTTCGATTGCCGAAGCAGCTACCGCAGCCGCGTTTACAATATATATTTCGCTGTCTGGGGAGCCCATGCGCCCACGAACATTTAGGGTGCCCGTGGAAACCGCTTTCTGGCCGGAACGCATGACTCCCATTCGTCCGAAACAGTAGTCACAGGATGATGAACTGATGAATGCGCCGGCATTAATTAGCCTTGTCAGAATGCCTTTTTCAGCTGCCTGCTCCATGATTTCCTGGCTTGTGGGAATGACGTGCAGCTGAAATCCGTCCTTGACCTTGTGCCCTTCCAGTACGTCGGCAGCAAGCGCCAAATCTTCCACACGGCCTGATGCACACGACCCCAGATAACCAACTTGTACTTCTGTGCCGACAACTTCGCTCAGATCGCGGGTATTGGCAGGGTTTGGTGGTACAACGGCTACAGGTTCGAGCGTTGAAACATCAATTTCATGGCGTGAGGCATATGTTGCATCAGGGTCCGAATATTCGGGCTCGATGTCCAGCCTCTGGCGCTCCCGGATATAGGCCAAAGCCTTTTCATCGGGATTTATCACTGCAGTAATGGCACCAGTGAACATGGCAAGACAACTGATTGTCTGGCGACCCTCAAGGGAAAGCTCGGCAATTCCCGGACCGCCGAGTTCCATAACATTACCGCGGCAACTGCGCGGACCAAGTTCACGCACAATATGATGGAATACATCGCGTGCCGTCACGCCAGGCTGAAGGCTTCCTGAAATATCGATACGTGTGGTTTCAGGCACCTTAATCTTGATGCGTTCTTTTACAAAGGCCTCCAACAGATGGCGCCGAACGCCTATCGCAAGTGTTCCGAAGGTTCCCAACTGGGAAATGTGCCCATCGAAATGAACGACAAATGCTCCAGGCGTTGCATAACCTAATTCGGCAGCCACCTGATGGCCGATCCCCTTGCGTTCATAAACGGGAACATTGTTCTTGCGCCCCCATGCACGAGTATTCTCGTGAAGTTCCTCTTCCTGGGTCGTCGCTGCTGGCACCATGTGATCAATGAAAAGCGCAAAGCGTTCAGGTTGATCAACCTTCTCGATGCCAAATTCCTCCTCCATCTGACGAAAAATCACATCGGTATATCCAGGGAAGTCATAAGCAATAACGAAATCAGGCCTCGCCAGCACTTCGTCGCCTGCCTTCACGCTTTCAGCGCCAGACACACGTGCAAGTATCTTCTCCGCAATCGTAAAACCCATTTGCCTTCCTCCGGTGCAACAGGAATGCGAAGTGTTCATTCCATTGATGATAATTGTCAATAAATAAAAGATATTTCAACTGGTGAAATGATCACGCTCGGTAACCACGCACTGCATTTTGCATGTCGCTCACCGTCGCCTGCATCGCGTTCAACATGTTCACTTTTGCAGCACCGATGTATTGCGGCGTAAGGCCACCAGTGGAAATCGCAGCCAGCAATCCGCCTTCATCATCAAGCAGTGGAACTGCCATTGCAGATATTCCAACGGCTATCTCATCATGTTTTGAAATAAAGCCATCCGCTAAAATGGCATCCAGTTCTGAGCGAAGTTGATCTTGCTCACTCCCGATCAAGGCAAGCTGTTCCGACATGATGCGCTCCTGATCTGCCTTGCCGAGATGGGCCAGCAAGACGCGCGGACCGGTGCCAAGATTGAAGGCACGTGTCTCATTCTCCATCCACCACCGAACTTCAATGGCCTGTCCACCGTTCTTTCTCGCGAGACAGAGCGCTTCATCTTGATGAACGACCGAAAGATAGACCGTCGTTTGGGTGGATTCGGCAAGATTGACCAGGTGCGGCTCCACAAGACTGAGCAAGTTTACAGATGCGGGAACAGCACGGCTGAGTTGTAAAAGTCCTGTAGAAGCGCTGTAAAGGCCGCTCACACTATCTTGATGAACCAGCCCCTCGTCCTTGAGGGTCACTAGGATTCTTCTCGTTGTGCCTGCATCAAGGCCAGTCGAGCGGACAATTTCATTTAATGCAAGGTAGGGTTTTTGAGATGTGAAAGCGCGAAGGATCGAAACAGCCCGAGAGACTGCCCTGACCCTGGGCATTGTAGTGCCATTTACTCCTCGTTGTTTTGATCTGATCGGTTCCAGTTCAACCTCCTATTTCAACAGATGAAATTATAATTATTTGTTGACATAACATCATATGACGGTGTGATACTAGTTCGCAAATTCAGCACAGGGAGGAAAAATCAATGAAAAGTATGTTCAACAAAATATTCTTACCTGCGATCCTGGGCGCCAGCATCGCTCTGTTTTCGCAGGCAGGATCAGCCGACGCGCAGACACGTGAATTACGGTTTGCCGAGTTTGGGCCAAATGCCGGCGCCCGTGCAGGCGGGCTTGTATGGCTGGATGAAGAGCTTCGCCGCCGCAGCAATGGCCAACTGGGCCTCGATATCATCTGGGGAGGCGCTCTTGTTGGTGCTGCTGGTGCTGCGCAGGCAATCTCCGATGGCGTTGCGGACATTGGCTCCATTGTGCCGGTGTACGCTCCAGGACAGTTGGTTTCCTATGAAGTGGTTGATACCGGTGAGATTTCAGATGAGTATGTGGGCATGATGGCAGCATATGAATTGATGACCACCCACCCAGTAGCTTTGAAAGAAGCAAAAGACTTCAATGTCAGATATTTCGGAAACTACACGACCGGGCCTACTCAGCTTCTTACCAAAGACAAGCCTGTTTCCAGCCTTGATGATCTCAAGGGACTGACAATCCGAACCACCGGTGCACATGTACCCGCCTTGGAAGCGTATGGCGCAGCAACTGTTTCGATGTCCCAGCCCAAGGTTTATGAGGCGCTCTCAAATGGTTCTGTCGACGGATCCACAACCTACTACTATGTTGTCAACGGCTACAAACAATATGAAGTCGCAGACTACATGACAGAGATGAACCTCGGACAGACGCTCGCCTTCGGTATCGTTATGAATCTGGGAACCTACGACAGTCTGACGCCGGAACAGCAGAATATCATAGATGAACTGGGACGTGATTTCACCGTTGAAATGGCCAAGATCATGGCCCGCTCCAGAACGGAAACAAAAGCCAAGCTGGCCGAGGGCATTGAAGGCAAGAAGGTAACGATGCTGGATGCGCCCGCAGAAATGCGTGAAGCCCTGGTGAAGGTGTCGCTTGAAGACTCCGCGAACTGGGTCAAGAAGGCCAATGACAAAGGCTTTGAAGGCCAAAATTTCTTTGGCGAATGGATTGCGATGACCGAAAAATACAAAAAGGATGTTGAAGCAAACGGTTATCCTTGGGACTGATCCTGCTATTCGTAAAACTTGGGCGCTGGTTGCTTTCAGCGCCCAATCCTCTGTTTTCCATGCGGCTGCAGGCTTGGTTTCGGGTTTGATATGTCCCACCTTTTCGAGAGACTACGCAGGATACAAAATTTCCTTGAGGCAACTGCATTGGCGCTTGCCGGAATAATATTGCTGCTCATGGGGTCCATTATTGTCGCCTCCATACTGGGAAAACATCTATTTCTGCGCCCAATCCCGGATGAACTTCTGATGGTCGGCCTCTTGAATGTTGCCGTAATAGTACTGCCACTGGCTTATGTTGAACAAAAGCATGGGCATATTACCGTTACAGTAACGACGGATTGGATGGGGGTTCGGGCGCTGGGCGTATTGCGAGCCTTGGGCGCTCTTGCAATGGCAGTCTTTTTTGGCGGCATTGGCTACATGGTTGCCAGCAGAATGCCCGTCGAGATGGAAAGAGGCGCCTATTATGACGGGGTACTCCAGATACCCACCTGGCCTATGAAAGCCGTCTTTGGGTTTGCAATTTTGCTGTTTGTTGCGCGACTTGTAATCAGCATTGTTGACGGCATCTCAACCGCTGTGAACGGCAAGCCAATTGAAACCCCTATATCAACACACGAGGAGATCTGATCATTGGATCCACTTCTCGTCGGCCTCATAGCACTTTGCGTCACTCTCTTTTTATTGGCAATACGGGTTCCGATTGCAGCAGCATTGGGTATTTCTGCGTCAATCGGAGTTTTTATAATCTTCGCCTGGCGACCAGGTGCGGAATTCTTACCGCAATACGCCTGGAGGCCCACATTATCGCTGATAGCGAACGGGCCTTATGACTTTCTGAAAAATTACAGTCTGGCGACGGTGCCGCTTTTCATTTTAATGGGACATCTCTCTTACGAGGCGGGCTTTACGACCGATATTTACAGAGCTGCACGGCTTTGGCTTGCGAAGCTGCCAGGTGGCGTTGCCATGGCTTCAGTTGTGGGCTGCGGTGGTTTTTCAGCCATCACTGGATCATCTGTCGCCTGTGCTGCTGCGATGGGGCGAATTGCGATCCCCGAAATGCTGAAATTTGGTTATTCAAAGTCTCTGGCAACAGGATCGGTCGCAATCGGTGGGACACTCGGTTCGCTTATTCCTCCGTCAATCTTGTTTATCCTTTACGGCGTCTTTGCAGAACAATCGATTGCGCGCCTTTTCATGGCTGCAATCGTTCCGGGACTGCTTTCCCTGCTTGCCTATTTGGTTGTGATTTTCGTCTGGGCAAAAGTTCGTCCCTCTTCCGCCCCACGTCCCCAAGAGGAAATCACAGCAGAGGAACGCTGGCGCAGCCTGGGCCAATGCTGGTCCATCGTGGCTTTGTTCGTAGTGGTTATTGGCGGCATTTATGCTGGCTTCTTTACTCCTTCTGAAGCAGCCGGAGTAGGCGCAATAGCCGCGCTTGTTTTGGGGGTTGCACTTGGCCGGTTGAACTTTACCAGCATTATGTCAGCTCTGCGCGAGAGCGTGTTTCAATCTTCAATGATATTCGCGATTGCCCTGGCAGGAAAAATCTATGTCAGCTTCATAGCGTTGACCGGACTTTCCGGTGCTATAGGTGACTGGATAGCAGCAGCCGATGCTTCAATGGTCATGGTGCTGTGCCTTATCATCCTGTTGTATCTGGTGCTCGGGATGTTTCTGGATCCGATAGGGATAATCTTGCTTACCCTTCCCCTCACGATTCCTATTGTGGACAGCTACGGCCTGTCGCTCATCTGGTTTGGTGTGTTGGTCGTAAAGCTTCTGGAAATAGGACTAGTTACTCCGCCAATAGGCCTCAATGTCTTTGTCATCAAATCAATCCTCGGCGATACTGTACGCCTAGAATCGATCTTTGTGGGTATCGGCCTGTTCTTGATTGCTGAGGTAATCGTGCTGGGCCTCATTGCGGGCTTCCCGGAACTTTCCCTGTGGCTGCCAAGTCTCTTGATGTAACCTTGCGACTTTATAAACGGGTACAACAAGATGAGCAGCTCAGAGGCAACTGATAACTTGGCAGGTTGATGGGACATCTGATTGGCGGTTATTCAGGCCGATCCCGGTTTTGCTTAGGGCAAGTGCACTTGCATGCACCTCTCTTGTCGAGTCCTGAGGTACTAACCTCGCCAGCACTTGTGATCGCATTTCCAGGAAAGCCGCAATATGGAAATTTCAATTACGAAGCCGGACATTGGAATTCTACTGACCGGATATCCTGATCAATCTTTGGTCCTGAACACTGATAGTTGCACTATGGCTATTGCCAGCAGAGGAAGGGCAACCGTTAGCACTGTGACGGAAATCAGCAAAACTCCGAGTTCACTGTAGTCGGCTTGTGCCTGCGTCAAGCCTGATGAGCGATCACGGACCTCGCGTGTAATCAGGAAAACCTTGTTTAGATATTTGGTAGCCAGACTGCTTGCTGAAAGTGCCAGATTGGTAAATGACGCCATGACCGCGAAGAACGTGGCCTTGAGGTTTGCGGGAGCATTTCGCGCTATCCAGGCCAGCATGGGGATCATGGCTACTTGACCAAGTGGTGATTCAACCGCCGCGTCCATGATGGCGATGAATTTTGCATCCACCACCCCTCCTGTAGCAGCTGCCGTCCAATTCTGAATACCATAGTAAAGGCCGATATTGGGAAGTGACAGTATTCCGGCGGTGATTGTTAGGAGGACAATGATATAGGTGATCGAACTTTTGGACATCAGTGGGCGAAGAACGACCATACCGGCCAAGGCAAGCGCAGACGTAATAAGGTAAAGAACCGATATAAACTGTTCGTCAAATCCCAGCACATCGATCTCGAACCAGGTGGCGCCAGGTCCAGGCAAGGGTACAGCACGAAACACGAATATGATAATTGCCGTTCCAACAAGCATCTGCGCCTTGTCTGGCGGTAAATTCTTCATGAGTTCACGCATTAGGAAAACAACAATCGCCATGGAGGCAGCAAAGACGATTTCTTGCGAAAACGGCAGATCGGAAATGCCGATTAAAAGAGAGAAAGCGAAAAATGCGGCACCACCCGTCAAGTACCAATGATTGGGAACGACAGGGGGCTCTGCGTTGGAAGGCCGAAGGCTTGAAGTTTCAATTGATGCTTGTTTGTTACGCAGCCTTTTTTCTCGAAAATGGTTCTGCACGCTTGCTAATATGACACCCGAAATCGATATGAGCGGAATTATCAGTGCGAGAAGGTAGATTTGTCCGTACGTCTCGGCTTTATCATTCTGGGACATGATCTCCGCATCCGAGAATAGGATGATATTGACAAGCGCAACCGCAACGGTGCCGCTAATCAGGGCAAACCGGCCAAGGGTTTGCATCGTTGTGTGCATTCCCTTGGATTGATCTTCGCCTAAAGGCTTGCCATCCTGATCGATCACCGGAACCGCCTCGACCGACATGGCGTCTGCGACCGCATCCTGGATCACATAGCCCGTCGGCGCCAAAAGTATGCTGATCACATACCAGGTCTCAATCGGAAAATATCCCTGCATGAGTTCGGGGTCGCGGATCAGAAGATACATGATCATAAGGCTTACGGCGATCAGGCCCGCTCCCAAATAGACCAGTAGATATTTCCAGCGCCAGATCAGGTCGACGACATGACCCATTGGCATCTTTAATGCCCAGGGCAAGCCGGCCCAGAATGATAGGCCTGCAAGAAATGCAGCAGAAAGTCCAAGATAGTCCTTTACGAAAAAAGTGCCTACGATGGCTGTGACCCCGGAGATTCCGGCGGCGAAATAGATCATCAGCGGGGGCAAAAACGACCAGCGCAATTGCCTAAAGAGATCAAGAACAACCAGATCAATCAGTTGGTTCAGCTTTTGAAGCATTCATTTTGGCCCAAAGGCGCCTAAACGGCTTGAAGTGTTGACAGGATACTTTGCCAGCATAAACGACCGGCATCACCTGCGCAAAAACATGGGGTCAAGGACGCGCAATTCCCATCAATCCTTAAACGTGGTTGCTTCCGGGACACTTCCACAATTCAGCAAGAAAGAAGCCACTTCCGTTTAAACGCGATCAAGCCCGATCATCCGGACTCGCTTTTTCCGGAAATCCGATTTGAGGACTAGGTCCGCAAACATGAACTGTGGATCAGAACTTGAAGGTTACTGACCCACCAAGTGAATAGACTCGGTCATCACCAAATTCAGCGCTGTATCCGACAGGATTAGGTACTCCACCAGGCAATACCGCAGTACTCAGTTTGCCAGCGTCCATCCAGCCCATGGTTCCAAAAATCTTCAGTTCCAAATGCTCATTTGGCGTCAAGATGCCGGTCAACCCTGCTATCCAGGTATCAGTTTGAGAGGTAAACCCATTGGTTGCACCCTGATCCCAGGTCAGGTTTGCGGCCATTGAGAAATATTCGTTGAATTGATAGGCCGCTCCCATTGTTGCTGTCCAAGTGTCCTGCCACTCAAGCGCAAGGCCGCTTACTTGGGTGGTGGAATTGCAGATTGGCGTCCCTTTGGCACAAAGGGGCATGCTGTCCACAACACTCCAGTCGGTCCATTTAAGAGAACCGAATGCCAGCCAGCCCGGCGCAACGCCTGACTGAATTTTTAACTCCGCAGACTGGGGCATGGTGAGGGATCCAGATACAGCTCCGACATAGCCTCCAAAAAAGGCCGGCAATGGGCGGTTAACCCTGCCCTTCATGTCATAGTCAATTGCTGAATTGTAGATTAGGCTAGCCCGCATGGCATATTGCGGAATTTCATAAGCCAACCCTGCCCTCCAGCCAAATCCGTCATCACTGACCTTTGTTTGGCCCATGACGCCAAAGGGTGCATAAAACTGCGTCAACTCATAGGTGATTTCCTGATAAGAGCCGCCACCAACCAGGCTCAAGATGCCCGGGCCTGATTCGAAGCCAACTGCGCAGGTAATACCGTAATCCTTGGATGAGAAATGCTGCTCCACCGCCGAAGCAGCATAGACCCACTTCATCCCATAGTCTGCATGGCCACCCCATGGCTCACGATAGCTCGCCATACAGCGAACATTATCCCCAAACCGCGACATGACAGAAAAGCGACTAACTGAAAATGCGGAGGCTTCTGGCACATTGATGGATGGCCCAAGGGTGCCTGTGATTTTTTTCAACGTGCGCTGAGGCGTTATCTGCCGAGTAGCAGCCTCAAATGCCGCGTTGTCTGATTGAAACAGAAAGTCCCAATCTCGCTCTCCTGTGTCATAACCGCCAGCATGGGCAAGACTGCCACATAAACTAATTACCGCCGAAGCAGTTACCAATACCTTGAAACGACATTTGATCATAAAGCCCCCCTGCTTCTTGGAAATCTGCTATCAGACTGCCAGATTATTGGGATCCAGAGATTGACGGAAATCAAAAAAGGCGACTCTCGGGTTTATTTTTTCGATGTCGCTTTCACTATCCACATTCAAAGTTTTGGGGCAATCGAAGCAGCATTGTCCGTCATCAGGGATTTTGAGTCAGCGTGCCGGTTTTGTCGGTGCAGATGACGGTCGTGCTGGCAAGGGTTTCCACACTTTCCAGATTTTTGATAAGTGCATTCTTGTTCGCCATTCGGCGGCTTGCCATTGTGAGCGACAGGGTGACAGTGGGCAGTAGCCCCTCGGGCACATTGGCAACGACAATTCCGATGGCAAATACCAGGCTGGCAATCGCGCTGTTGCCTATCGCAACGCTGACAAGGAAGAAACTGACGCCAAGGAAAATTGCGATCAGACTGATGGTCTTGATATTGAAAACCAGATGACTGATCATCTGACAGGGCTGCAAAACCACAAGACCGGCCCTCAATTCAATTCACGTCTTTGAGGGCGCTACACCCACGCGACTTACACTTACGGCAGAAGCATACCACGTATCATGAAGAAGAACATCGCCGCCAGCATTCCGGCTAAGGGCACAGTGATCACCCAAGCTGCGGCGATCCGGAGCAGCAGATTGCGCTTTACCAGTTCAACCCTGTGGACCCTACCCAGGTCCTTCCTTTCCCGCTTGTTCAATATCCGATCCGTCGCTGCTTGCTGCTTCATCTGGCGCAGCATCTCACCCTTGGTATTCACATCGGCTGCCTGGAAGCGCACCAGAAAGGCATCTACTCCCTCGGGATCCTGATCAGCATGATGTTCGCGTATTTCTTCCAGCATACGTGAATAGCTAGACTTTATGTACTCTCGCAGAAAACCAACACCGAAAACACCTCCTACCGCGATGTGTGTGGAACTGACTGGAAGTCCCAACTGCGAGGCGATGATTACGGTAATCGAAGCAGCCATAGCGATGCAGAAGGCGCGCATCTTGTCCAGTTCAGTAATCTCGCTGCCTACAGTTCGGATCAGTTTTGGTCCATAAAGTGCCAAACCCAACGAGATTCCGATTGCGCCAACGGCCATGACCCACAGGGGGATTGAAGCCTTGGAGGAGACGGCTCCGCCAATGATCGCCTCATTAATTCCAGCTAATGGCCCAACTGCATTTGCGACATCGTTGGCACCATGGGCAAAACTGAGTAGAGCCGCTGCGAAGATCAAAGGCACGGTAAATAGTTCATTCACGCTCGATTTGTGGTTTTTAAGACGTTTGGTCATTCGGGCGATGTAAGGTCGGATCAGAACATACACGATCGCGGCAACCACGAAACCGATCACCACCGCTGCGGGAAAACCCACATTGACCAACTTTTTCACGCCTTTCAGCATCAGGTATGTTCCAAAAGCCCAGGCCATAACAGACACCAGTATCGGCACAATCCGATTGGCCGCTGCCATTACATCACTTTGGTAGGTAATGGTCCGCTTGATGATGTACAGGAACATCGCAGCAATCAGCCCGCCCATTAGCGGTGAAATAACCCAACTCGCGGCGATCATTCCCACCTGATACCAGTTCGCGATGCCCCAGCCTGCTGCAGCTATCCCAGCGCCCAACACTCCGCCCACTATCGAGTGTGTTGTGGAGACAGGGGCGCCGATCGCGGTAGCGAAATTCAACCAAACCGCCGCGGCAAGGAGAGCTGCAATCATAAGCCAGATGAAGGTGTCGCGATCGGCAATCAAGGCAGGATCAATTATACCCTTCTTGATGGTTCCGACAACGTCACCTCCTGCGATCATAGCGCCGCCCGCCTCAAAAAATATGGCAATCAAAATGGCACCGGTGAGAGTGATTGCTTGCGATCCGACCGCAGGACCGACATTGTTCGCCACATCATTCGCGCCGATGTTCATCGCCATATATCCGCCGATCATCGCGGCAGCTACGAGCAGGACGCCATCGACCCCGCCATTCGTCCTGACGATTGTGAACAACATGATGCCGACAATGAAGATCAATGCCGTACCGAAGCGGAACAATTCATCGCGGTTCAAGTTGGCTGCGGTTTGAATGTTATCTGTTTTCAGCAACTGGATATCCTCCCACAAACCGATTGGCCTGCTCGATTTTGATGGAGGCATTGTGGACTTCATCGCACTGCGGTGTGATGATTTATATCAATGTTGGGGGCTTTTGTTATTGTACCAAGCGGAAAAGCATCGCTTCCAGACTTGATTGTACATACAACATGACATTGCTCGGTCAGACAAAGATGCGTCCCAGATGATTTCGAGGGGTTCTGTGTTGCGCAGACTTTTAGGAAATGTGATTTTGACAGGTATTACCACCAGTTCTCATGATACGCCTCTGAATGGGAAAGCGTAACTGAGATGCGTAAATTCTACCTGCCGGTCGCGATAGCAGCAATTCTTCTTGCATTCTGGTTCAGCACCAATGCCCAGGAGATCGCGGCTGGTGTTGCAATTTTCCTGTTCGGAATGTTGATGCTTGAGGACGGGTTCAAACTGTTTGGTGGCGGTGCTCTCGAAAGGCTTTTGGAGCGCGCTACAGGTTCCACACCGCGCGCATTACTTTTCGGAATTATTTCCACTACATTCCTTCAGTCCAGTTCATTGGTATCGGTAATCACCATCTCGTTTCTCAGCGCAGGTCTGGTTTCACTCATCGGTGGCGTAGGAATTATTTTCGGAGCCAATATTGGTACAACCACTGGGGCCTGGCTGGTGGCAGGTCTGGGTCTTAAAGTGAATATCGCGGCCTATGCAATGCCAATGATAGCGCTCAGCATTATCCTAGTATTTCAGAAACCAAAATCTTTGCGTGGTGTTGGATATGCGCTTGGAGGCTTGGGCTTTCTGTTCCTCGGGATACATCATATGAAGGAAGGTTTTGATGCCTTTAAGGAGCAGATAGATCTTCTTCGGTTCGCTCTTCCAGGTCTTTTAGGGCTGGTCATTTATACGCTCATCGGCACCCTCGCCACAGTGATCATGCAGTCGAGTCATGCAACGATGGTGCTTATCCTGACGGCGCTCGCTGCGGGACAGATCAGTTACGAGAATGCACTAGCGCTCGCAATCGGCGCAAATATTGGCACCACCATCACGGCAATTATCGGTTCACTCAGCGCGAACTTCCAAGGCAAAAGGTTGGCATTGGCGCATCTGATTTTCAACGTGACCACGGCAGCAGTGGCACTTGTTTTCATCACACCTTTGCGAAATGTGGTCGACAGCATCGCCGACATCGTCGGAATCGCTCCAAACGATTTCGCCCTCAAACTTGCCGTCTTTCATACCATTTTCAATACGCTGGGCGTTATTCTGATGCTGCCCCTGCTTGGAAGACTTATCGACTTTCTTGAACGCCGCATTGTAGAGCCCATTCCCGATGTGAGCCAGCCTCGTTTTCTTAACGAGGCGGTCGATGAGTTCCCTCAAACTATAGAGAGTTCATTACGAAAGGAAGTGCTGCACCTTTATGAAAACGCGGTGGAACTGATTCTTCATGGCCTCAATCTCCACAGGCGCGAATTATACGAGACAGATAGCATTGTCGATACAGTCCGGAAATGCCGAAAACCATATGACCTCAACATGGATGAAGAATATGAGCGAAGAGTGAAGACGCTCTATTCTGCAATTATCGATTTTACCACACGTGTTGGCGGCAAACGGATGCCGCCTGAAGTGGCTAATAGTGTTTATGCGTTGCGCGATGTGGCCAGCGACATTGTCCAGGCGGTGAAATCAGTCAAACATCTTCGGAAAAATGTTTTGCGTTTTTCGACACGACAGCAGGGCACCGTGACCGAACTTTACGATGGTCTTCGCACGCAGATCGCACGGATCATCGTGGAAATTCATAAGCTGGAACTCGATTTACCAGAGAACCGCAGTGTACTTTGGTTGGACCAAGAAAGCGCGCAGGTCGAACATGATTTGCACTCGACCACCCTGCGTGTAGAAAAACTGATCCGCAGGGGTAAACTCAAGCCTGATGCTGCAACATCGTTTCTCAATGATTCCGGCTATGCCTACAACGCAATGCGTGATTTGATCAAAGCCTCACGTAGTTATTACATCGAACGAGACAGCAGCATGGCCGAAGTCGAAAAACTGCTATCGCTAGATCAAGATGAAATTGAAGCGGCGTTTCTCGAAAAAAACGAGCGCACTTGAGGCTTTTACTCCAAATATCAATGTAATGAAAATTGCTTCAATGCGAATAGGTGTAGCAATGAATGAATTTGAACTGGAGATTTGCAGATGGGCCTGAAAAAGCTTTCCGGTAAGATTGCGGAATACAATAAGCGGCTGAAACAGGGCAAGGTCAGCAAGATCAAGCCGGACCACGTGGAGAAAGTTCTAAAAAAACTGAAAAAAAGTCTGACGATCTCGGCAATGAGATCAGCCAGACCAAGCGAACCGATAAGAAGGCCCGCTTGAAAAAGAAACTTGATATCGCAAACCAGTACATTGAGCGGGCGGAATACCTCCTTCGTGAAGTCCAGTGACAATCAACATATTTGTCTTTGTTCACCTCGCGTAGCGAGTTTCTGAAAGAGGTCGAAATTTCGGAAGTTCTTGGTGCAAGAGCAAAGTCTATTTCCCGCACGTATCAGTCATTGCGGCATTGTCAGAACAACTTGACGATTTTGGTTGAGCTTTTTAACTTCGACCAGTGGCAAAGCAAAACCGTCAAGTTCCTCTGACATTGCCTGCCAAGGCCTTTACTCAACCGCCAGCATAACCCACGGAAACAACGGCTCTATTTGGAGACAACGGAAAACGAGTTAAAATACGCTGACTGAATGGTGGGCCCGGAGAGGCTGACCGAGATCAATAATTTCAATGACTTACAGTGGCTAACCCCTGTTTGCTCTATTGATTTTAAAGACTTTTTTCTGAAATTGGATAACCTGTTTTGCATCCAAATTGGTAGCATCACCGTATGCGAAAGCTATGTTTGCATCATTGTGTTCCCCATCAGCGCCCAATGGACAGATTGGGGTGATTGCATAAGGGAGTGATTTTTGCTTATCATTGCTAAGACAGGAGCAAATGATTAAACAGAAGAACGAACGTATTACCGATGATGCATGATCGCGCCGTAAAAGATCAGGATGATCGACGGCGGCACGATTGGCCCGATGATGGATGAGGCGGCGGTGATGGCACCTGCATAAAGCTTGGTATAGCCACGTTGCTCCATCGCCGGGACCAGCGTATTCGACAAGCGACGCCGCATCAGCAACGGCTGATCCCGAAATGCCTGCAAAGAACACGGATGTCATGATGTTTACATGACCCAGCCCGCCACGAATGCGGCCCACCAGCGCCATGGAGAAATCGATCAAGGCTTTGGTCACGCCGCCGCGGTTCATCAACTCGCCCGCAAGGATGAACAGGGGCATCGACAACAGCGCAAAGACACTGATCTGCGAGAAAACCTTTTGCGGCAGGATCGCAAGATAGCGTTCGTTGTCGGTCAGGATGAAAGACACGACTGCCGCGCCGCCAACCACATATGCCAGCCCCAGACCCGACGCCAAAAGCACAATCAGAATGATTGGAACGAACCACATCAGACGCCAAGCCCTTCTCGATCCGGCTGGATCGTTTGCGGATCAAGCCGCTCTGCAAGTATATGTTCGGGAACCGGTTTTCCCATCAGTTCTGCCGCCGCATATTGTGCGAGGCCTGGTGCGGACTGGATGCCATAGCCACCTTGCCCGGCCAGCCAATAAAACCCGTCGACCTTGACGGGAAAATCCCGCCACCGGCGATTTGTCGGCCACGAAACTGCGCAAGCCTGCCCAGGGGCTTTCAACCCGCTTGACCGACACGTCAAACGCACGCTCGATCCGGTCCACACAGATTGCAATGTCCATCTCATCGGGCTGCACGTCGCAGGGCGGCTCGGGGTCTTCATTTGCCGGGGAGATCAGCAGCTTGCCTGCATCGGGTTTCAGGTAGAATTCTTCGGCGACATCAATCGTCAGTGGCAGTGATTTGGTATCATAGCCTGCCGGCGCATCAACCATCAGAAGTGGATCGGTTTTTCTGAACAGGTTCTGCCTGTTCTATAAGTGGGTTTCGACCTTTGTTATGCTGCCACCGGGATTGGTTTCAGCGCGTTGAAGTAAACCTGATCGGGTGTTTGTCCGTCAAGCGATGAGTGAGGTCGTTTGGTGTTGTAGAAGGTGATGTATTTACCGATTTCTCTCCTTGCTTGTGGCACGTTTTCATAAGCCTTCAGATAGACCTCCTCGTATTTGATGGTGCGCCACAGCCGTTCAACAAAGACATTGTCCCGCCAGGCACCCTTACCATCCATCGAGATTTCGATACGGCATCCGTCAGCATTTTGATGAAGGCAATAGACGTGAACTGCGATCCTTGATCGGTATTGAAGATGTCAGGCTTGCCATGTTTGACCATCGCTTCCTCAACCGCTTCGATGCAGAAGGCCGTTTCCA